>NZ_JAGPYK010000006.1 GCF_018070045.1 Micromonospora sp. U21
AGCCGCGTCGCGCCACTCGCCGAGAGGCGACCTGCACACCGACACCAGCGCCGCCCCCAGCCCACCGGCCGGGGGCGGCGCTGTCTGTGCCGGCTTCCCGGGCGATCAGCGCGGGGACGATGGCCAGGTGCCGGTGGCGGCACAATGCTGGGGTGAGTGTCGCTCAACCATGGTCCGAGCAGTCGAATGTGCTCGTCCTGCCCAGCGGGGCGGCGGTGCGCGGACGGCGCATCGCTGCCACCGTCGAATTGCCCGCCGACTTCGCTCTGCTGTTGGCCCCCGGCCCGGAACCGGCCTGGGCCCACCGGCGGATCCGGTGGCCCGACTTCTGGGTCCCGCTCGATCGGGCGGATGCGCTCGACGCCCTGCGGGCGACGTTGCGGCGGGCGTACGACGGTGAGCGCGTGGAGGTGGCCTGCCGGGGCGGGGTGGGGCGTACCGGTACGGCGTTGGCCGCGCTGGCGATCCTCGACGGCCTGCCGGCTGACCGGGCGGTGCCCTGGGTGCGGGCGGGCTACCACCCGAAGGCGGTGGAGACCCCGTGGCAGCGGCGCTGGCTGCGCCGCCTTGCCTGACCACCGCCGCCACGCACGCCCACTCGCAGCCCGCCCACCGCGCGAGCCGAATCAACGGTGTGCCGGCCCGGACCGCAGGTCAGCGGTGCCGGGACGCGGCCGGTCCGCCCACGTGATTCGTCAGTGATGACGACCGACGATGCAGCGGTGGACGGGCCGGCGCCCCCGAGGTTGCGGCTCGCCGCCGCGACTCTAACCCCGGGTGATCACCGCCGGCTCGGTGACGTACTCGCGCAGGTGGTCGGCGGTGAGCGTGTCGCCCCGGGCGACCAGGTCGGCCGGTGTGCCGGTGAAGACGATCCGCCCGCCGTCGTGCCCGGCGCCCGGCCCCAGGTCGATGAGCCAGTCCGCGTGCGCCATGACCGCCTGGTGGTGCTCGATGACGATCACCGTGTTGCCGGCGTCGACCATCCGGTCCAGCAGGGCCAGCAACTGGTCCACGTCGGCCAGGTGCAGGCCGGTGGTCGGCTCGTCCAACACGTACGTGCTGGTCTTCTCCGCCAGGTGGATGGCGAGCTTGAGCCGTTGCCGCTCCCCACCGGAGAGGGTGGTCAGCGGCTGGCCGAGGCTGAGGTAGCCCAGCCCGACGTCGACCAGCCGGCCGAGGATGAGGTGCGCCGGCCCGCTGGGAAAGAACGCGTGCGCCTCGGTGACCGACATGGCCAGCACCTCGCTGATGTTCTTGCCGCGCAGCGTGTACGTGAGCACCTCGTCGGTGAACCGCCGGCCCTCGCACCGCTCGCAGACGCTCGCTACGCCGGCCATCATCGCCAGGTCCGTGTAGATCAGGCCGATCCCCTTGCAGGTCGGGCAGGCGCCCTCGGAGTTGGCGCTGAACAGCGCCGCCTTGACCCCGTTGGCCTTGGCGAAGGCGGCACGGATCGGGTCGAGCAGCCCGCTGTAGGTGGCCGGGTTGCTGCGTCGCGACCCGCGGATCGGGGCCTGGTCCACGATCACCACCCCGGCCCGGCCGCGCAACGACCCGTGGATCAGTGAGCTCTTGCCGGAGCCGGCCACGCCGGTGACGACGGTGAGCACCCCGAGCGGGATGTCCACGTCCACGTCGCGCAGGTTGTGCAGGTCGGCGTGGCGGATGGCGAGCTGTCCGGTCGGTGGGCGTACCTCGTCGCGCAGGGTCACCCGGTGATCCAGGTGCCGGCCGGTGAGCGTACCGGAGCGGCGAAGGCCGGGAACGTCGCCGGTGAAGCAGATCCGGCCGCCGTCGGCGCCGGCGCCCGGCCCGAGGTCGACCACGTGGTCGGCGATGGCGATGGTCTCCGGCTTGTGCTCGACCACCAGCACGGTGTTGCCCTTGTCCCGCAGCCGCAGCAGCAGGTCGTTCATCCGGGCGATGTCGTGCGGGTGCAGGCCGACGGTCGGCTCGTCGAAGACGTACGTGACGTCGGAGAGGCTGGAGCCGAGGTGGCGGACCATCTTCACCCGCTGCGCCTCACCGCCGGAGAGGGTGGCCGACTCGCGGTCCAGGCTGAGGTAGCCCAGCCCGATCTCGACCAGCGAGTCCAGCAGGTCCCGCAGGTTGGCGATCAGCGGCGCCACCGCCGGGTCGTCGACGGCCCGGACGAACTCGGCCAGATCGCTGATCTGCATGGCCGAGCAGTCCGCGATGTTGCGGCCGGCGATCTGCGAGGACAGGGCCGCCGCGTTGAGCCGGGTGCCACCGCAGGCCGCGCAGGTGGTGAAGGTGACCGCCCGGTCGACGAAGGCGCGGATGTGCCCCTGCATCGACTCGCGGTCCTTGGCGAGGTAGAGCCGCTTGACCTTGACCGCCAGGCCCTCGTACGTCCAGTTGTTGCTGCCCATCTTGATTTTCGTGGCCGGCTTGTAAAGGAAGTCCTGCCACTGCTCGGGGGTGAAGTCCTGGAGCTTGACGTCCGGGTCGAACAGGCCGGACCCGACGATGGTCTGCCAGTACCAGGAGTCGACCGCGAAGTTGGGCACCGTGATCGCGCCGTCGTTGAGCGAGCGCTCGACGTCCACCAGCTCGTTGACGTCGAGGTCGGAGACCCGGCCGAGCCCTTCGCAGGTCGGGCACATCCCCTCGGCCAGGTTGAAGCTGAACGCGCCCGCGCCGCCCACCGACGGTTGGCCGAGCCGGCTGAAGACGATCCGCAGCATGGCGTACGCGTCGGTGGCGGTGCCCACGGTGGAGCGGGAGTTGACGCCCATCCGCTCCTGGTCGACCACGATGGCCGCGCCGAGGTTGCGCAGCGAGTCGACGTCCGGCCGGTTGAGGTTGGGCATGAACGACTGGAGGAAGGCGCTGTAGGTCTCGTTGATCAGGCGCTGGGACTCGGCGGCGATGGTGCCGAAGACGAGCGACGACTTGCCCGAGCCGGAGACACCGGTGAAGACGGTCAACCGGCGCTTGGGGATGTCGACCGAGACGCTGGCGAGGTTGTTCTCCCGCGCTCCGCGTACCTCGATCATGTCGTGGCTGTCGGCGACGGACCATGCTGGCTGCGACATGCGAACCCTTCACGAGATCGTGGCGGGGGAGGCCCCCGCCGGGCTGACGGATTACATTGTCTCATTCATCACTACATAGAGCCTTCTGCCAAGATTTGGCTGGGAGCCACGGCGGAACGCCCCGCAAAGTCTCAAATCACGTGGCAACCGGTACGGTGGCCGGCGTGGACACCGCACCGAAGGACCGCCTGCGGGCGGTGGACCTGGCTGCCACCGTCGGGATCTCGGTGCAGCAGGTGCGCAACTACGTCGAGGTGGGCGTGCTGCCGCCGGTGCGGCGCACCACGAGCGGCTACCGGATCTTCACGACCGAGCACGCCCGGGCGCTGACCGTGGCGCGGCGACTGGCCGAGGGGCACGGCTGGAGCCGTACCCGGGAGATCATGGCGGCGGTGCACAGGGGTGACCTGCCGGCGGCCCTGGCGGCGCTCGACGGTGGCCACGCCGAGCTGGATCGGGAGCGCGCCGAGATCCGTCGGGTGCTCGGCGCCTTCGAGACCGTGCTGGCCAGCCCCCCGGCAACCCGGCCGGCGCCACGCCGTGGCGCCCGCATCGGCGAGGTCGCCGCCCTGGTCGGGGTCCGGACCTCGCAGCTACGGCTGTGGGAGCAGCGCGGCCTGCTCCGGCCGGGCCGCACGCCGGGCACGAAGTACCGGGTGTACGACGAGGCGGAGTTGCGCGCCGCGCAGGTCGTGGCGCTGCTGCGCCGGGGCGCCTACCCGTTCGAGATCATCGAGGCGGTGCTCGGTGAGCTGCGCACCACCGGCAGTGCCCAGCGGGTCCGCGCCGAGCTGGGCCGGCGTGAGCAGGAGCTGCACGCGCGCAGCCTGCGGCGGCTGCGGGGCAGCGCCGCGCTGCACGACTACCTGAGTGATCGGGGCGCCACCACATGGTCGGCCGGCCAACCGGTCCCACCGGGCGATCTTGTTGGCTAGGGTCGGGCCTATGAGAGCTGCGCTGCTGGCTGTCACGGCGTCCGCCGTCCTGCTCGCTCCGGCGCCGGTCACCGCCGCCACCGGCGCCGCCGCCGCGGCGACCGTGCGGTGCCCCAGGGCGCCGGCGCCGGCGGTGTCCCGGCCGCCCCGGCCGTCGCCTCCGGCCGCCGTGCCCGAGCAACGGGTGGTCGGCGGCGCCGGTCTGGCCACCAGCGGCCTGGTCGTGCCGGCCGGCGTCGGGGCGCCACCGGCCGTCACCGCCACCTCGTGGCTGGTCGCCGACCTGGACACCGGCCAGGTGCTCGGTGGTTGCGGCCCGCACGAGTACGGCACCCCGGCCAGCGTGCAGAAGCTGCTACTGGCGGCCACGATGCTGCCCCGGCTGGATCCGAAGCAGACGGTCACCGTCACCGCGGCGGACATGGACATCGAGCCCGGGTCCTCCGCCGTCGGCCTGGTCGAGGACGGCCGGTACACCATCGAGACGGTCTGGCTCGGGCTGCTGCTCAACTCGGGCAACGAGGCGGCGAACGTGCTGGCCCGGCTGGGCGGTGGGGCGGACGGCGTGGCCGGCGGGGTACGCGCCATGAACGAGCAGGCGCACCGGCTCGGCGCACTCCAGACGCACGCGGTCACCGCCTCCGGGCTGGACGGCAGGGGACAGTTCACCAGTGCGTACGACCTGGCGCTGATCGCCCGGGCCTGCTTCGCCGAGCCGACCTTCGGCCGGTACGCGCTCACCGAGCAGGCGCAGATCCCGGCCCAGCCGGCGCAGCGCACCAAGGGTTTCCAGATCCAGAACGAGAACCAGCTCATCTACCGGTACCCGGGCGCGCTCGGCGGCAAGACGGGCTTCACCGATCTGGCCCGGCACACCTACGTCGGGGCGGCGCAGCGTGACGGGCGGCGGCTGGTGGTGACCCTGCTGGGCGCCGAGCCGGCGCCGATGCGTGGCTGGGAGCAGGGCGCGGCCCTGTTGGACTGGGGCTTCACGTTGCCCCGCGACGCCGCCGTCGGCCGGCTCGTCGAGCCGGGCGAGCTGATGGCCACGCCGTCGGCCGCGCCATCCGAGCTGGCCGTGCCCGGTACGCCCCGGCCGGCGGCGGCCAGCGGTCCGGTGCGCTCCGGGTCGGGGTGGCTCTGGTCGGTGACCGCGCTGAGCGGCGCGGGCGTGCTGCTGCTGGGCGGGCTGCTGTGGCGGCGCCGCCGCCGGCGGCTGCCCTGACGGATCGACAACCAGCCTCGACATCCATAGACTCCGGCCTTTCTGGCACCACGAGTCCAGGAGGATCCCTTGTCGAGTGAACTCGAACCGCGGTCCGGCGTGGCGGCACCCCGCCGGTCGGTGCGCGTGCTGAACCGCCTCGCGGGGGTGACGGTGCTCGCCGGCGCGCTGGTCGCCGGCGCGTCCGCCGCCGCCGTCGCCGCGCCGCGCGCGACAGTCGACGCGGTGACCGCGTCCGCCGCGCCGTCGGCCGGCACCGATGCCGCCACCCGCCCGCCGCGCACCACGCACGGCCCGTGCGCGTACACCGAGACGCCCGACGAGCCGGCTGCCCGGCCGGTGCCGCTGCCGCCCGACCCGCGGCGTACGCCGGACCGGGGCACCGTCCGGGTGACGCTGGCGACCAACCACGGGCCGATCGGGTTGACCCTGGACCGGGCGGCGGCGCCGTGCACGGTGCAGAGCTTCCTGCACCTGGTCCGCAAGCGCTTCTACGACCGCACCTCGTGCCATCGGCTCACCGCGTACCCCACGCTGAGCGTGCTGCAGTGCGGTGACCCGTCCGGCACGGGTGAGGGTGGCCCGGGTTACCGGTACGGCGACGAACTGCCGACCGGCCTGCCGCCGGCGCCCACCGACCCGACCGGGGTGCGTCGGCTCTACGAACGTGGCGTGCTCTCCATGGCCAACGCCGGGCCGGACACCAACGGCAGCCAGTTCTTCCTGGTCTACGCCGACTCCGCGCTGCGCCCCGACTACACGATCTTCGGCGAGGTCGACGCGGCCGGGCTGGCCACCCTGGACCGGATCGCCGCCGGGGGAGTGGCGCCGACCGCTGAGGACCCGGCGCCGGTGGACGGCGCGCCGGCGCTGCCGGTGGACATCCGCCGGGCCGTCCGCTCGCACCACCACCACTGACCGTTCGGCGCGGTGGGCGGCCCCGGGTCGCTCACCGCGCCGGCGTGTCGTGGGCGAACCGCCGGGGGTACCCGCCGGCCGGCCGCGGTCGCCGCGTCGCCAGGAGTCGGCGGAAACCGGAACTTTTCGGAGCCGAACCGGAACCGGCGACACCAGCTTCCGACTCGGTCCGGGCCGTCAGGACGGGCCAGGTGACCCGGTCGGCGGGGCGGCGGTGCTGTCCCGGACGACCAACTCGGTGGCGAGTTCCACCCGGGGGGAGTCGATGGCCTCGCCCTGGGCGAGCCGCAGGACGGTCCGCGCGGCCAGCCGACCCATCTCGACCAGCGGTTGCCGCACAGTGGTCAGTGGCGGTGACGCCCACCGCGCCTCGGGCAGGTCGTCGAAGCCGACCACGCTGACGTCGCCCGGGACCAGCAGGCCGCGTTGCCGGATCGCCTCGTAGACGCCGAACGCCATCTGGTCGCTCGCCGCGAAGATCGCCGTCGGCGGCTCGTCGAGGTCCAGCAGCGAGGACCCGGCGGCGAAGCCGGACGCGTGGTAGAAGTCGCCGGGTCGGAGCAGGTGTTCCTCCAGCGGCAGGCCGGCGGCCTCCAGCCCGGCCCGGTAGCCGTCCAGCCGGGCTCGGCTGCACAGCAGGTGCGTCGGCCCGGCCACGAACCCGATCCGCCGGTGCCCGAGCGAGAGCAGGTGCTCGGTCGCGGCGAGCCCGCCGGCCCAGTTGGTGGCTCCTATGGTCGGCACGTCGATGGCGGGCACGCCGGCCGGGTCGACCACCACCACGGGCACGTTGAGCCGCCGCAGCTGGGCGTAGAGCGGCGGGCTGACGTGCGAGGTCACGAAGATGACGCCGTCGGTGGCCCGGGCGCGCAGGTTCTGCAGCCACTGCCGGGCGGCGGTGGACTGTCGGTGTATCGCGGAGACCACGGTGCCCACGCCGGCGGCGTGCCCGACGTCCTCGACCCCGCGGATGATCTCCACGGCCCAGGGGCTGTCCAGGTCGTTGAAGACCAGGTCGACCAGGCCGGCGCGCTGCACCGTGCGGCTGGCGCGACGCCGGTAGCCGTGGTGGCGCAGCAACTCCTCGACCCGTTCCCGGGTGCCGGGGGCCACGTCCGAGCGGCCGTTGAGCACCCGGGACACGGTCGGCACCGAGACTCCGGCCTCTCGCGCGATGGCGCTGATGGTGACCCTGCGTCCGTCGTCCGCGTCCACCCGCGTCTCCTTTGTTCTTTCGGGGGCGGGCCGGACGCCGGCACCGGGATGCCCCGGAGCAGCGTGCCCGTCCCATCGGTCATCTTGCCGCACGGACCGGGGGCTGGCGACAGGGCGGATCGGCGCCGTGTTCCGGGAAGTTGCGGGGAATTCCCGGAAGTCCGGCTGATCGGCACGGGTCGGCGTGTCGCCGGGCCCGGCGCAGCGCCCGTGACCTCGCCGCTCAGCCGCTCGCCGCACCGGCCGTCGGCGGCCGATCGGGCCCGGTGGAGGGCGTGTGCGGGGCGCAGGAAGACCGGACGACCAGTTCGGTCGGCAGCCGGACGTGCAGGTCGCGTTCGACGCCGCCGACGAGGTCGATGAGCAGCCGCATCGCCTCGGCGCCCATGCGCTGCAGGGGTTGCGCGATCGTGGTGAGCTGCGGGGTGGCCAGCGCCGACTCAGGGATGTTGTCGAAGCCGATCACGGACAGGTCGTCGGGCACCGTGAGGCCCACGGTCCGGGCGACATCCATCGTGGAGATCGCGGAGAGGTCGTTGCCGGCGAAGACGGCGGTCGGCCGGTCGGGCAGTGCCAACAGTTCCGCGGCCGTGGCGGCGGCGCTCTCGACCCGGAAACCGCCGACGCGGACGAGTCGTTCGTCGACCGCGACGCCCGCGTCGGCCATGGCTCGGCGGAAGCCGGCCTCGCGAAGGCGCGCCGACTCGAGGTCGGGGCGACCGCTGATGTGGCCGATGCGGTGGTGACCGAGCGACAGGAGGTAGTTGGTCGCGAGCACCGCGCCGGCGAAGTTGTCGGAGTCGACGGTGGGCAGCCCCGACGGGCCGGTGTGGGGGTCGACGGCCACGACATGGAAGCCCTGCTTGGTCTCGACCACCGTCGGCGTGACGATCACGGCCCCGTCGATGAGCGTCCCGGACAGGCGGGCCAGCGAGCGCCGCTCCCAGCCGACGGCCGTGCCGTCGGCGTCGCCGCCGGAGTAGGCGAGCAGCTGGTAGCCGGTGCCGGCGACCTCCTTCGACGCGCCCTTGAGCAGCTCGGTCGAGAACGGCTCGAACTCGGCGACCAGGATGCCCAGGACGTTCGTCCGGTGGCTGCGCAGGCTCTGCGCTCCCAGGCTGGCCTCGTAGCCGAGCTGGTGGATGACCTCCCGGACGCGCTCCACGGTCGCCTGCGCCACGCCGTAGCGACCGTTGACGACCTTCGACACGGTCGCCACCGAGACGCCGGCCGTACGGGCCACGTCCGACATCTTGACACGCTCGGGGAAGGTCACGCCGACGATGATAGAGGGCCACCTGGGACTCGTTGCGGGGGAGTCGAAAACGTTATCGACAACGGTTGACACCCCGTTACGGGACTGTAAAACTCGCCGCACCTAGTACCGCCACTGCTAGTCGAGGAGACGTGTCGATGGCGATGAAGCACCGCGCGGGCGCCACCCTGGCGCTGTTCGTGACCACCGCACTGCTCGTCGCCGGGTGTAACGGCGGCGACAGCGAGGCACCCGCCGAGAACGAGCTCTACAAGAACCCGGTGACCATGACCTGGTGGCACAACGCCTCCCAGGACGGGCCTGGCAAGACCTACTGGGAGAAGGTCGCGAAGGACTTCTCCGCACTGCACCCGACCGTCACGATCCAGATCGAGGCGATCGAGACCAACCAACTCCAGCGCACCCGGCTCCCCGCCGCGCTGCTGAGCAGCGACCCGCCGGACATCTTCCAGGCGTGGGGCGGCGGCGAGATGCGTGAGCAGGTGGAGGCCGACTACCTCAAGGACATCACCGATCAGGTCAAGGACGAGGCCGCCAACATCGGCAGCGCGACCGAGATCTGGCAGGTGGACGGCAAGCAGTACGGCCTGCCGTACCGGATGGGGATCGAGGGCATCTGGTACAACAAGGACATGTTCGCAAAGGCGGGCATCACCGCTCCTCCGACCACTTTCGAGGAGCTCAACCAGGCGGTCACGAAGCTCAAGGCCATCAACGTCATCCCGATCGCGCTGGGCGCCGGTGACAAGTGGCCCGCCGCGCACTGGTGGTACAACTTCGCGCTGCGTGCCTGCTCGGTCGACACACTCAAGAAGGCGTCCGTCGACCTGGTCTTCGACGACCCGTGCTTCGTCAAGGCGGGCCAGGACCTGAAGACCTTCATCGGCACCAACCCGTTCCAGCCGAACTTCATCGCGACGCCGGGCCAGAACGACCCGACCAGCGCCAACGGGCTGGTCGCCAACGGCAAGGCCGCGATGGAGCTGATGGGCGACTGGAACAGGGGCACCCTGGAGACCGTCGCCGAGGACCCGAAAGCGCTCACGAAGTTCCTCGGCTGGTTCCCCGTACCGGCGATCGCCGGCTCCGCCGGTGACCCGAAGGCGGCCCTCGGCGGCGGCGACGGGTTCGCCTGCGCCAAGAACGCCCCGGCCGAGTGCGTCGAGTTCCTCAAGTACATCGTGAGCCCCGAGGTGCAGAAGGGCTTTGCCGAGACCGGCACCGGCCTGCCCGTGGCCAAGGGTGCGGAGGCCGGCGTGGCCGACCCCGCCCTGAAGTCCATCCTGGAGGCCACCTCCGGTGCGACGTATGTGCAGCTCTGGCTGGACACGGCCTTCGGCAGCACCGTCGGCAACGCCATGAACGACGCGGTCATCGCCATCTTCGCCGGCAACGGCAGCCCGGAGAAGGTCGTCGAGGCGATGAAGGCGGCCGCGAAGAAGTGACCTCCATCAACCCGACCCTCAGCCCCGCCGGCGGCACGTCCGTGCCGCCGGCGGGCCCCCCGGCCGCCCGACGCCGGTCGTCCCGCGCTGCCGAGACCAGACGCAAGTGGTACGAGATCATCGGGCTCACCACGCCGGCGGTCGCCGTCTACGTGATGTTCGTGCTGGTGCCGATGGGCTTCGCCGTCTACTACAGCCTCTTCCGCTGGCGCGGGGTCGGGCCGCCCACCGAGTTCGTCGGATTCAACAACTACATCCTCGCCTTCCAGGACCCGATCTTCCTGGACGCTCTGCGCAACAACGCCATCATCGTGTTCGGGTCGCTGCTGCTCCAGGGCCCCATCGCCCTGGCCGTGGCCCTGCTGCTCAACCGTCGCTTCCGCGGCCGAACCGTGTTCCGGCTCCTGGTGTTCGTGCCGTACGTCCTCGCCGAAGTCACCGTCGGCATCATGTGGAAGCTGCTGCTCACCGGCGGCGGCACCGTGGACGCCCTGCTGAAGCAGATCGGCCTGGGCAGCTTCGTGCAGGCGTGGCTCGCCGACCTCGACGTCGTGATCTGGACGATGCTGTTCGTCCTCACCTGGAAGTACGTCGGCTTCGCGATCATCCTCCTGCTCGCCGGCCTGTCGAACGTGCCGCCCGAGCTGACCGAGGCCGCCGCGATCGACGGCGCGAGCTGGTGGCAGACCCAGCGCCACGTGATGTTTCCGCTGCTGGGCCCGACGATCCGGATCTGGATGTTCCTGTCGATGATCGGCTCGCTGCAGGCCTTCGAGGTGATCTGGGTGACCTCGGTGCCCGCGGTCCGGTCGCTCGGAGCCTCGGCCACCATGGCCACCTACATGGTGGACAACGGCTTCTTCGCCCGGCTCTGGGGCTACGGCAACGCGGTCGCCGTGATCCTGTTCGCCATCTCGTTCATCGCGGCGCTGCTGTTCCAGCGGTTCCTCCTGCGTCGCGACATCGAGGGCGCCGTCACCGGAAGGAGGAGCTGACCGTGACCGCCGACGCCGTCCGCCCACCGCCCACCTCGCGCCGACCGTTCTCCTGGGGCAGTCCGCTGACCTACGGGCTGGCCCTCGCGGTCGCCGCCGTCTCCATCGCCCCGGTGGTCTACGTGATCGTCGGCGGCTTCCGCACCACCCCGCAGATCATCGCGGACCCGGCCGGGCTGCCCGACCCGTGGGTGTGGGACAACTACGCCAGGGTGCTGACGCGGAGCGACTTCTGGCAGCAGGCGCTCAACAGCGCGGTGATCGCCCTGGGCACGACGCTCGCCGTCGTGCTGCTCGGCGTCTGTGCCGCGTTCGTGCTCGCTCGCTACAGCTTCCGCGGCCGGGAGGCGCTCTACACCTTCTTCACCCTCGGTCTGCTCTTCCCCTCCGGGGCGGCGATCCTGCCGCTCTATCTGATGCTGCGTGACCTCAACCTGATCAACTCCTACTACGCGGTGATCCTCCCGCAGGTCGCCTTCTCGCTGCCGCTCACGATCGTGATCCTGCGTCCCTTCCTGGCCGCCGTACCCCGCGAGCTGGAGGACGCCGCGGCGATCGACGGCGCGGGTCGGCTCGGTTTCCTCTGGCGCGTCATGCTGCCGCTGTCGCGGCCCGCGCTGGTGACCGTCGGGGTCCTCGCGTTCGTGGCGAGCTGGAACGCCTTCCTCCTGCCGCTGCTCGTGCTCGGCGACGCCGACCTGCACACCCTGCCGCTGGGCGTGCAGAACTTCTCCAGCCAGTACACCTCCGACACCGCAGGAATCCTCGCGTTCACCTCGCTGGCGATGCTGCCAGCACTTCTCTTCTTCACCTTCGCCGAGAAGCAGATCGTCGGTGGCCTGCAGGGTGCGGTGAAGGGCTGAGCAGCACCGGTACGCGCAGAGAGCCGAAACACCGCATAACCGTCTACCTGTTCGCCCGGCGGGCCCTCGTACAGGGGCCGATGGGCGTCGGAGGAAAGTGACCGACAACGTGACGCTGGACATTGAACGAAGCACCGCGATCTGGAACGACCCGACCCAGGAGTTGACCACCCGTGTCGACGCCCTGGTCGCCGCCATGACCCTGGCGGAGAAGGTTTCGCAGCTCTACGGCGTGTGGGTCGGGGCCTCCGCCGACGGCGGTGAGGTCGCGCCCTACCAGCACGAGATGGAGGAGCCGGTCGACCTCGACGATCTGCTCGCCACCGGGCTCGGCCAGCTCACCCGGCCGTTCGGCACCGGACCGGTCGACCCGGCGCTCGGCGCGCTGTCGTTGCTGCGGACCCAGCAACGGATCACCGCCGCCAACCGCTTCGGCATCCCCGCGCTGGCCCACGAGGAGTGCCTGGCCGGCTTCGCCACCTGGGGCGCGACCGCGTACCCGGTGCCGCTGTCCTGGGGGGCCACCTTCGACCCGGCCCTGATCCGGCGGATGGCCGCCTTGATCGGCGCCGACCTGCGCCGCCTCGGTGTGCACCAGGGGCTCGCGCCCGTGCTCGACGTGGTCCGCGACGCCCGTTGGGGACGGGTCGAGGAGACCGTGGGCGAGGACCCCTACCTTGTCGGCACGGTCGCCACCGCGTACATCCAGGGGCTGGAGACGGTCGGTGTGGTGGCCACCCTGAAGCACTTCGTCGGCTACTCGGCCTCCCGGGCCGGGCGCAACCACGCGCCGGTCGGCATGGGCCCCCGGGAGCGGGCGGACGTGATGCTGCTGCCCTTCGAGATGGCGGTCCGCGAGAGCGGCGCGCGATCGGTGATGCACGCCTACACCGACACCGACGGGATACCGTCGGCGGCCGACGAGGAGCTGCTCACCGGCCTGCTCCGGGAGACCTGGGGGTTCACCGGCACGGTTGTCGCCGACTACTTCGGCATCGCCTTCCTGCACACCCTGCACGGCGTGGCCGGCAGCTGGGGCGAGGCGGCCGGTGCCGCGCTCGCCGCCGGGGTGGACGTCGAGCTGCCCACGGTGAAGACGTTCGGCCTGCCGCTGCGGGAGGCGATCGCTGCCGGGCAGGTGTCCGAGGCGCTGGTGGACCGGGCGGTGCGCCGCGTGCTGCTGCAGAAGGCGCAGCTCGGGCTCCTGGACCCGGACTGGAACCCGGTGCCGCCGGCGCTCGACGGCGTCGACGTCTCCGACCCCGACGCCGTGCGCGGCACTGTCGACCTGGACTCGCCCACGAATCGGGCGCTCGCCCGGGAGGTGGCCGAGCAGGCCATCGTGCTGCTGCGCAACGACGGCACCCTGCCGCTCGCCGGGCCGGCGCGGATCGCGGTGATCGGCCCGCAGGCCGGCAGCCCGACGGCGGCGCTCGGCTGCTACTCGTTCCCGGTGCACGTCGGGTCCCGCCACCCGGAGCTGCCGGTCGGCATCGAGCTGCCCACCCTGGCGCAGGCGCTGGCCGGCGAGTTCCCGACGAGCGAGGTGGTCGTCGAGGTCGGTGTGGGCATCGACGACCCGGACACCGGCGGTGTCGCCGCCGCCGTCGAGGCGGCGCGGGGTGCCGACGTGGTGATCGTGGCGCTCGGTGACCGGGCGGGACTGTTCGGCCGGGGCACGAGCGGCGAGGGCTGCGACGCCGAATCGCTGGCCCTGCCCGGGGCGCAGCAGCACCTGCTGGACGCGCTGCTGGACACCGGCACGCCGGTGGTGGTCACCCTGATCGCCGGGCGGCCGTACGCGCTGGGCCGGGCGGTTGACGAGGCCGCGGCCATCGTGCAGTCCTTCTTCCCCGGCGAGGAGGGACCCGCGGCGATCGCCGGGCTGCTCAGCGGGCGGGTCGAGCCGCAGGGGCGGCTGCCGGTCAGCGTGCCGCGCAGCCCCGGCGGCCAGCCCACCACCTACCTCGCCGCCCGGCTGGGGCACGCGAGCGACGTCTCCAACCTGGACCCCACCCCGGCGTACGGCTTCGGGCACGGGCTCAGCTACACCCGGTTCGACTGGTCGGAGCTGGCGGTCGAACAGGCGACGGCGGAGACCGATGGCGAGCTGAGGCTGGCCTTCACGCTGCGCAACAGCGGCGACCGGTGGGGCAGTGAGGTGGTGCAGCTCTACGCGCACGACCCGGTGGCCTCGGTGGTGCAGCCGGTGCAGCGGTTGATCGGCTACCTGCGGGTACCGCTGGACGCCGGCGCCGGCTGCCGGATCGAGGTGAGCGTGCCGGTCGACCTGCTCTCGTTCACCGGGCGGGACGGTCGGCGGGTGGTCGAGCCGGGGGCGTTGGAGCTGCGCCTCGCCTCGTCCAGCGCCCAACCCCGGCTGGTGGCTGCGGTCGCGCTGACCGGGCCGGCGCGGCAGGTGGACCACACCCGGCGGATGCACCCGCTGTTCACCGTCCACCCGACCCCCTGAGCGCGCCGTGTACACCGACCTGCCCGAGGAGCAGCTGCGCGGCTACCGCAGCGCGGTGCGGGAGCCCGCGGACTTCGACCGGTTCTGGGCCGACACCCTGGCGGAGGCCCGGGACGCCGGCTGGCCGGTCCGGGCCGAACCCGTGGCGAGCGGGCTGGCCGGCATCGACGTGCTCGACGTGACCTTCGCGGGCTTCGCCGGCCAGCCCGTGCGGGCCTGGCTACGGGTGCCCCGTGGGGCCGGCACGGCGCTGCCGACCGTGGTCCAGTACGCCGGTTACGGCGGCGGGCGGGGGCACCCGCTGGAGAACCTGCTCTGGGCGTCGGCCGGGTTCGTGCACCTGCAGATGGACACCCGGGGGCAGGGTTCGGGCTGGAGCCGGGGCGACACCCCGGACCCGGGCGCCGCCGGACCGGAGGCGCCCGGGGTGGCCACCCGGGGCATCGCCGACCCGCGCACGTACTACTACCGGCGGCTGATCACCGACGCGGTCCGGGCGGTGGACGCCGTCCGGACCCTGCCGGTGGTGGATCCGACCCGCGTGGCGGTGCTCGGGCACAGCCAGGGCGGCGGGCTGGCGCTCGCGGCCGGCGCGCTGGCACCCGGCCTGCGGGCGGTGGTGGCGTTCGTGCCGTTCCTCTGTGACATCCCGCGTGCGGTGGTCGCCACCGACGCCCGCCCGTACCGGGAGATCCGCGACTACCTGGCGATCCACCGGGACGCCGAGGAGCGGGTGCTGACCACCCTCGCGTACGTCGACGGGGTGAACTTCGCCCGGCGCTGCCGCCGGCCGGCGCGCTACTCGGTGGCGTTGATGGACGACATCGTGCCGCCATCGACGGTCTACGCCGCCGTCAACGCCCACGCCGGCCCGACCGAGCTGTCGGTGTGGCGGTACAACGGCCACGAGGCCGGCGGCATCGACGATGACGAGGCGGCGCTGCATTTTCTCGGCGAGCACCTGGTCGAGGGCGACGGTCCGCTCAGCCGGCGGTCGGACGCTGATCCGGCGCGGAGCCTCGGCCACTCCTGATAGACAGGACGGGTGCGCAGGTCAGGACGGGTGGGCGGCGTCGCCGTGCTGGCGCTCGTCGCGCTGCTCGGCGGCTGCTCGCGGCCCGAACCGCGCCCGGCGCCGACCGTTCCGGGGCCGACCGTTCCGGCGCCGACCGCTGCGGGGTCGGCGTCGGCGAGCCCTGCGCCGTCCGCTGTCGTCCGGCTGCCGGGGTTCGTCGTGCTGTCCGACGTCGACCCCCGTATCCAGAGCGACATCCGGTACGCCACCGCGCACAACTTCGTTGGCCGGCCGATCACCGCCTACCGGGAACCGCTCTGCCTGCTCACCCGGCCGGCGGCCGAGGCGCTGCGCCGGGTCCAGGACGCCGCACTGGCCGGCGGGCACAGCCTCAAGGTGTACGACTGCTACCGCCCGCAGCCGGCGGTGGACGACTTCGTGGCCTGGGCGAAGCGCCCCGGCGAGCAGCAGACCAAGGCCGAGTTCTATCCGGACGTGGCCAAGAGCCGGCTCTTCGCCGACGGCTACATCGGGGCGCCCACCGCGCACAGCCGGGGCAGCACCCTGGACCTGACCCTGGTCGACGAGCCCGCCGCCAGCCAGCCCCCGTACGATCCCGGGCGGCCGCTGGTCGCCTGCACCGCCCCGCGCGGGCAGCGCTTCGCCGACAACAGCATCGACATGGGCACCGGCTTCGACTGCTTCGACGCCCGGTCGCACACCGCCGACCCCCGCATCACCGGCACGGCCCGGGACAACCGGCGGCTGTTACAGCGGCTGATGACCGACGCCGGGTTCGTCAACTACGACGGTGAGTGGTGGCACTACCGCTACCGCGACGAGCCGTACCCGGACACCTACTTCGCCGCGCCGGTCGCCCGCTCCTCGGTCGGCTGACGCCGGGCGGCTCACGTCCAGTAGAGGATCCGGCACGCCGGCACCCGCGCGGCCAGTTCGGCGAAGAACCATCCGCGCAGCTCGCGCTGGTACCGCAGCCGTAGACCCGTCGCAGGATCCTGCCGGTCGCTACGACACCTGAGCAGCGCGATCGAAGCGGGCGGCGACATGCGGAGTACGGCGCGCAGCTCCGGTGGGTCGAGCACGTCGAAGTCCACCTCCAGGGTGCCGAGGAAGGCGGCCAGGTTGCCCAGCGATTCCCCGCCGGTGTGCAGCATGCAGGTGTGCTCGTCGATCGCCTCCAGCAGGCCGGCTGTGGTGGGGATGCGCTGCGCCATCCGGTCGGCCGACTCGTGCAGGCGTACCCGGGCCGGTTGTGGCCACGCCGTGGAGCCGACACCGCGCAGCACGTGCGTGACGGCGTCGCCACCCGGCGGCTCCCGGGGTTCGAAGCGCGGACCGGTCGGCACCCGGGGCCGGATCCGGTCGGCGCGGAACGTCCGCCAGTCGGCCCGCTCGGTGTCCCAGCCCAGCAGGTACCACCGCCGCCCGGTGTAGACCAGCCGGTACGGCTCGACGTCCCGCACGCTGGCCGTGCCGTCGTGCCCGGCGTAGTCGAAGCGCAGCCGCTCCCGGCGGTGCACGGCGGTGGAGACGGCGGTGAGCGTGTCGGCGTCCACGGTCGGCCCACCGGCCGCGGCGGAGACGGTCGCCGTGCGCAGCGCGTCCACCCGGTGTCGCAGCCGCGACGGCAGCGCCTGCTCCAGCTTGGCCAGGGCGCGGAGCGAGGTCTCCTCGATGCCGCGTACCGAGCCGGACGCCGCCGCCCGCAGGCCGACGGCCACCGCCACCGCCTCGTCGTCGTCGAGCAGCAGTGGCGGCAGGGCGGAGCCGGCGCCGAGCCGGTAGCCACCGGCACCCCCGGGCGTGACTCGATCCGGTAGCCGAGCACCCGCAGCCGCTCGATGTCGGTGCGCACGGTGCGGGTGCTGACCGCCAGCCGGTCGGCCAGCTCCGCGCCCGACCAGTCGCGGTGGCCCTGCAACAGGGCGAGCAGGCGCAGCAGCCGCACAGAGGTCTCCATCATGCTGGCCAGTGTGCCGGAGGCCAGTTCCGACCCCGGTCGCCTGCGAGGCGGCAAGGTCCGTCAGATCGGGCGGCGGGCATCACCCGATCGAGCGTTATACCTCTGAGTCATATGTATGACCCACCGGTATAACGCTCACAGCCGCAAGGACGCCCGGCGCGGCGCCACGCCGAATCAGTGAGCTGCGCGACCGGCGCGACAACCGGTGGCCGTTCCGATGCCCCGGTTAATCGGTTGCCCGCCTACACGAGGGGCTGATGAACTCTCCGAAACCGCCACCAACCTCCAGGAGTAGCAATGCGCGCTGCGTCGATGTCCGGCCAGAAGGGACCTGTCACCTACCTGAAGGACATGACGCTTCGTGAAGACCCTCAACCTCGGCATCCTGGCGCACGTCGATGCCGGTAAGACCAGCCTGACCGAGCGGCTGCTGTACGCCGTCGGCGTGACCGACCGGCTCGGCAGCGTCGACGCGGGCAGCACCCGCACCGACTCCCTGGCGTTGGAGCGCCAACGCGGGATCACCATCCGCTCCGCCGTCGTCTCCTTCGTGCTGGACGACGTGACCGTCAACCTGATCGACACACCCGGTCACCCGGATTTCATCGCCGAGGTCGAGCGGGTGCTCGGCGTGCTCGACGGTGCGGTGCTGGTGATCTCCGCGGTGGAGGGCGTCCAACCGCAGACCCGGGTGCTGATGCGTACGCTGCGCCGGCTGCGCATCCCGACGCTGATCTTCGTTAACAAGGTCGACCGGGCCGGGGCGGATCCCGAGCGGGTGGTGCGGGCCGTCGCGGAGAAGCCGAGCCCGGCAGTGCTGGCGATGGGGTCGGTTGCGGGGCCCGGCACGCGCGACGCTCTCTGCACGCCGTACGGCCCGGCCGACGTCGACTTCACCGACCGGCTGCTCGACCTGCTCGCCGGCCACGACGAGGCGCTGCTCGCCGACTGGGTGGCGGACCCCTCGACGGTGCCGTACCCCCGGCTGCGCCGCGCGCTCGCGAACCGGACCGGCCGGGCGCTGGTCCAGCCGGTGTTCGCCGGCTCGGCCATCACCGGCGCCGGAGTGGACGCGCTGATCGCCGGGATCACCGAACTGCTGCCCACGGTCCAGGGCGACGCCGGCGCTCCGGTCTCCGGCACCGTGTTCGCCATCGAACGCGGCCCGGCGGGGGAGAAGATCGCGCTGGTCCGGCTCTTCGCCGGCACCATCCGGGTCCGAGACCGGATCCGCGTCGGCGCGACCGGCGCCGCCCTCGTCACCGCGGTACGCGTCGTCGCCGACGGCGCCGACGTCGTGGCGTCGTCGGTCGGCGCGGGCCACATCGTCCGGCTGTGGGGCCTCACGGACGCGCGGATCGGCGACCCGGTGGGCGTGGCCCCGGAGCGTGCCGGCATGGACCGCCAGTTCGCGCCGCCCACCCTGGAGACCGTCGTGGTCCCGGCCCGCCCCGCGGACCGGGTCACGATGCACGCCGCCCTGACCCAGCTCGCCGAGCAGGATCCGCTGATCAACCTCCGGCAGGACGACCGGCGACACGAGATCAGCGTCTCGCTCTACGGCGAGGTGCAGAAAGAGGTCATCCAGGCCACCCTGGCCGACGACTTCGGGGTGGCGGTGACCTTCCGGGAAACGAGCACGGTGCACGTGGAGCGGGTGTGCGGCATCGGCGCGGCGGTCGAGGTGATCGCCGTGGCGCCCAACCCGTTCCTGGCCACCGTCGGGCTGCGGGTGGCCCCGGCACCCACCGGGGCCGGCGTGAGCTTCCGGCTCGGTGTCGAGCTGGGCTCGATGCCGCCGGCGTTCTTCGTCGCCGTCGAGGAGACCGTGCACCGGACGCTGCGCCAGGGTCCGCACGGCTGGCAGGTCCCCGACTGCGAGGTGACGATGACCCACGCCGGCTACTGGGCCCGGCAGAGCCACTCCCACGGCACCTTCGACAAGAGCATGTCCAGCACCGCCGGGGACTTCCGCAACCTCACCCCGCTGGTGCTGATGACCGCCCTCACCCGGGCCGGCACCCGGGTGCACGAGCCGGTGCACCGGTTCCGGCTGGAGGTGCCGGGCGACGTCCTCGGCACCCTGCTGCCCGCGCTCGCGCGGCTGGACGCGGTGCCGGCCGACACCACCGGGCAGGGCACGTCGTACCTGGTGGAGGGGGAAATCCCGGCGGGTCGGGTGCACGCGTTGGAGCGCCGGCTGCCGGCGCTGACCCGCGGCGAGGGCGTGCTCGAGACCGCGTTCGACCGGTACCGGCCGGTGCGCGGCCCGGCCCCCACCCGGCCACGGTGGGACCACAACCCGCTGGACCGCAGGGAGTACCTGCTGGCGGTCGCCCGCCGGGTCGTCGGCGGTCGGTAGCCGGCGCGGCCGGGCCCGCCGCAATATCCATTGCGGACGCGGCCCGGCCCGCTTAGCGTCATCGGCGCAAGGTCGACCGATCAGACCGCAGGGAGCACGCCGTGTCGCAGCGCAATCGCACCGAAGCCGCCTGGCGTACGCCAGGTGCGAGTGCCGCGTTGCCCTCCGGCGTGCGGTACCGGTGTCTCGGCCGGCCCGGTCAGGGTCGGCAGCCAGGGCGGCGCCACCTCTGACACCAGCGCGTCAGGCGCCGCCGCCCACCCCCTGAGGGTCGGGCGGCTTTTTCATATCCGACGAGCTTCCGCAACCGGCACGACAACAAGGAGACCACGATGGGATTCACCCCGCTCGCCGGCACCCGGGCACCCGTCCGGGTCTGGACCGACCCGTACGCCATCGAGCCGCAGGCCGCCCGGCAGCTGCGCAACATCGGGGCGCTGCCCTGGGTGCAGGGCGTCGCCGTGATGCCGGACGTGCACTTCGGCAAGGGCGCCACGGTCGGCTCGGTCATCGCCATGCGGCAGGCGGTCTCGCCGGCCGCGGTCGGTGTCGACATCGGCTGCGGGATGTCGGCGGTGCGTACCTCGCTGACCGCCAACGACCTGCCGGACGACCTGGCCGGGCTGCGTTCGGCGATCGAGGCGACCATTCCGGTCGGCTTCGCCCAGCGGGAGAAGGCGGTGGACCCGCGTCGGGTCCGTGGCCTGGAGCAGGCCGGCTGGGACGACTTCTGGGGCCGGTTCGCCGGGCTGGACCGGCGGGTGGCGCAGCTGGAGACCCGGGCGCAGCGGCAGCTCGGCACCCTCGGCGGGGGCAACCACTTCATCGAGGTCTGCCTGGAGCAGGGTGGCGCCGACGAGGGGCGGGTGTGGCTGATGCTGCACTCCGGGTCGCGCAACATCGGCAAGGAGCTGGCCGAGCGGCACATCGGAGTGGCCCGGAAGCTGCCGCACAACGCCGACCTGCCCGACCGGGACCTGGCGGTGTTCCTCGCCGGCACGCCGGAGATGGACGCCTACCGGCGTGACCTGTGGTGGGCGCAGGAGTACGCGCGGCGCAACCGGGCCGTCATGCTGGCCCTGCTCTGCGGCGTGGTGCGTGAGCACTTCCCGCAGGTCGGTTACGACGAGCCCATCTCGTGCCACCACAACTACGTCGCCGAGGAGAGCTACGACGGGGTGGACGTGCTGGTCACCCGCAAGGGCGCGATCCGGGCCGGGCGGGGCGACCTGGGCATCATCCCCGGGTCGATGGGCACCGGGTCGTACATCGTGCGGGGTCGGGGGAACCCGGACGCGTACTGCTCGGCCTCGCACGGGGCCGGCCGGCGGATGTCGCGGGCGCAGGCCAAGCGGACCTTCAGCACGGCCGACCTGGCCACCCAGACCGCCGGCGTGGAGTGCCGCAAGGACGCCGGGGTGGTCGACGAGATCCCGGGCGCGTACAAGGACATCACCGAGGTGATGGCTCAGCAGGAGGACCTGGTGCAGGTGGTGGCGCACCTCAAGCAGGTGGTCTGCGTGAAGGGCTGACGGGGCTGCGCGGGCCGGGTTGACCGGCCCGCGCAGCACCTCGCTCAGAAGCCGGCGAAGACCCGGCGCAGGTCGTCCAGGCTCACCGGGCCGGTCGCCCGCACCCCGTCCGGGGTGTACCGAGAGCCCAGCCGCCCGGTGGCCAGCCGCAGCCAGGCCTCGGCCGGGGCGGTCAGCTCGCCGTCCGGCTGCTCCGGCGCGTCGGTCAGCTCGACGCGCTCGCCCAGCCGCAGCCCGTACGTCCGCTCGGGCTCCTGAAGCCGGACCAGCAGGGTGGCCTCCCGGCCGGCCAGCTCCTGCGGTCGGCTGGTCCACGCCAGCATGCCGCCGATCTGGTCGAGCAGCAGGGACACCGCCTCCGGTGTCACCGCCGCGAACCGGTTGAACGCCACCTCGACGTCCCACTGGTGCAGCGCGAACTCGTTCAGCCGGAACCGGCCCGCGGTGGCCACGTCGACCGGGTCCGGCAGGAAGCCGAGGTCGATCCGCAGCGAGGCCCGGCGCTCGGCGTCCAGCGCCTCGTACGCCTCGACGAGCCGCTGGTTGGCCTCGAGGAATCCGGCGGCGTGCTCGGCCGGCGCCATCGCGTCCCAGCGTTGCCAGACGCCGCGGTTGAAGTCGCCGTCCGGGCCGGGCGCGCCGGTGCTGGCGGCGGTCAGCGCCGCGAGGTTGATCTCCGCGCCGCTGCCCAGGTGGCTGAGCACCTGGGACACCTGCCACTCGCTGGCCCCCGACGGCAGAAGGAGATCGTCCTCCTTGAGGTCCCGGACGAGCGTGGCGAGCTCCTCGTGGCCCGCGCGCAGAGCGTTGATGATCTGGTCGGCAGCCGTGGACATATGTCTCCTCAACGGATTTTCGACGGTGGTCGGGACGTTACCGGACGCGTCGGTCGACTCAGCCCATGTGCACGGCGTTGCCGGCCGGGATGTCCTCCTTGCGCACCTTCACCAGGATCAGGGTGGCCAGCCCGGCGAGCACGATCAGGGCCGCGCCCCAGGCGAACGCCACGCGGTAGCCGTGCACCAGCGCCTCGATCTGGTTGGCCGGATTCGGCACGTGCGAGACCAGGTACGCGGTCACCGCGCTGGTGTACATGGTGTTCAGCAGCGCGGTGCCCAGCGAGCCGCCGATCTGCTGGGTGGCGTTGAGCGTCGCGCTGGCCGCGCCGGCGTCGTGCTCCGGCACCCCGACCAGGGCGAGGCTGGACAGCGGCACGAAGGTGAAGCCGAGACCCATGCCGAGGATGACCTGGGCGGGCAGCAGAAGGGTGAGGAACGAGGTGTCCACGTCGATCTGGGTCAGTACCAGCATGGCCACGGCGGCGAGCACGGCACCGCCGACCATCAGCGGCTTGGCGCCCACCCGGGGCATCAACTGGCTGGCGCCACCCGCCGCGATCAGCACGCCGGCGGTGACCGGCAGCGAGGCGAGCCCGGCTTCCAGCGGCTTGTACTGCAGCACCACCTGGAAGTAGAAGGTCAGGAAGAGGAACGCACCGAACAGGCCGGCGCCGATCAGCGTCGACGCGAGGTACGCCCCGCCCCGGTTGCGGTCCAGGATGATCCGCAGCGGCAGCAGCGGGTGGTTGGAGCGCAGTTCGATCATCACGAAGGCGGCGAGCAGCACCACGCCGGCGGCGATGAAACCGAGCGTCGCGGTGGCGTCCCAGCCGTCCTCGGCGGCCTTGGTGAAGCCGTACACCAGGGAGACCAGACCGGCGGTGACGACGACCGCGCCGGGCACGTCGTAGCGCGTGTTGCCGTGCGCCCGGCTCTCCGGCACCAACGGGAGGGCGAAGGCGATCGCGACGGCGGCGACCGGGATGTTGACCAGCAGGCACCAGCGCCAGTCGGCGTACTCGGTGAGCACCCCGCCGAGCAGCAGGCCGACCGCGGAACCGCCGCCGGCGATGGCGCCGTACACGGCGAACGCCTTGGCCCGCTCCGTGGCCTCGGTGAACAGGACGGTGAGCAGTGCCAGCGCGGCCGGGGCGAGCAGAGCGCCGAAGGCGCCCTGCAACGCGCGGGCGGCGAAGAGCGTCCCGCCGGTGGTGGCCAGACCGCCCAGCGCGGAGGCCAGCGCGAAGCCGGTCATCCCGACCAGGAAGGTGCGCTTGCGGCCCCAGAAGTCGGCGATCCGGCCGCCGAGCAGCAGCAGGCCGCCGAAGGCGAGCGTGTAGGCGGTGATCACCCACTGCCGGTTCGCGTCGGTGATTCCCAGGTCCGCCTGGGCCTGGGGGAGTGCGATGTTCACGATCGTGGCGTCCAGGACCACCATGAGCTGTGAGACCGCGATGACCGCCAGCGCGATCCAGCGCCGCGGGTGCGGCGCGTTCGTCGACGTCCCGGCGCCGGGCGCGCCGGGAGCGGTCGAGGTAGTTCCGGGCATGGTGAAGCCTTCCGTGTTTCGATAGGTCAGGTCGGAGCCGGTCGAGTCAGGGCTGAGACGGGCGGTCGGGCTGGTAGCGGAGCACCGGGATCAGCACCTGGTCGACGACCTGGGTGAGGAACGCGTCATCGGCGGGTAGGCCGTGCGCGACGATGCGGGACATGGTGAGCGCGGGCGCCAGGTCGTGGAACAGTTCCCGTTCGCCGGCCTCCGGCGGGATCTCGCCGCGGGCGGCGGCGCGGACCAGGATGGCGGTGCTGGCCACCCGCCCGGCTGGCAGCACCTGGTGGCGCACCAGGCGTTCCAGCTCGGGGTTGGTCCGCATGGCGAAGGTCAACGCCTGCATCAGGTCACTGTCGGCCCTGCAGATGGCGGCCGTGGCGCGCAGCAACTCGATCAGGTCGCCGCGCAGGGAGCCGGTGTCCGGCGGGTTGTGCACGCCCACGTGCCGGTCGCGCAGCGCGTCGACGACCAGTTCGGCCTTGCCGTCCCAGCGCCGGTAGATGGTGGCCTTGCTGACGTGGGCCCGGGCGGCGATGGCGTCGATGGTCGTCCGGTCGTAGCCGACCTCGCGCAGCAGGTCGATGACCACGGCGAAGAGGTCGGCGTCGGTGCACCGAGCGCCCCGGGCAGCCGGCACCCCGGTGCCCATGCCCACCTGTTGACCGCCCAGCATCCCGACCCCCCCGCGAAACGATGTCGTACTGACCCTAGTTCGCGTTCTGGTGAACGTGCAGGCTTTTATGAGTTGCGTCGCACCGGGTAGACGAAACGATTACGTTTCTGTCCGATGTCCGGCAGGTGAACCCGGTGCACAGCCCGTGCTCAGCCTCCGGAGGGCGCGAGGAGCACCGGGACGGTCACCGTGTTGATCCGGGAGCCGTCACGGGCGGACACCTCGTACACCTCGATGGTCCCGCGCTGCTCGCGGGCCGTGCGCCAGCCGACCACCACCCGATACCCGCCCCGGCAGCCGCTACCGCAGCTCGCGGTGCCGAAGCCGGTGGCCATCTCCCGGCCGGCGGCGTCCAGAACCCGGACGCTCACGGTGGCCTCGAACACGTCGGCGGTGCCGGTGACGGTGAGCGGTGCGGTGACGCGTTCGCCGACACCCGGGCCGGTGACCACGATCGGAGGCAGCAGGTCCGCGTAGGCGGCCCGGCCGACCGGGGCGCCGCCGCCGAAGCGGACCTGCCGCACGGTGGGGAACTGGGTGAGCGTCCACACCACCTGTGCCTCGCGCAGCCGCCGGCGCTCCGGCACGTCGTCGGCGGGAGGGACGGGCCCGAGCGTCGCCACGCCGTCGGCGATCCGGGTGACCTCGACGCCCGTCGGCAGCAGGGTGGCCAGCCCGGTGGCGGCCTCCGCCGGCGTGGGCCCGGCGGCCAGCTCGGTCAACGCCAGCCGGGACGTCGCCACGGTGGCCGGCCGGGTCCGGTGGGTCGGAACGAGCTGCCCGGAACGGACGTACCACAGCTCGATGGTCACCGTGTCCGGCCGTCGCGTACCGGTGCCGGACGGTGCCGGCGGGAGGCTCGGGGTGGCGGTGGGCGACGGTCGCGGTTCCGTCGACGGGGCGGGCGTCGGGTCCGGACGCGCGGTGGGTGCGGTGGCGCTCGACGGCGCCGCGGTGGGCGCCGGGCCGAGAACGCCGGATCGTGGGGTGCCGCACCCGGCGACGAGCACCGCGGCGATGAGCACCGGTGCCGCCAGCCGGGCCGCACCCCGCGGGCTCACACCGCACCGCCCGACGGCGCGGTGCGGGCCGCGCGCCCGCCGCCGGGCGGCCGTGCCGGGGCGTCGTCGTGCGGGCGGGTGGGTCCGAGGGCGGGCAGCTCCAGCCGGAACCGGCTACCCGCGCCCGGCTCGCTGTGCGCGGTCAGCACGCCACCGAGCAGGGCGGCGTGTTCCCGGGCGATGGCCAGCCCGAGCCCGCTGCCCGGCCCCGAGCGGGACGGATCGACCTTGTGAAACCGGTCGAACAGGCGCGGCAGATGCTCGGCCGGAATGCCCGGCCCCTCGTCGGTGACCTCGAACACGACCAGCGGACCCACCCCCGCCACGGTGGCCCGGATCTCGCCGCCGCCGTGCTCGACCGCGTTCGCGACCAGATTGGCCAGCACCCGCTCCAGCCGGCGCGGGTCGGTGCGCAGCGCGACCGGATCACCCGTGACCAGCACCCGCTCCGACCACCCTCGCGCCGCGACGATCCCGCGCAGCAGCGCCGGCGCGTCGACCGGCTCGACGGTCGGCCGCTCCCGGCCGGCGTCCAGCCGGGAGATCTCCATCAGGTCCTCGACCAGCCGGCGCAGCCGGACCACGTCACCGACCAGCAGCCGCGCCGCCGGCCGGGCATCGTCGGGCAGCTGGTCGAGGTGCTCCCGCAGCAACGAGGCCGCGGCCACCAGGGCCGTCACCGGGGTACGCAGCTCGTGCGCGACGTCGGCGGTGAACCGCCGCTCCCGCGCCTGCGCCGCGGAGAGCGCGGCGATCTTCGACTCGAGCGCCTCGGCCATCTCGTTGAACGACGCCGCCCAGACGCTGAACTCGTCCCGCCCGCGTACCGGCAGGCGGGTGGCGAGCAGACCCTCGGTGAGCGCCCGGGCAGCCCGGCTGGCCCGGCCCACCGGCTCCAGCGTGCGGCGGGCCAGCAGGTGCCCCACCCCGGCGGCGAGCAGCACCACCAGCACCCAGCCGGCCAGCAGCGCGGTGCGCAGCTGACCCAGGTCCGCGGCGATGTCGTCCTCGACGGTGATCACGTACAGCTCGGCGGTCGAACCGGGGATGCGGCCGCCGACCACCAGCAGCCGGGGGCGCGCCGCCGGTGCGGACCGCTGGTAGCCGAGCTGCCCGTCCGCGACCGTGGCCCGCAGCCGGGTGCCGAGCGTGGGGGCGTACGACGGGTGCGAGGGGCGGGCCGGCCCGTCGACGAGCACGACGTGCCGGCCGCTGCCCTCGAAGCTGGTGAGCAGCTCGGTGCTGCGCTGGTCGGTCAGCGGCAGGAACTGTCCGGCGAGGACGAGTTGGTAGCGGGCGTCGGCGGCGGCCTGGTGCAGTGAGGCGTCCAACCAGGACTGCCGCAGCAGCAGCCCGGTGCCCCCGGCGAGCAGGCCGGCGGAGACCCCGGCGACCAGCACGAACGCGATTGTCAGCCGGCGCCGCAGGCGGCCCGGGGGCACCGCGCGTCCGGCCATCGCCGACCTCCCGTCAGCCCGTGGACAGCTTGTAGCCGGCGCCGCGAACGGTGCGCACCAGCAGGGGGTGCGCCGGGTCGTCCTCGACCTTGGCGCGTAGTCGCTGCACCGCCACGTCGACGAGCCGCGAGTCGCCCAGGAAGCTGTGGTTCCAGACCAGGTCCAGCAGCAGTTCCCGGGTGAAGACCTGCCCGGGTCGGCGGGCCAGCTCCAGCAGCAGGCGGAACTCGGTGGCGGTCAGCGCCACCTCCCGGCCGTCCCGGCGTACCACGAAGCTGCTCGGGTCGATCTCCAGGCGGCCGACCTCGATGGTGCTCGACGCGACCGGCGCGCTCGCCCGGCGCAGCACCGAGCGAACCCGGGCCACCAGCTCGGGCAGGTCGAAGGGCTTGCGCAGGTAGTCGTCCGCGCCGCACTCCAGCCCGACAACCACGTCGAGCGTGTCGGTGCGCGCGGTCAGCATCAGGATCGGCACCTGGCTGGTACGCCGGATCTCCCGGCAGACCTCCAGGCCGTCCAGACCGGGCAGCATGACGTCGAGCACGATCAGATCGACCGGGCGGGCCCGCCACGCCGCCAGGGCCTGTCGCCCGTCGACGGCGGTGTCGACCCGGAAGCCGGCGCGGCGCAGACCGAGGGCGGTGACCTCCCGGATGGAGGCATCGTCCTCGACCACCAGCACGCGGCCCTCCATGACCTGAGGGTAGACCCGCCGCGACGGTGGGCAGCCCTGGCGAAACGGTCGGTGTCGGTGGCCCGGCCGGCCCGCGAAGGAAGGGCCCCTTCTTATCGTCAGGCGATAAGAAGGGGCCCTTCCTTCGGTCACCACCGGTGGGCCACGTCGAGGACGATCCGGCTGTGGCCGGCGGGGCCGGCCAGCACGAACGTGCGGAACGGCAGCCGGGCACGCACGCCGACCGCGAAGGTGCTGTAGCCCTCGAAGCTGCCGCCGAAGACGACGTCGCGCAGCGTCGGGTAACGCAGCAGGTTCGCGGCGTGCTCACCGACCCGGTAGGGCACGGTGCCCACGTGGGAGTCGTCGTATGCGGGGGCCCGCAGCGAGACCCGCAGCAGGGCGCCCCCGGCGGTGTACGGCGACAGCGCCAGCCCCTCGCCCTCGGTCCACGTCTCGCCGTAGCCGACCGCGTAGCCGTCCACCGGGCCGGCGAACTCGAACACCACCCGGTCGTAGCAGTCGTGTCGGCCGGTCCGCACGTCGACCAGCGGGGCACTGCTCAGCGCGCCGGCCGACTTATCCGCGCTGCCCCAGGTGATACCGCAGTACGGCGACGCGGTCGTCGCCATGGTGGTGCCCGCCGCGGCGCTGTTGCCCGCGCCGGCGACCAGCCCGGCGAGCACGACCGCCAGCGCCGTCAGTGCGCTTCTGATCCTCATCGTGGTGCCTCCGTCCGGTGTCGAGGGCCACGCCGCGGCGGCGTTGCCGGTGACCCTCTGCCGTGACCGTGGGCCCGCCCCGGCACGGCCACTTCGCCGCGGCGTAACAGGCGCGTAACGGCGGTCGATGGTGGCGACGTGGACGGTGCCGGTCAGCCGGTCACGGGTGGCCGGCGCAGCGTGCGCAGCGGTGAGCAGAACACCGGAAGCCAGGTCAGCGCGTTGGCGGCCGCGCCGACCACCAGCGCGGTGCGGACGTCCGCGTACTGGCCGAGCAGGCCGGCGGCGACCGCGCCGATGGTGAGCGCCCCGGTGAGCAGGAACCGGAAGGTGGCGTTCATCCGGCCGAGCAGGGCGTCCGGGGTGGCGCCCTGGCGCAGGCTCACCCCGATGACGTTGCCGACCCCGGTCCGCCACGCGAGTGCCAGCCAGCCGAACGCGGCCAGCCAGAGCATCGGTCCGGTGTCGATGAGCGCGACCAGCCCACCGAGCGGGGCGACGAGCAGGCCGGGCAGCCAGAGCGCGCGACCATGACCGATCCGCTCGGCGAGCGGGCGCGCGCTCAGCGCGCCGAGCAGGGCGCCGACTCCACCCACGCCCAGGAAGAGGCCGAGGGTGGCGGCCCCGAGTCCCAGCTCGCGGAGGAAGACCACCGGCAGCATGGTGGTGGTGAGCTGCATGGTCAGGTTGATGCTCGCGGTGGAGAGGGCGAGCGGGCGGAGCAGCGGGTTGTCGGAGACGTGCCGGACGCCGGCGCTGAGCTGTCGGACGAACCCGCCCGCCGCCGGAGACGGGAGCGGGCGGGGTGCGCCGGTGCGGATCCGGGCGAGGATCGCCCCGGAGACCGCGAACGTCACCGCGTCCAGCACGATCGCGACGGGCGCGGTGAGCGTCTGTACGACCAGGCCGCCGAGCCCACGTCCGGCGATCTGCATCGTCGCGTTGGTACTCATCATTAGCGAGTTGGCCGCGACCAGGCGGCTCCGGCCGACCAGTTCCGGTAGGTAGCTCTGTGCGGCCACGTCGGCGAAGACGGTGCCGACGCCGGTCAGCAGCACCACGAGGTAGAGCTGCGGGATGCTCAGCCAACCGGCCCACCACGCCACCGGCACGGACGCGACCAGAGCCGCCCGGGTCAGGTCCGCGGTGATCAGCACCGCGCGGTGCGGCAACCGGTCGACCCAGACCCCGGCCGGCAGGCCGATCAACAGGAAGGCCGCCGTGCTCAGCGCGCCGAGCAGCCCCACCTGACCGGGACTTGCCGCGAGCAGGGTCACGGCGAGCACCGGTACGGCGAGCTGGCTGACGTGGAAGCCGACGCTGTCGACGAGGGCGGCGGCGTAGAGCAGCCGGAAGGAGCGGGGCCAGCGGCCTGCCCGGTGGTCGGGAACGGTTGCGGTCGGTGCGGCGGTCATGCCGCCCACGGTGCCGGCCCCGCGGCGCGAGACCGATAGATTTGGCCCTCGTCAAATCTGTCGGGGGCGCCAATGATGCTGGTCGGGCTGGAAGCACGCGATCTGGCGATGACCCGGTTCGCCATCTCTCCGCTGTGGGAGGTGATCGCGAGCGTTCGGATCATCAATCAGCCGCAGCTGTTTCCGGAGCATCTGCCCTGGTATGAGCGCGCCCGTCCCCGCCTGGCCGGCGTGGACTGGCGGCTTCTCGCCGACCTGGTGCAGATACCGACCCTGGTCATTCCGACCTTCGTCTGCACGCCTCCGGCCACTTCTCAACCCACCCTCGACGTGGAGCTGGCGACCCTCGTCACCACCCCACCCGAGGCGGTGCGGGCAAGTCTCGACATCCTGCCCGGCCCCCGTTCGTCACGGCTGACCGCGATGCACACCGAGCCGGTCGCCGAGCTGGCCCGGCTGGCGGAGACGATCCGGGCGTACGCCGACGCGGCCATCGGGCCCTACTGGCCCCGGATGCGCACGCTGTTGGAGCGGGAGGTGCTGCTCGGCGCACAGCGGATGGCGAGCGACGGGGTGCACGGCCTGCTCAACCACCTCGACCCGTACGTCCGGCTGGAGGCCGACACGCTTCGGGTGGATCACATCGTCCTGGCCGGTACGGTGCGACTCGACGGGCGCGGCCTGCTGCTCGTTCCGTCGGTCTTCGGCGGCCCGCGGGTCTGGTCCAACTTCGGCTCCCCGGGGCAACCGGTGCTGCGCTACCCGGCGCGGGCGGTGGCGACCCTGTGGGAACGGGACCCGGCGCCGCGTGGGCAGGGCCTGGCCCGGGTGCTGGGTCGAACCCGCGCCACCCTCCTGCACGAGCTGGCGGTGCCGACCTCGACCCTGGAGCTGGCCGGGCGCTGCGGGCTCACCCCGGGCACCGTGTCACAGCACCTCGGCGCGCTGCGCGACGCCGGCCTGGTGGGCGCCCACCGTGCCGGACGCTTCGTGCTCTACGCCCGCACGACCGCGGGCGAGGCGGTGGTCAACGCCAGCGGTGCGGCCACCGCCTGACACCGGTGGCCGTTTCGAGAGAGCGGCCCTGCACCGGGGCGCCGGCACGGTCGCCGGTATGACGGTTCCGCTATGCCGGTAATCGACCGCCGTCACATTAACATTCACCTACATCGATGACCGGCGGCCGGTGGTCGCCGGACTACCGCAGGGGAGTGCGTGATGTTCCGACGACAAGTGCTGCGTGCGGCGCAGGCCGTACTGGTGGCCGTTCTGGCGGCGGCCGGGGTGCAGCTCGCCACCGGCGCTCCGGCCGCCGCCGTACGGACCGTCTACTACGACGCGAGCCGGACCGGCGAGTTCCGCACCAACTTCGACCAGGCGGCGCAGATCTGGAACAGCCGGGTCAGCACCGTCCGGCTGCAACCCGGCACCCCCGCCAGCATCACCATCTACGTCGACGACGGCTGGCCCCGGGCGCAACCGACCGGGCTCGGTTCGGGCCGGATCTGGATGGGCCGCACGGCCGTGAACCAGGGCTACGACCGCAACCGGATCGCCGCCCACGAGCTCGGCCACATCCTGGGCCTGCCCGACCGGCGCACCGGCCTCTGCTCCGACCTGATGTCCGGCAGCAGCGCCCCGGTCTCCTGCCGCAACGCGTACCCCAGCTCGGCCGAGGCGTCCCGGGTGAACTCGCTGTTCGCCGGTACGCTCGCCGCGCCGGCGAGCGGCGCGACGTACACCTGGGACGGCGCCGGGGACATCGGGCCGACGGTGGTCGGCGGCCGGCCGGCCTCCGAGAACTACCCGTTCATGGTGTACGTCTCCGGCTGCACGGGAACGCTGATCAAGGCCAACTGGGCGGTCACCGCCAGGCACTGCTCGACGCCGTCCTCGGTCCGGGTGGGCAGCGTCAACCGCACCAGCGGCGGCACCGTGGTCCGGGTGACCCGCGCGGTCAATCACCCGAGCGTCGACGTCAAGCTGCTGCAACTGGCCAGCTCGGTCAGCTACGCCCCGGCCCCGGTCCCGACGACGTCCGGCGCGGTCGGCACCGCCACCCGGATCATCGGCTGGGGTCAGACCTGTCCCCGCCCGGGCTGCGGCTCGGCCCCCGCCGTGGCCAACGAGTTGGACACGTCCATCGTGGCCGACAGCCGGTGCTCCGGCATCAACGGCCGGTACGAGATCTGCACCAACAACACCAACGGCACCTCCGGCGCCTGCTACGGCGACTCGGGTGGCCCGCAGGTGCGGCGGGCCAACGGGGTGTGGAACCTGATCGGTGCGACCAGCCGAGCCGGCAACAACAACTCCACGTGCGCCACCGGCCCGTCCATCTACGTCGATCTGCCGTCCATCCGGTCCTGGATCTCCACCCAGGTCGGTGGCCTGCCCGTCTGATCACTTCGGACGCCGGGCGGGTACGCGCGACACGCGTGCCCGCCTCGCGTCGCCGGGTCACCCACGCGTCACCGCGCTGAGGTAGCGTGCCTGGCACACCGACCGATCCGAGGTGGTCTCATGCCTGCCGTCGTCGCGCTCGTGCTGACCCTCGCACTGTCGCCCACGCCGTCGCCGTCCGCCCCCTCGGGCCCGGTAGGTGACCTCATCGGCGGCGTCGGCCAGATCGTCGACGACCTCCTCGGTGGTGGCAGCACCCCGAGTGCCTCCCCGATCCCGACGCCGACCCAGACCCGGCCACCGTCCGCCGGGCCGTCAGCACCGGTGGCGCCCGCCCCGGTGACGCCTGCCCCGGTGGCGCCTGCCCCGGTGGCGCCTGCCCCGATGGCGCCCGTACCGACCCCCACGCCCGCCGGATCGTCGGCCGGTTCCCGGCCACCGGCCGTGCCCGCCGCACCCGACCGGACCGCCGGCGGACGGGACACCCGTGAGGCGGCCGTGCCGCTGCCGAACGGCAACGATCCGGTCGACCCACCGACGCTCGCCGCCCCGGACCGGAGCGGTTGGCCGCTGCTGCCCGCGTACCACCTGTTGATCGCCGGCGTCCTCGCGGTGCTGGCGTTGCTGCTCCTGCGCCGCCGCCGGGCGGTCGGCACAGCCGGCTCCGCCGGTGCCCCCGCGCCGGCGCCCGCACCGACCCCTGCGCCGGATCCCGGTCCGGTGCCGGACAATGTGAGCCGACTGCCGACCAACCTCAACGCCATCTACGAGCTGGGCCGGCTGGACGAGCGGCTCGAGCAGGAGCGCCGCCACCGGTCCTGACGAGCGTGGTCCGGCCGCCCGGCTCAGCGAGCCGGCCGAGCGCCCTCGCGCGGCGGGATCTCGTCGTGGTACGCCCCGACCGGCCCGCGGTAGCGAACCCCGTCCGGGTACGGCCAGGCGTTGGCCGTGCAGCCGTGCAGGCCCAGGGTCTGCTGCTGCATCACCGGCGCCGGCCGGCCCCGCCCCGGGCACCGCTCGTGACCCAGGCCGAGCCGGTGCCCGACCTCGTGGTTCACCATGTACTCCCGGTACGTGGACAGGTCCGCGCCGTAGCCCGGCACCGCCTTGACCCAGCGCGCCACGTTGAGCACCACCCGCTGACCGTTCCGGCACGAGGTGTAGCCGTCCGGAACGTCCTGGCACAGCTCGTCACGGGTGCCGGGGGTCGCCAGGTAGACGGTGAAGTCGGCCGGCGCGCCCGCGCCCACCCTGCGCAGTCGCCAGGTGCCACCGGCCGTCCACCCGCGCGGATCGTTGAGCGTCGCGGAGACCTCCGCGGCGACCTCCGCGACCGGCAGGCCGCGGATGTCGCGCTCCACGGCGACGCGGTACCGCAGCAGCCGCCCGCTGTTGCCGCGCCCGGACGCCGTCTCGGCAGGGGCCACCGACCAGCGGTTGCCGCCGGTGGCGGGATAGCTGATCGCGACCGCCGGTGCGGGCGCGACACCGGCGCTCCCGGCGGCTCCCGCCGGTCGACCGGTCGTGGCCGGCCCCGCCGCGCGTTGCCCGGCGTGTGCCGGCCCGGTCGTGGTCGGGCCGGTGGCGGGCTGCCCGGCCGCCGGCAGGCCGCAGCCGGTGAGCAGCGCCACCACCAGCAGCAAGGCCGCAGAGGCGGCCGGTCCTCGACGGGTAGCCTTCGTCGACATGTCTCTCCCCTCGCGCGCCGGTCTGCGGCGCCGCAGGGGAGGAGACGGGTGACCCTGCCGAAAAGTTGATCTCGCGGAGACTCAACCTGGCGTGGTCCTCGCCCGTCCGTAACGGTGTGGCACGGGGAAGGGTTCGACGTGGCGCGGGGTGACGCGGAGTTCGTCGAGTTCGCGCGAGCGGCGTCCGCACGGCTGGTGCACGCCGCGTTCCTGATGACCGGAGACCATCACCAGGCCGAGGACGCCGCGCAGACCGCCCTGGCCCGCACCTACGCGTCCTGGTCCCGGATCCGCGACGACGACGCGTACGGCTACGCCCGCCGCATCCTGGTCAACCACCTGGTGGACGGATGGCGGCGCCCGATCCGGGAGTATCCGACCGAGGAGGTCCCGGAGCAACGGCGGGACGACGTGGCCGACGAGGTGGCCACCCGGCGCTGGTTGACCGCCATCCTCGGCGTGCTGAGCCCTCGCGAGCGGGCCATCGTCGTGCTGCGCTACTACTTCGACCTGCCGGAGGCGCAGGTGGCCCGGGAACTCACCATCTCGGTGGGCACGGTCAAGAGCACCAGCTCGCGGGCCCTGGAGAAGCTGCGCGGCACCGGACCGCGTGCCGTCGACACCCGGGAGGCGTGCCGATGAGCGAGCTGGACCGGCTCCGCCACGCCATGCGGGTGACCGAGCGCCCCGGAGCCACCCTCGACCTGGCTGCCGTCATGCGCGACGGACGGCGGTTGCGGACCCGTCGCCGGGTCGCCGGAGCCGGGGCGGCGACGCTGGCGACCGGGCTGGTCGCCGCCGTCGTCGCGGTGGTGGCCGGCGCACTACCGGGCGATCCGCGCACGATCGAGCGTCCGCCGCCGGTCGCCGTCGCGCCCATGCCGCCGGCCGGCGTCACCCCGACGCCGCTGGGCACGCCCGGGCGCACGCCAGCGACCACGGCAGGCCGTACGGAGCCGCCGCCCTCGCCATTGGGCCAGGTCATCGACAGCGGGATCCGGCACGGCACCGACCAGCGGGTGTACTACGTCGTCCAGGTGTCGGTGCCCGGCCAGCCCCGGGTGAAGATCGGGCTGGTCGCCGGCCGCCGCGCCCCACATGGCACGCTGACCACCGACCTGCTGGTCAACGACGTCGAGGGGTCCGACCGCAGCCCCGGTTTCCACCAGATCGGCTACGACAGCGGGGGATCACCGGCGCCGGTGCCCACGTTCGGCTACTTCGTCGGCCCGGCGCAGCGGATCATCGGCACCGTGAACGGCCGGCAGGTCGCTGCCCGGCTGGCCCGGTGGAGCGCCGACAAGCAGGTGGTGATCTTCTGGTTCGACCCGGCCGATCTGGCGCCGGGGGATCGGCTGGACGGCATCGTCGCGCGCGACGGCAGCAACCGCCGGCTGTGACGCGCTGGTTCGTCGTGCCGGCGGCCGGCGGCTCAGGCCAGCCGACCCTCGATGGTCACCGTCGTCCCCTCACCGGTGGAGACCAGCCGCACGTCGCCGTAGGCGTTCATCAGCAGCGCACCCCGGCCCCGGTCCATCGCCGGCCGGCGGTCCCGCCAGGTGCCGAAGTCGCGTACCGAGATCCGGACCAGGCCGCCGCCGGCCTGGAGCCGGACCCGCACCTCCGGCCGGCTGGGTCGCTGGGCGTGCTCGACAGCGTTGTTCATCGCCTCGGACGCGGCGAGCAGCAGGTCCTCCTGCACGTCCGGGTCGACGTCCAGGCCGCTCAGCGCCAGCCGGACGTCGCGGCGCATCGCCGCCGCCGCCGTGGGTGCGGAGGGGTACGTCCACCCGACGTCGAGGACATCGCCGGCCGGTCCGTCCTGGCCGGGCGCAGCCGCGCCGATCGCGAACGCATCACCGACCGCTGCGGCGACGGTGCCCCGGGTGGGACTGTCGGCCGGGTGGCCCGGCGGGGCGGGCGTGGCCGCCTCCACGGCCGTCGGAGCCGGCGTGACGGTGGTGACCATGGCAGACCGCGCCGCCGCCGGGGTGGTGGCGATCGCCGGTGGAATGCCGTCGGCCCGGGCCGACGCCGCGTCGGACCGGGGCGCCATGGTGGCGCGGGACCGGCGGATGGCGGCCCGGATCCGCGCGATCAGCTCGGCCGCGGCGAACGGCTTCACCACGTAGTCGTCGGCGCCCAGGCTCAGGCCCACCACGCTGGCCTCTCCGCCAGCACGGGCGGAGAGCACCAGCACCGGCAGCGCCCGGGTCGCCGGGTCCGCGCGCAGCCGGCGGACCAGCTCGAAGCCGTCCAGCACCGGCATCATCACGTCGGTGAGGACCAGGTCCGGTGGGTCGCGATGGACCGCGTCGAGGGCCTGCCGGCCGTCGGTGACGACCCGCACCCGCCAGCCCTGCCCGGTGAGCAGCCGGCTCAGGTACGTCCGCATGTCGCTGTTGTCGTCGGCGACCAGGATCCGTGCCCCGGTCAGGTCATCCACGGCGGAGCCGGACGCCGGATCGGGCTCCGCGACGCCACCGCCGGGGTCGACCAGCCAGGTCGCCGCCTCCTGGACGGCGGCACGGGCCACGTCGCCCCGCCCGTTGGCCGCTGATCCGGTCGCCGCGGTGCGGCGCGCCGCCGACCACGGCAGCGCCACGGTGAAGGTGCTGCCGACGCCGACCCGGCTGGTCACCCGGACCTCGCCACCCTCGAGCCGGGCCAGCTCGTGGAGCAGGGCCAGGCCGATGCCGGTGCCCTCGTGACTGCGCGAGAGCGCGCCCTGCACTCGGTGGAAGCGTTCGAAGAGCTTTGGCAGCTCCTGCTCGGCGATGCCGATGCCGGTGTCCGTGACGGTGAGCCGCACCTCTTCGTCGTCGGCCTCCAGGCCGACCCGGATCCGGCCGATGAACGTGTACTTCAGGGCGTTGGACAGCAGGTTGGTGACGATGCGTTCCCAGTTGACCGGGTCGACCGTGACCGGCCGGGGCAGCGGCGGGCAGTCGACCTCCAGGGTCAGCCCGGCGCGCTCGACGGCGGCCCGGAAGACGCCGGCCAGCTCGGTCGTGAGCGTGGCGAGATCGACCAGCCGGGCGTCGCTGCGGGCCCGCCCAGCCTCCAGGCTGGAGAAGGTGAGCAGACTGTTGACCAGGGTCAACAGTCGGGTGGCGTTGCGCCAGGCGGTTTCCACCCGCTCGCGCTGCACGGGTGCGAGTGGCGCGGCGGCATCGGAGAGCGCGTCCGACAACGGACCGAGCATGAGGGTGAGGGGCGTGCGGAACTCGTGGCTGACGTTGGTGAAGAAGCCGGTCTTCACCCGGTCCAGTTCGGCCAGCGCCTCGGCCCGGCGCCGCTCCTCCTCGTACGCCTGCGCGTTGCGCAGTGCCACCGAGACCTGCTGGGCCAGTAGCTGGTAGAAGGAGCGGTACGCCTCGTCCAGCCCTCGGCTGGGGCTGACCCCGACCAGCAGGACGCCCAGCGGCTGGTCCTCGGCGGCCGAGGGCAGCGGCAGCGCCAGCGCGGTGTCGACCGGGTCCTTCCACGGGCCGGCCGGCAGTGGCAGCCGGTCGGCGACGCCGGTCACCCGGGTCGGTCGGCCCTCGGTGGCGGCCGGCAGACCCCAGGCGCGGGCGGCCGTGCCGGGGTCGGTCAGCTCGATGGCCTCCGGCAGGGCCTCCGCCACGGTGGCGTCACCGGGGTCGCCGCCGGCCCAGGCGACCCGGCGCAGCACCGTGCCGTCGCGTAGGTAGATCGCGGCGAACGGCACGTCCAGCGGGTGGGCGTCGATGGCGTCGATCAGCCGGGCGCAGGTGGCGTCCACGTCGATGGTGCGTCCGTCGCCGCGTACGGACAGGTCGCGCAGCAGCCGTAGCCGCCGTTCGCCAACCACCTGCTGGGTGACCTCGCTGCACACCGTCAGTACGCCGACGGTGCGGCCCTCGTCGTCGCGGGCCGGGGCGTGCGAGACGCTGAAGTACGCCTCCTCGCGGTAGCCGGCCCGCTCCAGCAGCAGTTGCAGGGCGGGCACCCAGCTGGCCACCCCGGTCGCCATCGCCTGCTGGATCAGCGGGGCGAGCACGTCCCAACCCTCGGCGAGGGTCACCCGCACGTCGTCGCCGAGCGCGGCCGGGTGTTTGTCGCCGATCAGCGCGGAGTAGGCGTCGTTGTAGAGCTGGGAGAAGCGGTCGCCCCAGAGCAGCAGCATGGGGTAGCGGGAGGAGAGCACCATCCGCACCGCGGCGCGCAGGCTCTGCGGCCAGCCGGTCACCGGGCCGAGCGGGGTGGCGGTCCAGTCCAGCTCCGCCATCAACCGGCCGGTGTCACCGCCGCCGGTGAACAGGTCCGTGCTGGGTCGTCTCACGCTCGACCCGGCCCCATCGCAAGCCCCCCGTTCCGGGCCCGACGACCCCTGCTGGCGTTACCTACCCATCCTGGCACCTTCACTCACCTGTGCCGACGCCGGCACCCGCCGATCCGACCGCCCGGGTCCGCGTGCGCTCGGCGTACGGAGCGGCGGCGGCGAAACAGGACGTTCCGTCCCCGTCCTGTCCGTTCGACGGGCCGCTGGGAGAGCGGAGGCCGCCACCGAACCGGTGGGGGTTCCGGACGAACGACCGATGCCCAACATATCGAGGTCTGTAAGTGTCTCGGTTATCTCTCCAACCCCCCGAGGAGCCCCCATGAGAGGCAGAACGCTGAGCGCGGGCATCGCGCTCGCCGTGTTCACCGGGATGACGGTGACGCTGGCCGCCCAGCCGGTGACCGCGTCACCCATCGCCGGAACGGCAGTGGCCCGGCCGATCGCCGCGCCCACCGCCGTCCTGGCCGCGCCGGACATCTCCGTCAGCAACGTCCAGGCGCACCTGACCCAGTTCAACTCCATCGCCAGCAGCAACGGCGGCAACCGACGGGCCGGCTCGGCCGGTTACACGGCCTCGCTCACCTACGTCAAGACCAGGCTCCAGGCAGCCGGTTACACGGTGAGCGAGCAGTACTGCTCGAGCTGCACGTACCCCTCGAACAACCTGATCGCGGAGTGGCCCGGCGGCCCGGCCGACCAGGTGGTCATGTTCGGCGCCCACCTCGACGGCGTCTCGGCCGGGCCGGGCATCAACGACAACGGCACCGGTTCGGCGACCCTGCTGGAGAACGCGCTCGTCCTGGCCGCGCAGAACCCGACCATGACCAAGCGGGCCCGGTTCGCCTGGTGGACCGACGAGGAGCAGGGGCTGAACGGCTCCCGGTTCTACGTCAACTCGCTCAACGCCACGCAGCGCGGCTACATCAAGGGCTACTACAACTTCGACATGGTCGGCTCGACCAACGGCGGCTACTTCATCAACCGGGTCACCTCGACCACGGCGGCACCGCTGAAGGCGTACTGGGACTCGTTGGGCCTGCGACCGGAGGAGAACGTCGAGGGCCAGGGTCGCTCCGACGACTACTACTTCCAGCAGGCCGGCATCCCCACCTCCGGCTACGCCGCGGGCGCCAGCGCCCGCAAGACCAGCGCCCAGGCGGCCAAGTGGGGTGGCACCGCCAACTCCGCCTACGACCCGTGCTACCACCGGGCCTGCGACAGCACCGCCAACGTCAGCGCCACCGTGCTGAACCGGTCCGCGGACGGCGTCGCGTACGCGCTGTGGCAGCTCGCCGTGGGTGGCGGCACCCCGACCAACGACTTCTCGGTGGCCGTCAACCCCACCGCGCGCTCGGTCGCACGGGGTGCCAGCACCACCGTCACGGTCGTCACCGCCACCACCGCCGGCTCGGCGCAGTCGGTCAGTCTCTCGGCCTCCGGCGCGCCCAGCGGGGTGAGCGTCTCCTTCAGCCCGTCCTCGGTGACCTCGGGAGGCTCGGCCACGATGACGCTGGCCGCGTCGGCCGGCGCGGCGACCGGCACCTTCACCATCACGGTCACCGGCACCGGCTCGGTCACCCGCGGCGCCAGCCTCACGCTCACGGTGACCGGCGCCGGAGGCTGCGCCGGCGGCCAGGTGATCGGCAACGGTGGCTTCGAGAGCGGCAGCACGCCATGGAGCGCGTCCTCCGGCGTGATCACCAACTCCAGCAGCCAGCCGGCCCGGACCGGGTCGTACAAGGCGTGGCTCGACGGGTACGGCAGCACCCACACCGACACCCTGTCCCAGTCGGTGACCGTGCCGGCCGGCTGTGCCAGCTACACGCTGTCGTTCTGGCTGCACATCGACACCGCCGAGACCACCGCCTCCACCGCGTACGACAGGCTCACCGTCCAGGTGGGCTCGACGACGCTGGCGACGTACTCGAACCTCAACGCCGCCGCCGGCTACGCCCAGCGCACCGTCAACGTGGCGGCGTACGCCGGGCAGACGGTGACGCTGAAGTTCACCGGCACCGAGGACTCCTCGTTGCAGACCAGCTTCGTGATCGACGACGTGACGCTTCAGGCGAGCTGATCTGGGTCGTCGGGTGGAGGTGGGCGACCACCTCCACCCGATACCTAGTCACGCACGTCTATCTCTGGTAGAAATCCTTCAAGGCCGGCCCCTGGTTCGCAAAATTCCACCCCTCCTGCGAACGGGAGTGCCATGTACGCCACCCGATCCACCCTGCGCCGCCGCGTGCTCACGCTGCTGGTGGCCACCCTCGCAACGGTCGGCGCCGCGCTCGGTCTCGCCGCCCCGGCCTTCGCCATCAGCCACTCCAGCGCCACCTCGCAGCTGCGCGCCGCCAACATCTCCTGGACCTCCAGCGGCAACTGCAGCGACCGCAACGTGCCCACCTGCACCTCGTTCACCGGGGTCCGGCAGGCCACCATCAACGGCATCATCACCTTCAAGCGGGCCAGCGGCTGCGCGGTCACCATCACCGCCGGCACCGAGGTCGGGCATGCCGGCGGCACGTACAGCCACTGGAACGGCTACAAGCTCGACATCGCGCTGAGCACCTGCATCCAGAACTACATCTCCGCGAACTACACCTACGTCGGCTACATCGCCGGCTTCGGCTACCAGTACCGGGCCCCCTCGGGCAACCTCTACACCAAGGAGGGCAGTCACTGGGACATCCTCTTCTACAGCTGCGGCGGATGCTGACCGGCTGCTGAGGCGGGTACGCGGACGGAGCTGACCGCGTACCCGAGGACGGGCCGCCGCCGGGAAGCCGGCGGCGGCCCGATCAAGGCCGTGGTGTCGCAGCTCAGGGAAGCTGCGGGTAGAGCGCGGCCACCCCGCCGGCCAGGCCCGCCTGCACCTGCCGGCTGGTGTCGTCGGTCACGATCTCGTACGCGTCGGCCTCGATGCCGTCCACCCCGAGCCGGGCGATCGCCGCCGGGTCGGACTTCGGGGCGGTGACCGCGGCGGCCATGTCGGTGTCCATGTAGCCGACGTGCAGGCCGGCGACCCGGATGCCCCGCTCGGCGAGCTGGAGGCGCAGCGCGTTGGTCATCGCCCACTCGGCCGACTTCGCGGCGCCGTACGCCCCGTGCCTCGGGAAGTTCACCCAGGACAGGGCGGAGAGCACGTTGAGGATCGTCCCGCCCCCGTTGCCCGCGATGACCGGGGCGAACGCCCGGATCATCGACAGGTTGCCGATGTAGTGGGTCTCCAGCTCGAGCCGGACGAGGTTCAGGTCACCCTCCATCAGGTCCGTTGCGGTGTCGATGCCGGCGTTGTTGACCAGCAGGTTCACGCCGCCGGCCAGTTCGGCGGCGGCGGCCACCGAGGCGGGGTCGGTGATGTCCAGCCGCACCGGCGTCACGCCGGGCAGGTCGACGGTGTCCGGGTTGCGGGCGCCGGCGTAGACGGTCGCGCCGCGGGAGAGGAGTTCGGCGGCCAGGTGCCGGCCGAAGCCACGGTTGGCGCCGGTGACGAGGGCGGTGCTTCCAGCGATCTTCATGGGAGTCAGGCTATCGGGCTGACTAACGATCACCAAAGTCAGCTACCTCACGGCGGCGCCACGCCCGGATCGGGAATACGACCCGGATGCGGGCACGGCCCGGCCGGCGACGGCTCGTATCCTTTCCGCGAACCTCCGCACGAGCCGAGAAGGGAGACGGTGTGAGCAACCAGGCCGAGACGTTGGAATTTCAGGCCGAGGCGCGTCAGCTCCTCCAGTTGGTCGTCCACTCGATCTATTCGAACAAGGACGTCTTCCTGCGGGAACTCATCTCGAACGCGTCCGACGCGCTGGACAAGCTGCGGCTGGCGACCCTGGTCGACAAGGACCTCATCGCCGACACCGACGACCTGCACGTCGCCATCGAGGTCGACCGGGACGCCCGCACCCTGACCGTGCGGGACAACGGCATCGGCATGACCCGCGACGAGGTGATCCAGCTGATCGGCACGATCGCCAAGTCGGGCACCGCCGAGCTGCTGAGTAAGCTGCGCGAGTCCGCCGACGCGCGTGCCTCGCAGGAGCTGATCGGCCAGTTCGGTGTCGGCTTCTACGCCGCGTTCATGGTCGCCGACCGGGCCACCCTGCTGACCCGAAAGGCCGGCGAGACCGGCGGCACCCGCTGGGAGTCCACCGGCGAGGGCACGTACTCGATCGAGACCGTCGACGAGGCGCCGCAGGGCACCACGGTGACCCTGCACCTGAAGCCGGCCGACACCGAGGACAACCTGCACGACTACACCGCCGAGTGGACCGTCCGCGAGATCGTCAAGCGGTACTCCGACTTCATCGCCTGGCCGATCCGGATGCGCGTCGAGCGCCCCGGCGCCGACGGCGCTGACGCCACCAGCGAGGTGCAGACGCTCAACTCGATGAAGGCACTCTGGGCGCGGCCCCGCGACGAGGTCGACGCCACCGAGTACCACGAGTTCTACAAGCACGTCAGCCACGACTGGGCCGACCCGCTCGAGGTCGTGCACATGAAGGGCGAGGGCACCTTCGAGTACGAGGCGCTGCTGTTCCTGCCCAGCCACGCCCCGCTGGACATGTTCGCCCCGCAGGGCCGCCGTGGCGTCCAGCTCTACGTCAAGCGCGTGTTCATCATGGATGACTGCGAGGCGCTGGTCCCCACCTACCTGCGCTTCGTCAAGGGTGTTGTCGACGCGCACGACCTGTCGCTGAACATCTCCCGGGAGATCCTCCAGCAGGACCGGCAGATCCAGATCGTCCGCCGCCGCCTGGTGAAGAAGGTCCTCGCCACGGTCCGGGACCTCAAGGCCAACCACCCCGAGCGCTACCGCACCTTCTGGACCGAGTTCGGCGCGGTGGTCAAGGAGGGGCTGATCGACGACACCGACAACCGCGACACCCTGCTGGAGATCCTGTCGGTGGCCTCCACCCACGACCCGGCCGAGCCCACCGACCTGGCCGGCTACGTGGCACGGATGAAGGACGGCCAGAGCGACATCTGGTACGCCACCGGCGACTCCCGGGCCACCATCGAGAACTCCCCGCACCTGGAGGCGTTCCGGGCCAGGGGCCACGAGGTGCTGCTGCTCACCGACCCGGTCGACGAGGTGTGGGTCGAGCGGGTCGGCCAGTACGACGGCCGCCCGCTGCGCTCGATCGCCAAGGGCGAGGTCGACCTGGACACCGACGAGGAGAAGCAGCAGGCCGAGGCCGAGCGCGAGCAGCAGCGACAGGAATTCGCCGCGCTGCTCGACTGGCTCGGCACCACCCTGGCCGACAGCGTCCGCGAGGTCCGCCTGTCGTCGCGCCTGACCACCTCACCGGCCTGCGTCGTCGGCGACGCGCACGATCTCACCCCGACGCTGGAGAAGATGTACCGGGCGATGGGGCACGAGGTGCCGTCGGCGAAGCGGATCCTGGAGATCAATCCCGGTCACCCGCTGGTCGCCGGGCTCCGCAAGGCGCACGAGCAGAGCGCCGGCTCCGAGGCTCTGACCGAGACGGCCGAGCTGCTGTACGGCCTGGCGGTGCTCGCCGAGGGTGGCGAGCTGGCCGACCCGGCCCGGTTCACCCGGGCGCTGGCCGACCGGCTGGCGCGCACCCTCTGACCGACGGACCCCTCCGGCCGGCGGGCCGCCCGCTCAGCGGGCCCCGCCGGCCGGGCCGTTCGATCGTCCGACCCGCCGGCCTCTGTGGAGTTGCTCGTGGCCTGGCTCCGGCGCGACGCCTGAGACCCGACCCGATCGGAACCGGTCCATCGTGGTCACTGCACAGTCCCGGGACACCCGCAACCGCTGCGCGGGCCGCCCCGCGTGCGCCGGTGAAGAAGTTCACAGGGGGTGGGCGACCGTCACCGACCGTGCCTAACGTCGGTCGGGTTCGCCAATGCGGACACCGCGACCGGCAACGCCAAATCCTGCCCCCCGGTCGTCGGAACCCAGTCACCCGGGCAGGAGCGGGGGACCCAACGTTCCTCGGTGCATGTCACCTCGGGGTGAAGCCGCCACCGCGCGGCCGGGCTCCTCGGCCCGAACCCGACAGCTCACCTCGCCGGCGTGGAGGAAACTCACATGTCATCTGCACACACGCCCCGTCATCGACGGGTCACCACCCGCCGCGTCGCCGTCGGCACTCTCGCCGTCGGCGCGGTCACCGGCGCCGTCGCCCTCTTCGGCCCGGCCGCCCCGGCCCAGGCCGCGGTCAACTGGGACGCGATCGCCCAGTGCGAGTCCAGCGGCAACTGGCACATCAACACCGGCAACGGCTACTACGGCGGTCTGCAGTTCTCGCAGAGCACCTGGGCCGGCTACGGCGGCAAGAAGTACGCCGCCCGCGCGGACCTGGCCAGCCGCGGCGAGCAGATCGCGATCGCCGAGAAGGTGCTCGACGGGCAGGGCATCGGCGCCTGGCCGACCTGCGGCAAGAAGGGCGGCTCGTCGGGCGGCTCCGCCGCGAAGTCCTCGACGAAGTCCACCTCGAAGTCCGACTCGACGTCCAAGCCCCGGGAGCGGTCGTCGCGCGGCCAGCAGCCGGCGACCCGCAACCACGAGCGCACCGCGCCGTCAACGGGCACCGGGACGTACCTGGTCAAGCCGGGCGACACCCTGTCGGAGATCGCCCAGGCCCACCACGTGGCCGGCGGCTGGCAGGCCCTGTACGAGCGCAACCGTCAGCTGATCGGCGCCGACCCCGGTCTGATCTTCCCGGGTCAGCGGCTCGCCATCTGACACACGGCACGCAGGCGCCCGACCGGATTCCCGTCGGGCGCCCGCGGGCGTGTCGAGGAGGGGGCGTCAGGCGGCCGACGCGGCAGCCTCGGGCCGCGCCGGCACCGACCAGGCCCGGCGCGCGGCCGGAACGCCGTCAGCGGGACGTTCACTGCGCGTGGTCGCGGCCTCGCCTCGCTCCGGAGCGACTGTGGACGGTGTGTCGGCCGCACCACGGGCCAGCCGCAGTGACTGTTCAGCGGAGCTGCGGGCCGCGCACGGCCACGGCTGGCCGGCGCAGAGCAGGTTGCGGCAGGTGCCGTCCTCGTCCGGCTCGTGCGCGCTGAGCACGTCGATCGCGAGCTGCCAGAGCAGCGGGTCGGTCACGTCGCCGGGACGCTGCTCGCGCCGGCTCGGACGGTTGCTGGTGTCGTCGGACATGATGGTCCCCCCTGGTAAGGCTGAATCTTCACTACGTCACCGCTCAGGTCGTCGCTAAACCCCGCGCCGGCTGTGATGTCCGGCGCAGGCCGCCCGCGCCACCCGGTGCGGTCAATCCGGCAGCAGCGGCATCTCGACGCCTGGATCCCGGCCGAGCAGCACCGCACGCGTGACCGCCGACGATCCGAACCGGTCGCGGACCGCGTCCACCGCGGCGTCCAGCTCGGCCCCCGGATCGTGGTGGAACGGCAGCTCCGGCTGGACCGGGTTGTCGTCCAGGTTGCCGACCGAGACGGCGATCAGTGTGACGCCCCGCCGGCCGATCTCGGGCAGGGCGACCCGCAGCAGCGCCCGCGCGGCGCCCAGCAGCGGCGTGGTGTCCGCGGTCGCCTTGCGGATGGTGTGTGAGCGGGTGGCGCGGGTGTAGTCGCCGAAGCGCAGCCGCAGCATCACCGTGCGTCCGGACCGCCCGGCCGCCCGCATCCGCCGGGTCACCCGGTCGACCAGGCCGGCCAGGACGGCGTCCAGCTCCGCCGGCGCGTGTGGCGTCCGGCTCAGCGCGTGCTGCGCGCCCATCGAGCCCCGCCGGCGACCGACCTGCACCGCCCGCGGGTCGCGGTTGTGCGCCAGGGCGTGCAGGTGCCGGCCGGCGCCGGCGCCGAGCAGTGACACCAGCGCGGCCTCGCCGAGCCGGGCCACCTCGCCGACGGTGCGGATCCGTCGTTCCCGCAGCTTCGCGGCGGTGACCGGGCCGACGCCCCAGAGCCGTTCCACCGGCAGCGGGTGCAGGAACGCCAGCTCGGCGTCGGGCGCGACGACCAGCAGCCCGTCCGGCTTCGCCACCCCGCTGGCCACCTTCGCCAGGAACTTCGTCCGGGCCACGCCCACCGTGATCGGCAGGCGGACCCGTTCGCGGACCTCCCGGCGCAGCCGCTCGGCGATGCCGGCCGGCGGCCCGGCCAGCCGGCGCAGGCCGCCCACGTCCAGGAACGCCTCGTCGATGGAGAGCCCCTCGACCAGCGGGGTGGTCTGCCGGAAGATCTCGAACACCGCCCGGCTGGCCTCCGTGTACGCCGACATCCGGGGCGGCACCACTATCGCGTCCGGGCAGAGCCGGCGCGCCTGCTGGCCGCCCATCGCACTGCGCACGCCCCGGGCCTTCGCCTCGTAGCTGGCCGCCAGCACCACACCGCCGCCGACGATCACCGGCCGCCCCCGCAGGCGTGGATCGTCGCGCTGCTCAACCGACGCGTAGAAAGCGTCCAGGTCGGCGTGCAGGATGCTGGCCCCGGTTGACACGTACATATGTTCGCATGGCGTCAGCGCTTCGGCGCAGCATCTGCTGCCAGGGTGTAACGGCGCAGCGACACCGCGCCACCGTCGGGGGCGTTCCACTGCGCCGTGCTGGTGCCGGCGCACCGCCACCCGGTGCGCTCGTAGAGCGCGGCGGCCGCGGTGTCGCTGGCGGCCACCTCGAGCGCCAGGTCCGTCCCGCGCTCGCTCGCCCACCGCCAGGCCCGGGTCAGCAGCGCGCCGCCCAGCCCGGCCCCGCGGGCGGACGGCGACACGAACAGGCGAGCCACCTCGGCGGTCGGCCGGGTCAGCGGCGCGTCCGCCGGGTCGGGCAGCCGGTGCACCGCCACATGCCCGACGATCGCCGAGTCGGCGTCGACCGCGACCCACGCGCGCGCCGGACGGGGCTCGCGCAGCCAGCGGTGCGGGTCGGCGGGCCAGTTCAGCGGGTACCGGTCGGCCCGGTGGACGAGGGCGAGGGCCGCGACGCATCCGTCGAGGTCGGTGGCGCGCCGCCGCCGGATACGCGGTGCGGTCACAGCTCGTCGAACGGGGCCGCGTACCGGAACTCGCCCCGGATCGATTCCCGCCAGGCGCTCAGCGGGCGGGCCTGGAAGTACTGCGGGCCCCAGGGCTGCGGCGGGGTGACGCCCAGCTCGACGGCCGGTCGGAACCCGAATCGCGGGTAGTAGTCGGGGTGGCCGAGCAGCACCACCAGCGGCTCGTCCCGGGCGTCGGCCGCACCGAGCACCGCGTGCATCAGCGCCGAGCCGACCCCGCGCCGCTGCCAGTCGGGGAGCACGCCGAGCGGCCCCAGGCCGAGCGCGACCGGCTGGCCGGCCACCTGACCGCGGGTGGCCACCACGTGCCCCACCACCTGGCCGTCGGGGTCGGTCGCCACCAGGGAGTACGCGGGCAGCCAGCCCTCGTCGGCGCGCAGCGCGTCGACCAGCGTCGCCTCGATCGGTACGCCGTCGTCCGGCGCGGTGAAGGCGGCGGCGTGCACCGCGCGGATGGCGTCGACATCGGCGGGCGTCTCGCGTCTGATCAGCACCGCGCCACGATACGGTGCCCCCCGGCAGCGGCTCCACGCGTTTATCGCGCGTCGAATGCCGGACAGGCAGCAGTCCGGCAGGCACGTTGGGCAAAAGGGTTATACCTGTGAGTCATATCTATGACTCACAGGTATAAGGCTCATCGGGAAACATGGCCTCGGGATCCGGTCCGAGGCCAGGCCGAGCCCGGCAAGGCTCAGCCGACCGCGGTGGGGGAGGGCGTGGCGCTGCCGCCCTGCGGCGCCTCCGGTGCCATCAGCCGGATGATCTCCTCTCGGTCGGCCGGCGAGGGCAGGCCCCACTCCGGCCGGTAGCCGTACACCTCGCTCAGTGGGGTGGAGCCGGTGCGGCCGTCCAGGATCTCCACCGCGTCGGTGCCGATCAGGCCGGGGTGCTCCACGCCGCACGCCTCGGCCACCTTCACCAGGTCGCGGCGCAGCGTCCGCAGGTAGTTGGCCGCGCGCACCGACTTCAGCGTCGGGTCCAGCCCCCGGGCCAGCCAGGCGTTCTGGGTCGCCACTCCGGTGGGGCAGGTGTCGGTGTGGCACTTCTGCGCCTGGATGCAGCCGATCGACAACATCGCCTCCCGACCCACGTTGACCAGGTCGCAGCCGAGCGCGAAGGCCACGATGGCGTTGTCCGGCAGGCCGAGCTTGCCGCCGCCGACGAAGACCACCCGCTCGTGCAGGCCGTGCTCGGCGAAGACCTTGTACACCCGGGAGAAGCCCTGCTGGAACGGGAGCGACACCGAGTCGGTGAAGATCAGCGGAGCGGCGCCGGTGCCGCCCTCGCCGCCGTCGATCGTCACGAAGTCGACACCCCGGCCGGTGTCCCGCATCAGGGTGGCCAGATCCTGCCAGAAGCCCAGATCGCCGACCGCCGACTTGATGCCGACCGGCAGGCCGGTCTCGGCGGCCAGCAGCTCCACCCAGTCGAGAAGGCTGTCGCAGTCGGAGAACTCGGCGTGCCGGGAGGGGCTGACGCAGTCCTGCCCGGCCGGAATGCCGCGGGTGGCGGCGATCTCGGCGGACACCTTCGCACCGGGCAGAAGCCCGCCGAGACTGGGCTTGGCGCCCTGGCTCAGCTTGATTTCCAGCGCTTTCACCGGCGCGCCGGTGACCAGGTCCCGCAGCCGGTCCAGGCTGAACCGGCCGTGCTCGTCCCGGCAGCCGAAATACGCCGTCCCGAGCTGGAAGATCAGCTCACCACCGTTGCGGTGGTACGGCGACAGGCCACCCTCGCCGGTGTTCTGCAGGCAGCCGGCGAGCGCCGCACCCCTGTTCAGTGCCGCCACGGCGTTGCCGGAGAGCGATCCGAAGCTCATCCCGGAGATGTTGACCACCGACTCCGGGCGGAACGCGCGGGCCCGCCCCCGCGCCGCGCCGAGCACCTTGGCGCAGGGCAGCCGCACGTCGTGCCCGGCGGTCGGCGTCGACGGCGGCACGGCCCGGCCGAAGGTGCGGTGCTTGATGATCGGATAGCCGGGGGTGTACTCGATGTCGTTGTCCGTGCCGAAGCCGAAGTAGTTGTTCTGCTGCTTCGCCGACGCGTACACCCAGCGGCGCTGGTCCCGGGTGAACGGCCGCTCCTCGTTGTTGCCGGCCACGATGTACTGCCGAAGCTCCGGCCCGACCGCCTCCAGCAGGTACCTGGCGCGTCCGAGCACCGGGAAGTTGCGCAGCAGCGCGTGGTCGCGCTGGATCAGGTCCCGCGCGGCCAGCGCGGCGACGGCGGCGGCGACGGCGGGTACGGCTCGACGGGCCCATCTCATGCCCGGCACTCTTTCCGCCCGCGCCGTCGGCCAAACCGGCACACCGACGACGGCGCGCTGGTCAGGCCTGGGGCTGAATGATGTCGACCATCCAATTGACGCCGTACGGGTCGACGCACTGGCCGTACTCGTCGCCCCACATCTGCTTCTCCAGCGGGATGGTCACCGACCCGCTCGCGGAGAGCTGCTCCCAGTAGCCGCGCAGCTGGTCGGCGTCGTCGCCGCTGAGACTGATCGCGATGGTGGTGCCGGGCACGTAGTTCATCCCGGGCGCGATATCCGATGCCATCAGGGTGAACCCGTTGGGGGACTCCAGCCGCGCGTGCATGATCTGGTCGGACAGGCCCGGCTCCGTGCTGCCGAACTCGCCGAAGGTGTTCATCGTCAGATCACCGCCGAACACGCGGTGGTAGAACTCCATCGCCTCCCGGGCGGTGCCGGGGAAGTTGAGGTACGGGTTGAGTCGCGTCTGCACAGCGCCCTCCTTGGTCCTGGTCAGCGTCATCGTCGCAGACCGGTGGAGGGCGGCCAATGAGGCGCGCCCGCGTTTGCGCTGGTTGCCGGGCCTGGCGGCGGCACGGGTGCGCGCCCGTGCCGCCGCCGGTGCTCCGCAGGATCAGCGGTGCCGGAACGACTGGCGGACCGTCCCGCCGACGATCGTGCACCACGTGCTCGTGCTGATCTTGCCGTTGCGCGGGAGCCCGTGCAGCGCCTGCAGGTCCTTCACGGCCGCCCGGGTGGCGGAGTCGTACGCCCCGGTGACGGTGACGGCGTACCCCTTGGTGGCGAGGATCTCCTGCACCGCGGTCACCGGCAGGCCGCCGGCGTGCTGGTCCAGCTCGGGCGCCAGGGTCTCCCAGGTCGGCGTGGTGAGCGTGGCGTCCACGTCCACCGGGATGCCGTTGCGCGCCTGCCAGTCCTGCACGGCGGTCACGGTCGCGGCGTCGAAGGTGCCGCTGACCGTCACCGGGTAGCCGCGGAAGGCGAGCAGGTACTGCACCACCCGGACCGACGGGGAGTTGACGAAGCGCCACAGGTCCGGCCAGCGGCGCGCCGGGACGTCGGCCAGGTCGGTGCCGAGGGCGGTGAACACCCGCCGGCGCAGCGCCGGGAACTCGCGGTAGAAGGCGGCGCCGGGGCACTGCGTGGTGCGGAAGTCCCAGTGGCCGAAGATGTCGTGCGCGTGCAGCCCGTACTGGCGGCAGACGGCGACGCAGAGCTTGACCAGCGAGTCGGTCAGCGCCTTCGGCGGGGTCTCGGTGACGTAGGTGCCCTCGTTCTCGATCCCGATGGCCCGGCCGTTCTCGCCCGGGCAGTGCGCCGAGATCATCTGCCGGTCGCCGGCCTCCAGCCGCTCCAGGCTGCCCCGCCGGCCCTCCAGCACGTAGCCGCCCCGGCTCACCGTGAAGTGCTGGCCGGTGTCCGACCAGCCGTTGCCGTCCATGTGCAGGTCCTGGCAGTCGTGGGCCAGCTTGACCGCCTGCTCCTGGGAGTAGTCGGTGACGTTCGGGAACGCCATGTGGTGCACGATGATCTTGTTGGTCGCGATGGCGCTGACCGACAGCGGGTCCTTGGGCGGCCGGGCCGCCCACTCGTCGCAGCTGATGATCCAGTCCAGGTCGGCGCCGGGGGCGGCGTGGGCAGCGCCCGGGAAGGCGAGTTCGCTCCCGACCACGGCGACCGTGGCCGCGCCGAGACCGGCTCGCAGCAGCGTCCGGCGGTCCACTTCGGAATGGTCGACGTGCATGGTTTCTCCTCCTGCGGCCCGGCGGCGGGGAATGAAAAGTAGCTCCAATGGCCGCACGCTCTCCGGAGGATATTGCCAAGACTCGCCCGCGCGCTAGAGGTTCTCCACCCCACGTCACCGCTCGGCGCGCCGCTCGCACCGGTGGGGCTCGCGCCGCCGGTCGCCGCTCACTCCTCGATGGCGCCGCCGATCCGTCGCAGGTGCCGGCGGAAGGTGTAGCCGAGCGCGTGATGCGCCGAGGCGCAGCGACCGGGGCGGCATGGCGGGGAGCGGAACGGGTACCCGGCGCTCCGGGAGGCGGGCGCCTCCGGGGGAGCGCGGATGTCATGGGAGCTGTCGTCGGCCTCGTCGTCGTGGCCGTGGTCGTGGTGCTGGTGTTGTCGCTCAGCGTCCGGCTTGTCCAGCAGTACCAGCGCGGCATCGTTTTCCGGTTCGGCCGGGTGCTGGAGCGGGTCCGCCAGCCGGGCCTGCAACTGATCGTCCCGGTCGCCGACCGGATGGTGCGGGTCAGCATGCAGACCACCGTGATCGGCGTGCCGCCGCAGGGCGCGATCACCCGGGACAACGTCACGCTCACCGTCGACGCGGTGGTCTACTACCGGGTGGTGGACCCGGTGAAGGCGCTGGTGAACGTGCACGACTATCCCTCGGCCGTGCTCCAGGTCGCCCAGACCGCGCTGCGCTCGGTGATCGGGCGGGCCGACCTGGACACCGTGCTGGGCGACCGGGAACGGGTCAACGCCGAGCTGAAGTCCGTCATCGACGCGCCCACCGAAAAGCCGTGGGGCCTGCTCATCGAGCGGGTGGAGGTCAAGGACGTCTCACTGCCGGAAGGGATGAAGCGGTCGATGTCCCGGCAGGCCGAGGCCGAGCGGGAACGCCGGGCCCGGGTGATCGCCGCGGACGGCGAGTTCCAGGCATCGCGTCGGCTCGCCGACGCGTCCCGGGCGATGGAGGCCACTCCCGGCGCGTACCAGCTGCGTCTGTTGCAGACGGTGGTGGACGTGGCGGCGGAGAAGAACAGCACGCTGGTCATGCCGTTCCCCGTCGAGCTGCTGCGCTTCTTCGACCAGTTGGCCCCGCATGCCGCCGGTCCGGGCCGGCCGACGACATCCGCCGCGCCCGATCTGGGGCCGGTGACGGAGCAGGTGGCCACCGCCGCCGAGCAGGGCGACGACCCGGGGGCCCCGGGGCGCTGAGCGGCCGGCGTTTCCGCGCGTGTCGGCGCGGGTAGGTCGGGGCCGACCGTCCCGACTGCCCCGCATGGAGGAAAACCCGATGAGTGACAACGTCAGCGACGCGGTGGGCGACGCCCTCCGCTCGGTGATGCTCTTCCTGCCCAAGGCTGTCGCCTTCCTGGCGATCCTGGTGGCGGGATGGCTGATCGCCAAGGCCGTGCTGAAGATCGTCGAGAAGGTGCTGGAACGGGTGGGCTTCGACCGCGCCGTCGAACGCGGCGGCGTCCGCCGGGCGCTGAGCCGCTCCCGGTACGACGCCAGCGACATCGTGGCGAAGCTCGTCTACTACGCGGTGCTGCTGCTCACCCTCCAGCTCGCCTTCGGCATCTGGGGCCCGAACCCGATCTCCGACCTGATCGCCGCCGTGATCTCGTGGTTGCCCCGCGCCTTCGTCGCGATCGTCATCGTCGTGGTCGCCGCCGCCATCGCCAACGCCGTCAAGGACATCATCAGTGGCGCGCTCGGCGGGTTGTCGTACGGCCGGGTGCTGGCCGGCATCGCCTCGGTGTTCATCCTCGGCCTCGGTGTCATCGCCGCGCTGAACCAGATCGGCGTGGCCACCGCGGTCACCACGCCCGTGCTGATCGCCGTGCTGGCCACGGTCGGCGGCATCCTCGTCGTCGGGGTCGGCGGCGGCCTGATCCGTCCGATGCAGAGCCGCTGGGAGACGTGGCTGAGCCGCGCGGAGCAGGAGTCGCAGCTGATCGCCACGCACGCCCGCGCCTACCGGGCCGGCCGCCGGGACACCGAGGCCGAACTGGCCCGGCGGTCGGCCGCCGGCACCGACCCGGAGGCCACCCAGGTGGTCACCCGCCCGGTGGACCCGGACGCCACCCAGGTGGTGAGCCGCGGCGCCGACGCCGAAGCCACCCAGGTGGTGAGCACCGGCACTGACCGCGTGGTGCCCGACCAGCGCGCCAGCGACGACAGCGAGGCCACCACGGTCATTCCGCCGGTCGACCCGAATCGTCGCTGACGCCGAGCGAGGCGGCGGGGCGGGATCCGCGAGGGTCCCGCCCCGCTTCGCGTCGACCGGCGCGCCGAAAGCGCTGGCCCGCGCCGCGAGGCGGGTTCTAGCATCTCCGACATGACCTGGCGACATTGATCCAACGCCGTAGGCCGATCCCGTGGGCCACCGCGGGCACCGCTCGTCCGGTGTCCGTCTCCACTCCCACGGGAAGGCCTCATGACCCGCATCGCCACACGCGTGCCCGACCCGCCGGTCCGCCGGCTGACGGCCACCCTCTACGGGTACGCGTTCCTCAGCGACCTCGTCCTGCTCTACCCGGTGTATGCGCTGCTCTTCGCCGACACCGGGCTGTCGGTGGGGCAGATCTCCTCGCTCTTCGTCATCTGGTCGGCCGCCGGCATCCTCTTCGAGGTGCCCTCCGGCGCCTGGGCCGACGCGGTGTCCCGCCGGCTGCTGCTGCGCCTCGCTCCGCTGGTGACCGCCGCCGCGTACGCCCTCTGGGTCGTGGTCCCGTCGTACCCGGCGTTCGCGGTCGGGTTCCTGCTCTGGGGCGCCGGCGGCGCGTTGGTCTCCGGCGCCCTGGAGGCGTTGGTCTGGACCGAACTGGACCAGCTCGGCGCGGTCGGCCGGTTTCCCCGGGTGCTCGGCCGCGCCCGGACGGCCGGTGTGCTGGGTGTGCTGGTCTCCGGAGTGCTCGCCGGCCCGGTGCTCGCCGCTGGGGGCTACCCGGCGGTCGGGGTGGCGAGCGTGTTCGCCTGTCTGCTCGCCGCCGCTGTCGCCGCCCGCTTCCCGGAGCACCGCCCACCGCCGACCGCGCCGGTCGTGGCCGGGGAGCGCGACCCGGAGCCACCGTCCGGTGGGGACGACGCCGACCCGGGTTGGTGGGACACGCTGCGGGCGGGGGTGACGCAGGTCCGTACGCATCCGCCGGTACGCGCCACCGTGCTGCTGGTCGCGGTGGTGGCCGCCGACTGGGGCGCCCTGGACGAGTACACCCCGCTGCTGGCCCTGGACACCGGCGTCGGGGCGCAGGTTGTGCCGCTGCTGCTACTGCTGCTCTGGGCCGGGGTGACCACGGGCGGGCTGCTCGCCCCGGCGGGGGAGCGGCTGAGCGGGCTCGGCTATGCCGCCCTGCTGTTCGTCGTCGCCGGTGCGCTGGCCGGGGGAGCGCTCATCGCGCACCCGGCCGGGTTCGTGCTGCTCGCGGTGGCGTTCGGGGCCGCACAACTGGCCACCGTGCTGGCCGACGCGCGGCTCCAGGCGCGGATCACCGGGAGCAGTCGCGCCACGGTCACGTCGCTCGCCGGGATGGCCACCGACGTGCTGATCATCGTGACCTACATCGGCTACGGCCTCGTCGACACGGCGGCCGGCAACGCGGTGGCGTTCGCGGTGGCGGCCGGGCCGTACCTCGTCGTGGCGCTGGTGCTGGTGGCCCGCCGCCGGCGTCGCGCGGGCGCACGCGGCGGCGTCGCGGCGGTCGGCGCCCGCGGCCCGAGGTGACCAGGGGAGTGCGGTACGAGCCCGGCGGCGGTCGCACCGACCGCCGCCGGACCCCGGGCTCAACCGTGCATGTGCAGGAACGACCACTGGTGGCCGTCCAGGTCCCGGAAGCCGCGCATGTACAGCCGGCCGTTGGTGGTCCCCGGCCCGAGTGACTCCCCGCCCGCCACCGCTGCCCGGTCGACCAGCTCGTCGACCTGCTCCCGGCTCTCCGCCGTCAGCCCCACGATGACCTCCCGGTTGCTCTCCGTGTCCGTCACGGCGACCCCGGTGTACTCCTCGAAGGCCGAGCGGAGGTGCAACATCAGCCGGGTGCTGTCGGAGATGGTGAGCGCCAGGCTGTCCCCGTCCAGCTCGGCCTGCTCGCTGGTGAAGCCGAGCGCCCGGTAGAACTCGGCGGCGGTGGTCAGGTCACGCACCGGAAGATTGATGAACGTCATGGTCATCCGTGGTCTCCGTCCGATTCCAGCGGAGAAGCCGCCGCCGCGCCGCCGACCGGGCCTCCGCAGACCACGGGCCCGCTCGTACGACGGTGCGGTGCAGGACTACGCCACCGTCATCCTACGACCGAACCGGCCGTCGGGGCGGCGGTCAGGGCTGTTCGCCGTCGAGGTAGGCCCACCGGCCGTCCTCGCGTACGAACCGGCTGCGTTCGGTCAGCGTGCCCGGGCGCCCAGCCTCCCGGTAGTGGGCGTGGAAGGTGACGGTGCCGGCGGTGTCGAGCAGGCCGCCCCGGTCGGTCTCGACGATCTCCAGCCGGGTCCACCGCTGCCCCGGGTCCAGCTCCAGCCGGGCCGGCCGGGTCGAGGAGTGCCAGCTGCGCAGCAGGTGGCCGGTCTCGCCGAGGGCGAAGGCGCTGAACCGGGAGCGCATCAGCGCCTCGGCGGTCGGCGCCTGCGCCACACCGCCGTGCACCGGCGCGCAGCAGTCGGCGTACGCCTGACCGGAGCCGCACGGGCAGGCCCGTCCCGTCGTCGCGTCCGCCCGCCGGCGCCCCGCACCCTTGCCCACGCCGCCATCCTGCCGCATCACCTGACGGGCCCGGGCACCGACCGGAGCTGGGGTGTGTGGTGCGCGAGGTTCTTCGGGTGCAGGACACCCGACCGGTCGGTCTGCCCGACCGGCCGCGGCGTGTTCGTCAGGGCGCCAGGCTGACAGCCCGTGTCGCATTTCTCCAAGACCCTCCGTGCCATTGCGGAGAGGATGGCGTCCATGCACAGCACCAACTACGTGGACACCTTCATCCAGGTCGCGGAGGACAGCACGGCGTCGAGCGCCGCCGTTCCGCCGGCGCGGACCACGCCCGGTATCGCGGAACTCACGTTCCGGATGATCGCCGAAGCGCCCTACCGCTACACGTCGGACGACGTGGTCTTCACTGTCTGGGCCGACCGGCGTGGGATACCAGAGGCCGAGCGTGCGGCCGCGAGGGAGGAGTTCTTCGCCAAGGGTCAGCCGTGCCTGCGTGCGAGCGACCTCGGCAAGCGGTACGGCTGGGGCATCCACGCGGACTCCGCCGGCCGGGTCGCGCTGGTGCCCCTGGGCTCGACCGGGTACGCGCAGCTGGCCGGTGGCCGCGCACCGGACGGACGGCCCGTCACCGTGACCCGTGCCATGCGCAGCAGCCGGCGAGGTAGCCGGTAGGTCGTTGGTGTCAGACCGGGGCCCACCGGGCTTGCGCCCATGGCCAGCCAGGGCCGATCTGAACCCTCCGACGGTTGAAGATCAAGCTAGTCCACCTGCACCGGCAGCGGCACCGGCCGCTTCGCGACCCGGTCGTCGCCCGACGACTGGCCGCGCAGGTGTCGGGCCAGCCAGGGCAGCAGGTGCCGTCGGGTCCAGGCCAGCTCGGCGCCGAACACCTCGCCCCGGCGACGCCGTGGCGTCGGCGGCAGCGGCCGCGTCCAGGAGTCGTCGAACCCGGGCAGGCCCGCCGTGTGCGCCAGGGCGGCGGCGATCCGCTCGTGCCCGGCGCTGTTGGCGTGCAGCCGGTCGTCGCTCCACAGCCGGGGATCGGAGGAGACCGGGTGGGCTCCCAGGTCGAGCAGAGTGGCCCCGGTCCGCGCGGTGGCCGCCCGCAGCGCCTCGTTGAGTGCCAGCATCCGACCCCGCAGTGGCCGGGCCAGCGGCATCACCGGCGCCGGATCGGGCATCGTGAACGTCAGCACGGTGGCGCCCTGCCCGACCAGTGCCCGCTGCATCGCCGCGACATCCTCGGCGACCTGGTCGGCGTCGAAGGAGGGGCGCAGCACGTCGTTCATGCCGGCGACCACGGTGGCCAGGTCGGGGGCCAGGTCGAGGGCGGGCTGGAGCTGCTCGGCGCGGATCCGCGCGGTGGTCCGGCCACGGATCGCCAGGTTCGCGTACTCCAGGCCGCCCTGGGAGCGGGCCACCGCCAGGGCGAACCGGTCGGCCCAGCCCCGGTAGCCGCCAGCGCCGTCCGGGTCGTCGAGCCCCTCGGTGGTGCTGTCGCCGATCGCCACGTACCGCTGCCACATCACCGCGCGAGGTTAGCCGCCCGCCACCGCCGGCGGACCGGCGGCCGGTCGCAGTGACAGTTGATGATCGGTCCCTTGGCCCTGGTCACAGCCAGCCCGAGCGGCGGAACAGGCGGTACAGGGCGAGGGCGGCCACCGCCATCAGGGTGAGCGCGCCGGCGTAGCCGTAGCGCCAGCCCAGCTCCGGCATGTGCGAGAAGTTCATCCCGTACACGCCGGCGATGCCGGTCTGGGTGGCCGCGATGGCCGCCCACGCCGCGATCTTGCGCATGTCGTTGTTCTGCTCCACGGCGAGCTGCGCCAGCCGGGACTGGACGATCGAGGTGAGCAGGTCGTCGTACGCGGCCACCCGGTCCACCGCCCGGCTCAACCGACCGTCCACGTCGACGAACCAGCGGTGCAGGGCGCGCGGCGGTCCGTCGGAGCCCGGATCGAGCAGCGTACGCATGGGCGCCTGCAACGGCAGCACCGCCCGCTTGAACTCCACCACCTCCCGCTTGAGCTGGTAGATGTGCTGGATGTCGGCGGAGCGGTCACGGGCGAACACCGACTCCTCGACCCGTTCCAGGTCCCGCTCCACGTGCCCGGCCACCTCCAGGTAGGAGTCGACCATCCGGGCGCAGACCGCGTACGCCACCGCCCACGGTCCCGCGGCCAGCAGCGCCGGTCGGCGCTCGATGTCGGCGCGGACGCTGCGCAGCGCCCCGGCGGCGCCGTGCCGCACGGTGATGGCGAACCGGTCGCCCAGCAGCACCATCACATCCCCGGTGTCGATCACCTCGGAGGTGTCGGTCAGCTCGTCGTGCTCCACGTACCCGGCGGTGCGCAGCACCAGCAGAGTGACCGGCCCGTGGCGTTGCACGGTGGGCCGGTGCCCGTCGGCGAGCGCGTGCTCGACGGTCAGCTCGTCGAGCCCGAAGGTCCGGCCCACCGCGGCGAGCACCGCCGGCCCGGGGTCGTGCAGTCCCAGCCAGACGAAGGCGTTGCGGCCGCGCCGGGCGTGGGCGTACGCGTCGGCGTAGTGCGGGCGGCCGGGCTCGCGCCGGCCGTTGACGTAGACGGCGCAGTCGACGACGGCGTCCGGGTTGGACCGGCGCGGGGCGGGCGACTCATCCTCGGCCCGACCGAGCAGTCGACGGGTCAGCGCGCGTACGCCTCGGCCGGCCCGGTCCCGTACGGACTGCTGATCCACGTGTGCCTCCCCGTCGCCGGCGCACCGCCCCACGGCGCCTGGAGGGGATGGTGCAACCGCATTCTGCCGAGCAGGGTCCGGCTCCCGACAGCCGGGCGGCCCGGCTCAGGCCGTGCGGGTGGCGAAGACGACGATGTTGTCCACGTAGTTGCCGGTCCCGGCGTCGAACCGGCCGCCGCAGGTGATCAGGCGGAGCCCGGCGATGTCCGACGGGCCGTAGACCAGGGTGGTGGGGAAGTGGTCCTTGGGGTACGACCGCACACCGTCCACAGTGAACGTCGTGACCCGCGCGTCGGCGCGGGTGATCCGGATCTCCTGGCCGGCGCGGAGCCGCCCGAGGTCGAAGAAGACCGCCGGGCCGGCCGGGGAGTCGACGTGTCCGACCACGACGGCGTTGCCGGTCTCACCGGGACTGACCCCGTGCCGGAACCAGCCGGCGAGGGTCGGCCGGTCCAGCGGCGGCACCTCCAGCACCCCGGCGGCGTCCGCGCCGACCGGGACGACCTCGGCGCGTACGCCGATGGCCGGGATCTGCACCCGGACGGGCGCGGCGCGGGGCAGCGGCGCCAGGTCCGGTGCGGGGTGGGTGCGTGTCGGCGTGTTGGCTGGCGGCCGTGGTGGCCGCGCCGGGTCGGCGGTGACGCCGACGGTGATCAACCCCAACCCGCTCACGCCGAGCAGGGCGACCACGGCCGGTAGGGTCCGCCGTCTCCACACGTGCCGACCTCCGTACAAGATGGTCGGGGTGCCCGCGCCGGTGACACCGGTGCGGGCACCCGTCCTCAGGGATGGAGCGGGTCGCCGGTCAGGCGACGGCGGACACCGGACGGCGCCGGCGGAACAGGATCACCGCGCCCACGGCGGCGGTGCCGAGCAGCGTGCCGCCGGCGGCGAGGGCACCGTTGTCGCGGTTGCCGCCGCCGGAGCCGGCGGGGGCGCCGCCGATCGGTGTGACGGTGAACGTGGCGCTGCCGGCGGAGCTGCCGTCGCCGCAGGTGGCGGCCACGGTGTACGTGCCCAGGGTGAATCCGGCGGTGAAGAGTTCGGCGCTGAGACCGCCGCCGGCCGCCGCCGTGGTGGACCGGACGTTCTGGTCGCGGTTGGGTCCGGTGACGCGGAAGATGGCGTCACCCGACTTCGGGTTGCAGGTCGTCGCGGTGAGCACGACGGTCCCACCGACCGGGGTGGTGGCTGGTGACACGGTGGTGTCGGCCAGTGCGGCGCCCGGCAGCAGGAGCGTGCCGAGGCCCACGCCGAGCGCCGCCGAACAGAGTGCTGTTGAGACCTTCATACGCGTCTTCCCTCACTTTTCGTCCGCTGACTGCGTGGGACGTCGTTCGGGTGGCCAACTCCGTGACTAGCACCGGTGTGCCCAACACTAGGTGCGTTGGGACCACGATCCGGTGAAAATGAGAAATCCTCGTTGCCGTCACGTGTCCTCCCGAAGGCGGGGAGAGCTGCGGAAAGGCCCGCACGGCCCGACCGGCACCGCTGATCCGATCGATGTCCGTGCGGCCGGGCTGTCACGGGTGGGTCGATGGCGAGGTATTGCCGGCGACGGCGGTAATGCACTGCCCGACGGGCGGCTCAGCCGGCCCGTTCCGCCGGGGCCGGCTCGGGCATCGGCTCTCCGGTTTCCACCAGCGTCTTGAGGCTGGCCAGCAGCTCCGGCCAGCCTCCGCTGCCGTCGAGCTGGCCGCTGATCGCCCGGTGCATCTCGCTGTCGGGGGAGAAGCCGTCGTGGATGACGGTCAGCCGGACAGCCGACGGGCCGTGCGGCTCGATCTCGAAGGTCACGGTCGACCGCCGCTCGTCGAGCCGGGCGGCCAGCTCCTCGGCGGACCAGCCGAAGTGCTCGGCGTGCTCGGGCTGGAAGCCGTGCCAGCTGTAGGAGAGGCGTCGGTGCGGCTCGGCGACCAGCACCCGCTGGCCGAGATCGCGGGGCTCGCCGTCGGGCGCGTCCTGCCACAGCACCGGTGAGCCGACCTGCCAGTCCGACACCAGCGCGACCCCGCCCCAGTAGCGGCGGGTGAAGGCCGGCTCGATGAGCGCGGCCCAGAGTCGCTGCGGCGTGGTGGTGATGTACGTGGTGTAGACGAACGTGGGGCTCTCCATGGGCTGGTGCTCCAATGCTGTGCGCAGGTCGGCGAGTGCCGTCGCCCGCTGATGGTCGTAGCGGCTGAGCCACCGGTCGGCGATGGCGGTGATCGGGGCGGCGTTGAGGTAGTGCAGCTTTTCCCGGCCGCGCCGCACGGTCGTGACGAGTTCGGCCGCCTCCAGCACCGACAGGTGCTTGCTGACCGCCTGTCGGGTCGTCGCCAGACCGTCACAGAGCTCCCGCAGGGTCTGGCCGTTGCGCTCGTTGAGCCGGTCGAGCAGTCGGCGGCGGCTGGGATCGGCCAGCGCTCGGAACGCCTCGTCCATCGACCCTCCCATAGGCAACCATCCGGTTGCCCGCCAATATAGGCAACCAGATGGTTGCATGTCAAATGACAGCGCGACTTCTGCCCACGGACAAATTCGGGGTGGAGCCCGGAGAGCCGCTGGTAGGTTCCGTGCCCGTGAAGCGGGACAGGGACGCCGGACTGGGCACGCGGTTCGCCCGGCTGTGGGCGGCCAGCACCCTCTCCGCGCTGGGCAGCGGCCTGGCCACCGTCGCCGCGCCGCTCTTCGTCGCCTCGCGGACGAACGACCCGCTCGTCGTGGCCGCGGCATCCGCCGTGGCCTGGCTGCCCTGGTTGCTCTTCGCCCTGCCCGGCGGGGTGCTGGTGGACCGGATGGACCGGCGTCGTCTGATGATCGTCATCGACCTGGTGCGAGTGCTCGCGCTGGCCGTGCTGGCCGCGGCGATCATGACCGGGACAGCCGGCGTGCTGCTGCTGTACGCGGTGCTGTTCGTGGTCAACACCGGTGAGATCGTGTTCCGTGCCGCCAGCCAGGCCATGCTGCCGACCGTGGTGCCCCGGCACCGCCTGGCGCGTGCCAACGGCTGGCTCGGTGGCGGCACCACCCTCATGCACGGCATGCTCGCCGGGCCGCTGGGCGGTTTCCTGTTCGCGCTCGCGGCGAGCAGCCCGTTCCTGGTCAACGCCGTCACGTACGCCCTCAGCGCGGTGCTGGTGGCGCTCGTCGGAGGCGACTTCCGGGCCGCCGCCACCGACGTGAGCGCACGCCGGCCCCGCTCCATGCGGGGGGAGATCGTCGAAGGGCTGCGCTGGCTGGCCCACCATCGGCTGCTCCGGACGATGGCCGTGCTGATCGGCCTGCTCAACGTGACCCTGACCGCCGCGCTGGCGGTGCTGGTGCTGCTCGCCGACGAGCGACTGCGGCTCGGGTCCGTCGGCTACGGGCTGTTGTTCACCTGCATGGCCTGCGGCGGGGTGCTCGGTGCGCTCCTCGGCGATCGGCTCATCGCCTGGTCCGGCGCGACCTGGACGATACGGGTCGGCCTGCTGATCGAGGCGGGGCTGCACCTGGCGCTGGCCGCCTCCCGCAGCACGGTCGTGGTCGGGTTCGCGCTCTTCGCCTTCGGCGTGCACAGCGCACTGTGGAACATCGTGGCGAACTCGCTGCGCCAACGGCTCACCCCGCCCGCGTTGCAGGGCCGGGTGGCCAGCACCACGCTCTTCGTGGCGGCGGGTGGCAACTGCGTTGGTGCCCTGCTCGGCGGCCTGCTCGCCGCCCGGTTCGGCATCACCGCGCCGTACTGGGTCGGCCTGGTGGTGGCGATCGGCGTCTCCGCCGCCACCTGGCGGGTCTTCACCCGCGCGGCGGTGGCCCGCGCCTACGCCGACCCGCCCCCGGCCGTACCCGAGACCGCCCCGACGGGTTGACGACGCGCCGCGTCGGTGGCGGCGCGTGGTGGGGTGGGGACGTGTGGCAGCGTGGGGCCGTGACCGGACGCGCGCCGCTGGACGTCGAGCTCGCGCTGCTCGGCGGCGGCGGCGCCGCGTCGCTGCTGCTCGCCGCGCTGGACCGGCACGGCGTACGCGACCTGCGGATCGCGGTCGTCGACCCGGTGCGCCGGCGTGGCCAGGACCGCACCTGGGCGTTCTGGGGCCGCCCGGACAGCGACCTGGACCCGCTGCTCAGCGCGAGCTGGCAGCAGGTCGAGGTGGCCACCCCGGCGCGGCGTCGGGTGATGGACCTGGCCCCGCTGCGGTACGCCATGCTCCGCTCCGGCCCGGTCTACGACCGGGCTGCCGAGGCCGAGCGCCGCCTCGGCGCCACCCGGATCGTCGCGCCCGCGGAGTCGGTGGTCGACGACGGCACCTGCGTGCTGGTGCGTACCGGCGGCGGACCCACCGTACGAGCCGGCTGGGTGCTCGACTCCCGGCCCCGCCCACCGGCCCGACCCGGACGGACGACCTGGTTGCAGCACTTCCGGGGCTGGTGGCTCGAAGCCGACCGGCCGGTGTTCGACCCGGCGCGAGCGGTGCTGATGGACTTCCGCACCCCGCAGCCGACCCGGGGCGTCTCGTTCGGGTACGTGCTCCCGGTGAGTGACCGCTACGCCCTGGTCGAGTACACCGAGTTCTCGCCGGCCCTGCTCACCGACTCCGGGTACGACGCGGCGCTGGCCGGCTACCGCGACCTGCTCGGGCTCGATCCGGCCGGGCTGCGGGTGCGCGAGGTGGAGAACGGGGTGATCCCGATGACCGACGCGCCGTTCCCGGCCCGGCCCTCGCCCAGGGTGGTCCGCCTCGGCACGGCCGGCGGCGCGACCCGCCCCTCCACCGGCTTCACCTTCTCCGCCATGTACCGCCAGGCCGACCAGGCGGCCCGTGCCCTCGCCGCCGACCGGCCGCCGGTGCCCGCGCCGGCGTACCCCCGCCGGCACCGCTGGATGGACGCGGTCGCCCTGCGCGCGCTGGACCGGGGCGGTGTCGGCGGCCCGGACTTCTTCGACCGGCTCTTCGACCGCAACCCGGCCGAACGGGTGCTGCGCTTCCTCGACGGCGTCACCACCCCGGCCGAGGAGATCGCGGTGATGAACTCCACCCGGCTGCTGCCGATGATCGCGGCCACCGCCGGCGACGCGGCGGACCGGATCCGCGACCGGCTGCGCCCGACCCGACCCGCCCCGGCCATCCCGGCGGCCGTGGTGGGCGTCCCACCCTCCGGCGGAACGGGCGATGCCGAGCCGGACGTCGCCGGGTCGGAGCCCGGCGCGCCGCCCCGCTGACCATCATGGCGATCGTCTCCGGCAGACCGTGCCCGGGTGGCGCACGGGATTTTCGGCCGGCGCCGGCCCGGCGTGGCGGCCCCCGAGCGCGGGGCGCGGCGTCGACGCCCGGTAGGTTGCCGGGCATGGTGGACGCGGCGGCCGGCAGAGGTGTGCAGATCTGGACCGACGGGGCGTGCAGCGGCAACCCCGGGCCGGGCGGTTGGGGAGCCCTGCTGCGCTACGGCGACCACGAGCGGGAGCTGTGCGGCGGTGAGGCCACCCCGACCACCAACAACCGCATGGAGCTGATGGCGGCCATCCAGGCGCTGGAGAGTCTCACCCGGCCGGTCGTCGTGGAGCTGCACACCGACAGCACGTACGTGCGCAACGGCATCACCAGCTGGCTGGCGTCCTGGAAGCGCAACGGCTGGCTCACCGCCGCGAAGCAGCCGGTGAAGAACGCCGACCTGTGGCAGCGGCTGGAGGCGGCCTGCGAGCGGCACCAGGTCACCTGGTTGTGGGTCAAGGGGCACAACGGGCACCCGGAGAACGAGCGGGCCGACGGGCTGGCCAACAAGGGCATGACCGAGGCGCGGGCGGCCGCGCTGGCCAGCCGCTGAACCCGCGCTGAGCCCGCGTCAGCGGGTCGCGTCGGGATGCCCGGGCATGGTGGACCCGCCGCCGCTGCTGCCGGAGGAGCCACCGGCGACACCCGAGTTGTCGTCCTCGGTCACGATGTCCGGCCGTACGTCGGTGCCGTCCGGCGGCGGGACCTCGGTGTCCGCCTCGACCTGCACCAACCGCGCCTGGCCGGCCTCGTCCTCGCTGTGCTGCGGGTCGCCCGGCAGCTCACCGTCGCGCTTTCGGAAACCCACGCCGTGCCCCCCGTCGGTGCCGTTCCGCGTCGGCGGTGGCTACCCGGCGTCGTCGCCGACGAAACCTCGCCCGGCCGTGGCGACCGGTGGTTGGGTTGCCGCGCTCCCGTTTGGCGGGGCGGACGGCAGGCGCAGGGTGCGGCGACGGGTGAGCGCGACGACCAGCGCCAGCGCCAGCGCGCCGGAGACCACCAGGAACGCCGGGGTGTTGCCAAGGTGGTCGTTGACCGCGCCGCTGGTCGACGAGCCGACGGCGATACCCAGCTGCCCGACGGTCTGCAACCAGCCGTACGTCTCGGCGAGCCGGGGCGCCGGGGTGGACAGGGCCAGGATCTCGTCGGTGACCGCCAGGAACGGCGCCAGCGCGAGCCCGAAGACCGCCAGCGCCACGGCCATCTGCGGCACGGACCGGGGCAGCAGCAGCGCGAGCGAGGTGGCGGCCAACGTGCCGACCAGTGCCAGGTACGCCCCGGCGGGGCTGCCGGGCCGGCCCAGGCGGGCCAGCAGCACGCCACCGGCCAGGCTGCCCACCGACCACACGGCGACCAGCAACCCGGCCTGCTCTGGATGCCCGACCGCGCTGGCGAAGGCGGGGACCAGCACCCACATGGCGCCGATGCCGACCATGTAGCCGACGTGGGTGGCCAGGACCGTGCGGCGGATGGCCCGACCGGGGGCCGCGGACCGGCTCCCGGCGGGTCGGCGCTCGGCCTCGCGGCGAGGTATCACGACGGCGGTGCCCACCAGCCCGGCAGTGCCGATCGCAGCGAAGGTCACCAGCGCCCCGGCCGGACCGCTGACCAGCAGGCTCAGCGTCACCGCGAGCGGGCCGCCCACGTAGAGCAGCTCCTGCCCGACCGCGTTGACGGCGTACGCGCGGCTCAACGCGGGGGAGGGAACCATCCGGGCGAGCTGGGCGCGCCCGCTGCCCATCGCCGGTGGGGTGCTGAGCCCGGCCGCGGTGGCCAACGCGACGAACGCCACCGGACTGGTGACCACCGCCAGCCCGAGCAGGGCGAGCAGGTGGACGAGGCCGGTGGCGAGCAGCACCGGCGGGTCGCCGAGCCGGCCCAGCAGCCGGCCGACCAGCGGTGCGGTGAGCGCCAGCCCGATCCCGCAGCCGGCGCTGGCCGCCCCGGCCGTGGCGAAACTGCCGGTGTTCTGGTGACCGAGCAGCACGACGAGCAGCTGGCGCATGGCGACCGGTAGCTGCGCCACGGTCATCAACACGATGAGCAGTGCCGCGCGCCGGGGTAGATTCATGACTTATGAATCTACCCGGGGAGAGCTCCGCCAACCTGCTCGGTGCCCTCGCGTTGCTCGCCGGCTCCCGGATGCGCGCGTCGGTCAACGCATCGATCGGGGCCAGCGGCGCGCTCGCCGAGGCGCTCGTCGTCCTCAAGGACCAGCCGGGAGTGACGGCCGAGTGGCTGGGTCAGGTGCTGGGGCTCACTCAGCCCGGTGCCGCGCACCTGGTCCGGCGGCTGCGGGAGCAGGGCTGGGTGGAGCGGCGGGCCGGCGCCGACGCGCGCAGCCGAGCGCTGCACCTGACGCCGGAGGGCGCGAGCGCCGCCGCCCGGATCCTGCGCGCCCGGGCGGAGGCACTGACCGCTCTGCTCGCCCCGCTGACCGCCGAGCAACGCAGCCAGCTCGACGACATCGCCCGGACCCTGCTGCACGACGAGGTGACCGACGCCCGCAGCCTGGCCCACCTCTGCCGGCTCTGTGACCGCGCCCGCTGTCCGCGGTGCCCGGTCCACGCCGGCCTCCAGGAGCTGTCCGCCGACTGACGCCGCGTGCCATCGCCGAGCCGACCGACGCGGCAGCGCCGCGCGGGTCGCGTCAGCGGCGCCGACCCCGGCGGGCGGGGACAGTGGCGCGGGCCGGCCGCCGGACCGGGGTGAGCGCCAGCGCCGTCCAGTGCGCCGGCCGGGTGAGCGTCGCCGGCAGGCCGGTGCGCGCGTCACCACGCGCGGCGTCCAGCTGGGCCTGGTGCAGGAAGAGGGTGGCCCGCAGGTCCGCGCCGCGCAGATCGGCGCCACGCAGGTCCGCGCCCGTGACGTCGGCCAGGCCCAGGTCGACACCGCGCAGGTCGGCGCCGATCAGCAGCGCCCCGCGCAGGTTGGCCCGGCGCAGGTCCACCCCGCGCAGGTCCGCCCCCAGCAGCTGGGCGCCCCGGCGGTCGGGACCGGCGGTGCCGCCCCGGGATCGGGCCGCGTCGCCGGCCCGCGAGAGCAGCGGGTTGACCCGGTCGCGGTGCGCGGCCACGTCCACCGCGCGCAGCTGTGCCGGGTCGCCCCCGGTGAACGCCGCCGTCTCGGCGCGGACGCGGTCCAGCTCGACGCGCAGCTCGGCCGGCGGGCGCAGCGCCAACGCCTCGGTGAGGTACCAGAGCAGCTCGTGCAGCGGACGCAGCACGGTGAACGCCGCGGCCATCTCCGGCAGCGTCTCCGGCGCGTCCCGCCAGTCCCGCCCACCAAAGGTCACCTGGGCGACCTGCTGGCCGGCGCCGAAGCAGTCGAACACCGTGCAGCCGGGAAACCCCCGCTCCCGCAGCTCGGTGTGAATGCCGCAGCGGTGGTCGGGACGCAGGTTGGCGCAGGGTTGACCAGCCGGCTTGTCGACGGCGAAGTCCGCCGACGCGGCGAAGGCGGGCACCACGCAGCACAGCCCGAAGCAGCGCCCACAGTCGGCGCGCGGCTGCGTCGGCCCGGGCGGGGAAGCGGGACTGGGCGACACGCGGACGGTCCTCCTGACGATCGGGCACGGCGACCACCATTGTCCCGCGCGCCACCCCGACCGGGCAGGGTGGGGTCATCCTCCGTGCGCGTCACTGCCCGCCGCGGAGCGGGGTACGCGGGCCGCCCGGCTGCTGTGGCGCCAGCCGGCGGATCGCCCGCTCCCCGTTGCCGGGCCCGTACTTCTGGTCGAAGTGCCGGACCACGGTGGCAGCCGACGTACGGTCTCCATCGGCCGGCTCGGCCAGGGCGAACGCTCCCGGCGCCGCCCCGGGCGCCCGTGGCGGGAGCACGGCCCGCACGGTCAGCGGCCGGGCCAGCCGGAACGCGTGGCAGTCGACGTAGTACTGCCCGTCCACCGTCACGTAGGGCACCTGCACCTCGACCACGTCGGAGTCGTCGTGGCGCAGCGTGACCGTGACCGACCAGTACCGTTCCAGGTCCAAGGTCGCCTGCTCGTGCTCCCACAGCTCCTCGAACCGGGCGTGCACGAACCCGCCCCACGGGCTGTCCATGTCCACCTCGAGCTGGGGCACGTTGAACGACAGCTTTCCGATCGGGAAGAACGAGATCAGCGCCCTACCGTCCCACTGGTAGAGCTGGATCGACGGGGAGGCGTCGTAGAGCCGGACCTGCAACCGGTGCCGCAGCCGGGGCTCGAGGGTGTCGGAGAAGGCGGCCAGGTGGCGCAGGTTGGTGCGGATCTGCCGCGGCACGTTCACCCGCTGACGTTCCAGCTCCTCGGAGCGCTGCTGTGCGGCGGTGCAGTCCGGGTCGAGCAGGAGCAACTGCACCTGGGAACCGTTGGCCAGCGCCGCGCGGACCGCCCCCAGCGTCTCCTCGCGGTGCCGCTGCTCGAGCAGGATCGTCCAGGTGTCGAGGATCCGCACCCGGCGGCCGGCGCGGTGCAGCCGCGCCACGAACGCCTGCTGGTCGAAGCTCAGGTGCTCCTGCACCCGCGCCTTGCGGGCCTCCTCGAACAGCGGGTCGAAGATGACGTACGAGATGGCCGCGAGCACCACGCTGGCACCGAGGTTGAGCAGCAGGTCGCTGAGGAAGCCCGTGCTGCGCCAGGCGGCCAGCAGCATGAGGGCGGCGATCCCGAGCAGGGCCCCACCGACGACGAAGGCGCGCCGTTGCCGGCCGCCCCGACCAGCCCACCTGGGCATCCGGTCCCCCTCCGTCGCCGGCCGGCCGCACCGCCGCCGCTGATCATCGGAATGGGGAAGGATACGTGCCCGGTTTGCCGCTCGCTGTCCCGTTCACGACCGACGGTGTCTGTCGCTGGGGGATCAGACGTTCCGCCAGTCGTCAGTGGTCAACGCGGCGGCCTGCGGGCCCATCAGCAGCATGCCGCCGTCGACCGGCCAGGAGGCCCCGGTGACGTAGCTGGCGGCGGGGGAGGCGAGCAGCGCGACCACGGCGGCGACCTCCCGGGCGTCGCCCGGCCGCCCCACCGGTACGCCGGGCCGCTCCTGGGTGAACGGGTCGACGTCCTCCTGACCGGTCATCGGCGTGGCGATCTCGCCGGGGGCGACCGCGTTGACCGTGATCCCGTCCGCGGCCAGCTCCTGTGCCATCACCCGGGTCAGCAGCCCCAGCCCACCCTTTGCGGCGCAGTACGCGGCCGACCCGACCCGGGGTGCGTGCTCGTGCACGCTGGTGATGTTGATGATCCGTCCGCCGGCGCCGGTGGCCCGCATCCGCCGCGCGGCCCGCTGCGCGCACAGGAACGGCGCGTCCAGGTCGACGGCGAGCACCTCCCGCCACTGCTCCCACCCGGTGTCGACGAACGGAGCCGAGGCACCGGTGCCCGCGTTGTTGACCAGCACCCCGATGTCGCCCAGCCGGTCGGCCAGTTCGTCCACCACCGCCGCCGCCTCCGGCAGCCGGGTCAGGTCCACCGCGGCGACCTCGCAGCGCCGCCCGGTGGCGCGGACCTCGGTGGCGGTCCGCTCCGCGCCGTCGGGGTCGCCGTACCAGGTGATGCCGATCTCGAAGCCGGCCTCGGCCAGGGCGACCGCGCAGGCCTTGCCGATGCCGGAGTCCGCGCCGGTGACGACCGCGATCCTCGGATAGTTCTCGTATCGCTGGGGCATGCTCCCGCACTACCCGGACCCGACCGACGCCAATCGGGTGTAGCAGCGGGTGCGGTGGGTAGCCGCCGGGTATGGAGCTGGTCCAGGAGTCGCCGTACCGGTTCCGGATCGACCGGGAGGCGCCGATGCGGGTGCCCGGGGTCGTGTTCGCCGTGCCGGAGCTGCTGCCCGAGGTCGGTGCCGACCGGTCGCTGGACCAGGTGGCGAACGTGGCCACGCTGCCCGGCATCGTCGAGGCGTCCTACGCCATGCCCGACGTGCACTGGGGTTACGGGTTCCCGATCGGTGGCGTCGCGGCCACCGACGTCGCCGCCGGCGGTGTGGTCTCGCCCGGCGGGGTGGGCTTCGACATCTCCTGCGGGGTCCGACTGCTCACCGCCGAGCTGGACCGGGCGGAGCTTCCCCGGGTCATCGACGCGCTGATGGACGGTCTGGACCCGGCCATCCCGCGCGGCATGGGCCGGGGCGCGGTCTGGCAGCTCGCGGACCGCGCCGAGCTGGACGCGGTTCTGCGCGGCGGCTCCCGGTACGCCGTCGAGCAGGGGCACGGGGTGCCCCGGGACCTGGCCCGCTGCGAGGACGGCGGCGCGGTGACCGACGCCGATCCGGCGCAGGTCAGTGAGCGTGCCGTGCAGCGAGGCCAGGGCCAGGTCGGCAGCCTTGGCTCCGGCAACCACTTCCTGGAGGTGCAGGCCGTCGAGGAGGTGTACGACGAGCCGGTCGCCGCCGCGTTCGGGCTGCGCCAGGGTCAGGTCTGCGTCATGATCCACTGTGGCTCCCGGGGGCTGGGTCACCAGATCTGCACCGACTACGTGCGCGTCATGGAGCGGGTGATGCCCCGGCACGGCATCGAGGTGCCGGACCGGCAGCTGGCCTGCGCACCGGTCGATTCGCCGGAGGGTCGGGCCTACCTGGCCGCGATGGCCGCCGCGGCGAACTACGCCCGGGCCAACCGGCAGCTGCTCACCGAGTCGGCCCGCCGGGTCTTCACCCGGGTCGCCGGGACCGATCTCGACCTGGTCTACGACGTGTCGCACAACCTCGCCAAGATCGAGGAACACGAGCGGGACGGCGGCACCCGGCGGCTCTGCGTGCACCGCAAGGGCGCCACCCGGGCGCTGCCGCCCGGTCACCCGGACCTTCCCTCCGACCTGCTCGACGCGGGGCAGCCGGTGCTGATTCCCGGCTCCATGGGCACCTCGTCGTACGTGCTCACCGGCGTCGCCGGCAATCCGGCCTTCGCGTCCACCTGTCACGGCGCCGGCCGTACCCGCAGCCGGGGCGAGGCCACCCGCGCCGTCCGGGGCCGGGACGTGCGGCGCGACCTGGCGGCGCGGGGCGTGGCCGTGCGCGGCGCGTCCTGGAAGGGGTTGGCCGAGGAGATGCCGGACGCGTACAAGGACGTGTCGGCAGTGGTGGAGGCGGCCCGGGGCGCCGGGCTGTGCCGGCTCGTCGCCCGGCTCACGCCGCTCGGCGTGGTCAAGGGCTGACCGCACCCGGCCGGCGCAGCCCGTCCGGGGCGTGCACCGCAGGGCCGCCGGCGCTCAGACGTCCAGGGTCACCGCGCACGACCAACCGGCGTCGTCCGGGCCGACGCGCAGGGCGTGCAGCGACACCGCCTTCGGCACCGCGCCGACCAGCTCCACCGCGTCGGTGCTGGTCGACCGCCAGCGCGCCCGCAGGCCCCCGTCCTTGGTCGACCGTACGTCGCAGTCCAGCGGCAGGGTGCCTTCGGTGTCCAGCCGGAAGATCACCTCATCCAGCAGGCCGACCAGCATCTCGCCGTCGTCGCCGGGCGGCAGCTGGAACTCGGTGTCCGCCTGCGGCCGGGCGCCGGCGGTGTCGGCGAACGTCTCGACCAGCGCGGCGACCGCCTCGGCCAGGCACCCCTCCCGGTCCGGCGCCCACGCCTCGATCCGTACGTCGGCGGTGTGCGGCACGCTCCGGTGCCCCCGTTGCGTCGAGCGCTGCATGCCTCCGATCATGCCGGTCGCTGGCCCCGCCCATCCCGGAACCGCCCTCGCTTGGCACGGGGACCACGACCGGCCGGCCGGCGAAGTACCGTCGCCGGATGCGGATCACCCGGTTCACCCACTCCTGCGTCCGCGTCGAGCACGACGGCGGCGTGCTGGTCGTCGACCCCGGCACGTGGAGCGAACCGCGCGCCCTGGTCGGCGCGGACGCCGTCCTGGTCACCCACGAGCACACCGACCACGTGGACGTGCTCCGGCTGGCCGGCCTGGGCGTCCCGGTGTACGCCCCGGAGGGCGCCCGGCTGCCCGACCTCGCCCCGCTGCCGGTGACCCGGGTGCACGCCGGTCAGCGCTTCACCGCGGCGGGCATCACGGTCAGCGCCCACGGCGGCCGGCACGCCGCCATCCACGAGGGTCAGCCCGACTGTGCCAACCTCGGCTACCTGATCGGCGACGAGCTCTACCACCCGGGCGACGCGTTGCACGTGCCGGACGAGCCGGTGCACACACTGCTGGTCCCGGCGCAGGGGTCCTGGCTGCGCCTCGACGAGGCGATCCGGTTCGCCCGAGAGGTGGGCGCCGAACGGGCGTACCCGATCCACGACGCGCAGCTCAACGAGCGGGGCCTGGCCAGCGTCGCCGGCTGGTTCGCCGAGACGATTCCCGGCTACCGCCACCTCGTCCCCGGCGACAGCGCCTGACCGGTCATGCCACCGGCGGCCGTCCCATCGAACCGAGGTGCGGCGGCGGTGAGCACGGCGGCGCGCGTCGCCGCGGACCACCCGTCGGCCAGCTCCGCCATCAGCGCCGCGACCAGTCGGGTCACGTCCGCCTCGGCGCCGGGGTGCAGCGCCTCGGCGACGATCAGCACGGACGAGGTACCCTCCCGCACGGCCGACCAGCCGCTCTGCCGGTTCGTCCAGCGCCGGGCGTGGGCACGGCCGGCGGCGTCCACGAAGGTCACCTCACCCGGGTCGGGGTGCTCGGTGTCGCCGGCGAAGGTCAGGTACTCCTCGTCGCCCCGGGCCGGCCGTACCAGCAGGTCGCCGTCGACCCGGTCCAGGTCGAGCACCGCGACCGGGATCGCGTACGCGGCCGAGACGGCGTTGCAGAGGTCGACCAGGGGATGCAGCCGGGGCAGGTCGCCGTCGAGCCGCAACCGGCGCAGCAGCGCTTCCGCCGCGCACCGGTACCGGGTGGGGCGCAGCCCCATGGCCGCGTACGCCCGCCGCCACGCCTGGATCTCCGGGAACCCGCTCTCGGCGCCGCCGGTCAACCGCTCACGGGCGATGGCGAGATGGCAGGCGGTCCGCTCTGTCACGTCGGCCGTGGCGGTGATCCCGGTGGCCCGCACCACGCCGGCGACGAGATCGGGGTACGCGGCACGGAGCTGCGCGGAATGCTCGAACTGCACGGGACTTCCTATCGTTCGGTGAGGGCGAGCGTCACGCCGAGCGCGACGAACGTGCCGGCGACGGACCGGCGCAGCCAGTCGGTGACCCGCGGCCGGGTCAGCACCCGCTCGCGGAGCCGGGCCGCGAAGATGCCGTAGCCGCTGAACACCAGGAAGGTGAGCAGCATGAACACCGCGCCGCAGGCGAGCATCGACCGGGTCGAGCCCGGGGCGGTGGTGTCCACGAACTGCGGCAGGAACGCGACGAAGAACAGCGTCGGCTTCGGGTTGAGCAGGTTGACCAGCACCCCGGAGACGATCACCCGGGCCGCCGAGCGGGGTGGCGCGGCGGCGGTGGTCGCCGCGAAGGCGCTGCGGTCCCGCGCGGTCGACCAGCCCAGATAGAGCAGGTACGCGACGCCGAGGTACCTGACCACCTCGAACGCCGCCGCGCTCGCCTGCAGCAGCGCGGCCAGCCCGGTCAACGCCGCCAGCAGGTGCGGCACCACCCCCAGGGTGCAGGCGAACGCGGCCAGCACGCCGGCGCGGGCGCCCCGGGACAGCCCGGCGGAGACCGTGAAGAACACCCCGGTGCCCGGAGTGATCACCACGATCAGCGTGGTGATCAGGAACGGGATTGTCACGGTCGTCCTCCGATGGCCTTGGCGGTGCTGCCTGATCTCCACTCTGCTGCCAAGATGGTCCGGTGAGCAGGGCCAAACCGAGAGCAGCCGAGAGGTCCATAACGGCCGGCTCGGACTTCCTGCACCTGACCATCACCGACGCTCCGCCGGGAGGGCGGGCCGACTGGCTGGCGGGCCGGCTGCGCCAGGCCATCGCCGACGGGCGGGTGCCGGTCGGCGGGCGGCTGCCGGCCACCCGGGTGCTCGCCGCCGACCTCGGTGTCTCCCGGGGCGTGGTCACCGAGGCGTACCAGCGGCTGACCGAGGAAGGGCATGTCACCGGTCGGGGCCGCGCCGGGACGGTGGTCGTCGCCGCCCCGCCCGCGCCCGCCACGCCGGCGGCCGCGCCGGCCGCCGAGCCCATGCCGGCCGCGCTCTCTCCCCCCGCTCCGGGCAGCGACATCTTCGACGCGGTACGCGCGGCGAGCGCGACGATCGACCTGACGCCCGGCGTACCCGACCTGGCCGCCTTTCCGCGCGCGGACTGGCTGCGCGCCGAACGGACCGTGCTGCGCCACCTCGCCGCGGCCGACCTGGGCTACGGCGACCCGTGTGGCACGCCCGCGCTGCGACGGGCCGTGGCCGCCTGGCTGGCCCGCAGCCGGGGCATCGCCGTCGACCCCGCCGAGGTGATCATCGTGGCGGGCGTGTCCCAGGCCCTGGGGCTGCTCGCCCAGGCGCTCGGTCCGGCCGGCATCGACCGGATCGCGGTCGAGGACCCCGGCTCGTTGGGCGTACGGCAGCACCTCAACAACTGGGGGGTCCACACCCCGCCGGTCGCGGTGGACGACGCCGGGCTGCGCGTCGACGAGCTGGCCGCCAGCGGAGCACCCGCGGTGATGCTCACCCCCGCGCACCAGTTCCCGACCGGCGTGGTGCTCGACGGCGACCGTCGGCGTCAGCTCCTCGACTGGGCCCGCGCCGGCGGTCTGATCATCGAGGACGACTACGACGCCGAGCACCGCTACGACCGGCCCCCGGTGCCGGCGCTGCGCGGCCTGCTGCCCGAGCAGGTCTGCTACGCCGGCAGCGTGTCCAAACTGCTCGCCCCGGCGCTGCGGGTCGGCTGGCTGCTCGTGCCGGCCCGCCACCGGGAGGCGGTGGTGGCCGCCAAGCGCAACGCCGACCTGGGCAACGCGGTGCTGCCGCAACTGGTGCTGGCGGAGCTGATGACCTCCGGCGCGCTGGAGCGACAACTGCGGCTGCTGCGCCGCCGACACATCCGTCGCCGGGACGCGATGATCGCCGCGCTGACCCGGCACCTGCCCGGCGCGACCGTGCACGGCGCGGCCGCCGGGCTGCACCTGACGATCACACTCGACACCGAGCTGGCCGACACCGAGCTGGCCGCGGCGACGTTGGCTCGCGGGGTGAAGGTGCAGCCGCTGTCCTGGCACTGCCAGCGGCCGCACCGTCCAGGTCTGGTGCTCGGCTACGCCGCGAACACCGCATCGGACATCGAGCAGGGCGTCGCGACGATCGCCACCGCGCTCCGCCAGCTCCGCCGCGCAGCGTCATGATCACGTGAACCGATCAGGTGATCTCGATATCTGCGGGGTACACACCCGCGCCGCCGGGCGTGTCGGTTGCGCTCATACCGTGTGTGGTGTGCGTCACGATAGCGTCGGCGCACGCCGACGCCCCGCCGGCGCTCGCAAGGAGAGCGTCCATGCCGACACCGCTGAAAGCAGCCACCGCCCTCGCCGCCGTCCTCCTGCTCATCCTGACCACCGCGGCGCCCGCCCAGGCCGCCACCCCGTCCACCAAGCCCCCGGTCTCCGGATCGCTGCGCGCCTACAACGTCTCCGGCGTGTACGTCGCGGGCGTCTCCTCCGGTGGCTACCTCGCCACCCAACTGCACGTCGCCTACTCGTCGCGGATCCGCGGCGCGGCCGTCTTCGCCGCCGGGCCGTACTACTGCGCCCAGAACAACGTCGCCCAGGCGCTCTACGGCTGCGGCGACAACCTGTACCCGACCAACGTGGCCGCCCTCCAGGCGTACACCCGGACCTGGGCGTCCTACGGCTGGGTCGACCCGGTCGGCAACCTGTCCGGCGACCCGGTGTACGTCTTCCACGGCGGCAACGACACCACCGTCAAGAAGTCCGTCACCGACGACCTGGTCCGCTACTACCAGCACTTCGGGGCCAGCGTGCAGTACGACAGCGGCTCCGCGGCCGGCCACTCCTGGGTCACCCCGTACGGGACGCGGGGCTGCACCGCGACCGCGTCGCCGTTCCTCAACGACTGCGGCGCCGATCCGCAGAACGCCCTGCTCCGCAAACTGCTCGGTGGCGTGACCGCGCCGAACACCGGCCCGCTCGGCGGCACGCTCATCCGGTTCAGCCAGAACACCTTCGCGGTCAACGGCTGGGCCAACGGGCTGAGCATGGACGCCAACGGCTTCGCCTACGTGCCGTCGTCCTGCGCGGCCGGCCAGTCGTGCCGGTTGCTGGTGGCCCTGCACGGCTGCCTGCAGGGGTACGGCTCGGTGGGCACCGCCTTCGTCGACCGGGCCAACCTGAACCAGTACGCCGACACCAACAACCTGATCGTCCTCTACCCGCAGGCGAGCACCGCCGGCGCCAATCCGAACGGCTGCTGGGACTGGTGGGGCTACCTCGGCGCGACCAACTACCCGATCAAGGGCGGCGCCCAGGTGGAGACCGTCATGAACATGGTCCGGCGGCTGGACGGCTGAACGCCCCTGGGCTGACCGGGTGGGTCCGTCCGGTCAGCCCAGGAACAGGCGGACCAGGACCAGTACGGCGAGCAGCGCCGGACCACGCGCGCCCTGACGCAGCAGGTCGACCGGGATCATCCCGAACGGCGTGTTCACCGTCGCGCCGCCATAGTTGATCGGTGGTCGGGTGCCGCTCCGCCACGCGGCGGCCACCACCCCGAGCGCCAGCGCCGGCCCCAGCCAGGACGGCCCACCGTCGACGGTCGGCAGGGTGAGCAGCCACCACAGGCCCGCGCCGACGGCCGGTACGACCACGTGGATCCCGCGCAACGCGGCGTCACTGCCGCCGAGCGCCCGACGCAACCCGGGCGAGCGGCTGATCGACCGCAGGCCGCCGGTCAGCCGGTCGGTGGCGAGGTAACCGAACACCACCTGCGCCGCACCGGCCAGGCCGGGCAGGGCGAGCGCGGCGGCGTACTGGACCAGGATCATCGCCACCCAGATCAGCAGGGCGCTGGGGTGGCGGCGCAACCGGCGCACGTCGGCCTGGAGCATCGCCCACCAGCCGGGGCCGGGCAGGAACCGGCGGCTGCGGACGCGGCCGATCTGCCGCCAGCGCCGGCTCTCCACCAGGCCGGCGAGCATGCTCGGGTCGAGCAGGATCGTGGCCGTGGCGGCGGCGTTGGCGAACTGGGCGCCGGTGGTCAGGGTGGCGCGGTCCACCCGGGGCAGCGCGCGGACCGCGAGGACGGCGGCGGCGACCGCGAGGGGCACCCCGACGGCCACCAGCGCGGCGGTCGGCGTCGCCGCCGGCCGGGGCAGCCCGTCGCCGAGACGACCGACGAGCACCACGAGCCCCGTGATGATGGCGGCCGCCAGCAGCGGCAGCACCCCCGCCAGGGCCGGCCACCGCCGGCCCGCCCGGTTGCCCTGCGCGACGACGCTCAGCGCCAGCGCGGCCGCTCCCCACCCCGCGCCGGCCGCCGCCGCCCAACCCAGGGCGGTCAGGTCGGTGACGCCGCCGAGCGCCGCCACGCCCACTCCGACCAGCGCGGTGCCGGCCGTCGCTCCCATCAGCAGGAGGGCGAGGCGGGGCGCCAGCCAGGCCCTCCGGTCGACCGGGGCGCTGGTCACCCAGCTCTGCGTCGCCGGGGTGACCAGCAGCGGACCGAGCGCGCGCAGGCCGCGCCAGGCGAGCCCGGCACCGGCCAGCAGCGCGGCGACCGCCAGCCACCAGCGCACACCCGGATCGGCCCGACCGACGGTGGGGGAGTCCAGCATGTCGCGGCTGGCGCTGATCGCGAACCAGCCGTACATGCCCACGAACAGGACCACGACGTACGCGTCGCCCAGCACGTCACTCAGCGAGTGGTCGTGATGCCGGCGGCGGGCCTGGCGCAGGTGCGTGCGCACCTGCCGGGCGGTGGGCACGCCGGCTGGCGCGTCGGCGACGGTTGCCGGCGGGGCGGCGGTCACCGGCCGATCTCGATGCGCTCGTCGACCACCGCGTCGATCAGCTCCGGGTCGTGCGAGGCCAGCAGCACGGCGGTGCCCGCGTCCCGTTCCCGGCGCAGCCGGTCGGCCAGCCACTGCCGGCCGCGTACGTCCAGCCGCTGCTCCGGCTCGTCCAGGATCAGCACCCGGCGCGGGCGGACGAAGCAGGACGCCAGCGCCAGCCGGCGGCGCTGCCCGCTGGACAGGGTCACCGGCAGCTGGTCGCGGGCCGGTTCCAGGCCCAGTTCGGCGAGGACCTCCTCGACCGGCTCGGCGGTGCCGCCGTGCGCGTACGCGACCAGCTCCAGGTGCTCGACCACGGACAGGTCGGGGAAGAAGTCGATGTCGTCCAGGGCGGCCGCCACCAGCGCCCGCACCTGAGGATCGGTCTCGTCGGCCCGGCGCCCCTGCACCAGCACCTCGCCCGCGTCCGGCCGGTCGGCGCCGACCACGCAGCGCAGCAGGGTGGTCTTGCCGCTGCCGTTGGGGCCCAGCACCACCGCGATCCTACCCGCGTGGAGCGTGAAGCTCACGTCGTCGAGCACGACCAGGTTGCCGAAGTTGCGGCCAAGTCCCCGCACCGAGAGCGCATCCACGATCACACACTCTCCCAGACCCCTTCAACCGGCCAACCTGAGCGACCGACATCACGCGGGTTCCCGCCGCCGTACTGGGCTGGGCGCGGATCACGGACCGGCCGCCGGCAGGTCGCTGTCGTCCCCCAGCCGGCTGTCGGCGGCGGCCTGCCCGTCGGCGTCGCCGACCTCCTCGGCCACCGCTGCCGCGTCCGCCCAGTGTCGCCGCGCCTCGGCCGGGTCGCCCAGCGCCGCGGCGGCGTCACCCAGGTACAGCAGGGTGCGCGCCAGCCCCGCCGTGGGCCGGCTCTCCTCGCGCAGCCGCCGGCCCTCGGCCAGCAGCTCGTACGCCGCCCGCGCCTGTCCGGGCGCGGCGGTCAGCAGCGTCGCCCCGGCGTTGAGCAGCGCTGCCGCGCGGCTCGTCGGGTCGCTGACCGACTCGTACTCGCGCAGCGCGGCCCGCCACGCCTGCGCGGCGTCCAGGTGCTCGCCGAGGGCGGCGTGCACCAGCACGAGGTTGGTCAGCGCCGCCGCGTAGCCGCGGGCGTCGCCCACCGACCGGAACGTGTTCGCCGCCCGCACCAGGTGGTGGTGGGCGATGTCCTGCTCGCCCCGGGCCAGCTGCGCCGCGCCGAGACCCAGGTCGGTTAGGGCGTGCCCGGCTCGGTCCGCCCCCGAGCGGTGCCGGCGGGACAGCTCCAGGTGCTCCACCGCGTCGTCGAGCTGACCCAGGTCGAGCAGGGCCAGACCGAGGTTCATCCGCGCCTGGGCGGTGCCCCGCCGGCCACGCTCGGCCACCGCGAGGGTGAGCGCCGCGGCGGCCCCCTGCGGGTCGTGCCGGCGCCGGCGCAGCACGCCCAGCTCGTTGTGCGCCCACCCGGCGATCTCCGGTCGGTCGTCGGCGGTCGGGGTGGCCAGCACGGTGCGGCAGACCTGCTCCCACTCGTCCAGCCGCTCGACGTGCGCCAGCCATCCGCACAGCGCCACGGCCAGCCGGAACCACCACCGGCGCACCCGGCGGGGCAGCGTCTCGGCCGCGCCGGCCGGCACCCGGACCACCGCCAGCAGCAGCTCCTGGTGCAGGTCGAACCAGCCGTACGGGTCGTCGTCCAGCGGCAGTGACCACTCCCGGTCCGGTGGGGAGCCCAGCACGGCCAGGTTGGCCGCGTGCCGCTCGGCCCGGCGGGCCAGGTGCCGGGTCAACCGGGCCTGCGCGGCGACCCGCGCCCGGGCCGGATCGGCGTCCCGCAGGTGCAGCCGTGCGTTGCCGGCGAGCAGCGGGCGGATCTCGTACCGGTCGCCGGGCGCGCCGACGACGAACGCCGCGGCGGCCAGCTGGTCCAGCAACGCGGTCACCCGCTCGGGGTGCCGACCGGCCAGCGCGGCGATGGCGGGCCGGTCCACCGGGGCGGGCGCCAGCGACATCAGCCGGTACAGCCGGCGGGCCTCCCGGGTCAACGCCCGGTACGCGGTGTCCCGTTCGGTGACCAGGCGGGCCGCCGGCGAGACGGTGACCCGCTGATGCGGCGGCGTCTGCACCGCGCGGCGCAGCGCGTCCAGCACGTCGGCGTGCCGCCAGCCGTGCTGGGCGGTGCGGTAGCCGAGCGCCCGGACGGTGCGCGGCTGCCGCCCGCACAGCTCGACGATCTCGCCGACCGCCGGGTCGGTGCGCGGGTCGGCGCGGCGGACCCGGGCGGCCGGCGCGGCCCCGCCCGCGGCGGCGAACAGCTCGACCGCCTCGGCCGGGCCCGGCTCGGCGATCCAGTGCGTGACCACGCCCTCCAGCCCATTCAGCGACGGGCCGCCGGCGAGCAGCAGCCGGCAGGTCCGCGCGGTGGGGGGCAGCAGCGGCCGGACCTGTTCGGGTTGGTCGACGTTGTCCAGCACCAGCAGGATCTTGCGGCCGTCGAGCTGGCCCCGCAGCGCGTCGGCGGCGACCGCGAGGGCGTCCGGCCGGCCCGAGATCGGCGGAGCGGTGCCCAGCACCCCGGCCAGCGCGGTGAGCACCTGCCGGGCGGACCGGGGCCGGCCGCCGCGGCGCAGGTCGAGGTAGTACTGCCCGTCCGGGAAGTCCTCCCGGCACAGGTTCGCCGCCTGTACGGCGCAGGCGGAGGTGCCCACCGCCCGCCGGCCCAGCACGGCCACCGCGTGCTCCCGGCCGAGCAGCGCGAGCACCGCGTCGACGTGCTCGTCGCGGCCGGTGAAGCCGGCCGGATAGGGCAGCGTCGGCGCACCGGCGGCCGGTGCGGCGACGACCTCGGTGGGCTCCGGGCCCACCTCCCGACCGGCACGGCGTCGGCGCATCTCGAACACCACGAAACCGACCGCGCCGCTGACCACCAGCGCGATGCTGGCCGGCCCGAGCACGCTGGCCGCCAGCTCGGAGAGCATGTTGCTGGCCAGGTTGCCGAGCACCCCGCTGACCAGCGTGCCGACCGCGATCAGCACCGGCCACCGTGGCCCCCGGCCGGTGCCGGTGGGGCCGGTCACCGGACGCCCCCGGAGACCAGCCCGGCGACGAGCTGCCGCCGGGCGAGCACCACCAGCAGCACCGGCAGCACCGAGGCGAGCACCGAGCTGGCGGCCAGCAGCCCGCTGTTGCTGACGAAGCCACGGGACTGCCCGGCCAGGAACAGCCCCAGCGGTGTCGCCTCCGGCCCGCTGAACAGCAGGCCCACCACCAGGTCGTTCCAGACCTGGACGAACTCCAGCACGGAGACCGCCACCACGGCGGGCAGGTTGTGTCGGGCCAGCCGGCGCAGCGTGTCCCACCAGCGACGCCCACCCAGCCGGGCGCCGCGCACCTGCTCGGCGGGCAGGTCGGCGAACGCGTTGCGTAGCACCAGCACCGCGAACGGCACGCCCAGCGCCACGTGCACCAGGGCCAGGCCGCGCGCGGTGCCGGAGGAGAGCACCAGGCCCAGCACCTCGTTGACCGGCCCGGCGATGACCTGGACCGGCACGACACTGGCCGCCAGCAGCAGCAGCCCGGTGGCCTGCGCGGCCGGCCCGGTCAACCAGGCCAGTGGGTACGCGGCCAGCAGCGCGACCACCAGCACCGTGGCGGTCACCACGGTGGCCAGCAGCAGCGTGAAGGCCAACGTCCGCCACAGCTCGGTGCCGGTGACCACATGGAGGTAGGAGCCGGCCCCCGGCGGCGCCGACCACCAGCCGCGTGCCGCGGCGTCCACCCGCCCGTGCAGGGAGGTGCCGATCAGCACCACCAACGGCACCAGCCAGGCCACCGCGGCGCCCGCCGCGAGCAGCCGGAACACCCGTCGGGGCGGCGCCACCCGGTCCGGGTCCGGCGGCGTCTCGGCCCGTGGCGGCGGCCACGCCTGCCGGACGAACAGCGCCGCCACCAGGATCCCGCCGACGACCGCCGCCAGCCACACCACACCGAGTGCGGCGCCCTCGCCGGTGGTGGTGCCACCCGACGTCTGCCAGACCCGCAGTGCCAGCACGGCGGCGTCGTCGCGGACCGAGCCGGGGGTCATCACCAGGATCAGGTCGAAGGTGCGGCTGGTGCCCACCGCGACCAGTGCGAAGACCACCGCCACGGTACGCAGCAGCAGCGGTCGCCACTGCGCGTCCCACAGCACGTGCCGGCGACCGCCGCCGTAGGCGCGTACCGCGTCGGCCAGGTTCGGCGGCACCGCGTCCAGCGCGGCCCGGAAGACCAGCACGGCCAGGCCCACCCAGGCCCAGACGAACGCCGACATCAGCGCCACCGTGACCAGCCCCGGCCCGAGCAGTTGCGGGGCGGCCTCGGCGGACCGGCCGGTCAGCCGCGCCGCGACCAGCGTGGCCAGGCCCCGGCTCGGGTCGGGGTCGTACATCAGCCGGAAGGTCACCCCGGTGACGACCAGCGGCAACGCCACCGGCACCAGCAGGATCAGGCGGACCAGCCCACCCTCCTGGGAGCGGCGCGACGCGGCGGCGAGCAGGTAGCCCAGCGCCGTCACCACCGCCGGCACCAGCACCGCCCACAGGACCGTGCGGCCGACCACCGCGCCGGTGTCCGGTGCGGCGAGCGCGGTGCGGAAGTGCTTGGCGCCGACCCAGTGACCGTCGGTGGTGACGCTGGCGTGCACGGTTCGCAGCACCGGCCACAGCACCAGCCCGCCGAGCAGCACGATCGCCGGCAGCAGCAGTGCGGAGGTCGCGCCGGCCGCCGGGTACGCCCGGCCGCGCCGGGGTGGCCCCACGTCGTCGAGCACGGCCAGCTCGCCGAGCACCCGGACCCGGCTCACCGGCCGCCTCCCGCGCTGCGCGCCGCCGCGGCGAGATGCCCGGTGGCCCGGCGGACCGCCTCGGCGGCGGGTACGCCGTCGGTGACGTCCGCGAAGAAGTCCTGCATGATCCGCCAGATGCCCAACCCGTCGGAGCCGGTGAACGGCCCGGGCAGCTGGTCGGAGAGGTCGAAGCGCAGGGTGCCGGGGGCGCGCATCTCGCCGGCGAGCTCGCGGCGGACCGGGTCGGCGTAGCTGTCCAGCGCGATCGCGGTGTTCGGCGACAGGTAGCCGCCGGCGTCCAACCAGGGCTGGAACGAGCCGGCCCGGGTGAGCCACTCGACCAGCTCGACACCGCTCCGGGCGTCGGCGAAGGCCACCGCCGCATCTCCGCCGACGATCAGGGGGCCGCCGGCGCCCGGCCGCGCGCTCGGGAACCGGAAGGTCTTCGGCTCCTCCGGGCCGCGCCGGAACGTACCGACCACCTCGTCGGTGAAGTCGGCCTCGAAGACCATCACCGCCCGCCGGGAGCGCACCACCTGGATCACCGACTCCTCGTACTGGGTGAGCAGGGCGCGGCGGCCGCCGCCGGGGAAGGCGCCGTCGATGCTCCACAGCTCGGCGAGCCGGTCCAGGGTGTCGCGCACCGGTCGGCCCTGCCAGTCGGCGTCCGGCCCGGCGAGGGTGTCGTACGCGTCGGGTGCCAGGTCGGCGAGGACGTTCTCGAACCAGTCGGTGAGCACCCAGCCGTCCGCCGCTCCGATCGCCAGCGGCGCCGGGCCGGACCCGCGACGGGCGAGCGCGCCGAGGTCACGGGTCAGCGTGACCAGTTCGTCCCAGGTGCCCGGCGGCCGGGGCAGAACCGACGGCAGGTACCAGATCAGCGACTTGTGGGCTGCCTTCACCCAGACGCCGTAGCGCCGCCCGCGGGTCATCAGCAGGTCGCTCAGCCCGGTGGGCACCGCGTACTCGCTCGACGGGCGCACCGGGCTCAGCCAGCCTCGCTGGGCGTACTCGGTGACCAGGCCCGGGCGTGGCAGGATCGCCACGTCGGGGCTGGTGCCGGCGAGGTGCCGGGCGCGCAGGAACGCGTCGATGTCGTTGCCGGCGCTGACCACGTGCACCGGGACGGGGTAGCCGGCGACGACCCGCCGGAACCGGTCCAGCTCGCTCGCGCTCCAGACCACCGCCACCTGCACGGACCGGCTGCCGCCGGTGCAGCCGGCCGCGGTCGCCGCAGCGCCGGCCGCGGCGGCGCGCAGCAGGGTACGCCGGGTCGCCCGACCGGCCGGCGTCACCGGACCATCCCCTCGGGTTCGGTGACCAGCTCGTGCCGGTACGGCATCTCGGCCAGGGTGGCCGGATCGGCGGTGCACACCAGCACGGCCACCCCCGGCGCGTCCGGTGGGGACAGTCGGGGCAGCAGGTCACCGAGGCGGCTGCCGCCGGTCGGATCGGCGGGCAGGTCGACGACGAGCACCTCGGGCAGGCAGACCGCGGCCCGGGCCAGGGCCACCCGGAACCGCTGGGCGTCGGAGAGCAGGTGCGGCAGCAGGGCCAGCGTCGGGGCCAGCTCCAGGCGGTCCACCACGGTGGCCGTCCAGTCGTCGGCCACCTCGTGCACCCGTTCGCGCCTGCGTTGGCCGTACTCGATGTTGCGGCGCACGGTGAGCTGTGGCAGCAGCGCGCCGCCGGCGGGCACGTAGCCGATCTGCCGGCGCGGCGGTGGCAGGGCGGTGACGTCCCGGTCGCCGACCATGATCCGCCCGGTGACCGGGGCGGCGAGCCCGGCCAGCACCCGGGCCACGGCCGTGCCGACCCGGGGCGGCGCCACCAGGGCGGCGGTCGTGCCGGCCGGAACGTCGAGGGTCACCGGTCCGGTGCCGGGGACGGCGACCAGTGCGCGTAGCCGTAACGTGACCCTCACCTCCGGTGACCGCTGGTGACCGTCCCAGGGTGGCACACCGCGCCGACAGTCGATGCCCCGTGGATCTTCCATTGTGGAGAACGTGACCGGTGGCGTGTGTCGCTACCGGGCCGGCAGGCCGGCGGGGGCGTAGAGGGCGGCCAGCCCGGCCGCCGTGGCGGCCAGTTGCTCGCGCAGCGCGACCGGGGTCAGCACCTCCACGTCGGCTCCGAGGCGCAGCAGGTCACCGTGGGCGTGGGTGAGCGACTCGATCGGCAGCACCGCGGTCACCCAGCCCTGGACGTCCGGTGGCCCGGCGCTCGCGTCCACCGCGTCCACCACCGGATCGCTGCCGATCTCCCGCAGCCGCTCCCGGCCGCCCGGTGAGAGCCGCACGGTGGCCTCGTCCTGGTGCAGTCGGGCCCGGAACTGCGCCACGTGCGCGCGCCACCAGGCCGGCAGGTCGAAGTCGGCCGGCCGGTCGAACGCCTCGGCCAGCGGGGTCAGCGAGAGGATCTGGTTGATCCGGTAGGTCGCCGGGGCGCCCCGGCCGGGCCGGTCGGCCACCACATACCACCGGCCGCCCTTGAGCACCAGCCCGTACGGCTCCAGCACCCGGGTCACCTCGCCGCGCCAGCTGCGGTAACGCACCTCGATGCGGTGCTGCCGCCAGACCGCCTCGGCCGTGCGGGCCAGCTCCGGGGAGGCGTCACCGTCGGCGTACCAGCCGGGCGTGTCCAGGTGGAAGCGTTGCTGGAGCTGGGTGGCCCGGTCGCGCAGAGGGGCCGGCAGCGCGGCGTGCAGCTTGAGTTGCAGCGCGGCCACCACGTCGCCGTAGCCCAGCTCGTCGGCCGGCCCCGGCAGCCCGGCCAGGAAGAGCCGGTCGGCCTCCTCGGCGGTCAGCCCGGTCAACCGGGTCCGCCAGCCGTCGACGAGTTGGTAGCCGCCGGCGTGCCCGGCCTCCCCGTACAGCGGGATGCCGGCGGCGTGCAGCGACTCCACGTCCCGGTAGATCGTCCGCGGCGAGACGGCCAGCCGGTCGGCGAGCTGCGCGGCGGTGAGCCGGCCGTGCGACTGGAGCAGCAGCAGGAGGGAGAGAAGTCGACTGGCCCGCACTCCACTGACACTAGCTGTCAGGGGAGTCGTTCTACCGTCCCGGCATGGCTTTTCGCGACAAGGATCTACGAACGCCGGGACCGGTCACTGTGGGCGGTCGGCAGCTCAAGCGGTACCACATCGACCAGCCGGAACGGCCGATCGAGCCGGAGGTGGAGAAGGCCGCGTACGACCTGCTGCCCGCGCTGCTGTCCGACGCCCCGGACGACGGCACACCGGCCGCCGGGTGGGTGGTGCTGCACCGGGGCGCGGACACCGGCGCGTACCTGCTGGCGTACACCTGGGTCTGGGACAACGTGGTGGAGGTGCGCATCGCGGCGGCCGGGCAGCCCGCACTGGACTGCCCGGACGATGATCCGGCACACTTCGTCGATTTGCGCCGCCCGGGAGTTGGCTGCGTCTGGGAGTTGGCGGTGCTGGAGCACGAGCGGGCCGCCTGGGTCCGGCACATGCTGGCGCCGGAGAGCCCCGATCTGACCGGTTACCTGCACGACACACGAGCGGAAGGGCCGGTGGGCCGCTGATGGGCGACTTCGACTTCTTTGTGGGTACCTGGAACGTCGTCAACCGTCGGCTGCGCAAGCGGCTGGTCGGCTCCGACGAGTGGGAGGAGTTTCCGGGGGTGTCGGTCGCGAACGGCTTCTTCGGCGGCGGCGGCCACTTCGACGAGATCACCTTTCCGACCAAGGGGTTCGCCGGCGCCACGGTCAGGCTCTTCGACCCGGTGAGCGAGCAGTGGTCGATCTACTGGATGAACAGCGGTCGCGGCGAGTTGGAGCAGCCGCCGATGGTGGGCCGCTTCGTCGACGGAGTCGGCCGCCTCTACGCCGACGACCAGCACGAGGGGCGTCCGGTGCGGTGTCGGTTCATCTGGTCGGAGATCACCGCGACCTCCGCCCGCTGGGAGCAGGCGTTCTCCGTCGACGGCGAACGTACCTGGGAGACCAACTGGGTCATGACGTTCACCAAGGTGGCCGATTGACTCAGGTCGACGGCGGGGGAGTGGTGTCGCGGTAGATGCCGGCCAGCCAGAGGTCGAGCAGCACGTCCACGACGTCGCGTTCGGCGACCGCCGGCCCGTCGCAGGCGAAGGTGGCGTACCAGACGCGTTCGTTCATCGAGTTGAGCGCGATGGCGAGGTCCCGGGCGGGCAGACCGTCCGGGGCCGCGCCGCGTCGCCGCTCCGCCTCGATGGCCGCCTCGATGGCCTGCACCCACCGCTCCAGCACCGCCGCCCAGAGCCGGCGTACCTCGGCGTTGGTGCCGCGGACCTGCGCGCAGGCGAGCACCAGTGCGCGGTGCGCGCCGAACGTCTCGTGGAACCGCTGGATCAGCTCGCGCCACCGGGCCCGCGGGTCCTCGGCGAGCCGGACCAGGACGTCTCCGGCGGCCGCGTCGGCCTCCTCGGTGACCCGGTCCAGCAGGGTCAGCAGCACGGCGTCCTTGGACGGGAAGTAGAAGTAGAACGTGGGCCGGGAGATCCCCGCCCCCCGGGCCAGGTCGTCGATCGAGATGTCGCCGAACGCCCTCTGCTCCAGCAGCCGCTCGGCGGTGGCCAGGATCGCCGTCTCCCGGTCGTCGCCGGCGGTACGGGCGGCGCGGCGACCGCGCGGGCTCGCTCGCCCGGCGCCGGTACGGGCGGTCGTCATGGCCGGTGATGCTACCCGAACTCGACACCCTGTCGACGGCACTCGACAGGGTGTTGACTGCTGTCGACGGCGGTGGATAGTGTCCGTCCACCGCCCCGGATGGAGGAACGCCATGACCTCCGACCACGTCGACGTGCTCATCGTCGGAGCCGGCCTGTCCGGCATCGGCGCCGCCTGCCACCTGCGCCGCGACTGCCCGGACAAGACGTACGCGGTGCTCGAGGCACGCGACGCCATCGGCGGCACCTGGGACCTGTTCCGCTACCCGGGCGTCCGGTCCGACTCGGACATGTTCACCCTCGGCTACTCGTTCAAGCCGTGGACCGACCCGAAGGCCATCGCCGACGGCGCGGCCATCCGTGCGTACGTCCGGGAGACCGCCCGGGAGTACGACGTGCAGCGGCACATCCGCTTCGGGCACCGGGTGGTGCGCGCCGAGTGGGACAGCGACACCGCCCGCTGGACGGTGCACGCACAGCGCACCGACACCGCCGAGACCATCGTGCTGACCTGCTCGTTCCTCTTCGCCTGCGCCGGCTACTACCGCTACGACGAGGGATACACCCCGGAGCTGCCCGGCGTCGACGCGTACGCCGGGCGGCTGGTGCACCCGCAGCACTGGCCGGCCGACCTCGACCACACCGGCAAGCGGGTGGTGGTGATCGGCAGCGGCGCCACGGCGGTCACCCTGGTGCCGGCGATGGCCGAGCGGGCCGCCCACGTGACCATGCTCCAGCGCTCACCCACGTACGTCATGGCGCTGCCGTCGCGCGACGTCCTGGCCGACGCGCTGCGGCGCTGGCTGCCGGCGAAGGCCGCGTATCCCGTGGTGCGCTGGAAGAACGTGCTGCTGTCCACCGTCAATTTTCAGCTCAGCCGGCGCGCGCCCGGGCTGGTGAAGCGGCTGCTGCGCCGGGCCGCGAAGGGCCGGCTGCCGGTCGGCTACGACATCGACCGGCACTTCTCGCCCCGCTACGACCCGTGGGACCAGCGGCTCTGCGTGGTGCCCGACGGCGACCTGTTCACCGCCGTGCAGGAGGGCAGGGCGTCGGTGGTCACCGACACCATCGACACCTTCACGCCGCACGGCGTCCGGCTGGCCTCCGGCGACGAGTTGCCCGCCGACATCGTGGTCACCGCCACCGGGCTCAACCTGCTCGCCCTCGGCGGCCTGACGCTCAGCGTGGACGGCGCCGAGGTCGACCTGGCCAGCACCGTCGCCTACAAGGGCATGATGCTCTCCGGCGTGCCGAACTTCGCCCTCACCGTCGGCTACACCAACGCCTCGTGGACGCTCAAGGCCGACCTGGTCGCCGGCTACGTCTGCCGGCTGCTGCGCCACCTGGACCGCACCGGCCAGCACATCGTCACCCCGCTCCCGCCGCCCGACGACGAGCGGGTGCCGCTCATCGACCTGCGCTCCGGGTACGTGCTGCGCAGCGTCGACGCGCTGCCCAAGCAGGGTACGGCCGCGCCGTGGCGGCTGTACCAGAACTACGCCCGCGACGTGCTGCTGATGCGGCACGGCCGGCTCACCGACGAGGGCGTGCGGTTCTCCCGCGCACGCGCCGTGGCCGCGCCGGGCGTGCCCACCGTGCCGGCCACGCCACCGACCGGCACGCCGGTCGCCTGAGTGTCGCGTCCGGACGGTCCGGGCGCATCCCGACCCACCCCGGCCCGCTCGCCGGGGCCGCCAGGAGAGGAGCCCGATCGTGCAGAGGTTCGACTTCGCCGGCGCGACGGCCGTGGTCACCGGCGCAGCCAGCGGCATCGGTGCCGCGCTGGCGCACGCGCTCGCTCGCCGGGGCAGCGACCTGGTCCTGCTGGACCGCGACTCCGGGCGGCTGGACGAGGTCGCCGCCGCCATCCGGGCCGAACACCCGGACCGCCAGGTGCACACCCACCTGGTGGACCTCGCCGACGCGGCGGCCACCGCCCGGGTGGCCGTCGAGATCGGGCAGCGGCACCCGCGGGTCCGGCTGCTGGTGAACAACGCCGGTGTCGGCCTCGGTGGCCGGTTCGACCAGGTGACGTTCGACGAGTTCGGCTGGGTCATCGACATCAACTTCCGGGCCGTGGCGCAGCTGACCCACGCGCTGCTGCCCACCCTCAAGGCGGAGCCCGGCGCGCACCTGGTCAACGTCTCCAGCCTGTTCGGGCTGATCGCGCCGGCCGGGCAGGCCGCCTACTCGGCGAGCAAGTTCGCGGTGCGCGGCTTCACCGAGGCGCTGCGCCACGAGCTGGTCGACGACGGCATCGGGGTGACCTCGGTGCACCCCGGCGGGATCCGCACCCGGATCACCGAGAACGCCCGGGTCGGCAGCGGCGTCTCGCTCCAGGAGTACGCGGCCGGCCGGGCGCAGTTCGAGAAGCTGCTCACCATCGCGCCGGAACGGGCCGCCGAGGTGATCCTGCGGGGTGTCGAGCGACGCCGGGGCAGGGTGCTGATCGGCTGGTCGGCGAAGCTGCCCGACCTGCTGGCCCGGATCATGCCGGCCTCGTACAACCGGCTGCTGGTCACCGGCCTGAACCGGGGCGTCGTCCGCCCGGCGCCGGCCGCCGGTGCGGTGCCGTCCGCCGACGTCGGCCACGGCTGACGGTCAGGGCGGCGTGCTGCCCCGCTTCTCCTCCTGGGCCAGCACCGCCTCGCGGTGCTCCGGCTCGTCACGGCGGGCCAGCTCGGCGGCGAGCCGTGGGTCGGCCACCAACCGCGCCCGGTTACGGTGCAGGAAGCTCTCGAAACCCCCGGTGTACGGGCAGGCCAGGTCACCGAGCGCCCGCTCGGGCACGTAGCGGCAGCCCGCGCAGTAGTCGCTGATCTCGTCGATGTCGGTGCCGTCCACCGCGTACGGGCGGGTGTCCACCCGGGCCAGGTCGGCGTACTGGCTCATGCCGATCACCGTCGCGTTCATCACCCAGTCGGCGCCGTCGACGAAGCAGCGCTGGAACCAGTCCGCCACCTCGGCCGGGCGCCAGCCGCGTTGCAACGCGTAGTTGCCCAGCACGAGCAGCCGGGGCGCGTGGTGCGTCCAGGCCCCGTCCCGGACGGTGGCGAGCACGTCGGCCAGGCAACGGGCCTCCACCGCGTCCGCGTCCAGCTCGGCGAACCAGTCCGGCACCGGCTCGGTCGTGGCCAGCCAGTCCGCGCCCCGGAACCGCGGCTCGAGATACCAGTACAGCTGCCAGAGGAACTCCCGCCAGCCGAGCAACCCCCGGATGAACGGCTCCACCGCCGTACGCGGAGCCCTGCCAGCCCGCCACGCCTGCTCGGCAGCGCGGACGGCCGACTCCGGGTCGAGCAACCCGAGGTTGAACGAGGACGAGAGCACGGAGTGCGCGAACAGCGGGTCGTCGGCGCTCATCACGTCGGCGTACCGGCCGTACCCGGGCAGCCGGTGGGTCAGGAAGTGCTCCAGCCGGGCCCGCGCCTCGCCGTGGGTGGCCGGGAAGCGCCGGGGGCCGTCCCGGCCGACGAACCGCACCCCGTCGGCCGCCCACCGGTCCAGCTCGCGGCGGATTTCCGCGTCGATGTCGTCCTCGACGATCGGCGGCGGTGGCGGCGGTGCCGCTGGCGCCGTGCGGCCCTCGGTGCGGGGCCGCCGCGTCGACCCGGTGCCGCCGCCCGGGCCGGTCAGCACGTCGTGCCGGCGGCGGGCGTGCCGGTAGAAATCGGTCATCCGCAGCGGGCCGCGCCGGGTGCGGTCCGCCCAGCCGGCGAAGTCTGCCTGGCTGGTGATGAAGCCACGCGGCGGCAGCACCGTCAGCCCCGGCACCGATCGGGCGAAGCGCAACGCCACCCGGGAGTGCGGATGGCACACCTCCACCGGCTCGGCGACCTGCGCCAGCGCCTCGCGGAACGTCTCGGTACGCAGCAGCAGCGCCCGGTCGCCCAGCTCGGCCGCGCGGTGCCGCAGCGCGGAGAGGATCAGGTGCGCCTTCTGCCGGTGCGTCGGCCGCCGGCGGAACAGCTCCCGGATCTCCACCAGCAGCACCGGCTGGTCGGGGTCGTCGAGGAAGTGTGGCCCGAGCTGGTCGGCCAGCAACCATCGGCGGCGAGGCATGCCTCAATTCTGCCCACTCCCGGGCTGTCGCGCCCGACGGCGGGCCGGGCGGGTCCGGACCGGGGGGTGCCGAATCAGGCCGCGTCGGCGCCGGCCGGCGCCGAGGTCGGCAGGACGTCGCGCCGGCGCATCACCACCGTCAGCGCCACCACGGCGAAGAGCAGCAGCGCGAGCACGTGGACCGGGACCGGGCCCAGCGGCGCGAGCAGCGCCAGCAGCGCGACGACCGGAAAGGCGACGACCACCGCGCCGTGCTGCTGCCGGCGGACGTGCAGCACCCAGACGGTGAGCAGGTAGACGGCGATCGGGACGGCGACCGCGTACCCGGCGGTGACTCCGGAGATGTGCCCGATGTGCCGCTCGTGGTCCACCGCCACGACCAGGCCCGCGCCGACCGCGGCGACCGCGGCGAAGATCAGATAGTGGCCGTAGCCCCAGACCAGCGAGTAGGGCAGCCGGTCGGGCGCCTCGATCGGCCGGTCGAAGTAGAGCCACCAGAGCGCGAACACGATGATCGCGCCCGCCGCAGTGAGCGACCAGAGGTTGTGCTCGCCGGCGTCCAGCTCGGTCTGGATCGCCATCGAGACGGACAGCACGACCTCACCGAGCACGATGAGGGTGAACAGGCCGTACCGCTCGGCGATGTGCCGGGGGTGCCACGGGGTCATCCCAGGCCGCTCGGCCACCGCCGGGACGAGCAGGTCGGCCAGCGCCAGCAGCACGAACGACGCGATGCCCCACTCGGCGGGCAGAGCCAGCCGCAGCAACCAGCCGACCTGCACCACGGTCACGCCGATCGCGTAGCGGCGTGCCGCAGCCCGGTGCGCCGGGTCGCCGACTGCCGCTCGGCTCCACTGCACGACGGCGGCCAGCCGCATCACCACGTACCCGAGGGTGATGACGGTGAAGTCGCCGTCGGTGAAGGCGCGCGGCACCCCGGCCGCCAGGATCAATGCTCCGCTGATCTGCACCAGCGTGGTGATCCGGTAGACGTCGTCGTCGGTGTCGTAGGCCGAGGCGAACCAGGTGAAGTTCATCCACGACCACCAGATCGCGAAGAACACCATCAGGTAACTGGTCACCGCGTGAGCGAGGTGACCCTCGGAGACGTCGTGGTGCAGGCTGCCGGCAGCCTGTGCCACGGCCACCACGAAGCAGAGGTCGAAGAAGAGCTCCAGCGGGGTGGCCGAGCGGTGCGGCTCATCCCGGAGACGGGGCCTCATCGGCCGGTAGAACGGCCGCATGGATGGGGAACGGGTCAACACAGCTCCTCGGGTCGCCCACACGATAGCGAGCCCGGCACCCGTCCCGAGAATGATCGCCGCAGGGGAAATCAGCTGGCCGGAGCCACCCGGGCCGGCGACGGCGCGACCGGCTCGCCCGCCTCACACCGGGCCAGGGTGCGCAGGGCCGCCTCCACCTCGGCCGGCAACCGGCGCCGGCCGCGCAGCGCCCACCCCAGCTCACGGCCGGCGTCGAGCAGCCCGCCCCGGCCGGCGGCGTCCCGGGCCACGGCGGCCGCCGTGCGCAGCACCACCCCGACCGGACGGCGCAGCAGCGCGGTGAGCAGCCTGTTGCGCGTCTCCATCCGCTGCCGGGCCAGCGCGTCCCGCCCCGCCGGCAGCGGCAGATGGTGGGCCACCACGTCCTCGGCGTACGCCAGCTGCCAGCCGACCGCGGCCAGGTCCATCGCCAGCAGCGCCTCCTCGCCGTACGTGCCCAGCCGCTCGGTAAAGCCGCCTGCCTGCTGGAACGCCCGGCGGCGCAGCACCACCGCGCAGGCCAGGAAGCCCAGCACCGCCGGCCCCGGCGCGCCCGGCGAGGTGCCCAGCGGTGCGCGGGCCATCGCGGCGGACACCGGGTCGAGCCGCTGCTCCCGCCCGACCCGTACCTGCCCGGTGAGCAGGCCGGTGCCGGGGTGCCCGCGCAGGATCGCGGCGGCCCGTTCCAGCGCACCCGGCGCCCAGTACGAGTCGTCGTCGGAGAAGGCCACGAACGGCGTGTCGGCCAGCTCGACGCCGATGTTGCGGGCCGCGCCGGCGCCCGCGTTCCTGTCGAGCCGCACCACCCGTACCGGGGGAAAGGCCCGGGCCACCGCGGCCGGGGTGCCGTCGTCGGAGCCGTTGTCCACCAGGATCACCGGGGCGCTGTGCCGGCCCAGCATGTCGAGCAGCCGCTCACGTCGGTTGCGGGTGGCCACCACCACGGTCACGTCGGTCATGGCGGCCCTGCTACCCCGGCGCGGCCCGCTCACGCCTGCCGCGGCGGGCCGACCCTCCCGTCGGCCGGATCAGTGGTGCCGGCGGCCGTGGGTCAGTCCCTCCAGCACCAGGGTCAGCCCGGCGCCGACCAGCCAGACGTCCTTGGCCAGCGGGGTGCCCTGCTGGGTCGGGCGCACGCTGCCCGCCTCGCGCATCCCCGGCGTCTTCAGGTACAGCTGCACCAGGCCCGCGCCGAACGCGGTCAGGCCGAGTCCGACCAGGGTGGCCGGCACGAACGGGGCGAGCAGCGCGGCCCCCAGGGCTATCTCCGAGTACGACAGCAGCTTGGCGAAGCGCGCCGGCTCCAACTGGCCGAGCTGCGGAATGGCCCCGACCGCCATCCCGTGCACGCCCTGTACGGCATCGCCCTCCAGAGTTCGCTTGCTCAGACCAGAGTTGAGGATGAACGCGCCGATGCTGATCCGCAGCGGCAGATGCGCCAGTTTCATGATCACTCCCGGTGGCCGTGGTCCGAATGCGGCCCGCGTACCCACCGCGGCCCGCGATAACCCGTTGGGCCGACTGGGCCGGCCGTGGTGATCGCGGTAGGTTCGCGAGGGGTTCACCGCCGGGGCCCGGTCACCCGCCAGCCCGGCACCCGACCCCGCCGCAGATCACCAGCAGGAGGCGAAGTGAGCCAGGAAGTCCGGGGAGTCATCTCCCGCAGTAAGGGCGCGCCGGTCGAGGTCACCACCATCGTGGTGCCCGATCCCGGTCCCGGTGAGGCGATCGTCCGGATCCAGTCCTGCGGGGTCTGCCACACCGACCTGCACTACCGCGAGGGTGGCATCAACGACGACTACCCGTTCCTGCTCGGCCACGAGGCGGCGGGCATCGTCGAGCAGGTGGGGGAGGGCGTCACCGACGTCGCTCCGGGCGACTTCGTGGTGCTCAACTGGCGGGCGGTCTGCGGGGCCTGTCGGGCCTGTCGCCGTGGCCGGCCCTGGTACTGCTTCAACACCCACAACGCCGCCCAGCGGATGACCCTCACCGACGGCACCGAACTCGCACCGGCTCTGGGCATCGGCGCGTTCGCCGAGAAGACCTTGGTGCACGCCGGACAGTGCACCAAGGTGGACCCGGCCGCCCGACCGGCCGCGGTGGGCCTGCTCGGCTGCGGGGTGATGGCCGGGCTGGGCGCGGCGATGAACACCGGCAACGTCACCCGCGGCGACTCCGTCGCGGTGATCGGCTGCGGTGGCGTCGGCGACGCGGCGGTCGCCGGGGCGGCCCTCGCCGGCGCCACGACGATCGTCGCCGTCGACACCGACTCCCGAAAGCTGGACTGGGCGCGTAAGTTCGGCGCCACGCACACCGTGAACGCCTCCGAAACCGACCCGGTCGAGGCGATCCGCGCCGCCACCGGCGGTTTCGGCGCCGACGTGGTGATCGACGCGGTGGGTCGACCGGAGACGTGGAAGCAGGCGTTCTACGCCCGGGACCTGGCCGGCACCGTGGTGCTGGTGGGCGTGCCGACCCCACAGATGAAGATCGAGCTGCCGTTGCTGGACGTCTTCGGTCGCGGCGGCGCCCTCAAGTCCAGTTGGTACGGGGACTGCCTGCCCAGCCGGGACTTCCCGATGCTCACCGAGCTGTACCTCCAGGGCCGGCTCGACCTGGACGCGTTCGTCACCGAGGAGATCGCGCTGGACCAGGTCGAGAACGCGTTCGACCGGATGCACCACGGCGACGTGCTCCGTTCGGTGGTGGTGTTCCCGTGAGCGCCCGGGTCGAGCACACGGTCACCGCCGGCACGTTCTCCCTCGACGGGCAGACGTTCGACGTGGACAACAACGTGTGGGTGCTGGGCGACGACAGCGAGTGCGTCGTCCTCGACGCGCCGCACGACGTGGCAGCGATCCTCGCCGTGGTGGGTGACCGGCGGGTCCGGGCGATCCTGGCCACCCACGCGCACGACGACCACGTCCGCGTGGCGCCCGAGCTGGCCCAGGCCACCGGCGCGCCGGTGCTGCTGCACACCGCCGACCGGGTGCTCTGGGACATGGTCCACCCCAAGCTGCCGCCCAACGGCGAGCTGCACGACGGGCAGAGCATCGACGTGGCCGGCACCACGTTGCGGGTGCTGCACACCCCCGGGCACAGCCCCGGCGCGTGCAGCTTCCACGCGCCGGAGCTGGGCGTGGTGTTCACCGGCGACACGCTCTTCGCCGGGGGCCCGGGTGCCACCGGCCGCTCGTACAGCGACTTCGACACCATCGTCCGGTCGATCCGCACCCGGTTGCTCACCCTGCCGCCGGAGACGGTCGTGCGCACGGGGCACGGCGACAGCACCACGATCGGCGCGGAGGCGCCGCACCTGAAGGAGTGGCTGGCCCGAGGCCACTGAGCACGGTCGGCTGGCCGGGCGGGGCCGGGGCGTCAGCTGTCCGAATGTGTCGCGCCTTGAAATCGCCGTGCGTGAAATGTCGGCCATCACGCACCGTGGGCGATGACCCCTGCGCCCCCTCACCCGCCGCCGTGCACGCCACGTGTGTCGGGCCCTTTGCTCTGCTTCAACGCACGCAACACGTCACCTGAGCTGCGCGAACACGATTTGTGGCGGCTCTGGAGCGTCTCGACCCGTCAGCACGGTCCGTGACTGTTGCGTCTGTTGAAGCAGAGCAAAGGCTGCTGGGTGGGTTTGGCGCACAGCAGCGAAGGTCGCTCTCTGTCGCCATTGCCGATTGAACGGGTGCCCTGTCCGATTCCGCGGGTGACCGGGACCGCAGCTCGCCGAGGCCAGGGCATTTCCGGAATGCCCGACAGGTGAACCTGGTTGTGTCCCCCGTACCGCCGGAGCCCAAACCCTTTCCGCGGTCATCTCCCGAGGAGTGTTCACCCCGGAGCGCTCCGCACGATCGAAAGGGCAACCATCGTGAAGGTCGACTTCACTCGATGGCTCCCCGCCATCGCTAAGGACTCGTACCGCAAGACCGCGCTGAGCGTTGTGGGTGTGGCCGCCCTCGGTGGCCTGGCACTCGCACCGACAGTGGCCGCCGCCCCGGTCACCTCCGGGCCGCACCAGGGCGCCGTCGCCGCCATCGACCTCGCCACCGGGAAGGCCGCCACCGCGGCCCGCCAGGAGGACCAGCCCGTCGAGTCCGGGCTGACCACCGGCTCCGCCACCGGCAAGCCGCCGGCCGGCAAGCCGAGCCGCGAGGAGCTCATTCCGCACGGCATCGAAGGCGCCCAGTCGCGCATCCCGCTCGATGACGCGCAGCTGGCCAACGCCCGGGCCATCGTCGACGCGGCCAAGAAGACCGGCGTCGGCGACCGGGGCGCGGTGATCGGCATCGCCACCTCGTTGCAGGAGTCGAAGCTGTACAACCTCGGCCACCTCGGCGCGTACAACGACCACGACTCGCAGGGCCTGTTCCAGCAGCGCCCGTCGTCCGGTTGGGGTACGCCCGAGCAGATCACCGACCCGGAGTACTCCGCCACGGCGTTCTTCAGCGCGCTGAAGAACGTGGGCGGCTGGCAGGACCTGCCGCTGACCACCGCGGCGCAGACCGTCCAGGTCTCCGCCTTCCCGTACGCGTACGCGCAGTGGGAGGAGCAGGCGGCGGACATCGTCCAGCAGCTCTGGTGACACCCGCACACACGACGCCGGCCGGCTCCCGAACAGGGGCCGGCCGGCGTCGTCGTGTCCGGGTACCTCAGCAGGCGGGGTAGAGGCGCCGGGTGCCGACCCCGGCGGCGTACGCGGCCCGGTCGCTGAACCGGCAGCCGTAGTCGGGACGGGCCACCACCGCCGGGTCGGTCACCGTGTCGCCGGCGGGGCGGGCGCCGGTGCGTACCCAGGACACCAGGTCGTCCCAGGCGGCGCCGGCCTCGGCCGGGGTGAACTCGCAGTGCTGCGTGGCCCGGATGGCCCGCTGCACCAGCAGCCGGCTGCGGCCGTGCCGTGCCACGTCGGTGGCGTACGCCTGCTCCATGCTGAACGGCACGAACAGGTCACCGAGGTCGTGCAGGCTGAGCACCGGCGCGGTGGGGCGGCCGGCGATCCGTGGCACCTCGGTCAGCGTCGGCAGGAGGCGCTGCCAGACGTTCTCCGGGGCGACCCGCCGCACGGTGGCGTTGACGTTGACCGGGCTGTTCGGGGTGTAGCGGGTGAGCAGGTTGGTGGAGAGCTGACCGGGTCGCTGGGCGGGGGAGTCGCCGCCGCTGGTCACGGTGATCGAGAAGAGGAAGTCTTTCCAGACCGCGAACGCGGCGTCCGCGCCGGGGCGTGGCCCGCCCGAACGGTTCACCGTGACCGCCCGCAGTTGCTTGCCCCGGTCGGTGGTGGTGTCCGGCCCGGTGGGAGTGAGCCCGGCCAGGCCGAGCGCCACCTGGATGCGGGGTACGGCGTTGGTCAGGTAGTCGGCCGGCGTGGGATAGGCCGGCACCTCGGCGAGAGCCTGCGCGACCAGGTTGTAGTCCAGGTAGAAGTCGAGCAGCGTCTGGTCGCCGAGCACCCCGCACATGGGCAGTGCGCCGTCGTAGTAGCCGGGGTACTGCTCCAGCGAACGGCCGATGACGTACCCGCCCATCGACACGCCGGCGAGGTAGGTGTGGTGCGGCCGGCGGACCGTCCGTCCGAAGTGGTCGGCGAGATCCTTGGTGCCCAGCACGCCGGAGCGGATGTCGAAGCCGTTGCGGTCGTACGAGGACGATGCCCAGGCGTACCCCTGCTCCAGCAGCCGCTGGCGCAGCCCGAAGCCGGGCGGCTCCGGCGAGAGCACCGTGCCCTGGCCGCGGTAGCCGTGCGCCCACAGCACCAGGTCACCGTTCCACCGGGCGGGGACCTCGATGATGTACCCGGCGTGCCGGTGCACGCCCTGCCGTACCGTCGTCGGCTTGCCGGCAACGACCAGCGGCGCCAGCGGCGGGTTCTCGATGGTGTACCCGGGCAGCGGCTGGCCGCCCCCCGGGTCGCGGTCGGCGGTGGCGCTGGCCGGCGCGGCGCCGGCCAGCCCGACCGCCAGGGTCAGGGTCGCGGTGGCGGCGAGCAGGCGGCGGAGGGTGCGAACGGGTGAGGACAGCATCGATGCTCCCCATCGGACGGATGTCGCCCGCGGGCGACCAGGCGGGACGGTTGCCTACCGGCCGGTAGCGCCCTGAACCTAGGACTGCCGTCGACCGGAGTCAATGGCTGCGCTGACCGGCCGGTCAGGCTCGACTGTCCGTCCGCTCAGACCAGGCCGTGCGCCACCATCGCCTCGGCCACCCGACGGAATCCGTTGATGTTCGCCCCGGCCACGTAGTCGCCGGGCAGCCCGTACTCCTCGGCGGTGCTCCGGCCACCAGTTCCGCGCCGCCGATCTCGTTCTGCATCGCGCACGGCAGGGCCAGATCGCAGGGCACCTCCCAGACGGTACGGTCGGCCACGGCCACCGCGTGCGGCACATGCCGCAGGTAGTCGTCAAGCCGGCCGCGGCGCTCCTCCTTCAGCTCCCGCAGCAACTCCAGGTCGATGCCCTTTTCGTCGAGCAGGTACCCGTCGGAGTCCGAGCAGGCCACCACCGTCCCACCGAGCTGGTGCACCTTCTCTACCGCGTAGATCGCCACGTTGCCCGAGCCGGAGACGACCACCCGCTTGCCCTCCAGGCTGTCGCCGCTCTGCCGCAACATCTCCTCGGCGAAGAACACCGCCCCGTACCCGGTCGCCTCCCGGCGCGCCTGCGCACCCCCGTACGCCAGCCCCTTGCCGGTGAGCACGCCGGACTCGTAGCGGTTGGTGATCCGCTTGTACTGGCCGAACAGGTAGCCGATCTCCCGGCTGCCCACGTTCCTTCCGTATCGGCGGCGTCGTTGCCGCCAGCGCGCGCCGGCGTGACCCACCGGCCGCCCCGGCGTACGGCCCACCGCCCCCGTCCGGTTCACCGCTCATCCGCCCGTCCATGCGCCGGCGCCTCCGGCGCCCGCCGGCGCCGCGCGCTTGGCTGCCTCACCTTGGTCGTCGGCCCGGCCGCACCTGGCTCGCCGACCCGACCCGGCCCGGCTGCGCGGCCCGTTGGGCGGGTCGGGTTGACTGGTCGTCGTGGACGAGTCGATCTGGGAGGCGGCCCGGGCGTCGCGCGGCTGGTTGGACGCGGCGAACGGCACCGGGCAGACGGAACTGACCTGTCGCATCCTCAAGCTGACCGAGGAGGCGGGGGAGGCGTCGGCGGCCTGGATCGGTCTGCTCGGGCAGAACCCGCGCAAGGGCGTCACGCACACCAGGGAGGACGTAGCCGCGGAGTTGGCCGACGTCGCCTTCACGGCGCTGGTGGCGATCGAGAGCCTGGGGCTGGATGCCCGGTCGGTGTTGGGCTCCTGCGCCGCCAAGGTCCGCTCCCGCCTCGCTGACTGACCGGACTCGGGGCGGTTGGGTTCGCGTCGGGATTGCCCGGCGGTGGCCCGCCATGGCACTCCCACCCGCACGAGCCCGGCATGCCGAACCAACCGTGCTCCCGGCGTTTGACCGGCGTGCCGGGTCCGTGTGGGGTGGGGCTTGGCTTGCCCGTCGTGGCTGGGGTTGGTTTGGGTGTGCCGGGTTCGTGCGGGGTGGGGCCCGCCGTGCCCGGCTCCGGGCGGTCAGGCTTGATCCCTGCGCCGGGCACGGCGGGCCCCATCCCGTCGGTGGTCGCGGTCCGTCGTGATTCCTGCGCTGGGTCGGGCAAGCCCGATCCCCGGCGGGTTGTTCGGTCCGTTCCGATCTGTGCGTGGATGCCTGGGCCTGGCAAGCCCCCCGCGGCGGATTGTTCGGTCCGGTCCAGATCTCCGCGCGGGGTAGGGCAAGCGCGATCCCGGCGGGGATCGCCATCGGTTCCGATCCTCGCGACGTGCGGTGAGTCCCATCCCCGGCGGGTGGTCGCCGGTTCTTCCGGTTCCTGAGCGGGGTTCCGGCAAGTCCCGATTTCGGCGGCGATCGTTGTCCGTCCTGATTCCTGCGCGAGGCGCGGTGTGTCCTGTCCGGTCGGGGTCGTCGTCTCGCGGTGATCCCTGCGCCTGAGCGCCATCCGCTGGCGGTCGCCGGCCGATGCTTGCGGTGGACGTGGCTCATGCCGACCCTTGCCGCGGCGGTCGGTGGGGTGAGCGTTATACCTGTGAGTCATACATATGCCTCTGAGGTATACCGCTCATCGACCACCTTGCCTCCGGATCACCCTTGGCCAGGGTAATCGAACTCGGGTCGCGGATGTCGCGGTGTCCACGGCCCTCGGATGCCCCGATATCGCCGATACCGAGTCGATCAACCCCCCGAACCGGCGCATCCGACGCCGGAACGCCCGGTGATCTCGTGCCGGGTGTCCGGTATCAGGGGTTTGTGGGCTGTGACCGGCTGCATCCGTGGGGTGGAATCGTGGCGGGCCGGGAGTCGTTACATACCCTGACGATCGCAGCACCACCGGTCCGCCACCCGCCCCCGCGGGTTGGCAGCACCACCGGTCCGCCAGGTCCCGTCCCCGCGGGTTGGCAGCGCGGCCGGGGTTGGAATGCCCGCGAGGCCGTGGTCGTTGCAGAGTCCCTGACCGACCGCACCAGCACCCTCGAACGGGGTGCCTGTCGGATGGGCCAGTCCTGGAATGGGCTCGGCCCGGCGGTCGTTACACACAGTCCTGGTGCCACGAGCCCCCCGGCTTGTAGGCCGCCGACCGTGAAGACTTTCCCCCTTGTGTTGAAAGCGCCGGACGAGGTGCTCGCACCCGCATGCCGTTTCCCCCCCCGTGTGGCGGTGGGTGTCTACCCCCTTGAAGGAGCTGACCCCTGATGAACATGATCATTCGTAAGAGCGTGCTGTCGGTTGCTGGTCTCGCGTTCGCCGGTGGTGTCTTCGCCGGTCCGATCGCCGCCACCGCCGCCACCCCGGTCGAGGGCAAGCCGGTCGCAGTCGCCGTGCAGAAGGCGCAGGGTGCGCAGTCGCGCATCGACCTGAACGACGAGCAGAGCGGCAATGTCAAGGCGATCATCGCCGCGACGAAGAAGGCCGGGCTGCCCGAGCGGGCCGCGGTGATCTCGATCGCCACCAGCCTGCAGGAGTCGAAGCTGGAGAACCTGGGTCACCTCGGCGACCGCAACGACCACGACTCGCTGGGCCTGTTCCAGCAGCGCCCCAGCTCGGGTTGGGGCACGCCGGAGCAGATCACCGACCCCGAATACTCCACCACCGCGTTCCTCAAGGGCCTCAAGCAGGTCGACGGGTGGCAGGACATGGCGTTGACCGACGCCGCGCAGACCGTGCAGGTCTCGGCCTACCCCGACGCCTACGCCCAGTGGGAACAGCAGGCCACCGACCTGGTCGCCCAGCACTGGAACAGCTGACCCACCGCAGCACCTGCGTGACACCGACCGCTGGCCGGCACCCCACCCCGGGGGTGCCGGCCAGCGGCATACCCACGACCAAATCTTGGGTTGGCGCCGCAGCGGTGCGGTCAGCGCTGAGTGATCCGAACGGTGGGCGGGTACGTACTCACCGGCGGGGACCGGCGGAGGGACGAGGACATGGCCGCAGTGGGGCACGGCACACATGATCTCCAGCCGGAGCCGGAGCCGGAGCCGGAGCCGGAGCCGGAGCCGGAGCCGGAGCCGGAGCCGGAGCCGGAGCCGGAGCCGACAGGTGACGCCACCCCGCATCGTGGCTGGCCCATCGGGAGTCGGATGCTGCTGGCCGCCGCGGCCGTTGTGCTGATCCTCGGCGCCGCAGCGGTGGCCGTGATCATTGCCGATCCGCACCGCCTCGGCATGTCCTACTCCAGCGCACCCGACGGCACTCGCCCCGACGGCACCCGGCCGGATGGCACGCTCCCGGACCATGCCCGCCCCGGCAGCGTCCGACCCGATGCCGACCGACCCGATGATGCTGGTGCGGACGCCGGCCCTCCGGCGGGCGCCGCCGACCCCGACGCGGCCGGCGGACCGGGTGGCGAGGGCGCGGCGGCGGCCGGGCAGACGATGACCGCGCCGTTGGCGGGGCGGCAGCGGGCCACCTTTGTGCTCGCGGACGGGTTGTCCTCGTTCGAGCTGCGGGTGGTTGACCTGGGTGACGACCTCTACCGGATCAGCAGTCCGGCCGGCTCGGAGGTGACGGCCCGGCCGGCGGTGCTGGGCGAGACCGTCCGGCTCGGCGTGGTGGCCACCGGTGCGTCCGGGGTGCGGGCCGTGCGGGTGTTGCTCAACGAACGGGTCAGCTGGCGTCTCCAGCTGACCGGTGGCGTGAGCAGCCAGGTGCTGGACCTGACCCGGGCCCGGCTGCTGGGGCTGGAGCTCGCCGGCGGGTCGGCCCGTACCGAACTCGTCCTGCCACCGGTCAGCGGCACCATGACGGTCCGGTTGACCGGCGGGACCAGCCAACTCGACGTCCGGGTGCCCGGCGAGCCGCCGGTACGGGTCCGCGTGGGAACCGGTGTCGCCTCGGTGGTGCTGCGCGACCAGCGCTGGGCCGGGGTGTCCGCCGGCGCGCTGCTGGACACGCCGGGGTGGGACCGCTCGGCGGACCGGTTCTATCTCGACCTGGTGGCGGGAGCCAGCAGTGTGACGGTGGGCGCCAGCACCCGGTGAACCCTGCCGCCCCCGGTGCGGGAAGCGCTGCGGCCACGGGTGGGCGCGAGCGTACAGTCGGGCGGTGGAGCGTACTGAATCAATGCTGGCGGAGACCCGACCGCCCGGCGTGGCCGACGTCGATCCCGGCAGCGTGCTGCTGCCGGGTCACGACGTGCCGCTGGGCCGATACACCACCGTCCGTCGGCTGCTGCCGCAGCGCCCTCGCCGGATGGTCGGCGCGTGGTGCTTCGTGGACCATTTCGGCCCGGACGACGTGGAGCAGCGGCCTGGCATGGAGGTGCCGCCGCACCCGCACAGCGGCCTGCAGACGGTGACCTGGCTGTTGGAGGGCGAGATCCTGCACCGGGACAGCCTGGGCAACGTCCAGCCGATCCGGCCCGGCCAGCTGAACGTGATGACCTCCGGGCACGGCATCGCCCACTCCGAGCGGTCGCCGGCCACCCATCCGCCGGTGATGCACGGCGTGCAGCTCTGGGTGGCGCTGCCAGACCCGGCGCGGGCCGGAGCGGCGGACTTCGCGCACCACGCCGACCTGCCGCGCTGGCGCGACGGCGATCTGGACGTCACCCTGCTGGTCGGTGAGTTCGCCGGGGAGCGGTCCCCGGCGGTGGTGCACACCCCGCTGGTCGGTGTGCAGCTGGAGCTGACCGGCACGGGGCCGACCACGCTGCCGCTGCGGCCCGATTTCGAGTACGCGCTGCTGGCGATGTCCGGTTCGGCCGAGGCGGCCGGTGTCGGGTTCGAACCCGGCGCGCTGCTCTACCTGGGCTCGAATCGCCGCGAGTTGACCGTGCGTGGCGGGGCCGGAGCCCGGTTGCTGCTGCTGGGCGGGACGCCGTTCGACGAGCCGCTGGTGATGTGGTGGAACTTCGTCGGCCGCTCGCACGAGGAGGTCGCCCAGGCTCGGGAGGACTGGATGGCCGGGCGACGCTTCGGCGTCGTCGCCGACGATCCCGCGCCGCCGCTGCCGGCGCCCGCCCTGCCCACCTCCCGGCTCAAGGCCCGCGACCGCACCGGCGGCCTGCACGGCTGAGACCACACCTCGCTCGGCGCGACCCCACGTCGGCGTGTGACCGACGTCGGCGTGGGTAGTCGCCGGCATGGCGACCACATTGATCACTCCGGTGGAGGACCGGAAGCGCCTGGCCCGCCGGCTCGCCGGCAGCGGACGGGGCTTCGCCGAGCAGTACGGCTTCCGGGTCACGAACAACCCGGCGAGCCTGTTCCAGGTGCTCTACCTCGCGGTGCTGCTGGCCCGACGTGGTGACTTCCGTCGGGCGTTGGACGGCGCGCGGGCACTGCGCGACGAGGGGTGGGACAGCGCCGCCCGGTTGGCCCGCTCGCTGCACCAGGACCGGGTACGGGTGCTGCGCGACAGCGGCCAGCGCGGCGACGTGGGCGCGTTGGCCGACGTCCTGGGCGACCTGGCCCGCACCGTCGTCGAGCGGTACCGGGGTGACCTGCGCCGGTTGCGCGCGTTGGCGCACCACGACCCGGCCAGGGAGCGCGAGCTCCTCGCCGAGCTGCCCGGGGTGGATGACCAGGTGGTCGACCTGTTCCTGCGCGAGGCGCAGGCGCTGTGGCGGGAGGTCGCCCCGGTGGCCGACCGGCGGGCGTTGGCCGCGGCCCGCCGGCTCGGGCTGGGCCGGTCCGCGGACGACCTGGCCGGGTTGGCCGGCAGTGGGGAGTCGGAGCGGCTGGCCTGGCTGGTGGGGGCGCTGGCCCGGGTCGACCTGGAGCACCGGTACGCAGAGCTGACCGGTTGACCATGACGTGCCCTGGCCCACAGTTCGGCAAAATCTGACCGTACGGAGGATGTTCTGTCGTATGGTTGTACCCGGCAGTGCTGGCCGCTCGGTTCGGGCGACCATCCACCGCCTGGTGACCGCACCCGGTTCGGGTGCGTTTCACCGCCTGGGCAGGTTTGCGTGGCGCCCCCGGTCGCGGTTCGTGGCCCCGGGGCGCCCGCCTGTCCCGGCGTCGACCAGCTCACCGCCCCGTGGCCACTCCGGGGCTCAGGTCGGGTGTCTCAGCGGGCCAGGCCGGCCAGCAGGTTCACCGTGACGGCGATGATGAACGCGCCGAACAGGTACGACACCATCGAGTGCCGCAGCACCGTGCGACGCATCTCGTTGCTGGTGAGGTTCGTGTCGGAAACCTGGAACGTCGTCCCGATGGTGAACGCCACGTAGGCGAAGTCGGAGTAGCGGGGCGGCTCGGGCTGATTGAAGTTCACCCCGCCGTCCGGGCCGGTGTAGTAGATCCGGGCGTACCGGGCGCCGAACACCGTGTGCACCACCAGCCAGGAGAGCACCACACTGAGCACGCCCAGCCCGCCGGACACTTCGCGGCGCAGCCCGGGCGGCGCGGAGTGGGCGCTGGCCAGCACCAGCCCCACCGCCAGCAGGCTGGCCAGGCAGGCGATCAGCAGCACCAGGTCACGGACGGCCCGGTTGGGGTCCTCGTACGAGGCGAGCCGCGACGTCTGCGCGGCGTCCAGCGGCCAGAGCTTGCGCCAGACCAGCCCCAGCCAGCTCAGCGCGGCCGCGTCCCAGCCGACCAGCGGGGCGAGCGGCGGCGACCATGTCGCGGCGATGACGCCGCCGGCGACGATGCCCACCGCCCCGACCAGGGCGAGCTGCACCGCGGCCGGGATGTGCCCGTCCGGGGCCCGGGACAGCGGACGCGCGCGGGTCATCCGCGCCGCGTCAGGACTCGGGCCGCCACCACTGTCGGGTCAGATGCCGCGCAGGTGCTGCGAGACACGGTTGTGCTTGTCGCGGGCCTGCGCGGCCCGCTGCGAAGGGCTCACCTCGGGGGCCGCCTCGATGTCGGCCGACCGGGCCACCTCGGTGCCGTTGGCGTAGTCCACCGGGGGCAGGGCGCGCAACGCCTTCAGCACGTCCGGCGGGGCACCCTCCCGCTCGGCCTCGCGGACCACGTCGTCCTTCTCGGCCGGGTAGTCCAGGCTCGACAGGTACTGCAGGACGTCGGCGTAGCTCGCCATGGCAGGGGCTCCCTCGGGACATCGATGTGGTCACGACGGGCGGCGGTTACCCGCTCGCCGTTGGGTCACGCCCGGGTGGGCGGCCGAATCGGCTTGCCGTTTCCGCCCGGCCGCCGCGGGTACCCGCAGGCGCCGACGCCAGCCGAGGGGGTACGCGATGAACTACGACACCTTCATCGACCAGGTTTCCCAGCGAACCCGGGCGCCGTCCGAGCGGTCGGTCGAGCTGACCCGGGCCGTGCTGGAGACGTTCGCCGAGCGGCTGACCGGCGGCGAGGTGCTGGATCTGGCCGCCCAGCTGCCCAGACCGCTGCAACTGGTGCTCAAGCCGAGCCCGCGCACCGAGCAGGCGGACCGGTTCGGGGCGGCCGAGTTCGTCGCCCGTGTAGCGCTGCGCGCCGATGTGGAGGAGCCCGCCGCCCGCGACGCCGTCCGGGCGGTTTTCACCACCCTGCGCGAGGCGATCACGGGCGGGGAGTTCGACGACGTGGTCACGCAGTTGCCGCGCGACTACCGGGGGCTCGTCGAGCCGGCGATGGCCCCGGGGGCGACGTTGCGTCGGAGCTGACCGCACGCAACTCGGCGGGGAGTCCCCCAGTCCGGCTGGCGCCGCATCCAGTGGTTGGTCAGGGCAACCATCCACGTCCCGCTTGGCGTCGAGATTGAGCCTGACCTAACCTTGTCGTGCGAGGGGAGTACTTCCCACGAACCATTCCGGTCAGTACGGCGCGCCCGGCGCGCCTCGGGTGGTTGCCCATCTTTGGTGGGTGAAGGAGACCTCGAACATGACACGGTGTTCGAGGAGACCTCATGACCGAAGTGTCGTACCTGTCCGCTGCCGGTGAGTTGTCGTCGGTGGGCACGCCCACGCTGTGGGCGGCCACCATCGCCGGCGTGCTGCTGCTGCTGGTGCTGGACTTCCTGGTCACCCGCCGCCCGCACGAGGTGTCGATGCGGGAGGCGATCGGCTGGTCGGCGTTCTACATCGCCCTGCCGCTGGCGTTCGGCGGCTGGGTCTGGGCCCGTTACGGCTCCGAGTTGGGCGTGCAGTACCTCACCGGCTACCTGGTGGAGAAGTCCCTCTCGGTCGACAACCTCTTCGTCTTCATGCTGCTGCTGGCCGCGTTCGCGGTGCCGGCGGTGCTCGCCCAGCGGGTGCTGCTCTACGGCATCGCCGGCGCGCTGGTGCTGCGGGCGGTCTTCATCGCCCTCGGCGCGGCGGCGTTGCAGACTCTCGACTTCGCCTTCCTGCTCTTCGCGATCATCCTCATCGCCACGGCGGTGAAGCTGCTCCGTGACGCCCTCTCCGGGCACCAGCAGGAAGTCGACATCAACAAGATGCGCTCGGTGAAGCTGCTGCGCAGGTTCATGCCGGTGGTCCACGAATACCACGGCACCCGGATGACCGTCCGGCAGGGCGCGAAGCGGGCGCTCACCCCGTTCGCCCTGGTGGTGGTCGCGGTGCTGGCCACCGACGTGGTCTTCGCGGTCGACTCGGTGCCGGCGGTCTACGGCATCACCGAGGATCCGTACCTGGTCTTCGCCACCAACGCGTTCGCCCTGCTCGGTCTGCGTGCGCTCTACTTCGTCCTGCATGCGGCGCTGAGCCGGCTGGTGCACCTCAGCTACGGCCTGGCCATCATCCTGGCGTTCATCGGTCTCAAGCTGGGCCTGCACTGGGCGCACGGGATCTGGGACAGCGTGCCGCAGATCCCCACCCTGGCCTCGCTGGGGGTGATCATCGGGGTGCTGGTGGTGGTCACGCTGACCAGCCTGCGCGCCACCCGGGGCGGTCAGCCCGAGGAGCGCGAGGTGGTCGCGGAACGGCGGTGACCGCGCCACGCCGGGGCGACGAGGAGGTACGCGGGAAAGCTCCCGCCCCGGCCGGCGCAGGTGGTACGACTGTGCAATGGGAATCGTGTCACCGGGCTTTCAGGGTCGACCCCGAACACAGGAACCGGCCCTGCCACCCGGGCAGTACCTGACAGAGGACTTCCCGGTGCTTTCGGCCGGCCCGACGCCCCGGGTGTCGCTGGACACCTGGGAGTTCGTCATCGCCGCCGAGAACGGCACCGAGTACCGATGGTCGTGGCAGGAGCTGATGGCGCTGCCGCAGGAGACGCCGATGGTGGACATCCACTGCGTCACCCACTGGTCCAAGCTCGGCACGACCTGGAAGGGCGTCTCGTTGGACACCCTGCTCGACGGTGTGGACACCGGGGCGCACTTCGCGCTCGCGCACTCGTACGGCGGGTACACCACCAACCTTCCGCTGGACGACCTGCGCGGCGGCCGGGCCTGGGTGGCGCACACCTTCGACGGCGCGCCGCTGCCCCCCGAGCACGGCGGGCCGGCACGGCTGCTGGTGCCGCACCTGTACTTCTGGAAGTCCGCCAAGTGGGTGCGCGGCATCCGGCTCAAGACGATGGACGAGCCGGGGTTCTGGGAAACCGCCGGGTACCACGACTACGGCGACCCGTGGCGCGAGCAGCGGTACCAGGGTGACTGAGCGCGCGGTCGCGACGGGCACCCCGGCGCGGGCCCCCATCCGGTGGCAGGTCGGCCGGCTGGTGGAGCGCCGGGTGGAGACGCCTAGCGCGCACACCCTGGTGCTGGAGGTGCCGGACTGGCCGGGGCACCTGCCCGGGCAGCATGTCGACCTGCGGTTGACCGCGCCGGACGGTTACCAGGCGGCCCGGTCGTACTCGGTGGCCGGGCCCGTGGTGAACGGTCCGGGCGGCCCGCGCATCGAGGTGACGGTGCAGCGGGTGCCGGACGGCGAGGTGTCGCCGTACCTGATCGACGTCTACGGCCCGGGCGACCCGGTGGAGGTCCGTGGGCCGCTCGGCGGCTGGTTCATCTGGCGGGCCGAGGAGACGGCGCCGGTGCAGCTGCTCGGCGGTGGCTCCGGCATCGTGCCGCTGATGGCGATGATCCGGGCTCGCCGGGAGGCCGGCAGCAAGGTGCCGTTCCGGCTGCTCTACTCGGTGCGTACGCCCAGCGACGTGATCTACGGTGACGAGCTGCGCCGCCGGGTCCGCGACGACTTCGGGCTGGACGTGGCGTACGTGTACACCCGCGAGGCGCCGGAGGGGTGGCGTGGTGAGCCGCACCGGATCGGGCTGGCCGACGTCAACACCCACGGCTGGCCGCCGGACCTGGAACCGCTCACCTACGTCTGCGGCCCGACCGGGTTCGTGGAGACCGTGGCCGACCTGCTGGTGGGGCTCGGCCACCCGTCGCGGCGGGTGAAGACCGAACGCTTCGGCCCCACCGGCTGACCGCCCCCGCCCGCCCCCGCCCGCCCACGCAACGTCGAGGAGACCCGATGACTGAGATGTCGTATCTGGACGGCAACATGCTCGACGGTCCACTGCGCGAGCTGTTCGCCGTCGACCTGAGCACCGCGATTGGCCGCTGCGAAAACTGCGGGATGACCGGCTCGATCGCCAGCCTGCACGTCTTCTCGCACGCCCCGGGCCTGGTCGCGCGCTGCCCGTCCTGTGAGTCGGTGATGCTACGGCTGGTCCGGGGGCCGGACCGGGCCTGGCTGGACCTGCGCGGCACCACCTTCCTCCAGGTCCCGCTGCCGCTGGAGCAGACACATCCCGGCCCGCTGTGACGGATCGGTCGGCGTGATGAGACACCGGCCGGGGCTGATCTGTGATCCTCCTCATCACCGGAGGAGCCAGTTGGTCAGCTCGCACCCTCCTTTGCTCTGGTTCAACGGACGCAACATCACGGCCAGAAACCGTTGCGCGGGTTGAAGCAGAGCAAAGGCGGCGGAGAGAGTGAGCCTCGCCGGTTCGGATACAGCCCGTGGCTGGAGTGGGTGACGATCGAGCAGGAGTTGGCGCCCCGGTAGCGCGTCCAGGGTCCGCCGGGCGGTCCCTAGGCCGTCGGTCCACCGTGGGGCGTGCGGCCGGTGCGGACGGCGTACGCCCGCTTCATCTTGACGTAGTTGCCGCAACCGGCCATCGAGCACCAGCGGCGGGCCTGGTTGCGGGAGGCGTCGTAATAGGCCCAGCGGCAGGTGTCGCGGGCGCAGACCTTGAGCCTCGGCCAGGTGCCGTCCTCGCCGCACACCCGGATCGCGTCGACCAGCCCGGCCAGCGCCTGGTGCAGCGGAGCGCCGCCGGCGGCGACCAGGCGCTGGCCGTCGTCGGTGAAGAGCAGCGCGACGGGCGCCCCGGCCAGGGCCTGGTTGAGCCGGTCGAGCGCCGTGGGGTCGGCGTGGTGACCGGCGTGGCCGAGCAGTACGGCGCGCAGGCCCTCCCGGACCGTCACGGCCACGTCGAGGTCCGCAGGCCCGAGGTGCGCGTCCCGCGCCACCAGGTCCCGTCCGGCGAACCAGTCGCGGAGCCGGTCGGGGCTGGTCAACGTCTCGTCGTCGATCTGCGGCTCGAAGGTGTTCACGAAGTCCCGAACGAGCCGCACGGCGGCCGGCACCCCGGCGTCGTCGTCCACCGGCCACCCCCCTTCCCTTTACACCACCGTAGCGCCTTGACAGGTGTGAAATCGCCTGCGAGGGTCGGAAGTACACCAGTGAAACGGCTTTGGTGGTGTGACATTCATCGGGGGAGGGTGGGTCGTGGCTTCCACGCTCAAGGACGTGGCCCGGCTCGCCCATGTGTCGGTCAAGACCGTCTCCAACGTGGTCAACGGCTATCCCCATGTGAGCCCCGACGTGCGCCGCCGGGTCGAGGCCGCCGTCGCCCAGCTGGGCTACCGACCGAACGTGTTCGCCCGGACCCTGCGCACCGGGCGCACCGGCGTGCTCGCCCTGGTCCTGCCGGACAGCGACGTGCCCTACGCGGATGATCTGGCGCGCGAGGTCGTCCGCGCGGCCGGGAGCCGGGGCTACCGGGTGGTCATCGAGCAGGTGGGGCCCGACGACGAGCGCCTGGCGCCGTCGCTGGGCGCTGCCCGCACGATGCCGGTGGACGGCGTGCTGGTCAGCGCACCCGTCGCGCCGGCCGGGCTGGTCGAGGTGTTGCCGGCCACCGGGCGTCCCTTCGTGCTGGTCGGCGGCGAGGCCCGGGACGGGCGCTGCGACCAGGTGAGCGTCGACGTCGCCCAGGCCGCGGAGGACGCGACCGCGCACCTGCTGCGCGCCGGCCGCCGGCGGATCGCCGCGATCGGCGCGTACCCGACGGAGTCCGCCGCCGTGCCACGGCCGCGCACGGCCGGCTACCACCGGGCGTTGCGGGCGGCCGGCCTGGCCCCCGTGCCCGGTCACCTGCTGCCCGCAGGGCGCCACCGCCGTGCCGACGGCTACCGCGCAGCCCGCGCGCTGCTGGCCCAGCCCGGCCGACCGGACGCCATCTTCTGCTATTCCGACCCCCTCGCGATCGGCGCGATGCGCGCCGCCTTCGACGCCGGGCTGCGTGTCCCCGGCGACGTCGCGGTGATCGGCATCGGCGACATCGAGGAGGGCCGCTACTCCCGGCCCACGCTGAGCACCGTCTCCGTCGACACCGGCTTTCTCGCCCGGGAGGCCGTGGCCCGGGTCACCGCCCGGATCGACCAGCCGGACGCGGCCGTCGCCATGGTCACCGCGCCGCACACGGTGCTCCCCCGGGAGAGCACCGAAACCACGCTGCGCTGACCGGCGGTTGGACAGCGCCCGGGTGGGTCGGTCAGAGTGGTCCGCCGTGAGATACCTGCGTACCGGCGGTCCCGCCGCGATCCGCCGACCCCGGCCTGCCGACCGGGACGAGTTTCTCGCCGCCACGCGCCGCAGCCGTGAGCTGCACCATCCGTGGTTGGCCGCGCCGGACAGCCCGGAGGAGTACGACCAGTACCTGCGCCGGATCCGCCGCCGGGCCAGCTCCGGCTACCTGATCTGTGACCGGGCCAGCGGCGAGATCGCCGGCTACGTGAACATCAGCGGGATCGTGCTGGGCGCGCTGCGCGGCGGCTACCTCGGGTACGCGGCGTTCCAGCCGTACAGCGGCACCGGGCACGCCTCGGCGGGCCTCGCCCTGGTCATCGGTCATGCGTTCAGCGTGCTCGGGCTGCACCGGCTGGAGGCGAACATCCAACCCGGCAACGAACCGTCCCGCCGGGTGGCCCGTAAGCTGGGTTTCCGGTTGGAGGGCTTTTCCCCGGACTACCTGTTCATCGACGGCGCGTGGCGCGACCACGAGCGCTGGGCGATCACCGCACCGGCGGCGACCTGAACGGACGCCGTGCCCGCGGCCGGGGCGGTCGAACGGGACCGCCCCGGCCGCCCGCCGCTCAGCTGCCCGGCCGGGGGAATGCGACCGGGCTGCGCAGGCCGTCACGGCCCACGGCGCGGATGCCGAAGAAGACGTTGTCCTTGGACAGGTCGATGCTGACCTCGGTGACATCACCGACCGGGATGACCCGCTGCCACTCGGCGGCCGTGGTTTCCCGCCACAGCACCTCGTAGCCGGCCAGGTCCGGCTCGGTTCCGCGCTGCCAGCGCAGCGTGGTGTTGTTGGTCAGGTCGGTGGTCACGATGATGGCGCCCTTGGGCGTGCCGGGCGCCTGGGCCAGCGACCACAGCGCGGCGCCGTTGACCCGGGCCACCCGGGCGATGTACCCGAAGTCGCAGAACTCCGGCAGGTCACCGTACTGCTGTCCGTCCTGCACCCGGACGTCCTGGTGCTGGTGGGCGAAGTCCTCGTTCGGCTCGGTGAACCGCGCCGCCGGCCAGCCCTCCCGCAGGAACGAGATGTGGTCGCTGCCGCGCAGGTAGCGGTCCCGCCGGTAGATGACCCGTACCCGCATCCCGGTGGAGTCGTTCTCCGCCACGTCCCCGACGAACCGGGCGAGCTGCCGGGACGGCGAGTCGTTTTCGCCGCCGACGGACTGCCGCGTGCTCGCCTCCGCCGGGGTCTCGGCGGTCGGTACGCCCTCGGCGAAGAGCCGCACCGCGTACGGGTCTCGGGTGCCGTCGTCGGCCGTGCTGCTGCCCACGATGTCGTCGCTGAACATGCCCTGGACGTCCGCGCCGGCCGCCTTGAGCTGCTGGGCCAGGTACGCCGAGCCGTACAGCCCCTGCTCCTCGGCGGCGACCGCGGCGAAGACGATGGTGGCCGCGGTGGGCCGGGTGGCCATCAACCGGGCCAGCTCCATGACCACGGCCACTCCGGAGGCGTCGTCGTCGGCGCCGGGCGAGTCGCTGACCGCGTCCATCACGTCGGAGACCCGGGAGTCGTAGTGGCCGGTCACCACGTAGGTGCGGTTCGGCGAGGTCGTCCCGCGCAGGGTGGCGACCACGTTGGTGATCCGGGTCGCGGTGGGGATCCGCGACGCCGGCTGCTGGATGTACGACTGGAGTTCCACGGTCATCCGGCCGCCGGAGGTCGCCGCGTACTCCTGGAGGCGGGCGAAGATCCAGTCGCGGGCGGCGCCGATGCCCCGCTGTGGGTCGTCCTGGCTGGAGAGGGTGTGCCGGGTGCCGAACGCCGCCAGCCGGCGGACGATCGCCTCGATCCGCCTCTGATCAACCTGGCGGAGCAGTTCGCGCAGCTCACGGTCGGGCCGCTGCGTGCGCAGCGGGCGGCCCGGGCCGGACGGCGGGGCGTCGGCGTTGGCCGGCGTGGCGAGCGCGGGCACCGCCACGGTGGCGGCGGTCGCCGCGGTGGCGGCGGCCGAGGCGGACAGGAAGGTGCGGCGAGTGGACCTCGTGGGCCGGTCGCCGGTGTCGTCAGATCCCATTCCGGCATCCTCCCCATCGATGGTGGTGTCTGTCCATATCGTTGGGCGTGGATGTTCCGTGGCTTTCACCCGGACCGGGTGATGACACCCGGGCGGCTGGTGCTCGACGCGGACATCCCGGCCGAACTGGGTCGGATCACGGCCGATCGTCTGCGGGCCTTCGGCCGCCCGCTGCCCGTCGCGCCCGACCTGCCGGTTCTTTGACGTTTGTCCTGGGCTCCGGCGGGAAACGGGCCGCAATGACGAAACCTCGTGTGGTGATCGTGGGGGCCGGGTTCGCCGGTTACCACGCGGCGAAGACGTTGAGCCGCCTCGCCCGGGACCGGGCCGAGATCGTGCTGCTGAACTCCACCGACTACTTCCTCTACCTGCCGCTGCTGCCCGAGGTGGCCGCCGGGGTGGTCGAGCCCAAGCGGATCGCCGTGCCGCTGACCGGGACGCTCAAGGGCGTGCGGGTCGTGATCGGCGAGGCGGACCACGTGGACCTGCAGAACCGTTGGGTCGGCTTCACGCAGGCGGAGGGGGACAAGAACCGGCTGGCGTACGACCGGCTCGTGCTCGCCGTGGGCAGCGTCAACAAGCTGCTGCCCATCCCCGGGGTGACGGAGTACGCGCACGGCTTCCGTGGCCTGCCCGAGGCGGTCTACCTGCATGACCACGTGGTCCGTCAGATCGAGTTGGCCGAGCAGGCCGAGGACCCGGCCGAGCAGCGGGCCCGGAGCACCTTCGTGGTGGTCGGCGCGGGCTACACCGGCACCGAGGTCGCCGCGCACGGGCAGCTGTTCACCGATGCGCTGCAGTCCCAGCGGCCCCGGCTCACCATCCGTCCCCGCTGGATGCTGCTCGACATCGCCTCCCGGGTGCTGCCGGAGCTGGACAAGCGGATGTCGCAGACCGCACACAAGGTGCTCGACCGGCGCGGGGTGGACGTGCGGATGGGCACCTCGGTGGCCGAGGCGACCGCCGACGGGGTGAAGCTCACCGACGGCGAGTACGTGCCGACCTGCACGCTGGTCTGGTGTGTGGGGGTGCGCCCGGACCCGTTCGTCAGCGAGCTGGGCCTGCGTACCGAGAAGGGCCGCCTGGTGGTCGACGAGTTCCTCACCGTCCCCGGCTACCCCGAGGTGTACGCCTGCGGCGACGCCGCCGCGGTGCCCGACCTGACCCGCCCCGGTCAGATCTGCGCGATGACCGCCCAGCACGCCCAGCGGCAGGGCAAGCGCGCGGCGCACAACATCGCCGCGTCGTACGGGTTCGGGCAGCGCAAGCCGTACAAGCACCACGATCTGGGCTGGGTGGTCGACCTGGGCGGCAAGGCCGCGGCGGCGAACCCGTTGCATGTGCCGCTGGCCGGGCTGCCCGCGAAGGCGGTCACCCGCGCGTACCACCTGTTGGCGATGCCGGGTAACCGGACGAGGGTCAGCGCCGACTGGGCGCTGGACGCCACGCTGCCCCGGTCGGCGGTCCAGCTCGGCCTGGTCCCGGCGAACGCGGTCCCGCTGGAGAGCACGTCACCCGAGCTCGCGGCCCGGTCCCGCTGAGCATCGCCCGATCAGCCCGTCAGGGCGATCACGGCGGCGAACGGCACCCCGGTGAGTGCCAGCACCACGAAGGTCAACGTCCCGCAGATCACGCTGATCACCAGTTTGCCCGTCAGGTAGCCGGTGACGGTGCGCGAGACCTCCCGGCCCACCCGACGCAGCCGCTGGTCGTGGCCGTCCCCGGCCGCCGCGGGAACCGGCGTTGGAGCCGGTCCACCAGCGGCTTGAGCGCGACGGCGAAGAAGGCAGCGACCACGGCCCAGACCAGCACCCGGCGCGTCGAAGGCCAGCGTGAACGCTGTCGCCAGCACCAGACCGATCACGATCAGATGATCATTGTTGTGCGGCGTTGTCGGCGTCCGTGACGGGTCGGGCGCCGGCGACGAAGCCGTCCAGTGCGACGGCGTGCAGCAGGCCGCCGGGCACCGGGTCGCGCAGGGCGGCCACCGCCAGCCGGCCGACCGGCAGCCCGCCGGGGCGGGGTGTCGCGGCCAGCACCAGGTTGCCGTAGCGCCGGCCGCGCAGCATCCGCCGGTCGCCGAGCAGGCACACGTCGCCGAAGACCGCCCGCAGGGTCGCCACCTGCACCCGGGTGCCGACCAGTGGCGGCAGGTCCGTGACGTTGACGAGGTACAGCCCGTCCGGGCGCAGGGTGCGGGCCACCTCGGCGGCGAACTCCACGGTCCGCACGTGTCGTGGCATCCGAGCCGCCCGGTAGATGTCGGCGACGACCAGGTCGTACCGGCTGGCCGGGCTGGCGGCGACCGCCTCCCGGGCGTCGGCGACCTCCACCCGCACCTCGGGCGGCAGCGGCGGCAGTTCCCGGGCGACTAGCTCGACCACCGCCGGGTCCCGCTCGATGACGCGCTGCGGGGAGCCGGGCCGGGTGGTGGCCAGCCACCGGGGCAGCGTCAACGCGCCGCCGCCCAGGTGCAGCACGCTCAGCGGGTCGTCCGCTCGGGCCGCCAACTCCACCGCTGAGGCGATCCGCCGGACGTACTCGAAATGCAGGTGCCGGGGATCCTCGACGTCCACGTACGACTGCTCGACGCCGCCGGAGAGCAGCATCCGCCCGGTCCGGCGGACCGGATCGGCGACCAGTTCCAGCCGGTCGGCGGCGCGCCTCATGTCCGGCACGCTAGCCGGCACGGCGGGCGGGCCGACGGCGCGGGGGTGTGCTCCGCGTCCGCCGGCCCGCGTGCGCCGATGTGCCCGGTCAGCCGCCGGCCATCCCGGCACCCACCTCGTCGATCGCGTCGTCGATCTGGTGGGCGAGGTCCACGTCGAGCGCGGTCACCCCGTCCGACTGGTTGGTCCGCACGGTCAGCACGGCGGCCGTGCCCCCGGGGCGCCCGATGCTCGGGGCGCGCCCGGTCTCCTGGCGCAGCTGGTCGAGCCGGGCGAGCACCCGGTCCAGGTTGTCCGGCGGCAGCGCGACCACCCGGTACAGGGCGTCACTGTCGCCGGCCCAGTACGGCAGGTCGTCCAGCGCCGCCCGCAGCTCGGCCGCGTCCAGGGTGGGTGTGGTGGTGGAGGCGCCGACGAGGCCGCCGCCGGCCTCCGGCGGGTTCAACAGGTCCCGCAGGCCGTCGGGTACGTGCAGCGACTCGACCAGGTCGCCGTCCTGCGCGGCGAGCGCGGCGAGCGTCGCCTCCGCCTGGTAGCGGGCCTGCTCCGGGGTACGGCCACTGATCCGGCCCACCTCGGCCAGGAAGCCGGGCAGGTCGCGGTGCCGCTCGACGCCGTCGACGGGCAGCACGTCGTGCAACGAGGTCGGCACCGCCGTGAGCAGCCGCTGCCGTTCCGCCGCCTCGAGTGCGAAGGCGAGGACCAGCACGGTCGCCTCGGTGCCGACCTTGGCGGTCCTGAAGTCGACCCCGGCCCGGCGCCGGACGTCCTCGACCAGCTCGTTGTAGCCCATCGTGCTCGTTCCCGCCAGGCCGGCCGCGGGGGACGACTGCGGCCGGGGATTGTCCGGCGTACCCGTCGGTGGCGGGGCCGGCCCGCCGCGCGTGCTGTCCGGCTTGTGGCGTCCGGCCGGCGCCGGCCCGGCCCGCTTGCCCTGATCGAGGCTCGTGAGCTGCTTGGAGGCGCTCAGGCTGGCGCCGAACTCACTGGGCTGGCGACCCTGTTCGCGGGCCTGCCGGGCCAGCGCCCGGCGCCGCTGGTTGTCGCCCTCCATCTGCTTGCGCATGGTGACACCCCTTCCGCTGGGGATCGTGCCTGCGTCCGTCGCCTTCCCGCCGTCCCGGGCACCGAAACGGACGCCGCCGGAGCGGGCCGGCCGGGCATCGGTGGGCTTCATCCGGGGCGGGTGATGGGCGCTCACCCGCCCGGCCCGCAGGCTCAGGTCAGGACCGGAGTTCTTCCGAGGTACGCGGAAGGAAGGTCGTCATGAAACGGATCGTCGAGATCGTCCCCGCTCGACCCGGCTGGTACGCCCGCTGGCAGCTCACGCCCGACGCCACCCAGTGCTACGCGGTGAGCCTCTGGGCGCTGCTGGAGGAGGCCGACGGCACCGGCCGCGAAGTGGTCGGCATGGACTGCATCGGCCAGTGGCCGGGCGCGGACGACAACGAGTCCGGTGGGGATTTCGTCCGCTATCTGTACCAGACGCCCGATTCGGGGGCCCCCGAGGACGCCGATTCCGCGCCGACCTCCGAGCTACGCGAGAACGGACCCCGGCTCCAGCCGATCACCGCACCCTAGACATTCCTCCGGCCCCCGACCCCAGGTCCCAGGGTCGGGGGCCACCCCCCTTTCGGGAGTGGCCCGCCGTGCGCCGATCAGCCGATGGCGCGCAGGTCGTCGTCGGCGTGCTCCACGGCCAGCAGCTCAGCCAGCCCGGTGCGGTCCAGCATCCGCTGGAGCCGCGGGCTGACGCCGGTCAGCCGGATGGCCCAGCGGCGCGGTGCACCACGAGCAGGGCGCTGAGCCCGGACGAGTCGCAGAGGCTCACGCCGGTCAGGTCGATCATCTGCCGCTGCTGCTGCTGCTGCTGCTGCTGCTGGTGGTCGTCGCCGCCCAGCTCGGCAACCGCCGCGATCAGGTCGGGCGCGCTGTCGTAGTCGAGGTCGCCCGTCAGCCGCAGCCGAACGTGCCCGGCATCGAGCCGGCTCACCTCGATGGTCAACAGCTGGGAGGACATTCCTCCATGTTCCCAGCAGAGGGACCGAACGCGCATCCGGGGGCCGGAACGCGCCGGCCGGTGGGTCGGCGACCAGGCCTCCGAGCTGCCGTGAGGTGCCGCTCCCGGCCGCCCGGCGTAGGGTGGGCGGGACAGTATTGACCACAGACGCCGGTTCCGGCGCGGGTCGGGCGGACGACAAGGAGTGGGGCTCAGCTGGTGACTGCTGCCGACGTCAGGGACTGGGACCCGGGCGACGGACGGATCTCCACACCGAGTACCACACGGGCCCCGGCGTGGTCCGCCGCGCCGGTCCGGCCGACGGCCGCCCTGCCACCGCTGGCCCCCGACCGGGGTCAGGTCCCGCCCGACTGGTCCGAAGTCGTCGAGCACTTCCGCGAGGGTCTGGTCGTCTGTGACGCCGACGGCGTCGTGCGGCACGTCAGCCCGGTGGCCGAACGGTTGCTGCCCGAGGTGGTGCCCGGCGAGTTGCTCGCCGCAGCCGGCGTGCCCGCGTTGAGCGACGGGAGTCCCGGCGGCTTCACCCATCGCGGGCACCGGCTCACCGCCCGCTGCGTACCCTTCTCCGGCGCCCGCTGCTGCTGGTACGTCGAGGACGTCACCGAGAGCGTCAGCCGCGCCGACGCGCTCCTCGCCGAGCGCGCCCGCTCGGCCTTCCTCGCCGTGGTGGGCGACAAGCTGGGCAACCCGCTGCACCCCGACCGCGGCGCCGCGGCGGTCGTCCGGCTCGCCGTGCCGTCGCTGGCCGAGGTGGCCGTCCTGGTGCTCGCCCCGCGCTCAGGGCGGGCCCGCTGGTGGCGGGCCTCGCGGGCGGACGACGAGGCGCCGCTGGTGGACAGCGGCGTGCTGGCCGGCGGCGACCTGCCGGCGGCCATCGCCGACGGGCTGACCGGGGTCGAGCCGCACGCGGTGGACTGGCTGGTGGAACAGGCGGTCGACGCGGGCTGGCTGCCCGGCCTGCCCGGCACCGAGAGCGCCGCCCGGGTCGTCCCGCTGCCGGGCGGGGACGACCCGGTCGGGGTGCTGCTGGTCGCCCGCCGTGCCACCCGCCCGTACGACGAGGACGACGTGGAGCTGATCCGCGCCTTCGCGGCCCGGGCCGGGGCGGCGTTGACCACCGCGCTGCTCTACCGCGACCAGGCGGAGGTGGCCGACACCCTCCAGGCCAGCCTGCTGCCGGTGGAGCCGGCCGAGACCGCCGGCGTGCAGTGGGGCACCGCGTACCGGCCGGCACAGGCGGGGCTGCGGATCGGCGGCGACTTCTACGGCTCGCACCGGCTCGCCGACGGCGGCTCGCTGTTCTTCCTCGGTGACGTCTCGGGCAAGGGCGTCGAGGCTGCGGTCTTCACCGGCCAGCTGCGCCAGTGCCTGCAGGCCCTGCACCGGGTGGAGTCGCACCCCGGGCGGCTGCTGCGGCTGCTCAACGACGCGCTGCTGGAGACGACCCAGGCGCACGGCCAGGGCCGCTTCGCCACCATCGTGCTCGGCGTCGCCCGACCGGAGCGCGAGGGTGGTCTCACCCTCACCATGGCCGGCGGTGGGCATCTGCCGCCGCTGGTGCTGCGTGCCTCCGGCGAGGTGGAGACCGTGCCGCTGCGTGGCATGCTCATCGGCGTGGTGCCCGACCCGCGCGTCGGCGAGGTGACCGTCCGGCTGGCCCCGGGCGAGACCTGCCTGCTCTACAGCGACGGGGTGACCGAGGCCCGTGGCGGCCGCCGAGGCGATGAGCAGTTCGGCCCGGAGCGGCTCGTCACCGCGGTGACCGGATGCCAGCGGATGCCGGCACCCGCCCTGGCCGAGCGGGTCGAGCAGGTCACCTGCGACTGGTTGGCGCACGGCGACCACGACGACATCGCGGTGCTGGCGCTGCGCGCGGTCGGCCCGAACGGGCGACCGTCGCGACACCTGCACGCCGTGCCCCGACCCGCCGCGACCGACCAGCAGAGGGAGACCTGAGCGTGACCGCGCCGTCCACCGCAGTCGACCTGACCGACGTCTACCCCGGCTATCTGGACTGCCTCGCCGACGCCGACGAGTACGCCGCGATCGATGTGGCGCTCAGCCTGCTCGACGCGGGCCTGCCGGCCGAGCGGGTGCTGCTCGACCTGGTCGCGCCGGCCCAGTCCGAGGTGGGCGAGCGGTGGGCGCGCAACGAGTGGAGCGTCGCCCAGGAGCACGCGGCCACCCACATCAGCGAGCGGGTGGTGGCGGCGGTCGCCGCGCACGCCAACCCACGCCCGACCGGCGGGCGGGTTGTCGTGGCCTGCATGGACGGTGAGTGGCACGCGTTGCCGCCCCGGCTGGTGGCCGAGGTGCTGCGGCTGCGCGGGTGGCAGGTGACCTTTCTGGGCGCGAGCGTCCCGGCGGCGCACCTGGTGTCGTACCTGCACCAGCACGACGCGCACGCGGTGGCGTTGGCCTGCGCGCTGCCGGTACGGCTGCCGCACGCCCACCGCATGATCGAGGCGTGCCGCCGCTCGGACGTGCCGGTGGTGGTCGGCGGGCGCGGGTTCGGTGCGGACGGCCGGTGGGCCCGTCGGCTCGGTGCCCCCTGGGCGGCGGACGCGCCGACGGCGGCCGAGCTGATCGCCGACGAGCGGGCGCTGCGTCGGGTGCCGCCGGCACAGCTGTCGCACCTGGCCGATGACGAGTACGCCAGCCTGGTCCTGCGCCGGGGCGAGCTGATCGACAGCGCGCTGGCCGACCTGCGCGAGCGGGTCCCGGCGACACGGGCCTACACGGCCGCCCAGCTCGACTCGACCGTGAGCGACCTCGGCCACATCGTCGACTTCCTGGCCGCCGCGCTGTACGTCGACGACGCCTCGCTGTTCACCGAGTTCGTCGAGTGGCTGGTGGGGATCCTGACCAGCCGAGGGGTGCCCGCCGCCGCGGTGGAGCTGCCCCTGGCGCACTACACCGCCGCGCTGCGCGACTTCCCCCGGGCGGTGCGCGCGCTGACCCTGGGCCGGGCCGCGCTGCTCACCCCCGGGGGCAGCGCCGCCCGCTGATCGCCGGCCTGCGGCGCTCCCCGCCGATCACCGTGCCATGCGCTCGCCGGGGTGCCCCTGCTTATACTTGCCGCACTGCAAACGTCCCACCCCAGCGGTGGAGCGAAGGGGGAGCACGGTGACGTTCAGCGTCAGAGACGCCGGGCGCGATGGCGAGGGGTACCGCCTGAGGCTCGCCGGTGAGCTGGACCTGAGCACCGCGCCCGAGCTGGTCGCCGCGATCGACCGGCTCTCCGACGCGGGCGAGAGCCGCGTCCTGCTCGACCTCACCGACCTCACCTTCTGCGACTCCACCGGGATGGCCGTGTTCGTCCGGGGAGACAACCGGGCCGCGGCCGAGGGGGGCTGGTTGCGCCTCACCGGCGCCAGCGGCCGGGTCGAGCGGGTGTTGCGGGTCACCGGCCTCGCCGACGTGTTGCACTACCAGCCGGACACTGTCGACCCGGCGTCCCGCAGCGCCTCCTGATGGGCTAGATTTCCCCGCCAACGCCGGTGACCGTCAGGTCCCGTTTCCGTCGATCCGAGGCAGGTAGTGATGGGCGCAGAGAGCCCGCAGCCGGTACGCATCCTGGTGGTCGACGACGACCCGGGCGACGTGCTGATGATCGAGGAAGCGTTGGCGGACTCCGACGTGGACAAGGTCATCGACGTGGTGAGCGACGGCGAGGAGGCGATGGAGTTCCTCCGCGCCGAGGGACGGCACCTGACGGCCCGCCGGCCGGACGTCATCCTGCTGGACCTGAACATGCCACGGATGGACGGGCGGCAGGTGCTCGGCGCGGTGAAGCAGGACGAGGACCTGCGGACCATCCCCATCGTGGTGCTGACGACCTCGAACGCGGACACCGACATCGTGGGCAGCTACACCCTGCAGGCCAACGCGTACGTCACCAAGCCCATCGACCTGGACGACTTCAACGACGTGGTGCGCCGCATCGACGAGTTCTTCGGCCGGGTGGTCGTGCTGCCCAAGCGCGCCTGACCTCTCCGGCGCGAGCCGGGCGGCATTGTCCACGCCGCCGGCCCGGCACCGCCCGCCGCCGCTCCGGGACGCCCCGCGCGCTCGCATGCTGAACAATTTTCCCGAACACCCTCGGCCGCTCCCGTCGCGGCCGAGGATCCAGGTGGGGAAGAAACAGCAGCTGCCTGGGGGGCGACAGTATGAGGTTCTCCGTCGTTGAGACCGGTTACGACCAGCGGCAGGTGGATTCCTGCCTGGATGAGCTGGGGATCCGGTTGTCCCGGCTCGCGGCGCGGGCGGAGGGCGCCGCCGGGACCACTCGGGTCTGGGACGAGATCCGCGAGGAGGCGACCTGGCTCAGCGGGCTGCTCCAGCGGCTGGATCTGGGCGACGCCGCGAGCCCCCGGCATGCTGGGGCCGCGGTGCGGCGGGAGGCGGCCGAGATCCTGGCCCAGGCCCGGCTCGAGTTGGACGAGGCCCGCGAGGAGGCCCGGCAGGTACGCGAGCGGGCGTACGCGGAGGCCATGCAGGCCCGGCGCGACTTCGAGGCGGCGCTGGACGCCCGCCGGCGGCGCGAGGCGCGGGTGGACGAGATTTTCGGCGGGGTGACGGTCGAGCCGGTACCCGCCGACACCCCGACCGCGGCGGCGGGCACGGGCGTACCGGCGACCCGGGTGGCCGCCGGCGGCCGGGACGTGGGCCTGGAGCCGCCGACCGGGCGGGACGGCGCCCACAGCCGCTGAACGCCCGCCTGCGGGCCCGCACGGTCGCGCCACGACCGCCCTCTGCCCGCGCACCCCGCGGGCCAGTTCGCGGCGCCTCAGGTGGCGAGCGCCGCCACGACGGTCGTGGCCCGATCCTCGTGCTGGGCGTACGCGTCCGGGAAAGCGGAGATCTGTACGGCCTGGGCGGCGGCGGTGATGCTCATGTCCTGCCAGCCCGGGATCTCGTTGAGCGCCTCGTAGAAGGCGCGCGCGGCGTACGACGGGCGCATCAGCTCGGCCACCGTGCCCCAGCCGCTGCTGGGCCGCTGCTGGAACAGGCCGACCGAGTCGTGGTCTGAGCCGCTGCCCTGGTTCGCGTACTGCGCCGACTCCGGCAGCACGTCGCTGGTCAGGTTGTAGAGGTTGCTCTCCTGCATGGCGGTGGCCAGTGCCACCACCAGCGCGCGGCGCGGCATCTTCATCTCCAGCCCGACGTCAACGATGACCTTGGCGTTGTCCATCTGGGCCTGGTCGAGTCCGGCGACCGGCCGGGGCCGGCGCGGCTTGACCGGCTTCTTGGCCGCCTTGCGCACGGCGGCGCGGGTGGGGGTGGGCTTCGGGGTCGGGCTGGGGATGATCCGCGCGGGGGCGACATCGCGGTCCAGCGACCGGGAGGCGCGCTCGTCGGCGATGGCGGCGCGGTCGGCAACCGCCTCGGCCAGCGGCTCCACGGGGCGAGTGGTGTCCTCGCCGCCCCGGGCGGTGGCGACCGCGACCAGGCTCAGGCAGCAGGTGACACCGGTGGCCAGGGCCACCCGGAGCGGGGTCGAGCCCAGCAGGGCGCGCCGGGGCGGACCGAGGGTCCGGTGACGGCCGATCGTCCGTTCGGTTGATGCGGGGTCGCTCGAGCGGGTGGTCGGGCGCGCGTCGGTCAGCTTCTCGTCGGTGGGGTCGTCGGGATGCACCCGCCGAGGCTAAAGAAGCGGCTGCCCGATGCCATCGGCCCGTACGGTGGCATGCGCCACAATTTGTCCCGATCTTGGCGACAATAAGGGGCAAGCACACTTCAGAGCCGATCAACTTCGCCCTTTGGACGAGCCGGTTATTCCCGATTCGCCCGGCGAAGGCGGTCCCAGCGGACGTCGTCGGCGTCCGCTCCGACCGCCCGTCAGGGCTCACCCTTGCGACCGATGGCCCGGCCGCCGAACGGCCGATGCCCCGGCGTGGCCGTTCGGGTGGACGGACGACCCGGGTGGCGACCGGATCAGTGCCGGCCGTTCTCCGCCGGGGTGACGGTCAGCCGGTGCCGGCTGTTGTCGCCGCTGGAGAACGGCCAGAGCCGGTCGGCGTACTCGACCAGGTCAGCCAGCTGCTGCCGGCTCAGCCCGGCGGAGGAGATCGAGGCGTGCACGTCGGCCCGGTACCGGCCGTCGTCGTCGCGCCCCAGCTTCGCCTCGGCCCGCACCTGGACGGTGTGCGCCTCGTCGGTGATCTCCCCAGCTGCCTCCACCGCCGCGTGATGCAGGCAGGACGCGAAGGCCGCCGCCAGCAACTGCTCCGGCCTCAACCCGGTGCAGTGCGCTGCCAGCGGCGAGGCCAGCGCGGTGGAGAGTCCGCCATCGTCGGTGCGTACGTGGCCGCCCTCAGCGGTCGCGGTGGCCTCATGCAGCCAGGAACTCGGATCCGGCATCGCGTTCCTCCCGTCGCTCACCCGCCCGACTTCCCGGCCGCCGCCCGGCGAAACGCCGCGGGCCGCGCGGTCAGCGCCCGGCGGACCGGTCCGGCCCGTCGGCCACCCGCACCGCCTCGGTGGCCTCCATCGCGGCCTGCTCGGTCCACGGCGACGTCGGAGCCGGCTGGCGCGCCGAGGGCACCAGCATCGGCACGTACACCCGGGCGTCCACGGCCTCGGCCAGCAGCAGCGCGGCGACCAGGCTGGTCGGGCGCTCCGCCGGGTCCTCGGCCAGGCAGGAGCGGCACAGCTCGGCCACCTCCGGCGGGAGCCCGTCGATCTCGGGCAGCGGCTCCGGTGGCCGGCGACGACGCGCGCCCAGCAGCTCGACGGTGCTGTCCGCCGCGTAGGGCAGCCGGCCGGTGAGGCAGTAGTAGAGCAGCACGCCGAGGGCATACATGTCGGCCGCCGGGGTGGCCGGCGCACCGTCGAACTGCTCGGGGGCCAGGTACGCCGGGGTGCCCACGATCATCCCCTCCGGCATCGGCTCCGGCGCGCCGGCCGAGGTGGCGATGCCGAAGTCGAGCACCTTCACCCCGGAGGGGGTGAGCATCACGTTGGCCGGTTTGACGTCGCGGTGCACGATGCCGCTCGCGTGCGCGGCGGCCAGCGCGGCGCCGACCTCCGCGCAGACCCGTACCGAGATCCGCCAGTCCAGTGGACCGGCCCGCAGGTGCGCGGCGAGGGTCTCCCCCTCGGCCAGCTCCATCACGATGTACGGCACCCGGCGACCCGGCAGCGCGGAGGAGGAGGTGCCGAAGTCGTGCACGCTCGCCACGTTCGGGTGCACCAGGCGCGCCGCGGAGCGGGCCTCGGCCTGGATGCGCTCCACCGGGCCGTGCTGGCCGTCCACGCCGGGCGAGATCAGCTTCACCGCGACCGGCCGGTCCAGCACGCGGTCGTGGGCTCGCCACACCTCGGACATGCCGCCAATGCCGATCCGCCGTTCGAGCCGGTATCGCCCGTCCAGCGTGCGCATCGACCGCTCCTCGCCCTCGTACCGCCGGCGGCGGTGCCTCCGTTTGCGGTACCCGGGCCCCGAGCTGGGCAAACCGTCGCGGAAAACGGGGGGCCACCGCGCCCGGGCACCCGCTGCGGTGCGGTCGGTGGGTGCGGTAGCTTGCGAGCCAGGGCCGGCGTCACCCAACGTGCCGGCACGGTCACCCGAGGGGACGCCGCGATGGGCGAGGTCACCGTACGCTTCGTCGGCGGGCCCGCTGACGGCCTGGTCCGGGACGTGCCGGCCGGGCCGGACGGCGCCCCGCCGCAGCGCTGGATCATGCGGCACCCGGATGGCACCGGGCCGGTGCAGGCCGGCCCCGACCACCTCTACGAACGCGACCGGCCGGACGGCGCGGGCGGCTGGAGCATGCGGTTCGTGCGCACCGACCCGTTCGGGGTGTCCGAGTGACGCCGAGGCGGGGCTGACCGGCGGTGACACCGACCCGCCGCCGACCCGCCCGCACAGCTGGCACACAGGTGCCGCAGAGGCGTGCCACAGATGCCCCGCCCACGATGGGGGACATGGTCATGGAAGGGCGGGCCGCGTCCAGCCGCATCGAGCTACGCCGCCCCGACGGCGAGCCGGTACGGGTGCTGGTGGTCGACGACGAGCCGACGCTGACCGACCTGCTGTCGATGGCGCTGCGCTACGAGGGCTGGCAGGTACGCAGCGCCGGCAACGGCACGGCGGCGTTGAACGCCGCGCGGCAGTTCCAGCCGGACGCCGTCGTGCTCGACGTGATGTTGCCCGACCTGGACGGCTTCCAGGTGCTGCGCCGGTTGCGCGAGCAGTCGCCCACCGTGCCGGTGCTCTTCCTGACCGCCCGGGACGCCGTCGAGGAGCGCATCGCCGGGCTGACCGTCGGCGGCGACGACTACGTCACCAAGCCGTTCAGTCTGGAGGAGGTGATCGCCCGGCTGCGCGCGCTGCTGCGCCGCTCCGGTTTCGCGGTCGCCACCCGCGCGGACGCGGTGCTGACCGTGGGCGACCTCAGCCTCGACGAGGACAGTCACGAGGTCCGGCGGGACGGCCACCTGATCACCCTGACCGCGACCGAGTTCGAGCTGCTTCGCTACCTGATGCGCAACCCGCGCCGGGTGCTCAGCAAGGCGCAGATCCTCGACCGGGTGTGGAACTACGACTTCGGCGGCCAGGCCAACGTCGTCGAGCTGTACATCTCGTACCTGCGCAAGAAGATCGACGCCGGCCGGGCACCGATGATCCACACGTTGCGCGGCGCGGGCTATGTCCTCAAGCCCGCCGAGTGATCCCGGGGACCGGTCGGGCCGCCGGCCGGTGCGTGCCGCCCGCCGGTGGCTGGCCGGCCGGTCGTTGCGCACCCGGCTGGTGCTCGCCCTGGTCGCACTGCTCGCGCTGGTCAGCGTCGCCATCGGCGGGCTAACCACGGTGGCGCTGCGGCAGTTCCTGATCGACCGGCTCGACGCCCAACTGGCCCCCGCGACGGTCATGCGGGGCGCCGGTCGGCCGGCGTTCCCGGGCAACGGACCGGCCATCCCACCCGGACTGCCACCCGGCACCGTGGTGGCCGACATCACCGGCGATCGGGTGACGGCCGCGTCCACCCTGACCCGCAGCCCGTCCAGCGAGGACCCCTTTCCCGACGAGAGATCCGTCCCGGCCGACGAGGTCGCCGCGCTGGCCGACCTACCGGTCGGCGCCGAGCCGCGAACCGTCGACCTCGGCGAGCGCGGTGAGTACCGGGCCGTCGCCCGGCAGTTCCGCGACGGCCGGGTGCGGGTCGTCGCGCTGCCACTGGCCGGCGTGCGGGAAACCGTCTGGTGGATGGTCGCCGCGCAGGCCGGGGTGGCCACCGTCGGGCTGCTCATCGCCGGGGTCGCCGGCGCGCTGATCGTCCGGGCCACGCTGCGACCGCTGAACCGGGTGGCCGCCACCGCCACCCGGGTCACCGAGCTGCCCCTGGACCGCGGCGAGGTGGCGCTCGCCGTGCGGGTCCCGGCCGCGGACACCGATCCGCGTACCGAGGTCGGCCAGGTCGGGGCCGCGCTGAACCGGATGCTCGGCCACGTCGCGGACGCACTCGCCGCCCGCCAGGCCAGCGAGACCCGGGTACGCCAGTTCGTCGCCGACGCCAGCCACGAGCTGCGCACCCCGCTGGCCGCGATCCGCGGGTACGCCGAGGTGGCCCGGCGTGGCCGCGACGAGGTCCCCGCCGACGTGGCGCACGCGCTGCGCCGGGTGGAGTCGGAGAGCACCCGGATGACCAGCCTCGTCGACGACCTGCTGCTGCTGGCCCGGCTGGACACCGGCCGCCCGCTCGCGGTCGACCAGGTCGACCTGTCCGCCCTGGTGGTGGACGCGGTCAGCGACGCGCACGTGGCCGGCCCCGAGCACCGCTGGCAGCTCGACCTTCCCGAGGTGGTGATCCGGGTCCCCGGCGACGCCGCCCGGCTGCACCAGGTGGTGGCGAACCTGCTGGCCAACGCCCGCGTTCACACCCCGCCCGGCACGGTGGTGACGACCACGCTGACCGTCGAGGGGGACGCGGCCGTGCTCACCGTCGCCGACGACGGGCCCGGGGTGCCGGCGGAGCTGCAACCGGAGATGTTCGAGCGGTTCGCCCGCGGCGACAGCTCCCGGTCCCGGGCACACGGCAGCACCGGCCTCGGCCTGGCGATCGTGGCGGCGGTGGTGGAGGCCCACCACGGCACCGTCGCGGTGCACAGCCGGCCGGGCCGGACCGTGTTCACCGTCCGGTTGCCGAATCCCACAGCTGACGCATAGTCGGCGCACGGCAGCGGGCAGCCCGCGAGCCCAGCGCCGCGCTGCGCGAGCTGCTGGAGCGCGACAGCGTCGACTACACCTGGGTGGCGGCGACCTCGGCTCCAACAACGCCTCCGGCTATCAGCTGGCCACCGGCGAGCCGGTGATGCCGATCGGCGGCTTCAACGGCAGCGACCCGTCGCCGACCCTCGCCCAGGTCCAGCGTCACGTCGCCGACGGAGAGATCCACCACTTCGTCGGTGGTGGCGGCTTCCGCGCCAACGGTGGCAGCTCCGCCGCGCAGGAGATTGCCGCCTGGGTCGCGGAGACCTTCACGGGGCAGACAGTGGCTCGCTGGCCGTGCTGCACGCGGTCGACGCCGTACCCGTCCGGCCGGTGGAGCTGGCTGTGCCGGTGGCCGCGAACCTGGCCGCCACCGCGCTGCGCTTCGTGCTGCTGCGCCTCGGTATGCACCACCGCGGAACTGAGCGCCGGTCAGCCGGTCCGCCGGGACGAACCGAGCACCTCGGCGAGGACCTCGACGACGCGCCGTGCGTGGCGCCCGTCGGGGTCCTCGTCGACGTTCAGGTCGGTCACGCTGATCCCGAGCAGCCGGTCGGCGCGGGCCAGCGGGGTGACCAGCGCGACGAGGTCCGGCCAGCGCAGCCCGTCCGGCTCGGGATAGGTCACCGCCGGCAGGTCGCGGGGGTCCACCGCGTCCAGGTCGAGATGCAGCCAGGCCGGCCCGTCCCCGTCGGCGGCCAGGCCCGCCCCGACCGTCCCGGCGCCCCGGCTCAGCAGCTCCGGGGCGGGCACCTGGTGGATCGCCGGGTCGATCCGGGCCGTCTCGGCGCGGCTGCTGTCGTCGCTGGGCGGCCGGTGTCCGAGCAGGTGGACCCGGCCGGGGTCGAGCGACGCGCCGTCCTGCCCGGTGGCGGCGGCCGGCCCGTGCCCGGTGATCACCGAGAGGTCCATGTCCGCGGCCTCGCCGGTCGGCGAGGTCGCGCCGTCGAAGAAGTCCGGGTGTCCGTCGACGAACCACAGCTCGGTCGTCGGTGGCAGGGCCCGGCAGATGCCGGGCAGGATCGCGCAGTCACCGCCGAGCACCAGGGGCCGGCGGCCGTCGGTGAGCAGCGCCGCGATCCGGGCGGTGAGGGCGGCGCCGGCCCGACGCAGGCCGGCGGCGCCGATCAGGCCGCTCGCCGGGTCGCGGACCGGATCGCGGAGCAGCGCCTCGTCGACCTGGCCACCGTCGTCGGCGCCGAGGACGTCCAGCAGGCCGGCCCGGCGCAGCGCGGCCGGAGCCCGTTCCTCACCGCGACCGGCGCCGGAGGAGTCCAGCGGCGCGTCGACCACCATCCAGCGCACGCCCCCAGCGTACCGGCGGGCCGGGGGATATGTCCGGGTACGAGGTAGACGGCGGTGCAGTGCGCCGATGTGTCCGCTACGGCGGCGACGATCGGCGTACGGTGGGGGACAAGTCCGGCTTTCTGGGTCAAAAGCCTCACCGCTGTACGCCCGGGACGCCGGTGTCGAGACGGCGAGGGGAAGGAGCGATCGGTGATCCATCTGGCCTACCTGGACGCGGGATCCGGCAGCCTGATCGTGCAGGCGGTCGTCGGCGGGGTGGCCGGCGCCGCGGTCGCCGCCAAGCTCTACTGGCGGCGTCTGGTCGACCGGTTCCGCCGGCAACCCACCGACCAGCGGTGAGTCGGCACGTCCCGGCGATGGCGATCTCACCCGCGGAGGCCCGTCCCGAGCCGGCCTCCTTCCGAGACCCGGCCAACCGGGTCTTCCACGTCGGGGACGAGGTGCTGCGTGGGCTGGACCCGCAGGCCGCCGAGCACTGGAGGGCGCTGAGAGCCACCGAGTTCTTTCCGGCGCTGGTCGCCGCGGGCAAGGTGTGCGCCACCGAGGAAGCACCGCCGGCGCTGGTGCCCGCGTCCGCCGGGGATCCGTGGGCGGCGGTGCTGCGCCACGAACGCATCCCGTTCGTCTCCCACCCGTACGAGTGGTCCTTCACCATGCTGCGCGACGCCGCTCTCCTGCACCTGGAGATCCTGCGCGCCGCCGTCGCCGACGGGTTCACCACGAAGGACGGCTCGGCCTACAACCTGCAGTGGCGCGGCGCCGAAGCGGTCTTCATCGACATCGGCTCCTTCGAGCCGGTACGCGACGGCGAGCCGTGGGCCGGCTACCGGCAGTTCTGCCAGACGGTGCTCTACCCGTTGCTGCTCACCGCCCATCTGGGGGTGGACTTCCAGCCCTGGCTGCGCGCCCGGGTCGACGGCATCGAGGCCGATCAGCTCCGCCCGATCTTCGCCGGAGCCCGCCGGCTGCGCCCCGGCGTCCTGACCCACCTGCACCTGCACGGCGCGATGCAGCAGCGCAACGCCGCCGCCAGCACCACCGACGTACGGGCCCAGCTGCGGGCCGCCGGCTACTCCCGGGAGCTGCTGCTGGCCACCGTGCGCGGCATCGAGAAACTGGTTCGCCGGCTGGATCGTCGCCCGACGGGCAGCCACTGGTCGGACTACCAGCGCACCTGCGGCTACTCCGTGCCGGACCGGGCGGCCAAGGAACAGTTCGTGTCCACCGCGCTGACCGCCGGCGCCCGGCCCCGCCTGGTGCTCGACCTGGGCGCCAACGACGGCCGGTACTCCCGGCTGGCGGCCGGGCACGCCGACTACGTGGTCGCCGTCGAGCAGGACCCGGCCGTGGTCGACGAGCTGTACCGGGCGCTGCGGGCCGAGGGTCACCGCCGGATCCTGCCGCTGGTGCTGGATCTGGCCGACCCGTCGCCCGGTGGCGGCTGGCGGGGCGTCGAGCGCGCCGGCTTCGCCGAGCGCGCGTCCGCGGACGCGGTGCTCGCCCTGGCGGTGGTGCACCACCTGGCGATCGGGCGCAACGTGCCACTGCCGGAGGTGATCGACTGGCTGGCGGGGCTGACCGCGCCGGGCGGAGCGGTGGTGGTGGAGTTCGTGCATCCGGAGGACCCGATGGCCCGCCGGCTGCTCGCCAACAAGCCCGAGGGCCTCTTTCCGGACTACCGGCGCGACACCTTCGAGCGCCTGCTCGCGGCCCGGGGCCGGATCGCCGATCGTCTGGAGCTGCCCTCGGGCACCCGCACGCTGTACCGGGCGGTGATGGGTGGCTGAACCGGCGTCGGCACCCCCGCCGGCCCCGCCGCCCCCGCCGGCCGGGAAGCCGGTGACCGGGCGGTGGGACCGGGGGTGGCGCGGTGAGCTGGGCCGCCTGCTGGAGGTGACGGCGCTGGTCGGCCTGGTGGTCACCCAGCCGCTGCTCGACGTGCTCGGCCGCAGCCCCGACTTCTTCCTCTTCCACCGGGCCGACCCGGGGCAGATCCTGCTGCTGGTCGCCCTGGTGGCGGTGGTGCCGACCGTGCCGGTGGCGCTGCTCGGTTCGCTCAGCCGGCTCGCCGGCCGGACCGCTCGCGCGCTCACCCACACCGGGCTGGTCGGGCTGCTGCTGGCCGCCCTCGCCGTGCAGGTGGGCCGGCACGGGACGCCGCTTCGGGGCGTACCCCTGCTGCTCGTCGCCGGCCTGGCCGGCGCGGCCGGCGCGGCCGCGCACCGGCGGTGGCGGGCACCGGGCCGGGTGCTGCGGCTGGCCGCCGTCGGACCGGTGGCCTTCGTGGCGCTCTTCCTGCTCGTCTCACCCACCTCGGCGGTGGTGCTGCCGCGCGGCGACGGCGGCGCGGCCGGCACCGCGCAGGGCACCGGCGGGCACCCGCCGGTGGTCATGCTGATCCTCGACGAGCTGCCGCTGGTCAGCCTGCTCGGCGCCGACGGGCGGATCGACGCGGCCCGGTACCCGCACTTCGCCGAGCTGGCCGGCGCCTCGACCTGGTACCGCAACGCCACCGGAGTCAGCGGCTGGACCCCCAACGCGCTGCCGGCGATGCTCACCGGGCGGTACCCGGCACGGCCGGTCGCCCCGCACTACTCGCAGTACCCGGACAACATCTTCACCGCCCTCGGCGGGCTGTACGACATCCGCGCCGAGGAGAGCATCACCCGGCTCTGCCCGCCCAGCCGCTGCGAGCAGCCGGTCACCCCGGAGCAGGGGCTCGGCGTGCTGGTACGGGAGACCGGCAAGCTGCTCGGCCAGGTCGCCGGGCCGACCGAGACCCAGGCGGACCCGGAGGACTCCTACCGGGAGCAGACCCGCGCCGAGGCAGGCCTGGACGCCGCCGAGCCGGTTCCCGCCGACCCGAAGTTCCGCTGGGACAGCCTGGACGACAACCAGCCGGCTCGGTTCACCAGCTTCCTCGCCGGGTTGAAGCCGTCACCCCGGCCCGTCCTGCACTTCCTGCACCTGCTGATGCCGCACTCGCCGTGGGCGTACCTGCCGTCCGGGGCGCGCTACGACGCCCCCGAGGACCTGCCCAACGACGGCGCCGGCTGGGCCGAGCTGGCCCGGCAGCGCCACCTCGCCCAACTCGGCTACACCGACCGGCTGATCGGCGAGACGCTGCGCACGCTGCGCGCCAGCGGCCTCTACGACGAGGCCCTCGTCGTGGTCACCGCCGACCACGGGGTGAGCTTCCGCGCGGGCGCCCAGGGCCGGGGGATGGACGCGATCAAGGCTGCCGCCGGCGAGGTGGCGTGGGTGCCGATGTTCGTCAAGGAGCCCGGGCAGCAGTCCGGCCGGGTGGACGACCGCAACTGGGAACACGTCGACCTGCTGCCGACCGTGGCCGATGAGGCCGGCGTCCGGCTGCCCTGGCGGGTCGACGGCCGCTCCGCCCGGCAGGCCGCGCGCACCGACGGCACGAAACACTTCTACGACCGTCCCGGCGAACCCCTCACCTTCCCCGGCGGGGTGCCCGCCCCACCGCCGCTGCCGCCGCCGCACCCCTTGGTGGGCACCGAGGTTCGCGCCGGCCCGGCCGGGGGCAGCGCCAGGGTGGCGGACCTGGCCGCGTTCCGGGCGACGGACCCGGACACCGGCACCCTCCCGGCGCTGGTCTGGGGTGACGTACCGGACCGGATACCGGACGGCACGCTGCTGGCGGTGGCCGTCAACGGCCGGATCGGGGCGGTGGTCCCGGTGGTGCCGGCCGATCCCGGCGGACGCCGGTTCGCCGCGCTGCTCACCGACGACCAGCTGTTCCGGGCCGGCACCAACCAGCTCGACGTCTACCAGGTCGCGGCGGACGGTACGCTGCGACGCCTCGCGCTGTCCTGAGCTGGCTCAGCGCTCGTCCCGGCCACCGGGACAAAGGGTTTCCCGGCGGTCCGGTCGGGAATCGGGTGACGCATACCTCACCGCAGAACCACGGCGGGCGGTGTCCACCGAGCCGCAATTACGGTAGAAGCGAAGGCAATTCAACGTAGATCTGCCGGCGAAGCGAGGAACCACATGACGGAAGTCAAGCTCGATCACCCCGGTGGGCAGCTGTCGATGCCGGTGCATCCCGCGGTCGAGGGCCCCGCCGGTGTCGGGGTGAGCAAGCTGCTGAAGGAAACCGGGATGACAACGTACGACCCCGGTTTCGTCAACACCGCGGCTGCCTCATCCGCGATCACCTACATCGACGGCGACGCGGGGATCCTGCGTTACCGGGGATACCCGATCGAGCAGCTGGCCGAGAAGTCCTCCTTCCTGGAGGTCTCGTACCTGCTCATCTACGGTGAGCTGCCGACCGAGCAGCAGCTGACCGAGTTCACCGAGTGGATCCGGCGGCACTCGCTGCTGCACGAGGAGATGCGCCGCTTCTTCGACGGCTTCCCCCGGGACGCCCACCCGATGGCCGTGCTCTCCTCGGCGGTCAGCGCCCTCTCGACCTTCTACCAGGACAGCCTGGACCCGTTCGACTCCGAGCACGTGGAGATTTCCACGGTCCGGTTGATGGCGAAGGTGCCGACCATCGCCTCGTACGCCTACAAGAAGTCCATCGGGCAGCCGCTGCTGTACCCGGACAACTCGCTGGGGTACGTGGACAACCTGCTGCGGATGACGTTCGGCGTGCCGGCGGAGCCGTACGAGGTCGACCCGGTGATGTCGAAGGTGCTGGACATGCTCTTCGTCCTGCACGCCGACCACGAGCAGAACTGCTCCACCTCGACCGTCCGGCTGGTCGGCTCCAGCAACGCCAACCTGTTCGCCTCGGTGTCCGCCGGTGTGAACGCGCTGTTCGGCCCGCTGCACGGCGGCGCCAACCAGGCCGTGCTGGAGATGCTTCAGCAGATCCACACCGGCGGCGACGACGTCCGCTCCTTCGTCCGCAAGGTCAAGGACAAGCAGGACGGCGTCAAGCTGATGGGCTTCGGCCACCGGGTCTACAAGAACTACGACCCGCGGGCGGCGATCGTCAAGAAGGCCGCGCAGGACGTGCTGGGCCGGATGGCCAAGCCGGACCCGCTGCTGGACATCGCCATGGAGCTGGAGGAAATCGCACTCGCCGACGACTTCTTCGTCTCCCGTCGGCTCTACCCGAACGTGGACTTCTACACCGGCCTGATCTACAAGGCCATGGGCTTCCCGACCAAGATGTTCACGGTGCTCTTCGCGCTCGGCCGGCTCCCCGGCTGGATCGCCCAGTGGCGCGAAATGATCAACGACCCGGAGACCAAGATCGGCCGCCCGCGGCAGATCTACGTCGGCTCCGCCGAGCGGGACTACGTCCCCTTCGCCGACCGCTGACCCCTCAGCACCGAACGGCAGGCCGCCGACCCTCTCGCGGGTCGGCGGCCTGCCGCGTCCCCGGCCACGGGGCCCGTGCGTGATCGACTCGGCTTCCTTGAAGTCGGGGTGTCCATCGCGCCGGGATGCCCCGACTTTCGGGATGCCGAGTCGATCATGCGCATGGCGCGGGAGTCGGTCGGCCGTCGACGGCCCGGGGGTCAGAAGGCGTAGCTCCGCGTGGGCAAATTCATCCAGGCTGTTGTATGCATCAATTGCTTCCCATAGGATTTTCCAAACCGCTCACCAAGATCGGGCGGTACACCACGGGGAGAAGAAATGCGGAGACCCAAGCCAGTTGTCGCGCTCGCACAGGCGGCGCTCACCCTGGTCGCGGCGGCCGGGATCGTGGCGGTCACGTCGGCGCCGGCGAACGCCAACTGTAGCCACGCCTGGTCGGACAAGGACTACGGCAGCAACCGGGTGCAGGACGCCGGAAGCACCGGCCTGGCCCTGCGCACCGGGCCGCACACCAGCTGCGGGCTGGTCACCCGCATCCCGACCGGGCACTGGGTGACCCTGGACTGCCAGGGCTACGGCGACTACATCAACGGATGGAACGGCTGGACCCACGTGCGGTATGGCAACGGCGGTCCGACCTACTCGGGCTGGGTCTTTGATCACTACCTCGACGACGGCGGGTCGTACATCGACTGCTGACCCGTCCACCGATCACGGGTGCCGGGACGGGATCCGTGCGGTACCGCGAGGACCCGTCCCGGAACACCACGATTGACTCGGCTTCGAGGAAGTCGGGGCGTCCCAAGCACCGGGACACCCCGACTTCAGGAAACCGAGTCCATCACGCAAGCATGAGCGCTAGCGCGGACGCGAGCACGGGCGCGGTCAGCGCAGGCCGGCGGCGGCGAGCAGGTTGCCCTCGGGGAGCGCCGGGAGGACGCGACCCTGGGACATCCGCTGTTCGGCGCGCTGGGCGGTGAACGCGGAGTCGGCCGCGATGGCGGCGGCGTAGCTGGCGGCGGTGCGCTGCGCGATCGAGGACCAGCCGTACTGGTCGTGGACCATTCGGCGGGCGCGACGGGCCATCACGCGGGCGCGGTCGGTGTCCGACAGCAGCGCGTCCACGGCGTCGGTCAGCCCGTCCGGGTCGTGCGGGCGGAAGGTCATCCCGGTCACGCCGGGCTCGACGATCTCCGCGAGGCCGCCGGTGGCGGCGACGGCGAGGGGCGCACCGGCCGCGGCGCCCTCCAGGGCCACCATCCCGAACGGCTCGTAGATGCTCGGCACCACGAAGCAGTCGGAGGCGGCCATCAGCGCGGGCAGGTCGGTGCCGCCCAGGAAGCCCGGCATGGTGACCATGCCGCCCAGACCGCGGCGGTGCACCTCGGCCTCCAGTTCGGCGCGGTACGGGCCGTCGCCGGCGATCACGGCACGCAGCCCGGGGTGGCGTTCCCGCAGCCGGGGCAGCGCGGCGATCAGGTGCTGCACGCCCTTCTCGTAGACCAGGCGGCCGGCGAAGGTGACCAGCGGGCCGTCCCCGGCGAACCGGGCCCGGGCGGCGGCCACGGCACGCGCGGGCACGCGCCAGCGGTGCGGCTCCACCCCGTTGGCGACCACGTCGACCCGGCCGGCCGGTACGCCGAACAGCGCGATCACCTCGTCGCGCATGTAGCCGGAGCAGACGATCACGCGGTTGGACTCGCTGCTGAGCCACTGCTCGACGCCGTGGATGGTGCGGTTCATCTCTTCGGGTAGCCAGCCCTGGTGGCGGCCGGCTTCGGTGGCGTGGATGGTGCTGATCAGTGGGATGTCGAGGTGGTCGCGCAGGGTCATCGCGGTGTGGGCGACGAGCCAGTCGTGGGCGTGGATGACGTCGTAGGTGCCGGCCTGGGTGGCGCGCAGGGCGGTGCGCGTCAGGGTGTGGTTGAAGGCCATCGTCCAGGCCAGCAGGGAGTTCGTGGCCAGGGGGAAGGTGACGGGGTCTTCGGGGGCGCGCAGGATGCGCACGCCGTCGGCGTACTCCTCCAGGGGTGCGCCGTCGGCGTGGCGGGTGACGACGGTGACGTCGTGGCCGGCGGCGGCCAGCGCGACGGAGAGGGCGTGGACGTGTCGGCCGAGGCCGCCGACGAGCACCGGCGGATACTCCCACGACAGCATCAGGATGCGGCGGGTCTGCGGCGGCACCCCCGAGCCGGGATGCGCCGGGAGCTGCGGCCGGGAGGTCAGGGTGGGTCGGTGGACCCGGTCCGTGGCGCCAGCGAGCTGCTCGCCGACCAGCAGGGTGGTCACATCAATCTCCGTCCATGCATGGTGGTACGCGCCGGCGTCGGTGGCGGCGAAGCGGGAGGTGGCGGGGTGGCCGAAGGCCGAGTGGGGTACGCGCGGGCGCGTCCCCGAACAAGCAAAGGGCATCGAGCGCCACAGCGCATCCCGAGAGGGGTCAAGGTGACGGAAGACACCTGAAGGTTTAGCGCGCATCAGACAGGTGGATTCCGGGCATCGACTGAAAGGATGGATTGGCGCGGCGGGGCGGGGGGCAATACCGGCGTGCGCAGTGGCGACCCATGCCGGTGCGCTCGTGGCGCAGTGCGCGCATGACCATGGTCTGAAGGAGCGACATGCAGGTCTGGCCGGGCGAGCGTTACCCCCTGGGCGCCACCTACGACGGGATGGGCACCAACTTCGCCATCTTCTCGGAGCTGGCCGAGCGGGTGGAGCTGTGCCTGTTCGACGAGTGGGACACCGGCGCCGAGCGGCGGGTCGAGCTGCGCGAGGTGGACGCCTACGTCTGGCACGCGTACCTGCCGGGGATCGAGCCGGGCCAGCGCTACGGCTACCGGGTCCACGGGCCGTACGACCCGGCGAACGGGCTGCGCTGCAACCCGCACAAGCTGCTGCTCGACCCGTACGCCAAGGCGATCGACGGCGACGTGTCGTGGGATGCGGCGGTCTACGACTACGACCTGGAGCACCCGGAGCGGATGTCCGAGACCGACTCGGCGCCGTTCATGCCGAAGTCGGTGGTGGTCAACCCGTACTTCGACTGGGGCAACGACAAGCCGCCGCGCACCCCGTACCACCACTCGGTGATCTACGAGGCGCACGTACGCGGGCTGACCATGCGCCACCCGGACATCCCCGAGGAGCTGCGCGGCACGTACGCCGGCATCGCCTCCCCGCCGATGATCGAGCACCTGACCCGGCTCGGGGTGACCGCCATCGAGCTGATGCCGGTGCACCAGTTCATCCACGACCACCGGCTGGTCGACCTGGGGCTGCGCAACTACTGGGGCTACAACACTATCGGTTTCTTCGCCCCGCACCACGGCTACTCGGCGCTGGGCCGGCTGGGCCAGCAGGTGCAGGAGTTCCGCGGCATGGTCAAGCGGCTGCACGCGGCCGGCATCGAGGTCATCCTCGACGTGGTCTACAACCACACCGCCGAGGGCAACCACCTCGGCCCGACGCTGAGCTTCAAGGGCGTGGACGCCCCCAGCTACTACCGGCTCAGCGAGGAGGACCGCCGCTACTTCGTCGACTACACCGGCACGGGCAACAGCCTCAACGTGCGCAGCCCGCACTCCCTGCAACTGATCATGGATTCGCTGCGCTACTGGGTGCAGGAGATGCACGTCGACGGTTTCCGCTTCGACCTGGCCGCCACCCTGGCCCGCGAGTTCTACGCGGTGGACCGGCTCTCCACCTTCTTCGAGGTGGTGCAGCAGGACCCGGTGGTCAGCCAGGTCAAGCTGATCGCCGAGCCGTGGGACGTCGGCCCCGGCGGCTACCAGGTGGGCAACTTCCCGCCGGTGTGGACCGAGTGGAACGGCAAGTACCGCGACACCGTGCGGGACTTCTGGCGCGGTGAGCCGGCCACCCTGGCCGAGTTCGCGTCCCGGATCTCCGGCTCCGCCGACCTCTACCAGGACGACGGGCGCCGGCCCTTCCACAGCATCAACTTCGTCACCGTTCACGACGGGTTCACGCTCAACGATCTGGTGTCGTACAACGACAAGCACAACGAGGCCAACGGCGAGGACAACCGGGACGGCGAGAGTCACAACCGCTCGTGGAACTGCGGCGTCGAGGGCGACACCGACGACGAGGCGGTGCTCGCCCTGCGCGCCAAGCAGCGGCGCAACTTCCTGGCCACCTTGATGCTCTCCCAGGGCGTGCCGATGATCGGCCACGGCGACGAGCTGGGTCGCACCCAGCGGGGCAACAACAACGCGTACTGCCAGGACAGCGAGCTGGCCTGGGTCGACTGGGACAATGCCGACTCCCAGCTGCTGGAGTTCGTCCGGACGCTGACCGCGTTCCGGGCCCGGCACCAGGTGTTCCGCCGTCGCCGGTTCTTCACCGGCCTGCCGGTCGGCGGCCGCGAGGTCGACGAGCCGCTGCCCGACCTGGCCTGGTACACCCCGGACGGGCGGGAGATGACCGGCGACGACTGGGGCAACGACTTCGGCCGCTCGGTGGCGCTCTTCGTCAACGGCGAGGGCATCCGCGAGCGCGGCCAGTACGGCCAGAAGCACCACGACGCCTCGTTCCTGCTCTGCTTCAACGCCCACGACGCGCCGCTGGACTTCACCCTGCCCGGCAGCGAGTACGGCCAGAAGTGGGAACGGGTGATCAGCACCGCCGAACCCGCACCGGACGACATCGCGGTGGTCAGCGCGGGTGGCACCGTCCGGGTGCCGGACCGCTCCCTGGTGGTGCTGGAGAGGACGATCTGAGATGGCTGCCACCCCTCAGCCCGACCAGAAGACGACCCCGACCAACCCGATCCGGACCACCTACCGGGTGCAGGTCCGCCCCGGCTTCGACCTGGACGCCACCGCTGATCTCGTCGACTACCTGGCCGACCTCGGCGTCAGCCACCTCTACAGCGCGCCGCTGCTGACCGCCACCCCCGGCTCCGCGCACGGCTACGACGTGGTCGACCACCGGGCCGTCAACCCGGAGCTGGGCGGCGAGGCGGGCCGGCAGCGGCTGCTGCGCGCGCTGCGCGACAAGAAGCTCGGCCTGGTCGTCGACATCGTGCCCAACCACGCCGGGGTGGCCGTGCCGCCCGCCAACCCCGCCTGGTGGGACGTGCTGCGCCGGGGGCGGGCCTCGGCGTACGCCGACTGGTTCGACATCGACTGGGACCGGGGCCGGCTGCTGCTGCCGGTGCTGGCCGACGCGCCGGACGCCCTCGACGACCTGAAGCTGGTCGACGGGGAGCTGCGCTACCACGAGCACCGGTTCCCGGTCGCCGACCGCACCGGCGACGGCAGCGCACGTGAGGTGCACGACCGGCAGCACTACGAGCTGGTCTCCTGGCGGCGCGGCGACGCCGAGCTGACGTACCGCCGGTTCTTCGCCGTTTCGGACCTGGCCGGTCTGCGGGTGGAGGACCCGGCGGTGTTCGCCGCCACCCACGAGCTGATCCTGCGCTGGGCCGCCGCCGGGGAGGTCGACGGCATCCGGGTCGACCACCCGGACGGGCTGCGCGACCCGGCCGGCTACCTGACCCGGCTGCGGGCCGCCGCGCCGCAGGCCTGGCTGATCGTGGAGAAGATCCTGGAGTACGGCGAGGAGCTGCCGGACTGGCCGGTGGACGGCACCACCGGCTACGACGCCCTCGCCGCGGTCAACGGGCTCTTCGTCGACCCCGACGCCGAGGGCGACTTCACGGTGCTGGACACCCGCCTGGTCGGGCGCCACACCTCCTGGGAGAATCTCACCCACGAGACGAAGCTGGCCGCCGCCACCCGGCTGCTCGCCGCCGAGCTGACCCGGCTGGCCGCGCTCGCCCCCGAGGTGCCCGGCGAGCCGGCGCGGGCGGCGCTCGCCGAGCTGGCCGCCGCGTTCGCCGTCTACCGGGGCTACCCGCCGCACGGCGCCCGGCACCTCGCCGCCGCCCGCTCCGAGGCGGGCCGGCGCCGCCCGGACCTGGCCACCGCCCTGGACGCGCTCACCCGCCGGCTGCGCGACCCCGACGACGAGCTGGCCCAGCGCTTCCCCCAGTTCACCGGCGCGGTGATGGCCAAGGGTGTGGAGGACACCGCGTTCTACCGGTGGAGCCGGTTCGTGGCGCTCAACGAGGTCGGCGGCAGCCCCGCCCACTTCGGGGTGCCACCGGCGGAGTTCCACCGCTTCGCCACCGCCCGGCAGGTCCGCTGGCCGGCGAGCATGACCACCGTCTCCACCCACGACACCAAGCGCGGCGAGGACGTCCGAGCCCGAATGGCGGTGCTCAGCGAGCTGCCGCAACGCTGGGGCGACCAGGTCACCGCGTGGATGGCGTACGCCCCGCTGCCCGACCCGGCCTTCGCCCACCTGCTCTGGCAGACCGCCGTCGGCGCCTGGCCGATCGAGCGGGAGCGGCTGCACGCGTACGTCGAGAAGGCCGCGCGGGAGGCGTCGACCTCGACCAGCTGGGGCGACCCCGATCCCGTCTTCGAGCAGGCGATGCACGCCGTGGTCGACCAGATGTACGACGACCCGAGCCTGCGCGACGAGCTGACCGAGTTCGCGGCGGCGGTCACCCCGGCCGGCTGGTCCAACTCGCTGGGCCAGAAGCTGGTGCAGCTCGCCATGCCCGGGGTTCCGGACACGTACCAGGGCACCGAGCTGTGGGACAACTCCCTCGTCGACCCCGACAACCGCCGCCCGGTCGACTTCTCCGTACGCCGGGAGTTGCTGGCGCGCCTCGACGGCGGCTGGCGTCCCCCGGTGGACGACAGCGGCGCCGCGAAGCTGCTGGTGGTCTCGCGGACCCTGCGGCTGCGCCGGGCGCACCCGGAGCTGTTCACCGGCTACCGGTCGGTGCCGGCGCACGGGCCGGTGGGGCGGCACGCGGTGGCCTTCGACCGGGGCGGCGCGATCGCGGTGGGCACCCGGCTGCCGCTGGGCCTGGCCCGCGCCGGTGGGTGGTGCGACACAGTCCTGTCGCTTCCCGTTAACGAGGTGAAGGACCTGTTCACCGGCCGGGTCTACAGTGGCGGAGAGACCTCCCTGGCCGATCTGCTGGCCGACTACCCCGTCGCACTGCTGGCTCCTCCCACCGACTCAGTGGAGGCTGCGTGATGACCGAATTCACCGTGTGGGCTCCGGACGCCACCCGGGTCCGGCTGCGCCTGCCCGGCGACGGCGACCACGAGATGCGCGCCACCGCCGACGGCTGGTGGCGGGTCGAGGTGCCCGACGCCGGGCTCGACTACTCCTTTCTGCTGAACGACGACGAAACCCCACTGCCCGACCCCCGGTCACTGTGGCAGCCTGCTGGTGTGCACGGGCCGAGCCGACGCTACGACCACGCCGCCTTCGAATGGACCGACGGCTCGTGGACGGGCCGGCAACTGCCCGGCAGCATCCTCTACGAGCTGCACATCGGCACCTTCACCCCGGAGGGCACCTTCGACGCGGCCATCGACCGCCTCGACCACCTCGTCTCCCTCGGCGTCGACCTGATCGAACTGCTCCCGGTCAACGCCTTCAACGGCGAACACAACTGGGGGTACGACGGCGTCTGCTGGTACGCCCCGCACCAGCCCTACGGCGGCCCCGACGGCCTGAAACGGCTCGTCGACGCCGCCCACGCCAAGGGGCTGGGGGTGATCCTCGACGTCGTCTACAACCATTTCGGGCCCTCCGGGGCCTACGCGCCGCGGTTCGGGCCCTACCTCGCCGAGCAGAGCAACAGCTGGGGACGCTCGATCAACCTGGACGGCCCGCACTCCGACGAGGTACGCCGCTACATCATCGACAGCGTGCTCATGTGGCTGCGCGACTACCACGTCGACGGCCTGCGCCTGGACGCCGTGCACGCGCTGCCCGACACCCGCGCGGTTTCGCTGCTCGAGGAGCTGGCCATCGAGGTGGAGTCTTTGTCGACGCACCTGGGCCGGCCGCTGTCGCTGATCGCCGAATCCGACCTCAACGATCCACGGCTCATCACTCCTCGGGAGGCGGGCGGCTTCGGGCTGCACGCGCAGTGGAACGACGACGCCCACCACGCGCTGCACACGTTGCTGACGGGGGAGCGGCAGGGGTACTACGGCGACTTCGGCTCGCTGGAGGCCCTGACGGACGTGCTGACCGGGGCGTTCTTCCACGCCGGCACCTGGTCGAGCTTCCGCAACCGGCACCATGGGCGGCCTCTGGACCCGCGGGTGCCTGGGCATCGGCTGGTGGCGTACCTCCAGAATCACGACCAGATCGGCAACCGGGCCACCGGGGATCGGATCTCCGCTTCGTTGTCGCCTTCTCTTCTGCGCGTCGGGGCGGTGCTGCTGCTGACCGCGCCCTTCACGCCGATGCTGTTCATGGGGGAGGAGTGGGCGGCGTCTACGCCGTGGCAGTTCTTCACGTCGCATCCGGAGCCGGAGTTGGCGTCTGCTGTGGTGGACGGGCGGCGGCGGGAGTTCGCGACGCACGGGTGGCCGGAGGGGGACGTGCCGGACCCGCAGGATCCGCAGACGTTCGTACGGTCGCGGTTGGACTGGGCGGAACTGGACAAGCCCGAGCATCGGGAGATGTTCGCGTTCTACCAGCGGTTGATCGCGCTGCGTCGGTCGCTTCCGGATCTGTCGGATCCTCGGCTGCACGCCGTCAACGTGCAGCATGGGGACCAGTTCCTGCTGATGCGGCGGGGGGACACGCTCGTGGTGGCTAACCTGGCTGGGCGGGGGCAGGGGATCTCGTTGCCGGGGGTGGCGCGGCGGGTGCTGTTGGCCACAGGGGAGGGTGTCACTGTGATGCGGGACCGGATCCAGCTGCCGGCTGAGACGGCGGCCATCGCGGCACTTTGAGGGAGTACGCGTCTACTCAGAGCACTAGCTTGGTCTTTAACCTGTGCGGCGTGGCCTCGGGTTGTTCGAGGTCTTCGGTTTCTTGGTGCTGTTGTTCGGCTTGTTGCTGGTGGCGGCGGTGACGATGTGGACGTCGTGACGGGCGGCTCGGTGGCGATTGGGATGCCCGGGCGGTCGTCCGGGGCCTGGTCGGCTCGGTTTCGGTGCGGCGGCGGGGCAGCCGGCTTTGGTGCGTAGGTGCCGAAACGCGCGGCGGACGCGGGCAGGTGAGAGCCGTTCGGGTGGTGTGGGGCGTTCCCAGGGACGGCGGAGGTCGCCGGCGGCGGTGCGGGCCAGCCGGAGTTGGGTGTAGGCGGCCAGCACTAGCCAGGTCCAGCGGTCGGCGGCCTGCGGGTCTCTCAGCTTCGGGCTGGTCCAGCCGAGGGTCTGTTTGAGCATGCGGAAGGTGTGCTCGATGTCGAAGCGGCGCAGGAACACTTGCCAGAGCAGGTCAACCTCAGCGGCGGTGGCGGTGGCCTGCGACCACCACAGCCAGACCGGTTTCGCGATAGCACCTGATGGCAGCCGGTCAACGGTCAGCAGGATCACGGTGCCTTCGATGATCGGCAGCGGGCCGTGTTGGGCGGTCCACGCGGTGCGGTGGGTCAGCCTGGGGTGCAGTCGGTGCCAGGCCCGCGCGGTCGCGGTGCCGTAGAGGCGGGTGTCGGTGGTTGTGGCGGCGTCCGGGTCGCCCCAGCTGGCCGGGTCACCGAAGATGAACTCTGCGCCGTGCCGTCGTGGGCGGCCGGTGGTGGCGGGCAGCCGGGGTGGCGCGGGCCGGCGCAGCACCCGGTCGGAACGCATCCGCACCAGGACTTGAACGGGTAGATCGGCCAGCAGGAACGCCAGCCGGGGCCCGTCGTAACCGGCGTCCGCGACGATCCACCCGTCCGGATCACCAGGCTGCCACTGCCCGGCAGCGATCAGCTGCCGCACCACGTCCCGCAACTGGCCGGCGGTGACCGTGGCGGCGTCGTCGCCGGGCGCCAGCCGGCGGGCGTCCAACGGCGCGGTCCACGAGGTGCGCCCGGCCTCCAGAGCGGTGACGAACGAGTACGGCCAGCCCGGAACCCCGATGTGGGTGTCCTTGCCGCGCCCGTAGGTGTGACACAGCACCCGCTGCGGGCAGGTGTGCGCCTCCGGCCGCAGCCAGCACGTCACGTCCACCGCCAGGACGATCCGCCCGTCCGCGGCCCGCGGCAGCGGCACCGCCGCCACCGCGCTCCGCAGCCGCGCGACGTCGATCCGGCCGCGATTCAACGCCGCATACAGCGAGCCGTGACCCCGCCGGTGCTCACCCACCAGCGACAACTCCACCAGCGACCGCACCGGCGCGTCACCGCACAACAGCGCGTCCGCCAGCTCGAACAACGCATCCCGGCGAGCGGTCAGACAACGGTGGAACTCACGCCGGAACGCCGCCAGCCGCCCGACCGCGTCGAACGCCCCGGCATCGTGCACACTGATCACCAGACAGCCCTTGGTTTGCGATCTTCTTCCCTAGACAAGAGGAATGATCGATCAAGGGCTGTCCTCATGATCAGTCGGGGTCGATACCACCGCCCAACAGGTTAAAAATCAAGCTAGACGCGGCTGGTTCAGACGCCGTCCGCACCGTCCGTCCGTACGCCACGACCGACACGATTGAACCCGCTGAATCTGCCTGCTGATGTTACGCATTAGCCCGGCGGAGGCGTTCGGCTGCCTGCGCCCGCAGCGCATCGCCGCCCGCCGAGGTGCCACCGCACAGTGCCATCTCCCGGGCGTTATACGCAGCCATCCACAAGCTGGCCGCCCACGCGACCTCCAGCTCCACCGCCGTGAACAAACGCCCTCGAATGTCTTGATAAGCCACCAGGAACGCCTCGGAGCTTTCGATCGGCGCCAGCGTGGGCGGCCCGGCACTGGCAAACGACCCGCTCGCCGCTCCCACCAGCGCCGCCTCCGGCTGCCACGCCAGGCTGTCCCAGCCGTGCACCGCCCACACCTGCCAACCCTGCCACCGCAGGTTCTGCGCCTCGAAGTCGGCGTGGCCGAGCACGCACGGCAAGCCGGCCGCCAGCAGCCGCCCCCGGGCTCGCTCAGCCGTCTCGACAATGTGCTCGGACACGACACTCTGGTCTCGGCTGTCGAGAAAGTCGATCGCCGGCCACACCCCAGAATCGGTGTGGTCCCAGCGCACCCAGGGCGGATTCGGCAGCGGCGGCGCGACGCTCACGCTGGCAAGTTCGGCCATCAGCCGGGCGAACACCTCCGCGCTGCGCACGGCTATGTCCGGCAAGTCTCCGTGCAACACCTCGCCGCCGGGCCGGAATTCCTCGGCGTGCACGGCCAGCGCACCTACACCGACCGCCGGCGTGAGCGGCCGGGCACACGGAAACCCGCGCTCGGCCAGCCGGGCCTGCGCCGCGACACACGACCCGGCCCGGCCGTCGTCGGCGCGCGCCTTGACCACGACGTCCCTGCCACTGACCAACCGCAGACCGAACACCATCGAGACCTGTTGCGACCGGAACAGCACGCCGGCGGGCTCGCCGCCCAGATGGTCAAGACACCAAGCCGGCAACCAGCCCGGCAGCTCGTCCAACGGCACACTCAGGACTGTGCCATAGACACCGAACGCACCGCGGGCGAGAGCGTCTACTGGATGATCACCGGACCTCCGTGACGATCCGCCCTGCCACACATCGCCCATGCACCGCCGCATGTGGGGGGCCGCGCGGCACTTGACGGGCACCTAGCGTCACCGCTAGGACTCTCTCCCGGTGTACCGTCCAATCGCGTGGGGTAGTGGTCCGTGGCCGCTAATTCCAGTCCTCGACCTGGGAGTGGGCGAAGGCATGGTGAAGAAGCCGGACACCATCGGTGCCAGGATCCGGTACTGGCGGATGCGCCGTGGCGGAATGACTCAGGCCGTCCTCGCTGGCCTGGCTGGCGTGACCCAGTCGTACGTGTCGCAGGTCGAATCGGGCCGAAAGACCATCGACCGCCGCTCCACTCTGGTCGCTCTCGCTGCCGCTCTCCAGGTCACGGTGGCCGACCTGCTCGGCCAAGGTACAGAGTCCGGCGATCCGGCCCGCGAGAGTGCTGCCGAATGCGTACCGGCGATCTGGTCGGCCCTGATCGAGATCGAGGACGGCGAGCGCCGCCCGTTGACCTACACCAAGGACCGCCTGGCGGCCGAGATCGCCCGCAGTGACCAGCTCCGCAACTCGTGCAACTACCCGGCGATGGCTCGCGTGCTCCCCGGCCTGCTGCTCGAAGCCGCCGCCGTGGGTGGGGCCCCGCTGGTTCGGGTCGCCTACCAAGCCTCCACCTGCCTCCGGCACCTCGGATACCGACACCTGGCGCTCAATGCCGCTCGAGTATCCGTGTTGGCTGCTGAGGACGTCGAAGATCGCGCATGGATCGGGGCATCTCGGTTTGCGTACGTGCAGAGCCTGCCAATCGAGTCGGCGCGGTTGGCTGCCGGAGCTGCCGACCGGTCGCTGGCGGAGCTTCAGGGAAACGCAGCCGACGTCCGGGTCCGGCAAATGCTCGGCCAACTGCACCTCACGGCCGCGCTCGCCTCCACGGTAGATGCTCGACCGGATGATGCCCGCCACCATCTCGCGGAGGCAACGCGGGAGGCGGCGAGTTTGGAAGATCCCGCTGACGGTGGCGGCTTCAACGATTGTTGCTTTGGGCCGACCAACGTAGGGCTCTGGAAGATGTCCATCGCAGCAGAGCAAGGCGAGTCCGGCAAGGTGATCGAGCTGTCCCGGACGGTACGACCACAGGTGCTGGTGGCATCTAATCGCCAGATGTCCTACTGGCTCGACGTCGGCCGTGCCCTAGCGGACGGCGGCCGCCGGGACGCCGAGGCGTTGGCGGCGTTCGTGCAGGCTGAGCGAGCCGCACCGATTCCGTTCGCCATCAACCCCCTCGCCCGCGACGCCGTGGTGACGCTGGCGCAGCGCGCACAGCGCCGTGCCATCCCCGACGAGCTGCGCTTGCTCGCTGGCCGCATCGGCATCAACCTGACCGCATAACTGGCAGTAATCCCGCCATCACTGATTCGCCCTAGTGTCCGGTTTGGGACGTAGTCGTGTCCCTTGGCCTGGTGCGGCGGTGATCGGTCCCGAGCATCACCGCTGGGCCTCGACCAGAGGAGGCGGGGATGAGCGGTCAGGACGACAACGCTCCGGACAACAAGGGCGACCAGTCCGAGGCGGCTGAGCGGGAGGCCGCCAAGCAACGCCTCCTGGCCCAGGCCGAGGCGGAGCGCGTACCGGTGGATGACACGACCCGCGCGGTCCCGGACCGGCGGTGGCGGCGTGACCAGCGATGACCTTCCGATCGGCCGCCGGGTGGCGCGCTGGCGGGTGCGGCGGTCGATGACGCAGCAGATGCTCGCGGACCGGCTCCGCAGGTCGAAGAGCTGGGTGGACAAGGTCGAGCGGGGCGTCCGCACCCTGGACCGGTACTCGGTGATCCAGGAGTTGGCCCACGTGCTGCGGGTCGACACCGAGGTGTTGCTCGGCCAGCCTCGGAACACCCCGGCCGGCACGCCGGACGGGGTGGACGACATCCGGGCCGCTCTCGCCCGCTACGACACCCCGCAAGCCCCGACCCAGACAACGGAAGAGCTGAGAAGGCAGGTCGGGTACGCCTGGTTGACCTACCAGCACGCGCACTACGCGCAGTTGGTGCGGGTGCTGCCGGGTCTGCTCGACGCCGCCCAGGGCGCGCAGTCCGCGGAGCTGCTGGTGCAGGCGTACCGGATCACCTCGTCGGTGCTGGTGAAGCTCGGCGAGGCCGACCTCGGGTGGCTGGCCGCCGACCGGGCGATGGCCGTGGCGGGCGACGACCGGGTGCTCGCGGCGACGGCGGCCGTGTCGGTCGGGCAGGCGCTGCGCGCGTCGGGCCGGGACCGGCTGGCCCTCGCCGCGACGCTCGCCGCCGCGAACCGCATCACGCCCATGCCGCAGCGGCCGGCGGGGGAGTGGGCCGTGTGCGGGACGCTGCTGATCCAGGCCGCACTGGCCGCCGCCGGCTGCGGCGACACCCGCCGCGCCGGCGAGCTGACCGATCGGGCCGCGGGGATCGCCGCCGGCCTTCGGGGGTACGACGACCCGCACCGGACCAGCTTCGGGCCGATCGCCGTCGAGCTGGCGCGGGTGGTGGTGGCGGTCCTGCGGGGTGACGCCGCCGAGGCGGTGCGGCGGCACGTGACGGTGATCCGGCGGGAGGCGTGGCGGCGGCTGCCGGCCGAGCATCGGGGTGCGTACCTGGTGGATGCCGCGCGGGCCTATCTTCAGGTTGGTGACCTGCGCGGCGCCGCCCGCGCGTTGGTGGACGCGGACAGCGTCGCGCCGGCTGAGGTCCGATGCCGACCGTTGGCGCGTACCGTGATCGCCGAAGTTGCCCGGGGTCACCCGGCGCCGGCCGGCGTGGCGCGACTGGCGACGCTGGTCGGCCTCACCCGCTGACCGGAAATCGTGCGCCCACCTACCGGTGGGGAAGTCGGCTCGGTTCGATTCTGACCGCTCGGCTGAGCTGCCAGGAGGCGATGGGCCACGCCGCGATGAAGCCGGCTATCAGTCCTATCTGGCCCGAGAACCAGAATGTGGGGCTGTGGGGTCGCATGAGTGGCTCCGGAAAGACGATGTGATGCGCCAGCGTCAGCCAGGCGAACAGCGCGAACTCGAAGACGGTGATGGTCAGCAGTTCGACCTTGACGACGGTTGACAGTGCGGGCCAGATCTTCGTGACGCCGCGACCCGTCGCGCCGAAGTATCGGAACAGAACAGCTATCGCCACCGCCGTCAGATAGTCGCCGGCGTAATCGACCCACAGCGTCTTGTGACCATGCTCGGATCTGATGACGTACAAGGCGACCTCGGCGACGACGAAGCCGAGAGCGCAATGGGCGCCGCAGCGAGACAGGTTGGTGACGAGAATGCCCCGCTGGGGCCTTCGGAGCGGATCTTCGTGCTGCGGTCGCGAAAATGCCTCCGGCCTACCCCAGTTCCAGTAGAGCAGGACGGCTGCCGGGCCGATGTAGAGGACGGTCACCGGCCAGACGAGCTCCATGATCTTGACCGGCTGGCGGTGCCCGCGAAGATAGGTGTCGGCAACGACAGTCGCAAGGCTGACGAATCCAACCGCGAGCGACGTCCACGAAAGCGCCAGGAGCCAGGTTGGTTCCATTCCTGCCCCTTCCGCACGCTGGGCGCCGATGCGCCGCCGGCGGCCGGACGTGGGGGACCGCTGACCGGTGTGAAACGACCGAGGGCACCTCGGAGTGTTTCACGGCGTACTCGTCGGCATCGGTGAAAAGGCGCACGCGTGGGCCGCCGCCCTCCCCGGTTGGTGGGTGCGGAGACTCAACCGGGCTGGTCGACGCCGGTTGTCGCTCGGCAGTGGCCGGCTGACATCGAGCAGGCGGGTGTAGGTGATACTGGCCGACGCGTGAAGCCTCGCGCTGTCGAACGGGCGGCATGATCTGAGCCCTGCTCGCACTATCGGGGAGAGTCGTGACAAGTAGGTTCACCGAGTTGACTGTTGACTGCCACGATCCGGAGAGACTCGCGGCCTTCTGGTGCGAGGTCCTGGACTTCACGGTGATCGACCGGAGCGCGGGCAAGGTCGAGATCGGCTCCTGGGTGCCGACCGTCGATGATGTTCGGGCCCGCCAGATGCCGCCCACCCTGGTGTTCATCCAGGTGCCCGAGGGCAGGGCCGGAAAGAACCGGCTGCACCTCGACGTCAGCCCGATCGACGGCAGCACCGAGGACGAGGTGACCAGACTGCTCGGCCTCGGCGCCACCAGGACGGATGTGGGCCAGGGCGCAGGCCGGAGCTGGGTGGTCATGGCAGACCCCGAGGGCAACGAGTTCTGCGTCCTGCGCACCCTGGCGCTGCAGAGCTAGGCCGAGAGCGGGCCGCGGGCGAGCGTGGCAGAAGCGGACAAATAGCATACTTGAGGCATGCGTTCCAAGAGCGACGCCCCGCGGCTCGCGCGTCATCCGGGTCGACTGGTGGCTTTCAGCGACGCTGTCTTCGCCATCGCCGTGACGCTTCTCGTGCTGGAGATCCAACCGCCGGAGGACTTCGGGCATCTCCTGCGGGGCCTCGGGGCGTTGTGGTCGTCGTACCTGGCGTACGCGCTGAGCTTCCTGCTCATCGGGCAGGTGTGGGTCAATCATCACGTCATGTTCGACCGCGTCCGGCACGTCGACCGTGCGGTCCTGTTCCTCAACACGTTGCTCCTGATGGTCATCGCGTTCCTGCCGTTCTCCACGTCGCTACTCGCCGGCGCACTACGCGCGGAGCAGGGCCTGCGGACAGCGGTCGTCGTCTACGGCGCCACACTGTGGACGGCGGCAGCCCTGTTCAACATCATTTGGGCCCATCTCCGCCGCGCCAAACTGCTGGACCCGAACTTCGGCCCCTCCGGCGTCCGGGCCATCGGCCGCCGATTCGCGCTCGCGCTGGTCTGGATCGGCTCCGGCATCCTCGTCGGCGCGTTCGTGCCGATCGCCGGCGTCGTCATCATCGCCGGCTTCCTACCCGCCTACTACCTACCCATCCGCGGCGAGTACGGCGAGGACAACAAGGCCACCGACCGGCGCGACTAGACCGAACAGCTGACCGCGGCCGAGCCCCGGATCACCGCGGCGATCTTCGACGGCAAGTTCTTTGTCGACGAACCGATGATCGTGGCACCGATCAACTTCGAGTGGACCCTAGGAGTGGCAGGAGACCGTCGCTGATCAGGGCTCGCGGGCGCCGTACACGCGCAGGATGCTGTGGCGCAGCGCTGCCGCCGTCTGCGCGGTGGTCATGCGGCGGGCGGCGACCTCGCCGCCGGCCGCGTGCCCGAGCGCGATGGTCGCGGAGACCAACCAGGCCGGGCTGAGGGTGCCGTCGAACTCGCCGGTGGTCTGGCCACGCCTGATCAGCCGCTCCAGGCGCTCGATGACCGCGGCATGCTGACGGTCGGAGTCCGCCTGGTCAGCGGCGGTCACCGAGGGGTGCAGGAGCAGCGGGTGCCGGTCGAACAGCCGCCAGGTGACGTCCAGCCAGCGCAGCAGCGCCTCCGTGACGGTGCCGCTGTCAACATCGGTGGCGTCGAGGGCGGCGACGGTTTCGGCAGTGATGCGGTCGATGACCGCGGCCACCAGCAGCGGCCGGGACGGGTAGTGGGCGTACACGGTTTGGCGGGTGACGCCAGCTGCGGCGGCGACCTGTTCCACCTTCGCGTCCGGATGCCGGCCAAGCACCTGGACGGCGGCTTCGAGTACGGCGGCGGCGCTGCGCTCGGCGTCCGAACGCCGTCGGCGGCGCCGACCACCTTTTACCTCTGCCACGTTGTCTAATCTATCGCCTAGAATTATCGTAGACATCGTGTCAAAGATAAGTCGATTCAGGGAGATCAAGTGACGCCCCGTACCGATCTGACCGGCTACCTCGTCCGCTATCCGCAGGAGGCGGGACTGGGCGACGAGGATCCGGCGACTGTGCTGGACCGCTACCACACCCCGGACTATGAACTTGTCAACGACGGCGTGCTGCTGGACCGGAAGCGGCTGCTGGATCACATCCGTCCGGCCCGCAAACGGGCTGCTGGTCTCCGTGTCGAGGTGGAGCAGGCGCTGGTGGACGGCGACCAGGTCGCCGCCCGGTACCGGCTCATCGCGGAGCTGCGCAAGGGCGGCACCATCACCACGGAGATCTACTTGTTCGGGGAGTTGGCTGCCGACGGTCGACTGCGCCGCGCCATCCAAGCCACCCGGACGATCCCGTCCGAATAGTTCCACAGGTACGCCAAGCGGTGCCTCGACGGTGACGACCACAGTGAGGTTCGCGCCCGCCCTTTGCGGCCGCGTCGGCCACGGTGCTGCATGGTGACGCGGCGGCGGACCTCAGGGCATACTCGGTATGCTCTGCGGCCATGCGACCTGGTGACCGTACGGTGGCACTCGCCTCCGTGGTGGGCGGATTTCTGCTCGGCTTTCTCGACTTCTGCTGGATAAAGTGGCTGCCGTTCCCCCTGGCGGAACTCGGCAACTCCACCGCGACCTGGGCGGTCGCCGCCTTCTTCTTCGGGTACTGGGTGCGGTCCGGGCGGCTGCGTTCGGCACTCGGCGCTGCCGTCCTGCTCGTTGTCGCGGTGCCCAGCTACTACCTTGCGGCGGCACTCCTGCAAGGCGACGACCTCGCGGTGCTGTGGGCACCGTCGTCGCTGGTCTGGATGTTCTTCGGTGTGCTCGCCGGAGTGGTCTTCGGCACCGCCGGGACCTGGGCGCGCGGCGCGGGGTGGCGGCAGGTCGTCGGGATTGCGCTGCCGGCCGCCGTGTTCTTCGAGGAGGCGGCCCGGTTCGCCGGCAAGGCGACCGACCCCGACTACGGGGCCGGCGCGTGGTGGAACGTGGCCATCGACCTTGCGCTGGGCCTGCTGATCGTGGTGCTGACCGGCGGGTCGCATCGTCGGCGGGCGCTCGCCGTCGCGGCCGCTGTGCCGCTGGCCGGCGCGATTCTGGTGAGCTTCGCAGTGGCTGCCGGCGAGACGGGCTGACGCCCAGCACACCGCCAACGTCCGAGGACTCGCACGGTTGACCCGCGCTACGCCTACCCGCTCCCACCAGCGGAATATCGAACGGCGGCTGCCGCACTACAGTCGGTGGTGTGCGGGATCCGGATCGACGGTAGCGACCTCCCGGGCCGGCGCGCCGGTGCGGAAGCCGACGCGCTGCGGCTCGGCAACGTGCACGTCGGGGTCCAGCGCAAGGCCGAGGCGGTCGATCAGGTGCCGGCCGACGCGGCCAACTAGCACAGGCCCGAAACCGCACCTGAACCGGCGGACGGCGTGGACGGTCACGCCATCGACCGCCCGGACACTCCACAGAGCCGCGGGGCCGGTATATTCGCCGTGGTGACCGCGCCCTTCCCCAGCACCGCCAACCAGATTCCACCGTACGGTCCACGCTCCGTCGTGATCGGTGATCGGCCGCACGTCCTCCGCCCGGTCTGGCTGTTGATCGGGCCGACACTCGCCGCGTCGCTGGGCGCCTTCCTGCTCGCCGTCACCGTCGGGCCGCAATGGGTTGCGATCCAACGAGACATGGACCTGCCGACGTCGGCGGTCCTCTGGATCTTCGTCGCTTACCTGCTGCCGGCGGTACTGGCGGTTGCGGTCGGCGCTCTCGTCGGTCGGCGGTTGCCGACTGCCGTCGCGTTGCTCGCGATCGCGCTGCTGGTTCTCGGGTCACTGCTGACCGCGCTGGCCTCGGGAGGTGGTCTGCTGCTACTCGGGCGCGCGGTGACGGGGTTCGGGGCCGGTCTGGCCTGGGGTGTCACGGCCGTGCTGGTGACGCAGATGGGGGCACGACGGGTGTGGGTAACGCCCCTCGTTGCCGGCGCGGTGGTGCTGGCGCTGGGTCTCGGGCCCGTGGCGGGGGTGCTGGTGGGGCGCGCCGTCGGTTGGCGGTGGCCTTTCATGCTGGCCGTGCCCTTCGGGGCGGTGGCGTTGCTGGCCACCGTGGTGTGCGGGATCGTCGTGCTGATACAGCGCGCGTCCCGGCCGGCGCAGCCTCAGGCCACCTTTAGTCAGACCGTGACCCCTTCTCCAGCCAGGCCAAGTGATTCCGTGACGGCACACGAAGCTGGCAGAGCGGCCGAGTTGCTGCTGGTGACCGTCGACGGCGTCCAGCAGGTGACGACAGACTTCTCTGGGATGGATCTCGTGCAGGAGGTGGCCCGACTGCTCGGCTCGGAGAACATTCGATCCACCAGGCTTGGCACCGACCTGACCTTGTGGCACGCCGAGGACAGCCCTGGTCGGGCCCGGCCAGGGCAGCCCAACCCCGCAGCGAGCCTGCTCGCCGCCGAGCATGGCTCGCCGCCGGTCACTGGCCCCGCCGTTCTCACCGGTCCGATCCTGCACGGCAGCCCCTGTCCCTTGGACGCTGGTGAGGCCGACCGGATCGCGAGCCGCCTGCGCGGATAGCGGGGGCGTTGTTGACGACGATGTCGAGCCGGTCGAAACGCGCGACCGCCTGCTCGACCACGTCGAAGACGGCCGCACGGTCCGTGACGTCCGCAGGGCCTCGTGCGCGTGGGCTTGATGCCGGGTTGCGGCGAGCGCGTCCAACCAGCTCCGGGAGCGGTAGCAGGAGCCGTTGTCGGTGCGGAGACGGCGGATCTGTGTGTTGCCGTGAGATCGCGCTCCGTGCCGCACGCGGTGGAGCCGCAGCCTTTACGCGGTGTTCACCAGCTGATCGCGGCCGCCACCGGCAGGTGGTCGCTGCCGGTGGCCGGCAGCAGCCACGAGCTCTCCGGATGCACGCCGCGGACCAGGATCTGGTCGATCCGCACCAACGGGAACTTCGCCGGCCAGCTGAAGCCGAAGCCATCCCCGGCCGAGACCTGGGCCGAGCGCAGCTGCGAAGTGATGTCGGCGAACGCGCGGTCGTCCGTGGTGCCGTTCATGTCGCCGAGCAGCACCACCCGCTCGTTCTGCTCGGCGGCGATGGCCTTGCCGAGCGCCTGCGCGTTTCTGTCCCGATGGTCCGTCCAGAAGCCCGCCCTGGGATTCACCCGTACGGACCCCAGGTGAGCCACATACACCGCCAGCGGCCCCTGGTCCGTGGCCACGGTGGTACGCAGCGCCCGGTTGTAGGCCATCTTGATGTCGACCGGCCTGGTGGCCGCCAGCGGCCCGGCGTCCATCTGGATATCGATCGGCTGAATGTCCGACAGCGGCAGCTTGCTCCACAGCCCGACCGTGCCCTGCACCGTGTGGTACGGGTACGCCTTCGCCAGCTCGTTCTCGTACCGGCCCACGGCCTGGGGGGTCAGCTCCACCAGGGCCAGTACGTCGGCACCGGAGGCGGCCAGGTCGCGGGCGGTGCCGACCGGGTCGGGATTGCCGGCGGCGACGTTGTGCCCGGCCACGGTGAGGTCGCCGCCCGGGCGGGACCTGTCGCCGAGCAGCCCGCCGAAGAGGTTCAGCCACACCACCGCCGGCAGCAGCAGGGCGGCCACCGTGAAGGCGGAGCGACGCCACAGCGCCCCGATCAGCAGTACGGGGATGAACAGGCCGAACCACGGCAGGAAGGTCTCCACCAGACTGCCGAGGTTGCCGATCCGGTTCGGGATCTTCGCGTGCAGCAGCATGAACAGGCCCAGCAGCAGCGCCAACGCCGCGAGCACCCGGCCACGCTTCCAGGGGCCCGGCCGGGAGGCGGCGCGTGTCACGCGGCGGATGCGGGCCCGCCAGGTCATGGCGCCGGTATCCCGGCGGCCGGCGCCGCCCTGCCCGCTCTCCGCCGTGTCCACCTGCGTCATGTCTGTCCTCGCTCACTGGCGGTCACTGCCGCACCCTGGCGGGCCAGCCACGCCCTCGCATCGCAGCATGGCTCGCCGCCGGCCTGCACGTAGGCCATACCTGAGGCGGGTTGGCCATCCGCACCCCCGACCCAGAGTACCGACAAATCGGGCACGTACCTCGTGGCTACCGGGACGGCAACAGGTTCCCCAAGCCGTACGAGCTGCGTGTCGGCCAAGTTCCTCGCCGGACGCACTGCAATCGTCGTGGACGTAGGCGCCGACTGCCGGAACAGATGCGTTCGACCTGCTTGCGGAGGTCTTCTCCGAACCCGGGGAACACATGATCGGCTCCCTGCGGATGCCCGGGGAGAGCCGATCGGTGTTCGGTTCAGGAGGTCAGGCGATGAAGCCCTGCTCCTTCATCCAGTCGGCGGCGACCTGCGCCACCGGTTCGCCCTTGACGTCGACCCGCTCGTTGAGCTTGCGGATGGTCTCGTCGTCGAGCTTGGCGGTGATCGGGTCCAGGATCGTGGTCAGGCTCGGGTACTTCGTGGCGGTGGCGCCATTGATGGTGAGCGCGGGGTTGTAGATGGGGAAGAACTTCCTGTCGTCCTCCAGCACCCGCAGATTGAGGTTGCTGATCCGGCCGTCGGTGGTGAAGACCTCACCGAAGTTGCAGGACTCACCCTTCTTCGTCTCGGTGTACACAACCCCGGTATCGACGATTTTGACGTTGGAGGCCGGCACGTTGATGTCATACACCTTGGTGATGCCGGGCCAGCCGTCGTTGCGTCCGGCGAACTCGCTCTCCAGACAGAAGGTCGCCTCGGCCGGGTTGTTCTTGGCGAACGCTGCCAGGTCGGTGAGGGTGTTGAGGTCCCACTCCTTGGCCTTCTCCTCGCGCACCGCCATGGCGTAGGTGTTGTTGGCTGGCGCCATGGTGCCCCAGACCACCTTGTTCTTCTCCTTGTCCTCCTTGACCACCGCGTCGTACTGCTGCCGAGAGTCCGGGATCGGATCGGTGTGGTTGAGGTAGGTGATCCAGGTCGTGCCGGTGTACTCCCAGTACACGTCGACATCACCGGCGAGCAGGGCCTTGCGGACGTTGACCGAACCCTTGATGTTGGTCCGGTCGGTCACGTTCGCGCCGGCCGCCTTCAGCGCCACCATGGTGATATGGCCGAACACGATGTTCTCGGTGAAGTCCTTGGAACCGACCACGACGGCCTGGCCCACCAGCGCGTCGTCTTTCTTGATCGACCCTGATCCGACGGCGACGTCCCCGCCGGAGTCCTCGGTGGTTACCGAGCAGCCGGCCAGCGCCAAGGCGATGAGCGCGGCTCCGGCGACCATTCGGGCACCGGACTTTCGGGTACGGAGCTTTCGGGCATGCATGGGCTACCTCCTTGACGCGCGGGGCGTCGGCTGGGAAACGGGGGAGTGGATGGTTCTGGGACTCAGTCCAGGCCGCGGGGACGCAGCAGGTCGGCGACCACGCCGCCGAGCCAGTCGAGCGTCAGGGCGAGTGCGCCGGTGAGAACGGCGCCGGTGATCAGCACCGGATCACGCTGGAGCTTGATCCCGGTCACGATCAGGCTGCCGAGTCCGCCCGCGTTGATGAACGTGGCAAGCGTGGCAACGCCGACCGCGAGAACGAGTGCGGTGCGTACGCCCGCGAGGATGACCGGTACGGCCAGTGGTAGTTCGATCCGGACCAGCACCGCGAACGGGGACATGCCGATACCTCGGCCCGCCTCGATCAGGCTCCGGTCGACCTGGTTGATCCCGACGATCGTGTTGCTCAGCACGGGTAGCACCGCGTACGCGACCAGACCGGTCAGCGCCGTGGTGGCGCCGATGCCCAACCAGATGCTGAGCAGCACCAGCAGACCGATGGCCGGCATCGCCTGGCCGACGTTCGCCAGGGCGGTGGCGTACGGCGCCAACCAGCGCAGCGCCGGGCGGGTGAGCAGGATGCCGGCGCTGCCCGCGATCGCCACGACGAGCAGGGCGGTCATCACCGTGATCGAGATGTGCTGGCGGGTCACCCGGAGCAGATGCTCAGCGTTGAGCGAGCGCTGCTCGATGGCGTCCAAGTCCAGGGTGCGCACCCAGAGGTAGGTGGCGAGCAACGCCGCCGCGATCACCAGTGGCATGGTCGAGTGCCGGCGCAGCAGACCGCGTGAGCGCGACGGTGGAGCAGGTATGGACTGGCGTGAAGCCGTGGCGCCGGCACTCACCGCGACGTCCGATCCTCGATCGCCGGGGTCCCGCGCCCCTGGGTGGGCAGCATGCCCGCGGTCGTCCCTTCAGAGCGGTCCGGAGACTCCGCCACAAGCCGGTGGCGCCTCCGCTCCGTCTCGCGCATCTCGGCGATGACCCGCATCAGCCGGTCGATGTTCACCACGCCGCGATAGCGACCGGCCTCGTCGACCACCACCACGGCGCCGCTGCTGGAGGCAAGCATCGCGTCCAGCGCGTCGTGCAGCGTGGCGCGCGGATCCACCGTGGTGGCGGCCACGCCGACGCCATCCAGGTTGTTCTGCTGCGGGTCCAGGTCCCGGGCGGTGACCCAGCGCAGGGGGCGACGTTCGCTGTCGACGGCGAGGAGAGCCCACTCGCCGGACTCGTCGAGTCGGCGTAGCGCTGATGCCGGCGACTCGTTCAGTTGGACGAGTACGGCCTCGTCGCAGTCGATCCCGTCCACCCGGCGCAGGTTGAGCTGCTTGAGCGAGGCCCCGGCCCCGATGAACTGGGCCACCGTCTGGTCGGCCGGATTGCCCAGCAGCTGCTCCGGGGTGTCGAACTGCCGGATGCTGGAACGCTCGCCGAGCACCGCGATGCGGCTGCCCATCTTGATCGCCTCGTCGAAGTCGTGGGTGACGAAGACGATCGTCTTCTGCAACTTCTCCTGGAGGCGGAGGAACTCGTTCTGCAGCCGGTCCCGGGTCAGCGGATCAGTGGCGCCGAACGGCTCGTCCATCAGCATCACCGGTGGATCGGCGGCCAGCGCGCGGGCAACCCCGACACGCTGTTGCTGGCCGCCGGAGAGCTGTCGTGGTAGGCGGTGCCGGAACTGGCCGGGCTCCAGTCCGACCAGGTCCAGCAGTTCGTCGACCCGCGCGTCGATCCGTGTGCGACTCCAGCCGAGCATCTTCGGTACGAGACCGACGTTGGTCGCCACGCTCATGTGCGGGAAGAGACCGACCTGCTGGATGACGTAGCCGATGCGCCGGCGCAGCTCGGTGGGGTTGAGCGACGTGACATCGGATCCGTCCACCAGGATGCGCCCGGAGGTCGGTTCGATCAGCCTATTGATCATCTTCATGGTGGTCGTCTTGCCGCAGCCGGACGGACCCACCAACACGACGATCTCGCCGCGTCGAATCGTCATCGACACGTTCTCCACCGCCGGGGCTTTCTGCCCCCGATAGGACTTGCTGACCTGTTGCAGTTCGATCATCACGTCATCGGTCATCGTTGACCTCCCTGAGAGTTGGCCGCGACCGCGAGGGCCGGTGCGCCGGCGAGCGTCCCGACGGTGTCCGGCTCATCGGGCCGGATCGGACTGGTCGACATGGTCCGGGACTTGCGGGCGCCCCGACCGCCACGGGTCAGCACACCGAGCAGTCCCAGGCAGAGGTCCACGACAAGGGCGAGGACGACCACACCGAGGGTGCCGATCAGTGCCTGGTTCAGCGAGTTGACGCCACCGAGGTTCGCCAGGCCGGAGAAGATCTGATTTCCCAGGCCCGGCCCGCCGACGTATGCGGCGATCGCCGCGATGCCCATCGTCATCTGGGTGGAGACCCGGATGCCGGCCAGGATGACCGGCCAGGCCAGCGGTATCTCGACGGTCGTCAACGACCGGAGGCGACTCATCCCGATGCCACGTGCGGCCTCGGTCAGTGCGGGATCGATCTCGGTCAGACCGACCACCGTGTTACGGATGATGGGCAGCAGGGCGTACAGGGTCAGCGCCACCAGTGCCGGCAGGTATCCCAGCCCCAGCGGTGTGATCAGCAGACCGAGCAGCGCGAACGACGGGATGGTCAAGATGGCCGCGGCGACCGCGACGGCGAATCCCCGCGCCCGCCGGTTGCGGTAGCTGGCCACGCCGATCAGAACTCCGATGAGCGTCGCCAGCGCGACCGACATCAGCACGATGGTGGCGTGCTCGATGGTCTGGGCGACCAGTAGGTCACTTCGGCTCTGCAGATACTCGAAAAACGTCATCTACACCTCCCCTGGCGGGCTTCCCGGGTGCCGGACACGGCGGTTCATGTCGGAGAGCAAGCTCGCCGAACGTCGTCGCCGATCAGCGCACCCGCGCCTCCCTCTGCCAAGTACGTGTGCCCATGCAAACAATGGAAGGGGTCACGTTACGTCATCAACGTCAGCCGACCCAAGCCGAGGGGCCCACGGTGACCAGCGCGATCCGCGCCGAAAGGTTGGTGTACGTCTCGGCTGCCCCGGGGACGGACCCCGATCGAAGTGCGGTACTGGATCGTCGTATCTGTCGCGGAAATCCCCTGCCCGGCACGAGTGGGCGGATTGTCGGTGGTGCTGGACGCGTAGCGGTCGGCTCCGGGGGCCACCAGCACTTCCCTCGACGAAGATTTGTGGCGAGCTGCGGGTAGCCATCACGGTGAGTTACGACGATCACTACCCGATTGCCGCGGCCGGTCGGTTCGTCCCACTGGGAATGATCGATGGAATCTGCCTGATCGGTTTCGTGACCGGCCCGCTCGCCACCTGGGGTCAGCCGGCCGCCGACGTGGGCGTGAGGTCCGTGCAGTGCTCCCACCGGTGCCACCACTGCCGCTCGGACGGCTCGCCGGAGGCGACGGCCAGCGCCTCGACCAGCTCGGCGAGGGACCGGGCCGCCGCTGCCTCCGGGGTCCGGACGAGCTCGCGAATCTGCGCGGTCCGCCGTCGCATCACCTCGCCCACGAGGCTTTTCCCGCTCTCTGTCAGGATCAGCCAGGAAACTCGCCGGTCCGTCGCGCCCTGGTGGCGAGCCACCAGACCCCGGCGCTCCAGTCGATCGCAGGTCCGCGTCACGGTCGACGGGTGGACGTGCAGGGCGGCGGCGAGATCGACCGTCCGCACCGGCCCTCGCGACGCGAGGACGACGATCGTCCGGTACTGGGACAGCGTGACTTCCACGTCCAGGGTCGCCAGAGTGTGAGCGGTGATGCCGACGAGGGCTCTGCTCAGTGCGGCCAGACCGTCTACGAGATCAGCGTCGGCGCCTGCGGGCACACCTGGGGGGTGCGCAGACAAGTCCATACGGCAATGATTGCATGTGTGCAGGAAACGAGGAGTTCAGACCCGTACGACGAGATTAACGGTCTCCACCCTGGAAGGGCGCCATGGCGCTGGCCCGTTGAGCAGCCCTTCTATCTGGGTCGCGGCAGCACCTTAATCTGGCTCGCGGCATCACCCGGCGGTTCCACTCTGGTCCAGGGTGGCTGCCCAGGAGGGCTCAGTGATTCCGATAGGCCGGCTTGACGAGTAACCACGATGGCTGGCCGGGTCGGACAGGGTCGTGCCGGCCGAGGTCCGGTGCCGGCCGTTGGCGCGTACCGAGATCGCCGAGATCGCCCGCGCGCACTCGGCACCGGCCGGCGTGGCGCGACTGGCGGCGTTGGTCGGCCCGTGGCACTGGCCGGCGCGATCCTGGTGAGCTTCGCGGTGGCCGGCGCAACCGTCTCGTCAGCCTGGCCGCAGCGTGACGTAGGCGAAGTCCTCCTCCGGCGGCAGGTATCGGGACACCTCGACGAAGCCGCACGCATCGGCGAACCGGAGACCGTCAGAATTGGCCGCTCAGGTGATCGTCTCGATCCCTTCGGCCACCGCGCGATCGTGTGTCCGTTGTGGACGTATCTTCAGATTTGTCGGTGGTCACAGCGCGACCTGGTTTACCGCGACCCAGGTGGACGCTGTTCGACCGCACACGCCGCAGGTGTCTCAATAAACCAACTCGCCGACCAGTACGGCGTCCACCGTTCAGATCTGGTGCAAGGTCCGCTCCGCTGGTCGAATGGGGGACCCAGCTGGGACGTGACGATTTAAGGAGTTCAAGGCGTGGCAACAGATGCCCTCGACGGACCGGTTCCGGAAACAGCCGTACGTGGGCAGCGAGTCCTCGACCTCTTGGACAAGGCAATCGACGTCCAGAGCGTGTTGGTGCGCAAGAACATTGCCCGGGCCCGCCAGCGGAACCCGGAGGCGACACCGGCACAGGTGATCCGCAATCTGGAGCGGATGTACGTCAGCGCACTGACCGGAACGGGTGCTGCAGTTGGAGGAGCGGCAGCGGCGCCCGGCGTCGGCACCGGCATCGCACTGGCACTGTCGGCCGGCGAGGCACTCTCATCTCTTGAGCTGAGCGCCCTCTTCGCGCTCTCGATCGCCGAAGTCCACGGAGTCCCCATCGACGAGATCGAGCGCCGCCGAACGATCGTGATGGGAATCATGCTCGGCGGGTCCGGCTCCGCCACCATCACCAAGGTCGCCGAGCGCACGGGGCAACACTGGGGACGTCAGGTTGTCGCCAAGGTGCCTGCCGAGACGTTGCGTCAGATCAACAGGATCTTGGGGAGACACTTCATCACGAAGTACGGGACCAAGCAGGGAATCATCGTTCTCGGTCGAGCGGCGCCGTTCGGTATCGGCGCTGTGATTGGCGGTGGCGCCAACGCTGCCCTCGCCACGCTGGCTGTGCGGGCCGGTCGTCGCGCATTTGGCCCACCCCCGACGTCGTGGCCAGGGAACACGCCCAGCACACCGCCACCGTCCGAGGACTCGCATGGCTGACCCTCGGTGCACTGACCGGGCCCCGTCTACCCGCTCCCACCAGCGGAATATCGAACGGCGGCTGCTGCACTAGAGTCGGCGGTATGCGGATCCGGATCGACGGCAGCGACCTCCCGGGGCGGCGCGCCGGTGCGGAAGCCGACGCGCTGCGGCTCGGCAACGTGCACGTCGGGGTCCAGCGCAAGGCCGAGGTCGTCGATCAGGTGCCGGCCGACGCGGCGACGGCGACCTGGTGCTTCGAGGTGTCCAGCCGGGAGATCGACGGGATGCTGGACGTCGGCGGACCGTGGGTGCACGGGCGCCCCGGAGCACGATTCCTGTATCTGAGCTGGGGCGCGGTGACCGAAGACGGCTTCGCGATGTTCAGACGGGCGAAGTTGATGTTCACCGACATCCCGACCGAGCTGCTGCGCGCCGCACACGAGGGCAGCGGGATCCTGGTCGGCCGAGTCGGGTTGACCGACGCCGCAGGCGGGCCGCTGTGCGCTCGGGTGCGCCCTCCCGCCATTGCCTGGTCGGTGGAGTGACGTACGGGCTCCTTGCCCCCGGCGGCAGGTACCGGTCGACCTCGGCGTAGCCATGCGACTCGACGAAGCGCACGCCGTCGACATCCGGCTCAGTGAGCGGAAGTGATCGCAAGCGTCTCCCCACGTACGGGGAAGCGACTCCCTCGGTGCGGGGATTCGCCCGCCATGCCGTTCGGGCAGGGTGATCTCGGATGTGCCGACGTTCACCACCGATACGGAGAAACCACCGTGATCCGAACGCCACGTGTGCAGACCATTTCCGACACGACGTCTGGTGCGCCTCGTACGCCACCAGCGTCGCCATGGGCGCGCCGAGCCGGTCACGTGGCGTAGATCGCCCCCGTACTGGGATTCATCCCGCTGCACATTCCATGGATCCTCGGTATCCCGATGTTCGCCAATCCCGATCCGTTCCACGAGTGGTACCACGGTCGCGGGCCCGGCGTCGGCGATCATCCGGTCGACGGTTTCCTGGGCATGCCGGCCGGCGCGTTCTATCTGGGCCTCCTGTGCGTCCTCGCCGGGCTCGGCGGAGTCTTGGCGCTTGGACTCATCAGTGACTGGGGAATCACCTTCCCCCGGTGGGTGCCGTGGCCGCGCGGACGTCGAGTGCCACCGTGGTTGCCGTTGACGCCAACGGTGGTGGGATCCGCCGTGATGATCGGCTATTCGGCGACCCTGCCCTGGCAGTTCGCGGCCGAGCTGTCCCGGTCCAGCCCGCAGGACATCTTCACCCCGACGGGCGTGCTGATCGGCCTCCCGCTACTTCTGGCCTGGACGGTCGCGTTGCCTCTGGCCGGTTGGTCCTACTACCGCCGCACCCGTCTGCCGCGCTGACAAGGTGCGGAACGCGTCGGGGGCCGGGCTGGCGGCCGGCGCCCGACGAACCCGGCTACAGACCTTGAACGGTCAGGTTGTGTTGGGTTCGAGGGTCAGTCCGCTGTGAGCGAGGAAGTCGTCGAGTAGGGCGGTGGGGTATTGGATCCGACACGATCGAAACGGCATCACCGCGTAGGCACACTTGCGGGCATGGTCGACTGGTATGCGCAGGCCGACGCGGGTGGTGACGTCATCCGGATCTCGGAACCGCACGTCAACGAACTGGTGTCGGCGAACTTCTGGTGGTTGCGCGGCAACGATCGTGACATCGTGGTCGACGCCGGGCTCGGTGTCGTCGCCTTGCGGGATGCGATTCCGGGCCTGTTCGAGCGCGATCCGATGGTCCTGCTCACCCACGCGCACCTGGATCATGTCGGTGGGGCAGCTGAGTTCGCTGACCGGGCCGCCCACCCCGCCGAGGCGGAGCTCTTGGCGGCGGGTGTACCGGCGAGCCTGTACGGCGCGGAGCTCTACGACAGAGTCGGGATCGACGCGGCGGGAGAACCCGTCCCGGAGCTCATGATCGACGTCCTGCCCGGTCCCGGCTACGACCCGGCCACCTACCGCGTCGAACCCATGACCCTGAACCGCACGCTCGACGACGGTGACCGCATCGACCTGGGCGGGCGCGGGCGAGTGCTGACTGTGCTGCACCTTCCCGGCCACACACCGGGAAGCATCGCCCTGCTGGAGGAGCGCACCGGGACCCTGTACTCCGGCGACATCGTCTACGAGGGTGCCTTGATCGACAACCTGCCGAACTCCGACGTGGCGGCCTACCGGCGAAGCATGGAGTTCCTCACCGACCTCGACGTGTCCGTCGTGCATCCCGGCCACGGGCACAGCTTCGACAGGACCCGCCTTCGCCAGTTGGCCGACGCCTACCTGCGCAGGAAAGCTTAGGGGACGTCACCGGCCGCAGGCCCCGCACGCGTGGCGGGTGCGCAGGTGGTAGTCGCTTGACGCCGCGACGAGCCCGAGCCCGAGGGTGCAGTACGCCGACATCGCCACCCAGAGAAACGTGTCGGAGAACTGGCTGACCGATCCCGACATCAACTGCACCATCCCCATGCCGAAGTAGGCGACGACGCCCGCCCCGAGCCCGAAGCCGGGCACCAGCAACAGCAGACGAGGGATCGTGCGGCCGGCGAGCAGCGGCACCCAGCCCGGCCAGATCTCGCCCCAGCGGTGCACCAGTGCCAACGGCAACAGCACCCCAGCCAGCACCAGGCCGATCTCCAACCCGATCACGGAGGCGTCCTGCGTGAGGCCGTCGAAACCCACCACGATCTGGGCCACGAAGCGGCTGACGAGGCCGGCTACCGCGGCGTACGCGGCCCAGCCCACCGCGCGGGTGCTGAGCGCCGCGAACCCGGTCGGCCCGCCCGGCAGCAGTCCGGACAGTCGCCCCGGGTGCGCCGCTGATAGCGGGCGGTGGCCAGACCGAGCAGGACCGCTCCGGTGACACAACCGAGCCGGCTGGCGAACGCGACCGGGTCGAAGTACGGGCCGACCGTGAACAGCAGGAAGCCCACCAACTCCGGCAGAAGAATCGCGGCTGCCGCGATCAGTGCTCCGGCGACCGTCCAGGCGAACCCCGCGAGCGCCGGCCGCCACGTCGTCACCCGGTCCAGAGCAACCGCCAGAACACCCGCGGCCACGCACAACGCCACCGACCGCCAGCCGGTGAAACCGAGCAGGTCAGACCCGAACCGCCCGAACTCCGGAGCCTCGCCAACGGTCCACGCCAGACGTGCGCCCCCGTATGCCACGGCCCAGCCGAGCACTGCGTACGTCAGAGCGTGGCCGCTCCTGCGAGCGATCGATGCCGATGTCGTCATGCATCGATCCTTCCGGCGCCCCGGCGCGGGCGACCCCCGCCGACAGGGGAAGACGCTCCCTCGCAGGAGGGACCACGTCCGAGGCCGGCTACAGGTACGGCCGCGTGACGATCTCGATGGCGAGCCCGGCCGGGTCGAAGAAGTAGAACCCGTGCCCGCCGTGCTCGGTGTTGGTCTCACCCTCGCGCTGCATCTGCGGGTCGGCCCAGTACGTGATGCCGCGCTCCTCGATGCGCGCCAGGCACCGCGCGAACAGCTCGTCGTCGACGAGGAACGCGTAGTGCTGCATCTGGATGTCCACCGGCGGCTCGGCGAACTGGAGCAGCACACCGTCGTCGAGCAGGACGTTGGCGAACGGCCCCCACGATGGTGCCTCCGGCAGCTCGAACAGCTCCCGGTAGAACGCGGCCGACGCGTTCCTGTCCTTCGTGGCGATGATGGTGTGGTTGAACGTGACTGCCATGCGTACCGTCTTCCCGGTAGATCCGAAGACCCGATCGGAAGCCCGCGGCGTCCACCAACCGCACCGATGACAAAGCCCCGACGGCACCGACGCCCCGGACTCCGCGCGAGACACACGTACGTCGTGTTGATCTCGGCGTGGCGGCTGAAGTAGCCACAACCTCCGGGGGGTAGGCCCATCTGGGGCGCGCCGGAACGCTATCACGGCCGGTGCTCATCACGGCCGCCTGCAAGGCGGCCGGAGTCAGCGTCAACTTCTGACCGTCGTTGCCCACCCGACGCCGACCGGCGTGGCGTCCCTCGCCCCGCTGGTCGGCGTCGACGGTTGAGGCGCGCGGATCACTCGAAGAACTTGATACTGAACCCGGTGTCGGTCGTCGGGCCGGGCACGTTGGCGCGGCGGTAGGTGGTGTTCCCCCACCAGCAGAAGGTGCCGGTGTACCAGTAGCGGTTCGCCCAGGAGTACGGGGTGCCCTTGGGCACGGCGTGGAACATCAGCGGGAACCTCGGCCCGGCGGGCGGGCTCGTGGCGATGTCGCCGTTGAGCAGCACGAAGCTGTGGTGGCCGGGGCCGTCGACGTGCAGGGTGGGGTCCCAGCCGGCCATCATGGTGGCCCGGTTCGAGCCGAACAGGCAGCCGTTCGACTTGTACCAGTCCCAGACGTACGTCGGGTCGCCACCGGCGCGCAGTCGCAGGTCGGCGAGGCAGTACTGGTTGCTCCAGCTGCCGTTGGCGGAGTAGACGATGTGCAGCTGCCCGTTCGGGTCCCGAATCGCCTCGGGGGCCTCGTTGATGTACGGGTTGCCGACGACGCGTTCCCAGCTCTCCCGTGGCTGCGAGATGATGAACCGGTTGCCCGTCGGGGTGAGCGGGTCGCTCATGCGGCTGAGGTAGATGTTCTGTTCGACGTTGGTGTCGCCGGCCCACCCCGACCAGACGAACCACCGCTGCCCGTTGAAGGTGAACAGGCTGCCGTCGATGGCCCACTTGCCGCCGGGCAGCGCGAGCTGCCGCTCGGCCGTGTAGCCGCTCGCCGGTGCCGTCGAGCTGATCGCGTACATCCGGTGTGCGGGGCCGCGCCCGGCCGAGAAGTAGATGTAGTAGCGGCCGCCGTCGGTGATGATCTCCGGGGCCCAGACCTCGCCCAGGTTGCGGGTGTCCGACCAGACCTGCCGCGCCGGAGCGGCGGCCAGCCCGTCGGTCGACAGTGCCTGGCGCACGGCGATCCCGCCGTTGAGCGACTGGACGGAGATGTAGGTGCCGCCGACGCGGATCACGCTCGGATCGGCGGCCCGCAGGGTGGTCTGCCCGGCCGCCGCCGGCCCGGCACCGATGGCGGACAGGCCGGCGGCGAGCACGGCGGTCAGTACGACGGAGAGGAGTCTGGTGTTCACGGTGGTGGTTCCCTTCTCGACGCGCGTCGCCGGGCGTGGCATCGCTCGCATCGATGGGCGTCGAGCTTCTGTGTAGAGCCCCGATGAGGAGACTGTCAATGGATTGCTGCCATACGGCCGCATCCGTTCAGGGCGCGAGCGTGAAACGGGTCCAGGTGGTCGCGTCCGTGGTGACCAGGAGATGGTCCGGCTCGCCGGTTGATCCGTCATCCGGGCCGAAGAGCCAGGCGTACCCGGGGGCGACGCTGAGCGCGCCGACGACCGGGCCGTACTCCCGGGCGACCGTGAAGTGCCGCCCGTCGTCTCGGCTGACCAGGAGCCGCGCGAGGCGGTTGGGCTCCGTGCCTGCTCCCGCTGTGATCGCCAGCAGAGATCCGTCGGACCCGACCGTGAGGTCCCAGTGCGCCTGCGTGGGCAGGTCCGCGCCGGTGTCCGTCCAGGTCTCCCCACCGTCCGTCGTTCTCAGCAGCCGCATCGAGCCGCCTTCCGTCGACGGCCAGGCCATCAGGTACCCCTTTCGGTCGTCGAGCCCGACCACCGCCGCCACGCTCGCGTCGGTCCCCACCTCCCAGGTGGTCCAGGTCGCGCCCCGGTCGGAGCTGCGGGCGACGGTCGCTCCCGAGGGGCTCGGCATCTGGTACGTCGCCCAGATCGTCCCGTCGGGGCTGGGGTAGAGGCTGAAGAGCGGACGCCACGACGGCGCCTTGCTGCTCAGCCGGTACACGGTTCCGCTCGACGGATCCACGGCCAGCGGCTCCTGCTGGGCGCCACAGCCGAACCCGCAGAAGACCGGTCGGGCCGTCGCCGGGAACGTGGGAACCGCCACGATCGCCTCGTTCCCGTCCCGCCAGGTCCGGCCGTAGTCGGTGGAGAGGCGGGGTAGTCCGGCGTCGCTGACCAGGTAGGACCGGTCGCTGAGAACGGAGAACTCGAGGCCGCCCACCGTCGGCGTGGGGTTGGCCTCGCATCTGGTGCCCTGGAACCGGGCCGTGTCCCCGTCCGACCAGCTCCGGCCCCGGTCGTCGGTGAACGCGAAGCGCAGGACGCAGCCCTCCCGCCGTACGTCGACGCCCGAGTCCGGACCGGTCAGCGTGAAGTCGCTGGAGTGGTCGGGGCGGGGTGACGGCTCAAGCGGCGCCACCGGGTGCGCCCGGTCCGGCCCGGACACCAGCGGTACGGCGGTCACGCCGGCCAGCGCGACCAGGGCGGTCGCCACGATCGCCACGGACCGGCGCCGGCGCGACCGGGCGGTGGACCGCAGCTCGCCCAGGGGCGGCTGCCGGACGGCCTCGGCGATGGCCTCCACGTCGAACCCGGAGAACTCACGATCGGGCATCGATCCTCCCGGTTTCCGTGGTGTCGGTGACGTCGGAGTCGGTGAGCAGCGCCGCCAGGGCGTGCCGGCCGCGGGACAGCCGGGACTTCACCGTCCCGGCCGAGACGCCCAGCGTGGCGGCGACCTCGTCCACCGGCAGGTCGACGAGGTAGTGCAGGGCCAGGGCCTGCCGCTGCCCCTCGGGCAGGCCGCGCAGCGCGGCGAGCAGGGCGAGGTGCTCCGGCGAGTGGTCGGCGACGGCCGGCGGCGGGCCGATCCGACGCAACAGTCCATCGAGTACGCGCCGACGCCGAAACCGGCTGCGGGCCACGTTCACCGCGACCCGGCGCAGCCACGCCTCCGGGTTCTCCAGCTCGGCGAAGCGCCGGGGCGTGGCCAACGCCTTGGTGAACGCCTCCTGGACCGCCTCCTGCGCCTCGTTCAGGTCGCCCGTCACCGCGTACAGCTGAACCACCAGGCGCCGGAAACAGCCGGCGTAAAGCTCGGAGATCAGATCACCGTCGGACACCGCCACCCCCCTTCTTCCACCAGTCCCACCAATGGGCGGGGGAGAAGGTTCCGGTGGCCGGTCAGAATATGTCGAGCGTGATCTGCGCGGACAGCGCGCGGAGGAAGTCGGGCGCGTCGAAGATCGCGCCGGCGGAGGCAACGCCGCTCGTCCTCGTCCGGCCGCCGAGAATGCGATGGACCGCTTCGACGGCGAGGGGTGCGCTGATGGCGTAGATGTCCCGGCCGCTGGCGATGACGCGTCGTCGCGTGTCGCCGGAGCGCACGATGACGTCGACGGTGAACGTCTGCGCGGACCGGCCGAGTTCGTCGACCGCCGCCGGTGCCGGTGTGCTGGGAGCGGCCAGGTCCCTGGCCGCGTCGATGGTCATGTACGTGCGCACCTCGGGGATGGACAGGTGGCTGGGGACGGTGACGACGTCGGCCATCGTGAAGTCGCCGAGGACGGTGCGGCGGCCCGTCGGAGCGGGGAAGTCCCATTCCGTCCTCGGCAGGTCGCCCCCGTCGACGTAGTAGTCCAGCCGACCACCGGTGTAGCGGACACGGTGGCCGTCGCGCCGCTCCCGGGAGACGGCGCCGGCGGCGAGGGTCCCGGCCGTGGGGTGCCAACTGTTCAGTCCGTACGCGACGTGCGCCTCATCGGCCGCCGTCCAGTCGCCCATCGCCGTCGTCACCAGCAGATCGCCGAGCCCGCCGAAGAAGGCCATCGCCGGGACCACCGCGACGCCCGCGGCCCGAGCGCGGTCGGTGAAGTGGGTGAACGTGTCGACGTTGGCCTCGATCTCGGCGGCCACGTCCACGTACGGGATCCCGGTGCGCAGGGCGGCCTCGATCACGGGGGCAGCGGTCGAGGCGAACGGGCCGGCGCAGTTGATGACCGCGGCCGCGCCCGTCAACGCCTGGTCGAGCGAGGCCGGATCGTCGACCGACGCCACCCGGTATTCGAGCCCCGACGCCGCCAGCGCCTGGAGCCTGCCCTCGTCGCGACCGACGAGCAGCGGGACGAACCCGCGATCGCGCAACTCCGTCACCACGAACCGCCCGGTGTGCCCGTACGCACCGAAGACCGCAACGTTCTGACCCATCTCAGTTCTCCCCTCGAAAAGATCGACTGAGCAGAGCCTCCAGCACTGGCCAGCCCCGGACCAGTGTCGGGAACGCCATGCCCCGTACAATTTCGGACATGGCCACTGTCGCGCTCGCCGCCACCGACGCGATGCTGCACTTCGAGCTCGCCATGGCCTGCGAGGTCTTCGTCCGCGACCCCTCCGGCCTGGCCGACCCGTGGTACGACCTCGTGGTCTGCGGCCCGGGCCCGGTCCGGGTCGGCAGATTCCGGATGGACCCTGACGACGGGTTGGAGCGGCTCGCCCGCGCCGACACCGTGATCATCCCTGCCGTGGAGGACATCGACGCGGACGTGCCACCCGACCTGCTCGACGCCGTCCGCGCGGCCCACGAGGCGGGCGCCCGGATGGTCTCGCTGTGCACCGGCGCGTTCGTGCTGGCCGCCGCCGGGGTGCTGGACGGGCTGCGCGCGACCACGCACTGGGCCCACACCGAGGCGCTGGCCGCCCGCTATCCCCGGGTGACGGTCGACCCGGACGTGCTCTACGTCGACAACGGCACCGTGCTCGCCTCCGCCGGCAAAGCCGCCGCGATCGACCTGTGCCTGCACCTGATCCGCCGCGACCACGGCTCGACGGTCGCCAACGCCGTCGCCCGCCGCCTGGTCGTGCCACCGCATCGCGCCGGCGGCCAGGCCCAGTACGTCACCACCCCGGTGCCCGCCCGCGACGACCATCCCCTCGCCAACCTGTTCCCCTGGGCGTTGGAACGGCTGAACCAACCGCTGACCGTCGAGGACCTGGCTCGCCAGGCGAACATGAGCTCGCGCAACCTGGCCCGCCACTTCAGGTCGGCGACCGGCACCACCCCGCTGCACTGGCTGTCGACACAGCGGATCCGTCGGGCCCAGGAGCTGCTGGAGAACACCGACGACAGCATCGACGCCGTCGCCGAGGCGGCCGGCATGGGCACCGCCACGACGCTGCGCCGGCACTTCCACCGCACCGTCGGCGTACCTCCGGACGCCTACCGCCGCACCTTTCGCAGCGCCGGCGGATCATGACGAGTGGGCCGACGGGACGCGCGCCTCGTGGCCCCGGTACGTCACGGGCCGGGGCGTCACCGCGTAACGGCTCAGGGCCATCAGCGGAAGGGTCAGTACGGCGAGGGCCAGGCACAGCGCCGCCACCGCGATCATCGCGCCCCGCAGGCCGGTCGCGGACGCCCACAGTCCCACGTAGACCGGCCCCAGCAGGAACCCGAGGTACGACACGGCCGTCACGATGGAGGTTGCTCGCCCGCGTGCGGACTCGACTACGTTGCGCGAGACGATGCTCAGCAGCGTGGGGAACAGGGCCGCGGTACCGGCGGCGGCGAGGACGAGCCCCGCCAGCGCGACGGGTACGGACGGCGCGCGCGCGAGGACCGTCGTGCCGCCGGCCGCCACGACGGACCCGAGAACGAGGACCTTCCGGGCGTGGGCGGGGTCCAGCGTGCTGACCGCGAAGCGGGTGGCCGCCACGACGGCGGCGAACGCCGCGGGTGCGATCGCGCTGAGGCCGGGGCCGGTGACCAGGACGTCCTCCATGAAGACGGCACCCCAGCTCTGGTGGGCGTTTTCGCTGGCGAACGCGAGCGCGCCGAGCGCACCCACGAGGAGCAGCGGCACGATCGGCATCCGGACACCACTCGTGCTGCTCGGCGCGGTCGGCTCCGGGCCCGACGTGTCGGAGGGCAGGCTCCGGCGGATGGCGGCACCGGCCACGGCCGACAGCAGCAGCACGGCCGCGAAGGGGACCCACGTGGGTGCCCCGAGCGCGAACGCCGCGCCGGTGCCGAGGCTGGACACGACGACCATGGTGGAGAACACCGCGCCGGCCCGGGTGATGATCGGCCGGCCGGAGCTTTGCTCGGCGCGCCCGCCGACCGAGTTCAGGGCGACGTCGACGGCGCCGCTGGCGAGGCCCACGCCGGTGAGCCCGGCGCACAGGCCGACGAGTCCGTCGACGGTGACCGACGCCGCGAGTCCCGCCCCGCCCAGGGCAACGACCACCGGGGCCGTGCACCGTAGCCCCCACCGGTCCAGCGCGCGACCGGTCAGGAGCATCGCGGGCAGGGCGCCAGCGCTGATGAACAGCAGCGCGGTGCCGAGTTGCGCGTCGTCGAGACCGGCCTCGTCGCGCACACGCGGCACGGCCGAGCCCCAGGTGCCCCAGAACGCACCGAAGACGACCGCCGCGAGGTAGGTGGCCCTGACCAGCTGTCGGTGTGGCGGTGCGAGTCGCATTGTGTGACGCTACCCAGTCACCGCCCTCGATACCGTTTCCCGGTCGACCGTCCGCCGCCGACGGCCGCGTCCTCGATCGACTGATCCGCCTCGTCGGCTGCGAGATGTGCGGTCCCGCCCGTCGACGCGCTGGACGTCCGGGTCGACGGCTGACCTCGTTTGCGCCCAGAGAGCCTGGGAACTCGCCACGTTCGTCCGCCGGCAGGCCTGACGGCCGGTCGAGGAGACGGAAGGAGCGGGTCATGGATTACGAGCAGTTGATCGCCACGGTACGACGACGCGCGGGCCTCGGCGAGAATGAGGCCGTGCGATCCGTACAGGCCGTTTTGTCGGTGCTCGGCGAACGGCTCGCCGGACGGGAGGCCGACCACCTGGCGGCACAGCTACCCGAGCGGCTGAACACGTCCGTCACCCGTAACCCACAGGGTCGCCGGTGGGACGTCGGCGAGTTCCTGAAGAAGGTGGGCGACCGGGAGCAGGTCGCGGACGCGGACCAGGTGCGTCAGCACGCCCAGGCGGTGCTGCGTACCGTCGCCGAGGCGCTCGACGACGACGAGCGTCACGACCTGTTCGCCCAGCTCCCCGGCGGCATCACCGATCTCTTCGGGGTTCCCACCCCGCGCGGTTGAGCACCGCCCCCGGCGGCAACCCGCGCGCCGTGCACATCTGATCGGAGCGGGGTCAGGTCTTGCGGACCGCGCTGGTGAAACCGGCGATGAACAGAGTGGCGAAGCTCCAGGCGAGCAGCTGGAGGACCCAGCCGGCGATGGTGAGGGTATGGCCGGCCGGGGTGTCGGTGGGTTGGCAGCGGTCGCGCGCGCCGGTCTTGAGCAGTGGTGTGCCGAGGTCGAGGCCGACGCCGATCTGGTCGATGGTGGCGCAGGCGCTGACTGCACCACCGGTCACCGGTTTCTGCGCGAGGCCACCGTGGTGGCCGCCGATGACGCCGAGGGTGACCGCGATCGCCAGTGTGGCGAGGAGCAGGAGCAGTGCCCGCCAGGGTTGGTAGCCGTAGCCGAGGGTGATGCCGAGAAGGCGACCCCAGGCGCGTTCGGAGGCGGTCAGCCCGGCGCGTTGGATCTGGTCGCGGCGTTGGGCGATGAGGATGGTGCGGGCGTCGCGGTCGTGGCCGGCGGCGCGGTAGGCGGCGGCGAGGTGCTGGTAGGGCTGGGCGCTGTAGCGGGGCGTGTGCTCGCGCAGCAGGGTCAACCACCCCTGCGGTGACGCCGAGCGTGGGAGCCCACCGTAGGTGAGGCCGTCCAGCTCGATCAGCGGTCCCGGGCCGGGTGCCGTGCGTGTCACCCGATCGGTGTCGAGGCGGAGAGTGCCACCGATCCGCGTTCCGGCCAGCACCAGCACGACCACCTCGTCACCGCCGCTGGTGGCGCTGAAGCCGTCATCCAGGTGCACGTCCTGGTCGACCCGGAGACCGTTCAGGTCGAGGGCCGGGCCGGTCGTGTTCTCCAGTCGCGCCCCACCGCAGGCCAGTAGTCCGCCGATGTGGGCGCCGGCCAGGCCGATAGTGCCCCACTCGCCGGTGCTGGTGGCGGTGAAACCACCGTCCAGGGCGACGTCCCGGTCGACCGTGAGGCCGTCGGCGTCGAGGACCGGGCCGGCGGTGTTCGTCACCCGCGCACCGCCGCCGCTCAACGAGCCGATGTGGGCGCCGAGCAGCCGGATGGTGCCCTGCTCGCTGGCGCTGATGGCGGTGAAGCCGTTCGACAGCAGCACGTCCCGGTCGGCCCGGAGGCTGTCGGCGTTGAGCGCCGGCCCGGCGGTGTTCTCCAGCCGCGCCCCACCACAGTTGAGCTGGCCGCCGATGTGGGCGCCGAGCAGCCGGACGGTGCCTCGCACGCTGGGACTGGTGGCGGTGAAGCCGTCATTGAGGAACACGCTCTGGTCGACCTGGAGGCCGTCGGCGTCCAGGGCTGGCCCGGTGCTGTTGTCCCACCGAGCCCCGCGGCAGTCCAACGTGCCGACGCGGGCGGCGGCGAGACGAATGGTGCCGGCGACGGCGTCGGCGCTGGCCCTGCTCCTGTCGAGCGCGAGCGTTGATGCGGCACAGCGGGTGGCGTCGAGTTCCGCGTCCGGCGAACCGGCCGCCTGCTCGATGCGGCACCCGGTCAGGGCAACCGCCGACAGGCGGGCGTTGCGAACGTTCACGCCGCTGGGCAGGAGACAGTCGCGCAGCTCCAGCGCCAGCTCACTGGTGATGTTCTCCAGATCGATCCGGCCGGCGATCCGGGCTCCGCGCAGCCGCAGGCCGTGCGGGTCGGGATCGCCGACCAGCCGGCCGCGGACCAGCTCACGGATGACCGAAGCCGAGATCGTCCGGTCGTCGCCCCAGGACCGCATCGCGGCCTCATCGACCGGTCCGTCACCAGCCAGATCCAGCACCTCGCCGCGGGCGACGGACTCGATCAGTCGCTGCTCGACCAGACTGTGCGCTCCGTCGTTCGCATCCCGCACCCGCTGGGCGCCCACTGACGTCATGGCACCCATCATCAACGACAGGTACGCCGAGCGGCCGGCGCCACCACGCGGCTCCGGTCAGCGTGGACGGACTCCGGGTTCCACCGTCAGAGTCCCCGCCACGGCGTCGATCGTGGCGCGCGAGCCGAGCGGAATGGTGAGCTGGCCATTGCCATGGCCCAGTCGAAGCCCGCCCAGGACCGGAACGCCCAGGTCGTAGAGGCGATCCTGCAGGACCGCCGCCGCGTCCCACTCGTTCGGGCCACCGATGCTGTTGGTGATCTGGCCGATGACCACTCCGGCAACCCGGGACAGCACGCCCACCCGACGCAACTCGGTCAGCATCCGGTCGATGCTGTACGGCGCCTCGTCCACGTCCTCGAAGAACAGGATGGCGTTGTCGAACTTCGGGGTGTCAGCGGCGCCCAGCGATGTGGAGATCAGCGTGAGGCAGCCGCCGAGCAGGGGACCCGTCGCCCGGCCCGGAACCAGCACGGGGGCGGCCGTCTCGGCCGGGTCCCGGGCGATGGTGACGGGTGCGGTCGTCATCACCGCCCGGCGCAGCGACTCGGCCGACTCCGGGCCCGTGCGGCTGTCGCTCCAGTTGACCATCGGGCCGTAGAAGGTGACCAGCCCGGTCTCGCGCCAGAGCCTGCCGTGGATGCTGGTGATGTCACTGAACCCGACGACCACCCTGGGGTCGCGACGGAGCCCGGCCACGTTGACCCTATCGACGATCCGCTGGGTGCCGTAGCCGCCACGGGCGGCGAAGACGGCACGGACCCCGGGATCGTTGAGCGCGGCGTTCAGGTCAGCCAGCCGCTCCGCGTCGGTGCCGGCCAGATAGCCGTACCTGGCGAAGACGTGCGCACCCAGCTCGACCTCCAGGCCCCAGCTCCGCAGGATCTCGATGCCGCGGGCCATGTTGTCCGGGTTGGGAGTGCCACCGGGCGACACGACCCGGACCCGGTCCCCGGGCGCCAGCACCGGCGCGCGCAACTGCCGCTTCGGACCAGCCGGCGCGGCCTGCGCCGCCTCAGCCGTGCCGGCGAGCAACGCGCCGCCGGCAGCCGCCGCGCCGACTCCCAGCATGTGCCGTCGGGACAGGGTCGTGCTCACGGGCCTCTGGGTCGGGGTGCGGTCTGTTTCGGAAGCAGCCACAGGAATCCCTTCATCGTCATCGATGTCGGCGCCACCACAGCCTACGACACGCATCAATGACCGAGGGGGTCCACAAGGGACGCTCCACCGGGGATCGAGCAGAGGCGACAGACGACCCGGGTATGGGCGGGTCCAGCGCCTGCGGCAACGCCGGCCGTAGCCTGGCACCGGCACGGGTGCGACCACTGAGACGACAAAGGAGTGGCCATGATCAGGCTGGCTGACATCCGTGGCTACGCGATGGCGCTGCCGGAGGTCGTGGAGAAACCACACTTCCGGCTGCCCGGCTTCCGCGTCGCGGACAAGCTCCTCGCGCACCTGGAGAAGGGCGACGCGCACGCGATCGTGTGTGTCGGGCAGACGGAGGCCACAACGGCGGCCGCGGATCAGCCGGACATCTATGAGGAGGTGTGGCGGAACGGCCGGATCTTCGTCGGCCTCCGCGTCGACCTGGCCAAGGTCACCGAGGAGCGCATGCAGGAGCTGATCGAGCACGCCTGGCGCAACCGGGCGCCGAAGCGCCTGGTCGCCCTGCATGACAACCGCTGACGGCACCGACCACGACGTCCTGCGCCACCCAGGAGGGGAAAGGCTTGATGGAGAACGAGCGGGAGTCAGCGTCTGGCGTGGCGCACGACCGCGGGGAACCCACGGTACGACTGCGGCCGGTCGCCGAGACCGACCTGGAGATGTTCCGGCGGTTCTGCACCGAGCCGGGGCTGATCGGGCTGGACTGGTCCGGCTTCCGCGACCCGGGTGCACCGGCGCGGCGGTTCGCCGCCGACAACTGGCTGGGCGCCGACGACGGGCGGCTCATCGTGCAGGTCGAGCCGGACCAGGCCGCCGCCGGCTTCGTCAGCTACCTCGCCGGGCGCTACAGCGGCATGGCGTCGTACTGGGAGATCGGGATCGCGCTGCTGCCGGCGTGGCGCGGGCGCGGCATCGGCTGGCGGGCCCAGGCGCTGCTCTGCGACTACCTGTTCCAGCACACCCCGGCGCAGCGCATCCAGGCCGGCACCCACCCGGAGAACGTCGCCGAGCAGCGGTCGCTGGAGAAGGCCGGCTTCCAGCTCGAAGGCGTCGTGCGGGCCTGCGAGTTTCGGGCCGGGCGGTGGCGCGACGGGTACCTCTACAGCCGGCTGCGCGACGACCCGTCACCCTGGGACCGCCCGGGGGAGTGACGCCGGCTCAGGGGATGGGCCACTCGTGCACCGGCCGGTTGCTGTGCATCAGCGTCACGTAGTGCCGGACCACCTCGCGCAGCGCCGCCGGCCGGTCCAGGTGGTCGGCTGACTCCAGCCGGTGCAGCGTCTCCACCTGCCACGTCGCGCCGTTGCGGCCGGTCAGGCAGCGCTGCTCGATGATGCCGAGCAACCGGTCGCGCTCGCCCGGATCCAGCCCCCACCGGTCCAGGCCGTGGTGCGCCAACGGCAGCAGCCGGCGCAGCACCAGCTCGGTGACCGGCAGGTAGCCGAGGCCGGGCCAGTAGACCTGCGCGTCGATGCCGTACCGCGCGCAGCTGGTGAAGTTTTCCTCGGCGGCGCTGAACGACATCTGCGACCAGAGCGGCCGGTCCGACTCGGCCAGAGCCCGGACCAGGCCGAAGTAGAAGGCGCCGTTGGCGATGGTGTCCAGCACGGTGGGCCCGGCGGGCAGCACCCGGTTCTCCACCCGCAGGTGCGGCCGGCCGCGCGACACGTCGTACACGGGCCGGTTCCACCGGTAGACGGTGCCGTTGTGCAGCCGCAGCTCGGCGAGGTTGGGCACCTCACCGGCGGCCAGCGCCTGCGCTGGGTCCTCCGGGTCGCAGACCGGCAGCAGCGCCGGGAAGTAGCGCACGTTCTCCTCGAACAGGTCGAACACGTTGGTGATCCAGCGTTCGCCGAACCAGACCCGGGGCCGTACGCCCTGTGCCTTGATCTCCTCCGAGCGGGTGTCGGTGGCCTGCTGGAACAGCGGGATGCGGGTCTCCCGCCACAGCTCACGGCCGAAGAACAGCGGCGCGTTCGCGCCGAGGGCGACCTGGATGCCGGCGATCGCCTGCGCGGCGTTCCAGTAGTCGGCGAACTGCGCCGGACTGACCTGGAGGTGGAACTGCGTGCTGGTGCAGGCCGCCTCCGGGGTGATCGTGTCGGCGGTGACCGCCAACCGTTCCACACCGCTGATGGCGATCGGCAGGTCCTCGCCCCGGGCGGCGAAGATCTGCTCGTTGAGCAGCGCGTAGCGGGGGTTGTGCGAGAGCGTCTCGGCGGTCAGGTGCTCCGGGCGCAGCGTCGGCAGGATGCCGATCATGACCATGTGGGCGCCGATCGCGCGGGCCTTCTCCTCGGCGGCGTTGAGGCTGGCCCGCACGTGCTCCTCGAACTCGGCGGTGCCGGTGCCGGTCAGCCGGCGGGGCGCCACGTTGATCTCGATGTTGAACTGGCCCAGTTCGGTCTGGAAGCTCGGGTCGGCGATCGCCGCCAGCACGTCGGCGTTGCGCATCGCCGGCATCGACTCCTGGTCGACCAGGTTCAGCTCGATCTCCAGCCCCGTCAGCGGCCGGTCGATGTCGAACCGCGACTCGCGCAGCATCTCGGCGAAGACGTCCAGGCACCGGCGGACCTTGTCCCGGTAGCGGGCGCGGTCCTCCCGGCTGAAGGTCCGTACGCCGACATCCTCGCCCATGGTCACCACCCTGTCACCGCTGGTCCCCCTAACCTCGCACGTGTCGGGCGGGCGGGGAAGACCCGAGAGTCCCTTCCTACCCAGCTGCGAGCGTGGTGATCCCTGTCGCGCCCGCGTGGTCCGCTCCGGTGCGGCCGGCCCGCACCGCTAGCATTGCCGTCCGAGAGGTGGTGGCGTGGGAATGCGTGAGAAGGTGACCCGGCTCTTCGTCGCGGCGGCGATCGCCGAGGCGTGCTCGTGGTTGGCCCTGCTCGTCGGCATGGTGGTCAAGTACGGACCGCCGGAGAACGAGCTGGGCGTCAAGATCTTCGGCCCGATCCACGGCGGCCTGTTCATCGCCTACGTCCTCCTGGTGCTGGCGGTGGCCCGGCTGCACCGGTGGAGCCTGCTGGCCACGGTCGTGGCGCTGGCCTGCGCGGTGCCGCCGTTCGCCACCCTGGCCTACGAGCGGTGGGCCCGCCGTCGGGGCATGCTCGACACCGCCCGCCGACCGGCCCGCGAGCCCGCCCCGGTCGGCTGAGCGGCACGTCGCACTGATCCGGCCCGGGCCGCGCTGACCGGTCAGTCGGCCAGGAAGTCGGCGAGTACGGCGGCCAGCGCCTCCGGCGCCTCCTCGGCCATGTGATGGCCCGAGTCGATCGACGTCGCCCGCACGTCGTCGGCCCACTCCCGCCAGATCGCCGTCGGATCACCGTGCAGCTCCACCATGTCGTCGCGTTCGGCCGAGACGAACAGCACCGGGCAGCCGATCTTCCGCCCGGCGGCCCGGTCCGCTTCGTCGGCCGTCTGGTCCGGGCCGAGGCCCGCCCGGTAGTCCTCGCACATCGCGTGCACCGTTGCCGGGTCGTGGATCGCCCGGGAGTAGTCCGCGTACGCCTCCTCGCCCATGTCGGCGGGGGAGCCGCCGTACCAGGCGTCCGGATCCGCGTTGATCACCCGTTCCGCCGGCTTGTCGGTCTGGCCGAGGAAGAACCAGTGCCACCAGCGGGCGGCGAACCGGGCGTCGCAGGCGGCCAGCGCGGCACCGATCGGCACCCCGTCGAGCACACCGAGGCGGCTGACCCGATCCGGGTGGTCCAGCGCGGTGCGCATCGCCGCGTACGCGCCCCGGTCGTGGCCGACCACCGCGGCCCGCTCGTGGCCGAGCGCGTCGAGCAGCGCGACCACGTCGCGGGCCATCGCCCGCTTGGCGTACGCGGAGTGGTCGGCGGTCTCCGCCGGCTTCGTCGACCCGCCGTACCCGCGCAGGTCGGGGCAGATCACCGTGTGCCGCTCGGCGAGCAGCGGTGCCACCCGGTGCCAGGTCGCGTGGGTGCGGGGGTGGCCGTGCAGCAGCACCACCGGCGAGCCGGACCCGCCGTGGCGCACCCGCAGGCGTACCGGGCCGACGTCGATCTCATCAAGGGTGAATCCGGGAAACATGCCGGTGCCGGTGCCCACCCTGCCAGGCCCGGAAACCCGGACCCGGCCGGTCAGGTCAGCGCGGACCAGACCGCGACGCCGGCGAGCAGCAGCGCGCCCAGGACCGCCTGCAACAGCAGCGGCGGGCCGAGATGCGACCAGAGCGTCGCGGTACGCGGGGTGAGCAGCTGCCCGGTGGTGAGATTGACGATCCGCTCGATCCGCGGCGGCAGCTCCGGGTCGCGTTGCGGGCGCAGGGTGAGCTGCACGTGGTCGGCCGGGTGCAGGGCGCTCTGCGGCAGGTGGCCGTGCAGCTCAACCTCGCAGAGCTGGCCGGCGGTGTTGCGCAGCCGCACCGGGGTGACCAGGTACTCCGGGCCCTGCTTCAGCTCCTTCCAGCGCCGCCGGGTGCCGCCGCTCCCGGCCGGGAAGAGCGAGCGCAGCAGCAGGGCGGGAAGCCGGGCGAACGCGGCTGCGGCGAGCACCGCGACCAGTACCGGCTGGCCGATGCGCACCTCGCGCGTGTAGCCGTCGAGCAGGCGGACCAACCGCCCGGTGACGATCCGCTCCGTCGGGTGAACGATCCGTCGGGTATCGAGTCCGCTGTCCATCTCCACCACCGAGAGTCCGCTTCCTTTCACGCATCGTATCGACGTCCCCGGTTGAACGACGTGAATGAAACCTGGTCACGGGCTCACGGCCGCGAGGTGACATCCCGGGCGACCCGGGTAAGCGGGGGGCCGAGCTGGAAAGGGGTCGAGCATGCAGCTGTCCTTCCTGCGCCCGCTCTACGACCGACCCGGGCCGTGGTGCTCGGTGTACCTGGACGCCTCCGCCGACACGGAGGACGCCCACCCGGCGCTGGCCCTGCGCTGGCGTGCCCTGGCGCGTCAACTGAACGACCAGGGCGCGGACGAGGCGACCGTCGCCGCGCTGGACCGGGTGATCCGTGGCCACGACCCGATGGTCGGGGACTACGGCCTCGCGGTGTTCGCCACCCGAGGCCAGGTGGTGCTCTCCGAGTACCTCTCCGCGCCACCACTGCGCGACCTGGCCAGTTACGCGCCACTGCCGCACGTGATGCCGCTGCTCGCCCAGCGCGGCGAGCAGGTGGCGTGGGTGCGGGTGCTGGCCGACCGGACCGGCGCCGACGCGGTGGCCGTCAGCGCGGGCGGCGTGCCCCGGCGTGCCCACATCGTCGGGCGGGAGGAATTCCAGCTGCGCCGGGTACAGCCCGGCGGCTGGTCGCAGTCGCGCTACCAGCGGGCCGCCATGGAGGCGTGGCACCACAATGCCGGCGACGTCACCGCCGCGACCGTGGAGCTGGCCGAGAAGGTCGGCGCCGACGTGGTGGTGGTCGCCGGCGACGTTCGGGCCACCGGGATGATCGCCGCACAGATGCCGGAGCGGTGGCAGGACGCGGTGGTGCGCACCGACGCCGGGTCACGGGCCGGCGGCGCCGACCAGACGTTGCTGGACGACCTCACCGTGCAGACCATCGCGGAGGTCGCGGACCAGCGGATCACCGCCGCGCTGGACCGGTTCGGCGTGCAGGAGGACGTCGGCGCCGGGCTCGACGCGGTCGTGAGGGCCCTGCAACGCAACCAGGTGGACACCATGCTGATCGTCGACGATCCGTCGGCCAACGGCGAGCTGTGGGTCGGCCCCGAGCCGACCGAGATCGCCGTCGACGCTGGTCAGCTGGCGGCGATGTCGGTGCGCGACCCGCAACGGGTCCGCGCCGACGCGGCGCTGGTCCGGGCGCTGGTCGGCACCGACGCGGCGCTGACCGTACTGGGTGCGGACGAGGCGCCCGAGCTCACCGACGGCGTCGGCGCGGTGCTGCGGTACGTCGATGCCAGCACGCCCGGGCGCGGCAATGGCTGAGCGCAGCGTGGCCGACCTGTTGGTGGAGCGGCTCCTGGCCTGGCGGGTGCCGCGCGCCTTCGGCTACCCGGGCGCGGCGATCGCCCCGCTGGTCGAGGCGCTGGACCGCACGGGCGGCGACCCGGCGTTCGTCCCGGCCCGGCACGAGGAGACCGCCTCGTTCATGGCCACCGGGCACGCCAAGTTCACCGGCGGCATCGGGATCTGCCTGGCCACCCAGGGGCCCAGCGCGGTGCAGCTGCTCAACGGCCTCTACGACGCGAAGTTGGACAGCACGCCGGTGGTGGCGATCATCGGCGAGGACATCTCCGGGCCGCTCGGCGGCGCGCACCAGCAGATCGGGCTCAGCCGGCTCTTCGGCGACGTGTGCAACCAGTTCGTGCAGTACGGCCGCAGACCCGAGGACGTACCCGCGCTGCTGGACCAGGCGTTCCGTACGGCGGTGGCGACCCGCAGCCCGACCTGCGTGGTGCTGCCCCGGCAGTTGCAGGAGGCCGTGGTGCCCGACCTGCAGCCGCAGTCCGTCGGCGTGATCTCGGCGACCCCGGGCGTGCCGCTGGCCCGGGTGTTGCCGCACGAGATGGACCTCGACGCCGCCGCGCAGCTGCTCGGCAGCGGTCAGCGCACGGCGATCCTGGTGGGCCAGGGTGGCCGGGGCGCGGCCGAGGAGATCATTGATCTGGCCGACCGGCTCGGCGCCGGCGTGGCCACCTCGCTGCTGGGCAAGCCGGTGCTCGACGAGCGGCTGCCCTTCCACGCCGGCGTGCTCGGCGAGGTCGGCACCTCGGCCGCGGCCGAGCTGATGGGCGGCTGCGACACGCTGCTGATGGTGGGCACCAACGATCCGTGGACCGACTACTTCCCGATGCCCGGTCAGGCCCGCACCGTGCAGATCGACATCGACGGGCGGCGGATCGGCACCCGGTACCCGGCCGACGTGCCGCTCGTCGGTGACGCCGCCGAGACGCTGCGGGCGCTGCTGGCCCGGGTGCCCCACCGGCCCAACGGGCAGTGGCGCGTCACGGTGGAGCGCTCGGTGGACCGGTGGCGCTCGGCCGCGGCCGACCGGGCCGCCGCGCCGGCCGAACCGGTCAACCCGCAGCTCGTGCTCCAGGAGCTGTCCACCCGGTTGCCGCCCGTCGGCGCGGTCGCGGTGGACGTCGGCTCGGTCCTCTACTGGTACGCCCGGCACCTCGTCCTGCCACCCGGGGTGAACGCGCAGCTGTGCGGCACCCTCGGTTCGATGGGCTGCGCCCTGCCGTACGCGGTGGCCGCCAAGCTGGCCGCCCCCGACCGGCCGGTGGTCGCGCTGGTCGGCGCCGGGGCCATGCAGCTCAACGGGCTCGCCGAGCTGATCACCGTCGCGCACCTCTGGCAGGAGTGGCGGGATCCGCGGCTGGTGGTGCTGGTGCTCAACAACCGCGATCAGTCCGGCATGGGCGGCGGGCGGCAGACGTCGCCCGACCCGACGCAGCGCCGCCCGGACGTGCCGTACGCCGGCTGGGCCCGGCTGCTCGGGCTGCACGGCGTCCGGGTGGACCGCCCCGACCTGGTCGGTGCGGCCTGGGACGAGGCGCTCGCCGCGGACCGCCCGTGTGTGCTGGAGGCGGTGGTCGACGCCGCGGTGCCTTTCGCGCCGCCGGAGCCGGCCTTCGCCGACCTGCGAGGCCTGTACGCCAACGGGGAGGCCGCACGGCGGGTGCGCGAGCAGGTGGAGCTCACCGTGAAGGCGGAGGGCCTCGTTTAGGCGTAGCCCGCCGGGGCATCAGTAGTCGGCCCGAGGACGCTGGAGGTCACATGCTGGAGCCCGCCGACCGTCGTTACGGTCCCGCGCCCCTACCGCAGCCGCGCGGTCCACTCTCCGCGGCGGTGGCCGGGGCCCTGCGGCGTCCGCCGCACGACCTGCCGGCGGGCCTGGGCGCCGACCTCGACCCGGCGGACCCGCTGGCCGACGAGGATCTCCAGCTGACCCTGTTCCTCTGCTACGAGCTGCACTACCGGGGCTGGCGCGGGGTGGATGAGGGCTGGGAGTGGCAGCCGACGCTGCTGGCCCTGCGGGCTCGTGCCGAGCGGCCCTTCGAGGCGGCGCTGCGCCGGCTGGGCGCCCCGCCGCCGCTGCCGCCCGGCGGGGTGGCGTCAGGCCTGGCCGAGCTGGTCGCGGCCGACGACGGGCCTCCGCTGGCGGCCACCCTCCAGCGGCGTGCCGACCTCGCCCAGTTCCGCGAGTTCGTCGCCCACCGCTCGGTCTACCACCTGCGGGAGGCGGACCCGCACAGCTGGGCGCTGCCCCGCCTCGGCGGCCCGGCCAAGGCCGCCCTGGTGGAGATTCAGACCGACGAGTACGGCAACGGCCGGCTGGACCGGATGCACGCCGAGCTGTTCCGGCGCACGCTCGACCGGCTGGGCCTGGACACCGGCTACGGCGCCTATCTCGACGCGGTACCCGCGGTGACGCTGGCGACCAACAACGTGATGTCGCTGTTCGGGCTGCACCGACGTCTGCGCGGCGCGCTGCTCGGTCACCTGGCCGCCTTCGAGATGACCTCTTCGGTGCCGAATCGCCGGTACGGCAACGGGCTGCGTCGGCTCGGCCTGGACGAGGTGGCCACCCGCTTCTACGACGAGCACGTCGAGGCCGACGCGGTGCACGAGCAGATCGCCGTGCACGACCTGTGCGGCGGTCTGGTCCGCGTCGAGCCGGCGCTGGCCGGCGACGTGCTCTTCGGTGCGGCGGCCGCACTCGCGGTGGACCGGCTGTTCGCCGTCCATCTGCTGGGCAGCTGGGCCGCCGGCCGCAGTTCGCTGCGGGCGCGCACCGCGCTGACCGTCTCGCTGCCCGCAACCGTGTCAGCTGCTGCGGGACCGCTGGCCGGCGTCGCCTGACCGCGGCGGCCACCCCTCCCGGGCGGTGCCCGCGCGGAAGTCGACCATCTTGTGCGTGCCGTCGCAGAACGGCTTGAGCGCCGACCTGCCGCACCGGCACAGCGCCACCGTGCCCCGGCGGGTGTCGATCCGCTCGCCGTCCGGGGTGACCAGGGCGAAGTCACCGCGGACCAGCAGCGGTCCGTCCCGGTACGGGGTGATCGTGGCGGCAGCGGGCTCGCTCGTGTCCTCGGTGCGCATGAGCCCGGAAGTGCCCGCCCCGGCCCCGGCGAAACCCGAGCCGCCGTGCCGGGGCGTGGCCGGCCCGTTCGGGCCCACCCGACCCGCTGCCGCCGGGCACGGCGGATCGTCGTCGAACGCCGGTGATGACCGTGGACCCACGCCGACCAGCGGATTGGTGCCGCCGGGTGGGTGATGCCCCGTTTGAACCCCATCGGGACGGGAAGCCGGGCCGCGTGGTGAGCGAACGAGGCAAGGTGGGGCCGGTGCACAAGGTGCACAAGGGGCTCACGGCTGACGGTGCCGGTCTGTCCGGTGACCGGGTCGTGGCCGTGGGCAGTCCCGCCCGGGTGCTGGTCGCCGCCACCGCCCGGGCACTGCGTGGCGTGGACTGCGCCGACCTCGGGCACGCCGGGCCGGTGTCGCGGTTCCCCGGCGCCCCGGAGCCGGTCCGTCGCGCCGCGGTCAGCCGGGCCGCCGGCCGGGTCGCGATCACCATGGCCCAGGTCGACGAGGTGGACGCGGCGCGGGTCGCCCGCTGGTTCGTCGACCAGTACCCCCGCCAGCGCTACCCCGGAGTGCTGATCGGCTCACCGCACGGCGCGGCGGCCCACCTCGCGGTGGCACTCGGGGTGCCGTGGCTGCCGGCCGGCTTCGACATGTCGGTGCACTGGACCGGCGGCGCGGTGGACCGCCCGGGGGCGGCGCTGGAGCACGGCGAGGCGCTCGCCGCCCGACTGCTCGTTGGAAACCCCGACGTGCACCTTCGCCAGGTGCACTGTCCTGCCAGCCGTGGCCCGCTGACCGGGGTGACAGTGTCGCTGGCCACCCGCTGGCGGACGCTGCCCGCGGCCTACACGCAGTTCCTCGCGGACCGGCTGACCACCGGGGCCCCGGTGCTGCTGGTCCCCGACGTGCGAACCTGGCCGGTGCTGGAGCGCGGCCCGGGGCACAGCTTCCAGGTCGGCTGCCCGGCCAGCGGACTGGATCCGGTGGACTTCCATCCGGACAGCCACGCGCTGCGGCAGGTGCTGCGCTCCGTCGGCGGGGACGCCGCCCGGTGGGAGCCGCCGGAGATGTCCGTCCCCTCGGGCAGCGCCGAGCACGGCGTGGACTCGGGCTTCGAGCTGGCTGCGCGGGACTGGGCGGCCCGTCGGGGGCATCCGCTGCACCGGGTGCTGGTGCCTCGGCCGGCCGCGCTGAGCGCGGGGGTGGCCGACCTGTACCGGCACTGGCTGCGCGGTGCCGGCAAGACGGGTGACCGGTTGGTGGTGGAGTGCGGCCGCCTGCTCGATCCGTGGCAGGTGGTGCGCGCGGGGCTGGTGCCATACTGGTGCGAGAACGCCACCCGGCGCTGTGTCGACGAGGCCGAGTGGTGGCTGGCCGGCAGCGAGACGTTCAGCTCGGTGGACGTGCTGCCCGAGCCGCCCGGGGTGCGCTCGCCCGCCCTGGCCGGGCTGCCGCAGTGGCTGGCCGTGGCCGGGTTCGGCCGGCGCCGTCGGGCGTTGGACCGGACCGCCGCCCGGGGCTACCCGGTCACCTCGGTGCCCACCCGCCGGGCCACCGAGGTGCTCCGCGCCCAGCCGTACGACCTGCCCACGCCGCCCCCGCTGGGGGCCGCCGAGGCGCTCTCCGTACTCCGGGACAGCGGCGGCCACCAGGGGTTGCTGGTCTCCTGAGGCGAGCACGCCGAAACATCCTCGCGAACCCGGGGTCCCGTGATTGAGTACCTACGGAGCGGGAACATCGCTGACTGCGACGACCTGATTGCGCTGCGCAGAGGCGTTGTCGCCCGCTGGCATCCCAGTCACTGACCCACTTTTCCGGCCCGGTGCGTGGCTCGACCACGCGCACGACCGGTTTCCCGATCCGGGCGGGGGACCTTCCTGAGGGAGGCGCGGATGTTCGGACAGACGAGCACGACCACACCACCACCCACCGATCGGGGTCTGGAGGACCTCGATGCGGCAGCGCTGGCGTACGCGGCCCGAATCGAGGGCCTGCCGCCGGAGCGGCGGCAGGAGGCACGGGACGACCTGGTCCGCTTCGCGCTGCCGTTCGCCGGCCGCCTGGCCCGCCGCTACCGGGGGCGCGGGGAACCGCTGGAGGACCTGGAGCAGGTGGCCCGCCTGGGGCTGGTCAACGCCGTCGACCGGTATGACCCGGAACGGGGCTCGTTCACCGCGTACGCCGCCATCACCATCGTGGGCGAGATCAAGCGGCACTTCCGGGACCGTACCTGGGGCGTGCACGTGCCCCGCCGGCTACGCGACCTGATCCTGGAGGTCGGCCAGGCCACCGCCGCGCTGACCAGTGAGCTGTCCCGGGCGCCCACCGTCGCCGAGCTGTCCAAGCGGCTGGAGACCCCGGAGGAGGAGATTCTCGCCGCGCTGGAGTCGGCGGCCGGTTACAGCCCCGCCTCGCTCAACGCTCCGGTGGGCGGGGAGAGCTCCGCGGAGTTCGGTGACCTGGTCGGCGAATCGGACAACGCGCTGGAATCGGTCGACGACCGGGTGACCGTGAGCGGACTGCTGCATCGCCTGCCCTGGCGGGAGCGGCGGATCCTGGCCATGCGCTTCTACGGCAACCAGACCCAGGCGGAGATCGCCGCACGGTTCGGTATCTCGCAGATGCACGTCTCCCGGCTGCTGTCGCGGGCGCTGACCTGGCTGCGGCAGGCGATGCTCGCCGACGCGCCGCCGCCGTGGCAGAACGGCGCCGCCGAGCCGGACCCGGGCAAGACCCGGATCTCGGTGAAGCAGAACGGCGACCGGGTGGTCGTCGAGGTCGGCGGCGAGGTCGACCGGGACGGCGCGGACCAGCTGCGCCGGGCGATGCTGGAGGCGGTCACCGGCCAGCCGAGCGAGGTGGTCGTCGACCTGGTCGGCGCGGGCGGCTTCGACGCCGGCGGGATCGCCGCGCTGATGGCCGGGCGGGACGCGGCCGTCCGGACCGGGGTGCCGCTGCGGCTGACCCGGGTCCAACCCGCGGTACGCCGCTCGCTCACCGCCGCCGGACTGGCACCCGCGCGGGACTGAGCGCAACCGGGCTCCGTACGCCACGAGGGCCGACACCCGTGGGTGTCGGCCCTCGTCGACGCGTACTCCTGGTCAGCGTTCCTCGGGGTCCCGGTCGCTGTGCGGGTGCCGCCAGCGCTCGTGCGGCTTCGGCGCCTCCTTGCTGTCCTCGGGCGCGTCACTCTCCTCGAAGCTCGGCCGGCGGACGCCCTCGGGCTCCGGCACCTCCACGGGCCGGGCACCGGACAGCGGTGCCGGCTGGAACTCGGTCGCGTCCCGGGCGCCGTGCGCGCCCTCGGCGGCGGGCGATTCCGGCACGTGGCGCTCCACACGCAGCTCCTCGGTGAAGTGTTGCGGCGGCTTGGTCGTGCGCTGTGGCAGGTCCCGGCCCAGGTCCGCGACGAGCGGGCCGTACTTCAGGTCGAACGCGGGGCGCTCGGAGCGGATCCGCGGCATCCGGTCGAAGTTACGCAGCGGCGGCGGGCAGGTGGTGGCCCATTCGAGGGAGTTGCCGAAGCCCCACGGGTCGTCCACCGTCACCATCGCCCCGTACCGCCAGGACTTCCAGGCGTTGTACATGAAGAACAGCGTGGACAGGCCGAGGATGAAGGCGAAGATGCTGGAGATCGTGTTCAGCGTGGTGAAGCCGTCGGTCGGCAGGTAGTCGGCGTACCGGCGGGGCATCCCCTCGCTGCCCAGCCAGTGGTGCACCAGGAAGGTGCCGTGGAAGCCGATGAACATGGTCCAGAAGTGCGCCTTGCCGAGCCGGTCGTCGAGCAGCCGTCCGGTCATCTTCGGCCACCAGAAGTAGTAGCCGGCGAACAGGGCGAAGACCACCGTGCCGAAGACCACGTAGTGGAAGTGCGCCACCACGAAGTAGCTGTCGTGGGTGTGGAAGTCCGCCGGCGGGCTCGCCAGCAGCACCCCGGTGAGCCCGCCGAGCAGGAAGGTCACCAGGAAGCCAATCGAGAACAGCATCGGCGTCTCGAAGGTGAGCTGCCCCTTCCACATGGTGCCGATCCAGTTGAAGAACTTCACCCCCGTGGGCACCGCGATCAGGTAGCTCAGGATGCTGAAGAACGGCAACAGCACCTGGCCGGTGGCGAACATGTGGTGCGCCCAGACCGTCATCGACAGGAAGGTGATCCCGGCGGTGGCCAGCACGATGCCGGTGTAGCCGAAGAGCGGCTTGCGGGCGAAGACCGGGATGACCTCGCTGATGATGCCGAAGAACGGCAGCGCGATGATGTAGACCTCGGGGTGGCCGAAGAACCAGAACAGGTGCTGCCAGAGCATCGGGCCGCCGGTGGCCGGATCGAACACGTGCGCGTTCAGCAGCCGGTCAGCCGACAGCGCCAGCAGCGCGGCGGCCAGCAGCGGGAAGACCAGGATCACCAGCAGGCTGGTGAACAGCATGTTCCACGTGAAGATCGGCATCCGGAACATGGTCAACCCGGGCGCGCGCAGGGTCAGGATCGTGGTGATGAGGTTGACCGCGCCAAGGATGGTGCCCAGGCCGGAGATGACCAGGCCGACGACCCACATGTTCGCGCCGACGCCGGGGGAGTGCTCGGCGCTGGTCAACGGGCTGTACGCGGTCCAGCCGAAGTCGGCCGAGCCGCCGGGCGTCAGGAGCCCGCCGACCACCATCAGCCCGCCGAACAGGTACAGCCAGTACGCCAGCGCGTTGAGGCGGGGGAACGACACGTCCGGCGCGCCGATCTGGATCGGCACGATGAAGTTGGCGAACCCGAACCCCGCGGGCGTGGCGAACAGCAGCAGCATCACCGCGCCGTGCGAGGTGAACAACTGGTTGTACTGCTCCGAGGAGAGAAACTGCAGCCCCGGCCTGGCCAGCTCGCCCCGCATCACCATCGCCTGCAGCCCGGCCAGCAGGAAGAACCCGAAGGAGGTCAGCAGGTACAGCAGGCCGATCTGCTTGTGGTCGGTGGTGGCGAGGAACTTGATCAGAGAGTTGCCGGGGATCGGCGTCCGCAGCGGTCCGGGGAAGCCCCCGAAGCGGGCCGGCGCCAGGATCGCCGGGCCTCGATCGCGACTGGGTTCCGTGGTTACCCGCTTGGGCATGGCTGCTCACCCCGCCGTTGTGACAGAAAAGGACGGGTGTGCCTACCCGACCCTCTGACCATAAAACCAGGGCAGAGCGGTAATTTCAGTCAGATCGCCAGAGGGCGGCGGAACCGCCTGGACGTTAGGTTGCCGGCATGATCGCCCAGACCGCCTTGCCCTGGCCGGCCGGCACGCTGCCCCACCGCTGAGCCAGCTCCCGGACCAGCAGCAGCCCGCGCCCACCCTCGGCGCGCAGGTCCGCCCGCGCCGGCCGGGCAGCCGCCCGGCTGCCGTCCACCACGGCCAGGTGCAGGTACGGCCGACGCAGGGTCACCGTCACCTGCATCGGCGTGCCGGCGTGCCGGACCACGTTGCCGACGAGTTCACTGAGCACCAGTGCGGCCGGGCCGGCGGCGTCGGGAAGGTTCCACCGCGTGCACGCGTCGACGACCAGTTCCCGAGCGCGCCGGCAGGCCTCGGCCACCGGCTCCAGCCGGGCCTGTAGCCGGGGGGCGGCGGCGGCGCCGGCAACCCGGGTCGCCTCCGCGCAGTCCGGCGACACCGGGACCACCCGGCACGCGGTCGACTCGGCCAGCCAACGGGCGGCGGCCGGCGGTGGGGCGCAGAGCACCACCGGCACGGCGGGCCACTCCGCGGCCCGGCGGGCCGTCGCGGCGAAGACGGACAACGCCAGCCGGTCCCGGACGGTGACCGCGGCGAGGTCGACGACCAGCGCGTCTGGTTGAGCGGCCAGAGCCTGGTCGAGGACGCGGTGTACCGACCGCATGGTGCCCAGGTCCAGGGGACCGCAGAGCCGGACGACCGCCACCGGTGCGGTGTCGCACACCTCCCAGGTGATCCGGCTGGACATGGGGCCCTCACTTCGCTGATGTTTCGGGATCTGCGAACTACCCGGGGCGCAGCCCGGTCAAACCGGACCTACGGGCCGGGCGAGGCAGGTCACGGGTGGCGCGGCCGGTCAGGGACGGGCACGGCCGGTCAGCACGCCCAGCGCGACCATGCCGACACCGAGGCCGAGGTGCAGCCAGTCGTCGGCGTCGTTGACCGGCAGTACGTTCGCCCCGGTGTCGTGGTCAACCGCGAGACCGTAGAGCCACAGCACCAGATAGACGGCGCCGCCGCCGATGAGGAACGTCCGGGCGCCGCCGACCGTCCGGGCCAGCGCCAGGCCGGCCACCCCGGACAGCAGGTGCACCAGGTTGTGCAGCACCGACACCTGGAACACGCCGAACAGGTACGCGCCCGAGCCGTGACCGGCGAACCGGAGATCGGACGTACCGCTGGTGATGCCCGGGACGAAGCCGAGCACGCCGATCAGCAGGAAGAGCACCGCCACCGTCCCGGCGGCGCGGCGTACCGGCGGCCTGCCGTCGGCCGGATTGGGCCGGGCACGGGAGTGCGCCATCGGTCCGACCATCACCGACTCCTCGCTGCGCGGCGGGCGTGAGCGCTGCCGGCTACCCGTCGCCGCCGACGGCAAACCCCTTCGGCGGCGACGGACGGTCAGACCGGTTGCAGCCGCGGCGCGCTGGCCAGCTGACGGACCCGCTGATACAGCTCGACGTAGCGCTGAGCCATCACCGCCGGGGTGAACCGCTGCGCGGCCACCCGACGGCACTCGTCGGCGTCGAGCAGGTCGGCCGCCAGCACCAGCTCACCCAGCTCCTCCTCGTCGGCGGTGAGCAGCCCGGTGCGGCCGTGCTCGATCAGCTCCGGCAGGCACCCCCGGGCCGTCGCCACCACCGGCGTACCCAGGGCGAGCGACTCGACCACCGCCGTGCCGCCCGGCTCCTCCCAGCGCAGCGGGAACAGCGACGCGCGGGCACTGGCGAGCAGGTCGTCACGCTCCTGGCCGGCCACGGTGCCGACCCAGCGGACCAGGTCACCGTCGACGTGGGGCGCCACCTCGTCGAGGAAGAACCGCACGTCCGGGTTCTGCCGGGCCTCTTCGCCGGCCGCAGCCAGCTCGGCCGGGCGGTGATAGGGGCCGACGGGTCCGGCCAGCACCAGCGGGAAACCGACCCGATGAGCGAGCCGGGCGCCCACGTCCTGCCCCTTGCCCGGGTTGATCCGGCCGAGGATGAGCAGGTGCTCGCCCTTCTCCGGGCGGGACCGCCGGTCGGCGTCCACGGCGAGCGGGGTGGACAGGTGCACGTGCCCCACCGAGTGCTCCCGCAGCGCCTGCGGGGCTCGGGCCAGCTGGGACGCCGACACACCGTTGACGCGGACCCGCTCGCCGCCGTCCAGGCTGCCGTAGAGCGCGGGGTGCTTGGCCAGGTCCCAGTGCAGGGTGTGCAGGGTTGGCGGGCCGGTCGGTCCCATCGCGGCGAGGGTGGCCAGCCCGACCGCCTCCACGTGGTCGTGCACCAGGTCGATGTCGTCGCGGGCGTGCAGCTCGCGCACCACCCCGGCCAGGTGCGCCTGCGCGATTCCGCACACCTGGTTGTACGGCCGCTGAAGCGCGGCGAACTGCCCGTCGGGAAAGACCGACACCCTCTCGTCCACCGGCAGGGTGCTGCTCTCCACCGAGGCGAGCACCACCCGTACGCCGAGTCGCCGCAGCTCCGGCACCAGCGTGGCGATCACGTTCTCGATGCCGCCGTAGCCCGGCGGCGGCACGGACAGCCACGGGCCGGCGTTCATCAGCACGGTGAGGCTCATCGAACCCGGCCCTTTCCTTGGACGGCGCCCGGAGTCAGCGCCCGGGCCCTCACGCCGCGGCCACCCGTCGGCGGGCCACCCGGTGGCGCAGCTCGGCCAGCGGCGGGCGCTCTTCGATGGACACGTCGCTGACCACGATCTCGCGGTCGAGGTTCGGCAGCGTGTCGGAGCCGCCGCGGCGGAACTGGGTCAGCAGCGCCTCCGGTGACGTGCCGGGGCTCGCCCAGCCACGCCGCTGCAACCGGGACCAGGCGGTCAGCATGATCTGCGCCGACATCCGGCCCAGCGCCGCCGTGTCCTGGTGCCGGTGCTTGCGTTCACCGAGGTCGACCTGTGCCAACGCGTCCAGACCGACCAGGTCGAGCAGATCGATCAGCATCGCCGTCTCCACTCCGTACCCGGAGACGAACGGCACCTGGGCCAGCACCTCGCGCCGGCCGGCGTACTCGCCGGCCAGCGGCTGCACGAAGCCGGCCAGCTCGGGCCAGAAGAGGTTGAGCAGCGGTCGCGCCATCAACTCGGTCACCCGGCCGCCGCCGTCCTGCTCCACGCTCGCGGTGCCCACCAGCGGCCGGTGGTAGAAGCCCTTCACGAATTCGACTGACGGGTCGGTCAGCAGCGGGCCGAGCAGCCCGCTCACGAAGTGCGGCCGGAACTCCCGCAGGTCGGCGTCGATGAACGCCACCACGTCCCCCTCCGCGGCGGCCAGGCCGGCCCAGAGCGCATCGCCCTTGCCGGTCAGCCGAGGCAGCCCCCGGGTCATCTCGTCCTGGCTGACCACCTCCGCGCCCGCGGCCCGGGCCACCTGCGCGGTGCGGTCGGTCGACCGCGAGTCCACCACGATCAGCTCGTCGACCAGGGCGACCCGATCCATCAGGTGCTCACGGATGGTCGCCACGATCGCACCGACCGTGGCCTCCTCGTTACGGGCCGGCAGCACCACGCTGACCAGGCTCTCTCCCTTGGCACGCACCAGCCGGCGTGCCGGCCAGTCCGCCGCCGAAGTGGTCCGGTACGTGGCCCACGCCTCCACCACCGGTGACACGCTCGATGTCGTATCCCGCACGGGCACCCCTCCGAATCGTGGGCGGAAAAACCGAGATTGGTTGTTCCCAGTCCCCACCATGCGCTAACCGCTTCCAGGGAAACAGCTTGATCACGGGGGTGACCCCGCCGCGTTCCCGGGGATGAACGTTTGATTGCGCACACCGCAGGGGACTGCTCCGATCGGAGACGAAACCTTCTCGAAGGGGCTGGTGGAATGCGTGGATGCCGGGTGGGTCTGGTCGGCGCCGGCGGAGTGGCACAGCGGCATGCCCGCGTGCTCGCCGGGTTCGATGACGTCGAGCTGATCGGGGTCGCCGACGTGGCGCCGGAGGCGGCGTCGGCGCTGGTCGCGCAGCACGGCGGGCGAGCCTGCGCCGATGTCGCCGAGCTGCTGGCCGCCGGCCCGGACGCGGTGTACGTCTGCGTGCCTCCGTTCGCGCACGGCCCGGCCGAGGAGGCGGTGATCGACGCCGGGGTGCCGATGTTCGTGGAGAAGCCCGTCGCGGTCGACCTGGTCACCGCCGAGCGGATCGCCGACCTGATCGCCCGGCGCGGGCTGCGTACCGCCGTCGGGCACCACTGGCGCTACCTGAGCGTGCTCGACCAGGCCCGTGAGCTGCTCGCCGACCGTCCGGTGCGGATGGTCAGCGGCTCCTGGCTGGACAAGGTGCCGCCGGTGGCCTGGTGGTCGCGTCGGGACCGCTCCGGCGGCCCGGTGGTCGAGCAGGCCGCACACGTGCTGGACCTGATCCGGGTGCTGGTCGGCGAGGCCACCGAGGTCACCGCGTACGGCAACGGCACACCGCCGCCGGTGGACGGCGCCGACATCGACTCGGTGACCACCGCTACGCTGCGCTTCGCCGGCGGCGCGGTCGGCACGCTCAACGCGGCCTGCGTGCTGGGCTGGAAGCACCGCGCCGGGCTGGAGATCCTTGCGGACGGGCTGGCCCTGTCGATCACCGAGGACGGCCTGCTGATCCGCGACACCGACGGTGAACGACACGTGTCGGCCGACCCGGAGGCCGCCCGGGTGGCGGTCGACCGGGCCTTCATCGACGCGGTGCGCGGCATCGGCGACGACGTACGCGTCCCGTACGCCGAGGCGCTGGGCACCCAGCGACTGGCCCTCGCGGTGGCCGACTCGGCCCGCACCGGCGAGACCGTGCGGCTCGCCACACCCGTCGGGCCGGCGGTGCTCAGCAGCGGGGTGACCGTCGATGCGTGACAAGGTCGTGGTGGTCTCCGCCCCCGGCCGGGTGGAGCTGGTCGAGCAGGACGCCGCCCCGCTGCGCCCCGGCGCCTTCCGGGTCGAGACGCTGTTCAGCGGCGTCTCCGCCGGCACCGAGCTGAGCTACGTCAAGGGCACCAACCCGTACCTGCACGTCACGTGGAACGCCGACCTGGGGCTGTTCCAGCCGGGGGAGGCGAGCACCCCGTACCCCGTGACCCGGCTGGGCTACATGCAGGTCGGTCGGGTGGTGGAGAGCGACACCCCGGCCGTGGCGGTGGGCGTCGTGGGCGCGATGGCCTACGGGCACCGCTCCGGCTGGCTGGCCGACCCGGTCGCCGAGCGGTTCGTTCCGCTCCCCGACGACCTGGACCCGCTCCTCGGCGTCTACGTCGCGCACATGGGCCCGATCTGCGCCAACGGTCTGCTGCACGCCGCCGCCGACCTGCACGGCGTCGGCGTCCGCTCGCTCGGCGACGGGGTGCGCGGCCGTCGGGTCGCGGTGGTAGGCGCCGGCGTGGTGGCGCTGCTGACCGCGCTGTTCGCCCGGCGGCACGGCGCCGCCTCGGTCGTGGTGCTGGACCCGACCCCGCAGCGCCGGCAGGTCGCCGAGGCGCTCGGCCTGGAAACTCTCGACCCGGGCCCGGACGACCCCGCGGTGGTGCTCAAGACCCGCTGGGCGCACACCGCCGGCGACCGCGGTGCCGACGTGGTGTTCCAGTGCCGGGGGCAGGCGTGGGCGTTGCAGCTCGCGCTGCGGCTGCTGCGGCCGCAGGGCGCGGTGATCGACCTCGCCTTCTACCAGGGCGGCGCGGACGCGGTCCGGCTGGGCGAGGAGTTTCACCACAACGGGCTGTCGTTGCGCTGCGCGCAGATCGGTCGGGTGCCGCGCGGGCTCGCGCCCACCTGGGACCGGGAGCGGCTCTCCGCCGAGACCGTCGACCTGCTCCGGGCGTACGGGGACGTCATCCGCAAACACGTGGTCTCGGCGGTGGTGCCGTTCGACGAGGCGCCCACCCTGCTCACCGACCTGGCCGAGCGCCGCCGCCAGGAGCTTCAGGTGGTGCTGGCCGGCTGACCCGACGCCGGAGCGCGCTCTCCGGGTGACGGGGCGGGCTACCGTTCCCGCCATGAGCACCCCTGACGCCCGGCCGGTGGGTCTGGCCGCGCTGCTGCCGTACCTGCGTGAGCACCGCGGCACCCTCGCCGTGGTGGGCGCCCTGTCGCTGGCCGGCGCGGCGGCGTCGCTCGCCCAGCCGCTGCTCACCCGGTCGGTGCTCGACCGGGTGAGCGCCGGGCACGCGGTGACCGAGCTGGTGGCGGTGCTGGTGGTGCTGGTGGTGCTCGGCGCGGCGATCGGCGGGCTGCGCGACTTTCTCCTGCAGCGCACCGCCGAGGGGCTGGTGCTGGGCACCCGGCGGCGGCTGGCCGCACACCTGCTGCGGCTGCCCATCGCCGAGTACGACCGCCGGCGCACCGGCGACCTGCTCTCCCGGGTGGGCTCGGACACCACCCTCCTGCGCGCGGTGGTCACCTCCGGGCTCTTCGAGACGGTCACCGGGGCGGTGATGGTGCTCGGCGCCGGCACGGCGATGGTGCTGCTCGACCCGCTGCTGTTCGGCGTCACCCTGCTCGGGGTGGGGCTCGGGCTGGGCTTCGCGGCCACCTTCGCCCGGCGGGTCCGGGCGCTGGCCCGCGTCGCCCAGGAGCGGATCGGCGAGATGACCTCGGCGGTGGAGCGGGCCATCTCCGCGGCCCGGACCATCCGGGCCAGCCGGGCCGAGACCCGGGAGGCGGAGATCGTCACCGGCAGCGCCCGGGCGGCGTACGCGGCGGGACTGCGGGTGGCCCGCGTTCAGGCGGTGGTCGGGCCGATCGGCTCGGTCACCGTGCAGGGCGCCTTCCTGCTGGTGCTCGGCATCGGCGGGGCCCGGGTGGCCGCCGGCGCGATCACCGTCGGCGACCTCGTCGCCTTCGTCATGTACCTGTTCTTCCTGGCCCTGCCGCTGGCCCAGGTGTTGCGCGCGTACACCCAGTTGCAGACCGGCCTGGGCGCGCTGCAACGGATCGAGGAGATCCTGGCGGTGCCGGGGGAGGGCGCGGCGGACCGGCCGGTGGAGAGCGGCGCGACGGCGACCCCGCGCCGTGCCGCCCCGATGATCGAGTTCGACGGGGTGGGGTTCGGCTACCCGGGCGGAGAACCGGTGCTGCACGAGGTGAGCTTCGCGGTGCCGGCCGGCACCCGCACCGCCCTGGTGGGCCCCTCCGGCGCCGGAAAGTCCACCCTGCTGGCCCTGGTCGAGCGCTTCTACGAGGTGAGCTCCGGCGCCGTCCGGCTGGACGGCAGGGACGTGCGGGAGCTGCCCCGCGACATGCTGCGTGCCCAGCTCGGCTACGTCGAGCAGGAGGCCCCGGTGCTGGCCGGCACGCTGCGGGAGAACCTCCTGATCACCACTCCGGACGCCACCGACGACCGTCTGCACGAGGTCCTCGACAAGGTCAACCTGGCTCATCTGGCGCACCGCTCCCCGCAGGGCCTGGAGGTCCAGGTCGGGGAGGGTGGCGTGCTGCTCTCCGGGGGTGAGCGGCAGCGGCTGGCCATCGCCCGGGCGCTGCTGGCCGGCCCGCCGGTGCTGCTGCTGGACGAACCGACCAGCAACCTCGACGCGCGCAACGAGATGGCGCTGCGCCGCGCCATCGACGCGGTGGCCGTCCGCCGGACACTGTTGATCGTGGCGCACCGGCTCGCCACCGTGGTCGACGCCGACCAGATCGTCGTCCTCGACGGCGGTCGGGTCGTGGCCGTGGGCACCCACGCCGAGCTGACCGCCACCGACCCGCTCTACCGGGAGCTGGCCACCCATCAGCTGCTGGTCGGCTGACCGCCGACATCCCGGTCGACATGCCGGCGAGTGCCGGGCCGCGGAAGCCGGCTCGAATCGCGTACCGTTGCCGCTCATGGGTGTGTCGCAACGGTTCAAGAGCAAGTTCCGGCGGTTCCTCCAGCGCCCGGGCTCGACGGTGGATCTCGGTCCGCTGGAGAAGCTGCTGCCGGCGATCGAGGCGCGCGAGGATGACCTCGCCGCGCTGGACGACGCCGAGTTGACCGAGGCCGCCGGCGCGGCGACCGGCTACGAGGAGATCTGCGCCGTCGGCCGGGAGGCCGCCCGCCGCAGCCTCGACCAGCGGCCGTACGACGTGCAGCTGCTCGGCGCGATGGCGCTGCTGTCGGGCAAGGTCGCCGAGATGGCCACCGGTGAGGGCAAGACCCTGACCGCCACGATCGCCGCGTACGGGCACGTCCGGCTCGGCAACGGGCCGGTGCACGTGCTCACCGTCAACGACTACCTGGCCCGCCGCGACGCCCAGTGGATGGAGCCGGTCTACACCCTGCTCGGCCTGACCGTGGGCTGGGTCAACGAGGCCTCCAGCCCGCAGGAGCGGCGCGACGCGTACGGGTGCGACGTCACGTACGTCTCGGTCAGCGAGGCGGGCTTCGACTACCTGCGCGACCAACTGGTCACCGACGTGGCCGACCGGGTGCAGCCGCCGCTTGCCACCGCGATCGTCGACGAGGCCGACTCGATCATGATCGACGAGGCCCGGGTGCCGATGGTCCTCGCCGGCTCGGTGCCGGGCGAACAGGATCCGGTGCACGCCGCCGCCGCGCTGGTGCGCGGGCTGCGTAAGGGCCGGCACTACACGGTCGCCGACGACGGTCGCAGCGTGGCGTTCACCGCCGCCGGCCTGGCCGCCGTCGAGGCCAAGCTCGGCATCGACCTGTACGACGAGGAGCACGTCGCGCAGCTCTCCGCGGTCAACGTGGCGCTGCACGCGCAGGCCCTGCTGCACCGTGACGTCGACTACATCGTCCGGGACGGCTCGGTCGAGCTGATCGACGAGATGCGCGGCCGGGTGGCCCAGCGCCGCCGCTGGCCGGACGGGCTCCAGGCGGCGGTCGAGGCCAAGGAGGGCCTGGACGCCACCGCCGAGGGCGAGGTGCTGGGCACCATCGCGGTGCAGGCGTACATCGGGCTCTACCCGAAGGTCTGCGGGATGACCGCCACCGCGGTGCTGGTCGGCGACCAGCTGCGGGAGTTCTTCGACCTCGAGGTGGCGGTGATCCCGCCGAACACCCCGTGCGTCCGGGAGGACGAGCCGGACCGGATCTACGCCACCCGGGCGGAAAAGGACGAGGCGCTGATCGACGAGATCCGCCGCTGCCACGAGGCGGGGCGGCCGGTGCTGGTCGGCACGCTGGACGTCAAGGAGTCCGAGGGGCTGGCCGCCGGGCTGAACGCGGCCGGGGTGCCCTGCGTGGTGCTGAACGCCAAGAACGACGACGAGGAAGCGGCGATCATCGCCGAGGCCGGCGCGTACGGCGCGGTGACGGTCTCCACCCAGATGGCCGGTCGGGGCGTGGACATCCGCCTCGGCGGCAGCGACCAGACCGACCAGGAGCGGGTGGCCGAGCTGGGCGGTCTCTACGTGATCGGCAGCGGCCGGCACGACAGCCGCCGGGTGGACGACCAGCTGCGCGGCCGGGCCGGCCGGCAGGGCGACGCGGGCGGCTCGGTCTTCTTCGTCAGCCTGGAGGACGACCTGGTCGTCCGGCACGCCGCCGACGCGGTGCCGGCGTCGCCGCGGATGAACGCGGACGGCCTGGTCACCGACGACCAGGTGGACTACGCGGTGGAGCACGCCCAGCGGGTCGCCGAGGGCGTCAACCACGAGATCCACCGCAACACGTGGCGCTACAGCGTGGTGATCGAGCAGCAGCGCGAGGCCCTCGCCCTGCGCCGGGAGCGGCTGCTGACCAGCGACGTGGCCGCGCTGATGCTGCTCGACAAGATGCCCGAGAAGGCCGGCGAGATGGACGAGGACCTGCTCGCCCGGGCGGGCCGGTCGATCGCGCTCTACCACCTGGACCGGCTCTGGGCCGAGCACCTGGCCGAGCTGTCGGAGGTCCGCGAGGGCGTGCACCTGCGGGCGCTGGGCCGGCTCGACCCACTGGACGAGTTCCACCGGGCCGCGGTGCCGGCGTTCAACGACCTGGTTCCGGAGATCGAGGCCCGCACCCTCGCCACCTTCGCCGAGACCGAATTTGACGATGACTGGGAGCCCGAGGACGGCACCCTGGTCCGCCCGACCGCGACGTGGACCTACCTGGTGCACGACAACCCGTTCGGCTCCGAGCTCGACCGGCTGATCGCGTCGATCGGGCGTCGGCTCAGCGGCGCGCGCTGACACGTCGGTTCAGCGGCTCCGGGGTCCCTGTCGCGCATCCACGCGCCGCAGGGACCCCATTTACGCCGTTTCGACCCGGCCTTGCGAGGGTAGTAGGGCTGGTCGGTCCAGTCGGGAGAGAGCAGACGATGACACAGGTGACGATGCTCGCTGGGTATGCGCGGGAACGTATGGGGGCTGTGGACCGGTGAACCTGGACACGCGGGAGCCGGTGCTGCAGAGCCTCGGTGTGCTGGAGACCGCCGCGCTGCTGCGCGAGCTGACCGCCGGCCTGATCACGCTGACCGATTTCGACGAGGCGCTACTGGCGCTGGTCGGGGTCGCTCGGGACGCGGTGGCCGGCGTGCGCTGGTGCGGGTTCACCGCCCTGCGCGCTGGCGAGCCGGCCGGGGTGGCCGCCTCCGATGAGCGGCTGGCCGGCCTGGACGACCTGCGGCACGGGCCCGACTCGCCGGCGATGAGCGCGATCCGGCGCCGGGAGATGGTCCTCGCCGTGGACCTGGCCGGGGAGTCGCGCTGGCCGGCCTGGACGGCGCGGGCCCGCGACCTCGGGGTCCGCGGTGTCATCTCCGCGCCGGTGGACATCGACGACCACGTGATCGGGGCGATCAACCTGTACGCCGCCGCGCCGGATCTGCTCACCCCGCAGCACCAGTTGACCGCGATGCTGCTCGCCGAGCACGCCGGCCTGCTGCTGGCCGCTGTCCGGGACCGGGGCCGCCAGCTCGCGCTCGCCGGTGAGCGGGACGCCTCGCTGCTGCACGACGGCGTGGTGGGGCAGGCCGTCGGCGTGATCATGACGCAGCGTGGGTGCCCGCCGGCCGAGGCGCTGGAGGTGTTGCGTACCGCCGCGTCCTCGTTGGCCATCCCGCTGCGCGAGGTGGCTGAGCGGCTGGTCCGGACGGTCTCCCGGCAACGCGACACCTGACCCCGGCCGGCTCGCGCGCCCCTCAGCCCTGCGTGTTGCCGCTGATCGACTCGGTTTCCTTGATGTCGGGGTGTCGGGGTCGCGGGGATGCCCCGGTTTCCTGGAACCCGAGTCGATCACGCCGGCTTCCGGTCGCCGCACGGCATCGACGGCACAGCCGGGTGCCCGTTCTCCCGGCCGGCGGCGAGTCGGGCCGCGTCGTTTCGCCGCCACCGGCCTCGGGTAGCACTCTGGTACTGGTGAGCTGCGCCGACCCGGGGGAGGACCGATGCAGAGCCGGCTGCAGGTGCAGGGGCATCCCATCCAACCGATGCTGGTGACGTTCCCGCTCGGGCTCTTCGCCAGCGCGACCATCTTCGACCTCGCCGACGTCGCCGGTGGTCCGGCCTTCCTGGGCGAGGTCGGCTACTGGACCGGCGTCGCCGCCCTGGTCGCCGCCGCGCTGACCGCGATCGCCGGCATGGTCGACCTGTGGGACGTGCCCGGCGACCGGACCCGCCGGACCGCGATCGCCTTCAACCTGGTGAACGCGGCGATGGCCGGCTTGTTCCTGCTCACCTGCCTGATCCGGGCGCAGGCCCCGCAGCGCGGCGCGTCGGCCGCGATACTCGTCACCGAGCTGGTCGCGTTGGCCGCGGGCGGGGTCGGCGTGCACCTGGGCGCCCGCCTGATGCGCCAGTTCGACCGGCGCCGTCGCGCCGAGGCGGGCACGTTCGACGCGCTCGGTGGCGTGACCAGCTCCACCGCCGAGGTCGTCCGTCCTCGCCCGTGACGCCGCCCGCCCCGCTGGTGTGATCCGGGTCGCCCGCCCCGCTGGGTGATCAACTCGGTATCGGCGATGTCGCGGTGTCCCGGCCGACGGATGCCCCGATGTCGGCGGCACGCAGTGGATCACCATGGGACGGGCCGGCCTCCGCGCGTGACGCGGCCGGCCGGAGGGCGGACGGTGCGGCGGCAAATGCGTTGCCAGCGGTACGGGCGTCCGGCGAGGCTGGCCGGCGTGGACACTGAGCGCGACGTCGAGGATCTGATCGCGGAGGCGGCCGCCGCGCCGGTCGACGGCTGGGGCTTCGACTGGCTGGCCGGCCGGGCCACCGAGGAACGCCCACCCTGGGGGTACGCCGGGTTGGTCGCCTACCGGATGGCGCACGCCGACGCGGCGCTGGACGTCGACACCGGCGGCGGCGAGGTGCTCGCCGAGGTCCCCCGGCCACCACGGCTGCTGACGGCCACCGAGGCGTGGCCGCCCAACATCGAGGTCGCCCGGCGTACCCTGCGCCGGGTCGGCGCGACGGTCGTGGCGGTGACCCAGGCCGCGCCGCTGCCGTTCCGCGACGCCTCCTTCGACCTGGTCGTCAGCCGGCACCCGGTCCACACCGACTGGGCGGAGACCGCCCGGGTGCTGCGTCCAGGCGGGACGTTCCTGTCCCAGCAGATCGGGGCGGGCACCATGCGGGAGCTGAGCGAGGCGATGCTCGGCCCGCTGCCGCCGCCGGCTCAGCGGCACCCCGAGCAGGCGGTGGCGGCCGCCCGGGCCGCCCGGCTGAACGTCGTCGACCTGCGTCGGGTCACGCTGCGGGCGGCGTTCCACGACATCGGCGCGGTGGTCTGGTTCCTGCGCAAGGTGATCTGGACGGTGCCCGGCTTCACTGTGGACCGCCACCGCTCGCAGCTGCTCGCCCTGCACCACCGCATCACCACCGAGGGCCCCTTTCTGGCCCACGCCCACCGCTTCCTCATCGAGGCCACCCGCCCCTGACCCACCTGTCCCGGCCCCTCCGACCAGCTTCGTCGATCACGAGGTTGCCGGCTCGTCCGGCGCTCGGCCGCCCGTCAACCTCCTGATCACCGGGGTCGGTGCGGGTGCGGGTGGGTCTGGTGGTGGGCGGCCAGGACGTCGGCGCCGAAGTCGCTTGCCGGGCGGCGGAGCACCGTGTGCGCGTGGTTGCCGTCCTCGGTGGTGTTGTCGTACTCGATCAGCAGGTCGTCGCCCTGCACCCGGTAGTAGTGCCGCTGCCCCGGGTGGGTCGGACCGGCCCAGGCGAAGTGCAGCTGGCCGCCGTCGAGCCGGCGTGCCTCCCGGATCGCCAGCTCCGGTGACAGCCGGTCCAGGTACAGCGCGACCACCTGGTCGAGCAGCGCCCGGCCGGTGGGCCCCAGTCGGTTCGCCGGCACGCCGAGCGGCTCCAACTGGCCGTCGACCCGCCCTCGGGTGGCGCTGATGATGTCCGCCGGGGCCTCGTCGGCGATGATCGCGGCGGCCCGCTCGGCCGGACCGAGCGCGTCGAGCAGCGCGCGGGCCAGGTCCTCCTCGGGGCCGAGCGGCCGGGAGACCGGCCGGCCGGCGTACCGGACCGCAGCCGGGTTGGCGCCGAAGAAGATCGGGGCGGGGGAGACCTGATCGTCCACCACGGTCATGCTCACCGACAGGTGGTGGCCCTCCAGCCGCCACGCCCAGCGGTCGTCGCGCACCGGATCGCCGAACACCGCGACCCAGTAGTCGCCGCTGTGCCGCCCCCGCTGCCAGCCCTCGGCCCGGTCCAGCACCTCCTCCAGCGCGACGATCGCCATCGCCTGCGCGTATGCCGAGGGGCTGAGCGCGGTGGCCAGCAGCCGGTGGGCGGCCTTGCGCCCGGCGATGTCCAGCTCGGCCAGGCAGGCGCCGGGGCGGGGCCGGGGTCGGTACTCCAGCCAGCGCCGGGCCGCCTCGTCGTCGAACGGGTGCACGGCCCGGTCGCGGGCCGCCGGGTCGAGCGCGGCCAGCAGCGCGGTGCCGGCGGCGCGCATCTGCTCGGGCAGGGGATCTTCCACCGACCCTGTATACCGGCCCGGCGGGGCCGGTGTCAGCCGGCCCGCAGCAGCTCCGTCATCTCCGGCAGGTCGAAGAACTGTGCGGTCTCTGCCGCGGAGGGGTTACCGTGCGCAGGGTCTGCGCCGGCGACGAGCAGCGCGCGGACCGCCTCGGTGCTGCTGCGGAAGACCGCGGCGGCCAGCGCCGTCTGGCCCCGGTCGTTGATCCTGGAGTGGTCCGCGCCGCGGGCCAGCAGGGCGGCGACCGTGTCCGGGTGGGCGTGGTACGCGGCCAGGATCAGCAGCGTGTCGCCCTTGTCGTTGGTCAGGTTCACCGGCAGGCCGGCGTCCACCTGTGCGGTCAGCTCCTCGGTGGTGCCAGCGCGGGCCAGGTCGAACATCCGGTGCGCGAACGCCAGCGTCTCGGCGTCGAGGTCCTCGGTCACCGGTCCAGGATAGGGCGTGGCCCTGATAGGTTGCTCGGCCGGCGTGCTGGGGAGGGTCCGATGGGTGAGACGGTGTACGTGGGCAACGCCGGTGTTGACGGCGCCGGCAACGCGGGCTGGCTGCTCGGGCACTTCGCGGCGCCGGGGGAGATCCGGCACAGCTCCGACGTCGAGGTGAAGTGGGGTGTGCACCCGCCCGGGGAGGCCCGCTCGCGGTGGGCGACCGGGGAACGGCGGACCACGCTGCTCGTGCTGATCGAGGGACGGTTCCGGGTGGAGCTTCCGGATCGGACGGTGCGGTTGGCCGCGCCGGGCGACTACGTGGTGTGGGCCCGCGGAGTGGACCACTCCTGGTACGCCGAGTGCGCCTCGGTGGTGCTGACCGTGCGGTGGCCGTCGCTGCCCGGCTACCGGGTGGACCCGCCGGTCCTGCGCTGAGTCGGCCGCGCTCGCGTCCTGGGCGTCCTGAACATCCTTCGACTTTCAGGTTTACGGGCGGCGGAACGGGCCACGGTGAACCGGACGGGGACCCCCGTATCGGGTCATCCGGGCGGCTCTGCTGTAATCATCTGGCCTCGTACGCAGAGCGAGCACGCGGCTCCGATGTGTTCGTCAATTGTCACATTCATGCAACGCAGACGCCTCTTGACCCTCGCCCGGGCGCCGGGAAGCATCGATGAAGCGGCGTCCCGGGCCGTGGGGAGATACCCGGACCAGCCAAGGAGGACCATGTCGGTCAGCCCCGCCTCGTCGCGCGCCGGATGGCATACGTCCCAACCCGCGGTGCCCGGTCGACCGCCGGGCGGCCAGCGCCGCCCGGCGAACACCGCCGTGCCGGTGCTCACCGTGACGCTGTCCATCCCGCTGGCCTGCGAGGAGTCGCTGACACCGCCCGCACGCCGGCTGCTCGAGGCGGCCCGCGAGCTGCTGGAACGCGGCGAGGCCGTGATCACCAGCACCGTCCCGGCCGAACGCCGCGCCGACCCGGTACCGGCCAACCGGTCGCCGGCCCGACCACTGAGCCCGACCATCCCCGCCCTGCACATCCTCGCCTCGTCCCGGTCGGTGCTGCGCGACGACGAGCCCCTGCCGCTGACCCGGCTGGAATTCGACCTGCTGCTGCACCTGGTCGCGCATCCGCGACGGGTCTTCACCCGGCTGCAACTGCTCAACGCCGTCTGGGGCTACGAGCACGCCGGCGTCCGCACCGTCGACGTGCACGTACGCCGGCTGCGCGGCAAGGTCGGCGTCGACGTCCCCCTGGTCACCACCGTCTACGGCGTGGGCTACCGGCTGGCCGACGACGCCCGGGTCACCATCGACCGCACCGGCTGACCGGCGTCACCGTCCCCTCCGACCCGGGGCAGGATGGTCCGGTGCGCATCCGCCCCATCTCGCCCGACCTGCTCGTCACCGAGCTGACCGGCCGGCTGGCCGACGCCGCGACCCGTGCCGCGACCGCCGCCGGGTCGGCGCGCCTGCGGGTGGCGGTGGACGGCGCCCCCGCCGCCGGCCCGGACGAGCTGGCCGCCGCGCTGGTCGAGCCGTTGCGCGCCCGTGGCCGGCCGGTGCTGCACGTCCGCGCCACCGACTTCCTCCGCCCCGCGTCGCTGCGCTTCGAACTCGGCCGGACCAACCCGGACGCCTACTACGAAGGCTGGGTGGACGAGGCCGGGTTGCGCCGGGAGGTGCTCGACCCGGCCGGCCCCGGCGGCACCGGGCGGCTGCTCCCCTCGCTCTGGGACGCCGCCGCCGACCGGGCCAGCCGCGCCCGCTACGTCGACCTGCCACCGGGCGGTGTGGTCCTGGTCAGCGGCGCGCTCCTGCTCGGCGGCGGCCTGCCCTTCGACGTCACCGTCCACCTGGAGCTTTCCGCGGCGGCGCTGCGCCGGCGTACCGAACCGGCCCAGGACTGGACCCTGCCGGCCTTCGACCGGTACGCCGAGGAGGTCGTTCCGGCCAGCTTCGCCGACGTGGTGGTGCGGGCCGACGACGCCCGCCGTCCGGCGCTCGTGGAGCCTGGCGCCGAGGCCTGACGACCGCGAAAAATCGCCGGTTTGATCGACTGCCCCGGCGGGTACTCGCCCGGCTCACAGAGCGCGGGTGACCGCCCGCGCGCCAGATGCGACCGTGACCGGGGCCAGGTGCCGCCGGCTTCCCGGTTCACCTTGACCAGGCCCAGGAAAGGCAGGCAGCGATGCTCGTCCACGACACGGTCGGTACGGGCCGTTCCCAGGCGGAGATCGATGAGATCCGGCTCTCGCTCCAGGCGCGTTACGACGAGCTGACCGCGGAGTACGAGCAGGCCGTGCTGCAGAGCCAGGTGCTGCGGCTGGTGGAGGTCGGCGACACCGCAGGTGACGACCAGGCCGACAGCGGCACCAAGACGGCCGAGCGCGACACCGCGCAGTCCCTGTTGCGCACCATCCTCGACCGTCGCACCCAGTACGAGCACGCCCTCGGCCGGCTCGCCGAGGGCACCTACGGCCATTGCGAAGGCTGCTCGGCGGCGATCCCGGTGGAACGGCTGGAGATCTTCCCGTCCGCCACCACCTGCGTGACCTGCAAGCAGACCCGCGAGCGGCGGGCGGCCTGAGAGTCTCCAGCGGTTGCCGGTCGGTCCACGACACGATGGACTACTCCCATGGGTGACATCCTCGTGGGCACCGCGTCCTGGACCGACCGCACGCTGCTGGACTCGGGCTGGTATCCGCAGACCGCGGACACGCCGGAGAAGCGGCTGGCGTACTACGCCCGGCAGTTTCCGCTGGTCGAGGTGGACGCCACCTACTACTCGCCGCCCGCCGAGGCGACCGCGCGGCTCTGGGCCGAGCGCACCCCGGCCGGCTTCACCTTCAACATCAAGGCGTTCAGCCTGCTGACCGGTCATCCCACCCGGGTCAGCGCGCTCTACAAGGACCTGCGCCCGGAGACCGACAAGAAGACCATCTACCCCGACGACCTGCCCGCGCAGGCGTACGAGGAGGTCTGGACGCGCTTCCTGTCCGCGCTCGACCCGCTGATCGAGGCGGGCAAGTTGGGAGCGCTGCTGTTCCAGTTCCCGCCCTGGTTCACCATCAAGCGGGACAACAAGCAGTACCTGCTGGAGGTGGCGAAGCGCTGCGCGCCGCTGCGGCCGGTCTACGAGTTCCGCCACGCCTCCTGGTTCGACGGCGCCAACGCCGACGAAACCCTCACCTTCCTGCGGGAGCACCGGCTGCCGTACGTCTGCGTGGACATGCCGCAGGGTCATCGCTCGTCGTTGCCCCCGGTGCTGGTCGCGACCGCGGACCTCGCCGTGGTGCGCTTCCACGGCCACAGCGACAAGTGGACCAGCAAGGACATCCACGAGAAGTTCGGCTACCACTACTCCGAGCGGGAGCTGGCCGACTGGGCGCCGAAGCTGCGTGAGCTGGCCGACGAGGCCGGGCAGACGCACGTGCTCATGAACAACTGCTACCGCGACTACGCACAGACGAACGCGAAGACCCTGGCCGGACTGCTCGGCACGGGCTGACCGGCGCCGTCCGGCTCACCCGTTCGGGGTGGGGCCGGGTCACCCACCGGACGGGCAGGCTGACAGGTGCGTGCGGTCGTGACGGCGGCCGGCGCCGGAGACGACACGGAGGTGACGGGGATGACGGTTCGACTGGTGGCGGATAGACGGCGTGGCGCCGTCCTGCACGTGGTCGGTACGGCCGACAACGCCCGGCGCGCGCCGCAGGGCAGCCCGATACGAGCCCGACGCGGCCCGGCCGGGCCGCCGCGGCGCAACGACGACCAACGGTGGGACACCGCGGAACGGGGGTCGACCGATGGCTGACACGATGATCTCGGCGTACGAGTCCTCGCTGGACAAGACGAACCTCATTCTCAAGGACATCGAGAACGCCTACGGCTGGCCGAAGGACCAACGCAACCAGTCGTACGCGGCGTTGCGTACGGTGCTGCACCTGCTGCGGGACCGACTGCCCGTGAACGAGAGCGTGGAGTTCGCCCAGCAGCTGCCCATCCTGGTCCGGGGGATCTACTTCGACGGCTGGAACCCCTCGGACGTCCCGATCAGGCTCAACCGGGACGACTTCCTCTACGAGGTGCGCCAGGGGTTCCCGTACGACGTCGAGGGCGGTGCGGAGCGGGTGACGCAGGTGGTGCTCGACACCCTGCGCCGACACGTCACCCAGGGCGAGTGGCAGGACGTCAAGGACACCATGCCCAAGGACCTGGCCCGGATGCTGCCCTGACGCTGTGAGCCCGCCCGACGCTCGTCGGGCGGGCTCAGCCGTCGGGGGTGGCCAGCGCGCCGGCCGGCGGTGCGGACGGCACCCGGGTCACCGGGTGACCGGCCCGCCGGGCCAGCGCGGCGAACGCGACGGCGTCCACGATGGCGGCGCCGCCAGGATCATTGTTGAAGTAGACGTACGCCGGCTCGCCGGTGCCGAAGGCGTCGGCCAGCCGGCGCACCCATGAGGCGAGCGCGGTGCGACCGTACCGGGGCCAGGGGCGGGCCCGCCCCTCGTGCAGCCGCAGGTAGCCGAAGTCGGTGGTGCGCCAGCGCGGGGCGACCGGGCGACCGAGCCGGTCCGCCCAGACCAGCGCCGCCCGCCGGCGTTCCAGGACCCTGCGGGTGGCGTCGGTCCACCACGAGGGGTGCCGCGGCTCCACCGCCACCCGCACCTCGGCCGGAAACAGCCGCAGCGTCGCGTCGAGCGCGTCGACGTTCGCCGGCAGGTTCGGTGGCATTTGCAGCAGCACCGGGCCGAGCCGGTCACCGAGTGCGGTCGCCCGCCCGAGGAACCGGGCCACCGGCTCCGCCGGGTCACGCAGGCGCTTGATGTGGGTCAGGTAGCGGCTCATCTTGACCGCCACGCAGAAATCCGCCGGGGTGCGGGCCCGCCAGGCGGCGAAGGTGTCGCGCTCGGGCAGCCGGTAGAAGGCGTTGTTGACCTCGACGGTGGCGAACCCGGCCGCGAAGTGCTCCAGCCAGAGCCGCTGCGGCAGCCGCTCCGGATAGAAGCTGCCGCGCCAGTCCCGGTACTGCCAGCCGGAGGTGCCCACCAGGATCACCCCTCCATCCTGGCACCGACCTGCGCCCCCGGTGAACCGCCCGTGTCGCCCCGGTTCGGCGTCTACGGTGTGGGTTAGAGAAGATCGCGCGTGGGGTACCACCCGCAGCACGACGGACCCCGGCGCACGGCGGGGCGGCACACCCGAGGGAGCACCGATGGCACTCAACGATGACGACATGCAGACCACGGGCGGCGGCGGCCTGGAGGGCCCGGCCGACGGTGGTGCGACTCCGGGTCGCCAGGACGGTGGCGCGGATGGTGGCGCGGAGGGCCCCGCCGACGGCGGTGCGACCCCGGGCCAGCAGGACGGTGGCGCCGACGGTGGCGCGGAGGGCCCGGCCGACGGCGGTGCGACGCCCGGCCAGCAGGACGGTGGCGCGGATGGTGGCGCGGAGGGCCCCGCCGACGGCGGTGCGACCCCGGGCCAGCAGGACGGTGGCGCCGACAGCAGCGCCCGGTGACGGCAGCGCCATGACGCATCTCGACCCGCCGGGCGGCCACGGTCGCCCGGCGGTTCCGTCCGTGCACGCCGCCGCTGCGCTGGCCCGCTGCGTCTCGGTCGAACCGGCCAAGTTCGCCGCCGCGCACTGGGGACACACCCCGCTGCTGTCCCGCGCCGCCGAGCTGCCCGACCCGTCGGGCTTCACCGACCTGTTCAGCCCCGCCGACGCCGACGAGCTGCTCAGCCGGCGCGGTCTGCGTACCCCGTTCCTGCGCGTCGCCCGGGACGGACAGCTCGTCCCGGCGGCGCGCTGGACCGGCGGCGGCGGCGCCGGCGCGGAGATCGGCGACCAGGTGCTCGACGAGCGGGTCCTGGAGCAGTACGCCGCCGGCGCCACCCTGGTGCTACAGGGCCTGCACCGGATCTGGCCACCGCTGATCGACTTCGCCCGCGACCTGGGCCTGGCGCTGAGCCAACCGCTGCAGATCAACGCCTACCTCACCCCCGCGGGCAGCCAGGGCTTCGCCACCCACTACGACACCCACGACGTCTTCGTGCTCCAGGTCGACGGTCGCAAGCACTGGCGCATTCATCCGCCGGTGCTGCCCGACCCGCTGGAGAAGCAGCCCTGGGGCGGCCGCGCCGACGAGGTCAGCGCCACCGCCCAGGGCCCCGCCGCGCTGGACGTGGTGCTCGCCCCCGGCGACGCGCTCTACCTGCCGCGGGGCTGGCTGCACAGCGCGCAGGCGCAGGAGGCCAGCTCGCTGCACCTGACCGTGGGCATCCGCGCGCTGACCCGTTACGCCCTGGTCGAGGAGCTGCTCGCCCTCGCCGCCGAGGACCAGCGGCTACGGGCGAGCCTGCCGTTCGGCACCGACGTCGCCGACCCGGACGCCATCGAGCCGGAGCTGACCGAGACGGTGGAGGCGCTGCGGGAGTGGCTGCTGCGCGCCGACCCGGAGGCCGTCGCGGCGCGGCTGCGGCAGCGGGCCTGGCCCGCCGCCCGCCCGGCGCCGATCCGGCCGCTCGCCCAGGCCGGCGCGCTGGCCGCACTGGACGCCGACTCCCTGCTCACCGTGCGCCCGGGCCTGCGCTGGCAGCTCGAGCCGCACGGGCCGGACAGGGTGGCGTTGCGGCTGTTCGACCGCACCATCGCCCTGCCCGCCGACTGTGAGCCCGCCGTCCGCGCCCTGCTCACCGGTACGGTCGTCCGGGTCGGCGACCTGCCCGGGCTGCCCGACGACGCTGACCGGCTCACCCTGGCCCGCCGGCTGCTGCGCGAGGCCGTCGTGGTCCCGGCCTGAGCACCCGGGCCACCGATCCGGGTGGTGGTGGCTGTGGTGAGGGGTATACCTGTGAGTCATAGATATGCCCCTGAGGTATAGCGCTCGCTGACGACCTCGCCCGGGTATCCGCCTCCATCCTGAGGGTCTGGGTCAGCGTCCGCCGGGTCAGCGGCCGAGCACCAGCAGCAGCGCGGTGGTGACCAGGCCGGCGCCGAGCACGACGGTGATCGGCCGGGGCCCGAGCACCGCGTGCCGGCGGTCGGCCAACATCCGCGCCGGCACCAGGCCGACCAGTGGCCCGAGCAGGGTCACCACCAGCGCCAGCACCGGCATCCCGACCGCGAGGTCGCCGCCGTACCCGACGCCGAGCGCCCGCGCGCCGGCGCCCAGCCCGTACGCCAGCACCGCGCCGGCCACCCCGCAGAGCGCCAGCAGCGGGTTGACCGAGCCCGGCAGCTCACCCGGCTGCCCGGCCCGGTCGAGCAGATCGCGGGCCCGGCTGAGCAGCAGCACCGGGTCCGTCGCGCCACCGTTGACCGGGGCGGGCGGGCCACCGAGGCGGCGGGCGCCGGCGCCGAGCCGCTCCCGCAGCTGCTGCCACAGGTGCGCCACCTCGGCGTCCACCCGCTCCTGCTCCTCCCGCGCCGCGACCAGCTCCTCCTCGGCGCGCCGCACCTGCCCGGCGGCGTCGGCGACGGCCCGGTCGGCAGCCGCGCACTGCCGGTCGTACCAGGTGTGCGCCTCGGCGCGCTGCTCGCGCACCCGGGCGGTCAGCTCCGCCAGCCGCCGCAGCTGGGCCGCGTACGTCTCACTGGCCACCGGTTGATTCATCGTGACGGTCCATAGGGGATGATCACTTGACCGGTGCGGTGCACCGCCCGGTCGAAGAAGAGCCCCCGCCACGGGCGGGGATACCAGTCCGGGCCGCCGGTGCCCGGATAGAGCGAGGCGCCCAGCTCGCCGCCGTGCGCGTCCAGCGCCACCCAGGCGCCGATCTGGTCGGTGCGGGCGGCCGGCCCGCCCAGGTCGGCGCGCATCCGGGCCACCCCCCGCCACCAGGCCAGCACGTGGGTCCGCCGTTCCGGCCCGTCGTGCAGGATCCGGCGCAGCTGCTCCATGCCGGTCCGGCGGCCCGCCCGCGCGGCCAGCGCCCCGGCCGCCGCGTCGACCGCGAACAGCAGCAGGTAGTGCGGGCTGCCGGGACCGGTCAGCCCGTCGGCGGTCTCGGCCATCAGCTCACCGACGGTCTCCTCGTCGTACCAGGCGGCGTCGTCGGCCAGGTCGTCGTAGAGGGCACGGGCCATCGGGTCGGCGTCGGGGTCGAGGCAGGCGATGGAGAAGCGGGCCGTGCCCGGCGGGTGCTGGCGGGCCAGCGACCGGGCGGCCGCGTCCAGTACCGCGCACGCCTCGTCCACCCGCGTGCCCAGCACGGCGAGGTTGCGCCCGGGGGCACGCGGCAGCCGCAGCGCCGCCGAACGGGCCTGCACGTCGATGATCTCGCCGAGCAGGGCCACCGGGCTGCGCGGCGATGTCCCGTCCGCCGGCGCGGCGAGCGCCCGGAAATCCGGGGCCTCGGTCAGCCGGGGGATCGCGTCGCCGTCGAAGAGCCGGGCCGGCGCGGCGTCGGGCGGGCGCATCCGCCACAGTCGGTTCTGCAGGCCGCTCCACGTCTCCCAGTCGCTGGCCGACGGGATCCGCGCGATCTCGTTGCCCTCCACCATGCCGGACTCGGCGTTGACCACCGCGTGCCAGCGGGGCAGCGACTGCGCGGCGTCGTTGCGCTCGGCCAGGATCCGCAACGCCTTGGGCAGCGCGATGCGCAGGGCGAACTGGGCGACCAGCGCCGGGCGACCCCACAACGCCTCGATGCCGCGCACGTCCTGCGAGGCGAGCACCAGGTGGATGCCCTGCGACCGGCCCCTCCGGGCCAGGTCCTCCAGCAGGTCCGCCGCCTCCCGGGCGACCACGTCCCGGCCGGCCAGCAGCATCTGGAACTCGTCGACCACCGCGACGATCCGCGGCCAGTGCCCGGTCGGGTCGACCGCGCGCAGCTCGGCCAGCTTGGTCACCTCGTGCTTCTTGGCCGCGTCGGCCCGCCGGCGCAGCTCCTCGGCGAGGAACCGCAGCAGCGCCAGCCCGAACTCCCGGTCGGTGTTCACGTTGATCCCCACCAACCGCATGTGCGGCAGCCAGCTCGGGTCGCGCCGGCCCTTCGCGAACCGCGCGAAGGACACCCCCTCCTTGAAGTCCAGCAGGTAGAACTCCAGCTCGGCGGGGGAGTAGCGGGCCGCCAGCGCGCCGATCCAGGCGAAGATCAGGTTGGTCTTGCCGGTGCCGGACGGTCCCCCGATCAGCGCGTGCGGCGGATAGTCGGCCAGCGTCAGCCGCACCGGCCGGCCCTGCGGCCCCTCGCCGATCGGGGCGGTCAGCCCGGCGGCGGAGTCCTCCCGCCACATCAGCTCCGGCGGGGGCAGCAGGTCGGCGAACGGGGCCGGCGGCGGGCCGGCGTTCACCCGGGCCGCGGTCTCCCGGCAGGTCTCGGTGACCAGCGACGCCGGTGGTGGCGGGTCCAGCCGGACCGGGAGGCCGGACGGACCGCCGATCCGGGTGCCGGACGCCTCGGCGACCACCCGGGTCACCGTCAGGTCCTCCGGCAGCGGCACGCCACGGACCACCAGGTGCACCCCGCAGGCCGCGCCGGCCCGCACCACCCGGTCGAGCTGCCCGCGCTCGTGCCGGTTCAGCTCGTCGCCGCCGAGCAGCACCGCCACCCGCCACGGTTCGGGGCGACGGCCGGTCGCCGCGGCCAGCTCGCGCAGCGAGCCGTACTCGCCGGCCAGCACGGTCTCGTTGATCCGGCGGATCTGCTCGACGAGGTCGTCCAACAGGGGGCCCAGCCCACCGGGGCCGACGAAGGTGAGCAGCCCCGCCGTGCCCAGCGGTGCGAACCCCGCCAGGCCGCCGCCGAGGTGCTCCGGGTCGTACCCGATCAGTCGTACCGCGCCCGGGTCGGCGCGGCCGACGGCCCGCAGCAGCAGCGCGGCCACCACGGCGTCACAGCCAGCGCGGTCGTCGCCGGAGAGGTGCACGTGCCCGGCGTCGAGAAGCGGCACCAGCGCGGGCACCGGGTCGACGTCGTCGATCCGGACCGTGCCGACCCGCAGCGCGCCCGGCGGCTCGGCCCGGCGCGCGGGAGTGGGTGTCCATCCCGGCCAGTCGGAGCCGGCGCAGCCGGGCGCCTCCCGGCGTGCGGCGTCGGCGGCGTGGCGGGCCAGCTCGGCGATCCGGGCGGCGTGCCGGGTGTCGATCTCGGCCAGCCGGCCGTCCCGCTGGCCACCCACCCGATCCGGTACGGCGGCGGCCGCCCGGCGTACCCGGGTCAGCCGCTCCCGCGCGGCGGTCAGCTCGGCCTGCGCCGCGGACAGTCGGGTACGGGTGGCGCCCAGCGCCTCGGCGAGGGTGTCCCGGACCCGGGCGGCCAGCTGGCCGCGCCGGTCAGCCATCGGAGCTCCGGCGTCGCTGCGGCGCCGGCGCGTCCCGCCATGGGCCGCCCGCCCGCGGTGGCTGCCCAGCGGCGTGCTGCCGGCCGGCATCGCGGACCTGCGGGCCCGTACCGCCAGGGCGTTGTCCCTCGCTGACCGGCTGCCCGACGGTCGCGGCCCGCGGGCCGGTGGCGGTGGGCAGGTCCCGGCCGAGCCGGGCGAGCAGCAGCCCGGTCGCCACACCGGCCGTCACCGCGGAGTCCGCGGCGTGCGGCGGCTCGCCGGGACCGCGCGGCGGCGGCATGCGGCACACCCGGGTCAGCAGCGTCTCCAGCACCGGCCGCGGCAGCCCGGGCAGCAGGTCGCGGACGCGCCCGTCCAGCTCCCCGCGCAGCCGCCCGAGGTCGGCTGCGCGGGGCGGGTGGCCCAGCAGCTCGCCGGCCAGCTCGCGCAGCAGCGGCGGTGCCAGCGCCGCCATCCCCAGGCCGACGTCGGCCGGGGCACGGCGCAGCTCGTTGCGCAGCCGGTCCCGGTCGTCGGCGCGCACCCCGCGTACCACCCGGCGCAGCAGCTCCTGGGAGTCGTCCAGCCGTTCGTCGGGCTCGTCGGCGCCGCCCTCGCGTCCGCCGGTCAGCTCCGCCACGCGCGCCGACCACCAGCGGCGCAGCCGGACCTGCTCGGCCGGCTCCGGCGCCACGGTGGCGGGCCCGCCCGCCGGCGGCGCGTCGTGCCGGGGTTCGCGCTGCTGTGGACGAAGCGGCGGCGCGCCGTCCGCGGTCAACCCGATCGCGGCCAGGTACGCCGACAGCTGCTCCTGCGCCACCCGCAGCGCGTAACCGGCGGTCTCGGCATGCTCGGTGGCGGCGGACAGCTCGGGCACCCCCATCGGGTTGGCCGACTCCTGCCGTACCCAGCGCAGCCGCTCCGCGGCCAGGCCGAACTTCTCCAGCGCCTGCCCCAGCAGGGCCACCGGGAACTCCTCGCTGGCGGCACGGACCTGCCCACCGACGTCCTCGATGATGGACATGGTGGCCTACAGCGTGGCGACGTAGAGCTGCGCCTGCTCCACCGCGACCAGTGTCGCGGCGAGACACTCCTCCAGCTCCTGGCTGGCCTGTGTCAGCGACGCCTGGGCCGCCTCCACCGTCTCGTGCCCGCTGCCCTCCAGCGCGCCGGCCAGGGTCTGCTGCGCCTCGGCCAGCTTCTCGCCGGCCGCCTGCACGGCTGTCTGCCCGTCCCCGATCTGTTGGAGGGCGACATCGATGGCAGCCTTCAGCTCGGCGACGCTCGCCACGGCGGGACCTCCTGGGGGCGGGGAGGTCTCCATTAGAGCCTATCGGCGACCGCCGGAGAACATCCGGCCTGTCGGTGTTCCTGCCCGGCCGTCCCGTTGCTGACCAGAAGTGCCGGGAGTCCGTTGTGTGGGACTCCCAGTGCGAGGACTTCTCAGGTGTTGGCGGGGGCGTCGCGCAGCCAGCGCGGCCCGTACACCTCGGCGCCCAGGGCCGTGACCCGGTCGCGCAGCTCCCGGTCGGCGGTGACCACCAGCCGGCGGCGCCGCGGGGCGCCCTCCACCAGGTCGACCACGGCGTCGTCCCCGGAGCCGGCGGCGGACACCACCCGGACCGCGTCGGTGCCGGGCACGTCCCGCGCGGCCCCCTCGACCACCAGCACCACCTCGACCGGGGCGGCCAGCCGGGCCGGCAGCCCGGTGGTGGCTACCGGCGCCAGCGCGTCGCGCAGCCGGGCAGCGGCCCCGGCCCGGTCCCGCCACCACCCGTTCGGGCGGGAGCCCACCACGTTGGCGCCGTCCACGATCAGCAGCGGGGTTTCATCCATGCCGTCAGCCTGCCACCACCGGCTGGCCCCGTCCCGACGCCACTCCCGCAACGCCGGGTGCGCCGCTACGTGCGGCGTTTGTCGGGGCGAGCGCCGGGTAGCCCCTGGCGACCGTGCCGCGCCCGACTGCGGAGGAGACATGATGGGACCCGGTGACTTCGGCTCCGACCCGTGGGATGAATTCCTGGCCCGGTACTTCGGCCGGGGTGAGGGAGGACGCCGACCTGCGCACCGGGTCGACATCACCCGGCTGATGACGGCCGACGCCCGGGAGATGCTGGCCGACGCGGCCCGCCGGGCCGCGCAGCGGCAGAGCAACGACCTGGACACCGACCATCTGCTCTGGGCGGCGCTGCAACGCGAACCCCTGCGTGACCTGGTACGCCGGGCCGGCGCCGACCCCGACACCCTGCTCAACGCGCTCGGCGGGCGGGGCGACGGCGCACCACGCGGGGAGGTCCCACCCAACCTGTCGTTGACCCCGGCGGCCAAGCGGGCGCTGCTCGACGCCCACCAGCTGTCCCGGGCGATGGGCGCCAACTACATCGGCCCCGAGCACATCCTGATGGCGCTGCCGCTCAACCCGGAGTCGCCGGCCGGGCGGATGCTGGCCGCCGGCCGGATCCAGCCGGAGTCGTTGCAGGCCGCCAACGCCGAGCGCGGGCCGATGACGGGGCCGAAGCCGGACCGGGGCACCCCCACCCTGGACCAGTACGGGCAGGACCTCACCGACCTCGCCCGCGCGGACCAGATCGACCCGGTGATCGGGCGCGCCGACGAGATCGAGCAGGCCGTGGAGATCCTGTCCCGGCGTACCAAGAACAATCCGGTCCTGATCGGCGAGGCCGGCGTCGGCAAGACCGCCATCGTCGAGGGCCTGGCCGAGCGGATCTGCGACGGGGACGTGCCGCAGACCCTGCTCGGCAAGCGGGTGGTCCAGCTCGACCTGGCCGGCCTGGTCGCCGGCACCCGTTACCGCGGTGACTTCGAGGAGCGGCTGAAGAAGGTGATCGACGAGATCCGGGCGCACCGCGACGAGCTGATCATCTTCATGGACGAGATCCACACCCTGGTCGGGGCCGGTGGCGCCGGCAGCGAGGGCGGCATGGACGCGTCCAACATGCTCAAGCCGGCGCTGGCCCGCGGCGAGCTGCGGGTGATCGGCGCGACGACCCTCGACGAATACCGAAAGAGCATCGAGAAGGACGCCGCGCTGGCCCGGCGCTTCCAGCCGGTGCTGGTGCCCGAGCCGAGCGTCGACGACACCATCGCCATCCTGCGCGGGCTCCGCGACCGGTACGAGGCCCACCACCAGGTGCGGTTCACCGACGAGGCGCTGGTCGCCGCCGCCGAGCTGTCCGACCGGTACGTCACCGACCGGTTCCTGCCGGACAAGGCCATCGACCTGATCGACCAGGCCGGCGCCCGGGTCCGGCTGCGCACCCGCACTCCCGCCTCCGACGTGCGGGAGCTGGAGCAGCAGCTCGACGACGTACGCCGGGACAAGGAACAGGCCGTCGCCGACGAGCAGTATGAGCGGGCCTCCACGTTGCGCGACCGGATCTCCGAGCTGGAGGAGCAGGTACGCCGCGCGACCGGCGACGACGGCTCCTCCACACAGGTGCCGGAGGTGGGTCCGCAGGAGATCGCCGAGGTGGTCTCCCGCGCCACCGGCATCCCGGTCGCCCAGCTCACCGAGGAGGAACGGGACCGCCTGCTGCGCCTGGAGGGCCACCTGCACCAGAAGGTGGTCGGCCAGGACGACGCGGTCACCGCGGTCGCCGAGGCGGTCCGCCGCTCCCGTGCCGGGCTGGCCGACCCGGAGCGGCCGATGGGCAGCTTCCTGTTCCTCGGCCCGACCGGCGTCGGCAAGACCGAGCTGGCCCGCGCCCTGGCCGAGGCGTTGTTCGGCGAGGCGGACCGGATGGTCCGGGTGGACATGAGCGAGTTCCAGGAACGACACACGGTCAGCCGGCTGGTCGGCGCCCCGCCCGGGTACGTCGGCTACGAGGAGGCCGGCCAGCTCACCGAGGCGGTGCGCCGCCGCCCGTACGCGGTGGTGCTGCTCGACGAGATCGAGAAGGCCCATCCGGACGTGTTCAACATCCTGCTCCAGGTGCTCGACGACGGGCGGCTGACCGACAGCCAGGGCCGCACGGTGAACTTCAAGAACACCGTACTGATCATGACGAGCAACCTCGGCTCCGAGCTGATCACCGGCAGTCAGCGCAGCGTCGGGTTCGGCACCGGCGCGCCGGGCAGCGAGCAGGAGAGCGACGAGCTGCGCGAGCGGCTGATGCGCCGCCTGCAGGAGAACTTCCGCCCCGAGTTCCTCAACCGGATCGACGAGGTGATCATCTTCCGTCGGCTGGAGGCCGAGCAGCTGCGCCAGATCACCGGGCTGCTGCTGGAGGAGACCCGCCGCCGGTTGCACGCCCAGGACATCCAGGTGGAGTTCACCGAGGCCGGCATCGACTGGCTCGCCGAGCACGGCTACCAGCCGGAATTCGGCGCCCGTCCGCTGCGTCGGGTGATCCAGCGCGAGGTGGACAACCACCTGTCCCGGATGCTGCTGGAGTCGTCGATCTCGCCCGGGCAGAAGGTCACCGTGGACGCGCGCGAGGGCGCGCTCACCTTCGACGTGACCGCGGGCGAGCGGGGGTACACCGCCGCCACGACCACGCACCCGCGATGAGCGGGGCTGCGCGACGACCGGAACCGGAGGAACCGCAGGAGCCCGAAGAGCCCGCGGATTCCCGGGACGAGGACCACCATCCCGACCCGATCCTGGCGCCGCCCACCGCGAACCCCAGGAGGACCCGGGTGCCGCCGGAGGGCCTGCATCCGAAGACCGACGAGGACGACCCGGAGACGTCCGGGTCGCCGCCCGGAGAGGAGACCTGATGGTACGAGAGAGTCGGATCGACCCCGAGGTGGAGGTGCTCTGGGAGGACTTCCACGCGGAGGTCAACGTCCCGTCGGAGCAGCTGCGCAGCTGGCTGCTGACCCGGGGCTCCGGGGAGGAGTCGTTCGGGCCCAACCCGACCCTCGACCTGCCCCAGCCCGGCCGGGAGATCCTCAAGGTGCTGAACAAGCGCAAGGTCGACCTCACCCCGGAGGACATCGAGGTGATGCGGGTCGCGATCGACCGGATCCGCGAGCTGATGGACGCCAAGCCGCCGCGCGGCAACGCCGACGACGAGTGGCGGCATTCGCTGCTCGACCTGGGCCACGACCCCCTCGTCGAACGCTGAGCGGCTCGACGGTGCCGTCCCGGGCAGGGACGGCACCGTCGCGTCGAGCCTGGTCAGCCCTGGTCGGGTTCCAGGCTGCCGATGGTCAGCCCGACCGCGTCGGCGGCGGCGTCCCGCTCGCCGCGGGTCCGTTCCTCGCGGCTGAGCAGGTTGGCGTACTCGGCGACGTCGGCCGGGTCGGGCACGTCCGGCAGCCGGCGCAGGAACGCCTCCGTCTCGCGGATCGCGGCGGTGTGCGCGGCGGCCGCCTGGTGGAGCAGTTCCCGGTCGCCGGTGGGCGGGTAGAGGTCGGTCATGTCCGCCAGATACCCCGCCGACGGTGGATCAGACTCCGCTGGGCTGCCGGACGCCGAAACCGGGATTGCGCAGCAGCCAGGCCAGGTAGCCGGGATGCGGGGCCAGTGAATCGGTGTACGCGGCCTTGGCCGTCTCCAGCACCACCTCCGCCCCCTGGGCAGCGGGGGAGTCCGGGTGCCATCCCAGCAGCAGCCTCCAGCGCAGCGGTATCCCGGCCAGCCGTCGGGTGACCAGCCCGGCCACCGGGCGGAACGTCGCCTGACACAGGGCCACCGCCTCGCCGGCGTCCACCAGGTCCACGCAGCCCCGCACGTCGGTCTCGTACAGCTTGCGGGGGGTGAAGCCGGCGCGGGCGCAGGCGGCGGCGAAGCAGTCGCCGAAGCAGCCGTCGCCCGGCGCGGCCACCCACTGCTCGTGGCGCAGATCGACCAGCCGCACCTCGTCGCGCTCGGCGAGGGGATGGGTCTCCGGCAGCAGCACCAGCACCGGGTCGACGGCCACCTCCCGCCAGCTCAACCCGAACTCGGCCGACGGGACGGCGTCACCGCAGACGCCGGTGAGCGCGAAGTCCAGCCGGCCACCGGCCACCAACTGCGCCAACTCGTCCACCGACCAGGACGCGTACGTGGTGATCTGCGCGGGTGGCTGCTCGGCGGCCAGCCGGTGCACCAACCGCCCCAGGATCGGGCTGTTCACCCCGCCGAACCGGTACCAGCGGGGCACCTCGCCGGCGCCGGCCAGCCGGGCCGCCTCGTCCTGCAGGCCCTTCATCGCCGGTAGCAGCACCCGGGCCCGGGCCAGCACCAGCTCACCGAGCGCGGTGGGCCGGGCGCCGCGACGGTCCCGGTCGAACAGCGGCCCGCCCAGTGTCCGCTCGATCCGCTGGAGCTGGGCGGTGAGCGCCGGCTGGGCCAGGCCGAGCGCCGACGCCGCCTTGGTCACGCTCCCCGTCTCCGCGATCGCGCAGACCACCCGCAGGTGTCGCAGCTCCAGGTTCATACGGTGACGGTAGGACCACGCCGCAGCGGACGGAAGGGCCCGGACGGATCGGTGAGGTTGAATGCTTCGGTGGGTGTCGCCGCTTGTCAGCCGCGAGGTGGCTCCGGCAGGTCCGCCAGGTACGTCGGCCGGCGGGTCACCGCGTCGCGGACCTTGTCCACCACGCCCACCGCCGGCTCGACGATCCGGTTCCACGGCGGCATGGCCGGGGTGCCCGGGTGCGGTCGCGTCGGCGCCGCCTCCTCGGCGATTTCCAGCCGGTTGCCCAGCCGGATCAGCTCCTCCTCGGTGGCCACCGCGCGCAGCTCGGCGACGAGCGCGCCGACTCCGTCCACGTGCCGGCGAACCCGCTCGACGACGTCGGTCAGCGTCTCATCGGTGAGCGCCTTGAGGGCGGCCAGCAGCGCGGCGTCGGCGTTGATCTCGGCGTCCACCCGCTCGGCCGCGTCCGGCAGCGCGGCGCGCACCGCCGGCAGCAGGTACTGCTCCTCCGCGGACAGGTGCCGCGACAACGCGGCGGTGAGCACCGCGAGCCCGTCCTGCGGCGCGGCGTCCGGACCGGTCAACTGGGTCAGCAGCGCCAGCAGTTGCTGGTGCTCCCCGTCCACGATGTCGGCGATGCTGCGTCCGCCGGGCCGGTAGCCCTCCTCGGGGGTGGGCGGCAGCGGTGGCAGGGAAACGGCGGACATGGTGCCCTCCTCGACTGGCGGGCGGAAGCTCCGGCAGGGGATGTGCGGTCGTGGGCGGCGGTACCCGGCGGCGAGCTCGGCGAAACCGTCACCCGGATCCGCCGAGCTCAATGCCCGGCTCGCCGTGCCCGGTGCGCCGGCCCCTCAACCAGCCCGGGCTGGTATGAAGAGGCGATGACGAGCGACGCCGCCCCCGCCCGACCGGACCCCACCGCAGAGGTCGTGGACCTCTGCCGCGATTTGCTGCGTATCGACACCACCAACACGGGGGACAACGACACCAGCGTCGGTGAGCGTCGTGCGGCCGAGTACGTGGCGGAGAAGCTCGCCGAGGTGGGCGTGGAGTCCGTGCTGCACGAGTCCGCGCCGGGCCGGGCGAACGTGGTGGCCCGCATCCCCGGCACCGACCCGAGCAGGGGCGCCCTGCTGGTGCACGGCCACCTGGACGTGGTGCCCGCCGACGCCGACGAGTGGTCGGTGCACCCGTTCTCCGGTGAGGTGCGCGACGGCTACCTGTGGGGCCGGGGCGCGATCGACATGAAGGACTTCGACGCGATGGTGCTCGCCGTGGTGCGGCACTGGCAGCGCACCGGCGTACGGCCCCCGCGCGACATCGTGCTGGCGTACACCGCCGACGAGGAGGCGGGCGGCGACTACGGCGCGCACTTCCTGGTCGGGCGGCACCGGGAGCTCCTCGACGGCTGCACCGAGGCGATCGGTGAGGTCGGCGGCTTCTCCTACTCGGTCAACGACAACCAGCGGCTCTACCTGATCGAGACCGCCGAGAAGGGCCTGGACTGGCTGCGCCTGCACGCCAAGGGCCGCCCCGGGCACGGCTCGATGATGCACGACGACAATGCGGTCACCGCGCTCGCCGAGGCGGTCGCCCGGGTCGGCCGGCACCGCTTCCCGGTGGTGGTCACCGACACCGTGCGGGCCTTCCTGGAGGAGGTCTCCGACCTGCTCGGCGTCGAGCTGGACCCGGAGGACCCGGAGACGGCGATCGCCAAGCTCGGCCCCATCGCCAACATCATCGGCGCGACCATCCGCAACACGGCCAACCCGACCCGGTTGAGCGCCGGCTACAAGGACAACGTCATCCCCGGCCGGGCCACCGCCACCATCGACTGCCGCAGCCTGCCCGGCCAGTCCGAGCTGCTGGAACGGCAGCTGCGCGAGCTGGTCGGCCCGGACATCGCGATCGAGTACATCCAGCGGCAGCCGGCGCTGGAGACCACCTTCGACGGCGACCTGGTCGAGGCCATGTCGGCGGCGCTGCGAGCCGAGGACCCGGGCGCGCGACCGGTCCCGTACATGCTCTCGGGTGGCACCGACGCCAAGGCGTTCTCGCAGCTCGGCATCCGCTGCTTCGGGTTCGCCCCGCTGCGACTGCCCGCCGACCTGAACTTCTCCGCGTTGTTCCACGGCATCGACGAGCGCGTTCCGGTCGACGGACTACAGTTCGGCGTGCGGGTTCTCGACCGGTTCCTCCGCACCTGCTAGCCGTGTCCGGTAGCTGCACCCGGCTCGGACCCTCCCCATCGTGAAGGGACTGCCCCACATGACCGACCAGCACGGTGAGCTGGACGCCGCTCTCGAGCGGGTGATCGAAGCGGCCCGCCACCACCTGACCGCCGTACGTGCCGCCCAGGGCCGCGTCGACGACGACGACGTCTGGCAGGCGTACGTGGCCTTGAACAACGCGTCCTACGCCTACGACGAGCGACTGCTCGACGCCTTCGGCGAGGTGACGCCGTGGGACGTCGACTCGATCGACCCGGACGAGGCCGATGAGCGCTTCGGCGGACCCGAGGGAGCCGAGGCCAGCGACCCGCACCCCCGGGTGATCTCGGTACGCCAGCGCCGCGACTACCGGGTGCCGAGCGTCTCCGCGCTGCTGCGGGTGGCCGAGGCGGCCCGCCGCGAGGGCACCCCGGAGGACGACGAGCCGGCGCCGGTGGAGGGTGTCGGTGAGGCGGTGCTGGAGCTGCTGCAGAGCGGCGACGGCTCGCTCGGCGCGCTGGACGTCCCCGAGCTGGAGCCGCTCGACGGGGTGGTCATGGTCAGCGAGGTGGGCACCCCGGTAGACCTGGAGTCGTTCGACGACGACGACGCGGTCGGCCCGTTCCAGCCGGCGGTCGACGACCGGCTGGTCGGCCGGCTCGACGAGCACCCGTTCCTGGAGCTCGACGACGACCACGACCACGCCGGGCACCAGCACTAGGCCGTGACACGCCCGGGGCCCGACCGATCACGGCCGGGCCCCGGGCGTCGTACGCCCGGCCCGACCGGGCGTCAGTACGACAGACCCGGCTGCGGCTGGTTGGCCCGTCGCCGCCGCAGCACCACCTGCCGGGTGCCGTCCCGGAACAGCCGCACCCGGGCCAACTCCCATCCGGAGAACTCCGCCTGGATCGCCAACTGCGCCGCGGCGGTCAACCGGTCGACGTTCGGCGGCAACCGCAGCGGCGCGTACTCGTAGTCCATGGCATCCATGCTGCCCAGCCCAGCGGCCGTTCGCCACCCCCTGCGGGGTGACCGACGCCGCTGCCGTGCCTGGTTCGTGCCGCCCTGGGCGCCGCCGCGTGATCCCTCCCGCGCCTGGCGCTACCCGGTCGGGGCGTTGGCCGTGAGCAGGGCGGCCAGCGCCGGCGCGGCCAGGGTGACCGCCCGGGCGCTGCCCGCGTCCACCGCCAGCCCCCACGACTCGTCCGGCCAGTCCTCGAGCAGCTCGGCGCAGGGCAGCGCGACGAACGGCACGCCGTCCCCGGCGAACGCGGCGAGGGCCAGAGGGGAGGTGAAGACCGGCAGCAGCGGCGCGCCCGTCGCATCGCCGACCACCACCCATGGGAAATCGCCGTCCGCTGCCGGTTCCCCGGCCAGCGGCACGCACACCATGGCGCCGGCCAGCACGCCGAGGTATCCGGGCAGGTCGCGTCGGTCGGCGGCCGCGGCGAGCAGCGCCGCCACCACCGGCTCCGCCGCCTCCGTCGGCGCCGGCCCGGCGGTGGCCGGGCGCACCGCCGGGCCGGGCCGGGTGGCCGGCGGCACAGGTCGGCAGGAGAGCGCGCCCGGGTCCGCGGTCAGCAGCTCGGCGGCGGTACGGATCACCACCATGGTGAGCCGGTCCAGCTGCCCCGGGATGCGCGGCGACTCGTACCACCACTGCGCGTCGCCGGTCGGACGGCGCCAGCCGAGCGCGGCCAGGCGCGCCTCGTCGTAGCCCGGGCAGAGCACCCGAACCACGTCGCGGCGTACCAGCAGCCGGATCCCCCGCGCGGCGGCGGTGAGCTCCAGGTCGGTGTCGCGGTCGCAACGGGCGAGGGTGTCCCGTAGCCGCACGACGATCTCCGGCCAGGTGGCCGACGTCATGCCGGCGAACCCGGAAGGCGGTCGTCCAGCCGCCCGAGCCGGCCGATGGTCTCCTCCAGGCGACCCAGCGCCGAGAAGTCACCGGGCCTGCCGAACAGGTCGGTCAGGCCCGCGCCGAGCTCGACGTCCAACCCCTCGGTGCGCTCCTCGACCCGCTCGGCGGCCGCCGTGCGGGCCCGCCGGTACGCGTCGAGCACCAGCTCCGCCAACCCCTCGGTGCCGGCGCGCAGCGCGGCGGGCGCGAGGTTGAGGCCGGTGAGCACACCGGTGGCGTCGACGGTCGCCGAGACCAGTCCGGTCTCGTCGCTCGCGGTGCCGGACAGCTCGGCCAGGTCGTCGCCCAGGCCCGCGAACCGGCGTTCGATGTCGGCGATCCGTCCGGCGAGCGCGTCGAACGCGGACATCGGGTCAGCCATGAGATTCCTCCCCCGTGGACCGTGCACCGGGGTGGTGCCCGGCGGTCGGGGAATCGTATCGTCGGTGCGCTGAACACACGGGGGAGGAACGGCATGGCGCCGGACATCGACGTCGACGTGCACGCGGTCCGTCGACTGGAGACAGCCGCCAAGCAGGTTGCCAGCTCGCTGGCGGCGCTGGAGAGCCAGATCGTCTCGGCCGGTGACGTGCCGTCGGGCGCCTTCGGTCACCTGCCGTTCGCCAGCGACATGCTCCGCGGCAAGTACGCCGAGCAGGTCGCCGGTGGCGTGGAGCTGTTCGGCGCCGCCAACGCCGCGTTCGGCCGGGTCGCCACCGCGCTGGCCGACACGGTCGAGACGTACGAACGCAACGAGCAGGACCTCGACGGCGGGTTCAAGGCCATCCAGGCGGGGATTCCCGGATGAGCGGGCCGGCAGGTAGCGCCGTCCAGCTGTGGAACGGCCTCGACAACGCACTCTCCGGCGTGGAGGACGCGGTCGACAGCGTCTGCCGCACTCTCGCCTGGCCACTCATCCAGCTCGTCGACATGGTCGACGGCGAGCCCGCCGTGCTGCGCGCGAAGGCCGCCGAGTGGGACGCGCTGGCCGGGCAGGTGCGCGAGCTGGCGCAGGGGCACCGCGGCGCCCGCGAGGCCGCGCAGCCCGGATGGCGCTCGCCCGCCGGCGAGGCGTACGGCCAGCGGCTGGCCGAGGTGGAACAGCAACTGCTCGACGTCGCCGAGCAGTTCGCCGCGACCGCGGAGTACCTGCGCAGCGTCGCCGACGGTCTGCAGACCGTGCACGACGTGCTCGTCGATCTCTGCGTCGAGTTCGTGAACTTCCTGCTGGTGACGCTGGTGACGGCGTTGCTGATGGCCCCGTTCACCGCCGGCGCGTCCTGGGTGGCAGGCATGGGGGTCGCCGTGACCAGGGGCCTGATCGTGCTCACCCGCATGCTGAAGATCATCAGGCCGTTGGCGGCGCACCTGCAGAAGGTCATCCGCCTGCTCCAGCGGGTCATGCTGTACCTGCGCAAGCTGCGCAACCACCTCGACAAGCTCGTCGACATGCAGAAGAAGCTGCGCACCGGCCAGAAGTACGCCGACAAGCGGCGCGCCGCCGGCAAGGCCGACAAGTGGCACCACAAGTTCCTCGACCCGGCGAAGGGCACCTACAAGCTCGGCAAGTCGGGTTCGCCGTTCGACATGAGCGCCCTCGACCGGGCCGCCGCGCTACGGGCGCACGGCGTCGCCGACGGCGCCCGGGTGATCGCCCGGGACTGGGCGACCAACCTGCCGTGGAACGTACCCAACTCGATCGTGCACGGCGTCACCTGGGGATCCGTCGCGCTCACCACCGGCCTCTCCGTTCCCGGCAGCGAGCAGGTCGGCGACCAGATCGGCCAGGCGGTGCAGGGCGGTGCCGACTGGGTCGACCAGAATGTCTTCGGGCAGCCGCCCGCAGGCCAGCCGGCGGGCCGTTAGGCCGGTCGAGGAGGTAGGGCGTGACGTCAGGGGAGCGGGGTCGGCTCAGTCGGTTCACCGACGCGGTGCTCGGCGGCGCGCGGGCGGCCCGGGACAAGGCCCGCGAGCTGCGCGACGAGTTCCGCACCAGCGACGAGCCGGAACGTGCCCTGGTCGCGCCGCTGCTGCCCGACCAGGAGGTCCGCTACGTCGGGCTGGCGCCTGTCCGGGCGGACGAGATGCACCGGGCGGGCAGCCAGTTCGCCGACACGATGTCCGAGGCCGTGGCCGAGTCGCTGGAGCCGCGGGCGCTGTTCGGGCTGCTCAACATCGTCAACCCGGTGGTGTGGGTGGACGCCGTGATGACACCGGTGCGGATCGCCGCGGGTGTCCTGCTGCTTCCCGGCAAGGCCGCCGCGCTCGCCGGGGGCGTCGCCGACGCAGCCGACCCGGACGCCGGCCTGCCGGCGCCGCGCCAGGGCGCCGAGGCCCGGCAACCGCTGCCATTGACCCCCGAGCAGGAGGCCTTCCGGGCGTTGTTCCGGCTCAGCCAGTACCGCCCCCTCGCCGACCAGCTCGCGGAGATCGCCTACCGCCGGCGGTACGTGTTCAGCGGCGACCTGGCCACCCTCGCCGGCAGCCTGCTGCTCTTTCTGGAGCGCTACACCGGCACGCCGCTGACGGTGACCGACACGCACCTGCACCTGCTGCGGATGGGCCGTCGCCCGGACGAGGACCGGCCGGACCGCCGCCAGCCACGGCTGCTGTGGAGCGTGGAGCGGCACCGGGTGGCCCGCATCGACTGCGACCACGGGGCCGCGCGGCTGATGCAGTTCCCGTCCACCATCGTTTTCGACGACGGTTCCTGGATCCGGATCGTCAACCCGGCGACCCGCGACGACCAGGCACGATTCCTCGCCGCCATCCGCGACATTCCGGGCCAGCGGCCGGCGATCTGAGGCGGACCGACCACGAGTCCGCCGCCGCGGCGCGTTCCAGACGTGCTAGCCGTCCCGCTCCGGGTAGCCCACCGGCACGGCGGAGACGTCGTCCAGGGCGGTGGTGATCTCCTCGGGCAGCGTGATCCGCTCGACCTGGAGCGCACCGAGCAGCTGCCCGACTGTGCGGGCGCCGAGGATCGGCGCGGTCACCCCGGGCCGGTCCCGGATCCAGGCCAGCGCCACCTCCAGCGGCGACACGCCCAGCCCGCCGGCCGCCGTCGCCACCGCCTCCACGATGCTGGAGCAGCGCGGCTCCAGGTATGTCGCGACGAACCGCTCGAAGTGCGGCGAGGCGGCCCGGGAGTCCGCCGGACGGCCGTGCCGGTACTTGCCCGTGAGCACCCCCCGGCCCAGCGGTGACCACGGCAGCACGCCGAGGCCGAGCGCGTCGCACGCGGGCAGCACCTCCCGCTCCACGCCCCGCTCCAGCAGCGAGTACTCCACCTGGGCGGCGACCACCGGCGCCCGGCCCGGCCAGGCGGTCTGCCAGGCGGCGGCCCGCGCGGTCTGCCAGCCGGAGAAGTTCGACACCCCGACATAGCGGACCTTGCCGCTGGCCACCGCGTGGTCCAGCGCGGCCAGGGTCTCCTCCAGCGGGGTGTCCGGGTCGTACCCGTGCACCTGGAACAGGTCCACGTGGTCGGTGCCGAGCCGTCGCAGGGAGGCGTCCAGGGTGCGCAGCAGGTGCCCACGGGAGCCGTCGCGACGCCGGCCGCTGCCCGGGCGCAAACCCGCCTTCGTGGCGATCAGCAGATCGTCACGGGGAACGAGGGTGCCCAGCAGCGAGCCGATCACCGACTCGGCGTCCCCGTCGCCGTACACGTCGGCGGTGTCGATCAGGTTGCCGCCCGCGTCCAGGTAACTCTTCAGCTGGGCGGCCGCATCGTCGGCGTCGGTGTCCCGGCCCCACGTCATGGTGCCGAGCGCGAGCCGGGAAACCGCCAGCCCGCTTCGGCCGAGCGGTCGCTGTTGCATGGGTGAACCTTATTTCGAACCTGCCGCCACCGATATCCTCGCTCCCGTCATCTCTGCCGGTTCTGCCGGTTCCGCCGGCGGCGGGTACCGCGACGGACGGGGGATCATAGGGGGCGAGCCGGTGATCGAGGCCGTAATCGCCATTGCGTAACCTGGTGCGACCTGTGCCACGGATGGGGGAGGACCAGTGCGACTCGGGCTCAGCCTCGGATACCAGACAGCGTGGAGCACGCCAGCAGATCACCTGGCGTTGGCCCAGGAAGCGGACCGGCTCGGCTACTCGGTGGTGTGGGCGGCGGAGGCCTACGGCTCCGACTCGCCCAGCATGCTCGCCTGGATGGCCGGCCAGACCGAACGGATCGACGTGGGCGCCGCGGTGATGCAGATCCCGGCCCGTACACCGGCCGCCACCGCGATGACCGCCGCCACCATCGACGCCCTCTCCGGCGGTCGGTTCCGGCTCGGCCTGGGCGTCTCCGGCCCGCAGGTCTCGGAGGGCTGGCACGGGGTGCGCTTCGCCAAGCCCCTTGCCCGGACCCGCGAGTTCGTGGACATCGTCAAGCTGGCCATCGCGCGCAAGGAGGTGGCGTACGACGGCGAGCACTACACACTGCCGCTGCCGGACGGCCCCGGCAAGGCGCTGCGGCTGGGCTTCCACCCGCCCCGCGAGCACATCCCGATCTACCTGGCCGCGGTCGGCCCGAAGAACCTGGAGCTGGCCGGCGAGATCGCCGACGGTTGGCTGGCGGTGTTCTACGCCCCGGAGTTCGCCGACGAGCAGCTCGCCTCGGTCAGCGCCGGACGGGCCAAGGTCGGCAAGGAGCTGGCCGGCTTCGACGTGGTGCCCTCGGTGCCGGTGGTGGTCGGCGACGACGTGGCCTCCTGCGCGGAGCTGGTCCGCTGGTATGCCGCGCTCTACGTCGGCGGCATGGGCAGCCGGCAGCAGAACTTCTACAACCAGCTCGCCACCCGGATGGGCTACGGCGACGCCGCCCGCGAGGTGCAGGACCTGTACCTGGCCAAGCGGCAGCGCGACGCGGCCGCCGCGGTGCCCATGGAGTTCATCGACCGCACCTCACTGCTCGGCCCAAAGGAACGCATCGCCGAGCGGATGCGGGAGTACGCGGCCGCAGGCGTCACCACACTGTCGGTGACCCTGTTCGTGGCCGACCGGGACAGCGGTGTGCAGACCCTCCGTACCGTCGCCGAGGCGCTCGACCTCTCGGGAGTCGGCGAGTGACCTGGGTCGAGGCCATCGTCCTGGGCATCGTCCAGGGCCTGACGGAGTTCCTTCCGGTCAGCTCGTCGGGGCATCTACGGATCACCTCGGCGATCTTCTTCGACCGCGACGCCGGCGCGTCGTTCACCGCGGTCACCCAGCTCGGCACCGAGGCGGCCGTGCTGATCTACTTCGCAAAGGACATCTGGCGGATCACCCGGACCTGGCTGGTCGGGATCAGGGACAAGTCGGTCCGTTCCAGCCTCGACTACCGGATGGGCTGGTACGTGATCGTCGGCTCGATCCCGATCGGGCTGTTCGGCTTCTTGTTCAAGGACCAGATCAAGACCGCCGGGCGAAACCTGTGGGTCGTGGCGACCACGCTGATCGTCTTCGCGTTCGTGCTGGCGTTCGCGGAGTACTGGGGGCGGCAGACCCGCACCCTGGAGAACTTCCGCATGAAGGACGGCGTGGTGATGGGCTTCGCCCAGGCCATGGCGCTGATCCCGGGGGTGTCCCGCTCCGGGGGCACGCTCACCGCCGGGCTGCTGCTCAACCTGACCCGGGAGGCGGCGGCGCGGTACTCGTTCCTGCTGGCCATCCCGGCGGTGGTGATGTCCGGCGTGTTCAGCCTCGGGGACGTCTTCGAACCGTCCGCCCCGGGCACGTCCGCACCCACCGTCGCCCAGATGATCGTGGCCACCGTGATCGCCTTCGGCATCGGGTACGCGGCCATCGCCTGGCTGCTGCGCTACGTCGCCCACCACACCCTGTACGTCTTCGTGCTGTACCGGGTCGCGCTGGGCACTCTGGTCCTCGCCCTGCTGCTGACCGGCACGATCAGCGCCACCTGACCAACCGATCCGTCGACGGCCCCCACCACTGCCCAACGGGCACAGGCGGGGGCCGTCGCCGTCTGCCTCTCCGCAGGGCCTGCCGCTCAACCACTGGCCATCGTCCCCGCGCTGATCGCCCGGGAAGCCGGCACAGACAGCGCCGCCCCCGGCCGGTGGGCTGGGGGCGGCGCTGGTGTCGGTGTGCAGGTCGCCTCTCGGCGAGTGGCGCGACGCGGCTCCAGCCAAACGGTATTCCGCGACGGCAATATTAGGTGAGGCCCGGGGACACTGAGTCACACCGACACTGTCCACAACCAGCCGACGGCCCCCGTCATTCCCCGGTCAGCACCCAACCCCTGACCGGACTTCCTGGACAGTCTCCGGTCGGTTCGGTGGTGCGCATGCCGCTGGCCGGCAGCCCCGGGGTGGGGGTGCCGGCCAGCGGTCGGTGTCATGCGGGTGGTGCTGCGGTGGGTCAGCTGTTCCAGTGCTGGGCGACCAGGTCGGCGGCCTGCTGTTCCCACTGGGCGTAGGCGTCGGGGTAGGCCGAGACCTGCACGGTCTGCGCGGCGTCGGTCAACGCCATGTCCTGCCACCCGTCGACCTGCTTGAGGCCCTTGAGGAACGCGGTGGTGGAGTATTCGGGGTCGGTGATCTGCTCCGGCGTGCCCCAACCCGAGCTGGGGCGCTGCTGGAACAGGCCCAGCGAGTCGTGGTCGTTGCGGTCGCCGAGGTGACCCAGGTTCTCCAGCTTGGACTCCTGCAGGCTGGTGGCGATCGAGATGACCGCGGCCCGCTCGGGCAGCCCGGCCTTCTTCGTCGCGGCGATGATCGCCTTGACATTCGCGGTCTGCTCGTCGTTCAGGTCGATGCGCGACTGCGCACCCTGAGTACCGTGCGGGATCAGCTTGCCCATGTCGGGCTTGTCCGCCTGCACCACAGCAACCGACTTGGCATCCACCGTCGGAGTGCCAGCGTGAGCGATCGGACCGGCGAAGACACCACCGGCGAACGCGAGACCAGCAACCGACAGCACGCTCTTACGAATGATCGTGTTCATCAGGGGTCAGCTCCTTCAAGGGGGTAGACACCCACCGCCACACGGGGGGAAACGGCGTGCGGGTGCGAGCACCTCGTCCGGCGCTTTCAACACAAGGGGGAAAGTCTTAGGTCGGCGGCCTACAAGCCGGGGGGCTCGTGGCGCCGGGACTGTGTGTAACGACCGCCGGGCCGGGCCCATTCCAGGGCTGGCCCATCCGACAGGCACCCTGTTCGGGGTGCTGGTGCGGTCGGTCAGGGACTCTGCAACGACCACGCACCTCGCGGGCATTCCAACCCGGGCGGCCCCGCTGCCAACCCGCGGGGACGGGACCTGGCGGCCGGTGGTGCTGCGATCGTCAGGGTATGTAACGACCCCCGGCCCGCCACGATTCCACCCCACGAATGCAGCCGGTCACAACCCACAAACCCCCGATACCGGACACCCAGCACGAGACCACCGACCGTTCCGACGTCGAATGCGCCGGTTCGGGGGGATGATCGACTCGGTATCGGCGATATCGCGGCATCCGGTGGCCGTGGACACCGCGACATCCGCGATACCGAGTCGATCACCCCGGGCAGGGGCGATCCGGAGGCGAGGTGGTGGATGACCGATATACCTCAGAGGCATATGTATGACTCACCGGTATAACGCTCACCCCACCGACCGACCGCCCGAGTCGGTGGGTCTGGCCGTATCCAGCGCAGGGATCGGGCCGGCGACCGCCAGCGGGATACGCGAAGGCGGCAGGGATCAACGCGAACGACCGCCCGACAGGACGGGACACACCGCGCTGGCGCAGGAACCCGGGCCGGACACCGATCGCCGACGGTATGGACGCATCGCACGTTACGCAGGGATCGGTGCGGACAACGACCGCCGGCGAAATGGGACTGACCGCGCCCTGGGCGGACCGATCAGAGCGGATGGCGATCGCCGCCCAGGTCGGGGCTTGCCGGGCGGGCGCAGGCATCGGACCGGACCGACCAACCCGCCGGGATGGGCTTGCCGGACCCAGCGCAGGAATCACGACGGACCGCGACCACCGACGGGGTGGGGCCCGCCGTGCCCGGCGCAGGGAATCAAGCCTGACCACCCGGAGCCGGGCACGGCGGGCCCCAACCCGCCCCACACGAACCCGGGACCACCGGTCAAGCCCCGCTCAGAGCCCCAGAGGGACCGCAAGGACACGCTTCATCACGCAGACCCGACATTCGACCGAAGCCCACCCGGGGAGCCCACGACGATCAAAGGCCTGGAACAGGTCATAGGGTGGTCCCGTGGCGACCCTTCTGCTTCTGCGACACGGCCGGACCACCGCGAACGCGGACGGTGGGCTGGCCGGCCGCCAGCCTGTCGAGTTGGACGATACGGGCCGCGCACAGGCTGCCGCGGTGGGCGAGCGGCTGCGGGGGGTGCCGCTCGCGACGGTGGTGACCAGCCCGCTGATCCGCTGCCGGCAGACCCTGGAGCTGGCGCTTCCGCAGGCCGCTCCGGTGGTCGAGGAGGGGTTGATCGAGTGCGACTACGGCAGCTGGGAGGGGCAGCCGCTGAAGAAGCTCGCCAAGGAGCCGCTCTGGCCGGTGGTCCAGCAGCACCCCAGCGCCGTGGTCTTCCCGGACGGGGAGGCGATGGCCGCGATGGCGGCGCGTGCGGTGGCGGCGGTGCGCTCGTGGGACGCCCGGGTGAGCGCCGAGCACGGGCCCGAGGCGGTCTGGCTGGCCTGCAGCCACGGTGATGTGATCAAGGCCATCGTGGCGGACGCGCTCGGCGTACACCTGGATCTTTTTCAGCGGATCGTGGCCGACCCGGCGTCGGTGACCGCGATCCGGTTCACGCCGTTGCGGCCGTTCCTGATCCGTCTCAACGACACCGGCGGCGACCTCGCCACCCTGGTGCCGCCGCCGCGCAAGCGGCGTCGGCGGGCGACCCGCGCGGGTGATTCCGACGCGGCCGTCGGCGGTGGGGCTGGTGCCCCGCGATGACCCTGGTCGCGACGCCCCCGCACGCCTACCGTGTCGGCGTAAGCCAGGTCACCGGCCGTCCGTTTCGGGTGCCGGCAGGCGGTCGAGGGGCCGCCACGCCCGGGTGCAGCCACCGGTTCGCCGGGCGCGCCGCCGCCCGGGCGATTCGGGTCGGTGGGGTGCGCGATGCCATGGCGGGCCGGATAGGGTCGTGGGTATGACCCACCAGGTGCACGCCTTCGAACCGCCGGAGCGGTTCGTCGCCGGGACCGTCGGCCCGCCGGGGGAGCGCACGTTCTTCCTGCAGGCTCGCGGCGGCGGCCGGCTGGTCAGCGTCGCGCTGGAGAAGGTCCAGGTGTCCCTGCTCGCCGAGAAGCTGGAGGAGCTACTCACCGAGGCGCAGCGGCGCTTCGGCGTGGACCTGCCCGAGCTGGCGCCGGTGGTGGGCGACAACGAGCCGCTGGACACTCCGGTCGACGAGGAGTTCCGGGTCGGGACCCTCGGGCTGGCCTTCGACGTGGACACCGCGACCGTTGTGATCGAAGCGATCGCCGCGGGCGAGGTGGAAGCCGAGGTCGAGCTGGGCGATGAGGACGACGAGGACGACGACGAGGACGACGAGCCGGACGAGGACCTGGATCGGCTCCGGGTTCGGCTCACTCCGCAGGCGACCCGCCAGTTCATCGAGCGGGCCCGGCGAGTGGTGAACGCGGGCCGGCCGCCGTGCCCGCTGTGCGGCCAACCGTTGGACCCCGCCGGGCACCTCTGCCCGCGGCACAACGGTTACCACCGGTGACGTCGTCCGGCCTCCAGCCTCGCCAGGACGGCGACGCCGCGCTGCGGCTGTTGCGTGACGGCGCGCTCGACCTGGAGGGTCGGCTGGTCGACGCGTCGAACACCACCCTGCGCGGCATTCTGACGCTGGACGACGTCTCCGCCCGCTGTGTCTACAAGCCGGTCCGTGGCGAGCGCCCACTCTGGGACTTCCCGGACGGGACCCTCGCGGGCCGGGAGGTCTCGGCGTACCTGGTCTCCCGGGCCACCGGCTGGGACCTGGTGCCGCCCACCGTGCTCCGGGACGGCCCGTTCGGGCCGGGCTCCTGCCAGCTCTGGATCGACGAGCCGGAGGACGCCGAGCCGCTGGTCGGGTTTGTGCCCGCCGAGGAGTTGCCGCCGCGCTGGTTCCCGATCGCCGCGGCCCGGGACGACGACGGCGCCGCGTACGCGCTGGCGCATGCCGACGACCCGCGGCTGGCCCGGCTCGCGGTGCTCGACGCGGTGATCAACAATGCCGACCGCAAGGGAGGCCACGTGCTGGTCGGCGCCGACGACCGGATCTACGGCGTGGACCACGGGGTGAGCTTCCACGTCGAGGACAAGCTGCGTACGGTGCTCTGGGGCTGGGCCGGGAAGCAGTTGCCGCCGGACGCCGTGGAGATGCTCGACGGGCTCGCCGGTCAGGTCGCCGGGGCGCTCGGCGAGGAGCTGGCCGACCACCTGACGATCAGCGAGATCGCCGAGCTGGCCGCCCGGATCGACGTGTTGCGGCAGACCTGCCGGTTCCCGCAGCCGTCGGAGGACTGGCCGGCGGTGCCCTGGCCGCCCATGTGATCCGCTGTCATTTTGATCACCCGTGGGGCGGCCCGGGGCGGTCGTGGGGCTGGCTAGGCTGAGGCCATGGAGTCTTGGGCGGGACACGAGGTGCCACGGCTGCCGGGCAGGGGCGAGCCGTTGGCGTTGTACGACTCGGCGCGGCAGGGCGTCCACCCGAGTGAGCCGGCCGACGCGGGAAGCATGTACGTCTGCGGCATCACCCCGTACGACGCCACCCACCTCGGCCACGCCGCCACCATGATCACCTTTGACCTGGTGCAGCGGGTGTGGCGCGACGCCGGCCGTCCGGTGCGCTACGTGCAGAACGTCACCGACATCGACGACCCGCTGCTGGAGCGGGCCGCCCGCGACGGCGAGGACTGGGTGGTCCTGGCGATGCGCGAGACGGCGCTGTTCCGGGAGGACATGGAGGCGCTGCGGATCATCCCGCCGGAGCACTACGTGGGCGCGGTCGAGTCCATCCCGGACATCGCCGACAAGGTCGAGGTGCTGGTCAAGGACGGGGCCGCGTACCGGCTCGACGACGGCACCGGCGACGTCTACTTCGACGTCTCCGCCTCGCCCCGGTTCGGCTACGAGTCCAACCTCACCCGGGAGCAGATGCTGGAGATCTTCCCGGAGCGCGGCGGGGACCCGGACCGGGCCGGCAAGCGTGACCCACTGGACCCGCTGCTGTGGCGCGGCGCCCGCGAGGGCGAGCCGTCCTGGCCGGGCGGGGAGCTGGGCCCGGGCCGCCCGGGATGGCACATCGAGTGCGCGGTGATCGCGCTGAACCTGCTCGGCGACCGGATCGACGTGCAGGGCGGCGGCAACGACCTGCTGTTCCCGCACCACGAGGCGTCCGCCGCGCACGCCGAGCGGCTCACCGGCCAGGCGCCGTTCGCCGAGCACTACGTGCACGCCGGGATGATCGGCCTGGACGGCGAGAAGATGTCCAAGTCCCGCGGCAACCTGGTCTTCGTCTCCCGGCTGCGCGCCGACAAGATCGACCCGATGGCGATCCGGCTGGCGTTGATCTCCGGGCACTACCGCAGCGACCGCACCTGGACCGACGAGCTGCTCACGGCCGCTCAGGAGCGCCTGGACCGCTGGCGGCGGGCCGCCGCCGCGCCGGCCGGGCCGTCCGGGGCCGAGCTGCTGGCCGGGGTACGCGAGCGCCTCGCCGACGACCTCGACACCCCCGGTGCCCTGGCGGTCGCCGACCGTTGGGCCGACGCGACCCTCGCCGGCACCACAGAGGACCCGGCCGCCCCCGCCCTCTTCGCGAACACGGTGGACGCCCTCCTGGGCATCCGCCTCTAACCCGACCCGGCTCCGTCCCGCCCGAGTCCACCGCCTCCGCGCCCTGTTGATCATGAAATTGTTGCCTCGACACGCCGCGGCGGGCGGTAACAACTTCATGATCGACAGGGCGGCAGGGCGGGGTCAGCCGAGGACCAGGCCGGGGTCGGGTTCGGAGTCGGGGGTTGGGCCGGGGATCTTGTACTCCTCGGTGAGGGTGGTCATCGGGCCGGGCCAGGTGGCCTGGGCGACCTCGATCGGCTTGCGGTGGGCGTCGTACGCGACGTGCAGCAGGTGCAGCACCGGGGTGTCGGGCCGGATCTGAAGGGTCTCGGCCTCCTCCCGGCTGGGCTGGCGTGCGCTGATCGTGTCGGTGGCCGAGACGTACCGTCGCCCGGTGGCTTCCTCGACCTCCTGGTAGAGCGGTCGGCCGAACGCCTCGGCGCGCTCCAGCGAGGTGCCACCGGTGTCGGTGGGCAGGAACCAGGAGGCACCCACCTCGACTGGGGAGTCGTCGGTGCGGACCAGGTGTCGGCGGCAGAGCAGGTCGGTGCCGTCGGGCACCCCGAACGCGTCGGCGACCTCGGCCGGGGCGGGGGAGCGGCCGACCGAGACGAGCTGTTGCCGGTACCGGGCGGCCAGGTCGGTGTGGTAGCCGCGGAAGCCGCCGTACCGGCCGCGGGAGAGCCGGTTGAGCCGGCGGCGGGTGCCGCGGACGTACGTACCGGAGCCGGGTTTGGTGATGAGGATGCCCTCGACCCGCAGCTGGTCGACGGCGCGTTGGACGGTCTGCTTGGCGACGCCGAACATCTCGGCGATGGCCGGGATGGACGGCAGCCGCTCGCCCGGCGCCCAGTCGCCGCGGCGGACCTGGGCCTTGAGCTGCGTGGCGATCTGCCGGTGTGGGAACTCGGCGGCCCCGGGGTTGATCTGCATACCCGCCTCCTTGATCACAGCTAGGTTCCTAGGATGCCGTAGCGGGTGTGACCTCGCCACCCCGGACACGCGGAAACCCGCCACCGAGCGCGAAAACGGGCCCCGGACACAAGTGTCCGGGGCCCGCATGAAACAGGGTGCAGGGCTTTACCAGGAGCCGGCGGTGGGGCCGGCCGAACCGCCCCGACGGCGCAGGTACTTCTCGAACTCCTGGGCGATCTCGTCACCGGTCAGCGGGGTGATCCCCTCGTCGCCGACCCGCTCCTCCAGCTCGCGGACGTACTCGCCGAGCTCGGCGTCCTGCTCGGCGGCGCTGCGCACGCGCTGCTCCCACTCGGCAGACTCCTCGGCCAGGTCGGCCATCGGCACCGGCAGGTCGAGAACCTCCTCGACGCGGTGCAGCAGGGCGACGGTGGCCTTGGGGCAGGGCGGGTTGTTGGCGTAGTGCGGCACGTGCACCCAGAACGAGACGGCGTCCACCTCGGCGCGGGAGCACGCGTCGTGCAGCACGCCGACGATGCCGGTCGGCCCGTCGTACCGGGTGGGGGTGAGCTGGTAGCGCTCGGCGGCCTGCGCGTCGGAGGCGCTGCCGCTGATCGGCAGCGGCCGGGTGTACGGCACGTCGGCGAGCAACGCGCCGAGCAGCACGATGCGCTCCACCTCGAGGCTGTGGCAGATCTCCAGCACCTGCTCGCAGAACGTGCGCCAGCGCATGCTCGGCTCGATGCCCCGGATCAGCACCACGTCCCGCTCGGTGCCCTCCGGGCTGGCCACCATGAACCGCGTCGTCGGCCACTCCACGCGGCGGGTCTCACCGTCAGCCATCGTGATGGTCGGTCGGCTGACCTGGAAGTCGTAGAAGTCCTCCGGGTCAAGCTCGCTGACCTGCCGGGCGTTCCAGACCTGCTCCAGGTGCTCGACTGCCGCGGTGGACGCGTCGGCGGCGTCGTTCCAGCCCTCGAACGCGGCGATGGCCACCGGGGACCGCAGCACCGGCAGTCCGTCGAACTCGGTCACGCCGTCACCTCACCCTGCTCGTCGCGGTCGACGCCGGGACCGCGCCCGGTCGTCGGGCCGTGGGGCACGGTGGCGTCCCTGTTGTCCTTCACGTCCGTCAGCCTACGTGCCGAGCCGGAGTGCGGCCCGTCGGCCGCGCCGGTCGGCCCGACCGACGACTGGGCATACGACGACGAACCGGACAACGTGATCCCGGTGACACAATATGGGATCGGGCGCGGACCGCGGTGGGGTGCGATGGCGGCCGCACTAACCTGAACGGGTGCGGACTTCGTTGATGGATGTGCTGGCCCACCGGATCCTCATCGCCGACGGGGCGATGGGCACGATGTTGCAGGCCGCGGACCTCACGCTCGACGACTTCGACGGCCTCGAAGGGTGCAACGAGATCCTCAACGTCACCCGGCCGGACGTGGTGCGCGGAGTGCACGACGCCTACCTGGCCGCCGGCGCGGACTGCGTGGAGACCAATACGTTCGGCGCCAACCTGGCCAACCTTGGCGAGTACGACATCCCGCACCGCATCCGGGAGCTGTCCGAGGCGGGTGCCCGGATCGCCCGGGAGGCCGCCGACGCGGCCAGCACCCCGCAGCGGCCCCGGTTCGTGCTCGGCTCGATCGGGCCGGGCACCAAGCTGCCCACCCTCGGGCACGCCGACTACGCCACCCTGCGCGACGCGTACCAGGAGAACGCCGCCGGCCTGATCGTCGGCGGGGCGGACGCGCTGATCATCGAGACCTGCCAGGACCTGCTCCAGGTCAAGGCGGCGGTGGTGGGGTCGAAGCGGGCGATGGCCGAGCTGGGCCAGCCGCTGCCGATCATCTGCCAGGTCAGCGTGGAGACCACCGGCACGATGCTGGTGGGCAGCGAGATCGGCGCGGCGCTGGCCGCGATCGAGCCGCTCGGGGTGGACCTGATCGGCCTGAACTGCTCCACCGGCCCGGCGGAGATGAGCGAGCACCTCCGGTACCTGTCGCAGCACTCCCGCATCCCCCTGTCGGTGATGCCGAACGCGGGCCTGCCGGTGCTGACCGCCGACGGGGCGTACTTCCCGCTGACTCCCGTGGAGCTGGCCGACGCGTTGGAGCGGTTCATCACCGAGTACGGCGTGGGCCTGGTCGGCGGCTGTTGCGGCACCACCCCGGAGCACATCCAGGTGCTGGCCGAGCGGCTGCACGGCGTCACCGCCACGGCCCGTGAGCCGCGGCACGAGGCGGGTGTCTCCTCGGTCTACCACCCGGTGCCGTTCGCCCAGGACGCCTCGGTGCTGATGGTGGGGGAGCGGACCAACGCGAACGGTTCCAAGGCGTTCCGGGAGGCGATGCTGGCCGGTGACTGGCGGGCCTGCGTGGAGATCGCCCGCAGCCAGGCACGTGACGGCTCGCACCTGCTCGACCTGTGCGTCGACTACGTCGGCCGCGACGGCACCCAGGACATGCGGGAGCTGGCGGGCCGGTTCGCCACCGCCTCGACGCTGCCGATCATGCTGGACTCCACCGAGCCGCCCGTCGTCGAGGCCGGGCTGGAGATGCTCGGCGGCCGGTGCGTGGTCAACTCGGTGAACTTCGAGGACGGCGACGGCCCCGACTCCCGGTACGCCCGGGTGATGCCAGTCGTCCGGGAGCACGGCGCGGCGGTGGTGGCGCTGCTCATCGACGAGGAGGGGCAGGCGCGTACCCGGGAGTGGAAGTTCCGGGTCGCGGCGCGGCTGATCGACGACCTGACCGGCCGCTGGGGGATGGACCGCGCCGACATTCTCATCGACGCGCTGACCTTTCCGATCGCCACCGGGCAGGAGGAGACCCGCCGCGACGGCCTCGAGACGATCGAGGCGATCCGGGAGATCGCCCGCCGCTACCCGGGGGTGAACTTCACGTTGGGCATCTCGAACATCTCGTTCGGCCTCAACCCGGCGGCCCGGCAGGTGCTCAACTCGGTGTTCCTGCACGAGTGTGTGCAGGCCGGGCTGACCTCGGCGATCGTGCACGCCAGCAAGATCCTGCCGATGTCGAAGATCCCCGAGGAGCAGCGCGAGGTCGCGCTGGACCTGGTCTACGACCGGCGCCGCGAGGGGTACGACCCGGTGCAGCGCTTCCTCGAACTCTTCGAGGGGGTCGACGTGACCAGCGCGCGGGCGAGCCGGGCGCAGGAGTTGGCCGCGCTGCCGCTGGACGAGCGTCTCAAGCGGCGGATCATCGACGGTGAGCGCAACGGCCTGGAGGCCGACCTGGACTCCGCGATGGCCGGCGGCCGGTCCCCGCTGTCGATCATCAACGACATCCTGCTGGACGGCATGAAGGTGGTCGGCGAGCTGTTCGGCTCCGGGCAGATGCAGCTGCCGTTCGTGCTCCAGTCCGCCGAGGTGATGAAGACCGCGGTGGCCTACCTGGAGCCGCACATGGAGACCACGGAGGACGGCGGCAAGGGCCGGATCGTGCTGGCCACCGTGCGCGGGGACGTGCACGACATCGGCAAGAACCTGGTCGACATCATCCTGTCCAACAACGGCTACGAGGTGGTGAACATCGGCATCAAGCAGCCGATCAGCGCCATCCTGGACGCCGCCGAGCAGCACCGGGCCGACGCGATCGGCATGTCCGGGCTGCTGGTCAAGAGCACCGTGATCATGAAGGAGAACCTGGCCGAGATGGCCACCCGCGGTGTCGCGGAGCGCTGGCCGGTGCTGCTGGGCGGGGCAGCGCTCACCCGGGCGTACGTCGAGGACGACCTGCGGTCGACGTTCCCCGGGCAGGTGCACTACGCGCGGGACGCGTTCGAGGGGCTGTCCTTGATGGACCGGGTGATGACCGCCAAGCGCGGTGGCGCGCCGGTGGTCGACCCGGAGCGGGAGGCGGCGCTGGCGGCCCGGCGGGCGCGCCGGGAGCGGCAGCGCACGGTGGTCACCGACTCGCTGCCGGAGCTGCACGACTCGTCGGTCCGCTCCGACGTGGCCGCGGACGTGGCGGTGCCCGCCCCGCCGTTCCTGGGCACCCGGGTGGTCAAGGGCGTGCCGATGGCCGACTACGCGGCGCTGCTCGACGAGCGGGCCACCTTCCTCGGGCAGTGGGGGCTGCGCGGCGCCCGGGGCGGCGGCGGTCCGTCCTATGAGGAGTTGGTGGAGACCGAGGGCCGGCCGCGCCTGCGCTACTGGCTGGACCGGCTGATCGCCGACCAGGTGCTGGAGGCGGCCGTCGTGTACGGCTACTTCCCGGCGTACTCCGAGGGCAACGACCTGGTGGTGCTGGACGAGAACGGGCACGCCGAGCGGGCCCGGTTCTCCTTCCCCCGGCAGCGGCAGGAGCGGCGGCTCTGCCTGGCCGACTTCTTCCGGCCCAAGGGCGACCAGCTCGACGTGGTCGCGCTGCAACTGGTCACCGTCGGCCAGCCGGTCAGCGAGTACGCGGCGAAGCTGTTCGCCCGCAACGAGTACCGCGACTACCTGGAGGTGCACGGCCTCTCCGTGCAGCTCACCGAGGCCCTCGCCGAGTACTGGCACCGGCGCATCCGCGCCGAGCTGACCCTGCCCGACGGCCGCACGATCGCCGAGGACGACCCTGCGGACCTGGCGGGCCTGCTGCGCAACGACTACCGGGGCTGCCGGTACGCGTTCGGCTACCCGGCCTGCCCGGACCTGGAGGACCGGGCGAAGATCGTGCAGCTGCTCGGGTCGGAGCGGATCGGCGTGGAGCTGTCCGAGGAGTTCCAGCTGATGCCCGAGCAGGCCACCGACGCCATCGTGGTCCACCACCCGGAGGCGAGCTACTTCAACGCCAAGTGACGGCGGCAGATGCCCTGACCTGCACCTCAGCGTGTTCGGCGGGCCGCTGAGCCATGATCATGTCGTCTCCAGGCCGTGAACGGCATCCGGGCCGTCATCGGCGGCACGTCCGGCTAGACGATCTTGGATGGTTCTTGTGGTGTGCCGCAGCACAACGATGTGGTGCTGAGCCCGGGTCGGTGCCGACATGGGTGAGTTGGTATGGGTCAGCCCGCCCGGGCCCGACCTGGCACTACCGATGCTTGGGCGCCACAGCCTCGAGGTCGTCGATGCTGCCGGACATGATCGGGCGAAGGTGCTCGGTGATGTACTGAGTTGGCCAGTCCCACCAGGCAAGTGCCAGAAGGCGGACGACGTCTTCCTCGCTGTATCGGCGGCGGATGAGCCTGGCTGGGTTGCCGCCGACAATGCCGTAATCGGGGACGTCGTCGACGACGACGGACCCGGAAGCGATGACCGCTCCGCTGCCGATCTGAACGCCGGGCATCACCATGGCTCCGTACCCGAACCACACGTCGTTGCCAACCACGGTGTCTCCCCGTCTGGGCAGGTTGGTGATGAGATCGAAGTGTTCGACCCAGGAACCACCCATGATCGGGAACGGAAAGGTCGACGGCCCGTCCATGCGGTGGTTGGCGCCGTTCATGATGAACCGCACGCCCTCGCCCAGCGCGCAGAACTTCCCGATGATCAGCTTCTCCGGCCCGTAGTGGTACAGCACGTTGCGCGCCTCGAAGGCGGTTGGATCATCCGGGTCGTCGTAGTAGGTGAACTCCCCAACCTCGATCAGCGGCGAGGTGACCAGCGGCTTCAGTAGCACCACGCGCGGCTGTTCGGGCATCGGATGCAGCACGCCCGGATCGGCCGGAACACCTGCCATCGTGAATCTCCTCATCGCGCCGCTGAATGACGTACCAAGATCGCAAAGATCAGCCGCACGCTACCACCGCACCCGTCTACACGGACCGCGTTGCCTCGATGTCGGTATCCGGTCCAGGAGCACTGCGCGAATCCTGCTTGGCGAGGACGACTTCAGCCAAGTGACGTTGAAGTACCAGGACGCCGACGGTCTGGCCGTCACTCTGCTCGCCTGTCGGCCGGAAGCCCAGCTTCAGGTAGAACTTCTCTGGCCCTCCGGCGCGGGGCTCCCATGTGACGTATGCGCGGGTGCCGCCGCGCGCGCGGATCTCTCCGCACACGGCCTCGACGGCGAACCGACCGTAGCCGTTTCCCTGAGCGTCGGCCGCGATGTTCAGCCGCCAGAGGCCGGAGCGCAGGTCGTCGGGATCACGGTCGGGATCCCATGGGATGTCCAGGAAAGCCATCAGAAAGCCGACCAGCCGCTCCCCGTCATAGATCAGCCTCGGCCAGGCGTGGTCGGGGAAGACGTACGCCTCGGCCAGCGACTTGACCACCGGCGCGACCAGGTCCTCCTGATCTGGGCGCACGGACAGCGCAAGAGCCGCCTCGTAGTTCTTCGGGGTGATCCTCTCCAGCCGCATGCGGCGGACCATAGCGGGCAGACGTGGGCCCGGCGACCGGATTAAGCGTGCCAGCCGGGGCGAGGCCGACGCCATGTGCGGAACGTAGGACGGCGATCACCGCGAAGACGATGATGCAAGGGATGTCGAGAACGGCTCGGCGGTTTCGTCTCAGAGGTGGATGCGGCCACGGTGGCCGTGCCACACCAAGGGGGCCCAGCATGACGATCCGGCGGATGGACAATGTCCTCATCGTTGTCGACGACCTTGACGCCACTATCTCGTTCTTCGTCGAACTTGGCATGGAGCTGGAGGGCAGGGCGCCGATCGAGGGGCGTTGGGTGGAGCGTGTCATCGGGATCGACGACGTCCGACAGGACGTCGCAATGCTGCGGACCCCGGACGGCCACGGTCGAGTCGAGCTGGCGATGTTCCACAGGCCGAAGGCGATCAGCGCCGAGCCCAGGGACGCACCGGCGAACACGCTGGGCATTCGTCGCATCATGTTCGCCGTCGACGACATCGAGGGCGTTCTTGCCCGCCTGCGCACCCACGGCGCCGAACTCGTCGGCGAACTGGAGCAGTACGAGGACAGCTATCGGCTCTGCTATGTGCGCGGGCCCGAGGGCATCATCGTCGGACTGGCCGAACAGCTCAGCTGATGGCGCTGAACCATTGTCGGCGCGCCCGTGGCAGCAGCTTCAGGGATGTAGGGGAGTCACGGGCGGCGGAGACCCCTACATCCCTGAAGCTGTGCGGATTTTGGCGGCACCGCGTACGGCTGGCGATCCTGCCCGTGTCGACCGCCGCGGGCGGCCCGGGAGTAGCGGCGGACAGCTCGCGTGCGGTCGTGCTACGCGGTCGTCGGGTCGACGAAGGTCTCGCGGAGCGCCGGGTCCAGTGATCGGCCGGTCGTCGGCTCGATGAACAGCTCGGCGAGCAGGAGGTCGGCGAGGTGGGTCGGGTTGACGCCCGACTCCTTGCGGCTGCGGGCCTGCAGCGCGCCGCCGAGCCGTAGGGAGGCCTTTACCGCGCCGGCCGGCAGGCGAGCGACCCGGCGACGTCGGCCGACCGCCTCGGCGATGCGCGCGATCATGTCGTTCCACGTGAGGTTCTCGTCGGCGACCGGAATGTCCTCACCGCGGGTCTGCTCGAGAGCGTCCACCGCGACCTCGGCCACGCTGCGTGCCGAGGCCGCCGCGGTCCCTCCGGCGGGGACGGCCAGGGGTGTCCGTGACCGTGCCCAACGGTCCAGCGGACCGGACCAGTTCGGTAGCCGGTCGCCGGCCCGGCCGAAGACGAAGGGCAACTCGAGCACGGCAACCGGTAGATCCGGGCCGGCGGCCGCCCGTCCCTCGCGGGCCTGCTCCACCCGGCACCGGATGTACGTGTGGCGGGCCGCGAGTCGCCACTGCGGATGCAGCCGGTCGAAGTAGGTGTAATACGAGCCCATGACGACACCGCGCGTGAGACCTTCCAGGCGGGCGGCCGTGAAGAGGTTCACCACCGGCTCGACGTTGTCCCGGCGGAACGTCGGATAGATCGGCTTGCGTAGCGGTCGCTGCTCGTCCGTGCGGGTCGCGTACACCACGCCGTCATGACCGGCGAGCAGCGACCGCAGTTCGTCGACCGACGCGGACCCGACATCGATCAAATGATCAACACCCGGGTGGGCGGTACGCGCCACGGTCGTCGCAGCATGACCTCGCTCGCGCAGCACGTCCACGACATGGGCGCCGATCAGACCACTTCCACCCACCACGAGAATTCGCACGCTGAATCGTCCACTCTGGAGGTCGTTGCTTGTCAAGTCACGACTCGATCCGTCGTGCCTCGGCCGCCCGGGGGAGGATGACCTGATGGATGTCACGGCTCCGGACGGGGATGAGGATGCCTGAACCGCGCGCCTTCTGGCTGGACGAGCAGTTCGACCGTGAACGTGGCGTTGACGGCCATGGTCGCTACGAGGCTGAGGTGCTGAGGCGGATCGACGAGTTCGCCGGCACCTGGGGCGACATCGCTCCGGTCGCCTTCGCGGCGACCGCGTGGCGGTTGGCCAGCGAGCTGTCGCCTGGCTTCGTCCGCTGGCACCGGCGGATCGTCTCGGCGACCTGCGCGCGAAGCCCGTGGGACGGGAGCATGGTCTGCGCGGTGACCGTGATCTCCCGCTGGCCGGCTGAGCTCACCTGGACCAGGCAGTGGCAGCGTGACCGTGGTTGGCGGGACTGGCCCCAGTTGTTCGGCCAGTACACGACACCGTCGGAGCAGGATCTGACGCGGGCCCCGCATCTCCGCGCGATGCTCCAGGTGGAGGCACCGGTCCCGCTCGATGATCTGCCGCCGGCTCCTGACGGTCCCGACGATGCCGTGGCGGCCGCGGCCCGCAGAGCGGTCACGGTGCTGGTGCGGGAGCTCAACGAGCTCCTCGCCCCGTTGATCGGCCAGCTTGAGGCCGGGGTCCCGGCGGATTCCTGATCTCCCGCGTCGGCGGGTTCACGTCCTCCCGCGTGTTCGTCAACGGATCGGGTCCGGTTCCAGGGCCTGCCAGTTCAGGCGGTCCCGGTGCAGACGTTCCATGGCCATCCAGCCGAGAGCGAACGGCACGCCGCCCAGGGCGACGAGCCCCAGGACGTCAGCTCCGACCACGTCGAAGACGGCACCTACGTCTCCGAACAACTGGGCGACGGTCTGGAAGGCGAGGTGGAAGCCTATGCCCGCCCAGATGTCACCGGTGGCGACGCGGAAGGCGCCGAGGAGGAGCGCGAAAACGAAGAAGAGGAGCAGTCGGTCGGCGGAGGTGGCGGCGCCGACGAGGAACCCGAACAGGGTGAACAACACGGCCTGCCCGATGACGGCCTGCCAGGCCGGCAACCGGGTGGCGAGGTTGCGTTGCAGGTAGCCGCGGAAGACGAGTTCCTCCGGCAGCGCCTCGTAGAGCAAGACGAGCACGACCAGGAGTGCCGCCACCCGCAGGGCATCCGCGGCGGAGGTGCGCAGGCTGATCTCGACCCAACCGAAGCCGAGGCAGAGCGCGAACCCCAGGGCGGCGGGCACCAGCCAGCAGGCCATGCCGAGCAGCAGGTGCCGCCAGCCGGTGCGCAGGGAGGGCAACCCGAGGCCGGTCCAGGGCCGCCGGTCGAGCAGGCGGCGGGCGGCCACCACCAGGGGTACGACCAGCAGCGTCGTGAGGATGGCCCTGGCGACATGGGTCGGGCGGTCGTAGTCACGGCCGAGCAGGGCATCGTGGTAGACGAACAGCCACACCAGCACGGTGCCGGCGGACACGATGAGGATTCGCCAGTGCAGGGCGGGGCGTTCGTGGGGATCGCGAGGTCGACCGCTCACCGCGCTCACCGTAGCCACCGAGGTCAAGGACGGACCGTCAGCGACCGAGGACGAGATAGGCGAGGCCGAGCATTCCGCGGTAGACCGTGAGGTACTGGCGCAGCCGGTCGTCGAGTTCCGCGCGGACCTCCGCCGCGCGGGGATCCTCCGGGTACGTCAGCAGCCACTCCTGCCGGCCGGCGAGCCAGGTCGACTCGAAGTCGTCCCACTCCCGTTGGTCGGCGGTGCTCAGGTGCAGGACGCGCCAGCCGCGCTCGCGCGCGGCCTCGACGAGGCCTGGCAGATCGGTGACCTCCGCCCCGAAGATCTGCTCGGCCTCCCCGCTGGGAGGACGGTCCCAGTACGCCTCGCCGAACAGCAGCCGTCCACCGGGCCGGACCACGGCGGCGAGCGCGTCGAGGGCTGCGCCGGTGCCGCCGAAGGCGTGTGCGGAGCCGATGCACAGGACCCGGTCGGCCGGCTCCTGCCAGGCCGCCGCTTCCCCCATCACGAACGCGACGTGCCGGTTCAGCGACCGGCCAGCGGCCAGCCTCCGCCCCCGGGCCAGTGCGGCGTCGTCGGTGTCGACGCCGACGCCCCTCGTCGCGACCGGGCCGGCGACACCGCCCACGGCGACCGCCCTGAGCAGCAGCTCACCCCAGCCGCAGCCGAGGTCGAGCACGCGCGAGCCGGGGCGGACGTCGAGCCGCTGCAGCAGCAGGGACGCGTGCTCCTCGGACAGCGGAGTGTTCCAGCGCATCCGGGCGTAGCGGCTGGTGGCGAGGTGGTCGATTGACTGCATCCGTTGAGGGTGTCAAGTCGTGATCGAGGGCGCACGCCCGGGCCGCCCCACGCGCCGGAAGCCGTGATCGGGCGGCGGACCGTACGGCAGGATCGGTGGGGTGGACACGGGCGAGCCGGGGCACTTCCGGCGGCCGACCCCGCAGGAAGTGGCGGCGGCGGCCGGTCGCGGGTTGGTGGATGTGATCGGTCCCGGCCTGCGGGTGTTGTTCTGCGGCTTCAACCCGGGCCTCTACTCCGCCGCCGTGGGAGAGCACTTCGCCCGGCGGGGCAGCCGCTTCTGGCCGGCCCTGCACCGCTCCGGCTTCACTGACCGCGAGCTGCACCCGTGGGAACGCGACGAGCTGCTGCGGCAGGGCGTCGGGATCACCAGTCTGAGCAACCGGGCCACCGCCCGCGCCGACGAGCTGACGCCGGCGGAGCTGGTGGCGGGGGTGACGGGGTTGGCGGTGAAGACCGAGCGGCACCGGCCGCGGTGGGTGGCCATCCTCGGGGTGACCGCGTACCGGATCGCCTTTGCCCGGCCCCGGGCCGGGCTGGGCCCGCAGCCGGATCGGCTGGGCCCAGCCCGGGTCTGGGTGCTGCCCAACCCCAGTGGCCTGAACGCGCACTTCCCGCTGCCGGCGTTGACCGCCGAGTTCGCGGCGCTGCACGCGGAGACGCTGCGCCCTTGAAGACCTGTCAGGAACTCGTGAGGATGACGAGTTGCTGGGTCGCCCGGGTCATCGCGACATAGCGGTCGACCGCTCCTTCGATGCCGGTGCCGAACGCCTCAGGATCGACGAGGACGACCAGGTCGAACTCGAGCCCCTTCGACAGCTCCGGGGGCAGTGACCGGACGCGGGACGTCGTCGGGAAGGTGGGATCACCGATGACGCAGGCGATGCCGTCGGCGTGCGCGGCGAGCCAGGTGTCGAGGATCGAACTCAGGTCGGAGGCAGATCCGTGTACGACGGGGACGTCGCTGCTGCGGATGGACGTCGGCACGTTCGCGTCGGCGAGCGCGGCCCGGATGACCGGCTCGGCTTCCGCCATGACCTCTTTCGGCGTCCGGTAGTTGATGCTCAGGGATGCCAGGTCGACCCGGTCCATCCCGATCCGCTGGAGCCGTTCCTGCCACGACTCGGTGAACCCGTGCCGCGCCTGAGCGCGGTCGCCGACGATGGTGAAGCTGCGGGACGGGCAGCGGAGCAGCAACATCTGCCACTCCGCGTCGGTCAGTTCCTGAGCCTCGTCCACGACGATGTGCGCGAACGGGCCGACGAGCTGGTCCGGCTCGGTGCTGGGCAGTGCGGTCTCGTCGACCAGGGCGTCCTGGAGATCCAGTTGGCGCAGGCTCGACAGCACACCTTCACCGTCGTCATAGACATGGGCCTCAATCAGCTCGTCGATGACCGTCGCCCGGCGATCCCGCTCGACGGCGACAGCGGCATCGTGCTGGCGCTTGCGCCCGGACGCCTCCGGATCACCGAGCCGCTGCCGTGCCGCGTCCAGGTACGGCAGGTCGGACACCGTCCAGGCCTGGGCGTCGCCGCGCTGGAGCTTCCGAATCTCCTCCGGGCTGAGCCAGGGCGCGCACCTGCGCAGATAGGCGGGCACCGACCACAGGTCACCGACGAGGTCCGTCGCCTCGAGCAGCGGCCAGGCGCGGTTGACGGTCGTGAGCAGTTCCCTGTTCTGCAGCAGCGACCTGCGGACCAGGTCGTCCGGCTCGTCGCCGTCGTACTTCTCCATCAGGATCGTGAGCAGTTCCTCCCAGATCTCGTCACGCGCCTCGTTGTGCGGGGTGCCGGGGCCCGGCGCCTTGAACGCCTCGGCCCAGTCGTCGGCGCTCAGCCAGATGTCGGCGTCGCCGGCTGTGACCGTCATCGGTCTGGCCGGCGGCTCCTCGTAGAACCTGACGGCCGCCTCGATCGCCTTCACCAGGTCCCCGGACGACTTCAGGCGGGCCACGTCCGGGTCGGTCTCGATGGTTGCCGCGGCACCCTCGGGCACGAGGTCCCGCAGAGTGCAGGTCTGCACGTCCTCCTCGCCGAGGCTGGGCAGGACGTCGCCGACGTAGGCCAGGTAGGGCTGGTGCGGCCCGACGAACAGCACGCCGCCCCGGCGGTGACCGAGGCGAGGGTCGGAGTAGAGCAGATAGGCGGTGCGGTGCAGAGCGACGACGGTCTTCCCCGTACCCGGACCGCCGTCGACCACGAGAGCGCCCCGGGACCCTGCCCGGATGATGGCGTCCTGGTCGGCCTGAATGGTGCCGAGCACGTCCCGCATCCGGGTCGACCGGCTGCTGCCCAGGCTGGCGATGAAGGCGGACTGGTCGTCGAGCGCGGCGTGCCCCTCCAACCCGTCCGGGGTGAACACCTCGTCCCAGTAGTCGCTGATCCGGCCGCGGGTCCAGCGGTACCTGCGGCGGCTCGCCAGACCCATCGGGTTGCCGTGGGTCGCGCCGAAGAACGGCTCAGCCGCTGGGGAGCGCCAGTCGAGCAGCAGCCGACGACCCGCGCTGTCCGTGAGGCCACGTCGTCCGACGTACACGGGCTCGGGATTGTCCGCGCTGACCATGCGTCCGATGCAAAGGTCCAGACCGAAGCGGCGCAGTGCGCGCAGGCGAGCGGTCAGCCGGCGGACCTCCATGTCCCGGTCCACCGCCTGCCGGCCCTTGCCACCGGGCGCCCTGCGCGCGGCGTCGAGACGGTCGGACAGCTCGGCGAACAACTCCTCGAGGCTCTCCGCGAGGGCCGCGAAGTGCCGTTCGTCGCGGGCGATCAACGCCGGGTCGGCCTTGGGGGAGAGATGGTCGGGAAGGTCAAAAACGCTGGTGGTCAGGGGGTTCACTCATCGGCTCCGATCTGAGGTCGCGGTCAACCGGTACTCCGGATTTCCGCAGGTCCTGGCCTCGGTCGGCGATTCTGCGGCATCACCCGGGTCTTGCCGCAAGCCCCCCGGTGCGCTATACCTTAGAAGTGGCAGGGAGTGGGTGTGCCCTCCTTTGCCCCTTGATCGTCCGCAGTGACGGACACCTTCCGCCCTCCTCCGCAGGCCCGAGGCGATCTCAGGCGGGCTGGGCGGAGTCTGGGGCCTCCCGAGCGAGTGCCTGGTAGTAGGGCTGCATCGCCGGGTGGTACTCGTCGAACTCGGGCCGTGACGAGCCGTCCCGGGAGGCGACGAGCATGTCCAGGTAGTACTCCCAACCGGCGCCCACCTCGGCGATGCCCTCCACGCTGGTGAGGTGCTGGACGAACCGCAGCTCGGTCGTGCCGTCCGCGTCGGACAGCTCCATCTCCAGCAGCCAGCTGCCGTAGCTGTCGATCATCGACACGGCGAGTCGCCGCTGCGGTTCGCAGGCGTCGATGTGGACGTCGCACCAGGGCTGCTCCTCCTCGTACGCCATCTGCACCCGGATGGTCCGGCCGGGCGCGGCGTCGCCCTCCCAGGGGCCGAACCAGCGGGCCGTGCGCTCCGGTTCGGTCAGGCTGGCCCACACGTCCGCCGCCGGGGCGCGGAACGTCCGGGTGAGGACGAGATCGTGGCCGGCGGCGGTGCGAAACAGTCGTCCGGCGGGTGTACGGGTCATGCCGTGTGCTCCCTTCGGTACTCCGCAGGGCCGCCGCTGCGGCGTTCCCGGCGGGTTCGATAGACCTCGGTCTCCAACGCGTCGAGGTGCCGCTCCCACCGGTCGGCGGTGACCAGCTCGGCGAGCCAGTCGACCAGTTCGGCGAGCGGGCCGGGATCGAGGCGGTAGATCCGCCTCCGGCCGACCAGGTCGTCGCGGACCAGCCCGCTCTCCCGCAGCACGCGCAGGTGGCGGCTGATCGCGGGTCGGCTGATCGCGAACCGCTGGGCGATCTCGCCCGCGGCCAGCGGCTCGTCGCGCAGCATGGTCAGGATGCGCCGCCGTACCGGGTCCGCGATCGCGGTGGCCACCTCGTCCACCCCGGAAGCGTAACCGATGAGTTACGGTTTCTGCGCGAGCAGGAAGCCCTGGGTGGACTTCTCGTGACGGCCGGCCGCGCGTACCAGCCGGGCCACCTCCACCAGCCCGGCCCGGATCACCACCTCGGCGTACGCGGCCAGCCTCGTCCGGACCCAGGGGCGGGCGGCCACCTCGTCGCGCAGCAGCTCGGAGTAGTCGGCGGCGACCGTGTCGTAGGAGGCGCGGGTGGCATCGGTGCGGTCGAAGACCATGGCCTGCGACCGTAGTGGAGTGTGCCGCCACCCCGGAACGGCTGCGTCGATGGTGGGCACATGATCACTTGACCTGGCAGTCTTTCTGGCATGGCCGCCCTGCTTCGTTCCCGACTGACCGACTGGACCGTCGCCGTACCCGTGCTCGCCGTTCTCGTGCTGCTCGTGACGTGGGGGCGGGAGTTACCCGCGCCCGTCGTCGTGGTGGTGGCGGCGTTGCTGGGTGGCGCGGTGCTGGCGGCCGTGCACCACGCCGAGGTGGTCGCCCACCGGGTGGGTGAGCCCTACGGTTCGCTGGTGCTCGCCGTCGCGGTCACCGTGATCGAGGTCGCCCTGATCGTCACGCTGATGATAAGTGGACCGGAGAAGACGCAGTCGCTCGCGCGGGACACCGTCTTCGCCGCCGTCATGATCACCTGCAACGGGATACTCGGCCTGTCCCTGCTGCTCGGGGCGCTGCGCCGGCGGGTGGCGGTGTTCAATCCGGAGGGCACCGGCGGAGCCTTGGCCACCGTGATCACCCTGGCCACCCTGAGTCTGGTCATTCCGACGTTCACCACGGCCCGGCCGGGCCCGGAGTTCAGCCCGGCCCAGCTCGCGTTCGCCGCCGTCGCGTCGCTGGCGCTGTACGGGCTGTTCGTGCTGGTGCAGACCGGCCGGCACCGCGACTACTTCCTGCCGGTCGACAGCCAGGGCCGGGTGATCGACGCGGAGGAGCACGCGAGGCCGCCGACGACCCGCGCGGCGCTGTTCAGCCTGGGGCTGCTGCTGGTGGCGCTGGTCGCGGTGGTCGGCGACGCCAAGACCGTATCCCCGACCATCGAGGCCGGGGTGGCGGCGGCGAACCTTCCCCACGCCTTCGTTGGCGTGATCATCGCGCTGCTGGTGCTGCTGCCGGAGACCCTGGCCGCGGCCCGCGCGGCCCGCCGCGACCGGGTGCAGATCAGTCTGAACCTCGCGCTCGGCTCGGCGATGGCCAGCATCGGCCTGACCATCCCGGCGATCGCGATCGCCTCGATCTGGTTGGACGGCCCGCTGCTGCTGGGCCTCGGCGGCACCCAGCTCGCGCTGCTCGCGCTCACCGCGGTGACCGCGGTGCTGACCGTGGTGCCGGGCCGGGCCAACGTGTTGCAGGGTGGCGTGCACCTGGTGTTGCTGGCCGCCTTCGTCTTCCTGGCCGCCAGCCCCTGACCCGCCGCTTGCGGTAAGGAGGGACCCCTTCTTAGCGCCAGGCGGTAAGAAGGAGCCCCTCCTTACCGCCCGGCGGCCGGGTCGTCTGTCAGCCGGTCCGCGCGGGCATTCAGGTAGCGCTGCTGCGCCAGGTTCGTCGACCGCGCCGCCGCCATCCGGTACGCCTCCCGCGCCGCGACCCGTTCACCGATCAGCTCCCACAGGTGGGCGCGGGCGGCCGGTAGGCGGGGATCGTCAGCCAGCCGGGTGTCGTCGGCCAGCTCGGCGAGCAGTGCCAGCCCGGCCGGCGCGCCCCGGCTCATCGCCACGGTCACCGCGTGGTTGAGCGCCACGATCGGGTTGTCGGAGATGCCCAGCAGCACCTCGTACAGGGCGGTGATCTGTGCCCAGTCGGTGGCCGCCGCGCTGGGCGCCTCGTCGTGCACGGCCGCGATGGCCGCCTGGAGCTGGTACGGCCCGACGACCCCGCGCGGCAGCGCCTCGGTGATCAGAGCGACCCCTTCAGTGATCTGGTCGACCCGCCACCGGCCGCGGTCCTGTTCGGCCATCGGCACCAGCTCGCCGTGCGGGCCGATCCGGGCCGGGGCGCGCGCGTCGGTGAGCAGCATCAGCGCGAGCAGCCCGGTGACCTCGGGATCGTCCGGCAGCAGGCGGTGCACCAGCCGGGCCAGCCGGATCGCCTCGGCGGTCAGGTCGCCGCGCAGCAGGCCGGGGCCGGCGGTGCGCGCGTACCCCTCGGTGAAGATCAGGTACAGCACGTGCAGCACGGCGGCGAGCCGGTCGGCGCGCTCCGGGGCGGTGGGCGGCGCGAACCGCAGCCCGCTGGCCCGGATCCGCTGTTTGCCCCGGCTGATCCGCCGGGTCATCGTCGCCTCCGGCACCAGGAAGGCCCGGGCCACCTCGGCGGTGCTCAATCCGCCCACCGCGCGCAGCGTCAGCGCGATCTGCGAGGCCGGCGAGAGCGCCGGATGGCAGCACAGGAACAGCAGGATGAGCGTGTCGTCGGCGTCCGCCGGCGGACGGTCGGCGGCGGGCGCCTGCCACTGGTCGGGCAGCACCCACCGCGCCACGGCGTCCTCCCGCCGCATCCGGGCCTGCTCGCTGCGCAGCAGGTCGGTCAGCCGGCGGGACGCGACCGTGATCAGCCAGCCCCGGGGATTCTCCGGTACGCCGCCGCGCGGCCAACCGCCCGCCGCGGCGATCAGCGCCTCCTGGACGGCGTCCTCGGCGGTGTCGAAGTGCCCGTAGCGACGCACCAGCGCGCCGAGGACCTGCGGCGCCAGCGCACGCAGCAGGTCCTCGACGGGTGGAGCGGTCTCCGCCACCGGTCAGCCAGCCAGGTCCTCGACGCCGTCCAGCACCGGCCGCACGTCCACGTACCCGCCGGGCGCGTCGGGGTCGACCAGGCCGGCGGCGATCTCGGTGGCCCGGTCGAAGCTGGCGCACTCCACGATGGTGTAGCCGGCCAGCACCTCCTGCGTCTCCGGGTACGGGCCGTCGGTGACCACCGGCGCGCCGTCGCGCACCCGCACGCGGCGGGCGTGCACCGGCTCACTGAGCCCCCGGGCGTCGACCAGTTCCCCGGACTCGGCGAGCGCCTGGTGGAACGTCTCCATGTGCTTGTGCATGGCCGCGATCTGCTCGGCCGACATGGCCGGTCGGTCGGTCGCCCGGCCGGTCAGCACGTCGTAGTCCTGCTGCGAGCCGTAGAGCAGGATCATGTACTTCACGGTGGTCCCTCCTGTTCCGGGCGCCGCGACGGCGCCGCTTCACCAGAGACGTCGAAGCCACCCCCCCCCACCCGGACACGCTACGACCCCCCAACCCCGATCCCCCTCACCACGCGTCGATCATGAAGTTGTTGTCCCGACACGCCGCGCCCCGCCGGGCGGGGGCGGGGGCGTGGGCGGAAGGCGCGGGGGAGGGGTGAGGGGTGGGTGGTGGGGGATGGTTAACGTGGCGGGATGACGACGATGTGGGTGGTGGTTGGGGTCTTCGCCGCGGTGGGGGGTGCGGCGTTCGGGGTGGTGGCCTGGCGTGATCGGGCGCGGTTGCGCTCCGCAGACGACGATGCCGCCGGGCGCGACGCCCGGGCCACCCAGCAGCGGTACGAGGCCGAGCGGCACGCCGAGCAGGGCGACCTGTGGCAGCGGGGCCGCGACAGCACGGGCTGACCGTTCACTGCCCGTAGGAGAGTCGCAGCCGGTTGTTGATCAGATAGTTGAGCCGGTGTCGCAGGTACCCGAGGGTGCTCTCGCCCGGCAGCTCCCCGTCGGTGATGAGCGTCCAACGCAGCGCGCAGTCCTGGCCGGGCGGCCCGGGAGCCAGGTCGAAGCGGATCCGGTCGAGGGGCCGGTGCGGCCACAGCGACGACCAGATCAGCAGCACCGGCGCGTAGCCCGCCACCACCCGGGGCGCCACCTCGTCGTCGCGCAGCTCCAGCCAGGGCCGGCTGGCGGCCTCGTACGGGTCGCGTAGCGAGCGCCACACGATGTGCGGCGGGGCCGGCTGGCTGCGCCGGCGGCTGCCCAGCACGTGCACGACGGCCCTCCTCACCGGACGGCGACATCCGCCCCGGCCCATTGTGGCCGTTCAACGCCGACGCCGTGAACCGTGCCTGACCCACGCCTGACCGGTGAACAAGCCTGAGCTGTGAACCACCCGGCGGCCACGCACGTGAATGAGGTGGTGGGCATGGCGGCCGTATCGTCGGGGTACTGCCCAGCTCAGCACGGACGCCAGGGGAGGCACAGTGGGGGCACGATCAGGACGTGATGCCCGGGGCCCGCTGGCGGGCCTGCTGATCGCCGCGCTGGTGTCGGCCGCGTGCGCCGGCGGCGGGCTGGCCGAGCCGGAGGGTGAGCGGCCGGCACCGAGCCGGTCGGCGGCCTCGCCCGGGCCGAGCAGCACCCGGGCCGACAGCACCACCAGTGTGGCCGAGTTCGAGCAGGACGTCGCCGACGCCCAGGCAATCGCCGAGCGGTACTGGGCGGCCCGGTTCAAGGCGTCCGGGCAACGCTTCCAGCCCATCCGGCGGATCACCCCGTACCAGCGGGCGGGAGAAGTGTCCTGCGGCGGCCAGGCGCTGCCGCGCAACAACGCGGTCTACTGCTCACGGGGAGACTTCATCGCCTACGACATCGCCTGGTCGGTGGCGGCGTTCCGCCAGGTCGGTGACGCGTTCGTGTTCTACCTGCTCGGTCACGAGTACGCCCACGGCATCCAGGTGCGGCTCGGCATCAACTACAGCTTCACCATCCAGCAGGAGTTGCAGGCCGACTGCATGGCCGGGGCGTACCTCGGCGACTCGGTGCGCTCCGGCGACCTGAGCCTGGCCGAGGGTGACCTGGAGGAGTTCCGGGAGGGGGTGGCGGCGGTCGGCGACGACCCGGACCAGCCGTGGTTCGCCGAGGGTTCGCACGGCACCGCCGAGCAGCGCACCGACTCGTTCTTCCGCGGCTACGAGCGCTCCCTGGAGGCCTGCGACCTGGGCTGACCGGGTTGCCCGCGTCACCCTGGCGCCCGCCGCCGCCACCGGCGGCGGTGAGCCCTGGCAGGATCGCCGGTGTCGGCCACGACCCTGGAGGATCCGCTGAGCAGCCATCACCCCGCCGCCGTGCTCTTCGACATGGACGGCACGCTGGTCGACAGCGAGAAGCTGTGGGACGTCGCACTGCAGGAACTCGCGCGGGAGTACGGCGGCGAGCTCTCCACCGCCGCCCGCCGGTCGATCGTCGGCACCAGCATGGCCGATTCGATGCGCATCCTGCACGACGACCTGGGTCAGCCCGAACGGGACCCGGAGGCCAGCGCGGCGTGGATCAACGCCCGGATCCTGGAGCTGTTCCGCACCGGGCTGCGCTGGCGTCCGGGAGCGCTCGCGCTGCTGCGCGCGGTCCGGGCGGCGGGCATCCCCACCGCGCTGGTCACCTCCAGCGGCCGGCCACTGGTCGAGATCGCCCTGGACACCCTCGGGCGGGACAGCTTCGACGCGGTGGTCTGCGGCGACGAGGTGGTCGCGGCCAAGCCGCACCCGGAGCCGTACCTGACCGCCGCCCGCCTGCTGGGCGTGCCGATCGGCCGCTGCGTGGCGATCGAGGACTCGCCGACCGGGGTGGCCAGCGCGCTCGCCGCCGGCGCAGCGGTGCTGGCCGTACCCGCGGAGGCCACGCTGCCGAGCACGCCCGGCGTACACCAGCTGGAGAGCCTGACCGGCGCGGACCTCGAGCTGCTCGCCGCGCTGCTGGTCGACCGGGCCGGCGCGACCGGCTGACCGGGGCCGGCGCGGGTCAGGGGCGCTCGGCGAAGACCGCCGCGACCACCTGGTAGCCGTCGAACGCCCGGGCGGCCCCCGCGTACGCGGCCAGGTGGATGAACAGTTCGACGATCTCCTCCTTGGTCACCCCGGAGTGCAGGGCGATGCGCAGCTGGCCGCGCAGCGGCTCGTGGGTGCCGAGGGCCGCGGCGATCGCCACCGAGACCAGGCAGCGGCTGCGCAAGTCCAACCCCTCCCGGGGCCACGCCTCGCCGAAGGTCTGCACGGTGGCGAAGCGGCGGAAGTCCTGCCCGACGGGCGGCTCACCGTCACCGAGGGGCAGCACGAGCGGCTGACCGAGCAGCCGCTCGGCGTTGTCCAGTGCCCGCTGGTAGGCATCCTGATCGGTCATGTCACCCCTTTCGGCGCCACCGCCGTCCCGCTCCGGCACCGCCATCCTGGCAGCTCGGCGCCGGCACCAGAGGACGATTCGGCGGGCCGACGGCACGAGACCCCGGCGCCGCTCGCGGCGCCGGGGTCTCGTGGTGACCGGTCAGTCGTGGGCGATCGCGCCCAGGACGTTGATCCGGGCCGCCCGGATCGCCGGGAGCACCGCGGCCACCACCCCGATGATCGCCGCGAGACCGAGGAAGACACCCATCTGCCCCCACGGCAGGATCAGGTCGGTGATCCCCTCGTCCTTGAGCGCCTCGACCACCGCTGCGCCGAGGCCGGTGCCGACCACCACACCGAGCAGCGCGCCGAACACCGAGATCACCACCGCCTCCACGGTGATCATGCCCATGGTCTGCCCGCGGCGCAGGCCGATCGCCCGCAGCAGACCCAACTCACGGGTCCGCTCCAGCACCGACAGCGCCAGGGTGTTGATGATGCCCAGCACGGCGATCACGATGGCCAGCGCCAGCAGGATCTGGATCATCGTGAGCAGCCCGTCGAGCTGACTGGTCTGCTGCTTGATGAACGCTTCCCGATCGGCCACCGACACCTCGGGGCTGTCCGCGAGCAGCGTCTCCACCTGCGGCTGCACGTCGCCGACCCGAGTGCCGGGGGCCAGCTGGATGAAGCCCTGGATGGGCTGCGGGATGGCGAAGTCCTTCGCCGCCGTCACCGGCAGCACCACCGGGTTGGTCAGCTGGGAGGACTCGTAGATGCCGCTGACCGTGTACGTCCGCGCCTCGCCCCGGGTCAGCTGCACGTTCACCGTCGAGCCCACCGACAGCCCGCGGGAGGTGGCGGTGTCCGAGCTGACCAGCATCTGGGTCGGGCTGAGCCGGTCGATGTCACCGGCGGTCGGCTTGGCACCGAAGATCTGCCGCAGCGACGCGACGTCGCTGCTCGCCGCGACCCAGGTGCTCTCGCCGTTGAGCTTGGCCATGTCGCCGTACTCGCCGTCGACCATCTGCACGCCGGGCAGGGCCTTGGCCCGGTCCAGCACACCCGGGTCGAAGCTCGGCGGCCGCGGGCCGCCCTGCACACCGGAGATCACCAGCTCGGCCTTGATGGTGTCCTCGGCGAGAGCGCTGATGCTGCCCTTGGCCGAGTCGAGGATCACCGTGACGCCGGTGACCAACGCGATGCCGACCATCAGGGCGGCAGCGGTGATCGCGGTACGGCGCGGGTTGCGTCCCGAGTTCAGCCGGCCCAGCTTGCCCGGCACCGACCAGGAGAAGATCGCCCCGAGCAGGCTCACCACCGGCCGGCTGATCAGCGGCGTCAGCAGGGCCACGCCGATGAAGGCGAACAGCACCCCGCCCAGGATGGTGGGCAGCGTCTGGCCACTGGCGTTGCCGCTGAGCCCGAGGAAGAGCAGCACCGCGCCGATGCCGGTGATCACCGACCCGGCGATGGTGACCTTGGTCAGCGGCCGGTCCGGAGTGGCCACGTCCTGCATGGCGGCGATCGGTGGGATCCGGGACGCCCGCAGCGCCGGCAGCAGCGCCGCCACCACGGTGATCACCAGGCCGACAGCGAACGAGCCGATCACCGCCGCCGCGGGCACGCCGATCCCGGCCAGGGTGAGCCCACCGGCCAGCTTGCCGAACAGGAACGCCAGCAGCGCTCCCACCCCGATGCCGGCCGCCAGGCCGAGCACCGAGGCGATCAGCCCGACCGCGATGGCCTCCAGCACCACCGAGCCGATGATCTGACGGCCGCTGGCCCCGATGGCCCGCATCAGCGCCAGTTCCCGGGTGCGCTGGGCGACGATGATCGAGAAGGTGTTCAGGATCAGGAAGGTGCCCACCAGCAGCGCCACCGCGGCGAAGCCGAGCAGGATCTTGTTGAAGAAGGAGAGCCCCTCCTTCAGGCTGGCCGAGGCGTCCGCGGCCACCTGCTCGCCGGTCTTCACCTCGTACTCCGCGCCCAGGGTGCGGGCCACGTCGTCGCGCAGCGTCTCGTTGGAGACCCCGTCGGCGGCGCGCACGGTGATGCTGCTGAACGCGTCCGGCGCGCCGAGCATCAGCCGCTGCGCCACCGGAGTGGTGAAGAAGACCTCGTTCAACCCGCCGATCGAGTCCCGGTCACCGCTGTAACCGAGGATGCCGACGAGGGTGAAGTCCCGCTTCTTCGACTCGAACGCGGTGAGCACGCCGACCTTCTGGCCGACCTGCACCTTCGCCGCCGTCGCCAGCGACTTGTTGATGACGATCTCGTCGTCGGCCTGCGGCCCGCGCCCCTCGCGCAGTTGCAGCAGCTCGCTCTCGCCCGTCCAGTTCTCACCCAACTGCGGCGGACCGAACGAGGTGACCACCTTGCCGTTGCTGCCGATCACGCGGGCGCCGTCGGCGTTGACGATGCCGGTCGCCGAGGCCACCCCCGGCACCTGCTTCACCCGGTCCACCACGGCGGCGGGCACCGGGGTGGCGGTCTGCTCGCCCTCGACCTCGCTGACCTCCACCTTCGGCGTCGCCGCCACGTTCACGTCGATCTCGGAGAAACCGTCGGCGAAGACCGAGTCGAAGGATCGGCCCAGCGTGTCGGTGAGCACGAAGGCGCCCGAGACGAACATCACTCCGAGCACCACCGCCAACCCGGACAGGATCAGCCGGACCTTGCGGGCCAGCAGACTCTTCAGTGTCGCGCGGAACATCAGTTGCCCACCTCGGCCGGAGTGTCCAGCTTCTTCATGGTGTCCAGCACCGTGTCGGCGGTCGGCTCGATCAGCTCCGAGACGATCTGCCCGTCGGCGAGGAAGACCACCCGGTCGGCGTACGCGGCGGCGGTCGGGTCGTGGGTGACCATCACGATGGTCTGGCCGTGCTCGCGGACCGAGTTGCGCAGGAAGTTGAGCACCTCCGCGCCGGAGCGGGAGTCCAGGTTGCCGGTCGGCTCGTCCGCGAAGATCACCTCGGGGCGGGAGACCAACGCCCGCGCGCACGCCACCCGCTGCTGCTGCCCACCGGATAGCTGCGCCGGCCGGTGGTCCAGCCGGTCCCGCAGGCCGACCGTGTCGATCACCGTGTCGTACCAGGCCGGGTCCGGCTTGCGCCCGGCGATCGACAGCGGCAGCAGGATGTTCTCCTTCGCGGTCAGCGTGGGCAGCAGGTTGAACTGCTGGAAGATGAAGCCCACCTTGTCCCGGCGCAGCTTCGTCAGCCCGGAGTCGCCCAGCCCGGTGACCGTCGTCTCACCGATCGCCACCGTCCCCCGGGTCACCGAGTCCAGGCCGGCCAGGCAGTGCATCAGTGTCGACTTGCCGGAACCCGACGGGCCCATGATCGCGGTGAACTGGCCGCGTTCGAACTCCGCGCTCACCCCGCGTAGCGCGATGACCTGCGCCTCGCCGCTGCCGTACACCTTCCACACGTCGTTCGCCCGGGCCGCGGCCTGCGCCTGCTGGCCTACCGTCGCGGTCACGTCATCTACCTCTTCCGTCTCTGCCAATACGCGCCGCCCCCGCTGGTCCGGCACGTCCATCATCGGCGCTGCACGCGCCCATCCCGTCCGCCCACGGGGGGATCCGGCGCGGATTTCACGCTGCGGGTGCACCCCCATGCCGGCTCAGGGTTGCCCCTGACCCGACGGCCGATCCACGTGTTTCCCGACCGGCGGAAACGCTTCCAGGGCCGGACGCTAGGGGCTGACCCCACGAGAGGGTCAACCGCGCCGAGCCACCTCTGGTCACGGTAGGTGAGCACGGCAACCGAGCCGTCCCCCCACGGAGGGATCTGTGCGTACGCCGGGTGAGGTAGCGGTAGGGAGGAACTACGCCCTGGGACGGACCAGCCCCGACTCGTACGCCAGCACCACCGCCTGCACCCGGTCGCGCAGCCGCAGCTTGGTCAGCACGTGCCCGACGTGGGTCTTGATGGTGGTCTCGCTGACCGACAGCACCGCCGCGATCTCGGCGTTCGACAGCCCCCGTGCCACCTGCACCAGGACCTCGCGCTCCCGGTCGGTGAGCGTGCTGAGCTCGGCCGACGGTGTCGCCGACGGGTCGGGCAGCAGGTCGGCGAAGCGATCCAGCAGCCGCCGCAGGATCCGTGGCGCCACCACCGCGTCTCCGCCGGCCACCGTGCGGATCGCCGCGATCAGCTCCTCGGCCGGCACGTCCTTGGCCAGGAACCCGCTGGCGCCGGCGCGCAACGCGCCCACGACGTACTCGTCCAGGTCGAACGTGGTCAGCACCAGCACCCGCACCGGCAGCCGGGCGTCGACGATCGCCCGGGTCGCGGCGACCCCGTCCATCCGGGGCATCCGGATGTCCATCAGCACGACGTCGGGCAGCAGCCGGCGGGACAGCTCCACCGCCTCCAGGCCGTCGCCGGCCTCCGCCACCACGTCGAGGTCGCCCTCGGCGCCCAGCACCATCCGGAACCCGGTGCGCAGCAGCGGTTGGTCGTCGGCGAGCAGGATCCGCACCGGCCGCGCCGAGGCCACCCGATCGGTCATCTCGTCTCCCTGTCCCGCGCCGACGCCGTGCTGCCGCACCGGTCATCCTCGCGCACGCCGGCCGGCGCGCCGCGGACCACCGTAGAGGTCGGCCAGCCGCCGCGTCCCGACCGGCGCGGCACCGATCCGGTCGGTTTTCCGGCCCCGGCGCTGGGAGATCGTCGGCGAGGCCGGGCGCGAGCGGTCAGGAGGCGCCGTGACCGGCGAGAATCGCGGTGACGGGTGTGCGCCTCAACGGGGCGCCCGGAGGTCAGTCGTCGGCGCCCGGCGTCGCCGGGGCGGACCGGGCGTCACGCAGCGGATCGGCGCCGGCCACCGCGACCGGGAACGGCGGCGGCGTGCCACCGAAACTGGGGCACAGCGCCTGGTGGCTGCACCAGTCGCAGAGACGGCTCGGCCGGGGCCGGAAATCCTGCCTGGCGGTGGCCTGCTCGATCGCCCGCCACAACGCCACCACCGTGCGCTCGAAGCGGACCAGCTCCTCGGCGTCCGGCGTGTAGTCCAACACCTCGGCGTCGCGCAGGTAGAGCAGCCGCAGCACCTTGGGCACCACCCCCCGGGTGCGCCACAGCACCAGGGCGTAGAACTTCAGCTGGAACAGCGCCCGCGCCTCGAACGCCTCCCGGGGGGCGCCGCCGGTCTTGTAGTCGACCACCCGCAGCGCGCCGTCCGGGGCCACGTCGAGCCGGTCGAGGTAACCCCGGATCAGCAGCTCCTCGTCGACAACCGCCGAGATCAGGCTCTCCCGCTCGGCCGGCTCCAGCCGGGTGGGATCCTCCACCGCGAAGTAGCCCTCCAGCAGCCCGGCGGCGGAGCGCAGGAACTCCACCGGGCCGGCCGGCTCCGCGCCCTCGAAGATCCCGGCCAGCTCCGGCTGCTCGGTGACCATGCGGTCCCACTGCGGGGCCACCAGGTCACCGGCGGCGGCCGGTGTGCGGCCCGGGGCGGGAAGGTCGAACAGGCGCTCCAGCACCGCGTGCACCAGGGTGCCCCGCGCCTGCTCGATGGTGGTCCGCTCGGGCAGCCGGTCGATGCTGCGGAACCGGTAGAGCAGCGGGCAGGTCTTGAAATCCGCCGCCCGCGACGGCGACAGCGAGGCCCGCACCGTCGGCGGCGCCTGCGCCGGGGAGGGGGACTGGTGGGTGGTGACCGGTTCCGCCGTCATGTCGGCAAAGGTTAGGGCACCGGTGTGACACCGACCGCCACCCGCCCCGGGCACCGCCGGTCCGTAGCATCGTCCCGATGGAACAGACATCCCGGCCGCCGCGACGACCCGACCGGCGCGCCGGCTTGAGCGTGGGTCGGGTGTTCGGGGTGCCGCTGCACCTCAACGGCTCGATGCTCCTGCTCGCTGCGCTGGTCGCCGTGCTGTACGCCGAGTTCGCCCGCCGGCAACTGGACCTGCCGCAGGTCAGCGGCTACCTGATCGGCTTCGGGTTCGTGGTGTCGCTGCTCGGCTCGGTGCTGCTGCACGAGCTGGGCCACGCGCTCACCGCCCGCCGGTACGGCATCGGTGTGCGCGGGATCACCCTGGAACTGCTCGGCGGCTACACCGAGATGGACCGGGACGCCCCGTCGCCCCGGGTCGACCTGCTGGTGTCGCTGGCCGGCCCCGCGGTCTCCGCGGTGCTCGGCGTGGTCGCGGTGGCCGCCACGCTCGCCCTGCCGGAGCGGACCGTGGCCCACCAGCTCGCCTTCCAGCTCGCGGTGAGCAACGTCATCGTCGCGCTGTTCAACATCCTGCCCGGTCTGCCCCTGGACGGCGGCCGGGCGCTGCGCGCCGCGGTGTGGGGGCTGACCCGTGACCGGCATCGTGGCACCGAGGTCGCCGGCTGGGCCGGCCGAGTGGTCGCCGTCGGCACCGTCGCCCTGGTCGTGCTGCTCACCGTGGCCGACTACCTGGCGCCGTTGGCGCTGCCGCTGATGCTGCTGGTCGCCGTCACCCTCTGGCGCGGCGCCGGGCAGTCGATCCGGGCCGCCCGGGTCAGCCGCCGGTTCCCGCTGATCGACCTGTCCCGGCTGGCCCGGCCGGTCTGGCCGGTGACCACCGGCACACCGCTGTCCGAGGCCCAGCGCCGGCGCGCCGAGGGTGGGCAGCCCGCCGCCGCGTTGCTGGTCACGGACTCCACCGGCCGGCCGGTGGCGCTGGTCGACCCGGCCGCCGCCGAGGCGGTGCCGGCCGATCGCCGCCCGTGGCTGGCCGTGGACGCCGTCGCCCGGTCGCTGGGCACGCTCCCCGCGCTGCCGGTCGGTCTGGACGGCGAGGGGGTGATGGAGGCCGTGCAGAGCCACCCGGGCGCGCAGTACGTGGTGACCGCAGGCGAAGATGTCGTCGGCATTCTGCACATCGCGGACCTCGCGCAGCTCCTCGAACCCAACCGGAAGATGACATCGTGACCGCAACTCCCTCCACCGTCCCGGCCGACGCCGCCTCCCCGGCGCTGACACCCGTGCACCGCGGGCCGTTCCGGCCCGGTGACCGGGTGCAGCTGACCGACCCGAAGGGGCGGATGCACACCGTGACGCTGGAGCCCGGCAAGGAGTTCCACACCCACCGCGGCATCCTGGCGCACGACGCGCTGATCGGGCTGCCCGACGGCAGCGTGGTGACCACCTCCGGCGGCGGTACGGCGTTCCTGGCGCTGCGGCCGCTGCTGTCGGACTACGTGCTGTCCATGCCGCGCGGCGCCCAGGTGATCTACCCGAAGGACTCGGCGCAGATCGTCGCCATGGGTGACATCTTCCCCGGCGCGAAGGTCCTGGAGGCCGGCGCCGGCTCCGGCGCGCTCAGCTGCTCACTGCTGCGCGCGGTCGGCACGGAGGGGGAGCTGCACTCGTTCGAGCTGCGTGACGACTTCGCCCAGATCGCCCGGCGCAACGTCGAGGCGTTCTTCAACGGGCCGCACCCGGCGTGGAACCTGCACGTCGGCGACGTCGCGCAGTGCCAGGAGACCGGCTTCGACCGGATCATCCTGGACATGCTCACCCCGTGGGAGACCCTCGACATGGTCGAGCGGGCGCTGGTGCCCGGCGGCGTGTTCATCGGCTACGTGGCCACCACGCCCCAGCTCTCCGAGCTGGTGGAGGCGCTGCGCGAGCGTGGCGGCTGGACCGAGCCGCGGGCCTGGGAGTCGCTGGTACGGGACTGGCACGCCGAGGGCCTCGCCGTGCGGCCGGACCACCGGATGATCGCGCACACCGCGTTCCTGGTCTCCGCGCGCAAGCTGGCCCCCGGGGTCACCGCGCCGCCCCGCCGCCGCAAGCCCAGCAAGGGCACCGAGGCGTACGCGCAGCGCCGGCAGGTGCTGCGCGAGGCTGAGGCGGCCCGGCAGGCGGCCGCCGCGCAGGCGGCGGGTGTGGAGCCCGACGCGACGGGGGAGATGGACAGGCCGTGACCATCGAGCTGGGCGCCGGCGTCGCCGAGCGGGGGGAGGCGGCGGCATGAGCCGACCGGGCTACGGCGGGGGCGACCTGCCCGCGGTGTTTCCGGACTGGTCGCCCTACCAGGACCTGGAGTCGGCGGCACGCGCCTACCTGCGCGACCCGGACGTGGCCCTGGAGGCGCTCGGCGGGGTGCTGCGCGGCGCGTCGGTGCTCGGCTTCACCCTGGAACGCTTCGTCAACGAGGTCAACGGCGTGTGGCAGGAGGTCGTGGTCTGCGACGGCAGCCGGCTGATCCTCTGGCACGGCGAGGACGTGCCGCCGACGGAGGGCCCCCCGGGGTCGATGACGTCGTCGCTGCGAGTGGTGCCGGTCTCCACCGTCACCGAGGTCGGCTGCCGTCGCCGGCTCAACCGCACCGACAGCGGCGAGATCCGGGTCGACAGCATCGACGTGTACCTGCTGCTCACCTCGCTGGACGAGGCGCCGCCGAGCGAGGAGATCGTCGGCACGCCGCGGCACGACGCGCTGCGCTTCGGTAAGACCCTCGACGACGGCGGGGCGGGGCAGATCGCCCGGTTGGAAGAGTTCGCCCGGCTGGTCGCCTCGGTGGTCGGCCGCCCGATGCTCTGAGCCGCACCCCTCGGGCCGGGGCCGCCGGTTGGCGGCACCCGGCGGGGTGGATCAGTCCTCGGCGTCCGGGCCGGCGACCTCGACACCGTCGCCGCGCACGACGTGGATGCAGTCGCCCGGGCACTCCTTCGCGGAGTCGATCACCTCGAGCCGCAGGTGCTCGGGCACGTCGACCCGGCTGCCCGGCGCCATCCGCAGCTCACCGTCGGCGCCCTTGACGTACGCCAGGCCGTCGATGTCGAACTCGAACACCTCCGGCGCGTACTGCACGCAGAGCCCATCGCCCGTGCAGAGATCCTGGTCCACCCAGACCTGCAACTGGTCGGTCGCGACCTCGGCCACCGGAGCACCCCCCATGTTCTCCCGTCGTACGGTCCGACGGTACCTGAACGCCGGTACCGGCCCGCCAGGCCACCCTTGGCGATCAAGGTTCGGTGACGAGGGCGTTGCGTGGGACCGAATCGGCCTCATAGCGGCTAGTGTTAGGGCAGAACGTTCAAGCCCCCCGGGGAGGTGGGACGTGGCACGCAGCGACGACGCGGACTCGCGCGCCGCACGGTGGGAGAAGGAAGCCCACGATCTCTCCACGCAGGTCGCGTTTCTTCAAGAGGAACTCGCCCTGGTGCGGCGCAAGTTGACCGAAAGCCCCCGACACGTCCGGCAGCTCGAAGAGCGGCTGGCGGCCACCCAGGCACAGTTGGCGCGGCTGACCGAGAACAACGACCGGCTGGTGAGCACCCTCAAGGAGGCTCGCACGCAGATCGTGACGCTCAAGGAGGAGATCGACCGCCTCGCACAACCGCCGAGTGGTTACGGCGTCTTCCTGGCCAGGCACGACGACGGCACGGTGGACGTCTTCACCGGCGGTCGCAAGCTGCGGGTCGCCGTCTCGCCCTCGCTTGACGTGGCCGAGCTGCGCCGTGGCCAGGAGGTCCTGCTCAACGACGCGCTCAACATCGTCGACGCGTTCGGGTACGAGCGGGTCGGCGAGGTGGTGATGCTCAAGGAGATTCTGGAGGGGCCGGGCGGCGGACCGGGTGACCGGGCGCTGGTGGTCTCCCACTCCGACGAGGAGCGCATCGTGCACCTCGCCGAGACGCTGATCGGCTCGGCGATCCGGGCCGGCGACTCGCTCATGATCGAGCCCCGCTCGGCGTACGCGTACGAGCGGATCCCGAAGAGCGAGGTCGAGGAGCTGGTCCTGGAGGAGGTGCCCGACGTCGACTACACCGACATCGGTGGCCTCCAGTCGCAGATCGAGCAGATCCGCGACGCGGTGGAGCTGCCCTTCCTGCACGCGGACCTGTTCCGTGAGCACCAGCTCCGCCCACCCAAGGGCATCCTGCTCTACGGCCCGCCCGGCTGCGGCAAGACGCTGATCGCCAAGGCGGTGGCCAACTCGCTGGCCAAGAAGATCGCCGAGCGGCAGGGCAAGGAGAAGCACACCAGCTTCTTCCTCAACATCAAGGGTCCTGAGCTGCTCAACAAGTACGTCGGTGAGACCGAGAGGCACATTCGGCTGATCTTCCAGCGAGCCCGGGAGAAGGCCGGCGAGGGCACCCCGGTGATCGTGTTCTTCGACGAGATGGACTCGATCTTCCGGACCCGTGGCTCCGGTGTCTCCTCCGACGTGGAGAACACGATCGTCCCGCAGCTGCTCAGTGAGATCGACGGCGTGGAGGGGCTGGAGAACGTCATCGTCATAGGCGCCTCCAACCGGGAAGACATGATCGACCCGGCGATCCTGCGCCCCGGTCGGCTCGACGTGAAAATCAAGATCGAGCGGCCGGACGCCGAAGCGGCGAAGGACATCTTCTCCAAGTACATCCTCTCCGGGCTGCCCCTGCACCCGGACGACCTGGCCGAGCACGGCGTCGACCCCCAGGCCACCGTCGCGGCGATGATCGACGCCGTGGTGCTGCGGATGTACTCGGAGACCGAGGAGAACCGCTTCCTCGAGGTCACCTACGCCAACGGTGACAAGGAAGTCCTCTACTTCAAGGACTTCAACTCGGGCGCGATGATCCAGAACATCGTCGACCGCAGCAAGAAGATGGCCATCAAGGAGTTCCTCACCTCCGGGCGCAAGGGGCTGCGCCTGCAGCACCTGCTCGACGCCTGCGTCGACGAGTTCCGGGAGAACGAGGACCTGCCCAACACCACCAACCCCGACGACTGGGCTCGCATCTCCGGCAAGAAGGGCGAGCGGATCGTCTACATCCGCACGCTCGTCTCCGGCGGCAAGGGCGCCGAGGCCGGGCGGTCCATCGAGACCGCCAGCAACACCGGCCAGTACCTCTGAGCCACAGGTAGCAACGACCGGGGCCCGGGACGCGACGCGTCCCGGGCCCCGGTCGTTTCCTGTGGACGCGGGCGCGGTGACGACATCGGTAACACGGCTGCGGCGGCGTGCCCCTGTCCCCGAGCTGTCCGACTACGCTCGACGTGAGGGTGGACCGGGTCGGGCGAGCGAAGCGGGTAGGTCGATGAGCGTAAGACGGATCATGGGCACCGAGGTCGAGTACGGCATCTCCGTGCCCGGCCAGGCCGGAGCCAACCCAATGGTCACCTCGTCCCAGGTGGTCAACGCATACGGAGCACGCCCCGAACTCAACCGGGGCGGGCGGGCCCGGTGGGACTACGAGGAGGAGTCGCCGCTGCGCGACGCGCGCGGCTTCACCTACTCCGGGGCCGCCTACGACCCCGCCGAAGCCCTCGCCGACGAGGACCTCGGCCTGGCCAACGTGATACTCACCAACGGCGCCCGGCTCTACGTCGACCACGCCCACCCGGAATACTCCGCCCCCGAGGTGACCAACCCACGCGACGTGGTGCGCTGGGACAAGGCCGGCGAGCGGGTGATGGCCGAGGCGTCCCGCCGGGCCGCCACCATCCCCGGCAGCCAGCCGATCCACCTCTACAAGAACAACACCGACAACAAGGGCGCCAGCTACGGCGCGCACGAGAACTACCTGATGCGCCGGCAGACCCCGTTCGCCGACATCGTGGCGTACCTGACGCCCTTCTTCGTCACCCGGCAGATCGTCTGCGGCGCCGGCCGGGTCGGCATCGGCCAGGACGGCGGCCAGAGCGGCTTCCAGATCTCACAGCGCGCCGACTTCTTCGAGGTCGAGGTTGGTCTGGAGACCACCCTCAAGCGTCCCATCATCAACACGCGGGACGAGCCGCACGCTGACGCCGACAAGTACCGTCGGCTGCACGTCATCATCGGCGACGCCAACCTCTCGGAGATCTCCACCTACCTCAAGGTCGGCACCACCGCGCTGATCCTCACCATGATCGAGGAGAAGGCGCTCGGCTCGGACCTCGGCATCGCTGACCCGGTCAGTGAGCTGCGTGCGGTCAGCCACGACCCGTCCCTGTCCCACCGGATGCGCCTGCGCGACGGCCGCCGGCTGACCGCGCTGGACCTGCAGTGGGCCTACCTGGAGCGCGTCCGGTCCTTTGTCGACGACCGCTACGGCACGGACGTGGACGAGCAGACCACCGACGTGCTCGACCGCTGGGAGAGCGTGCTGGACCGGCTGGGCCGCGATCCGATGCTCTGCGCCGACGAGTTGGACTGGGTGGCGAAGCTGCGGCTGCTGGAGGGCTACCGGGAGCGCGAGAAGCTCGGCTGGGGCGCGCACAAGCTCCAGCTCGTCGACCTGCAGTACTCCGACGTCCGGCCGGACAAGGGCCTCTACAACCGGTTGGTCTCCCGGGGCGCGATGAAGACGCTGCTCACCGACGAGGAGACGCGCACCGCGATGACCGAGCCGCCCGAGGACACCCGGGCCTACTTCCGCGGCCGTTGCCTGGCGCAGTACGCCTCGGAGGTGGTCGCCGCCAGCTGGGATTCGGTGATCTTCGACGTGGGCCGGGAGTCGCTGGTCCGGGTGCCGATGATGGAGCCGGAACGAGGCACGCGCGCTCATGTCGGGGCCTTGTTCGACCGCTGCGCCAGCGCCAAGGATCTCCTGGAGACGCTGACCGGCCGGTGAGCGGCGGCGCGTCCGCTGGAGATCGGCGATCGCTGCCACCCGAACACGGCTGACGCGGGGGCTTCCTGTCGCCTCCGCGGGGTAGATTTCATGCCAGGCGATCTAGAGGAGGCAGCAATGGCCACTCGTGACAGCGGCGGTCAGTCGCAGTCCGGCAAGTCCCGGCAGGGCGAGGAGATCGAGGACGTCACCACCGAGGCCAACCCCGAGGTGGCGGAGCGGCATGCCGAGATCACCGAGGACGTCGACGACCTGCTCGATGAGATCGACTCCGTCCTCGAGGAGAACGCCGAGGAATTTGTCAGGGGCTATGTACAAAAAGGGGGCCAATAGGGCATAGGCGGACAATCTGGACATGCCTCGTCCCTCTGATGATCGGGACGGCCGCCGCCGCTGTCGGGACTGTGGCGAGTGGCTGCTTCTCGATCAATTCTGTGCCAACAGCAGGCGGCCAGAAGGTCGCGGCAGCTACTGCAAGCTCTGCTTCAACGTCCGCTCGAAGGCCAGCTATGCCAGACGCCTGAAGGAGCAGCAGGGCAGGGATGTGCGCCAGCTGCCAGTAGTGCCGGAGGGGCACCGGCGATGCCCCGACTGCGGCGTCGTGAAGACTCTCGGCGACTTTCCGCGGAACCGCTCTGATCGTGAGGGTTACGGCCGATACTGCAAGCCTTGCCACAACGAGAAGGGCAGGGAGAGCAAGCTCCGTCTGCACGGCGGCAGTCGCGAGTACCACCTGCGGCGGCGCTACGGCGTGGGGCAGAAGGAGTTCGATGAGCTCCTGGCCGAGCAGGGTGGTGTCTGCGCGATCTGCGGTGGCGCGGACCCGCAACATCTGGACCACGATCATCGCACCGGATGGGTGCGCGGGATACTCTGCTTCAACTGCAACGGTGGTCTTGGCCAGTTCCGTGACAGTCCCATGAGGCTGGCCAGGGCGATCACGTACCTGAGAGGAACCACGTGGCAGCGGGCTTTGATCCATCCGGGCGTCTACCAGATGTGTTCACCAACGCGGGGACGTCGTCCTTCACCACGTTCCTGAGCCGGGTGGCTCCCGAGATGCTGCCCGGTCGACGGCCGCTGCCGCCGGGCATGGCCGCTGACCTGGCGCCGCACGCCACCACCATCGTGGCCATCGCGGCCGACGGCGGTGTGGTGATGGCCGGTGACCGTCGGGCCACCATGGGCAACCTGATCGCCCAGCGCGACATCGAGAAGGTGCACCCGGCCGACGCGTACTCGCTGGTCGGTATCGCGGGCACCGCGGGCATCGGCATCGAGCTGATGCGACTGTTCCAGGTGGAGCTGGAGCACTACGAGAAGATCGAGGGCGCGATGCTCTCGCTGGACGGCAAGGCCAACCGGCTGGCCTCGATGATCCGGGGCAACCTGGGCGCCGCCATGCAGGGGCTGGCGGTGGTGCCACTCTTCGCCGGCTTCGACCTCGCCTGCGCGGACCCGACGAGGGCTGGCCGGATCTTCAGCTTCGACGTGACCGGCGGCCCGTACGAGGAGACCGGCTACGACGCGATCGGCTCCGGCTCACTCTTCGCCAAGTCCGCGTTGAAGAAGCGCTTCCGGGCCGGCCTGTCCGTCGACGACGCGACCCGGCTGGCGGTCGAGGCGCTCTACGATGCCGCGGACGACGACACCGCGACCGGCGGACCAGACCTGACCCGACGGATCTACCCGGTGGTGATGACCGCGACCGCCGAGGGCACCCGACGGCTGACCGACGCCGAGACGGCGGCGATCGCCGAGGGCGTGGTCGCCCGCCGGATGGAGAACCCGGGCGGTTGAGCCGCCTCCACCCCCACCCGTCAGCAGTCGTCAGCACAGCGCCGTAAGGAGAACCGCCGCCGTGGCCATGCAGTTCTACGCCTCGCCCGAACAGATCATGCGCGACCGCTCCGAGTTGGCCCGCAAGGGCATCGCCCGGGGTCGCAGCGCGGTGGTCCTCAGCTATGCCGGCGGAGTGCTTTTCGTCGCGGAGAACCTCTCCAGCGCCCTGCACAAGGTCAGCGAGATCTACGACCGGATCGGCTTCGCCGCCGTCGGCCGGTACAACGAGTTCGAGAACCTGCGCCGGGCCGGCGTGCGGATGGCCGACCTGAACGGGCTCAGCTACGACCGGCGGGACGTCACCGGCCGGGCCCTGGCCAACGCGTTCGCGCAGACGCTGGGCGCGATCTTCACCGAGCAGTCGAAGCCGTTCGAGGTGGAGATCTGCGTGGCGGAGGTCGGGGCCACCGCGGACAACGACGAGCTGTACCGACTGACCTACGACGGTTCGGTGAACGACGAGCCGGGGCGGATGGCGATGGGCGGGCAGGCCGAGGCGATCACCGGCGTGCTGAAGTCCAACCACCGACCGGACATGTCGCTCGGCGAGGCGGTCAAGGTGGCGGTGCAGGCGCTGAGCACCGTCGGCGGGGAGGGCGGCGCCGCCCGGACGATCGCCGCGAACCAGCTTGAGGTCGCGGTGCTGGACCGCGGGCGCGTCGGGCGGACCTTCCGCCGGATCACCGGGGCGGCGTTGACCTCTTTGCTGGACGGGGGCGCCGAGGTGCCGCCGGCCGGGAATCGTGCCGAGGCGCCGACGTCGCCGACCGAGGAGGCGCACAAGCCCACGTCGTCCGCCGGGTCGGCCGATCTTGAGGGCAAGTCGGGCACGCAGTCGACCGAGTAGATCCATCTCGGCCGACAGCGCCTGGGTTCCGGCCAGTTGACCGGCCGTCACCGCCCACGCCGTCGGCGTGAGCGGATGGCTCAACTGGCCCCCGTCTACCTCAACGGCTCCCACCAGGCCCGGTTGTCCCGGTACCACTGCACCGTCGCGGCCAGACCGCGTTCCAGGTCGATGCTCGGGGCGTACCCCAGCTCTGTGGAGATCTTGGTGCTGTCGAGCGAGTAGCGGCGGTCATGGCCCTTGCGGTCGGTGACCGGCACCACCCGGTCCCAGCCGGCGTCGCAGGCCTCCAGCAGTCGAGCCGTGAGCTGCTTGTTGGTCAGCTCGGTGCCGCCGCCGATGTGGTAGACCTCGCCGGCGCGGCCCTGCTGCTGCACGAGGGCGATGCCGCGGCAGTGGTCGCGCACGTGCAGCCAGTCGCGGATGTTGCCGCCGTCGCCGTAGAGCGGGACAGTGCCGCCGTCGAGCAGGTTGGTGACGAACAGCGGGATGAGCTTCTCGGGGAACTGGTAGGGCCCGTAGTTGTTGGAGCAGCGGGTCACCACGACGTCCATGCCGTGGGTGCGGTGGTAGGCCAGCGCGAGCAGGTCGGAGCCCGCCTTCGAGGCCGAGTAGGGCGAGTTCGGTGCCAGTGGGCAGGTCTCCGTCCACGATCCGGACTCGATCGAGCCGTAGACCTCGTCGGTGGAGACGTGCACGAATCGGCCGGTGCCGTGCCGCAGCGCGGCGTCGAGCAGCGTCTGGGTGCCGAGCACGTTCGTGGCGACAAACGGTGCGGCGCTGGCGATCGAACGGTCGACGTGTGACTCGGCGGCGATGTGCACGATCACGTCGTGCCCGGGGACGACCTGGTCAACCAGAGCGGAGTCGCGGATGTCACCCCGCACGAAGCGGAGCCGGGTGTCGTCGCGCACCGGGGCGAGATTGGCGAGGTTGCCCGAGTAGGTCAACTTGTCCAGCACGGTCACCACGTCCGGCTCGCTCACGGGCGGTCCCGCGTCGCCCCCCGGCGCGCCCAGCAGCATTCGCACATACTCCGAGCCGACAAATCCCGCTCCGCCGGTGACGAGGATCCTCACGGGTTCAGCACTCTACGCGAGCCGGCAGCCCGAGGGGGCCGTCGCGCCGCCGTCCGCGCAACAGGACGGGCCAACAGCCGGCGCGTCTGCGGCCGGACGGAATGTCGCACTCAGCCGGTATGTGACCGCCCCTCGGGCACGACCTGTGGTCTGACAGTGACGAACGGGCCCTCCGGGCGGCTAATGTCACACCATGGAGCGGCGAATCTTCGGCCTCGAGACCGAGTACGGCGTCACCTGCACCTATCGCGGGCAGCGGCGGCTGTCCCCGGACGAGGTCGCGCGGTATCTGTTCCGTCGCGTCGTGTCCTGGGGTCGGTCGAGCAATGTGTTCCTGCGTAACGGGGCCCGGCTCTACCTGGACGTCGGGTCGCACCCGGAGTACGCCACACCGGAGTGCGACTCGGTGACCGATCTGGTCGCCCATGACCGGGCCGGCGAGCGGATCCTGGAGGGCCTGCTCGTCGACGCGGAGAAGCGGCTGCACGACGAGGGCATCGCGGGTGAGATCTACCTGTTCAAGAACAACACCGACTCGGCCGGCAACTCGTACGGCTGCCACGAGAACTACCTTGTCTCCCGGCACGGCGAGTTCGGCCGCCTCGCCGACGTGCTCATCCCCTTCCTGGTCACCCGGCAGTTGATCTGCGGGGCCGGCAAGGTCCTGCAGACCCCGCGCGGCGCCGTCTACTGCCTGTCCCAGCGGGCCGAGCACATCTGGGAGGGCGTCTCCTCGGCGACCACCCGCAGCCGTCCGATCATCAACACGCGCGACGAGCCGCACGCCGACGCCGAGCGCTACCGGCGGCTGCACGTGATCGTCGGTGACTCCAACATGAACGAGGTCACCACCCTGCTCAAGGTCGGCACGGCCGACATCGTGCTGCGGATGATCGAGGCCGGGGTGGTGATGCGCGACCTGTCGCTGGAAAACCCGATCCGGGCCATCCGGGAGGTGTCGCACGACATCACCGGCCGGCGCAAGGTGCGGCTGGCCAACGGCAAGGAGGTCAGCGCGCTGGACATCCAGCAGGAGTACCTCGCCAAGGCCACCGAGTTCGTGGAGCGCCGCGGCGGCGACCAGGCGGCCAAGCGGGTTGTCGAGCTGTGGGGGCGGGTGCTGAACGCGGTGGAGACCGGAGACCTGGAGCCGGTCTCGCGGGAGATCGACTGGGTCAGCAAGTTGCGGCTGATCGAGCGTTACCAGCGCAAGCACGACCTGCCGCTGTCGCACCCACGGGTGGCGCAGATGGACCTGGCCTACCACGACGTGCGCCGCGGTCGTGGCCTCTACGGGCTGCTGGAGCGCCGTGGCGAGGTGGACCGGGTGGCCACCGACCCGGAGATCTTCGAGGCCAAGGAGACTCCGCCGCAGACCACCCGGGCCCGGCTGCGCGGCGAGTTCATCCGGCACGCCCAGGAGAAGCGGCGGGACTTCACCGTCGACTGGGTGCACCTGAAGCTCAACGACCAGGCGCAGCGCACCGTGCTCTGCAAGGACCCGTTCCGGGCGTACGACGAGCGGGTGGAGCGGCTGATCGCCAGCATGTGACCGGTGTGCCGGCCCCGGCGGTGGTGTGTCCGCCGACGGGGCTGGCCGGCCCGGTAGTCTGGGCGCGCCATGACGACTTCTGGACCTTCCGACCGCTCCGAGCGCGGCACCGAGCGGCAGAACTGGGTCGAACGCCGGCGGGAGAAGATCCGCGCCGAGATCGACCGCAACCGGCGCGGCGAGTACACCGTGCCGACCTGGGTGCTGGCCCTGGCGCTGGTGCTCATCGTGGGCGGCTGGCTCGCCCTCATCTTCCTCGCCTGACCCCTCGGTCCTTCCCGCCAGCGCAGACCGACGCTCGGCCGCCTCGGCGGCGTCGCCCCGTGCCCGGTGGCGCGGCTGGCCCGGGCGGGCCACCGCTGGCCCGACCGGGCCCCCGGGCCGGGTAACCGCCGCCCGCCGCCGCGGCGGCATCGGGCAGGTGCGACGGAGGGAGCCGGCGATGATGGGCGGGGACAGCGCGACGCCACAGCCGAAGCGGGGGCAGGCCGGCTGGCAGGATCCCGGGCCGCGCGACGTGGTCCGGGACCGGCAGAACCCGGATCTGCTGACGCCACCGACCACGGACGCCGGCACGCTGCCCAACCTGCGGTTCACCTTCTCCGACGCGCACACCCGCGTCCAGGGTGGCGGCTGGACCCGCGAGGTCACGGTCCGGGAGCTGCCGATCGCCACCGAACTCTGCGGTGTGGACATGGCGCTGGAACCGGGCGGATACCGGGAGATGCACTGGCACAAGCAGTCCGAGTGGGCGTACGTGGCACACGGCGGCGCCCGGATCAGCGCGGTCGACCAGGAGGGCCGCAACTTCCTCGACGATGTGCGCGCCGGTGACCTGTGGTTCTTCCCGCAGGGGGTGCCGCACCACATCCAGGCCCTCGACGAGGGAGTGGAGTTCCTGCCGGTCTTCGACGACGGGGCGTTCACGGAGAACGCCACGTTCCTGATCAGCGACTACTTCGCGCACACCCCGAAGGACGTGCTGGCGAAGAACTTCGGCTGGCGGCCCGAGCAGCTCGACTCGATCCCGGAGCGGGAGAAGTGCATCTTCGCCGGGGAGGTGCCGCCGCCGCTGGACCGGGACCGGGTGGTGAGCCCCACCGGGGACGTGCCGCGCGCGCTGAGCCATCGGCTGCTCGCGCAGGAACCGCAGCGCTTCCCGGGCGGCCAGGTGCGCATCGCCGACGTGACCCAGTTCGCCGCGTCCACCACCATCTGCGCCGCGCTGGTGGAGGTCGACCCGGGCGGGATGCGCGAGCTGCACTGGCATCCCACCGACGACGAGTGGCAGTACTACCTCTCCGGCCACGGCCGGATGGGTGTGTTCGCTAGCCAGGGTGTGGCCGGCACCTTCGACATGCGCGCCGGCGACGTCGGGTACGTGCCGTTCGCCTACGGCCACTACATCGAGAACCTTGGCAACGAGCCGTTGGTCTTCCTGGAGGTGTTCCGCAAGCCCCGGTTCGAGTCCGTCTCGCTGACCCAGTGGATGGCGAACACCCCGGCCCAGGTCGGCGCGGACACCCTCAACCTGCCCCGGGAGCTGATCGAGGCCCTGCCCCGCGACCAACGCCCCGTGATCCGCTGACCCGGGTCCACGTCCGCCGGCTTCGGTGCGCGTGGGGTCAGGGGAGCAGGGCGGCGGCGTGGCGGCCCGCCGCCGCAGCAGCGAGGAAGTAGGCGTGGTCGGCGTCCAGGCCGCGCCCCATGGTGGACAGTGGCACGACGCTGGCCCGCAGCGCCGCATCGAGGCCGGCGGTGGGCACCCGGACGATTCGGTGCCGGGCCGTCAGCGGGGCCAGCGCCGCGTCCACCTCGGCAGCCAGCGCCGGGTCCAGGTCGTCGGGCACCACCAGCTCCGCCGGGGCGAGCGCCACCCGCCCGTACGCGGTGAGGCTGTGGTGCGACACGCCCCGGTGTCGGGGGCGAGGATCGGCGGCGGAGATCCGCAGCGACCCGACCGGTCGCCCGCCCAGTGTGGCGATCGCGTTGACCGCCTCGCCGACGGCCACCCCGGAGAAGCCCCACCGGGTGCCGGTGCCGAGGTTGCCGGGGCCCTGGGCGACCACGGCCACGTCGGCGCGCAGCACGTACCGGGCGGCGAGCAGGCCGCCGTGCAGGGTGGTGGCCTCCAGGTCGCCGCCGAACGCCTGCCCGACGGTGATCGTGCCGGCCAGCTCGGCGCGCAGTCCGGCGAGGGTGCGGGAGAACCAGGCCGGCAACGCCCCGCCGTCGGTGAGCAGGTACGCCACCCGGGCGTGCGGGGCGTCGGCTCGGATGCCGGCCAGGATGGCCGGCAGGGCCGAGTGCAGGTCGGCGGTGACGACCGGCAGCCCGCCCAGGTCGTCGGCGTCGGCCAGCACGTCCCGGTGCGGTGACGCCTCCTCGTCGACGCCGAGCAGGATCGGTTGCAGTGGGGTGTAGCGGGCTTTGACGAGGTGCCCCGCGTCGCGGGTGTCGCCGACGTCCGGCGGGTCCGGCGGTAGCCGGTCCGGCAGTGCCACCACCAGGGCGTACCCGCCGGTGCCCAGCCCCATCAGCAGCGCCCCGGCGTTGAGCAGCACCCGGTCGCCAGGCTCGGGCGTGCCCACCAGCTCCGGGTAGGCCAGCGCCCGCATGCGGGTGCCATCGGGCAGGTCGACGTCCAGCTCCACCGCCCCGGTCCACTGCCGTCGCAGCGCCGCCACCGTCCCCGCCCGCCATCGCACCATGACGGGCACGCTAGCCGCGGGGGCCCGGTGCCCCGCGCCCGGGTGGTCCGGCGCGTGGTTCAGGTCGGGTCGGGTTCGCCGCCGGCGTCCGGGCTCGGACCGGCCTGGGTGTTGCGGGCCTGGCCGAGGGCGCCGGGCAGCGATCGGGTGGGGTCGAGGAAGACGTAGCGGATCTCCGGGAACCGCGCGGTGAGTCGACGTTCGGCCTCGTCGGCGGTGGCCTCGATGGCCGCGCCGGTGGCCTCGTCGCGGAAGTCGATCTTCGCGCGACCAGGATGTCGTCCGGGCCGAGCTGCATGGTCAGCAGGGTGTCGATGCGTTCCACCTCCGGCAGTTCGGCCAGCTCCTGCTCGATCTCGCGGCCCAGCCGCGCCGGGACGGCCCGGCCGACCAGCAGCGAGAGGTTGTTGCTGGCCAGGATCCCGGCGACGGTCAGCAGCAGCAGCCCGATGAGGATCGACGCGACGCCGTCCCACACCTCGTCGCCGGTGGCCTGGGACAGGCCGACCCCGAGCCCGGCCAGCAGCAGGCCGATCAGGGCGGCGCTGTCCTCCAGGAAGACCGCCTTGACGGTGGTGTCGGCGGTCAGCCGCAGGAAACGTCGGGGAGTGGTCCGCCACCGTCGGGATTCGCGGCGGACCTGCCGGACGGCCCGGCTCAGCGAGATCGACTCGATGACGAAGGACACGCCCAGCACGATGTACGAGATCAGGTAGTCGCCGCTGTGCTGGTGCACCAGGATGGTGGTCACGCCGTGGGTGACGGCGAAACCGGCGCCGGCGACGAAGGTGAACATGGCGGCGAAGAACGCCCAGACGTAGCTCTCCTTGCCGTACCCGAAGGGGTGCCGGCTGTCCGCAGGCCGGGCGCCGCGGCGCAGCGCCTGGTAGAGCAGCACCTCGGTGGTGGTGTCGGCGACCGAGTGCGCCGCCTCGGAGAGCATCGCCGCCGAGCCGGAGATCAGCCCGGCGATCAGCTTGGCCACCGCGATGGCGAGGTTGGCGGCGCCGGCGACGACCACGGTGCCGACGCTCTCGGTCTTGATCGCTTGCGGCATGAGGGCCACCATATGACCGGTCGAGGCACCGCGCTCGGCTGTGGCTCCCGACCCACCGATCCGAACAGATGTGCGGCACGCCAGCGTGGGTGCACGTCTCGGGCGCGTCGGCTGCTAGCGTCTACCCGTGTCGCGGACCCGCACCGAACGCCTGGTCAACCTGGTGATCTGCCTGCTGTCCACGCGACGGTTCCTGACCGCCGCGCAGATCGCCGCGACCGTGCCCGGTTACGAGCACGATCCGGACGACGCGCGTGACCACGAGGCGTTCCAGCGCAAGTTCGAGCGGGACAAGGCCGAGCTGCGCGAGCTGGGCGTGCCGCTGGAGACCGGGACGGCCAGCGTCTTCGACGCCGAGCCCGGTTACCGGATCGCCCACCGCGAGTACGCGTTGCCCGACATCCCTCTCGAACCGGACGAGGCCGCCGCCGTGGGCATCGCCGCGCGGCTGTGGCAGCACGCCGGTCTCGCCGCCGCCGCCTCGTCGGGGCTGGCCAAGCTGCGTGCCGCCGGGGTGGACGTGGATCCGCAGGCCACCCTGGGCCTGGAGCCGATGGTCACCGTCGACCCGGCGTTCGCGCCGCTGACCGCCGCTGCCCGCGACCGCCGCGAGGTCGGGTTCGACTACCGGGTGCCCGACCGGGACGCGCCCAGCCGCCGGCGACTGCAGCCGTGGGGCGTGGTCTGCTGGCGTGGCCGGTGGTATGTGGTCGGCCACGACCTGGACCGCGCGGCGACGCGCTGCTTCCGGCTGTCCCGGGTGGTCGGCGCGGTCCGGGTGACCGGCGCGTCCGGCGGTTACCAGCCGCCGGCCGGCGTCGACCTGATCAGCCACGTGGCCCGCTGGTCCGGCCCGGTGGAGCGCACCGGCCGGGCCACCGTGCTGGCCGCACCGGGCCGGGCCGCCGGGCTGCGCCGCTGGGCCGTCGAGGTGACCGCCGGGCCGGACGGCGACCGGCTGGTCCTGCCGTACGCCGACCCGGACGGGCTGGCCGGCCAACTCGTCCGCTACGGCCCGGACGTGCGGGTGCTCGACCCGCCGGAGGTCCGCGAGGCGGTCATCCAGCGGCTCAAGGAGATCGCCGCCCGGCACGACGAGATGGTCGTCACCGGCGGTGCCCGATGACCCGGCCGGCCGCCCGGGGCGGCTCCCGGGCCTCCGCCGACCGTCTGGCCCGGCTGCTCAACCTGGTGCCCTACCTGCTGGCCCGGCCGGGCATCGAGATCGCCGAGGCGGCCGGTGACCTCGGGGTCACCGAGCGGCAGCTGCGTGAGGACCTGGAGCTGCTCTGGGTGTGCGGGCTGCCCGGTTACGGTCCCGGTGACCTGATCGACATGGCCTTCGACGGTGACCGGGTGACCATCACCTACGACGCCGGCATCGACCGCCCGCTGCGGCTCACCCCCGACGAGGCGCTGGCCCTCGTGGTGGCGCTGCGGATGCTCGCCGAGACGCCCGGGGTGGCCAACCGGGAGGCCGTCGAGCGGGCCCTCGCCAAGATCGAGGACGCCGCCGGTGATCTGGTGGGCGCTCCGGTTGCGGTGCGGCTGCCCGGGGACAACCGGCGGGTGGAGGCGCTGCGCGCCGCCGTGGAGGGCGGTCGGGCGCTGCGGATCACCTACTACACGGCCACCCGGGACGAGACCACCGACCGCGTCATCGACCCGCTGCGGATGCTGATGGTGGGCGGCCTGGCGTACGTGGAGGCGTGGTGTCGCCGCGCGGAGGCGGTCCGACTGTTCCGCGCCGACCGGATCGACGCGATCACCGAGCTGGACGAGCCGGCCACCGTCCCGCCGCAGGCCGTCCCGCACGACCTGACCGAGGGCGTCTTCCGCCCCTCGCCCGACCTGCCGCTGATCACCCTGCGGGTCGGCCGGGGCGAGCGGTGGATCACCGAGTACTACCCGTGTGAGCGGGTGGAGGCCGGCGACGGCGACCAGTGGCTGGTCTCATTGCGGGTGACCGACCTGGGTTGGGCCCGCCGGTTCGTGCTCGGCCTCGGCCCGGACGTCACCGTGGTCGCCCCGGTCGAGCTGGCCGAGCAGGTCCGGGTGACGGCGGCTGCCGCGCTGGACGCGTACGCCGTGCCCGCGCCCACCGCCGCGCCGCGGCAGCCCGAGGCCGACCCGGCGACGCCCGCATCCGCGGCGCCCGGCGCGCCGTCGGGCGACCCGGCGGTGGCGGGCCGCACGCAGTAGGCTGACCGCCGTGCTGAAATGGATCGTGCTCGCGGTGGTGCTGCTCCCTCTCGTGGCGCTCGCGCTGGCCGTGCGTCCGGTGCTGACCCGACTGCCCCGGCTGCGCCACGCCGCGGTGGCGCTGCAACGACGGGCCGCCGAGGCCGAGGCGCTGCGGGACACCGCCGAGGCGTTGCAGCTCCGCGCGGAGGGCGTTCAGCGCCAGCTCGACACCACCCAGCAGCGTCTCGCCGTGATCCGGGCCAGGCGCGGCTGATCGATCCCCGGCGAGGCGCCGCCCCCGGTCGGGGCGGGCCGCTGCGGTGGCGACGGCTCCGCGATGGTTGACTGATCATCGCGGTTGGTCAAGACTTCACCGGCCGGGCCGCGACGACTGCCCCCGGCAGGTGGCAACCGGCCGATCCGCACGTACGATGGGCTGCGTACCGCCCCCGGACACACAGAGCGACTGGAGCTTCTCATGGGTGCCCTCAAGCCGTGGCACATCGCGGTTCTCGTGGTTGTGCTGATCCTGCTCTTCGGTGCGAAGCGGCTTCCCGACGCGGCCCGCTCGCTGGGTCGTTCGCTGCGGATCATCAAGGCCGAGACCAAGAGCCTGCAGGACGACGACCGCGACCTCGCCGAGAAGGCCGACGCGCAGGCCGGCTACCAGCCGCTGCCGCCCCAGGTCGGGCAGCCGCAGCAGGCGCCGTACCACCAGGCGCCGCCGCAGCAGCCGGTCGCCGACCCGGTGCACCGCGTCCGCGACAACTGACCGAGAGGCCCGAGAACCGTGGCCTTCGCACTGCGTAAACGCGGCCCGCGCGCCTTCGAGCGCGCCGCCGACGGCTCGATGACGCTCATCGAGCACGTCCGCGAGTTGCGCGACCGCCTGTTCCGCGCCTCGCTGGCGATCGTGGTCGGTCTGATCGTTGGCTACTTCCTGGCGCAGCCGGCGTTCAACCTGCTCAAGGAGCCCTACTGCAGCCTGCCGGATGCCACTGACGCACTCGGCAACTGCCGGTCGTTCCTTCAGCTGTCGCCCGCGGACGGGTTCATCCTGAAGTTGAAGCTGGCGCTGTGGATCGGCCTGATCGTCGGCGCACCGGTCTGGCTCTACCAGCTCTGGGCCTTCATCGCGCCGGGCCTGCACCGTCACGAACGCAAGTGGGCGTACGTCTTCGTCGCGATCGCGGCCCCGCTGTTCGCCGGTGGTGCTGTCCTCGCGTACCTCGTCGTGGACAAGGGTCTCGCGTTCCTGCTGGAGGCGGGCGTGACCGGCCTCTCCACGCAGCTGGAGGTCACCCGCTACATCTCGTTCGTCACCAACATGATCCTGTTGTTCGGGGTGGCGTTCGAGTTCCCCCTCATCCTGTTGATGCTCAACTTCACCGGCGTGGCCAGCGCCCGGCGGCTGCTGAGCTGGTGGCGGGCGGTGATCTTCATATGCTTCGCCTTCGCCGCCATCGCCACACCGGATCCGGGTCCGTTCGGCATGACGTTGCTGGCGCTCTCCCTGTCGCTGCTGTACTTCGTGGCGGTCGGGATCGCGTTCCTCAACGACAAGCGGCGCGGGCGCGGCAAGGACGTCTACGCCGGTCTCGACGACGACGAGGTGTCGCCGTTGGAGCACGACCCGGAGCCGGTCGAGGCGGGGCAGCGGATCGACGTGGGGGCGCCGGTCGGCGTACCCGAGCCGGTCGCCCCACCCGCCCCGATCGAACGCCGCTACGACGACATGACCTGACGGCCCCGCGCCGTCCGGTCCGCCGACGCCGTCCCCGCTCGCCGGGGGCGGCGTCGCCGCGTGTGCGGGCTCGCGATCGACGCAGTCGCCACCGCGGCGCATCACCGTGACCGCCGGGGTCAGGACCGCCGGGAGGTCGTCCGCCCCGGGTGAACGACCGGCGTCCGACCGGTTACCGTGCTGCCCGTGACCGCAGACGATCACCCGCCCAGCCCGCCCGGCCCGCTCGCCGGTGGCCCCGTCGCCGTGCTCGCCAACCCGACCGCCGGTCGGGGACGGCACCGTGCGCTGCTGCCCCGGCTGCTGGACGGCCTGGCCGCCGCGGGTCGGCCGGTCCAGCTGCTGTCGGCGACGAGTCCCGCCGAGGCGGAGGCGGCGTGCCGCGCCGCGGTCGCCGACGGCGCCGGCGCGCTGGTCGCGATGGGCGGGGACGGCACCGTGCACCGGGCGATGCAGGCCGCCGCCGGCACCGCCGTGCCGTTCGGGGCTGTGCCGGCGGGCACCGGCAACGACTTCGCCGTCGACACCGGCTTCCCGGCCGATCCGCTGGCGGCGGTGGCGGTGATCGCCGACGCGCTGGGGGCCGGCCGGACCCACCTGGTCGACCTGGCCCGGATGACCGGCGCCGACGGCGGGGAGCGCTGGTACGGGGCGGTCCTCGCGGCCGGGTTCGACGCGATCGTCAACGAGCGGGCCAACCGGATGCGCTGGCCGCGCGGCCCTCGCCGGTACGACCTGGCGATCCTCGTCGAGCTGGCCCGGTTGCGGCCCCGGCGGTACACGCTGCGGCTGGACGGGGTGCCGCACGAGCTGGACGCGGTGCTGGTGGCGGTGGGCAACTGCCCGAGCTACGGCGGTGGGATGCGGATCTGCCCGGACGCCGACCCGACCGACGGGCTGCTGGACGTGGTGGTGGGTGGCCGGATCGACCGGCGCACCCTGATCCGCATCAAGCCCCGCATCTACCAGGGCACCCACGTCGGCCACCCCCTCGTGCGCAGCTACCGGGCGCGGACGGTGGAGCTGAGCGCCGAGGGCATCACCACGTACGCCGACGGTGAGCGGTCGCTGGACCTGCCGGTGACGGTCAGCGTGGTTCCGGGCGCGCTGCGGCTGCTGCGCTGACCCGCACCGCCCCGATGCTGGCGGCGATGACCAGCACGATGGCGGCACACTCCAGCAACGTCAGCGCCTGTCGCAGCACCAGCCAACCGGCCAGCGTGGCGATGGCCGGGCCGAGGCTCATCAGCACCGCGAAGGTGGCGGTGGGCATCCGGCGCAGCGCCAGCAGCTCCAGGGTGTACGGCAGCCCGGAGGCGAGCACCGCGAGGGCCGTGCCGAGCGCCAGCACGGCCGGGTCGAGCAGCACCGCACCGCCGTCGATGATGCCGAGGGGCAGGGTGAGCAGCGCGGCGAGGGTGAGCGCCAGGGCCAGCCCGTCCGCGCCCGGGAACCGGCCGCCGACCCGGGCGCTGAGCACGATGTACGCGGCCCACATGGCGCCCGCGCCGAACGCGAAGGCCACCCCCGCCGGGTTCAGTCGGTCGAAGCCGCCCTGTCCGAGCAGCGCCACCCCGGCCAGCGCCAGCCCCGCCCAGCACCAACTGGCCCGCCGCCGGGCGGTGAACACCGACAGCGCCAGCGGGCCGAGCACCTCCAGGGTCACCGCCGGGCCCAGCGGGATCCGCTCGATGGCCTGGTAGAACAGCGAGTTCATGCCGGCCAGCGCCAGCCCGAACGCGCCCGCCGCGGCCCAGGCCCCCCGGTCGTACCCGCGCAGTCGGGGCCGGCACACCATGAGCAGCAGCAGGGCCGAGATGGTCAGTCGCAGGGTCACCGCGCCGGCCACCCCGGTACGCGGGAAGAGCAACGCGGCCACGGCGGAGCCGAACTGCACCGACACGGCCCCACCGAGCACCAGCCCCACGGCGGCGACGCCACCCTGCCGGGCTGTTGGCGTGTCGGCCGGCGGTGGCGTGGGCAGCAGGATCTCGGTCACGGGCACGACGGTAGGCGCTCGGCTCCGGCTACCTTGCGTCGGTGTCCACCTGCAGAAAGGCGCGCCTTCCCAGTCGGCTCGTGGCGAGGGTCGGGTTCGCTGCCGTTCGCCTGGCTCGCGGATATGGGGAACCCGAGAGTCTCGATGGGCGGCTACCCCGCTCGGAACAGGAACCGTCTGAAGCCCCGACCGCTCTGCTCGTGCGCCGGGGGACCGCAAGCCGACACGGCCGTAAGTGTTCGCCAACGTGGTGCTACCGGCGTACGGTCCCTGGTATGACGAGCGCGATGCGGAAACTGTCGATCTCCGTGCCACCCGACGTGGCTGAGCGCCTGGAGCGCGAGTCCAACGCTAGCGCCTACATCACCCAGGCCGTCCGTGACCGGATGCGGCTGGACGCCCTGGACGCGGAGCTGGCCCACCAGGGCATCCCGATCACCGAGCAGGGCGTGGCCGAGGCGCGCGCCCGCCGGGCTGCCGTGGAGGCCGACTGGTCGCCGGAGCGCCGCCGCGCCCTTCGCGAGCGGGCCCGCCAGCACGCGCTGGGCGCCGCCGCCGGCACGCTCGAACAACCGGCGGCGTGAGCCCCGAGGACGACCGCCCGGTCCGGCTCGTGCTGGACCGGTCGGCACTGCTGGCGTACCTGGCGGGATCGGTGCATGTCGGGGAGCCGCTGCACGAGGTCATCCAGGACCGCAACAGGTTTGGCGTCACCGCCGTGACCGCGGCGGAGGCGCTGGCGATCGTCAGCGACCCGAAGGAACGGGCGACCCTGCACCGGCTGCTGAACCTGGACGCCTGCGAGGTGCTCTCGACCGAGGGGCGCTCCTGGCACGAACTCAGCTTCTGGCGCACGGTGACGGGCCGTGCCGATCTGGCCACCACAGCGCTGGCCGTCCTCGAGCACGACGCCTCGATCCTCACCGGGGAGGACCGGTACGGCGACGGTGAGCTACCGGTGATTCACATTCCCGACTGACGGCACACAAACCGCCGGTCAGGCCGGCAGGGCGAGGTCGAGCACCGCGCCCAGCCCGTTCTCCCGGCCCGGCTCGGCTGCCGGGAGCACCAGCACCGAGCAGCCGGCGGCCACCGCGCCCGCGTCCGCCGGGGTGTCACCGACCATCAGGGTCTGCTCCGGGTCGACGCCCAGCATGCCGCAGGCACGCCAGAAGATCGCCGGGTCGGGTTTGCAGCGCCCCACCTCGTAGGAGAGCACGAACGCGTCGACCAGCCCGGTCAGGCCCCAGGCGTCGAAGTGCGGTCGCAGGTCGAAGCCGATGTTGCTGACCACCGCCACCCGCACGCCGGCCTCGCGCAGTGCGGTCAGGGTGGGGGCGGTGTCCGGGTACGGCAGCCAGCCCTCGGCGATCAGGAGCCGCTCGTAGAGGGCCTCGGCGAAGCCCTCGATGCCCGCGTCGACGGTCTCGGCCAGACCGGTATACGCACCTCGGTGGGCGTGCGGGTAGAGGTCCCGGTCGGCCCACAGCTCGGCCAGCCGGGGCGGCACCCGGGCCGGCAGTGGCCCGCCGGCCCGCCCGGCGGTCAGCAACCGGTCGGCCAGTGAGGTGGCCCGGACCCGATCCAGGGTGGCCCCGCATGCCGTCGCGGCCTTCAGCACCCACTGCCGCGGCTCCTCCACCTGGGCCAGGGTGCCGTGGAAGTCGAAGAGCACCGCCTTCACGGGCCGTCGGGACGCCCGGGGGACGGCGGCGTCCTCGGCGCTTCCCGGCGGACGAGTCTGGGGCGGTTCGGCATGGTCCGGCACGCCGTGCACCCTACCGACCGCCGCCGACGGCCCCTCCGCACGGCCTTGTCGGGTGTCGTGTCCCGGCACGCACTAATCTTGGTGACATGTCGAGTCCCGCCGAGCGGTACGTCGCGGCGCGCCGCCGGGCCGCGCAGGCCTCAGAGTTCCCGGCGCTGGACGAGTTCGCCCTTGACCTGGGGTTCGATCTCGACGACTTCCAGCGGGAGGCGTGCCAGTCCCTGGAGCGGGGCAGCGGGGTGCTGGTCTGCGCCCCGACCGGCGCCGGCAAGACCGTGGTCGGCGAGTTCGCCGTACACCTGGCGCTGCGGGGGCGGCCCGGCGACCCGGCGGCGGCCGACGAGCCGGGGGCACCGCCGACCCGGCGCAAGTGCTTCTACACCACGCCGATCAAGGCGCTGTCCAACCAGAAGTACCACGACCTGGTCGCCCGGTACGGCGCCGAGCAGGTCGGCCTGCTCACCGGCGACAACGCCATCAACGGCGACGCGCCGGTGGTCGTGATGACCACCGAGGTGCTGCGCAACATGCTCTACGCGGGCTCCAGCACCCTGCGGGGGCTGGCCTACGTGGTGATGGACGAGGTGCACTACCTCGCCGACCGGTTCCGCGGCGGGGTGTGGGAAGAGGTGATCATCCACCTGCCCGCCTCGGTCACCCTGGTGTCGTTGTCGGCGACCGTCTCCAACGCCGAGGAGTTCGCCGACTGGCTGGTCACCGTGCGCGGCGAGACCGCGGTGGTGGTCAGCGAGCACCGGCCGGTGCCGCTGTGGCAGCACATGCTGGTCGGCAAGCGGATGTTCGACCTGTTCCACGACGCCGACGCGGCCCGCAAGCACGACGTGCACCCGGAGCTGCTGCGCTACACCCGCGACACCATGCGCCGCCTGGAGCTGGGCGAGGGCCGCAGCGCCGGGCCCGGCTCCGGCCGGCGCGGCCCGCGCTGGCGCGGCCCGATGCGCCCGGACATCGTCGACCGGCTGGACCGGGAGGGTCTGCTCCCGGCGATCCTGTTCATCTTCAGCCGGGCCGGCTGCGCCGCCGCGGTGCAGCAGTGCCTCGCCGCCGGGCTGCGGCTCACCTCGCCCGAGGAGCGGGCCGAGATCCGCCGGGTGGTCGAGTCCCGGGTCACCGCCATCCCCGGCGAGGACCTGACGGTGCTGGGCTACTGGGAGTGGCTCGACGGGTTGGAGCGCGGCCTGGCCGCCCACCACGCCGGCATGCTCCCGGTGTTCAAGGAGATCGTCGAGGAGCTGTTCGTCCGCGGCCTGGTCAAGGCGGTCTTCGCCACCGAGACCCTCGCGCTGGGCATCAACATGCCGGCCCGCTGCGTGGTCCTGGAACGGCTGGTCAAATACAACGGCGAAGCCCACGTCGACCTGACCCCGGGGGAGTACACGCAGCTCACCGGACGGGCCGGCCGGCGCGGCATCGACGTGGAGGGGCACGCCGTGGCGGTGTGGTCCCCGGAGACCGACCCGCGGCACGTGGCCGGGCTCGCCTCCACCCGGACCTACCCGCTGCGCTCCAGCTTCCGGCCCTCGTACAACATGGCGGTGAACCTCGTCGGCACGGTCGGCGCGGAGCCGGCCCGGGCCCTGCTGGAGTCCTCGTTCGCCCAGTTCCAGGCGGACCGGTCGGTGGTCGGCCTGGCCCGGCAGGTGCAGCGCAACACCGAGACCATCGAGGCGTACGGCGCGGAGGCCGCCTGCCACCACGGCGACTTCGACGAGTACTTCGCCCTGCGGGTGGCGATCGCCGACCGGGAGAAGGCCATCGCCCGGCAGGGGCAGACCCAGCGCAAGGCCGCCGCGGTGGCCTCGCTGGAGCGGCTGCGGATCGGCGATGTGATCCGGGTGCCGGCGGGCCGGCGGGCCGGGCTGGCCGTGGTGCTGGACCCGGCGACCGGCGGCTTCGGCGAGCCCCGGCCGCTGGTGCTCACCCAGGACCGTTGGGCCGGGCGGGTCAGCCCGGGCGACTTCACCACCCCGGCCGAGGTGCTGGCCCGGATCCGGGTGCCCAAGCACTTCAACCACCGCTCGCCGGCCGCCCGGCGCGACCTCGCCGCCGAGGTCAGCGGCACCGGCCTGGACCGGCACGGCGGCCGGCGGGGTGGCCGTTCCCGGCAGGTGGCCGGCGAGGACCACCGGCTCACCCAGCTCCGCACCGAGCTGCGTCACCACCCCTGCCACGCCTGCCCGGAGCGGGAGGAGCACGCCCGCTGGGCCGAGCGGCGCCGGCGGTTGGAGCGCGACACCGAGGAGTTGCGCGAGCGGGTCTCCGGCCGTACCGGGTCCCTCGCGCGGACATTCGACCGGATCGTGGCGCTGCTGACCGACCGCGGCTACCTCACCGGCGAAGGCGCGGTCACCGACGCCGGTCGGATGCTCGGCCGGATCTGGACGGAAGCGGACCTGCTGGTCGCCGAGTGCCTGCGCCGGGGGGTGTGGGACGGGCTGTCGCCGGCCGAGCTGGCCGCCGCCGTGTCCGTGGTGGTCTTCGAGGCGCGCCGCGACGTCGACGAGCGGGCGTCGCTGCCGCGCGGGCCGGTGGCCGACGCGGTAGACGAGACGCTCAAGCTGTGGGGCGAGATCGAGGCCGACGAGGCGGCGCGCGGGTTGACCGCGACCCGGGAGCCGGACCTCGGCTTCGCCTGGCCGGTCTACCGGTGGGCCCGTGGTGACGCGCTGGCCAAGGTGCTCGGCAGTGGTCACGAGATCGACGGTGAGATGCCGGCCGGCGACTTCGTCCGCTGGGCGCGCCAGGTGGTCGACCTGCTGGGCCAGCTGGCCGACTCCGGCGGCGCGTCACCGGACCTGCGCTCCACCGCCCGGCAGGCGATCGCGGCCATCAACCGAGGTGTGCTGGCGTACCACACCTCCGCCTGATCATCACTTTCGGTCACCGTTGTCGGCGAACCGACGCATCGGACCGTCACCGCGACAGCACCCCCCGGATAGACCGGGGGGTGCTGTCGCGCCTGTTCGGAGCACCCCTGATCATTGCCCGGGCGCTTCGTTTACGCGCCGGTAACGAATGGGGAGATGGCCGCCGTGGCGGAGATTAATCACTTTGAGTACGGGTGGATCACGCCTGCGCTGAGCTACGCGCTGTCCGTGCTCGGTTCGGTCCTCGGGCTGATCTGCGCCGGGCGTATCCGCACCGCCGGCACCGCCGGCCAGCGCGCGTGGTGGGGGTTGCTGGCTGCCTGGGCCCTGGGCGGCACCGCCATCTGGGCGATGCACTTCATGGCCATGCTCGGTTTCGCCGTCGCCGGCACCCGGATCCGGTACGACGTGCCGCTCACCGCGGCCAGCACGGCGATCGCCGTCGTGGCGGTCGGCATCGGCCTGGCTATCGTGGGCACCGGCCGGCTGAACCCGGTACGGCTGATCGCCGGCGGGATCTTCACCGGTGCCGGTGTGGCCACCATGCACTACACCGGGATGGCGGCGATGCGCCTGAACGGCAGCCTCGGCTACGACACGACCCGGGTCGCGCTCTCGGTGGTGATCGCGATCGTGGCGGCCACCGTCGCGCTGTGGCTCGCGATGACCGTCCGGCGGCCACTGGCGATCTTCGCCTCCGCGCTGGTGATGGGCGTCGCCGTGAACGGCATGCACTTCACCGGCATGAGCGCCCTCTCGGTGCACCGGCACGAGGGACAGGGTGACGTCATCGGCACCGGAATGAGCACGCTCCTGGTGCCGATCGTGCTGGCGGTGATCTTCGGGGTGGTCGGCCTGCTCTACGCCCTGCTCGCCGCGCCGACCGACGACGACCGGGCCGCCGCCGCGTACCTCGACGGTCGCCGAGCCCCGGAGCCGGCCGCCGCGACACCGGTCGTCGCCCCGGATCCGGTCGGGCTGCGCGCCCGCTCCACGCTCGGCCAGCCCGGCACCCCGTTTCCGTCCCGACGGGAGATGCCGCCCCGCTGACGAAGGCCGGGCTGCCCGGTCCGTCGAGGCCGCACCCTGATCAACGGCCCAGCACGGCAGAAGCGAGGCGTGGGTTCTCTCGCCTCCATCGGGGACCCGGACATGGTCTCGCCAGCGTGCTACCTGGGGATGCTCGAGAGCGTGGGGCCACCAGGACGCCGAGATTCGGTGTGGTGCCCTGGTGGCCCGCCGCGGTGGCTCAGCCGGCGCGGGTCAGACCTGGGTCTGGTTCGGACACCACACGCCCGATCCGTAGTCGTTCAGCAGGTCGTCGCGGATCCAGCCTCCGACTCTCGTCTGCACGTTGACGACGTAGGTCCATGTGTCGACACCGTTGATGTCCAGCGCGTAGCAGTGGTAGTCGAGCGACTGGCTGGAGTACGAGACACCGGATTCCGCGCAGCGGGTGCTGGACCCGACGCGCATGTTGGCGGCCCCGGTGGTGTGGTGGCCGCCGGTGGTGTCGAGGTCCGGCGGAGCGCTCCGTCCGCAGCTCCAGTGCGCCGAGGCCTGTGTCGGAGCGGCGACCGCGCCAGCGACCGCGCCAGCGGCGACAACTGCGATCGCTGTTGCGACGGTGAAAGGTCGGAAAGCCCTTCTGGTCACGCTTCCTCCTTTTGGGACGAACAGTGAGGCTTGGGCGCCCGATCCCCATTCGATCTTACATTCATGTTCTTAACTGTCTTGAAAGCGACACTGTGACGCGGGCAACACCGTCCGATTACTATCCGTCACGTTCAGGGCTGCCCGGCCGACGGCCGGGCCTGATCCGTTTCTTGGGTCGGCCAAGAACGGCCGGGTGCGATCGGGGCGCCGGGCGTCGTTGATGGCGATCCCGATTGCGCGATCGCTATACCTAGAACTACTATGCATTGCAGATCTAGGTATAGGCGGTCCCATGCATATCACCAAAGACCTCGTAGCGGCCTCGGCGACACCACTCGTGCTGGGGATCCTCGCCGAGGGCGAGAGTTACGGGTACGCGATCCTCAAGCAGGTCAACGACCTCTCGGGCGGGCAACTGGAGTGGACCGACGGCCTGCTCTACCCGCTGCTGCACCGCCTGGAGCGGCTCGGCCACGTCGAGTCGGCCTGGGAGACCCCGGCGGGGGGACGACGCCGGAAGTACTACCGCATCACCGACCAGGGCCGGGCCGAGCTCGCCGAGCAGCGCCGCCAGTGGGCCGCGGTCGTCGACGCCCTGCGGGGCGTCTGGAGCACGACACAGTCCATCAAGCCGATCACGGCACCGGCATGGGGGGCGGGACTATGACGGTCGACAACGATCTGGAGGGCCAGATCGCCGAGTGGCGGGCCTACATCCACCGCCGCCGGGAGCTGCACCACACCGACGCCGAGGAGCTTGAGGACCACCTTCGCAGCCGGATTACCGAGCTGACCGAGGCCGGCCTGCGAGCCGACGAATCGTTCCTCATCGCTGTCAAGCGCATGGGCAGCCTCGATGAACTGTCGCGGGAGTTCGCTCGGGAGCACTCCGAGCGCTTATGGAAACAGCTCGTGCTGCCCGGAGAGCCGGACGCACCCACCGCCGCCCGTTCCCGTCGCGAGCTGCCCGTCATGGTGCTCTGCGCGGCCGTCGCGGCGCTCGCCATCAAGGTGCCGTCCTGGTTCGGGGTCGACCTGTCAGGGGACGACGACGCCGGCTTCTACGCGCGAAACGCCAGCCTATTCGCGCTGCCGGCCCTCGCGGCGTACTTCGCCTGGCAACGCCGCGTCGGTCTTCGCGTCATCGGCGCGCTCGCGTTGCTGTTCGTGCTCGGCGCGGTCGCCGCGAACGCGTACCCGCTGGCCGACGACTCGCAGACCATGGTCCTCACCGCGATCCACCTGCCGATAGCGCTGTGGCTGGTCGTCGGCGTCGCCTACGTGGGCGGCGACTGGCGTTCAGACCGGCGGCGGATGGACTTCATCCGGTTCACCGGGGAGTGGCTGATCTACTTCGTCCTCATCGGACTCGGTGGGGGCGTGCTCACGGGCATCACGGTGAACGCCTTCGCGGCCATCGGCCTGGACGCAGAGGGATTCATCCAGTCGTGGCTGCTGCCGTGCGGCGCCATGGCCGCGGTCATCGTGTCGGCCTGGCTGGTGGAGGCCAAGCAGAGCGTCATCGAGAACATGGCGCCGGTGCTGACCCGGGTCTTCACGCCACTCTTCACGGCCACCCTGCTGGCCTTCCTGGTCGCCGTCGTCTGGACGACCAACGGCATCGACGTCGAGCGTGACGCGCTCATCCTCTTCGACCTGCTGCTCGTCATCGTGCTGGGCATGCTGTTGTACGCCATCTCCGCCCGCGACCTCACGGCCCGACCCGGCCTCTTCGACCGCTTGCAGCTCGCGCTGATCGTCAGCGCTCTGATCATTGACGTCCTGGTGCTGGCGGCGATCACGGGCCGGATCACCGAATGGGGCTTCAGCCCCAACAAGACCGCGGCGTTGGGCGAGAACCTCGTCCTGCTCGCCAACCTGGCGTGGTCGGCATGGCTGTACCTCGGCTTCGTGCGGGGCCGCATGCCCTTCGCCCGCCTGGAACGGTGGCAGACCCGTTACGTGCTCGTGTACGCCGGGTGGGCCTGGGCGGTCGTCCTCGCCTTCCCGCCCCTGTTCAACTTCGCCTGAGCCGCAGGTGCGGCTGTGACCTTCGGTCATCGGCGGCTACGCCGCTGACCGGTGAGCCGCAGTGTGTTGCAGACGTCGAAGACACCGGGCACGTCGTAGGCGAGTTCCGCGGCGACCTGCCGCGTTTCCGTGTCGCTCACCACGCCGCTGAGGATGACGACGCGGTTCTGCACCGCGACACTGATCTGCTGGCGCCGCGTCGTCCAGTCGACGCTCAGTCGCTGCGCGACCAGCGCCTCGATCCGCACGTCCTCGCGGTCCGGCTCAAACTGGTTCGAGGCGTCGGCGAACCAGTTCTCGTCGGGTAGTGGCCACGGCATGTACACGGGAAGCTCCTTGGTCGTGGGCAGGCCGGGTCGAAGTCTGGCCGTGCTGCCGGACGGCCTTCTGGTGCCGGCGCTGTCTCGTTTCGGATTCACGGGGAGTCGGACCGTTCGGACCTGGCGGTGGCGACGACCAGCACCACGGCGATGCCGGCGAGACCGACCTCGATGATCACGGCCAGGAGGTTGAGCGCGTGGGTGTCGACGCCCGCGAGACGGGCGACGATGGTGCCGGCCAGCGCCGCGACGACCCCGACGGCCACGGTCAGCCAGATCGGGGCCTCCCGACGTCCTGGGATGATGAGCCTGCCGAGCAGGCCGATGGTGACGCCGACGAGGAGCGCGGTGACGAGGCCGGTGATGCTCATGGGCTCTCCTCAGGTGTCGGTTGTCGCTGCCGGTGACGAGGGTCGGCGTCGATCAGGATCGGGCGGCCGTCGCCGCAGTGGAGGCCGTGGGGGCGGACGCCCGGCCCCGAGACAGCTGGGCGAGGGCCTCGTCGCGGCTCTCGTACACAGGAAAGGCCCGGTCCAGTCGCATGGTGTGCAGGACGGTGCGGACGAACCGCGACGGCGCGGCCAGGCACAGCGTGGCGCCGCGGTCGCGGGCGTCGCGGTGGGCGCGGACGAGCAGGCCGAGGTCGATGGAGTCGATGACGTGTACTCGGGTCAGATCGACCACGACGTGTCCTCCCATGTCGGCCGCATGGCGCAGGGCGGCGCGCAGGGTGTCACCGGTGTCGAGATCGACGTCACCGGTGGCGGCGGCGACGGTCATGTCGTCAAGAGGGTCGATGCCGAGGATGCCGCCGGGACCGTGGTTGTCGTACGACGCGTGACCGCCGCCGGTGACCGGCAGCAGGCTGCAGTGCGGGCAGCGGTGCGGGCCGGTGGCGAACGGGGAACCACTCCAGCCGTGTTCGGACACCAGGGTCCAGACGACCTCGGCGTCCGGGAGCACACACGCGGTGGCCCTGATGGAGTCGCCGCAGGTGTCGCAGATCAGTGTCATCAGGTGATCGTCCGGGACGACGGTCATTCCGCTGGTCCTTCCTGGGCCCGTGTCCCGCCGGTTCGGCGGGGCACGGCGTTCGGGGTGGGATGGTCCGGCTCCCGCGCCCTCCGTTTCAGGTGCTGGTGCGGCGGTCCTGCCCGATGGCGGCCAGGACGACGGCCTGGCGGGCTCGTCACTGAGAGGTGGCTACGGGTGCTCGGCCGTAGGCGACCAGAGCCGGCTGCGCCGACGCGGGTTCCTGTCCCGGTGTCGGGGCGCCTGACGCGGACGGCGGGGGATCGGTGACGATCGGCAGGACCTGGTCCAGACGGGCGGTGTGCAGGATGCGCCGGATGCGGGGGTTCGGGTTGCGGATGGTGAGGACCCCGCCGGCACGGGCCAGCCGCCGGTGCACGTCGAGCAGCAGGCCGATGGCAGCGGCATCGATGTGCCGGCACCTGGACAGGTCGACCACGACCTGCGTGGGATGCAGGGCCAGCAACCGGTCGAACACGGCTCCGGCCGCCGGCAGGCAGGCCCGGTCGAGTTCGGTGACGCATACCTCGACCAGCGGCAACGTGCACGGCGTAGGTGCTGGTGGTCCTGTCACCGGCGTACCCCTTCCCTTGCCGGACCCGGTCGCTTACGACCGTGCCGTGCCCGCTTGGCGGTCACCACGCAGATCTATGACAGTTGCGTGACAAATCCGCCAGCCGGCCGACACGGTTGGGCGCGTGGCCGGTGACCTGGGGATGATGCCGGGTATGACGGCCGTACTGGTGATCGAGGACGACGACCGCATCCGCCTCGCGCTGCTGCTCGCACTCGAGGACGAGGGGTACGACGCTGTGGGCGCGGCCACGGCCGAGGAGGGCCTGCGCGTCCAGCGCCGCAATCCGGCGGACTACGTGTTGGTCGACCTGATGCTGCCGGGCCTGGACGGCTTCGAGTGCATCCGGCACCTGCGCCGTGACGACGACGTGCCGGTCGTGGTGGTCAGCGCCCGCGATGACACCCACGACATCGTCGCCGCCCTCGAAGCGGGCGCCGACGACTACGTCGTCAAGCCGGTGGCGATCAAGGAACTGACCGCTCGGCTGCGCGCCCTGCGCCGCCGCGCCCGTGCCGGCGTCGCCGGATCGGCGCCGGAGCCGGTGCCCGTGCTCGCATTCGGCGAGCTGGAGATCAGCCCCGACGGGGGAGAGGTACGCCGGGCCGGCCAGCCCGTACCGGTCACGCGCACCGAGTTCCGGCTTCTGTGCGAGCTCGCCGAACACGCCGGCCGGGTGCTGTCCCGCCAGCAGTTGCTGCAACGGGTCTGGGGGTACGACAGCGGTGACGAGAGGCTGGTCGACGTGCATGTCGGCCGGCTGCGGCAGAAGATCGAGTCGGATCCGGCGACTCCCCGGCACCTGGTCACGCTGCGGGGCCTGGGCTACAAGCTGCAGCGATGAGACGTCTCGGACTGCGCACCCGGGTCACCGCCGCGTTCGCCGTCGGTGCGCTCCTGCTCGCCGCGTCGATGGCCCTGGTCTCGTACGAGCTGACCCGTCGCTCCCTGATCGACGAGCGGGAACGCACCGCCCTGCGCGCCGCCTACTTCGACGCTGCCGTCGTCCGTGCCGGGCTGGACACCGACACCCCCGACGTGGTTGAGGTGCTTCGGTCGCTGGACACGGGCGGCAGCCGGCGGCCCGTGCTGCACCTGGACGGCGAGTGGTACGCCCGCACCGCCGACCCCGGCACCACCACCGCCATACCCATCGCCCTGCGACAGGCCGTCGCGTCCGGGGAGCCGGCGGTGCAGCGCGTACGCGTCGACGGCCAACCCGCCCTGGTGGTCGGGGTGCCCCTGTCCGCGACGGCGACGTACTTCGAGGTCAACTCTCTGCGCGAGCTGGAGCAGACGTTCCAGGTCCTGGCACTCGCGTTGACCACCGTCGCGATCATGGTCGCCGGATCGGGCGCGGCCCTCGGCTGGTACGCGACCCGGCACGGGCTGCGTCCGTTGACGGCCGTCGCCGACGCCGCCGAGAAGATCGCCGCCGGCGACTTCACCGCCCGCCTCGACCCGGCAACCGACCCCGACCTGACGCGTCTGTCCTCCTCGTTCAACCAGATGGTCGACCAGCTCGCCCATCGCATCGAGCGGGACCGCCGCTTCGCTGCCGACGTCAGCCACGAACTGCGCTCACCTCTGCAGACCCTCGCCGCGGCGGCCAGCGTTCTGGCGCGTCGCCGGGAGCACCAGGACGAACGAACCGCCACCGCCGCCGGGCTCGTCGCCGACGAGATCGACCGGTTCCAACGGCTCGTCAACGACCTGATCGACCTGGCTCGTAGCGATCAGCCCGCCCACCGGGGCGCCGTGGACGTGGTGGCGCTGGCCCGGGACGCCTGCCATGCCCTCGACCTGCCAGTCTCGCTCGTCCACCTCGAGGCGGACGCACCCGCGACGTGGCGGGTCGAGCGGCGGCGTATCGCGCAGATCCTCGCCAACCTGCTCGAGAACGCCGTGACCTACGGGGGCGGCCCCGCGAGCGTCCGGTTGAGCCGCGACGGTGACGCCGGCGTCATCGAGGTGGAGGACGACGGCCCGGGTGTGTCCATCGAGGACCGGGAGGCGATCTTTGACCGCTTCGTCCGTGGGCGAGCCGCCCACACCCGCGGCGCCGGCGACGGCACCGGTCTCGGACTCGCGCTGGTCGCCCAGCACGCCGCGGCGCACCGCGGGCACGCCACCGTCACCGACCGCCCCGGCGGAGGCGCCCGCTTCCGCGTCACCCTGCCGGAGAGCCTGCCGTGAACCGCCGCCACCTCGCCCCACTGGCACTCGCCGCGCTGCTGACCGGCTGCGGCGTCCCCACCGACGACAGCCCTCGAACGGTGCAGCCGCCGTGGGGGCCGTTCCACAGCGCTGCTCCCGCCGACACCACGGCGCCGGCCGGCCGTGCGGACGAGACACTCTGCCTCGTCCGCGACAACCGGATCGTCCCGGTGGTCCGGCACGTCGACCGCCCACCCACGGTCGAGGACCAACTGCGGCACCTACTGGCCGGACCAGGTACGGCCGAACGCGACAGCGACTTGACCAGCGCGCTGCCGGGAGCGGTCAACGCCGCTGGTGCGACAGTGACGGGCACGCAGGCTCACGTCGCGGTCGACGAACCCGGCGACGACGCCGGCCGCAGCGACGAGGTCCTCGCCTTCGGGCAGATCGTCTGCACTCTCACGAGTCGCGACGACGTCACCACCGTGGTGTTCCTGCGCGACGGCAGGCCACTCGCCGTGCCCCGCGCCGACGGCTCGCTGTCCGAACAACCGCTCACCCGCGCCGACTACGTCCCGCTCATCACCCCAGGTTGACCAGGTTGAGCCGGACCCGCGCGGTGGCCGCTGTGGTGGTCGAGCTTGTCGCGGAGTGTTCCGGCGAAGGCCTCGGCCATGGCGAGCTGGTCGCGCAGTGCGGTGACGCGGGCGGTGGCGGCGGTCTCGAACATGGCGAGGCGGTCGATCAGGGCGGCGCGGTCGGTGCCGGTGGCGGTGTCGAGGGCATCGAGGACGGTAAGCAGGTCGCGCATCTCGTCGAGGGTGAACCCTAGGGGCTTCATCCGCTTGACCACGGCGAGTCGGCTGAGGTCGGGTTCGGTGTAGAGGCGGAAGCCGCCCTCGCTGCGCGCGGCGGGGACGATGAGGCCGGCTTCCTCGTAGTGGCGGATGGTCCGGATGCTCAACCCGATCCGCTCGGCTGCTTCCCCGATCTGCATCAGGCGGCCGGTAGCCGGGGCGGAGCTGCGCTCCGGCCCGTTCTCCCGGCTGATGACGGCCATCAGTGGCCGACGCCGAGCTGGCCGGCGAGGGTGTCGTGGATGCGGGCGCTGGGCTTGTTCAACTCGACGATCTCGACGGTCTTGCCGCGGGTGGCGTACCTGGTGGTGATGGCGTCGAGGGCGGCGACGGAAGAGGCGTCCCAGACGTGGGCCCGGCTCATGTCGATGACCACGTGCCCGGGGTCGTTCGCGTAGTCGAACTGGCCTACCAGGTCGTTGCTGGAGGCGAAGAACAGCTCACCGTGCACGGAGTAGATCCGGGTGGTGCCGTCCGGATCGAGGACGCTGGTGACCTCGACCAGGTGGGCGACCCGGCGAGCAAAGATGACCATGGCGGTGAGCACACCTACCACGACGCCGACGGCGAGGTTGTGGGTGGCCAGCGTGGTGGCCACGGTGACCACCATGACGATCGTCTCGCCGTACGGCATCCGCTTCAGCGTCTTCGGCGTGACCGAGTGCCAGTCGAACGTCGACACCGCCACGATGATCATCACGGCGACCAGGGCGACCATCGGAATGACGGCGACCACGTCGCCGAGCGCCACGACCAGGACCAGCAGGAACACGCCGGCCAGGAACGTGGACAGCCGGGTGCGGGCACCGGACGCCTTCACGTTGATCATCGTCTGGCCGATCATGGCGCAGCCACCCATCCCACCGAAGAATCCGGTGACCATGTTGGCGACGCCCTGACCCCAGGACTCACGCGTCTTGTTGGAGTGGGTGTCGGTGATGTCGTCGACCAGCTTGGCGGTCATCAGCGACTCCATCAGCCCGACCAACGCGATCCCCACGGCGTAGGGGGCGATCAGGGTGAGGGTGTGGAGGGTCCACGGAATCTGCGGCAGGCCGAGGGTGGGCAGGCTGTCCGGCAGGGCACCCTCGTCACCGACCGTCGGTACGGCAAACCCGGCGAACACGGTGACCACCGTCAGCACCACGATCGCGACCAGCGGCGCCGGTACGGCCCTGGTGAGCCGCGGCAGGCCGACCATGATCGCCAAGGCCACCGCGACGAGCGGATAGACCAGCCACGGCACGCCGAGCAGGTGCGGCACCTGGGCCGCGAAGATCAGAATCGCCAGCGCGTTGACGAAACCGACCATGACGCTGCGGGGAATGAAGCGCATCAGCTTCGCCACGCCGAGCACCGCGAGCACGACCTGGATCGCGCCGCCGAGGATCACCGCCGCGATCAGGTAATCCAGGCCGTGTGCCTTGACCAGGGGTGCGACCACGAGCGCGATGGCGCCGGTAGCGGCCGAGATCATCGCCGGCCGGCCGCCACAGAACGCGATGGTGACCGCCATGGTGAACGAGGCGAACAGCCCCACCCGGGGGTCGACCCCGGCCAGGATCGAGAAGGAGATCGCCTCCGGGATCAGCGCCAGGGCGACGACCAGGCCGGCGAGGACCTCGGTACGGAACACCTTCGGCGACAGCCAGGACGGGCGGGACAGGCGCGCACGGGACACTGCGGACAGCATGGAAGACATACAGCCATTTCCACTCGGGGGCGCGCCCGACGGGCGCGCACAGCCGGTGTCCACGGTCGGACACGGGCAGCTACGTACGGATCAGCGACGGCCGGCTCGCGTCCGGCCCCTGGGCCTGGCCCAGGACGCAACACGGTCGCCGAAGGGGTTGCCCCACCCTCGACGACCGGTGCTGACCCTACTCTCCCGTGACGGGAGAGTTCGCCGGACGTGGTGATCATCACCGCCGCCCACCTCGGCGGCCGGGGACCCGCCCGTCAGATCGAGGACGACCGGGAGACCAGGTGGGTGTCCTCGTACAGGTGCAGGCGCACGATCTTCGCATCCTCGACGGTCAGATGCATGATCATCGGGGTGGTGAAGCGCTTGCCGCTGCGGGCGAACGTGTGTGTGGCGGTGGCGACGATGACCGCGTCACCGCCCTCCACCACGATGCGGTCCACCGCGTACTCACTCTGGCCAGGAAGGAACGCCGAGCCCATCGTCGTGAAGAACGCCGGTACCTCGGAGGCGCGGGTACGCGGCCCGGTCCACGGCAGATCAGGGTTGCCCGGCACGTACCAGTCGATGGTTTCGGCGAAGACCTCCGCGATGCGATCCGGGTCCCCGCCGAGGAACTTGAGAAAGGCCTCGGCCGTCCGGCGGGTCCCGCCCGGTTCGGTGGTCTCTTTGATCATGTCTGACATGGGGACACCTTCCACGTGACCCGAGTTATTAACTGACCGGTCCACCATATGCGCGTGATGGACCGTTCGGTCAAGAACTGCTATGCTGGTCACATGGCGCGACCGCGGCAGTTCGACGAGGAGCAGGTGCTACGCGCCGTCCGGGACCAGTTCTGGGACGCCGGCTACGCGGCGACCTCGCTCGAGGACCTCATGCGCGTCAGCGGGCTGGGCAAGGGCAGCCTCTACGGCGCCTTCGGCGACAAGCGCCAGCTCTTCCTCCGGGCGCTGCGCAGCTACAACGAGACCAGCTGCGGCTATCTACAGGAGATGTTCTCCTCCACGCCCCGCGTTCTGGACGCCCTCCGGGCGTTCCTGGCCGCACCGGTGAGCGACCCGGGCGGAGCCGCCGCCCGGCGCGGCTGCCTCATGGCGAACAGCACCTACGAACTCGCCACCACCGACCCCGACGTCCTGACCGAGGCGAGACGCACCTACGAAACGACCACCGGCCTGGTCGCCGAGTGCGTCGCGCGGGCCCAGGACGAAGGGGACATGCCGCGCGACGCCGACCCGATCGAGACGGCGCGCGCACTGCTCGTCGCGCAGCAGGGGCTCGTGTTCATGGGCCGCACCGGCCTGGACATCGACAAGCTCACGGTGACGGCGCGCACCCTGACCGCCCAGCTCCTGCCGGGCGCCTGAGATTCCGGCGCGCCGGCCGCGACCTACCGGTCAGGCGTTGTAGCCGCCGTGGGCGTCCAGCACCGCGCCCGTGACATATGACGCGGCGGGGTCCGCCAGGAAGGCGATCACCACGGCGATCTCGTCGGGGTGGCCCATGCGCTGGGGGAGGCGTTCCTGCCCGCAAGAAAGGCGGTGTCGGAGCGCTCGTGACCCCGGTGTCAGCGGCGACGCGGCGTGATCAGTCCCGACTCGTACGCCCACACGACCAGCTGGGCGCGGTCGCGGCAGTGCAGCTTCGTCATCGCCCGGTTGACGTGGGTCTTGGCGGTCAGCGGACTGATCACCATGCGCGAGGCGATCTCGTCGTTGCTGAGCCCTCGGGCGACGAGCTCGACGATCTCCTGTTCGCGGGCGGTCAGCACGTCGCGTCCGGCCGCCGGCTCGGCCGCCGGCTCGGCCGGTGGTGGGCCGGCCACGAACTCGCTGATGAGCGTACGGGTGACCGCCGGGGCGAGCAGCGCGTCGCCGCGTGCCACGACGGCGACGGCCTGCAGCAGGTCGGCGGGGTCGGCGTCCTTGAGAAGGAACCCGCTGGCGCCCGCACGGAGCGCGGCGAAGACGTAGGAGTCGAGCCCGTAGTTGGTGAGGATGAGGACGCGGACCGCGGTGAGGTCGGGATCGGCGGCGATGCGCCGGGTGGCTCCGATGCCGTCGAGTCCCGGCATCTGCACGTCCATCAGCACGACGTCCGGCCGCAGGCTTCGCGACAGATGGACGGCCGATGTGCCGTCGGCGGCCTCGCCGACGACCTCCAGATCGTCCTCGGCGTCGAGCAACGCCCGGAATCCGGCGCGCATCAGCGCCTGGTCGTCGGCGAGCAGGACCCGCGTCATGTTGAACCGTCCAATGGGAACGTGGCCCGTACCGCGAAACCGCCGTCGTCGCGGGCGGCGGCCCGCAGGGTGCCGCCCAGTCCGGTCACCCGTTCCCGCATGCCTTGCAGGCCCACGCCCGGTGTCATCGGCCGGACCGGCGACGCCGAGCCGTCATCGGCCACCGAGACGGTCAGCTGCGCCGGGGCGTACTCGACGTGGATCTGCGCGGTGGCCGGACCGGCGTGGCGGGCCACGTTGGTCAGTGCCTCCTGGACGACGCGATACCCGGCCTGGTCGACCTCGGCGGGCAGGGCCCGGGGCCGACCGGTGACGGTCACCCGCACCGGTACGCCGGCCGCCCGGGTCCGCTCGGCGAGCTCGTCCACCCGGCCCAGCCCGACGGGATCACCGTCGGTGGGCGAGCGCAGGACGTCGAGCGTCGTGCGCAGTTCCCGCATCGCGGCGCCGCTGGCCTCCTGGATCGCCAGCAGCGTGGCCGACGGCTCCTCGCCGTGCTTGCGGGCCAGGTGCACGGCGATCCCGGCCTGCACCTTGATCACCGAGATGCTGTGGGTCAGCGAGTCGTGCAGGTCACGGGCGATGCGCAGGCGCTCCTCCCCGGCGCGACGCAACGCCATCTCCTCCCGGGTGCGTTCGGCCTCGATCGCCCGCTGCTCGACCTGCTCCAGGTACGCCCGGCGCTGCCGCGCTACCAGCCCGGCGACGTTGGCCGCCACGAACCAGCCCAGCAGCAGGGACGTCCGCTCGACGATCAGCTGGCCCGGCCGGTCGGCGGGCGCGACCGAGGCGTCGCGGGCCAGGAAGCCCCCGAGGAAGACGAGGCTGGCCAGGGCGGCGGCCGCACGGTGCCCCCGCCAGGCGGAGACGTAGACCGCGCCGAGGACGGGGAACGCGGCGGACACCCCGGGGTGCACCCGCACGTGGAGGGCCAGCATGGCGCCGCTCACCGCGACCAACGCCACCACCGGATAGCGTCGGCACGCCGCCAGGGCCACCGCCATGACCAGGATCAGGCCGACGTCGACCGCCCGCACCGGTGCGGCGTCCGGCGCGAGCGCGGAGTTGGCGAGCAGGAGGACGCCGAGGGCGAGGCCGCCGAGGGCGTACGGCAGGTCACGGCGCATGATCGAACTGTAGAACGGTCGTTCGCGGGGAACATCCCCCGTTCGCGGTAGATAGGGCGTACCGCGGACGCGGTATCGGCGGGTGGCCAAGTGTCTGCGGCGGCACGACGCTTTCCGGGCCCGCCGCGGCAAGCATCGAGCCCATGACATACCGCTTCTTCACCCCCGCTCCCGCGAAGTCGGCAACCGGGCTCACCGCGGCGGTCTACCGGCAGCTACGGGACGAGTTCCTCGGGCCGGTGCCCACCTTCCAGGCGCTCTCGGCGGTGCCGGAGTTGCTGGCCGCGACCTGGGCGCTGATACGCGAGGCCCTGCTCGCCGGGGACGCGTCCCGGGTCGACCGCGAACTCGTCGCATCGGCGGTGTCCCGGGCCAACCGCTGCCGGTTCTGCGTCGACGCCCACGTGATGCTGCTGCACGCGCTCAGCGAGCACGAGCTGGCCGAGGTCATCGCACGGGGCGGGACGCCGGCGAAGCCGAGGCACGCCGAACTCGCCGCCTGGGCCGAGGCCAGCCGCAGCCCGAGAGCCGCCGCCTGGACCAGCCCGTACGGCCCGGAGCTCACCGGCACCCTGCTCGCCTTCCACTTCATCACCCGGGGTGTCTCGGCGCTGCTCGACCCGGATCTGCTGCCCGGTGGCCTGCAGCGCTCCCCGGTGGTGCGGTCGGTCGGGGGCCGGCTCTACGCCAGGACGGCGCGGGAGCGGAAGGAGCCCGGTCTCAGCCTCCCGCTCCTCGAAGCCGGCACGACGGTCCCGCCGGCCTGGGCCGGGGACAGCCCGGTCGGCACTGCGTACGCGGCGTTGCGGAACGCGGCCCTGCGCGGCGGAGACCTGCTGGGCGACGTGGCGCGCCAGACCGTCTCGGCCACGGTGCGCTGGGAGGACGGACGGCACCCGGCTCGGCCCTCGGACTGGGCCGTCGACCTGGTCCGGGACGTCCCGGGCGCGGATCGGGTGGGAACACGCATCGCGCTGCTGGCGGCGTTCGCGCCCAGCGCGGTCACCGTCGGCGACGTCGCCCTCTGGCGGCTGTCCCATCCGGACGACGCCGACCTCGTACGGCTGGTCGCGTACGGCGCGATCACGGCCACCGATCACGTCGCCCAGGCACTGGCCTCGGCTCACCTCTAGGAGAGCACCATGCGCAAGGCCTTCGTCGTCGTCACCACTCTGCTGCTCATCGCGTTCGCTGTGCAGTTCGTCTTCGCCGCCGTGGGCGCGTTCACGAAGCCCGCGGGCGACGGCGCGTACGCGCTGCACAGCGTCAACGGGATGGCGGTCATCCCCGTTCTCACCCTGCTCACCATCCTGTTCGCCGCGCTGGCGAAGGCGCCGGGCCGGCTCATCGGACTGACGACCCTGCCGCTCGGCCTCGTCGTCGTACAGGCGCTCACCGCCATGCTCGCGAACGGGTCCACCGACGCCGCGAGCGCCAGTACCCCGTTCGGCCTGACCATCGCCGGGCTGCACGCGGTCAACGGAATCATCGCGGTGCACGTCGTGGTCGGCATCCTCCGGGCAGCGCGAACGCTGGTCGACCCCGCGCCGGCGGGCGCCACCCAGGTGACCGTCCGGGAAGCGGAGCCGGCATGACCACCGGCTCGCTGCTCGCGGTCGACCTCGCGATCGCGGTCCTCGCGGCCGCCGCATGGCTGGGCGGCGGCGCCGCATCGGCCGCCCGGCGCCGCCCGCTCGCGCTGGGACTGGCCGCCTTCGCGCTGCTCGCCACGCTCGCCCGCGCGTTCACGACCATCGCGCTCGCCCGTGCCGGCTGGTGGTTCGCGGGGGAGAAGGTCCTCATCGCCGCCCCACTGTCGCTCGCGGCGGTGGTCGTCGCCGGGCCGCGGCTGCTGCGGGCGCCGGGCGACATCCGGTCCCTCGCGGTCCCGCTTCTGTTCGCCGGGTACGCCCAGAGCGGCGGACTGCTCGTGACGCTCCTGCACGGCTATCCGGCGTCGGCGGGCGTGGGACTGCTCGCGCTCGCCGGGGTGGTCGCGGCGACCGGGGTCTCGTGGCGCGTCCTCGGCGCGCGCCCGTCCCGGATGGTGTCCCGGGCCGCCCTCGTGGTGGCGGTCGCGACGCTGGTAACCGGAACCGGACTGGCCGTCGCCCCGGAAGCCGCGCCCGGCGTACCCCATGGTCCTGGATATCCGACTGCGCGGACCGCCGACGAACCGACCAGGCGGTTCGCTCTGACGGCCGGGACCGCCACGGTGAGCGTCAGCGGCCGTGACGTCGCGGCGTGGGCGTTCAACGCGCAGGTTCCCGGGCCGGAGCTGACCGCAACCGTCGGCGACGTCCTCGAGGTGACGCTGCGCAACCGGGACATCACGCGGGGCGTCACGCTGCACTGGCACGGGTACGACGTGCCGAACAGTCAGGACGGGGTGCCCGGCGTGACGCAGGCGGCGGTGCTGCCCGGCCAGGAGTTCGTCTACCGGTTCCGCGCCGACCAGGTCGGGACGTACTGGTACCACACGCATGCGGTTTCCGACGTCGGTGTGCGGATGGGCCTCTACGGTGTCCTGGTGGTGCGCCCTGCGCCGATGACCGGCGTCGACGTCACAGTGCCGGTGCACACGCTGGCGGGCCTTGCGCTGCCTGAACCGAGAACGGAGCCGGTCGAGGCGGGCGTGCCCGTGCGGCTGCGGCTGATCAACACCGACAGCACGACGCACCGCTACGCCCTGGCCGGGACGCCGTTCCGGGTCGCCGCGATCGACGGATACGACCTGCGGGGCCCGGCATCCCTGGTGGACACGGCCGTGCTGATCCCGGCCGGGGGCCGCTACGACCTGGTGTTCACCGCGCCACCCACGCCGGTGGCGCTGTTCGTCGACGGACGGCCGGTCTACTCGACCGGACCGGTGTCGGCGGCGACCGGCGCGTGGCCGGTGCTGGATCCGCTCACCTACGGCGTCGGTTCTCCGGTGCCCTGGTCCAGGGTCGACAAGGAGTTCACCCTCGTACTCGACCGTGGCCTCGACCTGCGCGGACTGCTTCCGCGATACGCCCACACCGTCAACGGCGCGGCCGACCCGGACATCCCGTCGCAGGTCGTACGGCTCGGCGACGTCGTCGCGTTCACGATCGTCAACAGGTCTCAGATCGTGCACCCGTGGCATCTGCACGGCCATCACGTCCTGGTGCTGTCCCGCAACGGTGAGCCGGCGACCGGAAGTCCCTTGTGGCTGGACTCCTTCGACGTACGCCCCGGTGAGGTGTGGGAGGTGGCGTTCCGGGCCGACAACCCAGGGATGTGGGCCAACCACTGCCACAATCTGGCGCACGCCGACGCCGGGATGACGCTGCACCTGATGTACTCGTGATCCTGGACATGGGGTGGATCGGGTCGGATTGCGCACCGGTATGCGGCGCAGGTCGCAGCTCCGATGGCCGGCACGTTGCGCAGCCCGCGGTGGCGAATGGCCGGGGCCGACGAGTGGCTGGCGTCATCGATCACTCGGGCTCGCACAACAGGTGGTTGTGGCTCGCCGCCGGTTCAGTTGTTTGATCCGTCCTCCGGGCCCTGCTGTGCTCACAGCGATCAACGGCGGGTTGTCCGAGGGGGAGGCGCAGAGCGTGGTCGAGTTTCGCCGCAAGCGACCGGTGATGATCGCGATGGACCTGGCGCGGTTGGCGGTCATCATGACGATCCCGGTCGCGTACGCATTCGGCGTGCTCAGCTTCGTCCAGCTGCTGGTCGTCTCGGCCGTGGTCGCCGCAGCCAAGATCGCCTTCAACGCCGCCGGCGGCGCCTACCTCGAGGCCCTCGTCCGGCCGGATGACCTGCTCGTGGCGAACGCGCGGTTCGAGTCGACGACGTGGAGCTCCATCGCCGTCGGGCCGCCGCTGGGCGGCGCGGCGATCGGCCTGCTCGGACCGGTCACCACCGTGGTGGCCGACGCACTCAGCCATCTGTTGTCCGCGCTGGGCATCACGGCGATCCGCGGCCGGGAGGAACACCCGCAGCGACCCGGCACGCGCCGGGCCCGGGCCAACGAGTTGCTCGACGGCTGGCGACACCTCCTGACCCACCCCGGCCTGCGGGCGCTCTACCTCAACCACCTGCTCGTCAGCGGACTGATCATGGCCACGGAGCCGCTGTTGGCCGTCCTCCTGCTCCGCCAGCTCGGATTCCCACCCTGGCAGTACGGCCTCGCCTTCGCCGTCCCCTGCGTCGGCGCACTCATCGGCTCACGCCTCGCCCGCGGTGTCGTGGCGCGGTATGGCGGACACCGGATCCTCCGCACCGTCGGCACCCTGCGGGCGGTCTGGCTGATCGGCCTCGCCTTCGTCCAGCCCGGTGTCGCCGGCCTCGCGACCGTGATGGCTGTTGAGCTCGCGATCATCATCAGCATGAGCCTGTACAACCCGGTGCTCGCCACCTGTCGACTCGAACACACGCCCAAGGACCGCGTCGCCCGGACCCTGTCGGCCTGGTCGATCAGCAGCAGCGCCTCCATCGCCATCCTCAGCGCGGTGGGCGGACTGCTCGCCAACGCCACCAGCGCGCGCACGGCCATCGCGGTCGCGGGACTGCTCATCCTCGCCAGCCCGCTGCTGCTGACCCGCCGCAGAGATCTCGCAGCCGTACCCGACCTCGGCCTGACAGCAGCCGGTCGCCAACCACAGACAGCAGGCGTTTCGCGGGAAGCCGGCTAAGGGGCTGGGAAACGCCTGAGGCGCACCGGAGAAAGAGCGGGTGGCGGACCAGTCGGAGGGTGGCGCGGATTGCCTGTCTTCTATACCGTGACACGGTTGCAGGCGGCTACTTCCCCGACAGGGCGGTTCCGCGACCGGATTCGCGTACGTAGTCGACGTGAGGGGTTCGTCGTGACCATGGACTCGCAGGCGACCGACCGGCCCGACGCCGGCGAGGTCGACGTGCAGCAGGGGATCGACACGTCGGTGCCGCACTCGGCACGGATCTGGAACTACTGGCTCGGCGGCAAGGACAACTTCGCGGTCGATCGTGAGGCCGGCGACCAGTACCGGCAGGTCTTCCCCGGCGTCGTCGACGTGGCGCGCGCCTCCCGGCAGTTCCTGGTCCGCTCGATCGCGTTCCTCGCCGGTGAGGCCGGCGTCCGCCAGTTCCTCGACGTCGGCACCGGCCTGCCGACTGCCAACAACACCCATGAGGTGGCACAGCGGATCGTGCCGGACGCGCGGATCGTCTACGTCGACAGCGACCCGCTGGTGCTGGTGCACGCCCGCGCGCTGCTGGTCAGCACGGCCGAGGGCAGGACCGCCTACATCGACGCCGACCTGCGCGATCCGGCCGGGGTCATCGCCGAGGCCGGCAAGACGCTCGACTTCCAGCAGCCGATCGGCCTCATTCTCAGCGGCGTCATGGGTCACGTGCCCGACTACGAGGCGGCACGCTCGATCACGCGGCAGCTGCTGGCGCCGCTGCCGAGCGGCAGTTACCTCTCGCTCAACGACGGCAGCAGCCTGATCAGCCCCGAGATGCAGCAGGCGCAGGACGACTACAACGACACCGGGGCGACCCCGTACACGCTGCGCTCGCCCGACCAGATCGCGGGGTTCTTCGAGGGCCTGGATCTGGTGGAGCCGGGCGTCGTGCCGTGCCCGCAGTGGCGACCCGACGACGCGGTCGACACGCCGCCCGACATCGACGCCTTCGGCGGGGTAGGCCGCAAGCGCTGAGACTCCGGCGGTCGGAGGGTGGATCAGCTGACCGTCCTTACGAAAGGCCGGCCTGGATGGCCAGGATGGCCACTCGCACGCGGTCGCGGCTGCCGGTCTTTGCCAGCACGTTCGCGACGTGGGTTTGACCGTGCTCATTGATAGATGAAGATGTTGTGCGATCTCGTCGTTGTTGAGCCCGGCACCGATCAACGTGAGCACGTCGGTCTCGCGCGCGGTCAGCTGGTAGGCGGCGAGGTCCACGTGGGTAGCCGGGCCGGTCGCCCGTACACGTTCGAGGACGGCGCCGGTGACCGCGGCCGAGAGGATCGCGCCGCCGGCAGCGACTGTGCGTACGGCGGACATGAGGTCGTGGGCACTACTGCGTTTGAGGAGGAACCCACGCGCCCCGGAGGCGATGGCGTCCAGGACGTATGCGTCATCGTCAAAGGTGGTGACGATGATGACGGCCGGCGCATGGGGAATCGTCGCCAGCTCAAGGGTGGCTTGCAGGCCGTCCAGGACCGGCATGCGGATGTCGACGAGGGCGACGTCGATGCGGGGATCGAGGCGGACGGCATCGAGAAGCTCCCGCCCGTCCGCGGCTTCGGCTGCGACGTGGATGTCCGACTGGGAACGCAGAATCTGGCTGAAGCCGTCGCGGACCAGATGCTGGTCGTCGGCGATCACGACACGGATCATGGCTTCGCCACCGGCAGGCTGGCCTCCAGCACCGTACCGCCGGCGGGGCGCCGGTTCACGTGAGCGCTGCGGCCGAGCGCCCGCGCGCGTTCCTCGATGCCGAGCAGTCCCGAGCCGCGCGTTACGGCCTGGGGCGGACCGATCCCGTTGTCGCTCACCCGCAGCCGGGCATGGCCGGAAACAAGTTCGCTCGCGCACGCCCTTGCGCCGCGTCCCGTTGCCGGATCGTCAATCGGTCCGGGTGCGGAGGCTCCGCGCCAGGGTGGGGATCATCACCGTCGCAGGGACGAGGTGCAGCCCGAGGAGGGCGGTGGTGGTGGCGGTGTTCGCCCCGGAGAGGATGGGTGGGACCAACGAGATCGCGGTCAGCGACACTGCCGTCCACACGAATCGCTCGGCGGGGCGAGCGCTCCACCGAAGAAGAGCGACGGCAATGACGATGCCCACGACCGAGAAGAAGCCGGTCACCACGGCGAACCCGGACAACGGGATGGTCTCGCCACCATCGGGGACCTCGAAGTCGACGCCGACGGCCTGGGCAAGCGCAGCGGCGAGGGTGGTGGCCACCGTCGCTGCGAGCGTGGCAACGAAGCCGGTGCCGGTGAGCCTGCGGAGTCGGTGGGTGTGGCTGGCCTGGCCCGATGTCGGGCCTGCGACAACGCCGGTGTCATTCATGCTGTCCATGCCATCCTCCATCATTCGGTGACTGGCGTAGGGGTGTGTTGACTGGCATGTGACGGTCCTGGCCGTGGGGTGACGATGCGCACCCTCGCCGTGCGACGGCCGGGGTTCCGCAGGGCGCGGACGCCGGTGCCGCGGAGCCAGAACCCGGCGTCGCGTCCCAAAACCGGCCCGGGCTCGCCGTCGCGCAGCTCCAGCTGCACCCGCCCGCGGGTGACGACGCCGAACGCGTCGCACCACTCGGCCGCGACCACCGCGACACGCGCGCCACCGCGCAGCGCGAGCGTCCGCACCGGGACTACTCCGTGCCGTCCGTCGGCAGGCGCTCCGGCAGCCCGAGCCGCGGGAACTGGTCGTCGTGGAAGATGACGATCTCGGTGATCGCCCCGCCGGTGACGCGCAGGACGTCGATCGTCAGCGGCAGGTACGCGCCCTCCCGCTCCCGCCACAGGTAGAAGGCGACGGCCGGCTGCCGGTTCACCGAGGTGCGGACCGCGCGCAGGCCCTTCATGCGATCGAATCCATCCTCGACCCAGCTGTTCACCACCGCGTCGCGGCCGGTGTACAGGCCCGGCGTGGGCGGCATCGAGCAGCGGACGTCGTCCCGCAGCATGGCAGCGAGCACGTCGATGTCCGTGGCCACGCTGGCGTCGGTGAAGCGGCGCACCAGCTCGCGCGTCCCGGCGTCCTCCTCGCCGCCGGTCCAGTCCTGCCGCTCGGCGGGCAGGTGCTCCCGCATGCCGGCGCGGGCCCGCTGCAGCGCGCTGTTCACGGAGTTGACGGAGTCCCCGAGGAGTTCCGCGACGTCCTTCGCCGGCCAGTCGAGCACGTCCCGCAGGATCAGCACGGCCCGCGGGCGCGGCGCGAGGTGCTGGACCGCGACCAGGTACGCCAACTCGATCGTCTCCCGCGCGACGGCGAGGGCCTCCGGCTCGTCCGCGTCGCCCGCGGGCAGCTCGTCGAGCAGCCGGTCCGGGTAGGGCTGCAGCCACAGCACCTCGCCGCCGGTCGCGGGCTCCGGGCGGCGTTTGGCGAGCAGGTCCAGGCAGGCGTTGGTGGCGATCCGGTACAGCCAGGCCCGGAACGTCGACCGCCCCTCGAAGGTCTCCCGCCGCCGCCAGGCACGGAGGAACGTCTCCTGCACGGTGTCCTCGGCGTCCTCGAACGACCCGAGCATCCGGTAGCAGTGCACGTGCAGCTCCCGCCGGTGCCGCTGCGCCAGCCCTGAGAACGCCGGCTCGTCGACCCCGCCCAGACCGCTCCCGCCCAGCCCGCTCACACCCAACTCCTCCAGCCGCGTGTCCGCACTCATCACGTCATCCTTCCGTCTCGTCGTGTCCCGTCGTAGGTGTGACGGGTGCGGGCGTGACAACTCATCACCAGGGTCCGTATGGCCCGCACCATTGCGATCGCCCGGGAGTGGCCGCAGCGCAGCTTGGTCGGGATTTTCAGGTCTTGAGGGTGGCGACGGTGCGTTCGCCGAGCCGGGAAGTGCCGCCGACACCCAGACGAGGCGTCCGGCCGCAGCCGCGCGGCCGACGTCGACGCAGACCCTCTTTGAGAATGACGCCGATGTGGTCGGAGATGCGCGGTAATGTCCGACTCGCTGAGACGGGGGTAAAGACCATGGGACTTTCGTACGAGACGCAGCCGGGGGACATCGACCACCTGATCGCTGACGATCATGCGGTGGTGTCGCGGTTGTTCGAGCACTTGGAGGCCGGGCGGGGTGACCGCCGGACGTTGACCGATCAGGTCGGCTTCAACCTGGCGCTGCACGCCGACGCCGAGGAACGGACCCTGTATCCGCAGATGGCGGATGCCGGTGAAGCTGATGACGCTCGCCACGCACGCGACGAGCATCACGCGGTCAAGGAGCAGCTGATCGTCCTGGATCGGGCAGAGCCGGGCAGCGGAGAGTTCGAGCAGGCGCTGGTGACGTTGATGGCCGACATTCGCGAGCACGTAGCGGAGGAGGAGGGCGATTTCCTGCCGGAGTTTCGCCGCGCGGTGGGGGCCGAGGTCATGGCCCGCCTCGGCGGGGAGTTCCTGGCGGCGAAGCGGGCCGCGCCGACTCGGGCGCACCCGAACGCCCCGTCCAGCGGAGCCGGGCACAAACTCGCCGACCCCGCCGCTGTCCTGCTCGACAAGGGACGGGACAGGGTCTCGGGCCGAGACCGACGACTCGCCACCGACGCCTCGGGTCTGCTCGACCCGCAGGCCCAGCGGCTACTGGACGCCTTCGCCGCGTTGCGTCCGCTGCCACCGGAGATCCTCACCCCGGAACAGGCCCGCCAGCAACCCACGCTCGTCGACGCCGTCCACCGGATCTTGACCGAGGACGGCCGGTCCACGGAATCGGAGCCTGTCGGAGCGGTGGAGGAAGTGTCGGTGCCGATCGCGGACGGTCACCGCCTCAAGCTGCGCGTCTACCACCCCCGTGAGTCCGGAGCCGGTGCCGCGCCGGTGGTGATGTGGGTCCACGGCGGCGGCTGGGTTCTCCACGGCGTGGACACCTATGATGCGTCCTGCCGAGGCTTGGTCAACCGGACTGGTGCGATCGTGGTGTCGCCCGAGTACCGTCGGGCCCCCGAGCATCCCTTCCCCGCAGCTCACGACGACGTCCTCGCCTGTTGGCGCTGGCTGCGCGGGCACGCGTCGGAGTTCGGAGGTGACCCCACACGTGTCGCCATTGGTGGCGAGTCGGTCGGCGCGACGATGGCCGCTGCCACCTGCCTACAGTTGGCGCAGGCTGGTGAGCCAGGCCCGGCAGCCCAGGTCCTGGTCTACCCGCTGGCCACCGCGCAGCAGTTCGGCGACTCGATGATCGACGCAGCCGACGCGCGCCCGCTGAACCGGCCGCTGCTGTCCTGGATGGCGATGCATGCCTTCGCCGGCGTGCCCGAGGGCGCCCAGGATTCCCGTGTTGACCTGCTCTCCCTCGACGCCGCGCAGCTGCGGAGCATGCCACCGACGCTGGTCATCACCGACGAGCGTGACGTGCTGCGTAGCCAGGGGCAGGAGTTCGCCCGCCACCTACAGGCCGCAGGCGTGGAGAGCTCCCTGGCTCATTACGACGGGATGATGCACGAATTCTTTGGTGCCGCCGTCGTACTCGACAAGGCAGCGCACGCCCAGCAGGCCGCCGCCGACCATCTCACTCGGCGTTTCGCGCAACCTGCGGCAGCAGACCGAACCGCCCGTCGAGCCTGAGTCATCGACAACCGTCAGCTCCCGGTTCGCAAGAGAGCCGGGAGCTGACGTGGCGGCGCATCCACGATCGCCTGCTGTTTCGGGCCGAGGTCGTACGCCGGGGCGGCACCGTACCCAGTGCACGGTCACCGGCATGCTCCGGCCCCGCACCTGTTTCCAAGCTGCGTGTCTGTTCTGCCCGCTGCCGTCAGGCGGCGGTCATGCCGCCGTCGATCGCGAGTGCGGCTCCCGTGATGAACCTGGTCTCGTCGCTCAGCAGGAAGGCCGCGAAAGCGGCGATCTCTTCGGGCCGCCCAATTCGTCCCACCGGGTGCATCGCACCGGCAACACGGATGGCCTCCTCCGGGTTCTCGCCCATCGCGCCCCGCAGGAGCGGGGTGTCAACGCCGCCGGTGACAAGCGCGTTGATCCGCACACCCGTCGCGGCCACGTCGAGCGCCGCCGACCGGGTGAGCCCGATGACGCCGTGCTTGGCGGCGCTGTAGGGGGACATGCCAGCCGCACCCGTGACAGCGACGTTGGAGGCGTTGTTCAGGATCGATCCGCCGCCGGACGCCTGCAGCGCGGGAATCTGGTACTTCAGACCGAAGAAGACGCTGTCGAGGTTGAGCGCCATCTCGGCATGCCATGCGTCGTTGTCGATCTCGCTGACCGGACCCAGCGCGGTGGCCGCGCCGACGTTGTTGAAGGCGCCGTCGAGCCGGCCGTAGTGGTCGACCGCCCGGCCGACCAGCTCCTCCACCTCGGCCCCGACCGTCACATCTGTCGGCACGAAGATCGCGTCCCGCCCGGCGGAGCGCAGTTCGGCGAGGAATGCTTCACCCGCGTCCTTGCCGCGTGCCGCCAGGACGACCTTCGCACCCTCGGCGGCGAGCCGCTCCACGACGGCCCGCCCCATGCCGGAGGTGGCACCGGTGACCAAAATGACCTTGTCCGTGAAACGCATGGACACGATCAGTCCTTGTCTCTGTTTCCGGGGTGGGTGATCCAAGCGGGTGCGCACGAGTCGTCCGGCCCGGGACTGACATCAGTCATCCGGGGTCCCGTTCTCCATCGCACCTCGTGGGAACGGACGTCTGTCGTCCGCTTTCAGCACTATACCCCAGGCGGACGGGAATCGTCCGCTTCTCCGGGCGATCGCCGAGGTGACCCTGGCCACCGCGTCACGAGGGTCGCAGCTCAGGACTGCGCGGGCGTCCTGTTTCGGACCGCGGTGGTCGACCTGACGTTCTCGACGTGGCGAACGCTGATGATGCGGTCCAGGCCGCGGTCGAGAAAGCCGAACCGCATGGCTGCCGTGGCCGCCTCTGTCGCGTACCCAAATCCCCAGGACCGTCGGTCGAGCCGCCACCCGATCTCCACGCCGGCATCACCTCTTCTGCAAGCCTTCGGCGCTCTGCCGGCGATCGCGCATGGAGCCGTCCATGATGTAGCGCATGACCTTCGGGTCGGCGTTGATGGCCGCCAGGGCGTCGAGGTCGTTGTTCGGCCAACCGCGCAGGGTCAACCGGCCGGTCTCCATGGTGATCACGGATTCATTCTGGGTACCGCAACCGCCCTCCTCAAGGCCGACCCTCCGGGCACGCCGCCGCTGCGCCGCCGGCGGCCGGTGACACACTCGTTCCGGCACTTCCCGGTCAGCGTCGTAGCCGGATCTCGGCTGGTTCGCGGTCGCTGCGCAGTCCTTTCCATGAGGGGTGGCGCAACCGTTGGTCCGGCGTCCAGGACCGGAAGGTGACGTCGCCGACCAGCTCCGGATCGACCCAGACGGCGTGGCGGGCGTGTTCGCGCGGCACGGGGGAGCCGAACGGCGGGTCCGGTCGGCGTAGGGGGTCCAGACGCTGCTGGAGGTCGCGCAGCGCGGTCTGCGTGAAGCCGGTGCCGACGTGCCCGATGTAGGTCAACGTGTCGTCCGGGTCGTACATGCCGAGCAGCAGGGAACCGATCGTGCCGGCCCGCCTGCCGGCGCCGGGTTTGTAGCCGCCGACGATGACTTCGATGGTGTCGTTGAGAGGCACCTTGATCCACGCCGGCGAGCGGCGACCAGGGTCGTACGACGAGTCGAGCTGCTTGGCCACGACGCCTTCGAGGCCGAGGTCGGCGGCCGCGGTGGCCAGGTCCCGGCCGGCGTCGCCGGTCCAGGAGGGCGGCGTGTCGACGCTCTCCCCGCTCAGCTCCAACTGCTCCAGGGCGGTGCGCCGGTCGGTGTACGGCAGGGGCGTCAGGTCCCGTCCGTCGAGGTACAGAAGATCGAACACATAGAGCCGAACCGGAGTCGTGCTGACCAGTCCGGCGGACGGAGCGCGCACGTGCATCCGGTGCTGGAGCGCCGAGAAGTCGGGCCTGCCCTTGCCGTCGAGTGCCACGATCTCGCCGTCCAGAACCGCCTGACGGCCGGTCAGCAGCTGCCCGAGCTCGCCCAGCTCGGGATACGCGCGAGTGATGTCACGATCGTTGCGGCTGAGCAGCCGCACCCCGTCGGTGACGTAGCCGATCGCGCGTACCCCGTCCCACTTGAACTCGTACCCCCAGCCGGACCCGCCCGGCAGTGCGCCACTGGTCGCGAGCATCGGGCGCACGAGAGTCGGCATCCTGGACACACCTCGATCATGACCAACCTGAGGCACGGAGAGGGGACCTTCGGCCATTCCCGGTCCCGGCGGCCGGAACGGCGCCCACGGGATGGAGCAGTCGCTAGTCGCCGGCGGTCCCGGCCGTCGCCGGGGGAGCTGCTTCGGCGAGTGCGGTCCGGATGGTCTGCCGCAGGTGGCCGCCCGGGTGGTCGATCCAGTGCTGGACGGCGACGCGCAGGATGGCCAGGAAGGTCGCGGCCAGGAGGCGGGAGCGCAGCGCCACGTCGGCGCCGGTGAGCCGGTGTGCGAGGTCGCCGGCCAGTTCGCGCTCGATGGTGGTGTATGCCGCGACCTGGTGTGCGGCCAGGCCGGGGTGTCCGCGCAGCTGCCGGCGTCGGGTCAGCCAGGAATGGTCGCGATCGCCGAACGCCTCCTCGGTGAAGCGTTCGGCCGCCAGGCTCAGTGCCGTCCACGGCGGCTCGCTTGCGGGCCGCTCGCGGATCAGCTGCAACAGCCTGCGCAGGCGTGTGGTGTCGCCGTGGAAGAGCGCCTCTTCCTTGTTCGAGAAGTAGTTGGAGAACGTCCGCCGGGAGACGTTCGCGGCGTCGGCGATCGCCTCGACGGTCACGGCGTCGGGCCCCTGTTCGGCGGCGAGGCGTAGGGCCGCCTCGTGCAGGGCGAGGCGGGTGGCCGCCTTCTTGCGCTCCCGTAGCCCGGTGGTCTCGTCCATCGCCCTCAGGGTACGTGGGGTGACGCGCTTCTCAACGTGCAAACTTGCCTAGTGCGCAAGATCGGGAGATGCTTGCTTGAGGCAACCAACCAACTCGCGCGTGGGAGCAGGACGTGGACGACGCCGTTCGTGAACTCGGCCTTCGGCTGTACGACCTGGTGCGGAGTGTCCGGTTTCTGAGGCAGCGCCGGGCTGACGAGCGGCCGGCCGTTCCACCGGGTCTGGTCGGCATGCTCCTGCAGATCGACCAGCTCTCCAGCGGTTGCCACGCCCAGGAGCTGGCTCAACGCACCCGGCTCGACCCGTCCACCGTCAGCCGCTCCGTCGCCGCCCTCGCAGCGCACAACCTGATCGAGCGGCGGCCCGATCCAGCGGACAAGCGGGCGAGCCTCCTGGCGATCACACCCGCCGGCCGGGCCGCCCTGGCCGGCACCTACAGCTGGTACGGCGAGGTGCTCGAGCGGGCGCTCGCCGACTGGACTCCCGGCGAGGTGGACGCACTCAGCGCCGCGCTCGACCGGTTCACCCGCGACATCGACGTCGCCCTCGGAAACAACGACAAGCTGGAGGCCGCGCGATGAGCGCACCCACCACCACGACCGGCGCTGAGCCGATGACCCATCGGCAGACCCTCGAGGCGCTCAGCGGCCTGCTGCTGGTGCTCTTCGTCGCGATGTTGAGCAGCACCGTCGTCTCGACCGCGCTACCGAAGATCATCGGCTCGCTGAACGGCTCGCAGAACCAGTACACCTGGGTGGTCACCGCGACCCTGCTCACCGCGACCGCGACCACCCCCATCTGGGGCAAGCTGGCCGACCTGTTCAACAAGAAGCTCCTCATCCAGGTCGCCATCGTGGTCTTCCTGCTGGGCTCCGTCGTTGCCGGCTTCTCGCAGAGCGCCGGCCAGCTCATCGCCGCCCGCGCGTTCCAGGGCATCGGGGTCGGCGGTCTGCAGGCCCTCGTCCAGGTGGCGATCGCCGCCATGATCCCGCCGCGCGAGCGGGGGCGCTACAACGGCTACCTCGGCGGCGTCATGGCGGTCGCGACGGTCGGTGGCCCACTGCTCGGCGGCCTCATCGTCGACACGTCGTGGCTCGGCTGGCGCTGGTGCTTCTTCGTCGGCGTGCCGGTCGCCGTCATCGCGCTGATCCTGCTCCAGGCCACCCTGCACCTGCCGACCCTGCGGCGGGAGAACGTCAAGATTGACTACCTGGGCGCCAGCCTGATCGCCGCCGGCGTCAGCGTACTGCTGATCTGGATCTCCTTCGTCGACGGCTCGTTCGCCTGGGCCTCCTGGCAGACCGCGGCCATGGTGGGCGGCGCGCTCCTCCTGCTCGCCCTGGCGGTCTGGGTCGAGTCGCGGGCGGCCGAGCCGGTCGTCCCGCTCAACATCGTGCGCCAGCACACCACCGCGCTGGCGATCCTCGGCAGCCTCGCGGTCGGCATGGCCATGTTCGGCGGTGCCGTCTTCCTCGGCCAGTACTTCCAGATCGGCCGCGGCTACAGCCCGACGGAGGCAGGTCTGCTCACCATTCCGATGATGGCCGGGGTCCTGGGCTCCTCGATCGTCGCCGGGCGGCTGATCACCCGGACCGGGAAGATCAAGCCGTACATCGTCGCCGGTTCGATCATCCTGGTCGCCGGGTTCGCGCTGCTCGGCACCATCAACCACGAGACGTCGCTCATCCTGGTCGGCGCCGCCATGTTCATCGTGGGCACCGGCGTCGGCATGACCATGCAGAATCTCGTTCTCGCCGTCCAGAACACGGTCTCCCTCAAGGACATCGGCGCGGCGAGTTCCAGCGTCGCGTTCTTCCGGTCGCTCGGCGGCACCATCGGCGTCTCGGTGCTCGGCGCCGTCCTCGCCCACCGGGTCACCGACCAGATCACCCACGACCTCGCCGCCGCCGGGATCCCCGCCTCCGGCAGCGCGGGTGGCAGCAGCAACCTCAACATCACCGCGCTGCCCGACGGGATCCAACACATCGTCCGGGCCGCGTACGGCGACGCCACCGGACACATCTTCCTCATCTCCGCCGCCATCGCGGTGGTCGGTGTCATCGCCGCGCTCCTGCTCAGGCCGGTCACCCTGCGGACCAGCCTCGACCTGCCGGACAGCGCCACGTCTGCGGCCGTCGCCGCCGACGCGGTCGACGGCGCTCCACCCTTCGACCAGGTGTCCGTCGACGCCGCACCGAACGGGACGACCGACCGGCGGTGACGTCGGGGCCGTACCACCCGGGGCCGCCGCCGTCTTCGGACGGCGGCGGCCCCGATCTGCCGCCGCGCTTCACGCGGGCTCCGGATTGAGTTCGGCTCCCGTCTGCAGATAGATCAGCGCCGTCGGCGTGGAAACCTCCCAGGGTTCGTCGACGGCGACCTCGTCGCCCGGGCGGTCGAGGGCGTCGCCGATCAGGTCCTCGATCGGTGGGTACGGATTCCTGCCATCCCGCCAGGGACGTGGGGTCAGCGCCGGGATCTGCGAGGTTTCCAGGTACGTCCCGACCGCGTGCTCGTATCCGGCGCGGACCGGCACCGTCACCCGGGCGGCTCCGGCCTGCAGGAACGCCTCATGGACCGGATCGGAGCTGGTCCGGGTCCGTAGCGTCGTCCACCTTTCCCGGCCGGCCCACTGGTACGGGTAGAACAGGTAGACCATGTTCTCCCATTCGAAGAGATCCTCGCCGAACTGGATCTGGTCCGCCTCCGCGGTGATCTCGAGGCGGTTGATGCGGGGGGCGTCGTCGGCCGGGAAGGTCAGACTGCCGAACTGGTCGAACTCGTGGCCGAAGAGCACGCTCTGGCAGGCCCGCTTCAGTTCCAGCTGTTCGACCCGCCGGTTGATCTCGGAGGGCTGCTCCGAGCGGTACGCCGCGCGGGCCAGCCGGAGGCGTTGGTCGTTCTCGTAGGCCGCCAGCTGCGCCAGGTAGCTGGCCCGGATCGTCTCGTACGCGCGCAGCCGCCAGGCCTCGTAGGCGGCGTCGGTGCGTTCGCAGCGCACCCGCACCACGACCGTGAGGCCGCCGCGCTGGTCGGCGCTGATCCCGACGGGCAGCGGCCCGGGGAGCACCTGGTCGAGGCGTACGAGGCTCTCGCCGTCGGTGGTGTCGTTGTCGGTGACGCGGTTCTCCCCGATCGCGATCTGCACGGCCTGCGGCGGACTGCCCTCCTCAGCCGTGTACTCACCGTCCTCCAGCCCCCACGTGGTTGTCACGTACGCCTCGGTCGCCTGGTAGCCGGTCGGCACCATGACCTCACCGACGTACGAGCTGTAGCCCCATTCGGGCTGGGACTTGTCGGTGGAGTTCTGTGCGTAGTCGAACGGCCGCGCCGGCGGGTCGGCGAACGTGAGGGTGGCTGACACCTCCTCCTCGGGTGGTGGTTCGACGCCGACCACGTCCCAGCGCGCGGCCTTGTCGGCGTAGTTCTCCTCGTTGAGGTCGGCGACGTCGAGGAACCAGCCGGCCGGCTTGGCGACCGCGCCCTCGTCGGTGGTCTGCTGCGCCAGGTGGACCAGCACGGCGGCCGGCTCCGGCAGGATGAACTGGAGCAGCAGCCGTTCGCCGTAGTTGTAGACCTGCGCCTGGTCGACCTTGGTGAGCCAGCGGTAGACGCCGGTGATGTTCGCCGACCCGCCGGCGTTGTCGAACCGGTGATCGTTGGTCTCGGTCACCCGGGTCGTGCTGGTGATGCTGCGGCGCTCGGACACCTCGCTGCGCAGCAGCTCGGAAGCCCGCTCGGTGAGCGTCTTGGAGTACGAAACGGCCGAACTCATGCTGCTCGCGGTGGTTGTGGACCGGTCGGCGTTGATGTCGACGCCGGCCTGGACCGGGCCGAAGCCGCCGGAGACGCTGACACCCAGCGACATCGAGGTGCTCTGGGTGGCCGCGGTGGTGAGCGCGCGGTCGAGGCTGTTCTGCTCGGTGGTCTCCAACTCCTGGGTGGTCTCGGCGATCGACTGGGTCGACGTGGTGACCGACTCCCGGGTGCTGGTGTCGACCACGTGGGTGCGACCGCGTACCTCGCTGGCCAACACGTTCTCCAGATGCGAGATGTCGCCGACGTCGTAGCGCAGGTGCACGGTGCGGATGACCATGAGGTCGCCGCGGCCGGCGACCCGCGCCTGCGCGCTCAGCACGGGTACGCGGGGCGGGATGTATTCGACGTCGTCGTCGATGTCGACGGGTCCGCCCTCGACCAGCCGCCCCGTCGGGTTGGCCCGCCGGTCCGCCCGCCGGCGGGCAGCCTCGCGTTCGCTGTCGAAGAGCTTGCGGAGGGTGCGGAGTTTGGCGGTGGCCGGCACGCCGAGTTCGGCGGACGCGCGGGACGTCGCCTCGATGGCCGGGCCGAGGTCGGCGAAGCCGGCCGCCTGGACGTCGGCGAGGGTCGGATCCGGGCTACCGGTGACGCGTGCCCGGTCGAGCAGACGCCCCGCGTGGATGACCAGGTCGGCGAACTGCTTGGCAGTTCCGACGTCGGAGTCGGCCTGCGCGGCCGGCTTCGGTGCGGGCGGAAGGTCCAGGTCGCGGGCGCTGATCAACCGGCGGACCAGGCAGGCGTCCTCGGCGGCGCTCCGGGCGAGGCGGATCAGCGTGATGCCGCGCAGCAGGCGCACGAGAACGGCCGACGCGGCACCGCGCGGCCGGCCCAGGAACCGACCCAGAGCCGTCATGTCGACGCTCCACCGGGTGAGAGCGGCTACGGCGCCGCCGAGCTGTTCCCCGGACATCTGCCGCTCGGCCGCCCACTCACCGATGACGCGGCGCAGCTTGCCGACGGTGAGGCGCGAGTCGACGGCGGCGCGCCGCACCAGCGCCAGTGCCAACCGCCCGAGGTCCTCGAGACGGTCGTCCCGCTCCTTGCGGCGGGCGGCGTACAGTGCCTGGGCCTGCTCAATGTCGCGGTTGGCCAGCGCGTTCCTGACCGGCGGCGACCAGTCGTCGCGGAAGTCGAGGACCGGTCCGACGGTCTCCGGTCCGGTGGTGCAACTGCCGTCCTCGGTGTCCGCGGGGTCGCCCACGCGGCGCAGCTGCACGAAACGGAGCGTGGCCTCTGGTGTTGCCGGCATGGCCGATCCTCCAGTCAGAGTTGAGGCAGGTGCAGCGCGGTCGGCATGCCGTAGCCGTCGACCTGGCTGTTGAGCCGTTGCGCGAGCCGGTTCCAGGCCGCCGCCGCCTCGGGTGTCGAGGCCAGCGCCGCCTGCCATTCGTCGTCCTGAAGGGCCGCCATGAGGTCGGCCAGGGTCCGCTGGTCGAACGCGATGACCGGTTCGGTGGCCCGGGCGATGTCGGTCAGGGGAAACGGCTCCATGGTCGCGCCGGAAGGGACGATGAAGTCCTGTGCGCGCGCCGCATGGTCGTAGGCTGCTTCTTCCGCCACGGTCGGGACCACCCGGTTGCCCCAGCGGTCGAGCCGCGTGGTGCCGCCCATCATGCGCCCGGCGTAGACGTCGGTCAGTGCGTGGTCCCGTGGGGAGAGCAGTTGCAGGTTGCCCGGCTCGCACGCCCCGGTCAGCATGGACAGCCGGCTGATCCAGAAACCCTCGTCGAGCTTCTTGCGCAACGTCCGGACCCAACGCTGCATCTCCCTGTCGAACCGTTGGGGCCGCGAGTGCTCCCACTCGTAGACGCGGATGGACACGTTCCGCGCCGACGGAAGCCGCATGGCGGTTTCGAACAGCTCGTCTCGGGACAGTCGGTAGTACGGATCCCGGCCGTAGCGGCTGCGCAGGTCCAGTGGGTCTCCGCGCGGGCGGGTCGTGTTACGGCCGTGGTGGTCCCACAACCGCTGGAGCTCGGCGTTGTCGACGGTCAGGATCCGCTCGTCCTCCAGCCGGGCCGAGAGCTCCCACCGTGCCTGCTCGGCGGTCCGGGCGCTGGGCGGCCCCGTCTTGAACGAGAAGCGGTAGATCGGCGCGTCCCCGGTAGAGATCATGTGGGCGATCTGCACCTCGGACATCAGCAGATCGGGGTCGTAGTCCCAGGCGTGCACCTCGTCGTAGCTCCGGACGTTCAGCTCCCGGAACAGGTCCGGACCCCGCGCGGTCAGTGGGATCTCCCGGTCCCAGACCCGCGACGCCAGCACCATGCCGATCGAGCGGTGGCCGCGGCTGGTGACCACGCCTCCGTACGCCGGGTAATGCAGGTCCGGGCCGACCGGAGCGTTCATCGGCGTGACGTTCAGGTCGTCGGGCACCTCGACGTGAAAACCCTCGTGGTATCGGTATGAGCCGTAGGACACGCCGCCGTCGAAGGGTGTCGGGACCGTCCTGAAGCTGCCGTAGGCGCGCCGCAGCGCGTCGACGTAGCGTGCGGGATCCGATGTGCGCAGCAGCGTCGCGGACGCCTCGCCGAGCAGCGCGTCGACGACACCGTGCAGGAGCGAGCCATGGCCTCCGCTGGCCAGGAACCCCTCCATCGTCAGGGTCGGGACGTCCCGGCGCGCTGTCTCGAAGGCGTGCTGCAGGAAGCCGGACCGGAAGCAGACGCCCGACGGGTCGATGAGCTGTCCGGCGTCGCGCAGGAAGGCGGGCGCCGCGATGTCCTGCCGCAGGAGCGACCGGGCCTGTGGGGTCATGCGCTGGAGCTGGCCCAGCAGCGCGAGCCGCTCCGGTACGGACAGGCCGGCGCGGGCCGGCGGGCGCGTCATCGCCGGCCTTCCTCGACGCGTTCGATCAACGAACGGGCCAGCGCCGCGTCACCGGGCACCGTGGCCTCCGCCGCCTCCCGTAGGCGCCGCGCGGGATCGTCGCCGAGGGTGGTGACCCGCCGGCCCGAGGCGAGCAACGAGCCGACCACCCGTTCGGCGACCTCGGGAAGCAGCACACCGCCGAGGGTGATCGCGGCCTCGAGGCCTCCCATCGGCTCGCCGTACAGGTCCTTCCCGGTCAGCACGTACGACGCCACGCTGCCCAGGTCGCGCAGGTCGTACCCGACCTGGAGGGGTGGGAACGGGACGAACTCGCCGAGCGTGACGACGATGTGGAGGATCTCCTCGATCGTCGCCGGCCGTGCCTCCAGCGGGGCCCCGGTGTCGACCTCGCCGTCGGCGATCATCAGCGGCACGTCGTCGAAGTGGGGGACGACCTTCTCGCGGTACTGGACGATGCCGGCGATGTCAGACTCACCGGCCGCGCCGAGGGGCAGGTCCAGGACGACCCGCACGTTCTCGGTGCGGACAACGGTCAACCGGAAGCACGGTGCGAAGGTCGCGGTGTCGTCGGGCGGTTCGGCCGACGCCTCGCCGTCCGCATCCAGATAGTCGAGTCGATAGGCGAAGCGGTCCTTCCCGCTCGCCGGATCGAGGCGGATGTGGATCGGCACCGGCGCGGTCTCCGGCAGCCCGCCGAGCCACTGGACGTAGGTGTCGAGGAGGCTCATCACCATCGCGAACACGGCGTCGTCGACGACCTTCGCCGCCTCGACCAGCCAGGTCGGCTGCCAGCTCCACGGCGTCCCCCGAGGCGGCCGGCGCAGGTCCGGCTTCATCAGCACCAGGTCCACGCCGTCCGCGCAGGTCTCCTGCACCGCCACGGGTTGCGGCTCGCCGAGGGCACGGCTCATGGCCACGGCGTTCGCGACGATGTCCGGCTCCGCCATCGGTACGGGACGCAGCGGCGCGCCGAGCGGCGGCAGCGTCATCGGATGACGATGCCGCTCGAACTCGACGTGGAGCGTCTGATCGCAGGTGATGGTGCCTTCGCCCGCTCGGTGGGCCGCCCGGACGACGCTCAGGGCGGTGGCGCCCAACAACGGCCGCTGCTCGAACGTGACGCCGGGTGCCGCGGCGACCCGCAGCGACATCGCACTCCAGTGGAAGATCGCCGACGGGTCCGTCGCCAGGTCGGTGCCCGGCGCATCGGTGATGCCGAAGCCGCGCGCGGGCGCGAAGGCATAGCCGAAGGCGAGCGGCTCGTACTCGATCGGGTCGCGGCCCGGCGCGAGCGTCACGGTTTCCACCGCATCCCGGATCCTGTGCTCGACGGTCAGGTCGAAGGCGAGCGGGCGCGCGGCCGCGAAGTCCAGCACGGTCGCGGCGGAGGCGCCGAGCGGCCGGCCCAGCGAGGCGGCGGTCGCCACCTCGTAGTACCAGCCGGGCAGGTAGACGATGGAGAGGTTCTCGGGGCCGAGGTACCGCACGTGCAGCACGTTGCTCATGGCATCGATGCAGACGAACACCGGACTGACCGGCGACCCGCGGCAGAGTTCCACCCAGCGCCCGCCGACGTGGTCCGGAGCGTCCACCGCCAGCCAGACATCCGCCAGCAGGCCACTCAGATGCCGCACCGCCTCACCGGCGGCCGCGAGGTTGGCGGTGTCTCCCATGCCGGGAGGTTAGCCGCGATGCGCCGCCAGCACTGTCACCCAGGTGCCAGTGCGGACCTGATCCACTTCCCGCACGTGCCCACGCCCGTCAGCTTCGGCTGCGATCCCGCCAACTCTCCAGCTCAGCGGGCCTTCTTCGTCGGCCGCTTGCGGGGCGGCGTCAACAGGTCGGCGATCGCCGCGATCGCGGACGGCACCAGGCGGTAGTACGCCCAGACGCCGCGCTTCTCGCGCTCGAGCAGGCCGGCCTCGGTGAGGATCCTGAGGTGATGACTCACGGTCGGCTGGGAGAGGCCAAGCGGCGCGGTGAGGTCACTCACGGACGCCTCGCCCTCCGGAGCGGACTGGATCAAACTGAGCAGTCGCAGCCGGGCCGGATCGGCGAATGCCTTCAGCACTCCCGCCAACCGCTCGGCATCGACACGTTTGATCGGCTCGCCAGCAAGTGGCGAGATAACAGGCATAGCGGTAGTTTTCGCAGCTCCCACGCCTCCCATCGTTCCACCAACACCATCGATAGGCCGGTGGAACCGGGACAGTCCCCCGATGGCGATCGTGAACCGGTCGCCAGGGACCTCGTACGCCTGATGCGGACAGCGCCCGGGTCGACGACCGGGTCATGGTCCTTCAAGGTGCGGTGCCGTTGTCGTATGCGGTCTGGTGGCGGCGGATCTCGGCGTGGTGGTCGGCGGACCAGGCCGCCAGGGCCAGGACGGTGGACAGCAGTGAGGTGCCGAGGTCGGTGAGGGCGTACTCGACGCGGGGCGGGACCTCCGGGTAGGAGGTCCGGTTGACGAGCCCGGTGCGCTGCAGGTGCTTCAGGGTCAGGGTGAGCATGCGCTGGGAGATGCCGGGGATCGCGTCCGCCAGATGTGAGTAGCGGGTGGGGCCGTCGGCGAGGGTGCCGATGATCAGCACGCTCCATTTGTCGCCGACGAGGTCCAGGACCTCACGGATGAAGTCGGCGTCCTCATTCTTCCAGTGCGCGCAAGGTCCCGGCGCGTTCCGGACGTTCGCCCGGACGTTGGTCCGTCTCCGTCGAAGATCGTCTGCGCTCATCGCCGCCGCCCTGTCCGTCACCTGGTCGCTACGCACATGAATGTGCCTTTTGTGGCTCTCCGATTCTAATGCATCATGGTGCTACGAACAGGAAGTGAGAATTGAGAGGAGCAAGCTGTGAAGATCGAGTTCTGGTCGGACATCGTCTGCCCGTACTGCGGACTGATGGACCACCGGTTGCACCTGGCACTGGACCGGTTCGAGCACGGCGACCAGGTGCAGGTGATCCACCGGTCCTTCCAGCTCCACCCTGACCTGCCCCGCGAGGGCGTCAGCCAGGTGCAGCTGATCGAGATGGCCGGGGCCCCCGCGACGACCGTGGACCGGGTCCTGCGCCCGATCGAGCGAGCCGCTGAGGCGGAGGGCCTAACGCCCTACCGAGCGGTCGACCGCACGCTCGGCCCGACCGACCTCGCCCACGAACTGCTCGCGTACGCCGCGGACCAGGGCCGCGGCAACGAGATCTGGACGGCGATGTTCCGCGCCCACTTCGGGCAGGCTCGCAAGCTGTGGACGGCCGCGGAGGTCCTCGACTTCGCCGGTGAGGTGGGCCTGGACCGCGCCGGGGCCGCCGAGGCACTGCGGAGCCGCCGCTATCGGACCCGCGTGGCGGCCGACCAGCGCGAGGCGGAGCGCTTCGGCGCCCGAGGCGCGCCGTTTCTCGTGTTCGACGGCCGCTTCGCCGTCCCCGGGGCCATCGGCACCGATGACCTGCTGGGGGTGATCAGCAAGGCGTGGGCCGAAGGCCACCCCACCCTGCGGCCGCTGCCGGTCGTCACCGACGCCGAGGGTGTGTGCGCCCCGGACGGCTGCGCGGTGCCCGACCGCACCATCTGACGCCGTCCCGCTCCCGCCCGGCCCCGGGGCCACGGAGCGGCCGATTCACCGTGTCACTACGGCAGGAGCGCCCGTGCCGTCGTGTACGCCGTCATCTGCGATGCGATCGAGCCAGCTCGGAACGCGGTCTGGCGATCGTGCAATGGCCTCACGGCCGGGTGGGTGTGACCTGCCGCGCAGTCGCGGGGCTGGTGGGGGAAGGGGCGGTGGTCCGCGCTGGCACGGCGGCGCGGCCCCACCGCGCGTCTACAGCGAGCAGCGTGAGGGCGGCCAGCGTCAGCAGCCCGCCGACGAGAGCCAGCGGGCGTGCCCCCGAGGTGGTCAGGAGGGCACCGCCGAGCAGGGATCCGCCGGCAATGCCGGCGTTGAAGGCGGTGCTGACGCCGGCCGACGCGATGTCGGTGCTGCCTGGGGCCAGTTGCAGCATCCGGTTCTGCACGGCGGAACCGAACGCCGCGTAGGCGAGGCCGATCCCGGCGAGGAGTGCGACCGCGCCGGGCCGGAGCGTGCCGAGCGCGTACAGGCCGACCAGCGAGGCCGTGCCGATGCCCAGCGGCGTCAGCAGGGAAGCGATCGGCCGAGTGTCCAGGGTCCGGGCTGCGGCCAGGGTGCCGACGACGCCGGCGGCGCCGGCGGCGAACAGCAGCGGCGCCAGCAGCGCGTCGGCGAAGCCGCTGACGTCGAGCAGGAACGGTGTGACGTAGGTCTGCAGGGTCATGAAGCCGCCGATGCCGAGGGCGGTCGCGATCAGCAACAGGGCGAAGCGCCGCCCGTCCGGTGCGGTGCCCCGGGCGGCGCCGCCAGCGGCCGGGGGATAGGAGGGAAGGAGGACGAGCACCGTGGCGGCGATCGCCAGACCGACCCCGGCCAGCACCGCGAACGCCACGCGCCAACCGGCCTGCTGCCCGAGCCAGGTGCCGAGGGGTACGCCGAGCACCGGGGCGAGCGTCGCCCCGGTCGCGAACAGCGCTACCACCCGGCCGCGCACCGCGACCGGGAAGGGCCCGGTCACGGTCGCCGTGGCGATGGACCAGAACAGCGCCTGGGCGAGGGCGGTCACGAGGCGGGAGCCGGCCAGCACGGCGTACGTCGGCGCGAGCGCGGCGGTGGCGTTCGCGGCGGCGAACAGGAGCATCGTGCCCCCGAGCAGTTGACGCCGGGGTATCCGCTGGGTCAGCCGGGCCAGCGGCAGGGACGCCAGCACGACCACGATGGCGTACCCGCTGACCAGCATGCCCACCTGCGAGCGGGATCGATCGAGATCGGGTGCGATGTGGGTCAGCAGACCGACGGGCAGCAGTTCGGTCGTGATGAACGCGAACGCGGCGAGGGAGAGCGCGACGAGCACGGCCCTGGCCCTTCGCGGCGACACCTCCGGCGCCATGGCCCACCCCCTTTTTCGTGATCACCGTAATCGAGGGGCCCGACCCCCGCTCCGCTCGCCGGCCTCAACGGACCCTCGACCAGGTCCCGGGGCAGGCGGTGGGTGTCCTGCAACCAGCGGTCGTCGGCATCGGTGAGTGGCCCCCGGGAGGGGCGGCCTCGATCACCGGCCGTCCCCGCCGCAGCAGAGCGCGGAAGCGGCGCTCCTCGTCGCCGAGCACCGCCCGCGGTCGCCGTCACGGGCGGCGCGGCCGTGCCGTCATCTGGGACGCAGATCCCCGCGGGGGGATCTCCGACGCGGGTGCCCGCCCCTGACGAGGGCTTCTCGTTTCCGCAGGTCAGATAGGGTGCGTCGTCGTCCTGTTTCACAGCGAGTGCTCAACGACTCCGAACGGACGTCAACCGCTGTCAATAGCGACTGGTGGGGGAGTGTGAGCAGGTCAGCGTCGGTGGGGCCGGCTGAGACTCGCGTTGGGAGCAGATCGGGTGCGGACCAGCGAAGTGGTCGCCTTCCGAAGAGCTCAACCGAGAGTGTCGCGGCCATACCACTGAGCAGCAGCGATACGCACTCCGGAGCGGCTGACCTCCCAGTGACGTCCGAAGTGGTCAGCTCTCGCTACTGCCAAGACGGCTAGCAGACCTCTTCGTCGGACCCCAGGAGGCAGCATGGTGCTCGCCTGGGGGTCTCCAGTGGGGGACCGGCGTGACCAACCTCGAACCCGAGGGCTTCGCCATCGCGGTGGGGGTCCTTTTCGGGCTCACCCCACCGCGGTCCCCCGTGGCGGCCTCAGCAGCCGGGCATGCGCGTCACGCTGATGTAGACCTTGCTGACCACGGCGTTCTGGCCGGGTGTGCCGGTGACCCACAGCGACTGGTTGTCGCAGAACAGTGTCTTCCGGCTTCCGACCTGGAACCAGCCGGACCAGTTGTTCGACTCGAAGAGGTCGCCGCTCCTGTTGACGGTGAAGGTGCCGGCGCACACGGACAACCAGGACATGGCGTTGTTCGGCCAGTTGGCGTAGAGGCCGACAATCTGGCCGTTCTGGCAGTTGTCTGGGGCTGCCTGCGCCGGGGTCGCGGTGGCCAGCGACGCCGACAGGCCCAGCACGGCGGCCGCGACGCCGGCGGCCACCCGTTGCCGTGCGGTCGTTCGAAGGGTTCGCGGTCTCGTTCGCATGTGACGCTCCTGTCCGTCTGGAGTGACCGGCGGCGCCGATCAGGGACAGATCGTGCGTGACGGATGTTGGAATTCTGTTGGATCGTTCTGCTTGAGCCCGGTGAGGATGCTTGAGCCGGTTGAAGCAGCGTTCGACGAGGTGAATGGGCGCCTCCAGGCGTCCGAATGATCGGCGGCCCAGATCGTCCTCAGTGACGACGCTCGCCGGGCGCCGGGGTCAGGAGGGAGTCGCCCGGGCCGTGACTGCCCGCCGGGTACTCCTGCAACGGCACTGCTCCCGCCCGCCATACCTTGAGCACCGGCTCCACGATGCGCCAGGAGTCCTCGACGGTGTCGCCCCGCACCGACAGCGCCGGGTCGCCCTCGAAGGCCCCGCGCAGCACCTCACCGTACGGCGGCAGCTCCCCCGGCCCGAAGTCGGCCGCCAGGTTCACCTGATCGAGCTCCAGCGGGTTGCCCGGACCGTTGATGTTGACGTCAAGGCTCAGCCGGTCCGGCCCGAAGCCGATCCGCAGCCGATCCGGCTGCTCGTAGCCGGTCAGCCCGGTGGGTACCCGGGGCGGCTGTTTGAAGGCGACGACGGCTTCCTCGCGCCTGCCGGCCAGGGCCTTGCCGGACCGCAGCCGGAACGGCACGCCCGCCCAGCGCCAGGTGTCCACGGCCAGCACCACCTCGGCGAGCGTCTCGGTCCCCCGGTTCGGGTCGATGCCCGGCTCGTCGGCGTACGCGGGCAGCCGCCGCCCGGCCGCCTCCCCGGCCGTGTACCGGGCCCGCCTGCTCCATCGCACCGGGTCGCCGTCCCATACCCGCGTGGCCCGCAGCACCTGTGCCTTGCGGCCGCGCAGGTCCCGGGCATCCAGTGTGGGCGGGGCGTCCATCGCGATCAACGCGAGGACCTGCAGCAGGTGGCTCTGCACCATGTCGACGAGCGCGCCAGCGCCGTCGTAGTAGCCGGCGCGGCCCTCAAGGCCCAGGGTCTCGTCGAAGACGACGTCCACGCAGGCCACGTGCGCCGAGTTGAGCACCGGCTCGAAGATCCGGTTAGCGAAGCGCAGCCCGAGGATGTTCACGACCGTGGACTTGCCGAGGAAGTGGTCGATGCGGTGCACCTGGTCCTCCGGCACGAGCCGGGCCAGGATGCCGTTGAGGGACCGCGCCGAGACGGCGTCGGTGCCGAACGGCTTCTCCAACATCAGCCGGGTGCCGGGCGGCAGGCCGATGCGGGCGAGCGCGGCGGCGGCCCGGGCGGTGATCATCGGTGGCAGCGCGAAGAAGATCACCAGCTGGCCGCGACAGTCGGCCAGCAGCCGCCGCAGGTCCTCCTCGCGGGTGACGTCGGCCGAGACGTACCGACTGGTCCGGACGACCTCGGTCGCCCGGGGACCGTCGGCGCCGACCGTCGCGAAGGCGTCGGCCACGCGGCGGCGCCACCGCTCGTCGTCCCAGTCCGCAGTGCCGCTGCCGATCAGCGTGAGGCCGGGATGGGCGCCGGTGGTCACCAGTCGGCCGAGCCCGGGCAGCAGCAGGCGCGCGGCCAGGTCGCCGGTGCCGCCCAGCAGCAGCAACGTCTGGGAGACGCGGTCCCCGGCGGCGGGAAGGTCGGCCACGGGACCGGCGGCGCTCGGAGGCGATGTCGTCATGCAACCACCATGCCCTGCCGGTCGGGCAGGTTGGCGCCCCTTTAGGGGACGCGCCCCGATCGTTGCGCATCGAAGCCTGCTCCGGTCAGGCCGAGATCAGCGTCCAGGAGTGCCGGCGGCCGGCTCGCTCGCCGATCTTCATGGTGGCAGGCATCACCAGCACCAGCACCGCCGAGTGGCAGGCCCTGCGCAGGCATGTCGATGAGATCCGCGGCGTCCATCTGCGTGACCTGCTCGCCGCCGACCTGCGCCGGGGCGAGCGTTGGCCGAGTGGGTCGGGCTGACCGACCGGATCGCCGCGATGTTCTCCGGCGCGCACGTCAACGCCACCGAGCACCGGGCCGTGCTGCACACAGCGCTGCGGCTGCCCCGCGCCGCCGTGCTGACCGCGCTGTCGCCTGCGGACGTGGACGACCTGAACCTGCGTCTCGACGCCGAGGACCGCACCGACGTGTCGTGGCTGCGCGCCGCCGTGCCCGTCCGGGAGACGAAGGCAGGGTTCTGGCGTGGCTACTCGCGGACCCGGTCGACCCGGCCGCCGTCGAGGCGCACGTGGCCGCGCTGGTCGACACCGCCACCGACGTGCTCCGGTTCCTGGTCGCCCGTTCGGGCGGCGAGTCGCTGATCGACCGGCCCCCGCCGTCCCGGTGTCCCGGCCGCTGCGCCGGGTGCTGGCCGCCCTCAACCGGATCGGCGCGGTACATCTGGTGGAGGACATGCGCCGGCACCGCCAGGCGTGGATCGTCGCTGGCGAGTAGCTGCACCCGGGCGAGTACGCCCACCGGTGGCCCGCCGTCGCGCTGGCGTTCGCCGTGCTGCGCGACACCAAGTTCAACGTGCACCCCTCCGCCCCAGGGCGTCGGCGCATCACCACCTACTGCGGCGTGCCCAGCACTTCCGTTTTGACGCCGCGGCGGATCAGCAACAAGCTTGGTGGCCAAGCGGTGAAGAAGCCGATGATCAACCCGACCAGGATAATGAACCAAAACACCGGACTACTAGGCAGCAGGGTCTCGTGGAAAACACGAAAATGCATTACCGCCAGCCAACCTAATAGGGCGAGCTCGAAGACGGACACGGTCAGCAGGTCGGCTTTGAAAAATTTCCGCATTGCGGTCCACGCTCTTCGACCACCCGTATGAGCCTCAGTAGAGTAGCGAAATGCAACGCCTACGGCCACTGCGCCTACGTAGTCGCCGACGGCCTCGGGCCACAGTGTGCTGCCGGATATTTCGAGGCCAATGCCGTAGGTGATGGGCGTAGCAATGATGACACCCAGAGTGCAGTGCGTCGAACAATGTAAGGTTTCGATTACAGCATGTCGCGGCTGCCTGGGCGGGGTGCGGTGCCGGTCCCGCCACCGGGGAGACTGGGGTCTACCCCACTTTCTGTAGGCCAGGACGGCTGCTGGGCCAAGGTAGAGGGCGGCTGCCGGCCAGACTATCTCCATGACCTTGACCGGCTGACGATATCCAAGAACAAATTGATCAACAACGACAACGGCGGTGCTGGCCAACACCACAAAGAGCACGGCCCACGAAAGCATCACGAGCCACGTCGGTTGCACAATCATCTCCGTTCGCTCCGGGGCACTCGATGCAGTGTCGGTGGCGGCGGATGTGACGAATTCCGCCACCAGGTGAGGAAGGCGACCCAAGATGCCGTCTCAAACATGAGAGCACATCGGGCGGTGAGACATCCGGGCTCAGCGAAGTTGGCGGAGGCCGAGGGTTCGTCGAGTGGTGGCGCGGTTACTGGTCGATCGAGCACACGACCCACTGGATCCGCGACGTCACCGGCGACGAAGACCGATCCCAGCTACGCACCGGCACCGGACCCGAGTCATGGTCGCCCTCCGCAACGCCACCATCGGCGCGCAACGCCTGACCGACATCACCAACACCGCCAACGCAAACCGCCACCACGCCCGCGACAGCCACCGACCACTGGCCCCACTCGGCATCACCTGACGACTTTGCCGGGACCCTGCCCGCGGCGGCGACGCGGGCGGGATCAGCCGACACGACCGTCTCCCATCACCTGGGCATGCAGGTCGGCCAGCAGCCGTGCGACGGTACCGGCCGGGTGGATCACCAGCAGGTCGTGGGCGACCAGAGCGGCGAGCAGGAGCGGCTGCCCGGGCGGAATGGCGCACATCTGCCGCGTTGGCCGGCATGGCAGCTCCCCCCGGCTGCCCACCACATGCTGCGCGATCACCAGCATCCCGTCGTGCGGGTGGATGTCGACGCGGTGGCCCGGCGGCCAGCCAAGTGCGCCCAGCAGGCCGCTTTCGGTCACCCGGCCGGAACGGTCCGGACGCCGATTTGCGGCTGGTGTCCCTGGACGCCACGATGCTGGACGTGCCCGACAGTGAAGCCAACACGGCGGCGTTCATCCGCCCGCGTAACCGCAAAGGCGGCGGTGCGTTTCCCAAGGTCAGGCTGATGACGTTGGTCGAGACCGGCACCCATGCCGTGATCGACGCGGTGTTCGGGCCACAATCCGAGCAGGTCCTGGCCAGCCGGCTGCTGGCCGCGTTACGACCGGGCATGCTGCTGCTCGGCGACCGTAACTCTCCCTCCTGGCGGCTGTGGGCACGGGCCACCACGACCGGGGCGCACCTGCTCTGGCGGGTCAAGAACAGCATGCTGCTACTACCGCGTATCGGAACCTTCACCGACGGAGATCGGCGGGAACTCCAGGGCGTCGGCGTGTCCTGCGCCGAACGCCGGTTGAGGGGATAGGAAGGATTGCGTACCGTCTTCGCCGCCGACGGCACTGACGGGATCGAGACGCTCAACCCGTGGATCTCGTGAGCCCGACGCTTGCCGCATCCCGGCCTTCACCGAACTGGCCAAACGGATCACCCGCCAACGTGACGCCATCCACACGGCGCTGCTGTCAGGACTGTCCAATCCTGGTCGCGTCGGCGTACGGATTGCGTGCAGCGAGGACAGTAAACAGGGTGGCGACGATGGCAAGTCCGCCGTATCCGAGGGCGATCTGCGGTAGCGAGAAGGTGTTCGAGAGTTCCCCGGAGATGAGGCTGGGGAAGGCGGCACCGCTGTAGCAGAGGAGGTAGATCGCGCTGAAGATCGGCGCCCGGTCGGCCAGGGTGCTGTCGTGCAGCAGGCCGCGGGTGGCGGCGCTGATGGCGATGCCTTGACCGGCACCGGCGACGATGGTTGCGGCGATGAACAACGCCAGTGTGCCGATGGCGATCGATGTGATGATGCCGATCCATCCGACCAGGAAGATGATCATGCCGATGCGTTGGGCCGCCGCGGATGTGAACCGGCCGCCGAGGGGAGCGCCGAGAACGCTGGGGGCGATGTAGGCGGCGAACAACAGTCCGAGAATGAGCGGGCTGTGGGTGTGGAGCTGATCTTCGACCAGCGCGGGCACGAAGGCCTGGTAGAAAGCCCCGGTCGCCCAGGTGGCCAGGAACACCGCTGCCGCGACAGGGAGGAGATGCCTGACCCGGGCCGGTACGCGGACCCGGGGTAGCAGTGACCGCCAAGCGCCCGGCGTCGGCTTTGCGGTTTCCGGGCTGATGACGATGAGTGCGGCAGATAATACGAGGAGACCGGCGCAAACCAGGTAGATGAGGTCGCGTGGCCAGGGGCCGAACTGGACCAGGCCGCCGGAGGCGATGGCACCGAGGGTGAGGCCGAGCATGGGTCCCTGGCTGGAGGCGACGGCGGCCAACCATGCCGGCCTGGCGGGTGCGGCGTCGACGATGTAGGAGGTGAGGCTGCTGCTGGCCAATCCGGTACCGACGCCCATCAGTAGCCGACCGGCCAGCAGGGTGCCGATGTCGTGCACGTTCAGCAGCAGCAGACAACCCAGCAGGAGCAGGCCGAGGCTGGCGATCGCGGTGAGCCGTCGGCCCAGATGATTGGAGAGTCGCCCCAGCACCAACAGTGCGGCGATTGTGCCGACGGCGTTGGTGACAACTGCCATCGAGATGCCGGCGTTGGTGAGCCCGTCCTCGGCCCGGTAGATGTTGAACAGGGGGATCGGCGCGGCCGACGCGGCAAACGAGGCCACCAGGGAGACCACCGCGGATAAGAATGCCAGCCGGAGCGTTCTGCCCTGGCGAGCCTGGTTGATCAACGGCGCCATGTGTTGCATCGATGCGTGCCTTTCCCCTCGTCCTGAAACGCCCCGGAGTTTCTGGAGGCTTCGGGTGGGTGCGCACCAGACACTTGACGAGTCCGCTGAGGTATTCCCTACGAGTCGTTCGTTCCTGACCAGGTAGCTGACGCTGATCCACGAGGGCCCGGTTGCTCGCATTCGGGTCTTTATGGACGAACGCGGATGATTGTCTTTCCCTTGGTCCGCTCGGTCGGGTTGAGGCCCGCGACGGCGTCGTCGAGGGTCGCGACATCGCCGATGTCCGTCGGCAGCCGCCCATCCCGGACCCGCTCGACGACTCGAACCAGGTCCGAACGTCGGGCGGCTACGCCATGTCGTTCTCGAACGCGGTGAGCTCCTCGTCGTGGTCGCCTTCCGCAGGTACGCGCGGAGGGTAGGCGCCGACGCCGG
>NZ_JAGPYK010000060.1 GCF_018070045.1 Micromonospora sp. U21
GGTGTCGTCGATCTTCACGTACAGTGCGGTCAAGAGGGTATCCAGGTCTTGCGTCACAACATGATCTTGGATGCCCTCTCTTCATGCCCAGACATCGACCCCTGACTTCGGAACTACTCGTCTAGGGCGAGTGACACCGGTACTCCCGGACGACGCGCGAGGGCTGGGTTCCGGCCCCCGCTGTCCCAGGTGCTGCTGCCCACCCCGCGGGCCACCGACGGTGAGAAGGGCTGCCCTGGGCAGCGAGGCTCGCACGGGGACCTCACCCTCCCCTCCGCGGCGGTGCGGGTCCCGGCCCGGATCCTGCCTACCCCGCGTGCGTCCGACGGGCGCGGTCCCGGGCGGCACGGCGACGGCGGCGCGGACCTGCGCACCACCGTTGCTGGGCTCGGGCAGCCCGACGAGCAGCGGTGGGGCGGCTACGCCGCTGCGGTCGCCCGCTGGGAGCTGCTGCTCGGCCGGCCCGCACCGGAACCCACGCAGACCGGCCGGCACGGCAAACCGGTCCTCGCACCGCCGTTCGTGGAGTGGCATCTCAATGACGAAGTCAAGGTGGTTGCTCTCTGGCTCGGCACGCTGGCATCGGCTCGTCTGCTGTCAACAGGGGGCCGAGAGCAGACGGATGAGTTCGCTTAGGGACACGATGCGGTCAGGCGTGTCGATGGGGCGCTCGTTCGTGCGGTCCAGGTGAACCGCGCGTAGGCCGGCGCTGCGCGCTGCCTCGACGTCGAGGTCGTAGCGGTCACCGACGTGTAGCACCGCCGTCGGTAGCAGCCCCCACCGCTGGCACGCGGCCAGGTAGGCCTCGGAGGCCGGCTTCGCGGCGCCCAGTTCCTCTGCGGTGTACACCGGGCCGACACGGCCGGCGAGTCCGACCCTGGCCAGCTTGTCGTTCTGCTGCTCAATCGTTCCGTTGGTCAGCACCGCGGTCTGCAGGCCTGCGCGGTGGATCGCCGTCAAGGTCTCTTCGACGTCGTCGAAAACGCGCCAGGACTTCTCGTACCAGCGCAGGTAGCCCGCGAAGACGTCGTCCAGGTGTGCTTCGTCGTCGACGAAGGGCACACCGAGCGCGGGTAGGAAGTCCCGAAGTCGGCGACGTCGCTGCTCCTGGAAGCTGATTCGTCGTTCACGCCAGCCGATCAGATGACGCTCCTGTGCAGCTGACCAGAGCTGGAGAACCTCAGCCGTGGCCGACACGCCGAGAGTGGGCAGCCAGCTACGCAGTGCGTCGGCCACGGCGCCCTCATGGTCGATGAGCGTTCCATCCAGGTCCAGCAACACGCCGCGCAGGTTCACCGCCGCACTTTATGACGGATCGGCCGGCGGCGCGTCGAGGAGGACCAACGGAGCCATCGGTAACCTCGCGGCACCGACGGTCGGTGGGGTCGATGTGGTGGGGTTGAGCGTCATGCTCGGGGTGGCCCAGCGCAGGCGGTCAGGTCGCCGGGGTCGGGGCGACTGGTTGGAAGCAGCGATGGTCGCGCAGCAGCGCCCAGAGCACGTCGACGCGTCTGCGTGCCAGTGCTATCAGCGCCTGACGTGGCTTGCGGCCCTCGGCCCGCTTGCGGTCGAAGTATTCACGATTGGGCCCGGCGAACTTGAGGCTGGTCAGCGCCGACATGTAGAAGACCCGACGCAGCGTACGGCTGTAGTGCTTCGGTCTGCGCATGACGCCGACCCGCCGACCCGATTCGCGCGGTACCGGCGCCAGTCCTGCGAACGCGGCGAGGTGGTCGGCGTCGCGGACGTTGCCGGTGTCTCCGATGGCGGCCAGGAACTCCGCACCCAGCACGGGTCCCATCCCTGGCATGCTCAAGATGATCGGTGCCTGCGGGTGCTGCTCGAACAGCTCAGCGATCTCGTTGTCGAGCTCCTGAATCCTGCGGTGCAGGGCCAGCAGGTAGCTGGCCATCTGCTGGATCAACCGAGCGGTCGCGTTCTGGCCGGGAAGTGTGACCGTCTGGGCTTCGGCGGCGGCCAGGGCCTTGTTCGCAAGGATCGTGGCCTTGCGGGCTTGCCGGGCCTTGAGCTGAGCGGTGATTTCTTCGCGTCCGGCGTCGCGGATCGCCTGCGGAGTCTGGAAGAGCTCCAGCAGGATCAGCGGACCGCGTTTGGCGAAGTTGAACGCCTTCTCCAGGGCAGGGAACGTGCCGGTCAGGTAGTCCCGCAGGCGGGTGATCGTGCGGGTCCAGTCGGTCGTCAAATCGGCGCGGTGGGCGGTCAGCACGGCCAGTTCGGCGATCAACTCCGGCTTGATGCTCAAGGCGGCGAGGTCCCTGCGCAAGCGGGCGGTCTCGGCGATGACCCAGGCATCCTTGGCGTCGGTCTTGCCCTCGCCGCGGAACGCACCGGACATCCGGTGCACCGTCCGGCCGGGCATGTACACCAGACGCTGACCGGCGGACAACAGCAGCGCGATCGCCAGCGCAGCCGGACTGCCCGCGAGATCGATCGCCCAGGTCACGTTCTCTGCGGTACGAAGACCCTTGCCGATCAGCTCCTCGATTGCGGCCTGGTCGTTGGCCACCCGCTGCGACCAGATCACCTGGCCGCCGTCGTCGACCGCCGTCGCGTGATGCGCCGATTTCCCTGCATCGATGCCGATCCAGGCCCGCTCCACCCCGTCCTCCTCAACTCGACGTTACGAATCTCCCAACGGAGACCACCCCGCCTGCACAGCCTTAGATAGCGACGGCTCGCGGCTCTCAATCAGCGGTCAGGGCGTCCAGAAGGAGCCGGGCGGCCATGCCACTCAGGCCACCAGACGGCGTCATGGGCCAAGCCACACCCGGCCCCTCTGGGTAGTCCAGATGATCTCACCCGGACGATCGAACACCCTAAGGCTCATGGGCCTCGACCCAGGCCACGTCACCGACCCCGACCTGGGACTGCCGCGCACCCTCGCGCTGCGAGTCCTCGGCAACGGCGTCGTCCCCCAACAGGCCGCCGCCGCCCTGCGGCTGCTGCTCTGCCCGTACCGGTGGTAGCGGGAAACCCAGGTCCTCTGGCCTATGGACTTATTCAGCGATGGCGCGCTGGCTGAGGTCAGGGTGCCGGTGAGCTCCCGCCAACCGGCCCGGGCATGCTCCGTGCCTTCACAGGCTCGCTCCTCTGGGCGGCACCGCCAATCCGACGGGATGGCGGTGCCGCCTGCGGCGAGCCAGCCCTCATCTGAAACCCAGGACCCCACCTACCCCTGCAACTGATGCCCGAGAGTAGGAGTCAAGCCCATGCGATCAGCACGACGAACCCGCAACCCCGCCCCAGCCGCCGACCCAGGCAGCGACGACGCACCCTGTTCCTGGACCACGCAGCGCATCCTGGCGTTGGAGGCGACCACGGACCTCGCCACCGCCGCCGCCATCCTCGGCATCTCCCGCTCGGCGGCCTACAAGCTGGCCGCCCGCGACGCCTTCCCGGTGCCCCTGTTCCGGGCCGGCGCGTACTACCGCGTGCCAACCGCCCCGATCCTGCGGAAACTGCACCTCGAATCCCCACCGGTACCCACAGCTGATGGAACCGACAGGGCGGGTGCCGACGGGGACGGCGGGTATTCGGGCGGGGACAGGGACACCACGGGCTGCAGCCCTACGCCTTGACCGCGCCCGGGTAGTACGCCCTGTGCGCCGGCACGGCTCCGTACGCCGTGTCGGTGCAGTCGCGCCGACTACTGCTTGACGACGTCGGAGAGGAGCCGGACCAGGGTGCGGCGCAACACCCGCTCGATGTCATCCACGACGGCTGACAGGTCATCTGTCGGCTGACCGGCGAGCGTGCGCAGTTCCCGCCCGCTCGGGTCATCTCCGTGCATCTCGTCGTTGCGGAGCCCGTATCCCAGACGCAGGAGGGCCTCGAGCCGCTCGGGCGGCGCCTGCAGGACAGGGTCGTCTGCCAAGAGCGTGGTCGCTCCGTCAACGACCTTGTCCTGCTTGCGGCGATCCTGTGGCAGGCCCCGCAGTTTGATGAACAGCACCTCGGCGCAGACCATCAGGTCGATGAGCCGGTCGGTCGGTACCCGGTCGGCCCCGCCAGGACCAGCCGGCGCAGCGCGGTCTGGAGGCCCCGGTTCTCCCGGACCGCGGGATGTGTGAGGAGGCCGTACACCTCGCGCACCGTCTCGACCTGCTCTCGCCCAAGGATCGTCGGTCGCTCCTCGTCGAAGGCGGGCAACGCCGACAGCGACGCCGTCGGCCCCAGACCCTGGGGAAAGTCGCCGTCGGCCTGGCAGCGGATCGCCCGAGTCGCGGTGACGGACCCGCCGCACACCAGCCGCAGCGCGGTCACCAGATGACTGGCCGGTTCGACCAGCGAGGGAAACACCGGCGCCGTCGGGTGCGCGGGCACATCCACCGACGAGCACACCGGGTACGAGGTACAGCGGGTCAGGGCCCACTGGTGGAACCGCGACACGGTCACCGAGTTGCCGGCGAAGGTGATCGGAACCGCGAGGTAGCCGATCGCGGCGCTCATCTGCTGGTCGCTCATCGCTTGCAGCACCAGGCCGTCTGGCAAGGTGACCGCCTCGATGCCCGCGGTGGGGGTGAAGGCGTTGAGCGGGACAGCCTCGACCAGCCGCGCCCGCGTGGCCAGCAGACCTTCCTCCAGCCGGCTGTACGCGCCGTCGAAGGCGTCCTGGTCGAACCGGTAGCCCCGAACGGCGGCAACCATGGGTTCCAGGATGTGCTGCACGAGCGTCCACCCCAATTGCCGGTGGGTGAGGGCGAACTCCACACCGACGACGCAATCCACCCGCTCGCGCAGCACCTCATCGGCGGCGACGACGACGCGGACCGCCGCCATCTCGGCGAAGGTGTCCAGGAACCGGTAGTCCGAGACCCGTTCCGGCATCTGCCAGGCGCCGCGCCGGACGGCGACGAACGATTCCTGCCCGTGGCGGTGCCACTCGCCGAAGTCAGGGACCGTCGCGAACACCGGGACGCCGTCGCCAGCGGCGAGGTCGCCGAGCGCCACCGCCATCAACTGTGCCGCAGCCGCCCGTAACTGTGGGCGCCGCACCCGACCCCTCGCCACGTCATCTGCCGCCACCATTGCCGTCCTCCATGCCCGATCTCGTCCGAACCGGACAGGATCCCAGACTCAGCAAGCAAGTCACATCTGACTTTCGCCGGCCACGCCCGCCCTCGCGGCGCATGGGGCCAACCCACCGGAACTGGAACCGCGGCGACTTGATCGTGCCCGCCGGTCACGCGTGGATGTCGATCGACCAAACCGATGCTCAGCAACCCCAACGAACGGGAGCACCACCACCGATGCCAGACGGAAGCATCTTCAAGCGCTGCGGCTGCCGCCACCCCGACACCGGCAAGCCACTGGGAAACGACTGCCCGAAACTACGCCGCGCGAACCGCGCCTGGAGCTCCGACCACGGCCACTGGGCCTACCAGCTCGAACTACCACCCACCGCTAATGGTGGGCGCCGGCAGCTACGCCGCTCCGGCCTTCCCACCCGCCGTGCCGCCGCCGACGAACTCGACCACGCCCGCGACCTGCTCGCCCTCGCCAGTGGTGACCGGCGCCGCCGTACCGAGATCGCCGAACTGCTGCAAGTCGCCGTACGCGCCAAACGTCCCCTGCCCGAGGTCGACCGCATCCGTCAGCGCCTGCGTGGTGACGGTGCGCTGGCCGACATGCCCACCGTCGCCGAGTACGTCACCGGCTGGCTGACCCACCTCACGATCGACGCGAACACGCAGCGCGGCTACGAATCGATCGCCCGGGTCCATTTGATCCCCCACCTGGGGGACATCCCGCTGGACAAGCTGCGCACCACCCATATCCGCGCCATGTTCGCCGCCATCGAGCGCCGCAACGACGAGATCGCCGCCGCGAAGGCGAGCACCGACCCAGCCATTCGCACGTCCGTCACCGGCGTGCGACCCACCGGCGCCACCACACGCCAACGCATCCGCGCCTGTCTGCGCAAGGCGATCAACGACGCCCTCGCCGACGAGCTCATCGTCGGCGCCAACCCCGCCGCCCTGGTCAAGGTCCCTGCCGACCGGCCCCTGCCGATCGTGTGGGAGGACGAACGCGTACAGCGGTGGAAGAGCACCGGTGAGGTCCCCGGACCGGTGATGGTGTGGACTGATTCCCAGGTCGTGCAGTTCCTCGACTACGCAGCCGTTCACGCCCCCGACCTACACCCCATGTGGCACTACATGGCCTACCGCGGGCCCCGCCGCGGCGAGGCGTGCGGCCTGCGCGAAAGCGAGGTACGCCTGCACCACCGCGAGACCACCATCAACAACCAGATCGCCACCCACGGCTACGCCGCCGTGCAGAAACCACCGAAGAGCAGGGCCGGAAACCGCGACGTCGCCCTCGACACCGACACGACCAAGGTCCTCACCGCCTACAAGGCCCGCCGCGCCGCCTGGCAACTCGCCGCCGGCGACACATGGCCCGACACCGGACTGTTCTTCGTCCGCCCCGACGGGCAGCCGTGGCACCCCAACGCCGTCACCCAACGGTTCCGCAAACTCATCCGCAAAGCCGGGCTGCCCCGACTCGGTTGCACGACCTGCGCCACAGCGCCGCCACCATCGCCCTCGACGCCGGCATCGACATCAAGGTCGTCTCCGAGCAACTCGGCCACTCCACCACGACCCTGACCCGCGACACCTACCAAAGCGTCACTAAGCGGATGCACCAGGACGCCGCCGATGCCGTCGCGAAAAAGATGGGAATGTGCGAACGGCCTTTCATCGATCCCTCGCCACGTCGAGGGGTTGACATCGAACGATCTATATTGTTAGCTCAGGGCAACCGATTGGAAGTTTGCAGTAAGGTCTCCCAGCAAGGAAGGCATTGAGTTGACAACGAGCGCAGAATCACCTCTACTCCTGCCCCGTGCCATTTCCCACAGTGATTGCACGGACGCTACATAACGGCCCTGACCTGCGAAGCCACCCCCCAGCAAAACACTCTCTCCATCACCCCGTCTGCGTCGCCAAATCGCTAGGCGAACCTGCCTGGCGATTACGTTACGTGCCATTCTCTCAATCTCGGCGATCCGTTGTCCCGTGCTGTTCGTCAGCCATAGCTCGAGGAGAGTACGCCATGTGCGAAACTGACCACCTTTCATCCTCAAGCTACAACCGCCGCGACCTGTTGCAGATGCTCGGTGTCGCCGGCGTGGGAATGGCGGTGGCTCCCGCCCTGGCCGCCGATCCGGCGATGGCTGCCGCGTCGGACCTCGCGCTCGACCCGAAGACCATGCCCACCGACTTCGTCAACTACGAGCCGCCGACCGACCTGGCAGTCGACTCGCAGGCCAAGGACGCGGCGATCTCGTGGATCGACCGCGAGGCCGACGGCATCGTCGGCCTCAACGACCGAATCTGGGAGTTCGCCGAGCCGTCGCTCGCGGAGTGGAACTCCTCATGGGCCGAGGCCCAGTACCTGCGGGCCAACGGATTCACGATCGAGTGGGGGGCAGGTGGTATGCCCACCGCGTTCGTCGCCACCTTCAGCCACGGCACCGGCACGCCGGTGATCGGCTTCAGCGGCGAGTACGACGCGCTGCCGGGGCTGTCGCAGGAAAAGGCCAAAGCGAAGCACTCACCCCTGGTCTACAACCACGATCCGTACGCCCCGACGTACGGTTTCGGGCACGGCTGCGGGCACAACGCCCTCGGGGCGGCAGCGGCCGGTGCGGCCGCGGCGACGGCTGCGGCCATGCGGGCCCGCAGACTCGACGGCACGATCAGGTTCTTCGGGTCCACCGCCGAGGAGCAACTGGTCGGAAAGTCCGTGGCGGTGAAGGCGGGTGTCTACAAGGGCCTGGATGCGTTCGTCGACTGGCACCCAGGCACCGGCAACAGCACCAGCTGGGGCTCGGGTAACGCGATGTACAGCATCGCCTTCCACTTCCTGGGCACCGACGGTCACGGCGGTTCGCCACTGGGGACGAGGTCGACGCAGGACGCCGTCAGCGCCATGTCGATGCTGACCGAGTTCCTTCGGGAGAGCGACATGGCGCACACCGCTCGGATGCACCACGCGATCCGGCAGACCGGCCAGGCCCCGAACGTCTTCCCCACCCTGTCGAGCATCTGGTACTACGCGCGAGAGGGCAGTCCGGCCCGCGCCAAGATCCTCATGGACAAGATCACCAAGTGCGCGGAGGCTGCGGCCATGGCCACAGGCACCCGACTGGAGCACCGCATCATGGGCGGTGTGTGGAACAAACTCGGCAACAAGCGCGGCGCCGAGCTCATGTACGCCAACATGGTGCAGGTCGGCGCCCCATCCTTCTCAGAGAAGGACCAGGAGTTCGGTAAGGCGCTGCAGAAGTGGAACGGATCGGCGGAGACCGGCTTCTCCAGCAAGATCAGCACGCTCCAGCCGCCCGCGCCGGTGTTCATGGGTGGCGGCTCCACCGACGTCGCCGACATCAGCTGGCAGGTACCCACCATCTCGATGGGCACCGCCCACCAGCCGGGCGGCACCAAGAACCACTCCTGGCACCACACCGCCACCGCCGCGGCCCACGCCGGTCACGTTGCCACGCTCATCGCCGCCAAGTACCTCACGGCCACCACGATCGACCTGCTCACCCAGCCGAACATCCTCGCGGAGATGAAGGAGGAGTTCGCTCGCCGGACTGAAAAGGTCAAGTGGACGAGCATGCTCCCCGACGACTACCAGCTCCCGCTGTACGAGCCGCCTGCGTGGTTCCTGCAGCGCACTCGGCAGGCGTGGCCGCCGAAGGGCGTCCAGTGGCCGCCGCGGCGGATCGTCTCGACGGAGACCTCCCCGGACCTCGGCCCGGCGCTACCGCCATCGAACCTGCCCCCGCTTGAGTAGACGAACGCCTCGTCGGAGACCTCGGTGCGGCCAGCCTTGCCACTTCGGGTGGCAGGGTTGGCCGTCGAGGATCTCATGCTGTCCACGTGGGTCGCTTCGGTGCTGCGCCCGCTTCGAGGAACCTGCGGGGTTCCAAAACGCGGTCATCGTGGCTGACCTGGCCGGACGTGGTTCCTATCAGGGATGCCTGACACCATCGTTGGGTGTCGCTCCACCTGATCTACCTCGTGTTCTGCCGGATCGCCGGCTGGCTGTCCCTGCTCGCTCGGACCACCGCAGCCAAGGACCTGGAGATTCTGGTCCTGCGCCACGAGAACGCGGTCCTGCGCCGACAGAACCCCAATCCGCGCCCGGACTGGGCCGACCGCGCAGCGCTCGCCGCCCTGATCAGGCTCCTGCCACGGACGTTGAAGGCCCATCGGCTCGTCACCCCAGCCACGGTCCTTCGCTGGCATCGGCGGCTGGTCGCCCGCCACTGGACGTATCCACACCGGCTCGGGCGTCCGCCCATCGACCCCGCGCTGGCCGCGCTGGTCGAGCAGATGGCCCGGGACAACCCGGGCTGGGGCTACCAACGAATTCAAGGAGAGCTGCTCGGTCTTGGTCACCGGATCGGCGCGTCGACGATCCGCAGGATCCTCAAACGGCTGGGCATACCGCCGGCACCCGTACGCCGCGACCACACCACGTGGCGACGATTCCTGCGCACCCAAGCATCGACCATGTTCGCCTGCGACTTCTTCCACGTCGACTGCGCGCTCACCCTGCAGCGCCTGTACGTGTTCTTCATGATCGAGATCGGTAGCCGCTACGTGCACGTCCTCGGCGTCACCACCAACCCCGACGGGCCGTGGACCGTCCAGCAGGCCAGGAACCTGCTCATGGACCTGGGCGAGCGCGTCGATCAGTTCAGATTCCTGATCCGGGACCGGGCTGGGCAGTTCACCGACACCTTCGACACCGTGCTGACCGACGCAGGCGTCACGGTATGCAAGATCCCACCGCGAAGTCCGCGAGCGAACGCCTTCGCGGAAAGGTTCGTCCTCACCGCCCGCAGCGGGGTCACCGACCGCATGCTCATCCTCGGACAAGGGCATCTACGCCGCACGCTCGACGGATACGCGCGTCACTACAACGGGCGGCGGCCACACCGAGCCCTGCAGTTGCAGTCCTCGCGCTCCGACCGTCCCGTCGTTGACCTGACCCACGAGCGGATCAAACGCCGGCCCGTCCTCGGCGGGCTGATCACAGAGTACGAACGAGCCGCATAGAAGCCCAGCTCGGGCCAAATGACAGGGTTCTGGAACCCACAGGCGTCCGCGCCACGGTCGCCGGTGTCCGCCCGACCGGACCCTCGACCCGCCAACGCATCCGCGCCTGCCTCCGCAAGGCGATCAACGACGCACTCGCCGACGAACTCATCGTCGGCTCCAACCCCGCAGCCCTGGTCAAGACCCCCGCCAACCGGCCGCTGCCCATCGTGTGGGAAGACGAACGGGTACAGAGGTGGAAGGCCACCGGGAAGGTCCCCAGCCCCGTCATGGTGTGGACCGACACGCAGATCGTGCAGTTCCTCGACTACGCGGCCGAACATGCCCCCGACCTGTACCCGATGTGGCACTACATGGCCTACCGCGGGCCCCGCCGCGGTGAGGCGTGCGGGCTACGCGACAGCGAGGTCCGCCTCCACCGCCGCGAGACGACGATCAACAACCAGATCGCCACCCACGGCTACACCCCGGTGCAGAAGCCGCCCAAGAGCAGAGCCGGCAACCGCGACCTGATACTCGACGCCAACACCGTCAAGGTCCTCACCGCCTACAAGGCCCGCCGCGCCGCCTGGCAGCTTGCCGCCGGTAGCAGCTGGCACGACACCGGCCTGTTCTTCGTCCGCCCCGACGGACAGCCCTGGCACCCCAACGCCGTAACCCAACGCTTCCGCAAACTCGTCCGTAAAGCCGGGCTCCCTCCGATCCGGCTGCACGACCTACGCCACAGCGCCGCCACCGTGGCCCTCGACGCCGGCGTCGACATCAAAGTCCTCGCCGAACAACTCGGCCACTCCACAACCACCCTCACCCGCGACACCTACCAGAGCGTCACCAAGGAGTTGCACCGCAGTGCCGCGGACGCGGTGGCCAACACGATCGACCGGCGTCGTCCGAAGACGGCGTGAGGGCGTAGACAGATCGGAACCGCCCGGTGCTTCCCGGTTGTTCACCTGGCCCTACGCGTTTGCGACCGGTCGTCGTACAGGCGCCAGCCAGCGCCGGTTATCTGGACGGCGAAGAACACGGCGAAGAACAAGCTCTGCACGTTCGCCGTGATCCTCATGTGCGCGAAACCGGCCGGCGCGCCGGGCAGCTCGGTCCGGCTCACCACGTTCAACGTCGCCCAGAAGTCCCCGTGTGCGATCGCACTGCACATCTTCCAAGTGATCAGGAACGCCTTGTGGCCACTGGGCATGGTGTCGCCCGCTGTCTTGACGATCTCGGCGTAGCCCGGCGCCTTCACGGCGGCGGCCTCGGGGACGCCTCTGCGTCTCGCGATCGCGCGGACCTCGTCGAGGCGCTCCGCTTCGGTCTTGGGGCCGGTCGCGCCGAGCAGTTTCTTCATGGCCTCGCCCCCTCGGATGTCGAGCGTCGCGAATCGCAGCCTCCGGAGGATCCGCTCGGCGCGGTCATCCGGTGCGAGCAGCCACACGGCCGCGCTGGCGTTCTCCAAGGCAGCGCGGGCCAGGGAGTAGGGGGCGTACATGTGCATCACGTGCGCGTCCTTCAGCACAGTGCGCAGGCAGTGGAGATGATCGACGGCGTGTGAGAGCGCGTGCCAAGCCGCCTGGCTGAGCTGGTACGGGTGCGTTTCCTTGTCGTCGCGGCGCATGATGCTCCGCTCCCGGGCAGTCGGATGTGGGCTGCTGGGGTCCATGCGCTTGAGCCACGGTTCGATCTTGTCGAGGTGCCGGAACATCTCGGCGAACAGCTGCTGCTCTTCGTCCCCAGTCATGGCCACGACGGTAGGGCCATGGGGTCGGGCTGAGAAACCTGAATTGGCGGGCCAGCCTGCCCGCGACCACGCAGTGCCCCGGTCGACGAGCGGCCGGTCAGTAGCGGCGGCCGGCCGGCCAGAGGCCGTTCTGCCGGCGGCGGCATTCCTCGAGCGGGCAGACGCAGTACCAGCCGAGCTCCAAGGTGGGAATCCGATCGCCGCCGCACATGTGCGACACCTCAACGAGGATCGTGTCGGCACAGCCCAGACAGCGCGACGGGCGCGCAGCAGGGGCCGGCCCCGAACTGGCGGCCGACCCCCGGTGCGCCACGGCCGGTCAGAAGTCCTGGCCGGCGCGGACGCTGGACACGAACACCGCCCACTCCTCGGGATCGAACACGACCTGCACCTGCGGGCGCTGCGAGTTGCGGACGATCCGGTTGAGGTCGGCGTCGACGGCGACCTCCACGCAGTTCGGGCCGCTGTTGTCGCAGCGGTCCGGGCGGATGAACTTCAGCACGGGCAATCTCCTTTGGGTCAGCCGGCCGTCGGGTACGGCCGGTCGCCGGTGGTGAGGGGCGGTCATGGGGGGAGCAGCAGGTCGTGGGCGACGAGCTGACCGAACGCCTCCGCCCACTCCCGGCAGCGGCCCGGGGTGCGGCATCGGGGGCAGCGGCGCTCGACGGCCTGGTGCTCGGTGAGGGTTCGCCGCCAGCGGGCGGCCGGCCGGTCCAGCGTCCGGGTGGTCATGCGCGTTGGCCCGCCACCGCGGTGGCCAGGACGTCGACGTCGATGAGCATCTCGAAGCAGAACGGGGCGGTGCAGTCGGCGGACTCCCACGCACAGTCCGGTCCGTGGCCGTACACCCAGGCGTACGCCGGATCGTGGGACTCGTGGACACTGACGATCACCACGACGTGGTCGGTGTGCCCGGGATTGCCGGGACTGGACTGCCACTCGCCGGCCCGCACCGACACCCGGGCGCCCGGGCCGGGCATCATCCGGGCGGTCACCAGGCACGCCCGTCGTAGCGGTGCTCCGCCCGCCGCCGACGGGCCTGCGCGAGCAGCCGTTCCCGCCCGGCGGCCTGTTCGCGTTCCTGAATGGCCGGCCCGGCCGGTTCCGCCGGTGGAAGCGGCGGCGCAGTCAGCTGGGTGAGTGCCTTCCACAGGCTGATCAGCGTCTGCACACGCACCTCCCCGGTCTGGGGCGCGGTGTCCTCCGCGACGGTGCTGCAGTTGATCCGCGCCCGGCTTCCTGACCAGGACGTTAGGGAGGAACACGGGCCGCGACGGGAACAGTCTGTACCCCCGGCCGGGTTACCCCTCTACGCCGATCGCGAGCGCGAGTTCCCGGGCATCCTCCCCGACGGTGCCCGGCCGTGACGACAGCTCAACGGCGGCGGTGCGGGCGTACGGGTGGTGCCGGACCGTGTCGACGCTCTCCCGCAGCGCCCGGCCGAGCAGGTGCACAGCGGCGACTTCCTCACGGCGCAGCAGGTGCGCGCGGGCGGCCTCGATCAGGTGCCCGGCGCGGCGGGTACGCGACGGCAGCGCGCTGTAGTTCGTCGAGTCGGCCCGGCGGACGGCCTCGCCGGCGCGGCACAGGTCCGTCTCCAGCGTCACCGCGTAGGCCTCGCAGGCCGCCGGCCCGAACATCAGCCATGGATGGGCGTAGCCGGCGCCCAGCCGGCCGGCAGCGGCGTTGGCGGCGTCCCATGCGCGCCAGGCCTGCCCGTCCCGGCCGGCCTTCGCGTGACCAAGCGCGCGCCCCAGCTGGAGCTGCGCCCACCGGGCGTATTGCTCGGCGCCGGCCTCCGGGTCGACTAGCTGGTCGGCGTCGACGAGGACCTGCTCGGCCGCGTCGACCTGGTTCGCGGACCGGTAGACGTGGGCGTAGTACCAGGCGGCGGCGGCGATCGCGGCCGGGTCGTCGGCGTCCTGCGCCGCGCCCATGGCCCGGTCGGCGGCCAGCCACACCAGTTCCGGGTAGGGCTGGTGGGCCATGTACAGCTGCGCCAGGTGGTAGACGCGCGCCAGCTCGGCCTGCGCCGCCCGCCGGTCGCTCCCGTCGAATCGCCGCGCCGAGCGCCGGGCGTCGTCGAGCAACGTCGGTAGCACCGCGGCGACTGCTGTCCGCTCGGTGCTGGAGCGGTGCCACAGCGTCCACGCCTGGTCGACCAGGCCGCGCAGCACGTCGACGGGCGTCGGTTCGCCGGCGGCGACGGTGGTGCGTTGCATGGCCGCGGCGACGCTGTCCACCGCCGGGTGTCCAGCGCGGGTCACCGACGCCACCGGTAGTGACTGGTCACCGGTCAACTCGGCCAGGTTCGTGATGTCGAGGACCTCGGCCAGGCGTAGCAGCATCGGCAGGCGGGGCGTGAGCAGCCGGCCCGATTCCAAGGCCTTGACCCACTCGGCGCTGCGGCCGACGAGGCCGCCGAGCACAGCGCGGGTCTTACCGGCGCGCTCGCGGTGGCCACGTAGGCGGGTGCCGAAGGACGTTGGTTCCGTCATGACCGCTCCCAGGTAGAGGACTGGGCGGCGGCCCTGCCGGCCTCTACCCCGGCGGGCCGCCACTACCGACGGTACCGCCGGCCTGCACGGCCGTCACGCCGTCACGCCGTCGAGCGGACAGCGACGGCCCGCGCACTGGGTCTGGCCACCGACGCGCTCCGCCTCATCGCGGCCGTCGCAGAGGAGCGGGATCTGAGCGCGATGGTGGTCCAGTACCCGCGGCTCGGGGCGGCTGTGGAGCTCAGACTGACACTGGCGGGCGACCTCCCGCTGGAACATGTGGCTGATCTCGTGGCAGTGGACACCGCCGAGAGATCGAGGCCGACCGGCGCCAACCTGCGGCTGTTCAGTGCTCACCTCTACGACACGCGTGGGTACCCGCTGACCCTCTCCTTAGGGCGACAGGGCTATTTCGATGCCGAGGCCGACGACGGTGCCCGCTGGGAGTGGGAGCCGGAGACGCACGTCGACATCGACTTTTCCATGCGGGCGGACGACGTGGTCGACAAGGAGATCCCGAACATGATGAAGGCCGTGGCCCGTGTGTTGGCCGCCCGGCAGGAGGACGCGGCGCTGGTCCAGAACGGCAACTGGCTGCTGCTGACCCGTGTCTGGGGCGGACTCCGCAGACACCGGCCTACCTGGTGGAGCCACTACGGAGTAGCCGACCATCACCCCATGAACCGACCGAGAGCGGGTGACCCGCTGACGAACGACGCGGCTTCGGCCCGTCGTCCGTACGCGACGTCAACGTCGAATTCGTTTTCCTCGGCCCGGCGGACCTGACCCGCGACAACGACGACCGGGCCGCCGCGCGGCTGATGGCGACCTGGCCGGATCCCCCGTGGGAGGTGCCCAGCCGGGGGAGCAAGCAGCCCCGCATGATCTTCGATGATGTGCGCGGTGTGTGCTCTCCAGCGGATGCCAACCCGGGTGAACCAGTGCCAACGCGGGTCACCGCGGACGACCGACGGTCGCAACCCGGGGTACGTGTGCTCCAGCTGTGGTCCTGGGCTGGGAGAACGGGGGTCCGGGGAACGTGGGTGAGCGTGGGCCACTCCCTGCCACTCCAGGTGAACCCCAGGTCGCTAGACTGGGCCCTCGCGCCCTCGTAGCTCAGGGGATAGAGCATCGGTTTCCTAAACCGTGTGTCGCAGGTTCGAATCCAGCCGGGTACGCCTGGAAGATCCTCGACGTACCCTCACACAGTGCTGATCAAGGTGATGGACGACTACGGATGCTGGCCCCTGTGGGTCCGTGACGACCCCAATGACGTCTACGAGCCGCACGATCCTGCAACGC
>NZ_JAGPYK010000061.1 GCF_018070045.1 Micromonospora sp. U21
GTGCGGGGGTGCGGGGGTGCGGAGCTTGATGCGGTTGGATTCGCCCTTGCTCATGCCGCCACCGACATGACGAGTGACCGCGCTGGGTTCGTGGAGGCTCCATTCCGTGAGGAGATGGAGTCGTGGCACGACCAAGCAGCACTATGGCCGCTACGAGCGGTCGCTGTCGTCGTCGGCCTCGCCCGGGTGCCGTCACTGGGACGGCGAATGCGGGCCGCGCTGGGAGTCGAGCGTGTCCTCGTCGGCCTCGTCCGTCTGCACGAAGCTGGGCCGGCGTACCTCCTCCGGCGGCGGCACGTTGACCGGGCGGGCGCCGGACTGCGGGATCGGCCGGTACCCGGTGACGTTCCCTGTGCCGTGGGCGCCGTCGATGCTCGGCGCCTCCGGTACCTGCGGCACGTGGTGCATCTCGTCGCCGAACCGCTGTGGTGGCCGGCGGCGCGCTGGGGCAGGCGCCGCGCCGAGCGGCGGCGCCGGATGGCGCTGGCCGCCGCGGCGGTCGCCACCATCACGTCGTCGACCTCTACACCGCCATCCGGGCCACGAAGGCCCGCCGGCGAACGGACGGCAACAAGGTCACCGCCTCCGTGACGGTCAACCGCAGCGCCGAGGAGGCGTACCGGTTCCTGCACAACTCGCGGTGGGCCAACGGCGTCCGCTAGGGCGCGTCCTCACCGGCGTCGCGACCCGGTACGACAAGAGTCCTACATCGTACCGGGAGGAGTCACTGCGCCGCTGCGGCGACAGTGTAGGCCGCGCCGTCCGCGGCCCCGGCACGTCGGCCACGGCAGCCACATGACGACCCGGCCGATCTTGCCGGCAGGTCGCCGAGCCGCGGTCACCAGCCTCAGCCGTTCGGCGGCGACAGGCGGGCGCTCGTCAGGGTGTGGACCCGGCAAAAGCGGGAAGCCCGAGCCGTTCACGACCCCGCTCGTTTGCGACGGCTGGAGAGACATGGCTGCCAGAACCTTCATCGTGGTCGGCGGCACCAGCGGACTCGGGCTTGCGGTGGCCCGCCTGCTCGTCGACGAGCACCGTGTGGTCGTCCTCGGCGACGCGGCGGACGAGGTAGCCGCGGCGACCAACGACCTGGGTTGCGCGGGCCTCGTCTGCGATGTGTCCTCCTACGACCACGTCCGGCGGGCGTTCGGTGAGGTCGTCGACCGGTACGGCGAGATCGACGGGGTGGCGGCCTGCGCCTCGATGTGGGCGGGCGGTGATCTGGCGGACCTCTCCCCGGAGCGCATCCGGCGGACCGTGGAGGTAAACGTCCTGGGCACGACGTTCGTGTTGAAGGAGGCGCTTGAACACCTGCGTCGGCAGGGGTACGGCACCGTGGTGTATATCGGCGCGATGGCGGTGACGCAGCCCCGGCCCGGCATCCCGGTCTACCGGGCCACCAAGAGCTACGGCAGCAGCCTGGTTGAGTCGTTGGCCGAGGCGCAGCACAGCAACCGGGTCAAGGTGATGCAGCTGCATCCCGGGCCGATGCCGACGCGGCTGCAGGAGCGGGTCGGCGACGAATTTCTGGACGAGGTCTACGCCCTACCCGACCAGGTCGCCGCTGAGGTCGTACGGCTGCTCCTGCTCGCCCCCGACGACCTCTACGTCTCCGGCGAGCGCGTGCTGCGCGCGGACGGGCGGTGGTGACGGCCGGCGGCGCCATCGCCGAGCGTCCGGTCTCGGCGTGGGCCCCCTGAGGACCGCCGTCTACCGCAACCTCTGGTTGGTCCTGCTCGCCGCCAACGTGGGCACCTGGATGCAGACCGTCGGCGCGCAGTGGCTGGTGATCGACGAGCGGAAAGCCTTCGACGCTGGTCGCGTTGGTCCAGACCGCCAGCCTGCTGCCGGTGCTGCTGCTGGCGTTGCAGTGAGCGGCCGCGCCGACCGGCAGCGACCGCGGCGCGGGCAGGCTGTCAGGGGCGGACGTTGGCGGTCACGATCCGGCCGGCGCAGCCTGCCTGACGGACAGTGCGAGTTCGCCGTCGACGACGTTGACCTCGATGGTGTCGCCCGGATTCGCGGCGTCCTCGAGCAGCAGGGTCGACAGCCGGTCCTCCAACTCACGCTGGATGCTGCGCCGCAGTGGCCGCGCCCCGTACTCGGGCTGGTAGCCCCGGTTGGCCAGCCACTGCACGGCGTCGGGACTGACGTCCAGGTTGATGTCCTGCGCGTGCAGGCGGCGGCGGGTGCGGTCCAGCAACAAGCCGGTGATCTCAAGGAGTTGGTCACGGTCGAGCCCGGTGAAGATGATGATCTCGTCGATCCGGTTGAGGAACTCGGGCCGGAACCGCTGTCCGAGCAGACCCAACAGTTCCTCGCGCAGGTCGCTGACCGGACGTCCCGCCGTCTGCGCGCTGAGAATCCGGTCCGCGCCCACGTTGCTCGTCATGATGACGATGGTGTTGCTGAAGTCGACCGTGCGACCCTGCCCGTCGGTGAGGCGGCCGTCGTCGAGCACCTGCAGCAGCGCGTTGAACACATCCGCGTGCGCCTTCTCCACCTCGTCGAAGAGCAGCACGGAGTACGGCCGGCGACGGACCGCCTCGGTGAGCTGTCCGGCCTCCTCGTACCCGACGTAGCCCGGGGGCGCCCCGACCAGCCGGCTGACCGTGTGCCGCTCCTGAAACTCGCTCATGTCGAAGCGGATCATGCTCGTCTCGTCGCCGAAGAGCGCCGCGGCGAGGGCCCGGGCCAGCTCGGTCTTGCCGACTCCGGTGGGCCCGAGGAAGAGGAACGACCCGTCCGGGCGCTGGGGGTCGCTCAGCCCGGAACGCGACCGGCGTACGGCGGCCGCCACGGCCCGCACCGCCTCGTTCTGGCCGACGACGCGCTCGTGCAGTTGCTCCTCGATGCGCCTCAGCCGTTGCTTCTCCGCCTCGGTGAGCTGGGTGACGGGAACGCCGGTACGGCGGCTGACGACCTCGGCGATGTCGCTGGTGTGTACCTCGGGCACCGTCGGCGTGCCCGTCTGCGCTGCCGCCAGCTCCCGCTCCGCCGCGCTGATGTCGCCCTTCAGCGCATTCGCCCGCTGGTAGTCCTCGTTCGCCACGGCGCTGTCCTTCTCGCGGCGCAACTGGGACAGCCGCTTCTCGATCTCCTTCGTGTCCGGGGCTGGCGTACGCGAACGGAGCCGGACCCGGGCACCCGCCTGGTCGAGCAGGTCGATGGCCTTGTCCGGGAGGAACCGGTCGGTGATGTAGCGGTGGGACAGCTCAGCCGCGGCGTCGAGGGCTTCGTCGGTGTAGCGCACCTGATGGTGCGCCTCGTACCGGTCGCGCACGCCCTGAAGGATCGCGATGGTGTCCTCCACGCTGGGCTCGGACACGAGGATCGGCTGGAATCGCCGCTCCAGCGCCGGGTCCTTCTCGATGTAGCGACGGTACTCGTTGAGCGTTGTTGCGCCGACCACGTGCAGTTCACCGCGGGCCAGGGCGGGCTTGAGCATGTTGCTGGCATCCATCGATCCCTCGCCGCCGCCACCCGCGCCGACAACCGTGTGAAGTTCGTCGATGAAGAGGATCAGCCCGTCTTCGGCGCCCGTCACCTCCTGGATCACATTCTTCAGCCGCTCCTCGAACTCACCCCGGTACTTCGAGCCGGCCACCATCGCGGCAAGGTCGAGTGCGACCACGCGTCGGTTGGACAGGGTTTCGGGCACATCCTCGTTGACGATGCGCTGAGCGATGCCCTCGACGATCGCGGTCTTGCCGACGCCCGGCTCGCCGGTGAGCACCGGATTGTTCTTGGTACGCCGCGAGAGCACCTCGATCGTGTCATCGATCTCGTCGTCGCGTCCGACGACGGGATCGAGCCGCCCGGCCCGGGCGTCCTCGGTGAGGTCGCGTCCGTACTGGTCGAGGGTGGGGGTGGCGCTCGCCCCGCGTCCGCCGGCGCCGCCCGCCGGTCGCGCCGGGCCCGTGGCGGTTTCGCCGAGCGGGCGCAGCGCCCGGCCAGCGGTCGTCTCCGGGTTCGCCGCGATGCCGAGCATGATGTGTTCCGGGCCGATGTAGGTCGCGCCGGCCCGTCGCGACTCGCGGTGGGCGTCGAGCAGGGCGCGCTTCGCCGCCGGCGCGAGCGGAGGAGTGTCTTCGCGCGGCCTGCCCTTGGGGACGGCCGCCTCTATCTGGCGGGCCAGGTCCTCGGGGTCGGCGCCGCTTGCCTGGAGAAGTCGGCGGGTGGGGTCGGACCGGGTCGCGGCCCACAAGAGGTGCTCGACGTTGAGGTACGGGCTGCCCCACTCCGAGGCCTGCTCGGCTGCGCGCTGCAGCAGTTCCCGTGATTCGGTGGAGAGCAGCCGGGACAGGTCCACGCGCTCCACCGGGCGTGCCGCGAAGGGGTCCCCTCCGAAGAACCGACTGATCAGGTCGTCCAAGGATCCGCCGGGGATCCGGAACGCGTCGAGCGACATGTCATACCTTCCCTGAGGTCGTGTGCCTGGGCCTTCTGCCATGAACCCAACTGAACGCTACGCACCATTTAACGTTGGAGGCGGCTTTTGCAAGGTCTATCGGTTTCACGGGTCCATCCGAAGGCATGACGAGGTCGGCCTGCGGCCCGGGTGGCCTTAAGGAAGCGGCGGCGGTCGGCAGCTCGATCAGACCCGCAAGAGCGCGGAGGGAAGCTTGTCACCGGAGCCCTGGGGTACGTACGAGCGTGAGCAGGCCAACCGACGACGTCGGCAGCCGGTCGGACACCAGTCGGGCCGTGGGTTTCAGCGACCCCGTCCTCGCCATCATCATCACGCTGCTCGTGCTGTAGCTTCGGGTGCCGGACGTCGAGCCCGGTCATCTGCTGTCCGGGCTGCTCGACCAGTGGCTGAGCTACGCGGCGTACGTCCCGTCGTACCTGTACGTGGCCGTCGTCTGGCTCAACCACAAGGCTGCGTTCAACCGCCTCCGGCAGACCGACCGCAGACTGCGCTGGCCAACCTGTTCCTCCTGTTCAGCACCGCGCTGCTGCCCTTCCCGACCGCCGTCGTCTCGCGCGCGCTGCGGGAGCACAACCAGCCGGACCAACGCGTGGTCGTCGCCTTCTACGCGCTGATCGGCGCCCTGCTGGGCGTGAGCTGGCTGACGTTCTTCCACTACCTGGCCCGGCACCCCGACCTGGTCGCCCATGAGGTCGACGACCGGATCGTCCCCGCCGAACGGTTCCGGGCACTGATCGGAGTCATCCTCTACACCACCGCCGGATTCCTCGGCTACCTCGTCGCACCGCTCATCGGCCTGGTGATCTTCATCGTGCTGCCGGTGTTCTACGGCATCACCAGCGCCAGGCTGCGCCAGGTGCCCCTTCGCCGGCGGATCGCCCGCCGACCTCCCCCGCCGGGGACGTAGCGGCGAGCCTTCGCGTGGGTCGATCGATGCCGGCCCGGGCGGGGAGCCGGCCGGTACGGCAGAGGTCAGGGTTTGTACTCGCTGCGGGTGCGCGGCAGCCACTGCGGGTGGCTGTCCCGGAGGTAGCGGATCAGGCCTTCGCGGAGGTCGCAGCGGAGGTCCCAGGCGCTCGGCCCGTCGGCGGCTGAGGCCTGAACCTCTATCACGACGCTCTGGTGCGCCGGCGTCGACCATTTGCAGTACCCACTGGGTTCGGTCCCACAGCATTGAAGACTCGACGAGCCGTCGGGTCTCCGTGCGGAGGTTGGACGAACGGTGTACGTGACCACCAGCACGGTCCCACCCGGAGGTCCGGCTCGTGCGCGAGTTCAGCCGGGGCAGGTTCGGGTCCTTGTTCACCCCCCGCAGCTCGCGCAGCGGCCAGGTCTGGGACGTCACCGCGCCGACCAGCATCAGCGCGGCGGCTACGAACAAGACAACGACCAGTGCGACGGCGTCGACCACCACGGCGCAAGCGAAGGCGCTGACCGCATGCCGACTCCCTAGATCACCCGATAGACGGTCAGGCCCGGGCGCGCCACTGGCACGCTGACCTGTCGTTGGGATAGTCCTGAGCGCGGCAGGGGTGGGAACAGGGGCTTACCTGCTCGCCCCTTCGCATCAGACGCAATAGCCGTCTCCTCGGCCGCAGCCCTGAGCCGTTTGATGCGTCGGCACACGGGTAGACCGCGACCCGGTCCGAGGGGGTGGACCGAGGATCGGAGCCACATACCGATGGTGGGCTCCATCCGGTCCGCATGCTAGGCGAGGCCCCGAGGAGTGCGGGATGGCCGAACCGGAGAGCCGGGACACGGGCGCACGGGAGTCGCCCGCGCAACCGCGCGAGCAGGTCGATCGGCAGCGCGACGCCGAGGAGGGCGCGGAAGTCGCCGGTCGGGGCCAGAACCTCGGTCCCGCCAGCGGGCCAACGGGCGAGCCCGGCAAACGCCCCGCCACCCCGCAGCGTGGTGAGCACGACCTTCCCCAACCGGCTGGCGGGCACAGCAGCAAGACGATGTCAGACCCGGACGTCGTCCTCCAGATCCCGCAGCTCAAGGTCGAACAGATCTACGTCGAGGTCGACAACCTGGACGCCTCCGTCTCACTGCGAGCCCGACTGGGTAGCCTGCTCCAGCTCGACGTGGGCGTTCAGGCGCATCTCGGCACGGTGAAGATCGACATCAAGGGCGTCGAGACCGAGGCGATGCTCGAGGTTCGACTCGAAGAGCTCCGCGGCATTCTCGACAGCGCCCTGCGCACCATCGAACGCAACCCTCAGATCATCGAGTCGCTGGTGAAGACGGTGGACACCACCGTGAACCAGGTCGGACAGACAGCTCAGCAGGTGCTCGGGCCACAGGGGCCGCTAGCGCGGACGCTCGACCACGTCGGGCAGACGGCGCAGGAGGCGCTGGGGCCCAATGGGCCCCTGTCGCAGACGCTGCAGCAGACCACCCAGCAGGTCGGTCAACAGCTCGGGCAGACCACCCAGCAGCTCGGACAGACCACCCAGCAAATGGCTCAGAACCGCGCGGCGGCGACTGGCGGCGGTGGGGGCCTGGGCGGCGTGCCGGGCGGATCTCCGGCCCGAGCGGCGTGGCAACGGATGAAGAAGATCGTCAACAGCAGCCAGCCACTGAGGCAGGTCACGGCACGGCTGGTAGGACCGCAGGGGCAACAGCCGCAAAGCTGATCGACGTCCCGCCGTCGCGCCGAATGCTAAATACTCCATTTCACCCGATCTTTAACCTGGCGGCCGGGTGGCGTCGCGGCGGTCAGGCTGTGAGGGTGGCAGATCCTGTACGCGTGCGGCGGCTCAGTTATCAGGAAGGTCAGCAGCTGCTCAGAATCACGCGCCGGGGAACCGGTTCACGATCCGGCTACGGCGGGAGATGGTCGTGCTCGCCTCGGCCGGCGGGAACACGTGCCGGCAATCGCCCGCCTGGTTGAGGCCGACGAGGACACGATCCGGCAGGTCATACACCGGTTCAACGAGATGGGGATGGCCAGCCTGGACCCTCGGCGACTTCCCTGCGCAGCCGGCGGTTCTCCTCGGCCATCTCGCTGGTGGGCCGGCCGTGACGTTCGTCGGCGTCGGCCTCGGCCTGACGGATCCAGTTCCGCAACGCCTCGTGATGCACGCCGAGTTGCTCGACCAGGCGCCGGATCACGGGCTTCCGGTCCGACTCGCGGTACAAGCGCACAGCGCGCTGACGTAGCTCATCGGGGTACTTCTTCGGTGCTGCCACTGAAACTTCCTCCCCACGGCCATCAGACCATGATCAAGAAGCTCCATGAAAGCGGGGGTGGCTCAGGGCACTACACGTTTGTGTGGATGGACGCGTTAACAATGAAGGTCCGCGAGGCTGGCCGCACCCTCAACGTCCACGCCCTGATCGCGGTCGGCGTCAACGCCGACGGCCAACGCGAGGTCCTCGGCCTGGACGTGGCCTCCGACGAGACGGTGCCGGCTGGCTGGCGTTCCTGCGATCGCTGACCGCCCGCGGCCTGTCCGGGGCCCGCCTGGTCATCTCCGACGCCCACGCCCGCCTCGTGGCCGCCATCGGCGCCGCCCTGCCGGGAACCTCCTGGCAACGCTGCCGCACTCACTACCTGCGCAACCTGCTGACCAAGGTGCCGAAGTCGGCGCAGCCGTGGATAGCGACCCTGGTGCGCACGGTCTTCGACCAGCCCGACGCCGACGCCGTCCGAGCCCAGTTCCAGCGGGTCGTGACCACGATCGAAGCGAAGTTCCCCACCGCGGCCGAGCACCTCGACACCGCCCGCGAGGACCTGCTCGCCTTCACCGCCTTCCCCCGCGAGATCTGGCGCCAGATCTGGTCGAACAATCCGCAGGAACGGTTGAACAAAGAGGTCCGCCGCCGCACCGGCTGCTGTACCTGAGTGCGGTGCGGGTGTTCGGCTGGTTGCCGCAGACCTGAAGACGCGGTTTTGGCACCGTACACGCCGATGGCAAACACCTCAAGGGCCTCACTCCCGACGAACAGACCGCTCCAATCGTCCGGCAGATCTTCGCCGAGTTTCTCGCCGGTATCGGCCTCTTCGCCATCGCCGAGGGACTTACCGCCAACCACGTGCCTTGCCCATCGGCACACGACCGGGCCCGCAACCGGCACCGTAGCGGCATCGCCTGGTCCAAGAGCGCCGTCCGCGTCATCCTCACCAACCCTCGTTACACAGGGCGGCAGGTGTGGAACAAGCAACGCACTGACGAAGTACTGCTCGACGTCGACGACGTGGCAATGGGTCACACCGGCGTCATGCGCTGGAACGTCCGCGACAAGTGGGTGGTCTCCAAGGACATCACCCATGAGCCACTCATCGACGACGCGATCTTCGAGCAGGCCCAAGCGATACTGCAACGACGCGGACGGGGAACCGGCGGACAACACGTCCGGAAGCGCACCCGCAACCCGTACGTCTTCCGGGGCATGATCTACTGCGCCGCCTGCGACCGACGCATGCAGGGCCAGTACAACCACGGCGACGCCTACTACCGCTGCCGCTTCCCGCAGGAATACGCCCTCGCCAACCAAGTTGAGCATCCCAGCAACGTGTACCTGCGCGAGGATGCCCTCACCGACCCGCTCGACACCTGGCTGGCCTCCGCCTTCGCACCCCACCACATCGAATCAACGATCACCGCGATGACCGAAGCCCAGCCCTTAGATCATTCGCCCGCAGCGGGCACCGCAGCTCAGACGATCATCACCGAGTGCGACGCCAAGCTGGAGCGCTACCGGGCCGCCCTCGACGCTGGAGCCGACCCAGCGGTAGTCACCGGCTGGATCGCGCAGACCCAGGCCGAACGCGCCCGTGCGGAGGCAGACCTCCGCGCGAACACGGGCACCGCCCCGCGCAGGATGAGCCGAGCAGAAATCACGACCCTGGTGAACGCGCTCGGCGACATCGCCGCCGTGCTCCGCGACGCCGATCCCGCCGACAAGGCCGAGGTCTACCGGCAACTCGGTCTCCGGCTGAACTACCATACTGAAACGCAAACGGTGCGCGCTGCAATCGATCTCAGCGCGCACCGTGGGGTAATGGTTCGTGTCCGAGGGGCGACACGACCCATTGCCCCACCGCCGATGACGCTCAGCGCAACTTTGAAGCTCACGCAAGTCTAGCTGTAATGGTGACCTCTTCGGTTCCGCCGAGGAGGTCACCAGCCTGAAAGACTCTCAGGACGTTGCCTGTGGGATCGGCGTCTCAGATGGCGGACCCGCCACACACTTCCGCCCGCTCACCTGCAACGCTTACGTCGATCTACAGCACTTCTGCAGGCGTGGGGTTAGGCGACCCGAGACGCCGGCCGGCGCCAGCCATCCCGGAACCCAGGACCTGCACGCGGACCATAAGATCCACATCTATGGTCCGCACCACACCTCCGCGTCCCCTCGATATCACCGCACTCTTCCCCGAACTGCGGGGGGACTGCCCCGGGTTTGGTTGACTCGCGGGGTTGAGTGGTTCAGGCCGCGTGTGCGGGCTGGTTGATTGTCTCAAACTCGATGGGCGTGAGCCGGCCGAGGCGGCGTTGCCGTCGCCGGCGGTGGTAGGTCCGTTCGATCCAGGTCACGATCGCCAGGCGTAGGTCGTGGCGTGTTTGCCAGCGTTGCCGGTCCAGGACATTGCGCTGCAGCAGGGCGAAGAACGACTCCATGGCGGCGATGTCCCCGCAGGCGCCGACGCGGCCCATCGAGCCGGTCAACCCGTTGCGGTGCAACGCTTTCACGAATTTCCTGGACCGAAATTGGGCGCCCCTGTCGCTGTGGAAGATCACTCCGGCGACGTCGCCGCCGCGGGTGACCGCAGCCATGTTCAACGCGGCGACGACCAGGCCGGCGTCGTGCCGGTCGCCCATGGCGTAGCCGAGGATGTGCCGGGAGTACAGGTCGATGACGGTGGCGAGGTAGAGCTTGCCTTCCTGCGTGGCGATCTCGGTCATGTCGCCGCACCAGGCCACGTCCGGCGCGGGCGCGGTGAACTGGCGCTTGACCAGGTCCGGGGCGGCTGGCCGCTTGCCCTGTCGGGTCAGCCCACGCCGGCGTCGTTTCGCTCTGGCAACGAGGCCCAGCTCGGCCATGAGCTGCGCGATCGTGTTGTCCGACACCCGCCAGCCCTGCTCGCGTAACTCGTCGCCGATGCGTGGGCTGCCGTAGGTGCCGCCGGAGGCGTCGAAGACGCGTCGGACCGCGTCCGTCAGCTTGGTTCTACGGTCCTGGCGGGGTGTCGGCGGACGGCCCCGCCACTTGTAGAACCATGACTCGGACACTCCGAGGGCCCGGCAGGCCACCGCGTGCGGCACGTCATGCTCGGTCCTCTGGGAAGCGATGAAGGCGGCCACGCTCACCGGCCCGTCGCTTCCTTGACCCACAGGACCACCGATCGCTTGAGGACATCACGCTCCATCGCCAGCTCGGCGTTCTCCCGCCGCAACCGCGCCAGCTCGGCCCGCTCGTCCTCGGCCAGTTGCCCGGCAGCGGCTTCGCCACGAGCGGCACGATCCTGCTGCACCCAGTTGGCCAGGGTACCGCTGTTGATCCCCAGATCACGCTTTACCTGCGCGATCGACTTCCCGGTCTCACGTACGATCCGGACCGCGCCCGCGCGGAACTCCGGATCGAACCGGCGTCTCGTCTCAGCCATGAACCTCTATCCCTCAAGTTCTGGCCTCCACGTTACGAGGGGAATTACAGGCTCTCGGTGCGCGACGCCGCGATGGGTGCTGGGTTCTTGCTCGGGGGGCGGTACTCCGAATGTAGTCCCATGGTGGTGAGCAGGTCGCGCATCATGAGTTCGAACATCGGCTCCTGATCGGTGATCATCGGTGCGAAGTGGTCGAAGACTTCCAGCGCGACCGCGCCGTAGATCGACCGCCAACAAGAGAGCATGACCACGAGCGCGCCCAGTGGGATGTCCACCCCGGTGGCCGATCGATACTCGGCTAGCTGCTTTCGCAGGGACGGATCGAGTTCGTCGTCGGAGAGGATGGGATAGGAACGGGCCGCCCACAGTCGGACGAATTCTGGCCCCCATACGCCGGCGAGTTGCTTCACCCAGTCGCTCGTCACATCGACCTGAGCGCTTCCTGCCGCAGTGGTGGGGGTTCCGAAGAGCAGGGCGAACTCTTGCCGGTTGGCCAGCGCCCACCGTCGGAACACCCGCGACGGCTCGATGGTGCGGGCTGCAAGATCGTCTGGATCTTGCGCGTCGACCGTCGCCTGCAACTCGCTGGTGAGCTCAGCGGTCAGATCGCGCGCTGTCTGTCGGACGATGTCCGCCAGGGGTGGATCCTCGAAATAGCGGTAGAGAGCTGCCGCCGTTACTCCCACTCGGCGTGCGATCTCGGCGAGCGTGAGGGCCTCCACGCCCTGTGTCTTGATGACGTCCCGTGCTGCGATCCGCACCTGCGTCATCATCTCCTCCCGGAGCCGGTCACGCCGCCTTGCTACTTTCACGCTCTCCACTCCCGCTCCGCTCCTGCCGCCTTGCGCCGTGGCCCCGGCTTCACGTGAATGGATTCTCTCCTACCCGGCGACCACTGCCGGTAGTCCGTCCGGTGGACACCGCCGACGGGCGGGACCTCTGTTTGTCCGTCTTCCGCACGGCCATGAGCTTCCCGTCTCCCAGCTCTGCGCCCAGGCGCAAGTGTCAGGACAGACCCGGCTGTTGCACCCCCGGCGGCTTCGATCGATGACTGCTTTGTCCAAAGTAGCGCCTATGGGCGGTGGTGGTTGATGCGATCCGTGAAGGGCCATAACATCGTAAGCCGTCGTTAGTTGGTGATTGCTCATCACCTTACTCGGCGGCGAGAGCCACTGGACGTTCTCGGCGCGGGGGGAACTCTCGGCAGGTTTGACCCAGCGGCCAACACCTGGGCCGGTCGGCGCATCTCTAGGGAGGGAGTGACCTATGCGGAACCCGTCGCGGCCATACGAGAGCTTCCAAGCAACAGCCTGTGGCGTTGCGCGATCAGGTTGGATGCCCGTCTCGGCGCTCCCTGCAGCTACGCCAACCCGTCTCAGGTCTCGGGATAGAAGCCGCGGATTACAGCCCAAGGCCCGACCAGCAACCACCTCAGGTGTCATCCACAGGATCGGCTCCGCATAGAAAAGCGTCCGCTGAGATCGGCGACACCACGCAACTCGTTCGCATACTCCTAGCAGGTACTCAACTTTGGGAAGGCGCTGTGGCAACCTTCAACCAGCAGAACCAAACGGTCCAGCACCAAGTCAACGCAGACTCGGCTTATGTCAACGTGGGCCACCGGTATCTGGTCGAAAAGATCGATGACCTAATCTCCCAGGCCAGCCGTGAAAACAACGGAAAGGCGATGGCGCCAGCCCTTGCCTACCTGCATCAGGCCCGGGCCGTGTCTGCTGCTGGCGATGAGGGCCGGGCGGCCGCCCTCCTGCGCCGGGCAGCAGAGGTGGCTGGACCCGTCGCCACCATCGCGACCAGCATCGCCGCCGTCGCCCAGGCCGCCCAATGATCGAGCTGGATGCGTACGAGCCGATCTACTACCAGAACGGCCAGCAGGTAGAACTGCAGAACAACATCGGATTCATGGTGGTGAACCAGATTGTTGACGGTCCGGTCGGCAAACGTTGCCCCAACTGCAACGCCGTGCCGATGAAGCGGACCAGCATCGTCTGGGCAGAGAGCACTCAGCGGGCCGGACACGGCATCGTGGTGCTCAACCGCCTCGCGTTGCGCGTCGCGCCGCCCCGGCAGCCGCGGCCGCCGGACCCCCGGTTCCCCATCGAGTCGCACCTGAAGCTGATCGGCGCCATGCCAGCGTTGTTTGTGCTCGTGTGCTGCGCGGGCGCCCTGACCAACACCGCTGACACCGGGGTCGTCACTGCCCTGCTGTGGCTGCCGATACTCGGGTTCGTCGCCGCGCTGATTTGGACCGTTCGGAGCTACCTCAAGTTTCGCGAAGGGTTGGCGGCTGAACAGTGGCAGATGGGACAGAGTATCGCCCGCTACAACCGCGACCAGGATCGTTGGCGCCGAAGCTGGTTCTGCGGTGCCTGCGGGACAGTCGCTGTCGAGGAGCCCAGCCCGACAGCCACACCAACTGGGTAAGCCTCATGCACAGAACCGAGGCCGCATCAGCCCGCACTTCGCCCTGCTGATCCGCGCCAAGCACGTCCTCGGACACCTGAAGAAATGGCGAGTTCTGTCCCAGTACCACGGCCGCGAACACCCTTCGACGCCACCCTCCGCCCCTGCCAGCCGCCCATACGGCTGATCGAGGAAGCAACTTCCCACAGGTGCGCCGCCCGGCCACCGCACCAAGCTGAAATTTCTCAGCAGGCCCTACTCATGCCCCCTTCCCCTTTCTCCGCCAGGGCTCGCGCCCTGTGCTGATCATCGATAACCCAGTCGAGTTGTCACAGACGACAATGCGGGGGTCTGCTGCGTTGCCGTGTCCATGTCCAGGGACCGAGGCAGGCTTGACGGGTGAAGCGGTCGAGTCCTCGTCGTCCCTGGTCGCCGCCGAAGCCGACGTTCACCGGGTTCCGGTTTCCCGCGGAGGTGATCCCACGGCGCTGCTCGCGGCAACCAGCGACGAACGTGCTCACATCGGCTACGGCTGCGCACCGAGCGGCGAGAACGAACGCGCGGTGCGCGGCTAACTGGTCACACCGCACACAACTCACCACGGCTTGACACCTCAGCTCCTGGGGTGTCTGACACGAGCAGTCGAGGTGTCACGCTGCGGCTGGTCCAGGTCATCGAGTACCTGACCGGCCGCAGCGTTCGTTCGCGAGCCGGCCGGTTCTTCTCGTCAGCGGAGTCCCGCGCGCCGCAGAATGTCGACGACGACCTTTCCCTTGCCCGCGACGTAGTGCGCCATCGACAGGGGATGCTCGGCGGCGACCTCAATCTTGCAGGATGCGTAACGATCCCGATCTTTTGGGTGCGTGCGCAGCCAGTCACGGAAGATCACGTGTCGTAGGTACTCGTCGCAGTCTGGGCCGAAGACGTGCAGGTTCACGCTGTGATCGCTGTTCCATAGGCACCGATGCTCGTACCAGTGCGGTTCCCGGGTTCGGAGGACGTAGCCGGCAGCAGCCAGCGGCGGCACGTACTCGTCCTCATCCGCGGGATCCGCGACGATCAGGTCGATGTCGATCCGGTCCTTCGCGGCGAGGCCAGGCACCGCCGTCGACCCGACATGTTCGACCGCGAGGGCGCGGGTGCCGAGAGCGGATCGAATGCGGGATTCCTCCCGTGCATACGCGGCGGGCCAGCCGGGGTCGTACGGGCTGACGGTGATCGGTGCCGTCACCTCCGCCGGCCTGTCGCCGACTACCCGCTGGGCCATCTGCTCCGGAGTGAGCGGCGTCGGAGGCGGAGGTAACGGTGGCAGGCGCATGGACGCGACGCTACTGCCGTGACGCAAGGTCACATTGCGTGTCCGGCGTCGGCTAAGTGGTCGCGCAAATAGGTGGGCTTCATGGTCGGCGGGTGGGGCGGGTGTCCCATCGGTACAAGATCCACGCCTGGCGGATGAGGCTACGGATGGTGATGATGGCGTCGGCGAGGTCGAAG
>NZ_JAGPYK010000062.1 GCF_018070045.1 Micromonospora sp. U21
GCCGTTGCCGCTGGCGCTGTTGCGGGTCAGGGTGGTCTTCTCGAGGTAAGCGCGGCCGCCCTTCTCGACCAGCAGCGCACCGCCGTCCTCGCCCCTGTCCTCGTCCTTGTCCTTGCCCTTGTCGTTGCCCTTGTCGTTGTTCTTGTCGTTGTTCTTGTCGTTGTTCTTGTCGTTGTTCTTGTCGTTGTTCTTGTCGTTGTGCGACGAGTTGGTGGAGACGTTGGCTCCGCGGGCCTTGAGCGCGGAGGCCAGGAGTTCCTTGAGCCGCTCCTTCTGCTCCTCGCCCTTCTCGTCCTTCTTGTCCTCGTCCTTCTTGTCCTCGTCGTCGGCGGCCTTGCCGTCCTTGAGGGTCAGATCCTTCAGGGTCAGGTCACCGCCGTCGGCGACCTTGAAGATCCGGAACGCGTCCTTGGAGTCCCGCTTGATCGTCGCGCCCTCACCCTTGATGGTGATCTCCTGCTTGATCACCGGCAGGCCCGTGCGGGACTTCTTGTCGTCCTTGCCGTCGTCCTTCTTGCCGTCGTCCTTCTTGCCGTCGTGCTTCTTGTCGTCGTCCTTCTTGTCGTCGTGCTTCTTGTCCTCGTCGTCGAACTCGTCCAGTTCGTAGGTGCAGTCCTTGGCAAGCTTCAGGGTGCCCCCGTGACCACGGTTGAGCAGATCGATGGCCTCGACCAGATCCTCCTCGTCACAGTCCACCTCCCTGACCCGGTCCCCGTCCTCACCCTTGCCCTTGTCATCCTTACCGTGCTCACCCTTGCCCTCGTCATCCCAGGCCTGGTTGTCCCAGTCGCTGACGTCGGGGCCCTGACCGCCGTGCTTGTCGGCACCGACGTGGGACTTCTCGTCGTCAGCCTTGCCGGCGTCGCTGACGGGCTGCTTACTGGACGATTGAGCGCCCGAGGTTCTGTCGGGGCCACCGGACTTGTCATCACGAGCGGCCAGGCCGCCCAGTGCCGCCAAGCCGACCACGCCGGTCAGTCCGGCAACGCCGGCAGCCACCCAGAGTTTGCGCCGCCCTGTACTTGGTGTGGCCGCGGTAGCCCCATCGTCGGGAGTCGTTTGGTTGTTGGACATCAGTGCCTTCCGCCCTTTCCTGCTACCAGACGGGGCCGCACCGCACGAGGCGGCGCGACCAGCTACAAATCGGTTGCAGCCTTTGACGCCCACCGTATGAGAACGATCCTCGCGATGCGGACTTATCCGAAAAAAGCCCGCATTCGACTCAGGTCCAGCCAGGTGCCCGGCAACCGGGCGGGGTCGACAGGAAGGGTGTGACCAGCACAAACGCGCATCTCGCGGAGACGACGAAGGGCCCCTTCCGCGAACGGGAAGGGGCCTTTCGGGACGTACGGGGTCAGCCGGGCAGGCGGGGGCCCGCCTCGCGCTGCTCACCCAACCAGGTCTCCACCTCGTCGGCCGTGCGCGGCAGCCCGGCCGAGAGGTTAACCGCGCCGGTCGCGGTGACCAGCACGTCGTCCTCGATCCGGATGCCGACACCGCGCAGCTCGGCGGGGACCAGCTCGTCCTCCGGCTGGAAGTACAGCCCCGGCTCGACGGTGAGCACGTAGCCCTCGCCCAGCGTGCCGTCGCGGTACGTCTCCTTTCGGGCGTTCGAGCAGTCGTGCACGTCGATGCCGAGCATGTGGCCGAAGCCGTGCAGCGTCCACCGCCGGTAGACCGAGGACTTCTCGTCCATCGCCTCGTCCACGCTCACCGGCAGCAGGCCCAGCTCTGCCAGGCCCTCAGCGAGCACCCGCATGCAGGTCAGGTGGACGTCCTTGAACTTCACCCCGGGCCGGATGGCCTCGATGCCGGCCTGCTGGGAGGCGTACACGATGTCGTAGACCTGGCGTTGCAGGGTGGTGAACCGGCCGCTCACCGGCAGCACCCGGGTCACGTCGGCGGTGTAGAGGTTGCGCCCCTCGACACCCATGTCCATCAGCAGCAGCTCACCCGGCCGGGTGGCGCCGTGGTTGTGCACCCAGTGCAGGATCGTGGCGTGTTCACCGGCGCCGACGATCGAGCCGTACCCGACGTCGTTGCCGTCGTGCCGGGCCCGCAGCGCGAAGATCCCCTCCAGCAGCCGCTCCGAGACGGCGCGGTCGGCCGGCAGGATCCGGGCCACGTCCTCGAAGCCGCGCACCGTGGCGTCGATCGCGTCCTGGAGCTGGCCGATCTCCCACTCGTCCTTGACGAGCTTCTGCTCCGAGATGGCGATCGCCAGCTCCCGGTCGCGGGGCGGCTGCCCCTCGGCGCGGACCCCGTCGTACGGGCGGACCGCCGCGTCCACCTCGGCGTCGAACCCGCGCAGCACCCGGGTCCGCCCTGGCGGCAGGTCGGCCAGCGTCGCGTCCAGGCCGGTCAGGTCGGCGGTGGGCAGGCCCAGCTCGGTGGACTTCTCGCTGAGCGTGTGTCGCCGGCCCACCCACAGCTCGCCGTGCCGGCTGCGGAAGAACTCGTCGGTCTCCCGGGACGAGCGGGGCCGCATGTACAGCGTGGCGTCGTGCCCGGAGCCGTTCGGGCGCAGCACCAGCACGCTGTCCGGGTTGTGGTCGCCGGTCAGGTAGGCGAAGTCACTGCCCGGCCGGAACGGGTAGGCGGTGTCGTTGGCCCGGACCTTCTCGGGGCCGGTCGGGATCACCAGCGTCTCGCCGGGGAAGGCCGCCGAGAGCGCGGCCCGCCGCTTGGCGTAGTTGGGGGCCTCCGGTCGGGGCGCCACCGGGAGCGCGCTGTCCCGCCAGCCCTGCCGCATGAAGGACAGGAACGCCTCCGGGAAGTCCGGATCGTGCGATTCCGTACCGTCCGTCGGCGTACCGTCGGTGCGTCCCTCGGTCATTGCGCCGCTCCCTCCGTGTCATTGCCGCTCCCGACGGTACCGCGCGCCCGTTTCGCGGTGGCGCCGGGCGGGAGCGCTCCGGATCGACGGACGGCTGCGACGGGCCCACGGCGCGCGTGGGAAGATGACCACCATGTGCGGACTCCTGGCCTTCTTCAGCGCGAACGGCAACGCCGCCGCGCACCGCGACCACATCGCCGGAGCGTTGGAATGCCTGCACCACCGCGGGCCCGACGAGACAGGGGTCGAGGTAATCGGCGACGCCTCCGGCCGGTACGCGGACGGAGTGTTCGCCCACAAGCGGCTCGCCATCATCGACGTCGCGTCGAGCCACGAGCCGCTGCCCTACGCGAACGGCCGTTACCTGCTCACCTTCAACGGTGAGATCTACAACTACATCGAGCTGCGCGACGAGCTGATCCGGGACTTCGGCGCCCAGTTCGCCACCGCCGGTGACGGCGAGGTGATTGTCGCCGGCTACCACTTCTGGGGCGAGCAGGTGCTCACCCGGTTGCGCGGCATGTTCGCCTTCGTCATCTGGGACCGGCAGGAGCGGCGCGCGTTCGGTGCCCGCGACTACTTCGGCATCAAGCCGATGCACTATCTGGAGACCGCCGACGGGCTCTACCTGGCCTCGGAGAAGAAGGCGCTGCTGCCGTTCGCGCACAGCAGCTACCAGGGCGACGCGGGCGTCGACACGGCGAACCTCAGCCACTACCTGACCCTGCAGTACGTCCCCGAGCCCGGCACCCTGCACAAGGGCATCAACCGGATCGGCTCCGGGGAGTACCTGAACTGGACCCCGGGCGGGCGGATCGACGTACGCCGGTGGTACCGGCCGGTGTTCCGGCCGGCGGCGGTCGACGACGAGCAGAAGCTCTACCACGAGATCCGGGAGACGCTGCGGGAGAGCGTGCGCATGCACATGCGCTCCGACGTGCCGGTCGGCTCGTTCCTGTCCAGCGGCATCGACTCCACCGCGGTGGTAGCGCTGGCCCGGGAGTTCAACCCGAACATCCTCACCTTCACCGTCGGCTTCGACGTGCCGGGCTATTCGGAGATCGACGTCGCCCAGGATTCGGCCCGGCACCTGGACGTCACCACCATCCCCACCAAGATCGGTCCGCAGGACATGATCGACGCGCTGCCGAAGATCGTCTGGCACCTGGACGACCCGGTGGCCGACCCGGCGCTGGTGCCGCTCTACTTCGTGGCGAAGAAGGCCGCCGAGCACGTCACGGTGGTGCTCTCCGGCGAGGGGGCCGACGAGTTCTTCGGCGGCTACACGATCTACCGCGAGCCGCTGTCGCTGGGCACCGTCAACGGCCTGCCCGGCGGGGTGCAGAAGGGGCTGCGCGCGGTCTCCAAGGCGATCCCGCAGGGGGTCAAGGGCAAGAGCTTCCTGGAGCGCGGCACCACCCCGATCGAGGAGCGCTACTACGGCAACGCCCGGATGTTCACCGAGGAGGAGAAGCAGCACCTGCTGCGCCGCTACGACCCCTCGGTGCGCTACACCGACGTGACCGCCCCGATCTATGCGGAGTGCACGGAGCTGGACGACGTCACCAAGATGCAGTACGTCGACCTCTACACCTGGCTGCGCGGGGACATCCTGGTCAAGGCCGACCGGATCTCGATGGCCCACTCGCTGGAGGTGCGGGTGCCGTTCCTCGACCGTGCGGTGTTCGACGTCGCGGCGAAGATCCCGGTCGACCTCAAGCTGCCGCCACGCTCCGACGCCACGAAGTACGCGATGCGCCAGGCGTTGCAGGGCGTCGTTCCACCGGCCATCGTCAACCGCAGGAAGCTGGGCTTCCCGACCCCCACCCGGGTCTGGCTGCGCGGCGAGATGTACGAGTGGGCCCGGCACGTGCTGAGCACCTCGGGCGCTGGTGACCTGCTCGACCTGTCGTACGCGCTGCGGTTGCTCGACGAGCACAAGCGGGAGGAGGCCGACCACTCCCGCAAGGTGTGGACGGTGCTGATCTTCTGCATCTGGCACGCCATCTTCGTGGCCAAGACCCTCGACCCGGGCATCCAGCGCAACCAGTCCGCCCTGCTCACCAAGCCGGTGGTCGGCTCCATGGTCCGCTGACGTACAAGGAGGGGCCCCCTGTTATCGCATCCCGCATAGCAGGGGGCCCTTCTTAACGTGCGGTTCTCCGGTCCGCGCCAGCGGCCCGGGTCGGCTGGGTCAGCGGCGGGCGCAGGTGACCGTGGGGAGAGTGTTGGTGCCCGTCGTGCTGGCCAGGAAGCCGAAGGTCGTGGTGCCCTCCGGTGCGACCGTGCCGTTGTGCGCGACGTTGGTGGCCGTCACCGACGAGCCGGACGAGGTCTGGGTGGCGTTCCAGATCTGACTCATGGACTGTCCGCTGGGCCAGGTCCAGCTCGCGGTCCAGCCGTTGAACGGCGTACTGCCATGGTTCATGATCATGACTTCACCCTGGAAGCCGCCCTGCCACGCGCTGACGACCTTGTAGACCGCCATGCAGTCACCGCCGTGCGGCGGCGGGGTGGTCGGGTCCGGGTTGGGCGGGGGAGTCGTCGGGTTGGGTGGGGGAGTGGTCGGGTTCGGTGGCGGGGTGCCGCCCGGACCCACGCCGGTCACCTGGCCGTTGCCGCCGTCGAAGGTCACGTCGGAGCAGCCGAAGAAGTTCTCCTGCGAGTCCGAGCGCACCCAGCGGGAGTAGATGATGTGCCGGCCGCTCTTGCCCGATGGCAGGTTGCCGCTGAAGTAGTAGTGCCCCTCGTTGGTGCCGACCCCGCCACGCTGCGGCGGGTTGGTCACCGTCAGGAACGGCTGCTCCTCCAGGTCGCTCCAGGCCAGCGCCCGGGTCGGGCTCCAGCTGTTCTTGGTCACGTAGAAGTAGAACGTGCCCGGGTGGTGCGCCCAGTTGCTGTACCGGAAGTCCAGCCGCGCCCCGGCGGTCAGGTGGGTCAACGGCCAGTCGGTACGGGGCAGGTCGTAGCCGCGGTAGCCGGGATTGCCACCGCTGCACAGCTGCCCGTCGGGGATGAAGCCGACCGTCCGGCCGCCGGCGTCGGAGCGCAGCACGCTGAACCAGTTGTAGAGCGAGTTCGCGCCGCTCTGTGCCACGGCGGCAGAGCACGCGGGGTTGTTCGGCCTGATCTCGCCGGTCTGGCTCAGCCCGTCCTGCCAGCACAGGAAGGTGCGGCTGCCGGGGGTCATCGCCGCACCGTGCGCGGCGGCCGGCTCCGGGCTGGACGCCAGGGCGACGGCGCCCAGGGTGAGGGTCACGGCCGCGGTGAGCAACGCGGCCGTACGGGAACGGTTCACGGGTTCTCCTGACTCGCGAGGCGCGCCGCCCTAGCCGCCCCGCCGCAATCGGGTGGGATGTGGCCTGGTCGCCCCGCTGCAGGGAGCGGAAGCGACGATCGCGGTGCGTGCCCCGGCGGGAATCGGCCGGTGGACACGCGCCGTCAACGGTCCCTGTCGCGGACCGGCGCCCTCGCGTCGATCGAACCCGGCAACCGGCGGCGCGGCAGCCCTCGCACCGCCCGGTACGCGTCATCCCACCACGCCGCCCGGCCGCTGCGCAATAGCTCACCCTCGATGTCTCAGGCCGACTGGCGGGCGATCCTAAGAGGAGCTTCTCCAGGGTGATCGGCAGCTCGTACTGCCGGCGCCCGGTGGCGTCGTACACGGCGTTGGCGATCGCGGCCGCCACGCCCACCACGCCGATCTCCCCGACGCCCTTCATGCCGAGCGGGTTCACCACCTCGTCGCGCAGCTCGATGGTGTCCACCACCACGTCCGGCGCGTCCGCGTTGACCGGCACCAGGTAGTCGCCGAGGCTGGCGTTGGCCCAGCGGCCAAGCCGTGGGTCCATCCGGGTGGCCTCCAGCAGCGCCTGGCCCAGCCCCCAGAGCATCCCGCCCATGAGCTGGCTGTGCGCGGTCTTGCGGTTGAGCACCCGGCCCGGGGCGAACACGCCGACCATCCGGCGTACCCGGACCACGCCGAGGTCGGCGTCCACCGCCACCTCGGCCATCTGCGCGCCGAAGGTGTGCACCCCGTACCCGGCGTCCTGCGGCGGCGGGTTCCAGGTGCCGAGCACCTCCACGTCCGGTACGAAGGTGCGATGCATCAGGTCGGCGTACGTCTCGCCGACGTCGGGCCGGTCGCGCAGCACCATCTTGCCGTCGCGGACCTGCACGGCGGCCGGGTCGGCGCCGCGCAGCGGTGAGTGGTCGTCGGCCACCGCCCGCCGGATCAGCTCGTCGCGTAGCTGGGTCGTCGCCAGGTGTACGGCCGAGCCCACCGCGCTGGTGCCGGCGGAACCCACTGCGGCCGTGACGTTCGGCAGGTCGCTGCTGCCGCCCACAAACCGCACCCGCTCCACCGGAATGCCCAGCCCGTCCGCTGCGACCTGGGTCATCGCGGTGAAGACCCCCGTGCCGAACTCCGAGACACCGGCCTCGACCACCGCGGTGCCGTCGTTGTAGAGCCGAGCCCGGGCCCGCTGCGGGTTCACCGGCTGGGTGACCGGGTAGAGCGCGCTGGCCATGCCGGTGCCGATCAACCAGTTCCCCTCCCGCCGGGATCGGGGCAGCGGGCGGCCGTGCCAGCCGAACAGTTCGGCGGCCCGCTGGTAGCACTCCGTCAACCCGCTGCTCGACCACGGCTTGCCGCTCTCCGGGTCGGTCGCCGAGTAGTTGCGCAGTCGCAGCTCCAGCGGGTCGACGCTGATCTGCTCGGCCAGCTCGTCCATCGCGCACTCCAGCGCGAACATTCCGGTCGCCTCGCCCGGGGCCCGGGTGAAGGTCGGTGTGATGGTGTTCCCCCGGACGAGGTGGTAGACCCCCTCATAGTTCGGGCTGGTGTAGGCCACCGACGGGCTCTGCAACGACGGCTCCGCCCAGTCGTCGAACGGAGAGGTGAGCGAGAGCTTGTGGTGGCGCAGCGCGGTGATCCGGCCGTCCGCCCGCGCGGCGAGAGTGATCCGCTGCTCCTGCTCCTCGCGGTGCCCGCAGGACGTGAACATCTGCTCCCTGGTGAGTACCAGTCGTACCGGCCGGCCCACGTGCCGGGCGGACAGCGCGGCCAACGCCGGGTGGTGCCAGACCATGGCCTTGGACCCGAAGCTGCCGCCGACGGCGTGGCTGACCACCCGGATCGAGATGGGTGGCAGACCGAGCAGCTCGGCGAGGGTGAACTGGACGGCGTTCGGCCCCTGGGTCGAGTCGTAGACGGTGAGCCGGTCGGCGTCCTCCCAGACCGCGGTGCTGGCCGACGGCTCGATCGGGTTGTGGTGGTTGGGCGCGAAGCGGTAGGTGGCGTCCACGCACACGTCCGCGTCGGCCAGCGCCTTGGCCACGTCACCCCGGGACGCGTGCCCGGGCAGCAGCCCGCCAAAGATCCGCTCGGGCACGTACGCCTGGTCCCGGGCCTGGTCCAGCAGGGTGGTGGCGGGCGTGGTGGCGTACTCGAAGCGGATGAGGGTGCCGGCGTGGTCGGCGCGTTCGATGGTGTCGGCGACCACGACGGCGACCGGCTGGCCGGCGTAGTGGACCGTCTCGTCCTGCATCGGGAAGAAGGTCTGCCCCGGTGCGGCCAGCCCGGCCAGCGACGGGAGCAGCCTCGGCACGGTGGCGACCCGACCCAGGTTGCGATGGGTGAGCACGGCGAGCACACCGTCGGCCCGCTCGGCCTCGCTGGTGTCGATGGCGGTGATCCGACCGCTGGCGATCTTCGCGTTCACCACCACGGCGTGCGCCAGGTTGGGCACCGGGATCTCGGCCGAGTACCGCGACTCGCCGCGCACCTTGAAGCGGCCGTCCACCCGGTTGAGGGTCGCGCCGATCGCCGGGCTCATGCCGTGCCCTCCCGCCGCGCCATGCTCTCCAGGGCCCGGACCATGGTCCGCCGGGCCAGCTCGATCTTGAAGGCGTTCATTGCGTGCGGCACCGCCGGCGCCAGCTCCGCCTCGGCGGCGCGGGCGAACGACTCGGTGGTCGCTGGTGCGCCGTCGAGCAGCCGCTCGGCCCGCCGGGCCCGCCACGGTTTGGTGGCCACCCCGCCCAGGGCCAGCCGGATCTCGGTGATGCGACCGCCGGCGACCGACATGGCCACCGCGACGGAGGCGAGCGCGAACTCGTACGACTCGCGGTCGCGGATCTTGATGTACCGGGAGGTGGCCGCGGCCGGCGTCGGAGGCAGGTCGATGCCGGTCACCAGCTCGCCGTGCGTCAGCGGGTGCTCCCGTTCCGGGGTCTGCCCCGGGAGCAGGAAGAAGTCGTCGATCGGGATGTTCCGCTGCCCGGCCGGGCCTTCGGTCTGCACCACCGCGTCGAGTGCGACCAGGGCCACGCCGAGGTCCGAGGGGTGGGTGGCGATGCAGCAGTCGCTGGTGCCGAGCACCGCGTGCCCCCGGTTGACCCCGTCGATCGCGCTGCATCCGGTGCCCGGGGCCCGTTTGTTGCAGCCGGCCGCGACGTCCCGGAAGTAGCTGCACCGCACCCGCTGCAGAAGGTTGCCCGCGATGGTGGCCATGTTCCGCAGCTGCGGGGAGGCGCCGAGCAGCAGTGCCTCGGCCACCATCGGGTAGCGCCGGACCAGCTCCGGCTCCTCGGCCACGTCGCTCATCCGGGCCAGCCCACCGAGCCGCAACCCGCCGCCGGGCAGCTCCTCGATCCGGTTCAGCGGCAGGTCGTTGATGTCGACCAGGCGCCGCGGTTGTTCGACGTAGATGCGCAGCAGGTCGACCTGGGTGGTGCCGCCGGCCAGGAAGGTGCTCTCCGGGTCGGCGCTCACCGCGCCGATCGCGGTGGCGACGTCGGTGGCGCGGGAGTAGCTAACGGGACGCATCGCCGCGGCCCCCCTGGTCGCGGACGCGGCGGACGGCCGTGCGGATGTGCGGGTACGCGGCGCAGCGGCAGATGTTGCCGCTCATCCACTCCCGGATCTCGGTGTCGTCGCCGGCGTGCCCCTCGGCGAGCAGCGCCACCGCGGACATGATCTGCCCCGGGGTGCAGTAGCCGCACTGGAACGCGTCGCAGTCCAGGAACGCCTGCTGCATGGGGTGCAGCGTGTCCCCGTCGGACAGTCCCTCGATCGTGGTCACCTCGCGGTTCTCGCAGGTGATCGCCAGGGTCAGGCAGGACAGCACCCGGCGCCCGTCCACCCACACGGTGCACGCGCCGCAGGCGCCCTGGTTGCAACCCTTCTTGGTGCCGGTCAGCTCGAGGCGGTCGCGGAGGGCGTCGAGCAGACTGACCCGCGGCTCGATGGTCGTGGTCCTGCTCTCGCCGTTGACCTGCAGGTGGACCTCCACCTCGCCGGGGCCCCGGACCACCGCGTGGTCCGGGTTCGGCGCCGTTCGCAGTGCCTGGTAGGACTTCACCGACTCACACCCCCTCGTGACGGAATCGACCATATCCTTCACATAAGAACGTTTTCCTCCTTTCACGACGAAGCGGGGCAGCGCGTGCCGGACGTGTTCGACGAGGTGCACCGCCGCTGCCGCGCCGGCGAGCCGGTCGCCCTGGCCACCGTCGTGGCCACCTGGCGGTCCGCGCCACAGCCCCCGGGCGCCAGCATGCTGGTCGCGGCCGACGGCACGGTCACCGGCAGCGTCTCCGGCGGCTGCGTTGAGGCCGACCTCTACGAACGGGCCCGCCGCGTGCTCGACACCGGCGCCCCCGAGCTGAGCCGCTACGGAGTCAGCGACGACGCCGCGTACACCGCGGGCCTGACCTGCGGCGGGGTGCTCGACGTGTTCGTGGAGCGGATCGACGGCGGCCGGCTCGTGGAGCTGGACGCGGTCGACGCGGCGCGCCGGGCCGGCCAACCGGTGGCGGTGGTCACCTGCGTGGCGGCCGACGCCGGCGATCCGCCGGGCGCGGTGCCGGCCGACCCGGCCGGACGACTGGGTCGGCGGCTGGTGCTGGCCGGGCAACGCATGACCGGCTCGCTCGGCGACGACCGGCTGGACGCCGCCGCCACGGCCGACGCCCTCGGGCTGCTCGCCGCCGGGCACAGCGGGGTGCTCCGGTACGGCTACCACGGGCAGCGCCGGGGCGCCGGCCTGAGCCTCTTCGTGACCGCGTACGCCACCCCACCCCGGATGATCGTCTTCGGGGCGATCGACTTCGCCGCCGCGGTGGCCCGGATCGGCGCGTTCCTCGGCTACCGGGTGACGGTCTGCGACGCCCGTCCGGTCTTCGCCACCGCTCGGCGCTTCCCCGAGGCGGACGAGGTGGTGGTGCGGTGGCCGCACCGCTACCTGGGGGCGGAGCTGGACGCCGGCCGTGTCGACGGGCGGACGGTGGTCTGCGTGCTGACCCACGACCCGAAGTTCGACGTGCCGCTGCTGGCGCTGGCGCTGCGCCACCGGCTCGCGTACGTCGGCGCGATGGGGTCGCGGCGCACGCACGACGAGCGGCACAAGCTGCTGCGCGAGGCGGGGCTGAGCCCGGAGCAGCTCGCTCGGCTCGCCTCGCCGATCGGGCTGGACCTCGGTGGGCGTACCCCGGAGGAGACCGCGGTGAGCGTGGCCGCGCAGATCGTCGCGGGGCGCTGGGGCGGGACCGGTCGCCCGCTGACGGCACTCGGCGGGCCGATCCACCAGGCGGGGTAGCGCCCGGGCGGTGGATCGGCGCCCCGGTCGGGCCGGACCGCGCCTTCGGGGCCCACCGGGCCGTGCGCTGTGCCAGCCTGGTGCCACGCCGATTGGAGGCGGGCGGTGGGCGGCTGGCGACGACGAAGGGACCGGCATGGGATACGCGGTGGTGCTCGGCGAGGCGCTCGTCGATCTGCTCGACACCGAGCGGGACGGCGAGCGGGTCTACCGGCAGGCGATCGGCGGCGGGCCGCTCAACGTCGCCGTCGGCGTGGCCCGGCTCGGCGGCGCGGCGCAGTTCGTCGGCTCACTCGGCGACGACGTGCTGGCCGGGCGGATTCGCGCCTTCCTGGCCGCGGCCGATGTCGGTCTGGCCGGCGCGGTCACGCTTCCGGTGCCGACCACCCTCGCGGTGGTCACCTTCGCCGGCCCGGAACCCGACTTCCGCTTCTACGGGGAGCCGCCCTCCTACGGCCTGCTCGCTCCCGAGGATCTGGACCTGGCGCTGCTGGAGGGGGCCGACGTGCTCTACTGCGGCTCCGTCGTGCTGCTCCGACCCAGCACTCTGGCGGCCGCCCGACGTGCCTGGGCGCTCGCCACCGGCCTGCGGGTCTTCGACCCGAACGTGCGCCCCCGGCTCCTCGACGGGCCGGGCGCGCTGGCCGGGCTGCGCGAGGTGGTGGCCGAGTTCGCGGCCGGCGCGCACCTGGTCAAGCTGAGCACCGCCGACGCCGAACTGCTCTACCCGGGTGAGCCGGTCGAGGGAGTGGCCGCGTACCTGCGCGAGCTGGGCGCCGCGACGGTCGTGGTGACGCTCGGCGCGGCCGGCGCGGTGCTGGCCGCCGCCGCCGCCGACCCGGTCCGGGTGCCGGCTCCCCGGGTCGACGCGGTCGACGCCACCGGCGCCGGCGACTCGGTGATGGCCGCGTTGATCGCCGACCTGCTCCTCGACGGCGAGCCGGCCGACCCGGCGGGCTGGGTCGAGCGGGTGGCGTTCGCGCTGCGGGTGGCCGGCCTGGTCTGCGAGTCACCGGGCGGCGCCACCGCCATGCCCACCCGCGCCGACGTCCAGCGCCGCTTCGGAATCTAGGCGGTGCCGTCGAGTTCGAGGTAGCCGCGGCGGGCGGCGACAAGGGCGGCGCGGGCGCCGAAGGGCGCCTCGGCGGCGACCCGTTCCGGCGGCGCGCCGCCGGTGTGCCCGGCCCGGATCAGCCAGGCCAGCTTCGCCAGCTCGGCGTGCTGGTCGCGGACGAACTCCACGTCCACCGGGTCGCCGTGGCCCGGCACCACCACCGTGCCCACGGTGGTCAGCCGGAGCAGGTCGGCGACCGCGTCCGGCCACTGCAGGGGGTACGAGTCCTCGAAGGCGGGCGGGCCGCTCTGCTCCACCAGGTCCCCGGCGACCAGCACGTCCGCGTCGGGTACGTGCACCACCAGATCGGCGTCGGTGTGCCCCCGCCCGGGGTGACGCAGCAGCACCCGCCGGCCGCCCAGGTCGAGTGCCGTCTCGGTGTGCACGGTGTGCGTCGCGGCGAGCAGCGGCGTGTCGGCCAGCTCGGCGGCGAGCGCCGGGTGCTCCGCGCGCAGCTCCCCGTACGCCTCCCGGCGCAGCCGCTCCGGCTCCTCGCGCAGGGCCGCGACGGCCAGCGCGTGCGCGTACACCGGGCGGGGCGGGTCGCCGGCCAGGACGGCGTTGCCGAAGCAGTGGTCGTAGTGGTGGTGGGTGTTGACCAGCGTCAGCGGACGGTCGGTGACCGCCCGGACGGCGGCGGCCAGCTCGGTGGCCTGGGCCGCTGAGGAGAGAGTGTCCACGAGCAGCGCCTCGTCGTCGCCGACGACCAGGGTGACGTTGACCCGCAGCAGCGGCTCGCGCAGCAGGTGCACCCGGTCGGCGACCTCGACGAACCCGCCGGTCATGACGCCCGCCCGGCACGCTCGACGAAGCGTTGCCGGTCCACCAGGATCCGGTCCACCCGACCGCGGGCCACCGTCTCGTCGCCGTCGCTGACGGTGACCTCGAACGACAGCCGGCGACCGTCGACGGCCGCCAGCAGGGCCTGCGCCCGGACCGTCCGGCCGACCACGGTCGGCGCCAGGTGCTCCAGCTCGACCCGGGTCCCCACGGTGGTCGACCCGGACGGCATCGCGGTCGCGGTCGCCGCGACGGTGGCCGCCTCGGCCAGCGCGAGCACGCGGGGTGTGCCGAGCACCGGTACGTCCCCGGAACCGACCGCCTGGGCGGTGTCCGCGTCGGTGACGGTCAACTCGACCCGGGCGGTCAGACCCGGCGCGAAGGCCGGCTCGGGCTGCTCCTGCATGGTCGCCAGCCTAGACGAGTAGTTCCGAAGTCAGGGGTCGATGTCTGGGCATGAAGAGAGGGCATCCAAGATCATGTTGTGACGCAAGACCTGGATACCCTCTTGACCGCACTGTACGTGAAGATCGACGACACCA
>NZ_JAGPYK010000063.1 GCF_018070045.1 Micromonospora sp. U21
ACCTGTACCTGGCCGCCGCCATCGTCACCGTCCGTCAACTCATCCAACGGGCACGGGTCCTCTACCGCTGGGATACCCGGCCCACCACCCGCCGACTCAAGTGACACCTATTGCCGGTCGCTCTTAGAGCCGCTGCCTCTCCGCCAGCGAGAACGGCAGCAGACGCTGCTCACACGGCGTCTCGGACTGTCATCGTTGATCGCTAGTTGGCGACGTTTCACGGTGTCTTGTGCCCCGTGTGTGCCCCAAGCCCGAGGAGTGGTACTTCCTCCAACGGCGGAAGCCCGCCCCGATCAATCCTCCGCCTATCGCCCCCAACAGCGCCTCGTTGAAGGGCCCTGGCTGCTCGACATATCCCAAGGCGACCACGAGTCCGCTCCCCGCCGTCATCACGCCCGCAGCCAGCAAAGCAACGTAGAGGAGGCGAGCCCGCACCCCACCAGTAGAGCCGGCCATCACCCCTCGTCCGCGGTCCGGGGTTGAAGCCCCCGTCGTCACTCGGTTATCACTCGCCCTGGCCGGCGAGCCCTCAGCGGCTCTACGGCTACCCTCACGCCATGCGCGCCCTCTTGGTCGACCTGCTACCCATGACGCTGTGGCAACCCGGCAACCTCTACGCCGGAGGGCGCCTGCACTTCTGCGTGGGGTGGAGTGAAGAGCGGGCCGTTGAGTGGCAGGGGCGTCAGATCATGGTTGGCAAGCCCGGGGGTGCTGCACGGATCAACGAACGCTACTTTCAGCCTGACGAAGGTGACTGAGGCCGGCGGCACACGCTCAGCCTGGGAATCGGGTTGAGTCACGCATGCCGGGCCTGGTGCCGGCTGGTCATGGACGCAAGAGCGGCCCCGGCCAAGCCTTCGACGGGCCCCTACTGGCCGATGTTGACTGCTACGTCGGGCACGGATCGGGCACGGGCTTGGGTGAGGCCGAGGCTTGACAGGCCATCAGGATCCGGTCGCCTGGAATCTGCGGACCGCAGCCTCGGCGAGCTGGGTGAGGTATTTATCGCCGCCGGGTTCGCTGCCAGTATCTTGGACGACCACCAGAGCGGTTCCGATCCGGACCAGTATGCTGTCGCTTTCCAGCGTGTCAGAACCGGACGTCATGCTACAACTGACGTGAATACTGTCATCGCCGAACTGCGGCCCTGGTGCCACTGCGTAGCGGTACCTGTTGCCGAAGCGGGACGACGCGACGGTGGGGCAACGGCCGATGAAGGTTCGCAGGTCGGTCATTGCTCGTCGTGCGCCGCCATCGGCGTAGGTCCTGAGGACTTCGGTTCCAACCCAGAAGCGATCGGGATCCGCGTCATAGCTGAGGGTGGCTGCGGCCATCGCTGACGGAGTCCCGGTTAGCCGCGTGGCCGACAGCAGCGGGATCATGCTGTTCGAACAGGATACGTCGACGCCTGGGCGTTGATCTCCAGCATCCGACGGCATGACTGTCGCGATTTTCACTGCGAATCCGGGCGGCAGCGTGTCCGTGGTCACCAAGCGTGCGGACAGCGTCGCGGAGTAGCCGGATCCGCCGGTTGCCGGAACTGCTGAGGAAGCTGGCTTCGTGGCTGTGGCCGAGCCCGTCGCCTGCGTCGTGGAGGGGATTGTTTCGTCCGCTGATCGATCCGCTGTATGAGCCTTTGAAGAACCGCATGCGGTCACCATGCAAACGGCCACCACCGCGACTAACCTACGCAGCACCATCCTGAGCACCGGGCAGACTCCACCTTTCGCGCGCGACGCGTCAGGCTACCAGCGCGTGACTTGAGCCGTCGCGCACCCTAAACCGCGTGGGCCTCGCAGGTCGTCGCCAATCTGTCAGGTGCCGTCTTGCCTGCAGAGCTGGACCCCTTCGCCCCGAAGGAATGACTGTTGGCCGATGAACTGAACGGGTCGTGGCGTTCGGCTGTCCAAACAGTCCGCCGGCATCCGTAGGCGTCCGGCCTTGTTCGTGCGCGCCGTCACCCAGTTAGTCGCTCATGAGCCAGCGGTAGTCGTAGCTGATCGCGTCCCAGCACTGCCGGACCCATCGTTGCTTGTTTGGTGAAGCGGTGCGCCACATGAAGGCGATGCCCTCGTGGATGCGGTCGCGGCGAGTCGGATCGAGCCAGGAAGGAAGGTTGTGGCACAGGTCGGCGAGGGTATGCACCTGCTCCTGGCGACCGTTGTCCGGCGCGGTCCGATCCCCATCAGATGCGGCCAGGTAGCGAATCATCAGTAGGGACTCCGTCAGTAGGTGCGAGACGGCCGCTTCGGCTGCCTCCTGGTCGTCGTGCCGCGCAAGCGTCATGTCCTCCTCCTTCGTCCGGCATAAGCAGTAGAGCGCGTCCTCTGGCATCCCGCCGACCCCCTGCGGGGAGCGGGCCGCCGTTCGGCCCGCCACGCCAAGACGGCCTTGACGCACGTACGGAAACTGCTGGACCAGACTGAGTCGGCTCTCGTGTCACGGACCACGCCCCCGGCGGACACCGCCACAGTGGCGCAGTTGACCCACCTCGCACGGCGCGGACCCGGCTCCCGGGGTCGAAGCCGGCCACCGGCGGCCACCCCTCCCCTCCCAGGTGAGCAGTTGACCTGACCCTGAGCGGCTGTGGAGCCGGCTCCTGGACGACCGGCACGCCTCGCGCGGCCACCGCCCCCATGCTTGGCGCTTGCCGCGCGGACCCGGCATGCCCTTCCCTGCGCCGCGCTGCTCGGGCGCGCGGCGCGGCCGGCTGCCGGCGACAAACCCCCACCACTTTCCTGGGCCACCCCGTCTGCGGCGGCCCCCGGGCTTTCCGCTCTCCGCGCCAACCGCGCGTTGCTGTCAGCCGGTTGACTCACGGCAGTGCCGGTCGGGAAAAGCCTGGCGGAATTGGAGCCCCCGGCCGGGATCGAACCGGCGACATCTCGCTTACAAGGCGAGTGCTCTGGCCAGCTGAGCTACAGGGGCGCGTGCGTCGAAGTCAGCATAGCGACTGACGTCTGGATATCCCGCTGGCGAGGGCTCCCGAGCACGGGAAACGTCAGCAACCCGACGTTCGTACGCCCTCGCCCGGCCGCGCCGCGCGTCGATTGATGTCTGACCGTGCCCGACTGCCCTAATTGCGTAGGCCGTGCACCACTTCCGGCGATCCCCCGCCTTGGCAGCGCGGAGAAACCCGTTTACGGTGCAGTGACACGGACGACAGGCCCGGCCGCCCCGCGACCGGCCCGCCGTCCGTTGACCGGCACGGACACCGTGCCGGTCGCTCCTTCACTCGGATCGTCCGGCACGTTCCTGCCGGTGAAAGGAAGCGCTTCACCATGGCTACGGTCACTTATTCCAAGGCGTCCCGGATCTACCCGGGCACCGAGCGTCCCGCCGTCAACGAGCTGGACCTCGAGATCGGCGACGGCGAGTTCCTCGTCCTGGTCGGCCCCTCCGGTTGTGGCAAGTCCACCAGCCTGCGGATGCTCGCCGGGCTGGAGGACGTCGACGCCGGCTCGATCTACATCGACCAGCGTGACGTGACCCACCTGCCCCCCAAGGCCCGCGACATCGCGATGGTCTTCCAGAACTACGCCCTCTACCCGCACATGACGGTGTACGAGAACATGGCGTTCGCCCTCAAGCTGCGCAAGACCTCGAAGTCGGAGATCGACCGGCGGGTGAAGGAGGCGGCCGGCCTGCTCCAGCTGGAGGAGTACCTCAGCCGCAAGCCGAAGGCGCTCTCCGGTGGTCAGCGTCAGCGCGTCGCGATGGGCCGGGCGATCGTCCGCGAGCCGCAGGTCTTCCTGATGGACGAGCCGCTGTCGAACCTCGACGCCAAGTTGCGCGTGCAGACCCGTACCCAGATCGCGTCGCTGCAGGCCAAGCTGGGCGTCACCACGGTCTACGTCACGCACGACCAGGTCGAGGCCATGACCATGGGTCACCGGGTCGCGGTGCTGCTCGATGGCGTCCTCCAGCAGGTGGACACCCCGCGGGCGCTCTACGACACCCCGGCCAACGTCTTCGTTGCCGGTTTCATGGGCTCCCCCGCCATGAACATCAAGACCGTGCCGCTGAACGATCAGGGCGCCGAGTTCGCCGAGCTGCACATCCCGCTGACGCGCGAGCAGGTCGAGGCGGCCCGCGCCGAGGGCGGCGACGGCAAGGTGACCGTGGGCTTCCGTCCGGAGGACTGCGACCTGGTCAGCCCGACCGAGGGCGGCATGCCGGTCGTGGTCGAGCTGGTCGAGGACCTCGGCTCGGACGCCAACGTCTACGGCCACGCCGCGCTGGGTGGCAACTCGGAGCGCTTCGTCGTCCGCACCGACCGGCGCACGATGCCGAACATGGGTGACACCGTGTTCGTCAAGCCGCGCACCGGCCGCAGCCACGTCTTCCACGCCACCACCGGCAGCCGGATCTGACGTAACGCCGTACCGACAGGGGCGGTCCGCTTCGGCGGGCCGCCCCTGTCGCAGGTCCGGACCCAGCCGATCCCGCCGCCGGACACGCCGAGGCCCCATCCCCCGACAAGCGGGGAACGGGGCCTCGGCGTCGCTTGTACTACTGCTCGGCGGCGCGCCGGCGGGAGACCTCGGCCAGGGCGACCGCGGCTGCCACGCTGGCGTTGAGCGACTCGACCTCGGAGATCATCGGGATGCTGACGGTCAGGTCGCAGGTCTCCCCGACCAGCCGGGACAGCCCGCGCCCCTCGGAGCCGACCACGACCACCAGCGGGCCGATGGCGGCCTCCAGGTCGTAGAGGTCGGTGTCACCGTCGGCGTCCAGACCGACGACCGTGAAGCCGGCGTCACGGCACGCCTTCAGCGATCGGGTCAGGTTGGTGACCTGCGCCACCGGCACCCGCGCGGCCGCGCCGGCACTGGTCCGCCAGGCGGTCGCGGTGATCCCGGCGGCACGCCGCTCGGGTACGAAGACACCCTGCGCGCCGAACGCGGCAGCCGAGCGGATCACCGCGCCCAGGTTGCGCGGGTCGGTGACACCGTCCAGCGCGACCAGCAGCGGGGCCTGCTGCTCCAGGGCCGCGGCCACCAGGTCCTCGAACGGCTGGTACGCGAACGGCGGCACCTGCAGCCCGACGCCCTGGTGCAGCACCCCGCCGGTCATCCGGTCCAGCTCGGCCCGGCTGATCTCCAGGTTGGCGATGCCCCGGTCGGCGGCGGTCCGGATGATCTCGTTGATCCGGTCGTCCATGTCGATGCCCTGGGCGGTGTAGAGCGCCGTCGCCGGCACCTGGGCGCGCAGCGCCTCCAGCACCGGGTTGCGCCCGACCAGCAGCTCCGGGCTGTCCTTGGCCGGGTTGGACTTGCGCCCCGGCGTGACCCGGGGGCCGGACCGACCGCCGGGCTTTCCGCCCCGGCCGCCAGTGCCACCCCGGTTGACCGGAACGCCCCGGCCGCCGCCCTTGCCCCAGGTGGTGTCCTTGCTGCCGGGCTGACCGATCTTCGGGGCACGCCCCTCCTCGGCCGCCGCGCGGCGCTCCTTGTCCTGTTTCCAGGCGGTGCGCTGGGGCAGCTTCTCGGTGCCCGAGTACCCCTTGTGCCACGGCCGCTCGTCGGCGGGCAGGGTGCGCCCCCGCCCGGCCAGGGAGTCCTTGTTCTTGCCGCCGGTGCCCTTGGGGGCGCCCGCCTTCGGCGTCAGTCGCCGGCCACGGCGCTGCGAGTTGCCGGCCATCAGTCCTGCTCTCCAATAGTCCAACGGGGCCCCTGGGGGGTGTCCTCGACCACCACGCCGGCCAGCTTGAGCTGGTCACGAACCGCGTCGGCGGCAGCCCAGTCCTTGCGGCCCCGGGCCTGTGCGCGCTGCTCCAGGGCCAGCGCGATCAGGGAGTCCACCACGGCACGCAGGTCATCCGAGCGGCCGCCACCGGTCCAGGCCGGGTCGAGGGGGTCGACCCCGAGGATATCCAGCATCGCCCGCACCGCGGCCAGGGTGGTGCGGACGGTCACATCGTCGCCGGTGCTCAGCGCGGTGTTTCCGTCCCGGAGCTGCTGTTGCAGCACGGCCAGCGCGGCGGAGGTGTTGAGGTCTTCGTCCATCGCCGCGACGAAGCCGCTCGGCAACTCGCCGAGCTGCCCGGCGCCGACCCGCTCGACGGCCCGCAGCACGAAACCCTCGATCCGGCGGTACGCGGTGGCCGCGTCGTGCAGCGCGTCCTCCGAGTAGTCGATCACCGAGCGGTAGTGCGCGGCGGCGTAGTAGTAGCGCAGCTCGACCGGCCGCACCCCTAGCGAGTCCACGTACGCCAGGTCCAGGGTGTTGCCGGCGGACTTGCCCATCTTGGCTCCGCCGATGCTGAGCAACCCGTGGTGCACCCAGTAGCGGGCGAACGGCAGCCCGGCCGCGTGGGACTGGGCGACCTCGTTCTCGTGGTGCGGGAAGGTGAGGTCGAGCCCACCTCCGTGGATGTCGAACTCCGGGCCCAGGTATCGCCAGCACATCGCCGAGCACTCGATGTGCCAGCCCGGGCGGCCCAGCCCCCACGGCGACGGCCAGTAGGCGTCCGCCGGCTCCTCGGGTTTGGCGCCCTTCCAGAGCGCGAAGTCGCGCGGGTCCCGCTTGCCCCGGTCGGGGGCGTCCCCGGCCGACTGCATCGCGTCCGGGGACTGACCCGACAGTGACCCGTACGCCGGCCAGGAGGCCACGTCGAAGTAGACGTCGCCGGAGCCGTCGGTGGCCGGGTAGGCGTGCCCGTCGGCGATCAACTTCGTGATCAGCTCGTGCATCTCGGGGATGTGCCCGGTGGCGCGCGGCTCATAGGTGGGTGGCAGCACGTTCAACGCCCGGTACGACTCGGCGAGGATCAGCTCGTTGGCGTACGCGATGGACCAGAACGGCCGGCCCTGCTCCCCCGCCTTGACCAGGATCTTGTCGTCGATGTCGGTCAGGTTGCGGACGAAGGTGACCTCGTAGCCCGCGGCCAGCAGCCAGCGGCGCAGCACGTCGTAGTTGACGCCGGAGCGAAGGTGACCGATGTGCGGCGGGGCCTGGAGGGTGAGACCACACAGGTAGATCCCCACCTTGCCGGCTTCCCGCGGGACGAAGTCCCGCACCGATCGGGTGGCGGTGTCATACAGGCGTAGCGTCACCGTACAAGGGTAGCCGTCCGCGCCTGTCCGGGTCCGCCGGTGCCGGGTCGTACGCTGCCAGGCGTGGATGCGACCGCACGCCCCGGTGAGCCGCCGGCCAGCCCCAGCGCCCCCGCCGGCCGTGCCGACGTGGTTGGCGGGCGGGCCGGGGAGACGGCACAGACCCTGGACCGGGGGTTGCGGCTGCTGCACCTGGTCGCCGAGGCGCCGGGCGGGCTCACCGTCACCGAGGTGGCGAACCAGTTGGGCATCGGGCGTGCGGCCGTCTACCGGCTGGTCGGCCCGTTGACCGGGCACGGGATGCTGCGTCGCGACGGCGACGGCCGGCTCCGCCTCGGCGCGGGAGTGCTGCACCTGGCCCGGCGCGCCCAGCCGCTGCTCGCCGAGGGAGCACTGCCCGCCCTGCGCCGGCTCGCCGAGCAGGCCGGCGCCACCGCGCACCTGACCGTGGTCGAGGGTGGCGAGGGGGTCGCCCTGGCCGTGGTCGAGCCGAGCTGGACGTCGTTCCACGTCGCGTACCGGACCGGGGCGCGGCATCCACTGGACCGGGGCGCGGCGGGTCGCGCCATCCTGGCCGGCCGAGCCGGGGCGGCGGCACCGGTCAGCAGCAGCGGGGAGTTGCAGTCCGGGGCGTACGGGGTGGCGGCGCCGGTGCTCGGCGTACCCGGGTTGGAGGCGAGTGTCGGCGTGGTCGCGCTCGCCCCGCTGGACGTCGACACGATCGGCCCCCAGGTCCTGGCCGCCGCCAGGGCCATCACCACCGCCCTCCGCTGACCCGTTCGCCGACCGCCCGGCCAGCCCGACGCCGGCTTGATCAACTCGGGATCACGGACATCGCGGTAACGCGCCGTCGGCGACAGCCCGACTTCCAAGAGCCCGAGTGGATCATCGTCCATGCCATACCACGATCGGTAGGCGGGCCCGCGGTTGTCCACAGGGACCGACGGAGCGCGCGGGTCAGGTTGTCCACAGGGGTTTCGGCGGTGGATGGGTGGCCGGCACGCTGCTCGGCATGCCACCACGTCCGCACCGCCCCGACGCCCTGACCTGGCGGGTCTTCCGCGGCTCCGACGCTGTCCGGGATGGTCTGCTCACCGAGCATCAACTACGCAGCGCCGCCTGGGTACGGCTGCGCCACGACATCTACGCCGACGCGCGGCTCGACCGGGACCACACCCTGGCCTGTCGCGCCGCCCTCCTCCGGCTACCGCCCGGGGTGGCGGTCGGAGGTCCGTCGGCCGCCTACCTGCACGGTGTCGAACACGCCGCCACCTTCACCGACGACGTTCACGTCCTCGTGCCCAGACCGCTTCGGATCGGCCCACAGCGCGGTCTACGCGTGCACGTCAACGTCATCACACCGCCCCTCGACGTCCGGACGCGACGGCAGGCCGCGACCCCCTCGGACGCAGGCCGTCGACCGGGAGCAGGGCGTCCACCGGAAGCAGGGCGTCCACCGGCCGCCGGAATGTCACCACGCCGGACGCGGCAACCGCCCCGGCAGCGTGCAGTGGCGGCCAGACCGGGCAGCACGGTAGCTGCCAGACCGGCCGACGAGCGGGGGGCGGCCATCGAGCTGAGCCCGGTCTGGGACCCGGGCGGACCGATCCCCCGCTCGGACCCTGGACGGGCCGCCTGGGAGACGGCCGTCTGGCTCGATCCGGTCCGTGCGGTCGCCATCGTCGACGCGCTGCTCGGGCAGGGGCTGACCGATCGCGACACGTTGGCCGACGTGGCTGCTCGCAACGCAGACCGGCCCGGTGGGCGACGGGCACGGTGGCTCTTCGATCTGGCTGACGGCGGGGCAGAGTCTCCGCCGGAGTCGCACCTACGTGTGCTGCTGGTGCTCGGCGGTCTGCCCCGCCCGGTCGTTCAACACCCGCTCCGCCTGCCCAACGGCGTCGTCCTGCATCCCGACCTGGCGTGGCCGGAATTCCGGGTAGCGGTCGAGTACGACGGGCAGTGGCAAGCCGACGCAGATCAGCTGCACCGCGACCGTCAGCGGCTGAACCTGCTCGTCGGCACGGGTTGGCTGGTGCTGCATGTGACCAGCCGACGACTGCACGCCGAGTTCCCGGCGGTGCTCCGCGAGGTGCGCGCAGCGCTGGTCAACCGCGGATGGCGACGGTGATCCCCCGACCCGCGCCGGCAGGATCAGCTCGGGTTCCTGGAAACCGTGCTGTCCGCCGGACCGTGACACCCCGTCGCCAAGGAATTCGAGTCGATCAAGTCCTGGGAACGCCAGCGGGGCCCGGCCGACCAGGGTCGACCGGGCCCCGACGCGTTGCCCTACGGCCGGGCGTTCGGCTTGAGCGGAGTCTTCACCGCCGCGTAGGCGTCGACGATCCCGTACCCGTAGAAGCCGTTGAAGTTGACCCCACCGGCGCAGTAGGCGTCGTAGGTCTCGTCCCGGCCCTCGTTGCGGTACTGCTGCAGCCGCGGCTCCGGGCAGGCGTGCTCGGCCGCCGTCCGGTAGAGGTGCTGCTCGACCAGGTCCGGCGACATGCCGAAGCCACCCCGGCCCTCCGACTTGCCGTACCGACTGACGATCAGCGCGGCGACGCCGGCGGCGTGCGGGGACGCCATCGAGGTGCCCTGGAGGTAGGTGTAGTAGCCACACTCACCGTTGGCCTTGCACTGCTTGAAGACCAGCGTGGCAACCCGCGGGTCGATGTTGCCGTTGGCGTCCACCCGCGGATCCGGGATGGTGGGGGAGATCGGCTCCTCCTGGAGGACCTTCAGCGGGTAGGTGGAGAGGATCCGGTTGCCCGGGCTGTTGTACGTCGGGGTTCCGAAACCGTCCCGGGCGAAGCCGCCCGGCGCGGCGACCGAGGTCTGCTCGGTGCCGTAGTTGGAGTAGTCCGCCTTCTTGCCGGACGGGCCGACGGCCGACACGCCGATCACGTGCGGCCCCTCGGCGGGCAGGTCCCAGCAGCTGTTGTTGTCGATCGGCCGGTCGTACGGCGCAGCGCCGTAGTCCGGGCTGCTGATGTCCGTGCGGGGCGCGCCCAGGTCCTCGTTGTTGTTGCCGAGCGCGCCGACCAGGGTGACGCCCTTGTTGTGGGCGAAGGTCAGCGCCCGCTTCATCGCCTTGATGATGGCCCGCTGCTCGGCCTGGCTCGCCGGGGAGTCGGCCGGGTTGGCGGTGCAGTTGTAGAGCCACGGGTCGACGTAGAACGACATGTTGACCACGTCGATCCCGGACCGGCCGGCGTAGATCAGGGCGTTGACCACCGGGTTGAGGAAGAAGTAGCCGGAGTCCTGGCCACCCTTCAGCTCCACCAACGAGACCTTCGGGGCGACGCCGGAGAGGCCGAAGCCGTTGGCGGCGGCACCGATCGTGCCCGCCACGTGGGTGCCGTGCCCGCCGTCGTCGGTGCCCACCGCGTCGAGGCAGCTCGGCACCTCGCAGGGACCATCCACGTCGGTCAGGTCCGGCGCGAAGTTGCGCGACAGCGCCCAGTTGAAGTTCGGCGCGATGTCGGGGTTGCTCGCGTCGACGCCCGTGTCCAGCACGCCGACGGTCACCCGGCGATCACCCGGCTCGACCTTGCGGGCCTCATCGGCCCGGATCATCTCCAGACCCCAGAGCTTCTCGTCGAGCGGGTCCAGCTTGGCGCCCTTCCTGGCGGCGACGGCGGCGGCCGCGGCGGGCGGCACCTGCTTCTGCTCGACCCGGTCCAGCTTCGGCTTGCGGCCGATGGCCTTCTGCTCGGCGGCGCCGATCAGCGTGGGGGCGGCCGTCGCCCTGGCCGCGAAGTCGGCCCGGTCGCTGGTCACCTGGAACATGCCGACCTCGTCGGACCGGGACACCACCGTGCCGCCGGCCGCACGGATGGCGGCGACCGCGGTGTCGGCGGCGACGCCGTCCTCGGCGACGACGGTGAAGGTTCGGGAACTGGTCGATGCGGCGCTGGCCGGCACCGCCATCCCCGAAGCCGTAAGTGCCAGCACCGCCGCGGTCGCGACGGCACCAGCGGTGAAGCGCTTGCTCACCACATCAGATCCTCTCGTTGAGGGACGTGGCAGCCATCACACAACACCCGCCAGGTTTATGCCAGGTGAGCGTCCGTTATAGAGCCTGTTTCTGATCTATGTGGCGGCGGTTGTGGTACGGGCGTGGCGGCGGGTCATCTGGAGGATCGCTGCCCAGTAGGTGATGGTTTCGTGGTGTTCGGGTAGGCGTTCGTAGTCGCGGGCGCAGCGGCGTCGGCGGGTGAGCCAGGCG
>NZ_JAGPYK010000064.1 GCF_018070045.1 Micromonospora sp. U21
CCGGCCAGCTCCGAAGCCATGATCCACATCGCGATGATCGACAACATCAGCCGCCGCATAACGGGCGAAACCACACCTACCTGGCGAGGCACCTACTAGTAGATCAAGAACAAATCGAATGCCCTCTAAGGAAGACTTGCGCCGGCGCACAGCCCCGGGCGGTCAGTCGTCGGTGGGGCGCTGGCGGGGCCAGCGTCGACCGGTGGTCTTCTGGTCCCGGGCGTCCCGCGCCATCCGGCCGACCAGGCCGAACCGGTTGACCTGCCGGGGCGTCGCCTCCGGATCGGCGAGCAGCATCACCACGCTGGCGCCGCCCAGCCGGGCGCGGTCGATGCTCACCGACCCGTTGGCCTGCAACGACACCCGCTTGGCGATGTCCAAGCCGAGCCCGGTCGAGCCCTGGTCGCTGGTGCCCCGGCGCAGCGCCCGGTCCGGATCGACGATGCCGGGCCCGGCATCGTCGATCCGGATCGCCACGTAGCCGTCCCGGCGGGACACGGCCACCTCGAACGCGGTGCCCTGCGGCGTGTAGCGGAAGACGTTGCCGATCACCGCGTCCAGCGCGGCGGCAAGCTCGGCACGCGGCACCGGCGCGGGAATGCGCAGCTGCGCGCCGATGACCCGGTGCGGCCGGTTCTGGTCGCCGGCCAGCGCCGCCCAGAACACCATCCGGTCCCGGACCACCTCGCTGACGTCACACATCGCCGGCCCGGCCTCGTGAGCCACCGCCTTGCGGGTGGTCTTGATCAGCACGTCGATCTCACCCTCCAGGGTGACGATCGCCTGCCGGATCCGCCGGATGCCGCGACGCCGGTCCAGCTCCGCCTCGGAGAACGAACCCACGCTGGTGTCGTCGGACTCCAACGCCTCCGCGTCCAGCCGCAGCACGGTCAACGGGGTACGCAGCCGGTGCGACAGGTCGGCCACCAACTCCCGTTCATCGGTGCGGGCCGCGTCCAGCCGGTCGGCCATCCGGTTGAAGGCGTACCCGGCCTCGGCCAGCTCGCGTGGGCCGGTCGGCTCCACGCGTACCCCCAGGTCGCCGTCGCCGATCGAGAGCGCGGCCTTGACCAGCCCCCGGGTCGAGTCCACCGCGCGGGCGGCGACCCGGTCGACCACCAGCACCGCCGCGCCGGCCATCGCCGCGCCGACCGCGAACAGCAGCAGCCAGGTGCCGCCGGCGCCCTCGCCCAGCGCCGAGTCCGGCACGAACACCTCGACCACGGCGGTCCGGTCACCGAGGACCACCGGGTCGAGCCGGACCACCCCGCCGTCGACGTCGGCAACCAGCGAGCGCCGGTCGGCACGTGCCCGGTCCAGGTCGGCGTCGAAGGCCCGGCCGGCAGACTCGTCGAGACCCAGCCCGTGCACCACCGGTCGGGCCGGTGCGCCCTCGCCGCTGGCCACCACGGCCCGCTCGACCACCGCAGGCTCCGTGCTCACCGCCAGCGCCCCGGTCACCAGCGAGCTACGCCGGGCGGCGTCGCCGATCGCCTCGTCCCGGGTCTGCTCGCGCAGACTCAGGCCGAGCGGGATCAGGAACGCGAGCGCGACGAGGCTGCACATGCCGGCCGTGAGCAGGGCCAGCGCCGTCCTCAGTCCGGTGCCACCAGCCGGAATCCGACCCCCCGCACGGTGCGCAGGTAGCGCGGCTTCGCCGCGGACTCGCCCATCTTTCGGCGAAGCCAGTACAGGTGAACGTCGATGGTCTGATCCTCGCCGACCGATGGCTGCCGCCATACCTCCTCCAAGAGCTCCCGGCGGGACACTACCCGCCCGGGTCGTGCGGCGAGATACGCCAGCAGGTCGAATTCCTTGCGGGTCAGCGCCAGCGGCTCCCCGTCGAGGTGGGCGCTGCGCTCGCCGACATCCACCCGAAGCCCGCCGACGGTGTGCACCGCGGGCTGCACCGTCCGGCTGGCCCGACCGGCCCGGCGCAGCACGGTGGTGATCCGCGCGTCCAGGTGCGCACCGGTGAACGGCTTCACCATGTAGTCGTCGGCGCCGGCGCGCAGCAGCTTGACCACCGACTGCTCGTCGTCACGCGCGGTGGCGATGATGATCGGGATGTCGGTGATGCCGCGCAGCATCCGCAGCGCGTCCGAGCCGTCCAGGTCGGGCAGGCCCAGGTCCAGCACCACAAGGTCGGGCGTCTCCGCGGCGACCCGGCGCAGGGCGTCCAGCGCCGTGCCCACGGCGTGCACGGCATGCCCCCGGTCGGCGAGGGACCGCAGCATCGCGCCGCGTACGACATGATCGTCTTCGACCAGGAGCACGGAGGCCACCCCAAGACCGTACTTGGCCTGGCAAGTTGATCGCGTTGCGGCGTACCTGACGAGCGGGCAAGCTGGTACGACGATGTCCTTCACCCTGTTCGCCGATGCCCGCTTGGCGCTCGCCCGGGACAGCCTCGCCGGTCTCTCCACCGGCGACGCGCTCGGCGCCCAGTACTTCGTACCCGGGGCACACCCGGCGGATCTTGCCGCGGGCGTCCTGCCGCCGGCGCCCTGGGAGTGGACCGACGACACCGAGATGGCCTGCTCGGTCCTCGCCGGGCTGGCCGCATCCGGCGGCGTCGACCGGGACCGGCTGGCCCTGGCGTTCGCCGAGCGCTGCGATCCGCGCCGCGGCTACGGCGCGGGCGCGATGCTGATCCTGCGGCTGATCCGCACCGGCACGCCGTGGCCGGTGGCCGCCGCGTCGGCCTTCGACGGCCAGGGCTCCTGCGGCAACGGCGCGGCGATGCGGGTCGGCCCGCTCGGCGCGTACTTCGCCGACTCGACCGTCCGCGCCGCGGCCCAGGCCCGAGCCTCGGCCGAGGTGACCCACGCGCACCCGGAGGGGATCGCCGGTGCGGTCGCGGTGGCGGTCGCCGCCGCGCTGGCCGCCCGGGCCCGCCTCGACGGGCACCGCCCGGCACCGGAGCGGCTGCTCGCCGGGATCGCCGGCGCGGTCGATCCGGGCACCGAGGTGCACCGCAGCGTCAACCGGGCGGCCGGGCTGCTCGGCCGGCCGCTGTCCCGGGTGGTGGCGGCGCTCGGCAACGGCTCCCGGGTGACCGCCCAGGACACCGTCGGCTTCACCCTGTGGGTGGCCGCCACCCACCTGGACGACTATCCGGCGGCGATCCGGGTCTGCGTGCAGGCCGGCGGGGACGTGGACACCACGGCCGCCATCGCCGGCGCGGTGGTGGCGGCGTACACCGGCATCGGCACGCCCGGTGGCGTGCCCGAGCCGTGGCTGGCCGCCCGCGAGCCGCTGCCTACCTGGGTGCCCTGACACGTCGCCGTGTCGGACCACCGAGCCGGACCGCGTCCTGCCACCCGACCTCTCCGAAGCCTTTGCTCTGCTTCAACCGAGGCTACAGCCACGGCCCTGAACCGTTGCGCGGGTTGAAGCAGAGCAAAGGTCGCGCGGTGACCGCCGGCTGCGCTGGATGCGGGCCGTCGAAGCCGCAGCCGTGGACGGTGGGCCGTGGGCCGCCGACGGTGCGGCCGGCCTCAGCCGGCGCGGACCGGGGTGGCGACGGCCGCCGGCACCGACTCACCCTGCACCGACTCACGCGGCACGGACTCACCCGGCGTCGGATCGGTAGGCGCGGGGTCGTCGTCGTCTCCGCCGGTCACCTCGGCCAGCGCCGTGCGCTCGGCCGGGTCGCGCCGGCGCCATCGGCTGACCAGCCAGCCGATCGCCGCGCCGCCGCCCAGCCCGGCCAGCAGGCCGGAGGCCAGCATGGCGTCGGCGCTGCCGGACTCCTCCCCGGCGCCGTTCGCGCGGTCCGCCGGCGCGGCGTCGCCGGCGCCCGGGTCGGTCGCCGCCCCGGCCGCCGGGGCGCCGTGCCCGCCGTGCCCGGCCGGGCCGGCCGCGCCCGCCGCCGCCGGCAGCAGGGTGAGCACCGGGGCCCGGTGCGCGCCGGTGGCGTCCGCCCAGCGGACCACCGTGCCGTCGGCGTACGTCTGGACCACCTCGAAGGTGAGCCGCTCGGCCTGCGGCAGCGGGCCCATGGACAGCGCCAGCCGGGCGGGGCCCGGTTCGCCCTTGCCGACCCGGATCCAGGTGACCGCGGTGGTCACCGTGCTCACGACGGAGGAGTGGATGCCGGCCAGCGGCCGGTCCAGGGTGCGGGAACTGATCCGGGGCGCCCAACCGGTCACCGACATCGGGTACACCTCGGCCACCGGCGCGTCGGCGGGCAACCGGACCTCGATCTGGCGGGTCGTCGTGCCGGCCCGCTCCTCCGGCACGGTGAACTCCAGCCGCACCGCGTCGCCCTGCCGGGCCTGGGTCGGGGTGGTCGTCACGTCCGCCGCGTGCGCCGTACCGGGCCAGAGCAGCAGCCCGGCGGCGGTCAGCGCGGTCACCGCCGCGATCCGCTGCCGGCAGCTACCGCCGTGCGTGCTCGCCATCTCGTGCCCCCATCCGTGTCGACGCGACCGGCACCGGTTCCGGCCACACCTCCTAGTTCGGCTCCGAGGCGCAAAAGGTTCAACGCCGCCTGTTAACAAGGGGTCCTTCCTATACCGGAGGCGTTAAGAAGGTGCCCTTCCTTACCTGCGGTGGGTGGACCGATAGCATCGGCAGGAGCCGAGGATCGGCATCCGTCTCGTACCGCATGAAGGAGTCACCGTGTCCGCACCCCGTACCCCCGCCGTGGCCGACCCTGTCGTCGTCGCCGCCGGGACCACGGCGGCCGACGCGGTGGCCGCGGCCGGACTGCCCGCGAACGGCCCCAAGGCGATCGTCGTGGTCCGCGACCCGGAGGGTCAGCTGCGCGACCTGGACTGGTCGCCGGCCGAGGAGACCGTCGTCGAGCCGGTCAGCCTGGACTCGCCCGACGGGCTGAACGTGCTGCGCCACTCCACCGCGCACGTCCTGGCCCAGGCCGTGCAGGACATCTTCCCCGAGGCCAAGCTGGGCATCGGCCCGCCGATCGAGAACGGCTTCTACTACGACTTCGACGTCGACAAGCCGTTCCAGCCCGACGACCTCAGCAGGGTCGAAAAGCGGATGCAGGAGATCATCAAGTCCGGCCAGCGGTTCCGCCGGCGCCGCTTCCGCAACCTGGACGAGGCGCGCACCGAGCTGGCCGACGAGCCGTTCAAGTTGGAGTTGATCGACCTCAAGGGTGACGGGCTGGACTCCTCGCAGGTGATGGAGGTGGGCGGCGGCGAGCTGACCATCTACGACAACCTCGACGCCAAGGAGGACAAGGTCTGCTGGTCGGACCTGTGCCGGGGCCCACACCTGCCGACCACCCGGCTGATCGGCGCGTTCAAGCTGATGCGCTCGGCCGCCGCGTACTGGCGCGGGTCGGAGAAGAACCCGCAGTTGCAGCGGGTGTACGGCACCGCGTGGCCGACCCGCGACGAGCTGAAGGCGTACCTGAAGCTGCTGGAGGAGGCCGCCCGGCGCGACCACCGCAAGCTCGGCGCCGACCTGGACCTGTTCAGCTTCCCCGACGAGATCGGCTCGGGTCTGGCGGTCTTCCACCCCAAGGGCGGCATCATCCGCCGGGAGATGGAGCACTACTCGCGGCGCCGGCACGAGGAGGCGGGGTACGAGTTCGTCAACACCCCGCACATCACCAAGGCGCAGCTGTTCCAGACCTCCGGGCACCTGCCCTACTACGCGGACACCATGTTCCCGCCCATGCAGCTGGAGGGCGCGGACTACTACCTCAAGGCGATGAACTGCCCGATGCACAACCTGATCTTCAGGGCGCGCGGGCGGTCGTACCGGGAGCTGCCGCTGCGGCTGTTCGAGTTCGGCACGGTCTACCGGTACGAGAAGTCCGGCGTGGTGCACGGCCTGACCCGGGTGCGCGGCCTGACCCAGGACGACTCGCACATCTACTGCACACGCGAGCAGATGGCCGGCGAGCTGTCCACGCTGCTCAGCTTCGTGCTGGACCTGCTGCGCGACTACGGCCTGGACGACTTCTACCTGGAGCTGTCCACCCGGGACGACTCGCCCAAGTTCATCGGTGACGACGAGGACTGGGCGGAGGCGACCGAGGCGCTGCGGACCGCCGCAGCGACCTCCGGGCTGGACCTCGTCCCCGACCCGGGCGGCGCGGCGTTCTACGGGCCGAAGATCTCGGTGCAGGCCCGGGACGCGATCGGGCGGACGTGGCAGATGTCCACCATCCAGGTCGACTTCAACCAGCCGGAGCGGTTCGGGTTGGAGTACCAGGCGGCCGACGGCAGCCGGCAGCGACCCGTGATGATCCACCGGGCGCTGTTCGGCTCGATCGAGCGGTTCTTCGGGGTGCTCACCGAGCACTACGCGGGGGCGTTCCCGGCCTGGCTGGCTCCGGTCCAGGTGGTCGGCATCCCGATCCGCGAGGACCACACCGACTACCTGCACGGGTTCGTCGCGGCGCTGCGCACCGAGGGGATCCGGGCGCAGGTGGACGCGGGCGACGACCGGATGCAGAAGAAGATCCGTACCGCGCAGCAGCAGAAGATCCCGTTCATGGTGATCGCCGGCGACGACGACGTGGCCGCCGGCACGGTCTCCTTCCGCTACCGGGACGGCTCGCAACGCAACGGCGTGCCGATCGCCGAGGCGGTGACCCACATCCTCGACGTGGTCAGCACGCGGACCAACATCGGCCCCTCCGCCGCCGCGGAGTAGCGCGCCTGTCGCGGTCGCCATGATCGTGCTCGATCCATGAAGTGGTGGGCGCCCCCCCCCCGGGGGGCCCCCCCCCCGACGGGTGCCCACCACTTCCATGTTCGAGCGCGATCATTGGGCGAACGCTCGGTGTCAGATCCCGCAGGTCGGCGCCGACCAGGTCCGGGTGGACTTGTGCGCGACGTGGGTGTGGTCGTTGTGGCCCGGGTAGCCGGGGCCGAGGATCTCGTTGAAGCCGTGGTTGCGGGCCTGCTGGGCCAGGCGGCACAGTGAGTGCGGGGTGGCGCCGAGGTCGACGGCATCCCCGTAGAGGTGTCGGCTGGTCGACGACCCGCCGACCGCGCTGTTGCAGGCGTAGCTGCGGAACGCGCTGGTCACCCGGATCTGCTGGTCGCCGAGCGCGTGCCGCATGGCCTGGAGCTTCCACATGGAGACCCGGGCGTTGAACCGGGCGGTGCTGGCCGACACCGCCCCGCCGGACCAGTCGCTGTTGCAGTCGTTGAACTCGGCGTAGTCGAAGTTGACCGGCGTGCAGTCGTTGTCCTGGAGGGCGTAGATCCGGTTGAAGGTCTGCGGGCCGGCGATGCCGTCCGCGGGGAGCCCGTACGCCTGCTGAAAGCGGAGCACGGCGGACCGGGTGGCCGGCCCGTACGCGCCGTCGATGGTGAGCACGGCGCCGGACCCGGGGTAGCCGGCGACCCGGACCTGGAGTTGCCGGACGTCCTCGCCGGACATCCCCTGGGACAGCATGCGTCCCCAGGTGTAGCAGCCGTCCGCGTGCGCGGCTCCGGCGGTCAGGGTGACCCCGGCCACGGTGCTGACGGCGGTCAGCGCGATGGCCGCGAGAAAGGTGCCGATTCGTCGGATCACTGAACCCTCCATCGGTGCATGGAAGTGCGTGGATGTATGGAAGTTTCAGGGGTGGGACTTCGTTCGTCAACAACTTCCAGCCGACGCGATTCTGAACAGCCGACAATCCGGCCGCCCCTCGCGAGCGGATGGCAGCCGTCGCCGCCGTCCGGAACGGTCCGTAGGATCGCCTCTGTGACTGGGGCGGAACGGCACACGGACAGCGGCGGAATGGCCGACGGCCTGGAGCGGCTCTGGACGCCACACCGGATGACGTACATCTCCGGCGAGGACCGTCCGGCCGAGGGCTACGAGCAGCCCACCGGGTGCCCGTTCTGCCGGGCGCCCAAGCTGCCGCCCGAGGAGAGCCTGGTCGTGGTCCGCGGCGAGCACGTCTTCGTGGTGCTCAACCTCTACCCGTACAACCCGGGGCACCTGCTGGTCTGCCCGTACCGGCACGTGGCCGACTACACCGACCTGGACGGGCCGGAGACCAGCGAGCTGGCGTCGTTCACCCAGGCCGCGATGCGGGTGATCCGCAAGGTGAGCAACGCGCACGGCTTCAACCTGGGGATGAACCAGGGCGGGGTGGCCGGCGCCGGCATCGCCGCGCACCTGCACCAGCACGTGGTGCCGCGCTGGGGCGGCGACGCGAACTTCATGCCGGTGATCGGCCGCACCAAGGTCCTGCCGCAACTGCTCGGCGACACCCGCGACCTGCTCGCCCGCGCCTGGCCCTCCTGACCGGTCGGGCCGGCGCGCGGCGTGCGCGCCGGTGCGGCTAGCCGGCGCGCAGCAGGGCGGCCAGCTCCGGCCAGCTCTCCACCCGGTGTACGCGGGGCAGCAGCCCGGCGTGCGTGGCGACCTCCGCCGGGCGGGGGCGGAACAGGTAGCGGTGCGGCACCGAGTCGAGGTAGCCGAGCACCTCGAGCTTGTCGTCCACGAAGTGGGTCAGCCCGAGCCGCCGGGCGATCGGCGCCTTGTCCGGCCGGGTCCGGCAGAAGTGCAGCCGCTCGACCGGAATGCCGGTGCGGGTCGGGAAGTCGTGGTGGACGAGCCACTCCCGGGTCCGCCGCTCGGTGGCCTCGCCGCACTTGGAGACCAGGTGCACCTCGTCGAACGCCGGGCCGAGCGCAGCGAGCGCCTCGAACGCCCCGTCGACGGCGGGGGTGCGCAGGTAGTGCGCGCCGAAGAACGACGTGTCGGCGTCCTCGTCAGCCGGCTCGATGAGCACGCCGCCGATGTCCACACCCAGCCGTCGCATGGGGCCGATCATGCCGCACGGCACCCGCCGCCGCGCTCCGGCGTCCCCGTCCGGGAACCGCTACGTCCGAACCCGATGAAGGTGGCACGATCGTTCGATGGCAGTCACGACACGGATGTTGGGGCGCAGCGGCATCGAGGTCAGCGCCCTCGGCATGGGGTGCTGGGCGATCGGCGGCCCCTGGGCGGAGGGCACCCAGCCGCTGGGCTGGGGCGCGGTCGACGACGACGAGTCCACGCGGGCGGTGCGCCGCGCGCTCGACCTGGGCGTCACCCTGTTCGACACCGCCGACACGTACGGCGCCGGGCACGGTGAGCGGGTGCTCGGGCGTGCGCTCGCCGGCCGCCGGGACGAGGCCGTGATCGCCACCAAGTGGGGCTACACCTTCGACGAGGCGAGCCGGCAGGCGACCGGCGAGGACGCGTCGCCGGCATACCTGCGGCGGGCGGTCATCGACTCGCTGCGCCGCCTGGGCACCGACCGGATCGACCTGTACCAGCTGCACCTGGCCGACCTGCCGGTGCCTCGGGCCGAGGCGCTGATCGGCACCTGCGAGGACCTGGTCACCGAGGGCCTGATCCGGGCGTACGGGTGGAGCACCGACCGCCCCGACCGGGCGACCGCGTTCGGGCACGCGGCCGCCGGCGCCACCGCCGTGCAGCACACCCTGTCGGTGCTGCGCGACGCCCCCGAGCTGCTCGCCGTCTGCGACAAGTACGACCTGGCCAGTGTCAACCGCGGGCCGCTGGGGATGGGTCTGCTCACCGGCAAGTACTCGGCCACCTCGACGCTGCCCCGCGACGACGTGCGTGGGCTGACCCCGGGCTGGCTGGAGTGGTTCCGCGGCGGCCGGCCGGCACCGGAGTGGCTGCGCCGGGTGGGCGCGGTCCGTGCCGCGCTCACCGCCGACGGGCGCACCCTCGCACAGGGCGCGCTGGGGTGGATCTGGGCCCGCAGCGGGCGCACCATCCCGATCCCTGGCTGCCGTACGGTCGACCAGGTCGAGGAGAACGCCGCCGCGCTGCACCGGGGCCCACTGCCGCCGGACCAGTTCGCCGAGGTGGAGCGCCAGCTGGCCGCCCTGCGCACCGCCGCCCTGCGCGACGCCGACCGCCCCCACTGGCCCCGCCCCACCCACCCGGTCACCCACCCCTGACCCTGCGCACCCGCCCCCGCCCGCCC
>NZ_JAGPYK010000065.1 GCF_018070045.1 Micromonospora sp. U21
TGTAGACATCCCAGTAGTCGACCGACGTCAGGCGCCGTCCGAGCAGGTCGCGCAACTTACCCTCGAAACGGCCACGCAGATCGTCGGCCTCGCGTACCTCTTCCACCTACCGATCATCGGTGGTCATTCCTGTGACCGCACCGCGTTTACGCTCGATGCATCGCTACGCCTGCCACAGTGCCGTGATCGGATGCGCGCTCATGCCGCGATCCGAGTGTTACGGATTGTGACCGCTTGCGTCTGGAGGGACGTCTGGACATGTCGATGAGCGGGGGTGGCCATGGTGGCCCGGGCGTGCCAGTCTTTTTCGCTGCTGTTTGGTTGGTGGTAACCGAGGCGGCCCACTCGGCTGAACTAATGCGGTGCCCGTCGGCGCGCCCCGACACCAGGACCACGGTGGCGATGAAGCGTGCAGCCTGCCGATGGTGGGCAGGTGCACTGACGCGTCGCTCGGTGTAGAGGGCAGCCGGGCCGGCCTGACCCGGAGGACCGGGCTGTCCGTCGCGGACGCCCGGTCCCCGGAAGGCTCCCGGTATTCAGGGGAGCAGGCCCAGCGCTCGAAGTGTTGCCTGCCCTCGGACGCCATCGGGATGACCTTCTCCTGTTGTCAGGCGATCCGGCGCCTCGTCGGCGTCGAGGAGTCGTCCCCGGTACTACTTCATGAACGCCCCGGCGTACGGGCGGTCCTGGTCGTGGATCGTGAGCTGTGCCAGAGCAAACACGGTCATCGCGGCATGTCGCCAGCCGGTGATCGTCCGCTCCGTGGCGCTGTTTGTTGTCGGTGACGGTGCCGGCTGAACTAGCTACTGCGCCGTTGAGCTGATCGGCCGTCAGGCAGGTGTCGCCCCCAGCAGGACCGCCGAGGCGTACACGTCGACGAGGCCGGTTCCCTTGTCGACTGCGGTGGTGTAGGGCCCGACGGTCTGGTAGGCCGCGCCGTCCGTGAACTTGTACGCCGTGGCCTTGAGCGCGTCCTCGACCTGGGCCGGGGTCGCGTTCGGTGCGACCTGGAACAGTTGGGTAACGATGCCCACGACGTGCGGGGTTGCCATCGAGGTACCGCTGATCGTGTTGAACGTGCCGAGGTCCAGGGGCCCGGGGCCGTTGTGCGGGTCCAGACCGGTCGAGCAGATCAGCAGGTATGGCCGGCAGGCCGACGTGATGTTCGATCCGGGTGCCGAGACGTCCGGGTAGGTCTCTGGGTGTCCCGCCGCCCCGCGGCTGGAGAACGTCGACACGCTACCGTCGCGGGTGCCGGTGCCATGGTCGTCGTAGGAGGCGACCATGAGGATGCCCGGAGTGGGGTCCTGACCCGGAGGGTTGGTGGCGCTATTGTCCGGGCCGTCGTTGCCGGCCGCCCAGACGGTGACGACACCCTCGGCGGCCAGCGCCCGTTGCAACTTGGTGGTCGCCGAGTTCGGATCGAACGCCCCACCGCCACTGGGGCCGTACGAGTTGTTGCTCACCTTGATCGGTGGGCAGCCCGCGCACGGGTTCAGGTGATGGTCGAGCACCCAGTTCAGCGCGCTGTCCGCCCCGAAGATGCTCAGTCCCGCACCGACCGACAGGCTGATCAGCGTGGCGTCAGGGGCAGCGCCGTGCAGCCGGGTGCCGTCGGTGAGCGTCGTGTCCCGCCCGGCGACGATCCCCGCGACGTGCGTGCCGTGCCCGCCGGCCGACAGCGTGTCGGTGTCGTTGGCCGCGCTCAGGTCGAGGAAGCACGAGTCGTTGGGTAGCGGGAGCGGCAGACCCAGGTCGGTGAGCGGGCCGCAGATGTTCTTCAGATTGAGCTTCACTGCGCTGGTACCGTCCGCGTTGCGGAAGAACGGGTGCGTGCCGTCCACGCCCGTGTCGATGATCGCCGCCGACACACCGCGGCCGTCGACCGGCCGTCCCTGTCCGTCGCGCAGCTCAGCGCGCGCCTGCTCGCCTCGGGTAGCGACGTTCGAGGTCGACAGGTATGGCCGCAGCGGCTGGTCACCCTCGACGTACGTGACACCGGCATGACCGCGAACGGCCACGATCTGCTCGGCGGTGCCGCGCGCAACCGCGACGCCGATCTTGTTCCAGGTTGTGATGAGTTTGAGGCCGGTGTCGGCGGCCGCCTGCCGGGCGGCGCCGATGCTCGTACCGTGCACAAACACCGGGATCGCGCCGGAGGCTGTCGTCAGCGTCCGCGCCAGGGAACTGGATATCGGGGCGAGTGGGTTGCTCGCCTGCGCCGGCGCGACCGGCGCGACGAGCGCCGCGGCAAGGACGCCGGCGATCAGGGGAGGGGTGGTTCGAAGCATGAGGGGACTCCTCTGGGAGCGTGTGTCGCCTGTCTATGTCCTACATCGGCGATCACCGAACTTTCGCAACACGGGTACGTCCTAAGGGCGCGAATGCGTACGGAGTCAGGACGCCCTGCGCACAGGTTCACCGATGCGACGTCACGAGGACCAGAGCTGACGGGCCCCATTCCTGCCTGTAGCGGCGGGGTGACGTAAGCGAGATGTTCATGTTTGACTATGCCTATGCAGGCGGGGGAGGCGCGGCTAGCAATCGACTGCGGCACCACCAGCACCGTCGCCGTCCTTGCCTGGCCCGACGGCAGCCGGTCGCCACTGTCCTTCGACGGCGCACCACACCTGCCCAGCGCCGTCTACCTCTCCCCGGACGGCGACGTGTGGACCGGGCAGCGGGCCTGGCAGGCCGCGGCGGACCAGCCGAACCGGTTCATCCCGGCACCGCGCCGCCCGACCGATGATCAGCTCACCGTCGACGGAACCGTCGTTGACGCTCTCGACCTGACGGCAGCAACCTTGCGCCGCGTCGCTGCCGAGGCCGAGCGGGTCGCCGGCGGCCCGGTGCAGGATGTGCGTCTGGTGGTGCCGGCGGGGTGGGGGCCGCGGCGGCGCACCTGGATGCGGCAGGCCGCCCACCGGGCCGGTCTTCCACAGCCACGCCTGGTGGAAGCGCCGGTGGCCGTCGCCGAGCACCTCGTGGCCACCGGCCTGCAATGGCCGGTGGGGTCGTTCATCGCCGTCTGCGACGTGGGTGCGGGCGCGGAGGTCACTGTCCTGCGCCGCGGCCCTGCCGGCTTCGAGGTCCTCGCGACCCTCGCCGACCCAGCCGCCGGCGGCAGCGCCATCGACCAAGCCCTCGCCGCGTCCCTCACCGGCGACCCCATGCCCGAGGACGCCGGTGACGGCGCAACGCGGTGGACGGTGGCCGCCAGCGTTCAAGCCGCGAAGGAAGCCCTGGCACATCACCCGGCCGTGACCGTGCCGCTTCCCGACCGGCCACCCATCATCGTGAACAACGCCATGCTCGAGCAGGCCGCCCGCCCGGTCCTGCAGCGCGCTGCGCAGCTGACCAGCGAGGCGGTCACCGCAGCCGAGATTAGCACCGACGAACTCGCCGGCGTCTACTGCGTAGGCGGTGGCGCGCACCTGCCGCAACTGGAGAAGCTCATCGCCGATGAGACCGGCGTCGCCCCGACGGTGGTCACGCAGCCGGCACTCGGTGCCGCCCGAGGCGCCGCGGACGCTGGCGCCGCCAACCCCAGCACGGCGAGCGCCGTGGAAGTGCCGGTGCCTCCGGTGCGGCGGGCCGTCGCCATCGCCGTGCCCGGCTTCGCATCCCTGGCCCTGATCTGGCAGTGCATGATGACCGCAGAGCAGCACAGCGCGCTGAACGTGCACTACTGGGTGACCCTGAACTGGGGCGAGCTCACCATGGCCGCCGTGTTCGCCCTCCTGGCATGCCTCGCCGCGGGCACCATCCTCGGCTCCCTCGCCGCCGCTCACAGCCCCACCCCCGACACCCGGTCCGAAGGCGGAAAGATCAGCGTTGGCATCCTCGCCGCCGTCTCCCTCGGCCTCGCGATCGCGGGCCTCTACGCAGTGGTTGCCAGCCAATATCTAGGCCAGCCGGTGGGCGCGTTCCTCAGATGGGCCCTCTGGCCGATCACCCCGACCGTGCTGATGGCCGCCGCCATGGCGGTCGTCGCCGCCCGGCAATGGCGCGCACCCCACGGCGGCTGGTCGGAGCTGCTGGCCGTGCCGACCGGCTCCGTCGTCACCGCCGCCGCCGGCATGACGCTGATCCAGTACTCCCTGACCGCCGACCGGTGGCCCGACCTCATCCTGTGGATCGACATCGCCGGCCGCGTCGGCGGCCTGCTCCTCGGCGTCGGGGTCGTCATGGCGCTCGTGACACCGCTGGTGTTCCGCCTCATCCTCGCCGCACCCCTCGCCGTGATCACCGCCGCGATCGTCAGTTCACAGTCCGCCGGAACACTCGGCGTCATTAGCCGAGCCTTGTACGCCTCCACCGAATCAGGCACGACGCGACGAGCGCGCCCGATCCGCACACCCGTGAGTTCCCGCGCCTTGATGAGCCGATACACCGTCCAGTACGAGCCGCTCAGCATTTCGGCCACCTGGTCAATCGTCAGCCAGTTGCCGACGCCCTTCGACGTGTCCACAGTCAGGTCCTCCCGTTGCTGAAGGTGGCGTCAGGGCTTGCAGAGACATCGGGGGTGCCGTCCAGTGTCGCCTTGTCTCTGGTGGCAAGCAGGGCGGACCGCCATTGCGCCCGCTGGGACAGGGCGCGCAGGAGCCGGTGTTGCAGCGGCGGGATATCGGGGTCATCCGGGCGGGCCAGCTCCCAGGCGTAGGTGGCCGGTTGGTCCGGGCCGGCGGGGTCGCCGTCGTCGGCGCCAGTGCTGATGCCGAGGAGGTTGCGGACCCAGGCGCGGGCGTCGGCGCCCTGGTCGGCGAGGGTTTTTCCGGACCGGTCGCGGGAGACGAGGATGCGCCGGCCGCCGGTGCCGAGGGTGGCCCGTTGGTGGACCTTGCCCTTGCAGCGCCCGGCTTGCAGCCGCCCATGTGCTTTCTTCGGCTGGACGCCATACAGGAGCCAGTTGGCGCACCGCTCGTTGCACGGCGTGATGCGCAGCTGGTGCCACAGCCGGTCGAGGCGGTCAGCGACCGGGTGGGCTCACGGTGGTGATCGGAACACCGGCGCGGCGGGAGATCAGGCCGGCCAGTTGGTCCACGTCGGCGTAGGTGGTGTTGAGGGTCCAGTCAACGGTCTCCGGGCGCGGCGGACGCCGCAGCTTCAGCGTGTAGTGCAGCGTCGTGCCGGCCGGCAGCGAGTTCACCGCGTACGAGGTTTCCTCGGTGCTGATGGACACCACGTCGGTCCACGGCACGCCGACGAGGCGGCGGCCAGCGGCATCGACGAAGCCGCCAGTGAAGACGTAGAGCCCGCCGCGTGTCCGCCGGAACCACACGTACACCCAGGCGGCGACGCTCAGCAAAGCCAGCGTCATCCCGGTGACGGTCAGGGCGTTATACGGACCGTTGATGAGGAAGTTCGCGGTGACGATCAGCAGCACACAGCAGAACACCATCCCAGGAAGGCCGGGCCGGCGGAGCGCCCGCCGCTCGAATCGGCCGAGTTCTAGGCGCCGCGCCAGCGCCGCAACCGCTTCGCCGGGGGAATCAATCAACATGGCCTGCGCAGGGGGTAGATGGGGACGGTCGCTCTTGCACCCTAGCTGAAATGCACATAGTTAGCACGAGTGTCCCGCGTCTGAAATCCGCCGACAATATCGGGCGAGGGAGTCGAGGATTTCCTCGGTGGTCTTGGCCCACACGAACGGTTTCGGGTTGTCAATCCCCTGGAATCGTGGAGGACTCGGTTATGCGGCCTGGTTCTCCAAGACGCGGGTGGTGGATCGTTCGTAGTCGATTGGTGAGCGTGCGTCGCAGACGGAGTGGCGGCGTCGGCGGTTGTAGAAGTCGGTGATCCAGGTGGCGATCTTCAGCCGGGCCTCGGTACGGGTGCGGAACTGGTGACGGTGGACGTACTCGACCTTGATGGTGGAGAAGGTGGCCTCGGCCACGGCGTTGTCGAAGCACGAGCCGATCCGGCCCATCGACTGGTGCACCTTCCAGCGGGTGCACGCCCGGGCGAAGTCGGCCGAGCAGTATTCGCTGCCCTGTCGCTATGGAAGATCACTCCGGCGACGTCGCCGCCGCGGGTGACCGCAGCCATGTTCAACGCGGCGACGACCAGGCCGGCGTCGTGCCGGTCGCCCATGGCGTAGCCGAGGATGTGCCGGGAGTACAGGTCGATGACGGTGGCGAGGTAGAGCTTGCCCTCCTGCGTGGCGATCTCGGTCATGTCGCCGCACCAGGCCACGTCCGGCGCGGGCGCGGTGAACTGGCGCTTGACCAGGTCCGGGGCGGCTGGCAGCTTGCCCTGTCGGGTCAGCCCACGCCGGCGTCGTTTCGCTCTGGCAACGAGGCCCAGCTCGGCCATGAGCTGCGCGATCGTGTTGTCCGACACCCGCCAGCCCTGCTCGCGTAACTCGTCGCCGATGCGTGGGCTGCCGTAGGTGCCGCCGGAGGCGTCGAAGACGCGTCGGACCGCGTCCGTCAGCTTGGTTCTACGGTCCTGGCGGGGTGTCGGCGGACGGCCCCGCCACTTGTAGAACCATGACTCGGACACTCCGAGGGCCCGGCAGGCCACCGCGTGCGGCACGTCATGCTCGGTCCTCTGGGAAGCGATGAAGGCGGCCACGCTCACCGGCCCGTCGCTTCCTTGACCCACAGGACCACGGATCGCTTGAGGACATCACGCTCCATCGCCAGCTCGGCGTTCTCCCGCCGCAACCGCGCCAGCTCGGCCCGCTCGTCCTCGGCCAGTTGCCCGGCAGCGGCTTCGCCACGAGCGGCACGATCCTGCTGCACCCAGTTGGCCAGGGTACCGCTGTTGATCCCCAGATCACGCTTTACCTGCGCGATCGACTTCCCGGTCTCACGTACGATCCGGACCGCGCCCGCGCAGAACTCCGGATCGAACCGGCGTCTCGTCTCAGCCATGAACCTCTATCCCTCAAGTTCTGGCCTCCACGTTACGAGGGGAATCACAAGCGCTGGCTCCGCTCGTAACTGCGGTCACGACCGTGCCCGGCCCAGTAGCGGCAGCGGGCGGGCCGTGCTGGTCAGAGCGTCGACGTCACGGCGCGGCGGTGTCGACGGCCTGCTTGAGCGCCTGGCGCAGCCGTCTGATCGGCGGCACACCCGAGGTGCCGGCGTCGTCGCGGTAAAGCCGGCACGCCATCGCCGGACGGTGATGGGGTTCGGCGAACGGGTCCCGGCCGTCGATGAGGAAGCTGGGTGAGCCGAGGAAGCCGAGCTGCTCGGCCTCGGCCTGGCTGGTCACCACCCGCGTGGTGAATCGCACCGTCGCCAGGCCCACCTCGTCGAGCGCTCGACGCAACACCACGGCGGCCGGTCCTTTGTTCGGGCAGCCCTCGACCACCATCAGCTGTACCTGCATCCGCCCATCGTGTCCTTCCCTGACGCGGTCGGCCAATGCCTTCACCTGGCCGCTGCTCGCCGACCGTCATGGCGCACAGCGTGCGTGCAGCCTCTACCTGCGGCTCAGGCAGGCAAGGCTGGGGGTCCGTGTCTTGCAGCAGCTGTGGCTGCCGCGGAGCGAGCGTCACGTTGCGCGATGGCCGTGCGGTGCGCGCGACGTGCGCGGACATAGCCGATGAGCGGATGGTTCGTCGATACCGGCAGTGACATGATCAACCTGTGGCGGACAACTTGTTTACTTCCGGGCCCTCCGCCTTTGACCAGCATGGGCGAGGTTGTACATGTGACATACGGGGCCGACCCTGTTAATCCTCATCGCCGCCACGGTCTTCCTGGTCCGCCTCGCAAGACCCTGACCGCCTGCCTCGACCCCCAGGGAAGATAGTCGATGGGCTAGCTTCCCTAGCTAGCCGCGATCCGCCGGCCCTCCCTCCCGTCGGTAGATGTCCCCGAAGGTCGTCCTTGGCTGGGCGTCGAGGCGCGGCCGATCGGCAGTACATAGATCGTCAAGCTGAGCATAGGAGCAAAAGGGTGCACTTGAGGCAGACCATGATCCCCTCCATCGCGGTCGCCGTGGCCATGACAGTGGCGGGATGCGGAGGAGCCACCGAGTCCACCGCGGCGAGCGCTCCGAGCCAAAGCGCCAGCGCGGTCCCATCGACCCCGCCGCCCTCGGCACCCGCAGGGAACAAGCTTGGCGATGCGATTCCCTTTGACGAGAACACCTCGACCATCACGTTCTACGGTTACAAGCACAACGCCACGCAATTCGGAAAGCCATCAGACAGTGCCTATGTCTATGGCGCGATCGACCTCAAATACTGCCTCAAAAAACTACCCAAGGGATACTCCGCTGTCTCGATTGGCACCTCAAATTGGGTATTGAAATTCGGGGACGCTTCAATCAAGAGCACTGGCCACGCTGGCGGCAACGGCATGAAGCCCGAGTATCCCGACCGGAAGGAAATCAAGGTCGGGACCTGCGTTCGTGGTTGGCTTGAGTTCAAGGTACCCAAGGACGGAAAGCCGACTGCGGTGGAATATACGCCAGCAGGGGCTCCCGAACCAATCACTTGGACTCCGTGAGCTTACCGTTCCAGCACCTGCGGCTGAGAGCCGGCTGAGGCACCCGGCCCGACACGGGCGCGAATCATCGACCTGACCCGGACGAACCGGCGGCTGACGGAGACGCCGGCAGTGGTGCAAGCAGCGGCCCTCGGGGTGCGGGGACGGTGGTGGCCAGCGCCGGCGGCAGCCGCAGCGGGATCTGATCCTCGGCGGGCTGGGCGATGAACCGGTCGGCCGGGAACGCCATCCCGAGGGACTGGTGGAGTCGTTCGGTGTTGTATTCGCGCCGGAACATGTCGATCGCTGCCTGTTCCGTGCAGGGAAGGGCGCGGTGCGGCGCTTGGGCTTCCTCCGGGTCAGCCCAGCCTTCGACGTCGTCGAGGAGTTCGCGTTGCAGGGTCTGGTGGAATCGCCTTGCCGGTGGCGGTCGGTGAGCGAGGCTTGGTCAGCCGGTGGGTGATGCCGTTCTCCCGGCAGATCCGGTCGAATATCACCTCCCCACCACCACGGCCGAACCGGGCGGTGAACTGCTTGCCGTTGTCAGTGAGCATCTCGTCGGGAATCCCGAACCGTTGCAGAGCCTCGGCGAAGGCGAGGCACACGGCCCGGCCGGTTGCCCGCCGGACCACGGCGGCGATGAGGCAGAACCGGGAGTGGTCGTCGACGCCGGTGACAACCTTGGCCTCACCGCCGTCTGCGAGCTGGATGCCGCCGACGATGTCGAGCTGCCACAGTTCCATCGGTCGGCCACGTTCCCACCGCCGGTAGTCCTCTCGACGACGCCGGCGAGGTGTCGGATCGACCAGGCCGTGCCGGAGCAGTACCCGATGCACCGTGACCCGCGACGGGACCGAGCCGGGGCAGTCACGCCGGCTGAGCTCATAGACCAGGCGACGGGCACCCCAACGGGGATGGTTCCGGCGCAGCTCACAGATCAGCGCCTCCACCTCCGGCGCAGTCTGACCGGGCGAGGAACGTGGCCGGCTGGATCGATCGGTCAGCCCTTCCAGGCCCCCATCCTGATACCAGGACAGCCAGCGATGCACTGCCTGGCGGGAAACTCCACATCGTTCGGCGACGTCCGTGACCGTCGACCCGGAAAGCACGTCCTGGACGGCTCGATACCGCTGCTCCATCACGCTCATCTCCACCAACACACTCGGCGGAGTGTCACGCGGGTCCTGATACCGATGTGTCACGCTGAGCCACCCCCGCTTCTATGGAGCTTCTTGATCATGGTCTGATGGCCGTGGGGAGGAAGTCGTCCGTGGCAGCACCGAAGAAGTACCCCGACGAGCTACGTCAGCGCGCTGTGCGCTTGTATCGCGAGTCGGA
>NZ_JAGPYK010000066.1 GCF_018070045.1 Micromonospora sp. U21
ACCTGTACCTGGCCGCCGCCATCGTCACCGTCCGTCAACTCATCCAACGGGCACGGGTCCTCTACCGCTGGGATACCCGGCCCACCACCCGCCGACTCAAGTGACACCTATTGCCGGTCGCTCTTAGCCGGTTGATGCAGCGTTCGGCGACGTTGCGTTGCCGGTGGGCGTTGCTGGCACAGTCGGGTGGTCGGCCGCCGTGGCTGCTGCCTTGCTGCCAGCGGTCGGCCTGTTGGTCACTGGGCTATGGGTACCGGAGTATTCCGAGCTCGCCTCAATCGAAGACCGCGCGGGTGCCGACCTCGGCGGCAAGGTCTACGGCATCGAGCCGGGTGCCGGTCTCACAGCCGGACCCAGAGGATGCCGCCCGCCTACGGTCTCGACGGCGAGTACGAGCTCATCGCCTCGTCGACCGCGGCGATGCTCACCGAGCTGAAGTCCGCGAGCGAGAAGCAGGAGGACATCGCGGTCATCAACGCCCGAAACGCCTGAGAAAGCCACCTGTGTTCCAGTTCTCCACATTCCGACAGCACCCCCGATGCGGCGGCGCCGCACCGGGGCCACTTCCGACACGTGGGTAGACTGAATCTCACACCCATGTCAGGTGAGAACGGGGAGGTAGAGGTGACCGCCACCATTCGAATCGGTGAACTCGCCGCCCGTACCGGGGTGAGCGTGCGATCCCTGCGCTACTACGAGGAGCAGGGACTGCTGACCAGCCTGCGCAGTCCAAGCGGTCAGCGCCGCTACATCGAGAGCCAGGTCGAACGGATCCTTCTCATCCAGCGGCTGTTCTCCGCCGGCTTGAGCAGCCGGACGATCGTCGACCTGCTGCCCTGTGTCGAATCACCGGGTGAGGAAACCTCCGACGCGGCCGCGGAGCGGATGCGCCAGGAGCGCGACCGGCTCGATCGGCACATCGAGGACCTGATCCGGACCCGCGGCGAACTCGACGATCTGATTACCGCCAACCGCGCTCACCGCCGGGAACTCGCCCGCGTCTGACCCGCGTAGTGACCCGATCCGCCGGGACCGGACCGATACCGACCGGTCGGTCCACCGCGTCGTCCATGCGATTCGGGTACAGGTTCGGTGGGTGGATGTGATTGCCGCCTGTCCGCCGAACCCCGGCTCATGCGGGGGTGCGACATCGCCGCTGTGGCGTAAGCGACTACTTGTGCGAGCGGCGCCGGTGACTGCCACGCTGGCGCCAGCCGGAACTGGCGTGTCGGTGGACACGCCAGTTCTGGACGAGGCCTGCCGTGCCATCGGTAGGAGCGGGCACGATCTCCCGGACCGATCGGCCTCGACGGTGATCAGGCGGGGAACGTGATGATCACCTTGCCGGTGGTGTGACCGCTTTCGACGGCGGCCAGAGCCTCGGCGGCCTGGTCGAAGGAAAACGAGCGGGTGATGTGCGAATCGATCGTGCCGGCCACCATCAGTGCGGCGACCATGTCCAGCCCTGGTCGGTCGAGCCGGCGGACGACGAACGTCCCGCCCAACTCCGGCACCGACATGTCGGCGACGGAGATCAGCCGCTTGACGTCCTTGACCAGGCCGGCGACCGACCGCAGCGAGTCACCGCCGACCAGATCGATCAAGCCGTCCACGCCGGCGGGCGCCAGCGTGCGGACCTGCTCGGCCACGTCGCCGGCGTTGTAGCTGACGAAGGTGACGCCCAGCGATTCGGCGACCGGCCGCTTACCGTCACTGCCCGTGCCGATCACCTTCAGGCCACGGGCTCCGGCGAGCTGAGCGGTGACCAGGCCGGTGCTCCCGCCGACGCCGTTGATCAGCACAGTGGCGCCTTCGGGCAGGTCCAGACCATCGAGGGCGTCCAGCGCCGTGGTGCCCGAGACGGGAATCGTCGCCGCGCTCTCGTAGGAAAGCTTCTCCGGCTTGCGCGCCACGTTCGCCGCCGGCAGCACGGTCGTCTCGGCGTACGTTCCGGCGCCGTTGAGCGCGAACCCGAACACCGCGTCGCCAACCTGGATATCGGTGACGCCCGCCCCGACCGCGAGCACGTCACCGGCGGCCTCCATGCCCATCACCTGCGGGAAGGGAACGTGCCCATTCAGCGCCGGCACGTTGCCGGACCGAAGCAGGCTGTCGAGGCGGGCCACTCCGGCGGCCCGCAGCCTGATCAGGAGCTCCCCCTCCCGCGGCTGCGGATCGGGGCGGTCGAAGTAGGTCTGCACCTCGGGCCCACCGAAGGCGCCATATCCGAAAGCTCGACTCATGGTCGCCTCTCTCTGCTCTGCGTTGATGGCCGAACGCTAATTGCTGACACCGGCGTCAGTGGCAAGGTTCTGTAGCCGGCGTCACGCCGACTCCACGGGTGAACACGGCTCAGCTGCTGACCGGGGCGGCAGCCTCCGGCTTGAGGGCAACGGCGGCCCGCGCTTCTACGACTGGGCCTGGCTCGACGACGTCTGCCCCGACGCCGACGACGACGGCCGGCACAGCCACCTGATCCGCCGCAACACCACCACCGGTGAGAGCTGGCCTTCTACCGCTGCTGGGCTGTCATGCGGGATGCCGACGGCCTGGGCGATGGTGTCGGCGGTTTTGAAGCCGATGCCCCACACGTCGGCTGCCAACCGGTACAGGTCGTTGCGCACCACCGAAATCAAGGCGTCGGCGTACTTCTTGAAGATCCGCACGGCCAGAGACGTGGACACCCCGACGCCTTGGAGGAAGACCATCACCTCCTTGATGGCCGTCTGTTCCTCCCACGCGGCGGTGATCTTCGCGGTGCGTTTCGGCCCCAGCCCGGGCACCTCGACCAGCCGGGAGGGTTCCTCCTCGATGACCCGCAGGGTGTCGAGGCGGAAGTGGGCGACGATCCGCTCGGCGAATACCGGGCCGATGCCCTTGACCAGGCCGGAGCCGAGGTAGCGCTGTATGCCCTGGATCGTCGCGGGCAGCACAGTGGTGTAGGAGTCGACCTCGAACTGCCGCCCGTACTGCGGGTGCGACGACCACCGGCCCTGCAGGCGCAGGCTCTCCCCGGGCTGGGCGCCGAGCAGCGCACCGACCACCGTCAACAGATCGGAACCGCGGTCGGTGGCTACCCGGGCGACGGTGTAGCCGGTCTCCTCGTTGACGTAGGTCAACCGCTCCAGCACCGCGTCCAAGACCGCCAGGGGCGGGCGGGTGGGAGCCGGCACGGCACCTATCGTGCCGCCCACTGCTGTGACATTGCCACCCACCCTCTCTCTCACGTCGCCCGTGAGGTCCCCCAGATAGCGTGGAGGCCACGATTCCGGGCGACCGACATCAAGCTCTGGCTCTGGCAACGTGGACTTCGGCGAGCTACGCGCAGACGATGCGTTCGATGCGTTTGCGGACACGGACCGGCGTCGCCGTGATCAGTCGTCCTGGCAGAGGCAGAACGGGTGCCCGCTGGGGTCGAGGAAGACACGGAAGTGCTCAGCCTCGTCCGGGGACTCCCGCCGTACCGCGCCCAGCGACTCCGCGTACGCCTGCGCGGCGTCCAGGTCCGCCACCATCAGGTCGAGGTGGAACTGCTGCGGCACCTGACCGTCCGGCCAGGTCGGCGCGCGGAACGACGTGGCCTGCTGGAACATAAGCTGGGCGCCGTCGGCGGACCGGATCGTCACCCAGTCGTCCGAGTCGTCCTCGGGGTCGACGGTCCAGCCGAGCAGGTCGGCGTAGAAACGACTCAGCTGTTTCGGGTTCGGAGTGTCGAGCACGGTCGATCCGAACCGGATCGCCGGCCTGGTCACCTCGGCACTGAGAACATTCATCGCACCATCATGCCAGGGACCGGACAGACCGGCCTCGAGGTCGTGGTGCACGAGCGCCGCGCCGAGCTGATGGCCGTCGGCATGAGCATGTCAGGCTCGTATGAGCCGAGTATGCGTTCGGTGCTCGCGGGCCGGGAGGGTTCGTGGGGATTGGAGCTGCTCGATGTAGTCCATGTCGACCCCGCATTCGCGCTGTCACGCCCGCATCAGCGACTCCTCCGGCATGTACTTCGGAAAGGTCAGGAAGTCGACGTCGGGAACCCGTTCCTGAAGCAGGTCGACGTCCTCGTGGACGCCGTTCCCGACCTGAAGTCACCGGTTGAACTCGTTGTAGACGAGCCCACCCGTGGTGGTCCCCTTCGTCCATCCGGTGAAGTGCCCGGCCATTCTGATGGCGGCACGAGGCGAACCCAGAAGGCATCCTCGTGCGGGTCCTTTGAGCGGCGATCGGCAGAGTCGTCGGCTCGCTGCTGGCACCGGTCGGCCGGCAGCTCGGGGGTACCCGCGAAGGTCACCGCCGTAGCGTGCGTGTTCGCCGGTCAGGAGATCGCCATGCGTATCGTCCGGACGCTGTGAGGGTCGCGACCGACCGCGCCCGCACGACGTTGGAGCCGAGGATCCCTGGGTAACCCGGGACCTCGGCTCGGCGTATTGAGGGGGCGGCAGGGGCGGGACCACCCTCCGGGGGGTGGGGAGGGGTCGGGTGCCCCGCCCACTGCCGCATGGACGCTCGCACCGCATCCGGTGTACATGCGCCGCCTGGCCATGCACCGTTACATCCGGTTCACACCGTTACTTCGGGTTGCGGCTTGCACCTACAATGCTCGGTTGACCGCCTGGCTCCGACCCCTCAGGAGCGACCCCATGTCTGGCGCCGCGCCCTCACCGAACCCGCAGAGCCATGGACACCGCCCCTTCTACCCGCGCGGCAAGGTGTATGGCCACGCGTGGCAAATCACGATCGACGATGCGATGGACGCAGCCTCCGCCGCTGGGTTCCGCCCGGGGCTGTCTCGCTAACGGTGTTTCCGGCGATTTTGGTTAGTAGGTTTCAGCGGCGGGGAAGCGGTCGCTGAAGGTGATGGCGAAGGCGTTCAACGCGGGTTTCCAGCGCATCGTCCATCGGGTTCTGCCTGCTCCGGTGGGGTCCAGGGATCGGGTCACCAGGTACAGACACTTCAACGCGGCCGGTGCTCGCGGCCCTCGCTCGGCTCACCGAGGACGACCGGGAACTGCTCACCCTGATGGCCTGGCAGAACCTGTCGAGCCGGGAAGCCGCCTGGGTCATTGGCTGCTCCACCGCGACCTTCTTCGTCCGTCTGCACCGGGCCCGAAGACCGCACGTCGTACGGACCGTCCGGGGCGCGGCGGCCTGCCGCGCCCCGGACGGGTCAACCGTTCAGCGCGCTCTCAGCCGCCGATGCTGACCAGCGTGCCGGCACCCTTCGGGTACTCGACGTATGCGGTGGCCGGTCGGTCGGTGCTCACGCCGGACCATGACCCGGTCACCGTGATCGACACACCCTGCTTGGTCGTCGGAGCCTTCGGCGAGACCGAGAACGTGCCGACCGGAGCGGTGCCACCACCCACGACGTTCGACTGGATCGTGTACGGCGTCGACGACGTACCCGGCGCGTCACCCAGGTCGACCACGGCCGCCAGATAGTCGCCCGGGGGCAACTGGGCCACGCTCACCCGCGCGCGGTGCGCGTAGTCACTCAGCCCGACCAGTGCGAACTGGGTATCGCTGATCGGACGGCCGATCAGCAGGTAGAGCGCCGCATCCGGGTTGTCCGTGGTGACGAAGAACTCGCCCGCCTTGCTCCCCTGCGGAACGGTGAACGAGAAGTACTGCTCCGGGTTGCTGGCCGAGATCTCGCCCTTGACGAGCGGCCCAGCGATGGGGTGGTGACCCGTGAGCGTGAGCTTCGCGCTGCCCGGAGTCACCGGGAAGCTGACGGTCCCCTGCGCGCCGCTGCCGGCTACGCGATCCGGAGCGAGCACTGAGAAGGGCGTGATCACGATCGGGCTGCGGACGCTCACGTGCCGACTCCCGGTCCAGGTCAGCGATCCGACGACCGGGACGGCCGATGGCGCGGCTCGCTGGGTCAGTGTGATCTTGACCCGCGCCTTCTGGCCCGCCTTGGTGAAGAGCAGCGTGGACGGCTGCACCTGCACCTTGATGCCCGGCACGTCCGCAGACGCCCGGTAGATGCCGGGCCGGGTGGCGGTGACCGTACGGGTGATGGTCTGCGACCCGAGGAGTTGACCGACCGCGATCGAGGGGTAGTTCAGGTCGCTCGGGTCGACCGGCCGGACGTTCGGGCCCGCGTTCAGACCCTGACCGGCCTCGTACGCCAGCCAGTCCGCGTTGGTCGAGTCGTACACCAGGCCCGGGTCCAACATCCGGCGCGGGTTGACCTCGCCGGCGCCCTGCGCGAACGGATCGGTGTTGACGCCTCCGGTAGCGGTCTTGGTGTCCACCGCTGTCGTCATGAGGGCCGACTTCACGGCCATCGGAGACCAGGTCGGGTGCGCCCCGAGGTAGAGCGCCGCGAGGCCCGAGATCTGCGGTGTGGCCATCGAGGTGCCCGAGAGGAAGTCGAAGTTGTGGCCGAGGTTGCTCGGGGGCGCCACCGCGGCGAGGATGCCCACGCCCGGCGCGGCGATGTCCGGCTTGATGAGATCGCCCTTGTTGGCGTTCGAGGGGCCGCGCGAGGAGAAGGCGGCGATCTGCGGGTACGGCGTGTTCGACGAGCCGCCCGGCTGCAGGACGGCGGTGGCACCCGGCGTGGTCGAGTAGTTCCGGACATCCGTGGCGCCCGGCACGTTGAGGTGCACGGTCGGCACCTGGTGCAGGTCGCCGTCGACGTCCAGGTCGCTGGTGTTCACCAGCACCATGCCGACGCCGCCGACCCGCTGCACCTCGGCCGACTTGGTCGGGCGAGCGGTGACGCCCCGGTCGCAGACGACGATGGTCCCGGCCACCTTCGCCGGGTCGAGGGTGGCGTCCTTGCAGAGCGCCGCGTCGCCGTCCGACGCGGCGGGCAGCTTGACGTTCTGCGCGAGCACCAGGGGCTTGGGGCCAACCTGGCCGGTGACCGTGGTGCTGCCGCCGACGAACGTCCGGCCGTCGCCGAGCTTGAGGGTCGCCTCCATCGGTGCCAACGTGCTGGCGGCGACGGTGGTGACCCACGGCGCGGTGTTGTCCAGGCTCGCCGACTCGGGGCCGGCGTTGCCGGCCGCTGCCGAGACGAAGATCCCGGCTGCCGCCGCGTTCCGGAAGGCCTGCTGGATCGGGCTGTCGAGCCCGGACTCGAACGTGCCGCCGACCGAGTAGTTGATGACGTCGACACCGTCGGCGACGGCCTGGTCGATCGCCGCCACGATGTCGGACGTCATGCCGCCGTCCCGCTTGCCGTCCTTGCTGCTCCAGAGTGCCTTGTAGACCGAGATCGACGCGCCCGGCGCCACACCGGAGATCTCGCCCAGGTCCCGACCGCCCTCCGTCACCGTGACGTCGGCGTCACCGGCCGCCGTGGAGGCGGTGTGGGTGCCGTGGCCGTTCCCGTCGCGGGGAGAGACGAAGTCGCCGCGGTTCTCTGGCGGAACGAGCGACAGCCAGCCGTCTCCGAAGTACCGGGCCCCGACGATCTTCGAGTTGCAGGCGCTGGCGGTGAACTCGTCCCCGGTCTGACAGGTGCCGCTGAAGGTCCCTCCGTCGGCCTTGCGCATGGTGATCGAGTCGCCCTTGCGCTGCGGCCGGTACGGGTCCTTGGGGGTGGCCGGAGCGGTGCCGATCGGCGCCGCCGCGAACGACGCGCTCTCCGGCCAGATGCCGGTGTCGATGTCGCCGATCACCACGCCCTTGCCGGCCTTCGCGGTGCCACCGAGCGCCGACCACAGCCCTCGCCGCCCGGACAGGCCCAGGAAGTCGGTGGCCGTCGAATCGGAGGCCACCTTGTTCCACCCGTCCGGGGTGACGCGGAGGACGCCGGGCTGGTGGGAGAGCCGGGCCACCTGGGCGCCCGTCAGGTCCGCGGTGAACCCGTTCGTCACCACCGAGTAGTGCGTACGGGCTGTCGCGCCGACTGAACTGGCGACGCGGCTGTGCCGGTCCTTCAGGTAGTCCCGGTAGCGGCTCGCGTCCGTGCTGTGGACGTCGGTCCGGGCGTTGGGGGCAGCCGCCGTCGACGGCAGGCCGGCGACCTCGCCCTTGTACGCGGCGATCGGCGCGTCCGACAGCGTGACGATGTACCGACCGGTGCCGAGGTGACGCGACGTGGGGGTGGGGACGGTCAGGTCACCGGCCGCCTGGACGGGCGATCCGGGCAGCACCGCGAGCAGCGACGCGATGGTCACCGTCGCTCCCCACGCCAGGCTGTTCCTTCGTGACGGTAAGGTCACGCGCTCCTCCTCCGCTGTGGTGCCGGAGCAGCGACTCCGGCCCGTCGTCGTGGCGCCACGACCCGCACGACGGCGGCGTGGCACGCCCGGGTTGAGGCGGTACGGCCGCCCTTCCCGGCGAGGTGAGTGAACGCCGCGCTTCCGGAGAGTGTCCAGATAATCTGGTGGCGTCCTTGGTCAACTGGCCAAGCTCGTCACTCGACGACCCGTGCCCCATCCGACGGAGGTCGACCATCCATGCTGCGAGCCCTGGGCATCTCCGACGGCGATGAACGGACCTATCGGGCCTTTCTGCCCGGCGGTGAGCTGACCGCACCGGAGGTCGCCAAGGTGCTCGCGGTGACGGTGGCCCAGGCCCAGCGGTCCATCGCCCGACTCACCGCGCTCGGGATCCTCCGAAGGACGACGCGCGGGCACTACCAGGCGGTGAACCCGCAGACCGCCTTGGTCCCGTTGCTGCGGCAGCGGATGTTCGAGGCCGAGACCACACTGGACGCCGCGCGCGGCGAGGTCGAGGCGATCACGGTGAGCTACCGGGAGGGGCAGCTCCGCGGCAACCCGGGCAACCTGCTGGAGGTGCTCTCCGGGCGTGCGGTCGTCGTCGACCGCCTGGAGGAGCTGAACCGGTCGGCCAGCAGCCACATCTGGGTCCTGGACCGGCCGCCCTACCTGGGTCAGCCGGACGGCACGCTGTACAGCAACGAGGACGAACACGCCATCACGCGGGCCTGGATCGAGCGCGGCGTCGAGGTTCGCTCCATCTACTGCCCGGAGTCGATGGAACGCCCCGGGCGGTACGCGACGCTGCTCGAACTCGCCGCGATCGGTGAACAGTCGAGGCTGCTGCCGGCGCTGCCCTTCAAGCTGCACATCATCGACAAGCGCATCGCCCTCATCCCGCTCTCCGGCGGGACCTATGACGGTATGGCCGTCCTCCACCCGTCCGGCCTGCTGGACGCGGTGATCGAACTCTACGAGGCGTACTGGGCGCGCGCCGAGCCGATGACCGGGTCGATGCTGACCCAGGACCAGGACCTCAACCAGGACGACGTCCTGCTGCTCGGGATGTTGAAGGCCGGCCTGAAGGATCAGGCCATCGCCCGGCAGTTGGGCATGAGCACCCGTACGGCCACCCGCCGTGTCGCCGTCGTCCTGGCCAAGCTCGGTGTCCAGACGCGCTTCCAGGCCGGCGTCCGCGCCACGGTCCAAGGGCTGATCTGAAAGTCCGGCCCGAGCGGGAAGCACACAAGCCCGGGACCGAAGCGGTCCCGGGCCGGTGCGTCGCGCGCTATCTGATTACTTGATCAGCTTCCAGGGGCCGTTCTGGACACATGGTTCCTGGCCACGGGTGAGTTCCCCCGCTTCTATGGAGCTTCTTGATCATGGTCTGATGGCCGTGGGGAGGAAGTCGTCCGTGGCAGCACCGAAGAAGTACCCCGACGAGCTACGTCAGCGCGCTGTGCGCTTGTATCGCGAGTCGGA
>NZ_JAGPYK010000067.1 GCF_018070045.1 Micromonospora sp. U21
CAACCGACAGCACGCTCTTACGAATGATCGTGTTCATCAGGGGTCAGCTCCTTCAAGGGGGTAGACACCCACCGCCAACAGGGGAAACGGCGTGCGGGTGCGAGCACCTCGTCCGGCGCTTTCAACACAAGGGGGGAAAGTCTTAGGTCGGCGGCCTACAAGCCGGGGGGCTCGTGGCGCCGGGACTGTGTGTAACGACCGCCGGGCCGGGCCCATTCCGGGGCTGGCCCATCCGACAGGCACCCTGTTCTGGTGTGCTGGTGCGGTCGGTCGGGAGTCTGCAACGACCGCGCACCTCGCGGGCATTCCAACCCCGGCCGCGCTGCCAACCCGCGGGGACGGGACCTGGCGGGCCGGTGGTGCTGCGATCGTCAGGGTATGTAACGACCCCCGGCCCGCCACGATTCCACCCCACGAATGCAGCCGGTCACAACCCACAAACCCCCGATACCGGACACCCAGCACGAGATCACCGGGCGTTCCGGCGTCGGATGGGGCCGGTTCGGGGGGTTGATCGACTCGGTATCGGCGATATCGGGGCATCCGAGGGCCGTAGCCACCGCGACATCCGCGATATTCGCGATATTCGCGATATTCGCGATATTCGCGATATCCGCGATATCCGCGATATCCGCGATATCGAGTCGATCACCCCGAGCCAGGCGATCCGGAGGGCAAGGTGGTCGATGAGCGGTATACCTCAGAGGCATATGTATGACTCACAGGTATAACGCTCACCCCACCGACCGCCCGTGAGGGCGGGCTTGGCCCCCTATCCACCCCAAGGATCGAGCGGACCCGGCGACCAGCGACGAGACGGGCCCGCAGCGCCCAGCGCAGGATCGCGGCTGACCGTCCGGCGGCAAACCGGGGATGCGGGCGGCTCCCAGATCACCCACACCGGGCCACCCACGGCAGCGGGCACCTGGCGGAATCATTCGCCGCAGCGGTCGGTCGGCGTCAGGTGCCCAGGTAGCTCAGGTGCCCAGGTAGCGCAGCACGGCGAGGATCCGACGGCTGTAGCCGGCGACGTCGGCGAGGTCGAGCTTGTCGAAGATGGCGTTGACGTGCTTCTCCACCGCGCTCTGCGACACGTGCAGCCGCTGGGCGATGGCGGCGTTCGTGTGCCCCTGGGCCATCTCGTGCAGCACGTCCCGTTCGCGCGGGGTCAGCCGACCGAACGGGTCCGGCCGGTCGGAGCCGGCCACCACCTGACGAACCACCTCCGGATCGAGCGCGGTGCCTCCGGCGGCCACCCGGTCCAGTGCGTCCAGGAAGTCGTCGACCTGGGCCACCCGGTCCTTGAGCAGATAGCCGACCCCCTCGGGCCGGTCCGCGAGCAGGCGGCCGGCGTACCGTCGCTCCACGTACTGGGAGAGCACCAGGACGGCAGTGGTGGGCCAGCGCCGGCGGATCTCCAGGGCGGCGCGTAACCCGTCGTCGGTGTGCGTGGGCGGCATGCGGACGTCGGTGACGACCACGTCGGGACGGGACCGTCCGACCGCCTCGACCAGTTCGTCGGCGGTACCGACCGCCGCGACCACCTCGTGGTCCTCCTCGGCGAGCAGCCGTGCCAGGCCCTCCCGGAGCAGCGTCGAGTCTTCGGCGAGCACTAGCCGCACGGCAGCTCCGCCAGCACGGTGGTCGGGCCGCCGGCCGGGCTGGTCACCCGTAGGCGGCCGTCCAGTGCCGCGACGCGTCGGGCCAGCCCCGACAGGCCTCGGCCGGTCGGGTCCGCGCCACCCACGCCATCGTCGTGCACGCCCATCCGGACCCACCCCTCCCGTACCCCGATCTCGACCGTGACCAGGGTAGCGGCGGCGTGTTTCGCGGCGTTGGTGAGCGCTTCGCAGGCCACGAAGTACAGCACCGTCTCGATCTGCCGCTCCGGGCGGACCGGCAGCTCGCAGCGGATCCGCACCGGCACCTCGGAGCGGTGGGCGACCATGGCGAGCACCTCGCCCAGGTCGCTGCCGTCCAACGCCGACGGGTAGACCCGCCACGCCACCTCGCGCAGCTCCTCGACGGCCCGCTGCACGTCCTCGTGTGCCTGGGCGAGCAGGGCGGTGGTGGGGTCGGCGTCGCGGGCGCGCCGGGCCCGGCCGAGCAGCATGCCGAGGGCGACCAGCCGCTGCTGGAGGCCGTCGTGCAGGTCTCGTTCGATACGCTGCCGTTCGGCGTCGACCGCGGCGATGACCCCGGCCCGGGTGGTGGTCAGCTCGCGGACCCGCTGCGCCAGCTCCGCCCGACTCCCCGGGCCGAGCAGCCGCCGGGCCAGCCGGACGTCGAGCGCGGCGACAGTAGCGAACGCCTGGACGTTGAGCAGCAGCAGTACCGCGCCGACGGCGACCTGGGCAAGCGCGTCGAGGAGGGTCAGCTCGCCGCGTACCGCCGCGCGCAGCACGATCCCGGCCAGCACCACGCCGACGCCCAGCACGGCGTACGCCAACAGGCCGAGCACGCCGGGCAGCAGCCGGGCCGCCAGGTAGCCGATCTGCCGCCGGGTCGACGCGCCGTTCGGCGCGGGCAGCTCACCCGCGGTGAGCAGACCGGACAACCGGCAGCGCTCCACGCGCACCAGCTGTACGGCGTACCGCCTCGTCAGGTCGGTGACCCGCGGGCCGGCCGCAGGCGCGAGCGCGGACCCGGCGAGCGCGACGGCCGCGACGGCCAGGAAGACCAGCTCGACGGCGGCGGTCGCGGCCCCGGCGGCGACGCCGACCGGCAGCCGGAGCCCCTCCCACCGCCGGCCGGTCCGCCGCTCCCCCACCACCATCTGACGTCCTTCCGCACCGGGCCCGCCCGGCTGCCGGCCTAGCGCTCGTCCGAGGCCCACGATCCGCCACGGTAGAGGGTGCCCCGACCGTCCGGGTCGGGTACGCCGCGCTGGTCCAGGCCGTCGAGGCCGGCCGGCTCGGGGTTCCGCGCGGCGCGGCGGGCCCGCAACACGCGGGACCCGACGAACCAGGCGACGGCCGCCACGCAGGCCACGATCACCACGTTCTGGAGCACCCCGACGTACCCCTCGACGAGGTGCCAGTTGTCGCCGAGCAGGTAGCCGGCGAGCACGAAGGTGGTGTTCCAGATCAGGCTGCCCAGCGTGGTGTAGAGCAGGAAGGTGCTCACCGGCATCCGCTCCACCCCGGCCGGGATGGAGATCAGGCTCCGGAAGATCGGAATCATCCGGCCGAAGAAGACCGCCTTCACGCCGTGCCGGAGGAACCACGCCTCGGTCCGGTCCACGTCGCTGAGCTTCACCAGCGGCAGCCGGGCCACGATGGCGCGCATCCGGTGCCGGCCCAGCGACGCGCCGATCAGATAGAGCGCCAGCGCGCCCAGCACCGAGCCCAGCGTGGTCCAGAAGATCGCACCGATCAGGCTGATCCGGCCCTGCGCGGCGACGAACCCGGCCAGCGGCAGGATCACCTCGCTGGGGATCGGCGGGAACAGGTTCTCCAGCGCCACCGCCAGGCCGGCGCCCGGCCCGCCGAGTCGTTCCACCAGGTCACTGACGTAGCCGACCATTCCGTCCTGGGGCGGTTCGGCCGCAGCGGCGGGGGTTCCGGTGGCGAGCACGGCGTGGGACGTTCGAATCATGCCCCCACGCTACGAAGTGTTCCTGAGAGTCGACCATGAGGTGGACCGCCCGGGGGCGCGGGTCGACCACAGCGGTGAGGGTGTGGAGAACCGCACCCCGCCACGGCTCGCGATGGCGCAGCCGCTGTGAATATCCCCCCACCGGTCGGGTGGCCAGCGCGAAAAACAACCCCACCGCTGGCGCACCCTGCTCACCCTTCGCGCGGCCGACGCGACACCCGACCCGTGCGTCGGCGCGTACGCCCGGGTGATTCGTGCCGGCCGGGTGACGGAGGGCGACGCGGTCACGGTCGGCTGACGCCCGCCGGCGGAGGGGCTCCGCGGGGCTCGGTCCTCGGCTGGGCTACGCCTCGCGTGGCCGGAGACCGCGCAGTGCCGTGTCGACCACCTGGTCGGCGTACTCGGAATTCAAAGGGCCGGTGCGCTGGAGCCACCGGTTGAGGACCGGGCCGAACAGCATGTCGACGGCCACGTCGAGGTCGATGTCCTCGGCCAGCTGGCCCGCGCGTTGGGCGGCGCGCAGGCGGTCCTTCTTCAGCTCCCGCATCGGCTCGTCCAGCCGCTTCGCATAGTCGGCGGCCAGGGCGGGATCGTGGACGATCTCGGTGTGCAGGGCGCGCATGGGCTGGTCGTAGCGCGGATCGTTCAGCTCGACGACGGTGGCCCGCAGGACCAGTTTCAGGTCGGCTGCCAGGTCGCCGGTGTCGGGCAGGGCACCGGTCCGGCCGTCGTCCCCCTCGGTGGTGAGGGCGAGGAAGGCGTCGAACAGCAGCGCACCCTTTGACGGCCACCAGCGGTAGATCGTCTGTTTCCCGACGCCTGCGGCGGCGGCGATGCCCTCGATGCTGAGTTTCGCGTATCCCACCTCGCCGACGAGGTCGAAGGCGGCGGCGAGGATGGCCCGCCGCGCCGTCTGGCTGCGGCGGCTGGCGTCGGGGGCTACCTGCTTGGGCACGCGACCAATCTAGCAAGAAAAAGACGAGACGGTCCGTCTTGACAAGCGGCTCCGAGCGGGTAGGGTCAGGCAACAACGAGACGGGACGGTTCGTCTTACATGGCGGAAGGAACCTCATGGAAACCTCAGGCACTGCCGCATCCCGGGTCTGGTTCATCACCGGGGCCAGCCGTGGCCTCGGCCGCGCCTTCACCGAGGCGGCGCTCGCCGCCGGTGACCGGGTTGTCGGCGCCGCCCGCGACGTCTCGCCGCTCGACGACCTCGCCGCCCGACACCCCGGCCGCCTGCTGACGCTGCGCCTGGATGTCACGGACCGCGCGGCCGTCTTCGACATTGTCGGTCAAGCCGTCGAGCACTTCGGTCGACTCGACATCGTCGTGAACAACGCCGGGGGGCTCTTCGCCGGCATGGTGGAGGAGTTCACCGAAGCCGAGGCCCGGGCCCAACTGGACCTCAACTTCTTCGGCCCGCTCTGGGTCAGCCAGGCCGCCCTGCGGACGATGCGGGCGCAGGGCCGCGGCCACATCGTGCAGATCTCCAGCATCGGCGCGCTCGGCGGTTTCCCCAGCACCGGCCTCTACAGCGCCAGCAAGTTCGCGCTGGAGGGCATGAGCGAGGCACTCGCCGCCGAGGCCGCCGGGTTCGGCGTCAAGGTCACCATCGTCCAGCCGGGCGGCTACTGGACGGACCTCTACACCAACAGCACGGCGACCACCCCGAACCCCGCCTACGACCCGCTGCGCGCGGAGTTGGAGAAGCAGTGGGCGGAAGGGTCGATCGACAGCGAACCACGGCTCGCCGCCGAGGCGCTGATGACGCTGGTCGCCAGCGACGACCCGCCGCTGCGGCTACTGCTGGGCAGCATGGTCTACGACCTCGCCTTCGACATCTCCCGCCGGCGCATGGACACCTGGGCCGGCTGGGAAGAGGTGAGTCGTCGGGCGGAGAAGGCGGTCCCGGCCCCGGTGGCCGAACTGACCTGACCGCTGCCCGATGAACACGTCGCGGATCGCGTTGGCCAGGGGCATGTCGTACGGCTCGGGCAGGATGGGCCGCATGGGCCCACTCCCCGCTCGACTGTCCGTCGTGACCCTGGCCGCGCGCGACATCGGCGTGCTGCGCTCGTTCTACCGATCGTTGGGCTGGCCCGAGCTGCCGTCCAGTGACGACGGCTGGTCGGCCTTCCTGCTGGGTGGCGTCCTGCTCGCGCTCTATCCGCTGCCGGACCTGACGGCCGAGGCGGCGCCCGGCGTGTCCGATCCGGCCGGCGGCTGGTCCGGCGTCACGCTGGCCTGCAACGTCGACAACCGAGCGGAGGTCGACACGGCCTTCGCCGCGGTCGTCGCGGCCGGCGCGACAGTGGTGGCTGAGCCGACCGACCGGTCCTGGGGTGGGCGCTCGGCCTACATCGCCGACCCTGAGGGTAACCGCTGGGAGATCGCCTGGGCGGGCACGGCCCGCTTCGACGAGCGCGGCGCCCTCATCTCCTTCGGCTGAGTCCTGTCTGCACGGTCAGCCGGCGTCCAGCACCTCACGCAGCCTCGCCGCGAACTCCTCGGGCTTGCCCGCGTAACCGAACTCACCACCGAGGAAGCCACCGTGGTGGCTGGGGAACACCACGGCCTCCTGGCCGAGCAGGGCCGCGGTGCCCAGGGCCGTACGGGCGGTGTACGTCCCCGCCGACTCCTCACCGACCGCGATCACGATCCGGGTCGGTGCGGCGGTGAGCCGGCCCCCGTCGGGGCGGTAGTCAGTGATCGCCCACGAACTCTGCGACAGCAGCGGGTCGTCGCGGGTGCCGTCGTCGTCGGTCGACATGCCGAACATCGCCGGGTCGGGCGTGGGCTGGGTGAAGTAGGCATCAGTGAACTCGCCCTGCCAGGACGTCATGGCGATGAACGCGGCCATGCCCGCGCTGGTGCCCTTCGCCTGGTACGCCTCGTAAAAGCCGGCCCGGGCGCGCTCGGCGGCCGTGGCGTCGGGGAGCACAGCGTTGATCGGCGGCTCGTGCGCCACCAGCGTGCCGACGTCGCCGGGGTGCGTCGCGACCAGTTCGAGTGCGGTCACCGCACCGCCGCTGCTGGCGAACACGTCGACCGGACCGGCGTCCAGTGCCTCGATCAGCAGGTGCAGGTCGGCGGCCTGCTGCTGCGGCGTGTGGTCGGACCGGCCGTCCTTGCGGATGCTGCGGCCCAGGCCGCGAGGGTCGTAGGTGACAACCGTCCGGTCGGTGAAGTGTGGGGCGAGCGCAGTGAAGCCCTCCGCCGTCATCGGCTGGCCGATCATGAGCAGCGCGGGGCGCCCGCCGGACGGCGGTAGCGGGCCGCGGACGTCGTAGACCAGGTCGACGCCGGGTACGGCGAGGGTGTGTGTCTGCGTTGTCGTCATGCCGGTGAGACTACGGCCGCCGCCACCGGATCGGGGTGCTCTGTGCGCGGCCCGGACCGATACCGTCGCGGCATGCCCGAGTTGATCGCTCCGACCGTGCGTCTGCACGCCCCCTGGCTCGATGCGCATGACGAGTGGGGCCCCGGCCCGCACGAGGACGGGTTCGGGCTGCGGCCGTCGGACGAGGTGCGCTCGCCGGACGGGTTCGCGGCCTGGGTGGCGCGGCTGGCGGACCAGTCGGATCCGGCGAGGCCGTTGGACGCTGGCCGGGTGCCGTGCACGTACCGGTGGATCGTCGAGGGTGACCGGGTGCTCGGCGGGATCGCGCTGCGGCACGAGCTCAACCACTACCTGCTGCGCGTCGCCGGCAACATCGGCTACGGCATCCGGCCGTCCGCACGCCGGCGAGGGCTGGCGACCTGGGCGCTGGGGCGGATGCTTGGCGAGGCCCTGGCGCTCGGGCTGGATCGGGTGCTGGTCACCTGCGAGGTGGAGAACGTCGCCTCGGCGCGGACGATCGAGCACCACGGCGGCGTCCTCGAGGACATCCGGGACACCGAACTCGGTGCGGTGCGGCGGTACTGGATCACGCTGTAGGCCGCTGCACGTCAGCCGTGTCGCCGAAGCGACGTAACGTCCAGCGGGCCGGCGGCCACCGGGCGGCGTCGTCCACCGTGGTCCATTCGGTGATCGAGGCCGGGGCCACGTCCAGGTCGAACGCCCGGTAGAGCGGCTGAGCGGCGAGCGCGTGGAACGCGCTTTCGACGGTCTCGGTATGCCCGACCAGGATCACGGTGGCGCCCCGGTGCTGGTGTGCGATCTCCATGATCGCGCGGCTGACGCGGGTCACCAGCTCGGCCCAGCTCTCGTTGCCCTTCTCGAAGGGCCGGAACAGACCCCCACCCCCCGCCGTGTGGTCGGCCCGGAAGCGGATGGTCGGCATCCCGTCGGCGTACGGCGGCGTGTGCCAGGTGCACAGCCCGCAGTCCGCTACTGGGCGGACGCCGAACGCGTCGGCGATCGGCTGCGCGGTCTCGACGGCCCGGCGCAGCACCGACGAGTACACCGCCACCGATCTGTCGGCGGCGCAGTCGCTGGCGAGTCGCCCGGCCAGTCTGCGTGCCTGATCCCGGCCCAGCTCGGTCAGGCCCCGGCAACCATGCGGGCCGCCCACGATTCCCGTGACCTGGTGGACCGACTCGCCATGACGTACGAAGATCAGCCGCGTCCGCATCGGACCATCATGCCAGCGGCGCTGATGGATGTGTCAGTCGTCGCTGCGGCCGGTGGAGAGCGCCCGGGCCTGGGTGAGCAGGGAGTCGAGTTGGGCGCCCGTCCGCGCCGGTAGCCGCTCCCGGTCCACCAACTCGTCGATCCGCTCCCGCAGGTCGGCGATGCGCCGGTCGCGGTCCTTGGACCGCCGGTTCAGGTCGACCAGGTCGTCGCGCAGGTCCTCGGCGGTCTTGCGGTCGATCTCGCCACGGGCCTGCGCCTGGGCGAGCACCGCCGCGAACTCGGCACTGACCGCCCGCAGGCTGATCGGCATCTGCTGGCCGACGGTCCAGGGCACCGAGCTGCCGGGCGGCGAGGACGGTGCCGCCGGCGTCGGCGACTGCGTGGTGGGTGAGGGCACCGGGGTGGCGCTCGACGGCGGATTGGAGGCCTGCGCCGAGCCGGGAGAGTCGGGCGAGTTGAGCCCCTGGGCGAGCAGCGCGCCGAGGCCGATCAGCGCGGCGAGGCCGGTCGCGGTCAGCACGGCGAGGGGTCGCCGTAACCGGCGCTGGCGTGGTGCGGCGCCGACCGGCGCGGGGTGGGGGTGGGCCGCCGAGCGATCGATCAGGGTGGGCG
>NZ_JAGPYK010000068.1 GCF_018070045.1 Micromonospora sp. U21
GTAGTGCTGGCGCTGGCCGGCCGACGACGGACCCGCTGAAGTCGCCAAGCCGATCCACCCTCAGAACTCGCGCTCGAGTGACCAGCAGACTTCAGCGGCTTCAACTTCTGCCCATTAGGTCAACGGCCGCAAGCGGTTCATCGTCACCGACACCCTGGGCCTACTGGTCACCGTGACCGTCCTCGCCGCGAGCTGGCAGGACCGCGACGGCGCCAAGACCGCACTGCTCAGCGCCTACATGGCCGCCCCGATCCGACACGTGTTCGCCGACCAGGGCTTCACCGGACGACTCGTCGACTGGACCCGCGACATCCTGCGCACCACCCTCGAGATCGTCCGCAAGCCCACCGACCAACGCGGCTTCGCCGTGCATCCCCGCCGCTGGGTCGTCGAACGCACACTGGCCTGGCTCACCGCCTGCCGCCGACTCGCCCGCGACTACGAACGCCACCCCGAGGTCTCCGAAGCCATCATCCGCTGGGCCGCCATCGCCGGCATGACACGCCGCATCACCCGGGGCCGACCCGCCCGACGCCACGCCCGCCGCACCTTCACCTGGACCTGATCAGCCCATCTCAAACACGCTCTAAGACAACCCGAGACTTCGCCGAGGTCAGCAGGCCGATCCGCCCGATTGCAGATGATCGGCGGCATCCCAGAGGGATTCAGAGTTCGAGTCCCTGGCGGCCCACTCGTAGGTCGGAAGCTGCAGTGAACATAGCTCCGAATCAGCTTTCAAGACTTGGCCTCCGCTGCCGGCCGGATCCCACCTCGTGAGCCAGCCGTACACGTGGGCTCGGGCTCGGTCGGCCCTGGGTCTGTCAACGGCGACGAAGCCTGTCCAACAGCGACCTTTGCCGCGGCGGTGGCGCGGGTGGTCCGCCAAGCGAGACGCTTCCATTGCCTGGCCACTCCTGGGATGCAGCGGTCAGATCCACTGCATGGTTAAGGGTTTCGCTTGGCATGCCCGGGGTTATGTAAACCAGTTGCGCCACGGAAACGCCAATTGTGAGTGGTCTGGTCTCGGCCGCTTCACGCATCATCAGGTATCTGGTCTCGACCAACCCGGCGACATCTGAGCGGCATGCTGGGTCGACCCAAGCCGCTGTGATTAGCGCATAGAGCGCGGCTTCGGTAATCCAGTCCTCGACACCGAAGGCTAGCTCGACCAACATTTGTCGTCTGGTCGATGTCGGCCACGGTTGCTCCGGTCGATGATGCAGCAGGCCCAGGCAGCACCACGCCTGGATGTAGCGCTCCCACGAGCCTGGCAGGCGATCCCATCGGCCTACCGGCATCTGCGGCGGATGAACCATGTTAGCCAGCAGGTCCTCTGCCTCAATGTCTGCAAGCGGACCGGCCGCGTCATACATCATCGGCGGTGGCGCCCACGGCAGGCCGGCAAAGTGAGCTGCGATAGCGGCAGAACCAGCGGTGCTCGGCGGGCTCAACGCCGGCGACGCGTTGACACCGTCGAAACGCCACTGCACGATGCCGGGCTTCAACGGTTTCCGCGGATCGGGCTGCCCGGGATCGCCCATGGCGATGACCGCCTTTGGCCACCAACGGCGGAAGGTGGTCAGGGCACTGGGCACCTCCATCGAGGAGATACCGAGCTCGCAAGGCATTGAGCGGGTCTTCGGGTCGTTCTGGGCGAGAATCTTGATGCACGACTCGGTGGCGGCCGGGACACGGCCGAGCCACGGCAGACCTTCGCAGCTGGTGACCAGCTCGAGACGTTCATGGCTTTGCGCTGGTTTGGCTCGTAGGCGATCAGCCAGAGCGATCAGGCTTGCCGCATTGATGTCTCCAGGCATGTCGCCTCCCCCGTGAACGCGCAAGGCAACATCTTAGGCCGCAGGCGGCCGGAGTGATCGACGCACAGCACGAAGTACAGCAACGCGAGCGACCGCAGGAGCCGCGACAGGCCCGAACCGCGCCTTCCGATGTCGCACAGCACCGCACAAGACTGCGCCGCCGTGACCTACGGACCAGAAGGTGCCGCGTCAGCAGAAAGTCAGCGAACGCTGCGCTGCGCGACCGACTCCAATGGTCACAGCCGGCATGACACCGAAGGCAGGACCACAGGGAACGACACCCGCTGACACTGGCCGACAACGCCGACCAGGCTCCCCCGGCGGGGGTCGAAGCTCCGTCTCGACCTGGTCGCCGGACAGCACGGAAGTACAGCAGCCCACCGCACCCGTCACAGCCCTTGACCGACCGCCCTAGGCTCGCGACCCGCGGCCGGGCACCAGCAACCGCTTCGCCGGTAACCCCTAGGTTCAGGACCACGGCGGCCACCAGAGCGCGGTCGGAAGGAGCGACAGGGGAAGCTGGGCGGCCATGACCCCTATGTCTTTCTGCTGTTTGCCCAACGTGACAGGTCGGGATTCGCAAGGTGGCCGGGGTGGGTTGGGCGACCTGTTGAGGGGAAGTGCCCACCCCGGCCGGAGACCGGCTCGGCAACGCCGGTCCCTTCCTCGAAGGCGACACCCGGGCTGAGTCCGTTACAGCCCAGGCAAAATGTCGGTAACCGGATAACCGGGCCGTCGGAGGCATGAAAACCACGAGGACGACGTCGCCCGGTGCGCACGCTGTCGACAGCAACGCTGACAGCCACCGCGCTCGACGGCAGCATGCCGGCGAGGACGAAGGCAATGCTGCTCCGAGGTGACAACCGTTCCCGGACGACGATGGACCTCCCGCGCCGGAGGGGGCAAAGACCGGTATGCAAGGAAGTCGTCCGGGCCGGCACGCCGATCGGACTTGTCAACCGACAGCGGCCCGTCTGCTGGTCGACCCAGTACCACAGTCTGGGCGTCGCCGCTCTGCGCCGAACCGCCCGCGACGCGGTCGACGCCGAGCCGGGGACCACGCCGGAGTCCTGACCGCGTCAGCCGTTGAAGTCAGTCATCAGCCAGATCCGGTCGAAGGCGCGCTCGGCCAGATCCGCATGCTTGATCATGAAGTTGACTACAATCAGCGTTTCGCCGAACGCGTCACCCACCTGCCCCTCGTCCAGCCAGACGGTGGCTAGCACGGTGTGCTCGTTTGCATTGAGGATGGGGTTGTCCGCGCCGCCGGTGCTGGCGCCGCCGTAACCGCCGAGAGAAAACTCGTAATCGTTGTCCTCGAGGTCCCACATCACCTCTCCGATGACTTCCTCGACCTCGTCGTCCAAGCGAAGGTCGAACGGCACCTCGTGCTCGTTCTCCGGAAGGCTCCAGCCGGCACGAGCGTGCAGCAGAATCGGACCGAAGACTGGCACCCCGGGGTTCGGGTGCTCGGTTACCGGAGTGCCGGCCGGCACATGAACGATCCGGCAGTCGTTGGGCGTGAAGTCCGGCTCGACGAAGAGCAGCAGCGACCCGTCGGCCGGCAGGTCAAGGTCGTGCCCGTGCGAGGGGATCGCGGCAAGGTCGAGCGTCAATACGAGACACTGCCCGGGAGGCCACTCCTCGCCCTCCGGCAACGCCGCGAGACCGCCGAACCGACCGGCCACAGGCAGGCCGTCGCCCTCCGGAACCAGCTCCGTCTGTGGTCGGGCTAGCCGCACCCAGCGCTCGATCTCGTCCACCTGCACGCCCTTTTTGCGGGCCGCGCCCCGAAACTCCTGTCGTACATCCATGGCCGGGCATGGTGCCTGAAGGGTCCGACAAACATCAGAAGGCCGGTTCGCGGCAGGCGCCGAGGCGCAGGCCACCAGGCGGAACGGTGGAGGTGAGACCGGTCAAGCTGCCGTCGGGGACGTTGCAGCTGGTCGACAAGCTGGAACCGCGCGACAAGTCGACGTACTACGAAAACACAGCCTAGTGCACCAAGGCTCCAGGTACGAGGCAAGCGCGGTCGCGACGCCGTTCCTGGTCGAAATCGTCGCTGACCCCAAGGTGCCGGACCACTTCGCGCCTGTCAGGTGCTGGGGGCCGTCGCGGTGGGGATGAGAGTTCCTGGCTGAAGGTATTCGGCTTCGCCGGCGGCGGCGCTGCGGTCGTCTCCGTTGGCTCCGGCCTGGCTGAGGCGGGGGCGGACGTGCTCGGGGCGACTGCGGCTGGGGCGGAGGTACCGGGGCTGTCGGCGCGGATATCGCTGCTGGCGGAGGCGTCGGTCACTCTCGCCGCTGGTAAGGCTGAGCACGAGTCCGCCCCCGCAGTAGATCACCACGACCCCAGCGACGCCGATGAGGGTGGGGATCATCCAGGGACGCTTACTGGTCGGAGGCGTCGGCGGCGCGATAGGCGGCGGGTGCTGGCCAGGGGCGGCGGTGGGTACTGGCCGGTGGGCACCTGAGGAAACTGGGCGGTCGGCGGCGTCGGCTGCTGCGTCACGGGCGACGGTTGGTTCTGGGCAGGCTCGTAGGGGGTGGCCATTACCGCGTTAGGTCTCCCAGGTCTGCGGGTGAAGCTGCCCAGTCGTGAGCAATGGACTCAACCGCTTCACAGCATTGCCACAGGTGGAGTCCCCCAGCTGCCTTGTCGTATACGCCGGCGAGCTGCAGGAACACCTGATGTGAACGAGGACGGTGTCGGACGTTGAGCCACCAGCCACGGCGGCGAATCGATGTTCAGCCGTCGGTGCGGGTCATCGCCCCGCCCGCCGCCAGCGGCGATACGGTTCGCCAACTGGTTCCGGCCCACCCGGCCAAGCCTGACGACGCCACCACAGCGACGGACGCCGTCACCGTGAGCCGAATGTCTTCGGCCGAGCACCCGACGACATCCGCCACGTCCCGGCCCTGTAACCGTGCCGTTGGACAGGCGCGGGGACGGTGGGGGACGTCCGCGGCGGCAGAGCCCTGCCGGATCGAATCGAACGGATCGGCCTGACCAAGATGATGACCCGCACCGTCCACTCAAGCCTGGGCCAACTGTGCCAGCAGCGCGGGTCAAGTGCCGGGGGGCGAGAGAACCTCGAGCACGCCGGTGATGCCCAGAACACGACGGGCGTTCTTGCTGGGATTAGTGACGACAAGCTGCCCGCCAGCTACCGCTGCTGCTCTTCTTGCAGTGATCAGGGCATTGATACCAGTTGAGTCGATGAACTGGACCGCCGCCATGTCGACGTCAACCCGCCTCGTGGCCTGGATGGTGCGGTCGAGGAGGTCCAGGAGTTGGCCGGCTCCGTTCATGTCGATCTCTCCGGAAAGCAGGACCGTGCTGTGGTCCGGGTCAACGCGGACCTGGTGCTGCCAGCTGGGCTGAAAGCTGGTCACTGGTGCTCCTCCTTAGGGCTGAGACCCTCGGTCCGGGGCGCGGCCGACTCGGACCGGATATGGGAAGCGTTTAAGGGCTCCAAGCACAGCGTGACGGTGGCGGTCACTCCGTCGGGTCGCCGGACGAGGACGAGCTGGTCGGTCAGTTGGTGCGCCAGCCAGAGTCCACGCCCGCCGGAGACATCGGGCCCCGGCAGCCGTATGGGGAGGCTATCAGCCGCCTTTCCCTGATCGGTGATCTCGCAAATCAGCACATCTTCCTGCCTGCACAGATAAAGGTGTCCTCGCCCGCCGCCATGACGCACGGCGTTGGTGACCAGTTCATGCACGGCCAACAGGAAGTCGAAGCCTGCATCACCCACCAGTCCGGCCGAGGCGATTGTCGCCTCAACGGTGTGTCGGAGCGCGGTCACCGTCGCGGCAGTGAAGTGCTGTGACATCAGCAGCGTGACCGGTGCGTGGCGGGACCATGCCGGATCGTCCGGCTCAGGTTCCTCCGCGTCCTCGCTCATGGTGGCAGGCTACCCAGCCACGGCGTCACCGCGACCCTTGCTCGGCGACAAGTAGCCCCCGGGTCAGCGCTGCCCTTGGCCGACCTGTCCCGCTCGGGCAGCCCGAACAGGCGAGGCCTCGACCGCTCCGACGCCACTGCACTTACCACTGGACGGTTTCGCAACCCCTGATCGCCGCGCTCCTCCACCGGCCGTCCGACATCGCCCACCTGATGCGCTGGTCCTACTGGCGACGCCCGCACCACGCCCTCGCGCGAGATCAGTCACCACCGCCGCCGTGAGTTGGAGCAGCTCAACGAACAACCACGACGGCCGTACTAAGAGGGCGCGCAAATAGGTCAGCGGGGATGAGCCGGGTAGGAGGCGGGCACAGGCATCAGTGATCATGAAGGTTCCTACGCCTAGTGATCACTGGAACGCCTGTGCCCGCTGTCCCATCATGGCTGA
>NZ_JAGPYK010000069.1 GCF_018070045.1 Micromonospora sp. U21
GGTGGGGGGTGGGGGAGGTCGGGGTTAGGTCTTGACGCGCAGGGTGGGGTTGGCGGACAGGTAGGCGTCGGCGCGGCCGGCGCGGAGTTCGGTGATGAACTTCTTGCCGACGCTGGTGAGCTGTTCGCCGCGGTAGGCGCTGCCCTTGCCGACGCCCGAGCCGGGCAGGCCGACCAGCACGAACCGGTCCTCCGGGACGTTGCTGAGCGCGTACGCCAGGTCGACGATCCGGCGACCGCCCGCGTAGATGAGGGTGTCGCCCAGCGCGGCGACCACCTGGTCGACCCGCTCCGGTTGCCGGGCCAGGCCCTCGTCCAGGATCTTGCGGGTCAGCGCCCGGATCAGCTGCTGCTGATGGCGCTGCCGGGCGTAGTCGCCGCCGGTGATGTAGCGCTGCCGCGCGTAGTCCAGCGCCTGCCAGCCGTTGAGGTGCCGCTCGCCCTTCTCGTAGACCATCTGCGGCCCGGTGTATCCGCCGGGGACGCTCTCCCGGTACTTGCCGTCGGGCCGGCGGTGCATCGAGGCGACCCGCTGGTCGATGTAGACGTCCACCCCGCCCAGGGCGGTCACCAGCCGGTCGAACCCGGTGAAGGTGAGCACCGCGCCGGCGTCGATGCGCAGACCGGTGTACCCGCTGACCGTGCTGCGCAGCAGCTCGTACCCCTGGGCGGTGCTCGGCTGCTTGGGCTTGCCCGGCACCCGGCTGCCGTAGCTCATCGCGTGGGTGAGCTTGGTCTTGCCGCCGGCGTAGTCGGCCTTCGGGAACGCCGGGATGTCCACCAGCAGGTCGCGGGGGAGCGAGAAGAGGTACGCCCGGCCCAGCCCCTTGGGCACGTGCAGCACCAGTACGGCGTCGGCGTGCGGCTCCCACCCGGGCACGCTCACCCGGGTGTCCACCCCGACCAGCAGGAGGTTCAGCGGCCCGGTGATGCCGGCGCCCGGCGGTGGACCGGTCGGGCTGGGGCTGGGCGTGCCGGCCGGCGGCGCGCTCGGCGAGCCGGCCGGCGCCGAACGGTCCGGCGTGCTGTCGCCGGTCAGCCGGGTGACCACCACCGCCCCGGCCACGACCAGCGCGACGATGGCGAGGGCTGTCAGCCCCAGCAGCAGCCACCGGCGGCGCGGTGCCATCGATCCGAGGACCATCTTGGATTTCCTTTCACCCGTATCCGGAACAACGCTCCGACGGGTGCTCCGGGTTGCGGCCGGAAGGCGCCGGGTCGGTCGGCCGGAGCATGATCGCGCGAAACTGCCGCTGGCGCGAGCGCTACTCACCGGTAATGATGCGTTCATGCGGTACGACGTGATCGTCATCGGGTCCGGCTTCGGCGGCAGCGTCACCGCGCTCCGGCTGGCCGAGAAGGGGTACTCGGTCGGCGTGCTGGAAGCGGGCCGGCGGTTCGCCGACGACGAGTTCCCGCAGACGTCGTGGCGGGCCCGCCGGTTCCTGTGGGCGCCGAAGCTGGGCTGCTACGGCATCCAGCGGATCACCCTGCTCCGTCCTGCCGACCGGCGATCCGGCGGTGGCGTGCTGGTGCTCTCCGGAGCCGGGGTGGGCGGCGGTTCGCTGGTATACGCGAACACCCTCTACGAGCCGCTGCCGGCCTTCTACGCCGACCCGCAGTGGCGGGACATCACCGACTGGCGCGACGAGCTGGCCCGCCACTACGACCAGGCGAAGCGGATGCTCGGCGTCACCACGTACCCGGTGGACACCGGAGCGGACCGGGCCATGCGGGCGGTGGCCGAGCGGATGGGGGTGGGGCACACCTTCCACGCCACCCCGGTGGGCGTGCACATCGGCCGCCCCGGCCAACGGGTCGCCGACCCGTACTTCGGCGGCGCCGGCCCGGAGCGCACCGGCTGCCTGCACTGCGGCTCGTGCATGACGGGCTGCCGGCACGGGGCGAAGAACACGCTGGTCAAGAACTACCTCTGGCTCGCCGAGCGGCTGGGCGCCACGGTGCACCCGCTGACCACGGTGACCGCCGTCCGTCCGGCCACCGGCGGCGGGTACGAGGTGCACACCGTCCGCACCGGGGCCTGGCTGCGTCGCCGCCGCCAGGTGATCCAGGCCGACCAGGTGGTCTTCGCGGCCGGGGCGCTCGGCACCCAGCGACTGCTGCACACGATGAAGGCCGACGGGGCGTTGCCGGGGCTCTCGCCGCGCCTGGGCGAGCTGACCCGGACCAACTCGGAGGCGATCCTGGGGGCCTCGGTGCCGCGCCAGCGTGCCCGGTCCGAGCGGCTGGACTTCACCGAGGGGGTGGCGATCACCAGCTCGTTCCACCCCGACCCGCAGACGCACGTCGAGCCGGTCCGCTACGGCCGCGGTTCCAACGCGATGGGCTTGCTCCAGTCGCTGCTGGTCGACGGGGGGCCGCACCGGGTTCGGCGCTGGGTGGGCAGCATCGTGCGGCAGCCGGGGCTGGCCGCCCGGATGCTTTCGGTGCGTGGCTGGTCGGAGCGGACGGTGATCGCCCTGGTGATGCAGTCGGTGGACAACTCGCTGACCACCCGGTGGCGGCGCGGGGCGCTCGGCCGCCGGCTGGTCACCGGCCCGGGCCACGGTGCGCCCAACCCGACCTGGATCCCGGCCGGCAACACTGCGGCCCGACTGCTCGCCGAGGAGATCGGCGGCACGCCCGGCGGCTCGCTCACCGAGCCGTTCGACATCCCGATGACCGCGCACATCCTGGGTGGCGCGGTGATCGGCGCCACCCCGGCCGACGGGGTGATCGATCCCTACCACCGGGTGTTCGGGCACCCGGGGCTGCACGTGGTGGACGGCGCGGCGGTCTCGGCCAATCTTGGCGTCAACCCATCGCTGACGATCACCGCCCAGGCCGAGCGGGCCATGTCCCTCTGGCCCAACAAGGACCACCCCGACCCGCGGCCCCCGCTCGGCAGCCCGTACCGCCGGGTGGACCCGGTCGCGCCGCACACCCCCGCCGTCCCCGCCGACGCTCCCGCCGCCCTGCGCCCCTGACCCGCCCCAGTGGCGCGCCGGGGGCGAGCCGGTGCCGGGGGCGGCGGTGACTGTCGGTAGGCTTTGTGCACATGAGCCTGCCTCGCCCCGTCCTCGTGGTGGACTTCGGAGCCCAGTACGCCCAGCTCATCGCCCGTCGGGTCCGCGAGGCGAAGGTCTACTCCGAGATCGTGCCGCACTCGATGCCGGTCGCCGAGATGCTGGCGAAGAACCCGGCCGCGATCATCCTTTCCGGCGGCCCGTCCAGCGTCTACGCGCCGGACGCCCCGCAGATCGACGCCGGCATGTTCACCGCCGACGTGCCGGTCTTCGGCATCTGCTACGGCTTCCAGGCGATGGCCCAGGCGCTCGGCGGAACGGTCACGAGGACGGGCAACCGCGAGTACGGCGGCACGCCGCTGCGACCCCGGCTTCTCGAGCCCGGCGTGCTGCTCCGCGACCTGCCGGCCGACCTGCCGGTCTGGATGAGCCACGGCGACTGCGTCACCGAGGCGCCCGAGGGCTTCACGGTGACCGCCGAGTCGGCGGGCGCGCCGGTGGCCGCGTTCGAGGACCTCGCCGGTCGCCGGGCGGGCGTGCAGTTCCACCCGGAGGTCGGGCACACCGCGCACGGCCAGGAGATGCTGACCCGCTTCCTGTACGACATCGCCGGCATCGAGCCGACGTGGACGGCTGAGAACATCATCGACGAGCAGGTGGCCCGGATCCGCGCGCAGGTCGGCGACAAGGAGGTCATCTGCGGCCTGTCCGGCGGGGTGGACTCGGCGGTCGCCGCCGCGCTGGTGCACAAGGCGGTCGGTGACCAGCTCACCTGTGTCTTCGTCGACCATGGCCTGCTGCGCGCCGGCGAGGCGGAGCAGGTCGAGAAGGACTACGTCGCGGCCACCGGCATCAAGCTGAAGGTGGTCGACGCGGCGGACCGGTTCCTGGGCGCGCTGGCTGGGGTGACCGACCCGGAGCAGAAGCGCAAGATCATTGGCCGGGAGTTCATCCGGGTCTTCGAGGCCGCCGCCCGCGAGATCGCCTCGCACGGCGATGTGGAGTTCCTGGTCCAGGGCACCCTCTACCCGGACGTGGTCGAGTCCGGCGGCGGCACCGGCACCGCCAACATCAAGAGCCACCACAACGTCGGCGGCCTGCCGGAGGACCTGAAGTTCGCGCTGGTCGAGCCGCTGCGCACGCTGTTCAAGGACGAGGTCCGGGCGCTCGGCCTGGAGCTGGGCCTGCCCGAGGCGATGGTCTGGCGGCACCCCTTCCCGGGCCCCGGTTTGGCCATCCGGATCATCGGCGCGGTCGACCAGGAGCGGCTCGACCTGCTGCGCCGGGCCGACCTGATCGCCCGGGAGGAGCTGACCGCCGCCGGCCTGGACCGCGGGGTCTGGCAGTTCCCGGTGGTGCTGCTCGCCGACGTGCGCAGCGTCGGCGTGCAGGGCGACGGGCGCAGCTACGGGCATCCCGTGGTGCTGCGCCCGGTCTCCAGCGAGGACGCGATGACCGCCGACTGGTCGCGACTGCCCTACGAGGTGGTGGCCCGGATCTCCACCCGGATCACCAACGAGGTGGCCGAGGTGAACCGGGTGGTGCTGGACGTGACCAGCAAGCCGCCGGGCACCATCGAGTGGGAGTGAGCGCGGCTCACGCGGCCGGCGGATAGGGCGGCGTCGGGGCGTACCCCCGGTCCGGTTCGCCGGGCGCGGGCCCGGCGGTGGGCGGCGGGCCCTGCGGCGCGACGCCCGCCGGGTGCGGCCAGGCCGGCGCGCCGGTGGGCTCCTCGGGCATCAGGAACCACATGATCGGGTACGCGAACAGCGCCAGCCCGCCGGTGAGCAGGCCGCTGACCGCGAAGATCACCCGGACCACGGTGGGGTCGATGGCGAAGTAGCGACCGAGGCCGCTGGCGACACCGGCCACCATGCGGTCGGTGGTGGGTCGCCGGAGCTGCTTGTACGGGGCGTGGGGAGCGGTGGTGGATGTCATGCCTCCACACTCCGCGCCGGTGCCCGGCCCGCCCTCGGTGACCGCCCGGATCCTTACCCTGACCGATCCCTGAGCGGGGTCAGACAGTCAGGAATCCGACTCTTTTCCGCTCCGGTAACCCGGCCCGGGGAGAATTTGGTCCCGTGACCACCATGCTGGAGCCGCTCCGCAGGATCGCGGCATACGCAGTTTGTGCTGACCCAGACGGCCGAGTGTTGCTGGTCCGTGCATCGGAGCGCTCCGGCACGCCCGGCACGTGGTCGCTGCCCGGCGGGGCGGTCGACCACGGCGAGGACCCGAACCACACGGTGGTCCGGGAGACCGCCGCCGAGACCGGCCTCTCGGTCGCCGTCTCGGGCCTGGCCGACGTGCTCGCCGACATGCGGGCGCTGCCGGAGCGCGGCATCACCATCCACACCGACCGGCTGATCTACCGGGTGGCGGTGCGCGGCGGCACGCTGGCAGACCGGGTCGGCGAGCGCCCCACCGACCTGGCCCGCTGGTACACCCTCGACGAGGCGCGGCGGCTCCCGCTGCGCTCGTTCACCGCGCGGGCCCTCGGTCTGCCCGCCTCCTCGGCGGACGTGGTGCCCGACGAGGCGCCGGAGTTCCCCTCCTTCTACGCGGTGCCCGGCCCGGACGGGCTGCACCGGGCGCAGCGCTTCGCCGCGTACGCGGTGTGCACCGACCCGGCCGGGCGGGTGCTGCTCACCCGGGTCTCCGACGGCTACCCGGGCGCCGGCTGCTGGCACCTGCCCGGCGGCGGCACCGACTACGGCGAGCAGCCGGGCGCGGCGCTGATCCGGGAGTTGGTCGAGGAGACCGGCCAGACCGGCCGCCTGGTCGAGCTGCTCGGCGTGGCCAGCCACCGCGACGCCGCCTCGCTCGGCCCGGAGGGCTACCCGATCGACTGGCACGGGGTCCGCGCCTTCTACCGGGTGGTGGTCGACCAGCCGAACCCGTTGACGGTGGTCGACGTCGGCGGCTCCACCTGCGAGGCCCGCTGGTTCGCCCGCGAGGAGCTGGGTGCCCTCCCCACCCACCACCTCACCGAGGTAACCGCCGAAGCCGTCCAAGCCGCCCAACTCACC
>NZ_JAGPYK010000007.1 GCF_018070045.1 Micromonospora sp. U21
CGCGACCCCCCCGGGGCGGCGCCCCGCCGGGCTGCGCAAGCGCTGGCTGGTCGCCGGCGTGTTCGCGGTGCTCGTCGCGCTGATCGCCGGGGTGTCGCTCGGCCCGATCAGCCTGCCGCCGGGCAGCGTCGCCGCCGAGCTGCTCAACCTGGTACCCGGGGTGCGCCTGGAGAGCGGGCTGACCGAGCGGGAGATCGCCATCGTCACCGAGCTGCGGCTTCCCCGGGTGGTGCTGGGCCTGCTCGTCGGCGGCCTGCTCGCCCTGGCCGGCGGTTGCTACCAGGGGGTGTTCCGCAACCCGTTGGCCGACCCGTACCTGCTCGGCGTGGCCGCCGGCGCAGGGCTCGCGGTCACCGCGGTGATCGCCCTCGGCGGCGTCGGCCGGCAGGGCGCGATCACCGGGCTGCCGCTGACCATCCCGCTGGCCGCGTTCGCCGGCTCGCTGCTCGCCGTGACGATGACCTACCTGCTCGGTGGCGCCGGCGGGCGGAGCCGGTCACCGGCGATGCTGATCCTGGCCGGGGTCGCGGTCTCCGCGTTCCTCTCCGCCGGGCAGACATACCTCCTGCAGAGGCACTCCGACAGCATCCAGCCGGTCTACTCCTGGCTGCTCGGGCGGCTGGCCACCGCTGGCTGGCACGACGTGCTGCTGGTGCTGCCGTACGCCGTGCTGACCACCGTGGTGGTGCTGCTGCACCGCCGTGAGCTGGACGTCCTCGCGGTCGGCGACGACGAGGCGAAGAGCCTCGGTCTGCACCCGCAGCGCTCCCGCTACCTGCTGATCGCGGCCGCCTCGCTGGGCACCGCCGCGGCGGTCTCCGCGACCGGCCTGATCGGCTTCGTCGGCATCATCGTGCCGCACACCGTCCGGCTGCTCGCCGGAGCGAGCTACCGGGTGATCCTGCCGCTGTCGTTGCTGTTCGGCGCCGCGTTCCTGGCGTTGACCGACGTGGTGGCCCGCACCGCCGCCGCACCGGCCGAGATTCCGATCGGGGTGGTCACCGCCCTGCTCGGTGGCCCGTTCTTCGTGCTCGTGCTGCGTACCGCCCGGCGGGTGCTCACGTGAGCCTCGAACCCGCCGCCGGCCGGGACCGCGTCGCCGGCGCGCCGGCGGTCGAGGTGCGGGGCCTGCACGTCAGCCTGGACGGCACACCGGTCCTCAGCGGCGTCGACCTCACCGTCGCCGTCGGCGAGTGGGTCACCGTGATCGGTCCGAACGGCGCCGGCAAGTCGACCCTGCTGCGCGCCGTCGGCGGGCTGCTGCCCGCGCCGGGGGCGATCTCCCTGTTCGGTACGCCGAGCGCCGCGCTGCGCCGCCGCGACCGGGCCCGGGTGGTGGCCACGGTGGCCCAGTCCCCGGTGGTGCCGCCCGGCATGTCGGTGCTGGACTACGTGCTGCTCGGCCGCACCCCCTACATCCCGCCACTGGGCCGGGAGTCCGCCGCGGATGTGACCGCCGTGCACGACGTGCTCGCCCGGTTGGACCTCACCGGCTTCCACCGCCGCGAGCTGGCCACCCTCTCCGGTGGTGAACGGCAGCGGGTCTTCCTCGCCCGGGCGCTGGCCCAGGGCGCGACCCTGCTGCTGCTCGACGAGCCGACCAGCGCACTGGACATCGGCCACCAGCAGGAGGTGCTGGAGCTGGTCGACCAGTTGCGCCGCGAGCACGGCCTGACCGTGCTCGCCACCATGCACGACCTCTCCCTGGCCGGCGAGTACGCCGACCGGATGGTGCTGATCGCCGACGGCCGTGTGGCGGCCGTCGGGACCCCGCACGAGGTGCTGACCGAGCACCTGCTCGCCACCCACTACCGGGCCAGCGTCCGGGTCGTCCCCGGCGCCCACGGGCCTCTGGTCGTCCCCGTCCGACCGCGCTGAGCCGGCCGGTCAGTCGCCGTCCGGGCCGAGGTCGATGACGGAGAAGAGGGCACCCTGGGGGTCGCGCAGGGCGGCGAACCGGCCCGCCGGGTTGTCCCGGGGCGGCACCAGGATGGTCCCGCCGAGCTCGGCGGCGCGGGCCGCGGCGGCGTCCGCGTCGGCCACCGCGAAGTACACCGTCCAGTACGCGGGCAGGTCGGCCGGGAAGTCGTCGGCGAACGGTGGCATCATCCCGCCGACGATGTGCGTCCCGAGCCGCCACCCGGTGTACGTCATCCCGCCGACGGGCTGGTCGTCCGGCTGCCAGCCGAACACCAGCTCGTAGAAGACCTTCGCGCCCTCCGGGTCCGGGGTGACCAGCTCGGTCCAGCTCATCGCGCCCGGCACGTTGAACACCTCGGCGCCGGGCATCGCCAGCGGTTGCCAGACACTGAACGTGGCGCCCGCCGGGTCGGCGAAGACCGCCATCCTTCCCCGGTCGAAGACCTCGAACGGCGGCACCACGACCTGCCCGCCGGCCCGCTCGACCCGGCCGGCGACCAGTTCCGCGTCGTCCGTGGCGAGGTACGTCGACCAGATCGGCACCTGGTCCGGGATCGCCGGCGGCCCGGCTCCGGCCACCGGCCGGCCGTCGAGCAGGAAGACCGTGTAGCCGCCCGCTTCGGGCTCCGGTGTCACCTGGCCGGTCCACCCGAACAGCTCGGGATAGAAGCGTCGCGCGTCAGTCAGGTCCGGGGTGGCCAGGTCGGCCCAGCAGGGCGTACCCGGCGGGACGGTGCTCACGTCAAGACCCCTCTCGGCCCGGCGGCCACGGCGGCCCCCTGCCGGAATCCTGGCACCGTCCCGCAGCGCCCCGGGGCGGAAACGGACGAATCGTCAGCTGAACCGGCGACCGTCGTCCCGCCGGTACGCCCAGCCGGCGAGCGTGGCGAGCAGCACCACCCACACGCCGAGCATGACCAGCGACAGCGGCTGGATCGGGTAGTCACCGACCGCCGCCCAGATCAGCTCGACCGCACCACGGGTGGGCAGGAACGGCGCGATCGTCTCGATGAACCCGGGCGCCTCACCCGGTGCGGAGAGCAGGCCGCCGCCGAACGCGAGCGGCAGGAAGACCACCTGCGCGACGACGATCGCCGCCTTGCTCGGCAGCGAGTAGCCGATGGCGAGCCCCATCAGGGTGAACGGCACCGAGATGACGGCCACGGTGCCGACGGCCAGGAGGAAGGCCGCCGGGCTGATCCGGGCCGCGGTCAGCGTCGCGCCGATCACCACGACCGGGATCAGCGAGAGGTACGTCAGCGCCAGGCCGGCCAGCACCCGGCCGGCGAACCGGGGTGCCGGCCCGGCCGGCAGGGTCCGGGTGTACGGGTTCCACGGCTGGTCGCGGTCCTCGGCGACACCGACGCCGTACTGGAAGATGTTGGCGCTCATCACCGAGAAGGTGACCATCGACGCGGTGGCGAAGGTGGCGCCGACCGGGTCGTCGCCGGCGAACGGCACCACGAAGAAGATCATCGCGGCGGCCGGGAAGAAGGCGCTGCCGAAGATCGCCACCGGAATCCGGATGATCTCCAGGAGCTGGTAGCGGGCGTGGACCAGGGCGAGCTGCACGGTGATCGCCTCCTCAGGCGGTGGTCGGTCGGCCGCCGGCAGCGGCGGTGGCGGGCTGCGCGGGCTTGCCGCCGGTGGGCTCTGGCCCGGTGGCGGGCTCGCTCCCGCTGGTGATGGCGAGGAACGCCTCCTCCAGCGAGGTGGGCCGGACCTCCAGGTCAGCGAAGACGGTCCCGGCGGTGACCAGCGCCCGGACCAACTGGTCGGCGTCGGTGGTGAGCAGGTGCAGCCGGCCGTCGATCCGTTCGGTGCGGACCACGCCGGGCAGCTCGGGCAGCTCGTCGGCGACCAGGCTGACCCGGCGTACGCCGACGATGCCGCGTACCGCGTCCACCGTGTCGTCGGCGAGCACCCGGCCCTGACCGATCACCACCACCCGGCGGGCCAGCGCCTCCACCTCCTCCAGGTAGTGGCTGCTCAACAGCACGGTCCCGCCGTCGTCGTGAAACGCCCGGATCGCATCCCACAGGGTGTGCCGGGCGGCCACGTCCAGGCCGGTGGTCGGCTCGTCGAGCAGCACCAGCCGGGGCCGGCCCACGAACGCCAGCGCCACCGCCAGCCGGCGGCGCTGCCCGCCGGAGAGGCCACCGGTCTGCCGCCGGGCGAGATCGCCCAGGCCGAAGCGGTCGAGCAGTTCTCCCCGGGGCACCGGGTCCGGGTAGTGCGCGGAGACGAAGTCGACGACCTCACCGACGCGCAGCGTCCCGGGTAGGCCGGTCTCCTGCGGGGTGACCCCGATCTGTCGCCGGGACGCCGGGTCGCGCGGGTCACCACCGAACAGTTCGACCCGCCCCGAGCTGGGTCGGCGCAGACCGACCAGCAGGTTCATCAGCGTGCTCTTGCCGGCGCCGTTCGGCCCGAGCAGGCCGACCAGCTCACCGGCCCGGACGTCCAGGTCGACGCGGTCGAGGGCGAGGACGTCGCCGTACCGGCGGCTGGCCTGGTCGGCACGCGCGAGGATCATGACTGCTCCTTCGACGAGGTGGGTCGAGCAGAGTGCGGATGACTCCGGTGTACTCCTCGAACGCCAGTCGGCCCCCGCCGGCTGAGCCGGATCAGGGTGGCCGGGGTGCGTCCGCGGTGGGTCTTGCTGATCTCGACGTTGCCGGCGTCCTCGAGCTTCTGGTCGAGCCGGGCCGACGACGAGCGGGCCGTGGCCGGCACCCGGGTCGTCTGGTCGGCGCCCCGGGCCGCGGTGGCCGGCGCCCGGGTGGGTTGGCACCGGCTCAACCCGAAGCGGCTAAGGGTGGCGTTCACCGACGGCTCGTGGCTGGCCTTCACGGTGCCGATCGCCGAGCCCGGCAAGCCGCTGCGTGGGATCGCCTCAGCCCTCTCCGGTCGCTGACCAGTCAAGGAGCGGCGCGGGCAGCGGCTCGCGGTGCAACACCGCGAGCCGGGACACCGCACGGGTGAGCACCACGTACAGCCGGTGCAGCCCGCGTGCCTCGGCCGCGACGATCGCGGCCGGCTCGACCACCACCACGTGGTCGTACTCCAGGCCCTTGACCAGCGTCGCGGGCACCAGGGTGACCCGCTCCGCGTCGGCGACGTCGTCGGCGGCCGCGGTCGGGACACCGGCGGCGGCCAGTGCCGCGCGCAGCCCGTCGACGGCCTCGTCCGCGGCGATCACACCGACCGAACCGTCGTGCGCGAGCGCCGCCTGCACCTCGGCCACCGTCGCGGCGGTCAGGTCGGTCACGGTACGCACGTCCAGGCCGCCGTCGCGGCGCAGCGACTCGGCCGGGGGCACGTTCACCGCGAGCGCCGGCAGCAGCCGGTTGGCGAACGCGACCACCGCGGCGGGCACCCGGAAGCCGACCGTCAGCGGGACCACCACCGCATCCGGCTTGCCCAGGTGGGCCAGCGACTCCCGCCAGTCGGTCGCCGCCCACGGCGCCGTGCCCTGCGCGAGGTCACCGAGGAGCGTCACCGAGCCGTGCTCGCTGCGCCGGGCGATGGCCCGGCACTGCATCGGCGAGAGGTCCTGCGCCTCGTCCACCACCACGTGCCCGAACCCGGAGGGCCGTTCCAGCAGCCCGGTCGCCTCGTCGATCAGCACCGCGTCGGCGACGGTCCAGCGGGTCGCCTTCGCCGTACGGGCCGGCTTCGTCCAGATCAGCTGCGCCTGCTCGGTGTCGCTGAGCAAGCCGTCCGCCGCGGTGGCGAGCCGCGCCGGGTCCGCCAACAGGCCGTGTACCAGCCCCTCGGGGGTGAGCGCCGGCCAGACCGCGTCCAGGAAATCGGTCACCGGTCGGCACCGGCCCATCCGCCGCAGCCAGGCGTCGCCGGGCGACTCCGCCCGCCGCGCCTCGGCCTGCCGTTGCAGCAGGCTCACCACCCGCGCCCGGACCCGCTCCCGGCCGGTGCCGTACGGCAGCCCTTCCCGGCGGGTCTCCTCGACGATCCGGTGCAGCGGCTCCAGCCCGATCCGCCACCGGAACGAGCCGTCCGACACGGTGATCGAGTCGGTCGGCGTGCCGATCTGTGCCTGCACGGCGCGGCGCAGCACGCTGGCCATCCGGACGTCGTGCTTGAGCGCGGCGACCGCTGGCGGCTCGACCGCCCGGACCGGCACCCGCGAGATCAACTCCTCCACCGTGGCCTGCTCGACCTCGACCTCGCCGAGGGCCGGCAGCACCGCCGCGATGTACGACAGGAACGCCCGGTTCGGTCCGACGATCAGCACACCCGCCCGTCGCAACCGCTCCCGGTGCAGGTAGAGCAGGTACGCGGCCCGGTGCAGGCCGACGGCCGTCTTCCCGGTGCCCGGCGCGCCCTGCACGCAGATCGAGTCGGCCAGGTCGGCCCGGACCAGCTCGTCCTGCTCCGGCTGGATGGTGGCGACGATGTCCCGCATCGGCCCGACGCGCGGCCGCTCGATCTCGTCGGTGAGGATCCGGCTGGTCGTGCCCAGCTCCTCGCCCCGGTCCAGTCGCTCGTCCTCGAAGCTGGTCAGCACCCCGTTGCTGAACCCGAACCGGCGCCGGACCGCCACCCCCTGCGGATCCCGTGCGCTGGCCCGGTAGAACGACCGGGAGACCGGTGCCCGCCAGTCCAGCACCAACGGCTCGCCCAACTCGTCCGTGACATGCCGCCGCCCCACGTGGTACTGACGCCCGTCATGATCGCCGCCGCCGCTGGCCGTCTCCCCGTCGGTCGCGCCGGTGCGGCCGGTCGTGTCGGTGGCTCCGGTCGTGCCGGTGGCGCCGCTCCTGCCCAACCCCGTGCGCGGGCTCGGGCCCGGCACGGAGTCGTCGTCGGGGGTTTCGCTGTCCTTGGTGCCGGCGAAGTCGAGGCGGCCGAAGAAGAGCGGCGTGGTCGGGTCGTCGGCCAGTTCGGCCACCCGGCGGGACAGCGTGCGGCCGAGCGTCTCCGCGGCGTAGGCGTCGCCGGCCACCTGGTCCCCGGTGGCGAAGAGGGCCTCGGCGCGCTCCCGCATCCGCCGTAGCGCCGCCCGTGAGGTGAACAGGTGTGCGCGCTCGGCGGCCAGATCCGTGTCGAGGTGGGTGTCGAGGTCGAGTGCGGGCATGCTGACGTCCCATCGTTCACATCTGCTGCGCGCTCGCGTGTCCGGGGGCGGATGGCCGGCCGCCCGGCGCGGGGACGTCCGTTCCGGTGCAGGTCACCTCGGCCGTCAAGCGGCCTGCAACCCTACGCTCCCACGCCCGGCCCTTCCACTGAATTACCGAAGCGACCACCCGATGGAGACGGCGTGGCGCCGCGGCGGCGTAGCCGAGGACACCGCGATGCGGCGTGGCGGCGGTGCGGCGGTGCGGCGTGACGGATGCGCGGCGATGCGGCCCGGCGCTGAGCGGTCAGCGTGGCGCCGGACCCTTGTGGCGCTGAGGGTGCGGTGAGGCTGCGTGAGGGCGTTGGCGCTGACGTCGCGGCAGCATGCTTGATCCCCACCCCAGGGGCGGTGCAGGCGGTGCTCCTCGGCGTCAGCAGCGCCGGTGGTAGAGATTGCGGCGCGGGGTGCGGAGCGGGTCGAGCCAGCGGGGCGGGAGGAAGTCGGGCTGGCCGTCGGGCACGATGCGGACCGTCCAGTCGCCCTGGTGAAGAAGGCGGTGGTGGTGGTGGCCGCAGAGCAGGACGGCGTTGTCCAGCGCTGTCGCGCCGCCATCGGCCCAGTGCCGGACGTGGTGACCGTCGCACCATCGGGGTGGCCGGTCGCAGCCGGGGAAGGCGCAGCCGCGGTCGCGCAGCACCAGCGCGCGGCGCAGCGGCCCGGTGAAGAGCCGGCGCTGACGCCCGACGTCCAGGACCTGACCGTTGCCGCCCAGCACGGCCGGCCGCACGGCGGCGTCGCAGGCGAGGCGGCGAACCGCACCCGGTGTGAGGCGCGCCCGGTCTCCAGAGCACCGGCGCGGACGCCGTTGACCAACGCGTCCAGCGACACCGTCACCACCAGCTGCGGCCGGTCGCCGCCGCTGCCTGGCAGGTGACCGGTGCGCAGCGCCAGCCGACAGATCTCGCCGAGCGCGTCAGCCCGGCGCTGACCGGGACTGCGGTCGTCGTGCGCACCTGCCGGGGCGCACAGCGGATCGATCGCCTCGCGCAGCAGGCTCGCGGTCTCGGTGTCGAGGCTGCCGCTGAGGCGTACCTGCCCGTCCTGTTGCTCGGAGAGGGTGACGTGCCGGCGAGCCTCGGCCCGCTCGGCGGCCCGTTCGAGCGCCGCCAGCTCGGCCTGGTCGGCCAGGTCCGGCGCGACGTGGGTGAGGACACGGTCCCCGAGACGGCTCAGGGTGGCGGGGTCGAACCGGTCGGCCCACGCGATGAGCAGTTGAGTGGCCTTGTCGGCCACCTCCGGCCCCTTCGACCGGAAGGGCCGCGATCGTCTCCGCCATCACCCGGCCCTGCTCGACGGTGATGGCGCCGGCGAGCATGGCGTCGCGCACCGCAGACGGCGCGGCGTCGACGGTGGCGGCGAGCTGGACCAGCTGGCGGGCTGATCGACCGGAGAGTCGGAGCCGCTCCCGCAGCCAGACTGCGGTGGACGAGGCGCCCTGGGCGATGGCGACGCCGCGGGCGTCCAGCTCGCGGACCAGCCCGAGCTGGATCGTGGCCAGCCGCTGCGCCACCGTGTGCGTCGCGTCGAGCGCCGCGAGCAGATCGGCGTCGGAGAGCGCCCACGGTGCGGCCTCGACGCAGTCGTCGACGGCCCCTCCCGCCTGCGCCAACGCCGCCAACATGAAGTGACAATAGAACAGGTGTACGACACTTTCGCCCGCCTTGATCGCCGGGCAGCACGAAGGCCGAGGTGCCAGCATGACCGCGGGGGGTGATGGCGGCTCGCGCCGGTGGCCGGGATCATGGGGGCATGACCGAGGCCCGCCCCGAGCCCCGTCGGATGACGATCAGTGACCCGCAGGTGATGCGGGCGCTGGCCCATCCGGCCCGGATCGCGATCATGGAATACCTGAGCAGTCGCGATGGTGGCGGGACCGCCACCGAGTGCGCGGAGATCGCCGGGCTGTCGCCGAGCGCGACCAGCTACCACCTGCGGGCGCTGGCGAAGTTCGGCCTGATCGAGCAGGCGCCGAGCCGGGGGGACGCGCGCGAGCGGGTGTGGCGCACGTTCAGCTCCAACCTGATGGTCGACGCGGGTCGCGATGCCGGTCCGGACGCGCGTGCGGCCGAGCAGGCGCTGGTGGAGGCGCATGCGGCTCGGGACATGGAACGGACCCGGGACTGGATGCGGCGTGCCGGGGGCGAGCCGGCCGAGTGGTACGACGTGGCGCTCTTCAGCGACACCCTGCTGCTGCTCACCCCGGAGGAGATGGCCGGGGTGAACGAGGCCGTCTCGGCGGTGCTGGAGCCGTACCGCCAGCGGAACCGCCGGACCGATCCGCCGTCGGGTGCGCGAGCTGTCTCGGTGCAGTACCACGTGGTGCCGCTGCCGTAGGGGCTTGTGTCATCCGATGTGAAGGAATATTTTCGAAGTATGTCCTTCACAACTGGCGGGTCGCGCTGGCCGGACGTCTGGCTCGCCGCCACCGCGCGGGGCACCACGATCTGCGGTGACTTCCTGGCCGCCACCGCGCTCGCGCTGGCGCTCCAGGGCGCCGGCGCCGGCGGGCTCGCCGTGTCCGGGCTGCTGCTCGCCGCCACCCTGCCCCTGGTGGTGCTCGCACCACTGGCCGGCCGGCTCGCCGACCGGGTGGACAGCCGCACCCTGCTGGTGACCGTCGGGCTGGCCCAGGCCGCGATCTGTGCACTGCTCGCTCTCGTCGATCACCCGGTCCTGGTGGTCGGGCTCGTCGCGCTGCTCGCCTGCGGGCTCGCGGTGACCCAGCCCTGCCTGGCGGCGCTGCTGCCGGCGATGGTCCGCCCGGGCGACCTGCCGCGGGCGAGCGCGATCAGTCAGACCGCTGTCTCCCTCGGCGCACTCGGCGGCCCGGTGCTGGCCGGGCTGCTGGTGGGGCAGTTCGGCACCCGCGTACCGCTGCTGCTCGACGCCGCGACCTACCTGGCACTGGTGGTCGCCGGGCTGCTGCTACGGACGCGGCGCGGTGGTCGGCGGACCACCGCGGTGGTCACCCCGGCCAACCCGGGCGGTACGGCCCCCGCCTGGAGGCTGCGCCGGGACCCGTTGATGCTCGTCATGGTGGTGAGCACCGCGGTGGTGATCGCGGCGATCGGCGGCATCAACGTGATCGAGGTCTTCTTCATCCGGGAGACGCTGAACGGCTCGCCCACCACGTACGGCCTGGTCAGCGCCGCCTGGATGGCGGGGATGCTGCCCGGTGGCTGGCTCGCCGCCCGGCTCGCCCACCGGCTGGACGACGATGGTGCCCTGGTCGGTGGGGTGCTGCTCACCCTGGCCGGGTGCAGCCTGATGGTGCTGCTCGCCGCGACGGTGCCGGCGGCGGGCCTGCTGGTGCCGCTCTGGCTGGTGGCGGGCGCGGCCAACGGGGGCGAGAACGTCTTCGCCAATCTGCTCACCGCTCGCCGGGTGCCGGAGGCGATGCGGGCCCGGGCATACGCGAGTTACGGCGCGGCGGTGCAGGGAGGCTCGATGGCCGGCTTCCTGGTCGGCGGTGCGCTGCTCACGGCCGCCCCGCCCCGGCCACTGATCGCCGCGGCCGGCGGGGCCGGACTGTTGGTGGTGCTGGCTTTCGTGCCGGTCGTCGCGCGGGTGGTACGCCGGCCGTCCCCGGACGAGCCGGGCGAACCACAGCACCAGCGGTCGACCCGCGCGGATGCGGGGTTGGCCACTCCGGGCGGACCCGCCGAGCCGAATCCGGGAGCCGGCGATACGGTCGGGTCATGGCTGAGCGCATCGCACGCCCGCGGGTCGGGCACATCCAGTTCCTGAACTGCCTGCCGATCTACTGGGGTCTGATGCGCTCCGGTGCCCTGCTCGACGTCGACCTGCACAAGGATTCGCCGGACCGGTTGAACACTGCCCTGGTGGCCGGTGACCTGGACATCGGCCCGATCTCGCTGCTGGAGTATCTGCGGCACGCCGACGAGTTGCTGCTCCTGCCGGACCTCGCGGTGGGCAGCGATGGGCCGGTGCTCTCGGTCAACGTCGTCTCCACCCGCCCCCTCACCGAGCTCGACGGCGCACGGGTGGCCCTCGGCTCGACCTCACGGACCGGGGTGCTGCTGGCCCAGCTGCTGCTCGCCGAGCGGTACAACGTGCGGCCCGACTACTTCCGCTGCCCGCCGGACCTGACCCAGATGCTGCTGGAGGCCGACGCTGGAGTGCTGATCGGGGACGTGGCGCTGCGCGCGCTCTACGAGGCGCCGCAGCGGGGCCTCACGGTCACCGACCTCGGGCAGGCATGGCGGGAGTGGACGGGCCTGCCGATGGTCTTCGCCGTCTGGGCTGTTCGTCGTGACTTCGCCGCCGCCCACCCGGGTCTGGTCAAGGAGGTGCACGAGGCGTTCCTGCGCTCGCGTGACCTCTGCCTGGACGAGCTTGACCAGGTCGCCGAGGCGGCGGCGCGGTGGGAGACGTTCGACGCCGCGACGCTGGCCACGTACTTCCGGACCCTGGACTTCTCGCTCGGTGACCGACAGGTCGCCGGGCTGCGCGAGTGGGCTCGCCGCGCCGCCGCGATCGGCGAGGCTCCGGCTCTGCCGGACGGCGGGCCGGAGTTCTTCGCCGGCTGAGCCGGTCAAGCGGGCTGAGCCGGTCAAGCGGGCCGGCCGGCCCGCCCGGCTCGGCGTTGGAGCGTGGGTCAGACGCCGGGGCGGAGCAGCGCCTCGGTGATCTTCTCGCAGTTCTTCATGCCGTAGTCGTAGCCCATGCCGATCGGGTACTTGACCATCACGCCCATCGTCCAGGTGTCGCCGATGGCCAGGCAGTTGATGTGCATCTCCTGCTCCCTGGTCCGGTCGATCCACCCGTTCTTGATGGCGATCTGCTTCTGCTCCGCGGCCGGGAACGCCTTCCGGATGCCGAAGTCACCGGCGCCGCGCACCAGCTTCATCTCGTTGAGCAGCCACTTGGTCCACTTCGGCCCGGCGGCGGTGCCGTCGGCGATGCAGTTGCCCAGCCGGGCGGTGTCCCGGGGGGAGAGCGCCGTCCGGCTCCAGCCGCCGTCGGAGGCGACGCTGCTGTCGGTCAGCTTGCACATGGAGAGCAGTCGCCGGATCGAGGCGGAGCGGCCGACCGAGTTGTAGAACTGCTCGGCACGGGTGTTGTCGCTGTCCCGGATGATCCGGGTCGCGTCGGCGAGCTTCGCGTCGCTCGGGGTGTCGCCGGCGTCGGCCGCGCGGCGCAGGTAGTCGGCGACGATCCAGGACTTGATCATCGAAGCGGTGGTGCTGGTCCCGTCCATGTTCTTGGAGCCGATGATCTTGCCGGTGCGCCGGTCGAGCACGCTCCAGGAGTACCAGCCCTCGATGTCGAGCTTGAGGTCCTTGGCCTGGAACGGCAGCGGCTCCAGGGAGGGGGTGGGGCTCGGTGCCGGCACCGGCTGGCGGGCGCTGCGGTCGGTGGGCGTGCCGGTGGACCGGTCGTTCGTCGTGCTGCCGGCGTCGCCCCACCGGGCGGCGGCGGTGGACTCGAACGGCGACCCGGGCAGCAGCCGCAGCGACACCAGGACCAGCCCGATCAGGATGATCGCGATCGCCACCAGCCGCAGGGGGGACGCCTCGCCGCCGCCGCGCCGGTCGGCCCGACGGTTGCCGGCCATCAGAGCTTTCCGACCGGCTGCTGCGGCACCTTCAGTGCGGCGCCGGGCTGCGGGGTGACGAGCTGGGTGGCCACGCTCGCGCAGACCTGCGCGCCGTAGTCCAGCCCGCTCTTGATCGGGTAGCGCAGCATCACCGCGAGGCTCCACTTGCCGTTGACGGCAAGGCAGTTGACGTGCCAGTTGCCGTCGTAGTAGAGCTCGGTCCAGCCGTTCTTGATGCTGACCGGGCCCTGGGCGGTGATCGACTTCGGCAGGCCGTTGATGATCCCCCAGCGGCCGCCGCCGGACTTGGTCTTCTGGTCCTTGGCCGCGGTGGTGCCCTGCACCTTGCTCATCTCGCTGAGCACCCACTTGGTCCACTTCGGGCCGGCGGCCTTGCCGTCGGCTATGCAGTCGCCGAGCCGGACGGCGTCCCGCGGGGACATCCGGGTGAAGCTCCAGAAGCCCTCGTACTTCGGCACATTGCCGCGCTTGGTGTCGGTCAGACCGCAGATGCTGATCGCACGCTTGATCACCGGCCCCGGCTGGCCACCCGCCGGGACGGCGTACGAGCCGCCGGCGGCCTTGTAGACCGCGTTGGCCGCGTCGTCGTTGCTGTCGCGGATGGCAGCGCTGGCGGATTTCTTCAACCCGGCCGACGGCTCCTTGTCACCGAGTTGGCGCAGGTAGTCGGAAACGATCCACGCCTTGATCATCGACTCGGTGGAGCTGGTCGAGGTCATGTTCGACGACCCGGAGATCTTGCCCGTCTGCCGGTCCAGCAACGCCCAGGAGAAGAACTCGCCCTTGAAGGTCACCGACACCGGGCCGGCGGCGAGCGTGGGCGGTGGCGGTGGGGTGGGTGAGGGCGCGGCGACGCTCCCGGCGCCGCCTCCGCCGCCTCCGATGCCGTCGTCGCCAGCGAGGCGGGCGTACGCGGCGGGGACCAGCAGGACGCCACCGAGCAGGACCGCCACGACGGCGAACACCATGATCACGCGAGATCGCATGAGGTGGGTGAGCTCCAGATGTCAGGGCCGGGGGACCGGCTTGTTGTCCGGGGCGACCGGTGCGATCGCCGAGGCCGGGGGAGGTGGCCTCTGTGGAGCCGGCGATCTGAGCAGCCGATCGTGTGACCGGCAGAAGTCTACGTCCGGACCGGCCGTCCGCCAGAGCCCCACACCTGGCAAAGGGCGATAAAGGTGGGATGTCGCGACGGTATGCGGCTTCTAGGGGGATTCATCTTTGTCCAGTGAGCCAAGTCATAGCCCTCCCTATCGCCCTGCGTGAGACGGAAGCGCCCATCGGTGACCGAACGTGACTCGGGTTTCCTGTTACACCCCCTGGTGCATCGGGGCGCAAGCTGTAACACTTGTCCTCATGTATGGCAATGACTTCTCCGCCCCGGACGACGCAACCGGCGGCGGCCTGCTCGGCGAGGTCGAGGCGGCCGAGGCGGAGCTGCGCGCGGCCGCCGCGCGTCAGCGGCGCGGCGGGCCCGCGCCGGACGAGGACCTGGCGACGTACTTCACCGCGGTGGTCGACGCGGAGCAGAAGATCGAGCCACGGGACTGGATGCCGGACGCGTACCGCAAGACGTTGATCCGGCAGATCGCTCAGCACGCCCACTCCGAGATCATCGGCATGCAGCCGGAGGGCAACTGGATCAGCCGGGCGCCCTCGCTCAAGCGCAAGGCGATCCTGCTGGCCAAGGTGCAGGACGAGGCGGGCCACGGCCTCTACCTCTACGCCGCCGCCGAGACCCTCGGCATCAGCCGGGACGAGCTGGTCCGGCTGCTGCTCGACGGGCGGCAGAAGTACAGCTCGATCTTCAACTACCCCACCCTGACCTGGGCTGACATGGGTGCGATCGGCTGGCTCGTGGATGGCGCGGCGATCGTCAATCAGGTGCCCCTGTGCCGCTGCTCCTACGGCCCGTACGCGCGGGCGATGATCCGGGTCTGCAAGGAGGAGTCGTTCCACCAGCGCCAGGGGTACGAAATCCTGCACACCCTGGCGCACGGCACCCCGGCGCAGCAGGCGATGGCCCAGGACGCGGTGGACCGCTGGTGGTACCCGTCGCTGGCCATGTTCGGTCCGCCGGACGGCAACTCCACGCACTCCGCGCAGTCGATGGCCTGGAAGATCAAGCGCTTCTCCAACGACGATCTGCGCCAGCGCTTCGTGGACATGTGCGTCCAGCAGGCGGAGGTTCTGGGGCTGCGCATCCCCGATGAGGACCTGCGCTGGAACGAGGAGCGGCAGGCGTACGACTACACGCAGCCGGACTACGACGAGTTGATGCGGGTGATCTCCGGCGACGGGCCGTGCAACCGGGAGCGGATGGCGCGCCGTCGGGCCGCGCACGCCGAGGGCGCCTGGGTACGCGAGGCCGCCACGGCGTACGCCGCCAAGCGGGCTGGACAGAAGGAGAAGGTGGCGGCGTGACCGAGCGAACGAGCATGGAGCAGACCCCGCTCTGGGAGGTCTTCGTGCGGGCCCGGCGCGGGCTGTCGCACACCCACGTCGGCAGCCTGCACGCCCCCGACGCCGAACTGGCCCTGCACAACGCCCGCGATCTCTACACCCGACGGCAGGAGGGCGTGTCGATCTGGGTGGTGCCGGCCGGCGCGATCACCGCGTCCAGCCCGGACGAGAAGGACGCCTTCTTCGACCCGGCCGCCGACAAGGTCTACCGCCACCCCACCTTCTACGAGGTGCCGGACGGGGTGGCCCACCTGTGAGCGAGCGAACCAGCCAGCGCAGTGGCGGGGCGCTTCGCGCCGCCGCCGAGCGAAGCGAGGTGATGGCGTGAACGGCCCCTTCGACTTCACCCTTGCCCTCGGCGACGACGCGTTGATCGCCGCGCAACGGCTGGCGGAGTGGACCACCCGCGCACCGGAGATGGAAGAGGACATCGCGCTGGCCAACATCGCCCTCGACCAGCTCGGCGCCGCCCGCCTGCTGCTGTCGTACGCGGGCGAGCTGGAGGGTGCCGGCCGGGACGAGGACGCGCTCGCGTACCTGCGTGACGACCGCCAGTTCCGCAACGTGCTCCTGGTCGAGCTGCCCAACGGCGACTTCGCGGTGACCATGGCGAAGTTGTTCTTCCTGGCGGCGTACCAACTGCCGCTGTACACGGCGCTGGCCGGTTGCGCGGACGAGCGGCTGGCCGCGATCGGCGCCAAGGCGCGCAAGGAGTCGGCGTACCACCTGGACCACGGCGCGTTGTGGGTGAAGCGGCTCGGCGACGGCACCGAGGAGTCGCACCGCCGGATGCAGGCGGCCGTCGACCAGGTCTGGCCGTACACGCACGAACTGTTCACCGCCGACCTGGCGGCGCCGGTCGACCCGGCCACCCTGCGGTCGGCGTTCGACGAGACGGTCGGCCCGGTGCTGGCCGAGGCGACGCTCACCCGGCCCGAGAGCCGCTGGTCGCCGGCCGGTGGGCGGACGGGCGTGCACACCGAGCACCTGTCGTACCTGCTCGCCGAGATGCAGGTGCTGCACCGCGCGCATCCCGGGGCGAAGTGGTGAGCGCGAGGAGTGCAGCGCAGCGGAGTCCCGCAGTCGCGAACGGTGGCGGCACGGTGAGCGACGCGAGGACGGCCGCGGCGAGCGTGGTGGACCCGGAGATCCGGGTGATCACCATCGATGAGCTGGGCATCCTGCGCGCGGTCGAGAAGGATCCGGCCAGCGGGCGGGTCACCGTCACCATCACCCCGACGTACACCGGCTGCCCGGCGATGGACGTGATCCGGGCCGACATCCGCCGCGCGCTGGCGGTCGCCGGTCACCCGGACGCCGAGGTCCGTACGGTCTACAGCCCACCGTGGAGCACCGACTGGATCTCCGACAGCGGGCGGGCCAAGCTCGCCGCCGCCGGGATCGCCCCGCCGGCCCCGGTGCCCGCCGCCGGCGTGGTGCCGCTGACTCTCGCGGTCCGCTGCCCGCACTGCGGCTCGCCGGAGACCGAGCAGGTCAGCCGGTTCGGCTCCACCGCGTGCAAGGCGCTGTGGCGCTGCCGTTCCTGCTCCGAACCCTTCGACCACCTGAAGGCGCTGTGACAGTCACCATCACCCGGCCGGTCCGTCGCCGGCCGGTCTTCCACCCACTGTCGGTCGCCGCCGTCGACCGGCTCACCGACGACGCCGTGGCGGTCACCTTCGCCGTACCCGACGATTTGCGGGAGACCTTCGCGTTCCGCGCGGGTCAGCATCTCACCGTGCGACGGGTGGCCGAGGACGGCACGGACGTGCGCCGCTCGTACTCCATCTGCTCCACATCGGACGACCTGGCCCGGCACGGCCGGCTGCGGATCGGGGTGCGGGAGATCCCCGGCGGCGCCTTCTCGGCGTTCGCCTGCGGCGCGCTGCGCGGAGGCGACACGGTCGAGGTGCTGCCGCCGCTGGGCACCTTCACCACGGCCTTCGAGCCGGACCGGGCGCGGCACTACGGTGCGGTCGTCGCCGGCTCCGGCATCACCCCGGTGCTCGCGCTGGTCGCGACCGCCCTGGCCGTCGAGCCGGCCAGCACCTTCACCCTGGTGTACGGCAACCGCACGGCGAACACGGTGATGTTCGCCGAGGAGTTGGCGGACCTGAAGGACCGGTATCCCACCCGGCTGCACCTGGTGCACGTGCTGTCCCGGGAGCAGGGTGAGTCGCCGCTGCTCTCCGGGCGGATCGACGCCGAGCGGCTGGCCCGGTTGCTGGGCACCATCGTGCCGGGTGACGCCATCGAGGAGTGGTTCCTCTGCGGCCCGTACGGAATGGTGGTCGACGTCCGGGACGTGCTGACCGAGCGCGGGCTGCCCGAGTCGGCGGTGCACACCGAGCTGTTCCACGTCGACGCGCCACCGGAGCCGGTGCGCCGTCCCACGGACCAGGCGGGCGCCGGGGCCGAGGTCACCATCGTGCTGGACGGCCGGTCGTCGAGTTTCACGATGGGCCGCGAGGAGCGGGTGCTGGACGCCGCGCTGAAGGTGCGCGGTGAGCTGCCGTACGCCTGCAAGGGCGGTGTCTGCTCGACCTGCAAGGCGAAGGTCGTCGATGGCGCGGTCACGATGGCCCGCAACTATGCTCTGGAGCCCGACGAGCTCGCTGCCGGCTACGTCCTGACCTGCCAGTCCAGCCCGACCACGGACAGGCTCACGGTCGACTACGACGCATGACCGACGACCGGCAGTTCGTCGAGCGGTTTGCCGAGGTCACCCGGGGGCGACGCCCGACCGGCTTCGTGGAGGCGTGGGAGCAGTTCGTCGGGTTCTGCGAGGAGGGCTACCACGACGTCCTCGACGAGTACTGGTTCGACCTGAGCGTCCGGCAGGCGATCGAGACCGCACTGACCGACGACCGGTTGCGGGGCTTCCCGCAGATGGGTTGGTTCCGGGAGCAGGTCGGGGCGGTGGACGAGCGGTTCCGGGCGGTGCTCTCCGAGGAGCGGCTCCCTGCGCGGGTCGAGCTGTCGTGGTGGGAGGCGTACCTGCCGGCGTGGGCGGGGCCGGTGCTCGCGGCGGAGGTCTGGACCAGCTACGGCGTACGGGTCGAGGTTCGCGAAGTTGATCACCCAACTACAATGGGTGACGTGTAGGACGCCTCGTACTACACTCGTGGTGTGGAGCAGGTCGCGGTCCGGGAGCTGAACCAGCACACCAGTAGGGTGCTGGCCCGGGTGCGTGCCGGCGAGACGGTTGAAGTGACGGACCGCGGCGAGCCCATCGCCCGGCTGGTTCCGATCGTCGCGGGTGGGGCGTTGCTGTCCCGGCTTGTTGCCGAGGGACGGGCAACCGCGCCGACGGACACCGGGCCGCTACCCCTGCCCCCGGTGCTCGGTGACCCTGCGGTCGACGTCGCTGCCGCCCTCGCCGCCGCGCGCGAGGAAGAGCGCTGGTGATCTACCTCGACTCCGCAGCGACCATAAAGCTGCTCCGGCGTGAGCCTGCGACCGAGCATTTGATCGCCTGGCTGAACGAGCGGTCCGGCATGTCGCTCGTCGCCTCCGCGCTGGTCGAGGTCGAGGTGCCGAGAGCGTTGCGTCGGTCGGCGCCGCTGGCCTTGGTGGGGGTGCCTGGGGCGCTGTCCCGTCTGTACCGCGTGGAGATCGACGCCACCGTCCGGGCTGCGGCCGGGGCATACAGCTACCCGCTGCTGCGCAGCCTCGACGCGATTCACCTCGCCACGGCGGCGATCCTCGCCGCGCAGTCCGGCTCGGACTTTGCCGCCTTTGTCGCCTACGACCGTCGCCTGCTGGACGCCGCCAAGGGTGTGGGGCTGCCGGTGGCGAGTCCTGGGATGGACTGAGCCCGGCGCTGGGGCGCTCGTCACCGGAGCTGGAGTGGCGTGTCGGCCCGCGAACGGGCGACGTAGGCTCGGGGTGTGACGGTGAGCCGGGAGATCGACGACATCCTGCAGCGTGGCGCGGACGGCGGGCGGATCACGCCCGAGGAGGCCCTGCTGCTCTACACCGAGGCGCCCTTCCACCCGCTGGGCGAGGCGGCGGACGCGGTGCGCCGGCGGCGCTACCCGGACAACGTCGTCACGTACCTGATCGACCGCAACATCAACTACACCAACGTCTGCGTGACGGCGTGCAAGTTCTGCGCGTTCTACCGGGCGCCGAAGCACGCTGAGGGTTGGACGCACCCGACCGAGGAGATCCTGCGCCGCTGCGGCGAGGCGGTCGAGCTGGGCGCGACCCAGGTGATGCTCCAGGGCGGGCACCACCCGGACTACGGCGTCGAGTACTACGAGGAGCTGTTCGCCTCGGTCAAGCAGGCGTACCCGCAGCTGGTCATCCACTCCATCGGGCCGAGCGAGATCCTGCACATGGCAAAGGTCTCCGGGGTGAGCCTGGACGAGGCCATCGCCCGGATCAAGGCCGCCGGCCTCGACTCGATCGCCGGCGCCGGCGCGGAGATGCTGCCCGAGCGGCCCCGCAGGGCCATCGCGCCGCTCAAGGAGTCAGGTGAGCGCTGGCTGGAGGTCATGGAGCTGGCCCATCGGCAGGGCATCGAGTCGACCGCCACCATGATGATGGGCACCGGCGAGACGCACGCGGAGCGGATCGAGCACCTGCGCATGATCCGCGACGTGCAGGACCGCACCCGCGGGTTCCGGTCCTTCATTCCGTGGACGTACCAGCCGGAGAACAACCACCTGAAGGGCCGCACCCAGGCGACCACGCTGGAGTACCTGCGGTTGGTCGCGGTGGCCCGGCTCTTCTTCGAGACCGTGCCGCACCTCCAGGCGTCCTGGCTGACCACCGGCAAGGACGTCGGGCAGCTCGCGCTGCACATGGGCGTGGACGATCTCGGCTCGATCATGCTGGAGGAGAACGTCATCTCCTCCGCCGGCGCGCGGCACCGCTCCAATCTGCACGAGCTGATCGGCATGATCCGCTCGGCGGACCGGACCCCCGCGCAGCGGGACACCCTCTACAACCGGCTCACCGTGCACCACACGCCGGCGGACGACCCAACCGACGACCGGGTGGTCTCGCACTTCTCCTCGATCGCGCTGCCCGGCGGCGGCGCCGGCCGGTCCCTGCCGCTGGTCGAGGTCAACTGATCCTGGTCGAAGCCCGGCCGTTCGGCTGATCGTGGCTCATGCTCCCGCCCGGCCGCCTCGGCGGTCCGGGTGGTCCCGGCCGCTGCGGCGCCCGAGCTGCCGGTCAGGGGTGGTGGAGATGATCGTGCGCGGCTAGCGTGCCGCCTCATATCCTTCGCCACCGCTCATGGGTCCACACCAACGACCATCCGTCACCGTCCATGGGCGCGGATCGGTGGAATGGGCACGACCTTGCTGGTGGCGGATGGTCTGATGGTGCTGGTCGCGCGACGGCGCGAGACGGTCCTCCATCGGCCCGGGCGGGCCGTTCACATAACGCACGGCGATACGGGCGGGATGGGTGACCATTCCGCCCGTACCGTCTGCTCACCCCGGGCCGGACGGATGAAAAGCGGTCCCGCCCGCTGGCGCGGGAGATCGACCTTCGATAACGTCCGCTCGTTCCGCAACCGTTCTTTCTTCCCTACCCACGGGGGACTGATGACAGCGTTCCACCGCTCGGCACTGGCCCGCGCCGGCGTCGTGGCCCTGCTCGCGGCCGGTGGCCTGGCCACCGTGGCCGCCCCGGCGCAGGCCGCCGATCAGGCCGACCTTGCCCTGGTGCCGATCAGCAAGGAGTTGGCCAAGGGTGTCAAGGAAGCCAAGGCCAAGCCGTTCAAGTTCCAGGTCGACAACACCCGGAGTGCGGTCGACGCCAAGGACGTCCGGGTCACCGTGGAAACCAAGGGCTTGAAGGATCGCAAGGTCGGTGTGCTCGCCTGGGACGGCTGCGAGGTCGCCGGCACCACCTTCAGCTGCCTCCTCGGCGACCTGGCGGCCGGCACCACCGAGGACTTCGGCATCCCGCTCTTCTCCACGGGAGGTCGCGGTGAGGCCGGCACGCTGGTGGTCACCATCAGTTCGGCCACCGCCGACCCGAACTTCGACGACAACACCGTCGAGCACGAGATCATCGTCGCCAAGCCCGGCTACGACCTGACCACCTGGGTGCAGGACGTCTACGCCGACGTGGTGGTGGACGGCGACACGGCGGGCGAGGCCGGCCGCAAGCCGGTCGCGCTCGGCGAGACGGCGCCGCTGGACTGGGCGGTCTACAACGACGGCAGCCGCAAGGCCACCGGCCTGGCGTACGGCTTCACGCTGCCGGCGGGCGTCACGTTCGCCGAGCTGCCGGAGGGCTGCGTGGAGCAGACGCTGAACGGTCTGGCGAACGCGTACTGCGAGGACTCCGGCGTGGTGCTGAAGCCGGGTCAGTTCTACACCGCCGGCGTGCGGGTGAAGATCGGCGCGGACGTGACCGGGGCGGTGCTCCGGCCCGGGTTCCTCTTCGCCGCCGGCCTGGACGCGACTCAGGGCAGCCCTGAGGAGCAGCCGCAGGTGGCGACCAGCGTGCAGCGCCGGACGTTCACCGAGACCGACCACGCGGACAACACCGGGCAGTTTGACGTGTTCGTCGACCTGACCGCGCAGCCCACCCCGACCCCCACGCCCACGCCCACGCCGACGCCTACGGGAACGGCGAGCCCGACCCCGAGCGGCACGACGACGCCGGGCGCGGGTGGCGGCGGCGGTGGCGGGCTGCCGGTGACCGGTGTGCAGGCCGGCCTGATCGGCGGCATCGGTGGCATGATCCTGCTCGCGGGCGGCGCGTTGCTGGTGCTCTCCCGCCGGCGCAAGGTCGTCCTGGTCACCCCGGGCGACGAGAAGTCGACCGACTGAGGCACGTCACGACGTGAGGGCGGGGTGGGCGACCACCCCGCCTTTCACGTGCCACGATCCGTGCCGCGTCACCCAGCGACCGTCGGCCGGCGGGCGGCTGGCAGAGTGGAGGGGTGAGCCGTACCCCGCAGGGCCAGCGCGCCAGCCTGGACAAGCAGCCGCACGAGGTCGCCGCGATGTTCGACGGCGTGGCCGAGCGATACGACCTGACCAACACGGTGCTCTCCTTCGGCCAGGACCGCTCCTGGCGTCGGTCCACCAGGGCGGCGCTCGGGCTACGGCCGGGCGAGCGGGTGCTGGACGTCGGCGCGGGCACCGGTGTCTCGACCCGGGAGCTGGCGCAGTCCGGTGCGTACGCGGTCGGTGCGGACCTGTCCCTGGGCATGCTGCACGCCGGCAAGCGGGCCCGGCCCGAGGTGCCGTTGCTGGCGGGGGACGCGCTGCGGCTGCCGTTCGCCGACGCCAGCTTCGACGCGGTGACCATCTCCTTCGCGCTGCGCAACGTCAACGACACCGACGCGGCCCTGCGCGAGCTGGCCCGGGTGACCCGGCCCGGTGGGCGGCTGGTGGTGTGCGAGTTCAGCACCCCGGTCAACCCCGCCTTCCGGACGGTCTACCTGTCGTACCTGATGCGGTCGCTGCCGGCGGTGGCCCGCGCGGTGGCCAGCAACCCCGAGGCGTACGTCTACCTCGCCGAGTCGATCCGGGCCTGGCCGGACCAGGCCGCGCTTGCCGGGCGGCTCGCGGCGGCCGGCTGGGGGCGGGTGGCGTGGCGCAACCTGACCGGTGGCGTGGTCGCCCTGCACCGGGGAATCCGCGAGTAGCGCCGGCCCTCGCCGCCGACACCGACAATATTCAGGTTTCGTGAATACCAGCCTTTAGTCCACTTTGCGCCGTACGCTCGTCCGCATGACCCGAGCAGAGTCGGCGGACCCGGTGGCCGCCACCGACGACGACGCGGCCGAACTCATCGCGCAGCTGCGCGCGCTGGCGGGTGCCGATCCGGCGGACGTCCGGCAGGTCGTCGCCGAGGTGTTGGCCGCGCTGGACCGGGCGGCCGGCGGCGCGCTACGCGAGCACCTGCCGGAGACGATCCGGGTCGACGCGGGCCTGGACGCGCCCAGTCCGGCGGCCTGACACCTGCCTGCTGTGGACGGTCGTCGACTGTCACATCGGCGAGTTAGGTACCCCTGATCCTGGGCAGGTATGACGCCGGTCATACACTCGTCCCGTCTGGCTTGTGAAGCATTTCACGAGCGTGCGGGAGGAGGCGCGGATGACCGCGGTGGAACACGATGCCGACGTCATCGTCGTGGGCGCCGGTCCCGGTGGATCGGCGACGGCTTACCACCTGGCGCGGCACGGCGTGCGGGTGCTGCTGCTGGAGAAGACCGAGTTCCCCCGGGAGAAGGTCTGCGGCGATGGGCTGACCCCGCGCGCGGTGCGTCAGCTCGTCCGGATGGGCGTGGACACCTCGCCCGAGGCCGGCTGGCTGCACAACCGGGGCCTGCGGGTGATCGGAGGCGGGGTGCGTCTGGAACTGGACTGGCCGGAGCTCGCCAGCTTCCCCAACTACGGGCTGGTGCGCACCAGGCTCGACTTCGACGACCTGCTCGCCCAGCGGGCGGTGGCCGCCGGCGCCAAGCTGCGGACCAACGTCAACGTGCTGGGCCCGGTGCTCGACGGCGACGGCCGGGTGACCGGCGTCGAGGCGGAGGTTGGCCCGGGCAAGGAGCCCGCCACCTTCCACGCTCCGCTGGTCGTGGCGGCGGACGGGGTCTCCGGCCGGTTCCCGCTCGCTCTTGGGCTGGCCAAGCGGGAGGACCGGCCGATCGGCGTGGCGGTCCGCCGCTACTACCACTCTCCGGCCAAGCACGACGACGACTACCTGGAGTCCTGGCTGGAGCTGCGCAGCAAGGACAGCGGCGACAACCTGCTGCCCGGGTACGGCTGGATCTTCGGGCTCGGTGACGGGCGGGTCAACGTCGGCCTCGGCGTGCTCAACTCGTCCTCCGCGTTCGGCAAGACCAACTACCGCCGGCTGCTCACCGACTGGCTGGAGAACACGCCCGTCGACTGGGGAATGACCGACGAGGCCAACGCCGACGGCCCGATCCTCGGCGCCGCGCTGCCGATGGGATTCAACCGGGTGCCGCATTACACCCGTGGCGTGATGCTGGTCGGCGACTCCGGCGGCATGGTCAACCCGTTCAACGGGGAGGGCATCGCCTACGCCATGGAGTCCGGCGAGCTGGCCGCGGAGGTCGCGGTGCAGGCCCTCGCGCGACCGGCCGGCCCGGAGCGGGAGCGGGCGCTGATGGCGTACCCGAACGAGCTGAAGGCCCGGCTCGGTGGCTACTACCGGCTGGGCGGCATCTTCGTGAAGCTGATCGGCCGTCCGGAAATCATGCGGATCGCCACGAAGCACGGCATGCCGCACCCGACGCTGATGCGATTCGTACTCAAGCTGTTGGCCAACCTGACCGACCCGCGTGGCGGGGACGCGATGGACCGGGTCATCAACGCGATGACGAAGGCAGCGCCAGCCGTATAGGTGGACGGTGTCTGGGCTGGTCACAGCTCTGATCCGGACAGAGATCGACCCCCGCCGGCAGCCACCGCGAGGGACGTGAATAGTGTGATTTTCGTCAAGCACCGAGGGCAGGGAAGGACGAGCAGGAGAAAACGATGACGCTCTCGCCTTACGCACCGATCATCGGGCTGTTTGCCCTCGCCGCGGCGTTCTCGCTGTTCTCGGTCGGCGCCGCCCGCTTCGCTGGTCCCCATCGCTACAACAAGGCCAAACTCGAGGCTTACGAGTGCGGCATCGAGCCCAGCCCCCAGCCGGTCGGCGGTGGGCGGTTCCCAATCAAGTTCTACCTGACGGCGATGCTCTTCATCGTCTTCGACATCGAGATCATCTTCCTCTACCCCTGGGCGGTCTCGTTCGACGCCCTGCCGATCTTCGGCTTCGTGGAGATGGTCCTGTTCATCGTCGCGGTCTTCGTCGCGTACGCCTACGTGTGGCGGCGCGGCGGCCTGGACTGGGACTGAGGAAGGAACGTCAGATGGGCATCGAGGAGAAGCTTCCCGCCGGCGTCCTGCTCACCTCGGTGGAGAAGCTGGTCAACTGGTCCCGGAAGTCGTCCGTGTGGGGCGCCACCTTCGGCCTGGCCTGCTGCGCCATCGAGATGATGGCCGCCGGTGGCCCGCACTACGACATGGGCCGCTGGGGCATGGAGGTCTTCCGGGCCTCGCCCCGGCAGGCCGACCTGATGATCGTGGCCGGCCGGGTGAGTCAGAAGATGGCACCGGTGCTGCGCCAGATCTACGACCAGATGGCCGAGCCCCGCTGGGTGCTCTCCATGGGCGTCTGCGCCAGCAGCGGCGGCATGTTCAACAACTACGCGATCGTGCAGGGCGTCGACCACGTCGTGCCGGTCGACATGTACCTGCCCGGCTGCCCGCCCCGGCCGGAGATGCTCATCGACGCGATCCTCAAGCTCCGCGAGAAGATCATGTACGAGCCGCTGGGCCCGAACGGTCGCAAGATGCTGGCGGCCCGGCAGGAGCGTGGCGAAGTCCCGGTCGTGCCCTACGGCTCCATGCCGTCCTCGTACCGCAACGACAAGGCCCGGCGTGCCGAGTGGACCCGGGCGGTCCGCGAGGGGCGCGAGGAGCAGCTGCGGATCGAGAACTGGATGAACGCCCAGAACCACCTCCACGCGCAGAGGGGCCCCAAGTGAGCGCGCGGAGTGCGGCGGAGCGGAGCCCCGCAGTCGGGAACGGAAGGTGGGCACGGTGACCGCGCAGGACAAGCCCAACGACGGCGGCGTACCGCTGCCGGTGACGCCGGCCGGCGCCACCACCGGCGCCCCGGCCGACTATCCGCCGGCCAGCCCGGCCGGCCGCGGGATGTTCGGCAACCAGGGCACCGGCGACGTGTCCGGCTACGGCGGCCTGGTCCGCCAGCGCCAGCCGATCGAGGAGGCAGCCCGGCCGTACGGCGGCTACTTCGACGAGGTCCGCGACGCGCTGGAGGAGGCGTACCCCGCCTTCGGCGACGCGATCGAGAAGGTCGTGGTCGACCGGGGTGAGCTGACCCTGCACGTACGCCCGGAGCGGATCGCCGAGGTCTGCCAGGTGATGCGGGACGACATGGCGCTGCGCTTCGAACTGTGCTCCTCGGTGTCCGGCGTGGACTACCTCGGCGCCGACGAGCGCCGGCTGCACGTGGTCTACCTGCTCACCTCGATGACCTACCGGCGTCGGGTCCGGCTGGAGGCCGCCGTCTCCGTGGAGAGCCCGCACCTGCCCAGCGTGACGGCGATCTACCCGACCGCCGACTGGCAGGAGCGGGAGGCGTACGACATGTTCGGCATCGTCTTCGACGGCCACCCCAACCTGACCCGGATCCTCATGCCGGACGACTGGGAGGGCCACCCGCAGCGCAAGGACTACCCGCTCGGTGGCGTGGCGGTCGAGTACAAGGGCGCTGAGATCCCGCCGCCGGACCGGAGGAGGTCCTACCAGTGACCACGTCGAACTACGCGACCGAACGCGAGACCACCGAGGGCAGGGTCTTCACCGTCACCGGTGGGGACTGGGACACGGTCGTCTCGAGCACCGACCCGATCAACGACGAGCGGATCGTCGTCAACATGGGTCCGCAGCATCCGTCCACGCACGGCGTGCTGCGGCTGATCCTGGAGCTGGAGGGCGAGACGGTCCGCGAGGCCCGCTCGGTCGTCGGCTACCTGCACACCGGCATCGAGAAGAACCTCGAATACCGCAACTGGGTCCAGGGCTCGACGTTCGTGACCCGGATGGACTACCTCGCCCCGATCTTCAACGAGACGGCGTACGCGCTGGCGGTCGAGAAGCTGCTCGGCATCACCGACGACATCACCGAGCGGGCCACCACCATCCGCGTGCTGATGATGGAGCTCAACCGGATCTCGTCGCACCTGGTCTGGCTGGCGACCACCGGCATGGAGCTGGGCGCGATCTCGATCATGCTCTACGGCTTCCGTGAGCGGGAGTACATCCTCGACATCTTCGAGACCATCACCGGCCTGCGGATGAACCACGCGTACGTCCGGCCGGGCGGCGTGGCGCAGGACGTGCCGGACGAGGCGATCGTCAAGATCCGCGAGTTCCTGAAGATGATGCCGCAGAAGCTCAAGGAGTACGAGGACCTCCTCTCCGGCCAGCCGATCTGGACGGAGCGGACGAAGAACGTCGCGGTGCTGGACGTGACCGGCTGCGTGGCGCTCGGCATCACCGGGCCGGTGCTGCGCTCCGCCGGCCTGGCCTGGGACCTGCGCAAGACCATGCCGTACTGCGGTTACGAGACGTACGAGTTCGACGTGCCGACCCACCCCGACGGAGACGTGTGGGGCCGCTACCTGGTCCGGCTCGCCGAGATCCGGGAGTCGATGAAACTGGTCGAGCAGGCGCTGGACCGGCTCCGGCCGGGCCCGGTGATGGTCGCCGACCGCAAGATCGCCTGGCCGGCGCAGCTGGCCATCGGTGTCGACGGCATGGGCAACTCGCTGGAGCACGTAGCGAAGATCATGGGTCAGTCGATGGAGTCGCTGATCCACCACTTCAAGCTGGTCACCGAGGGCTTCCGGGTCCCGCCGGGCCAGGTGTACGTCGGCATCGAGTCGCCCCGCGGCGAGCTCGGCGTGCACGCGGTCTCCGACGGTGGCACCCGGCCGTACCGGGTGCACTACCGGGAACCGAGCTTCGTCAACCTCCAGGCCCTCCCGGCGATGGCCGAGGGCGGCCTGATCGCCGACGTGATCGCCGGCGGCGCCTCGCTGGACCCCGTGATGGGTGGTTGTGACCGATGACGACGACGTTCACTGACGAGACCCGCGAGCGGGCGCGCGAGATCATCGCCCGCTACCCGGCGGACCGGTCCCGCTCGGCGCTGCTGCCGCTGCTGCACCTGGTCCAGTCGGAGGAGGGGTACGTCTCCCCGGCCGGGGTCGCCTTCTGCGCCGAGGTGCTCGGGCTGAACAAGGCCCAGGTCGGCGCGGTGGCCACCTTCTACACGATGTACAAGCGCAAGCCGACCGGCGACTTCCTGGTCAGCGTCTGCACCAACACCATGTGCAACGTGCTCGGCGGCCAGGAGGTCTACGACACCCTCGCCGAGCACCTCGGTGTCGGGCACGACGAGACCACCGCCGACGGGAAGATCACCCTGGAGCACGCCGAGTGCCTGGCGGCCTGCGACTACGGCCCGGTGATGACCGTCAACTACGACTTCTTCGACGGTGTGGACTCGTCCACCGCGGTCGGGGTGGTCGACGAGCTGCGCGCCGGCGGCCGGCCGATGCCGACCCGGGGCGCCCGGCTCTGCACGCTCAAGGAGATGGCGGTGCAGCTCGCCGGCTTCGCCGACGAGCGGGACGGCGCGGTCGCCGACGGTGGGCCGGGCGAGCCCACGCTGCGCGGGCTGCGGCTGGCGCAGCAGCACGGCGTCTCGGTGCCGGGCTTCGACCCGAACACCCCGATCCGCAGCAAGGCCGAGGCGGACAAGGCGGCCGCGCAGGCGAAGGCCGCCGAGGCGGCCGCGAAGCCGGCCGAGGCGCCCGCCCCGCAGGTCGGCCCGGTGAAGGGTGGCGACGGCGCGTCCGCTCCGACGGGTACGCCCGGCAACGCCGGCGTCGGCGAGCCAGCTCCGGCCGCCGCGGCGACCGGCAGCACGGCGCCGGACGTGAAGGCGCCGGACGACAAGTCGCCGCAGGTGCGTACCGCCGAGACCCGCCAGCCGGACGCGGCGACCGCCGTGCCCGACGCACCCGGCACCAAGGTCCCGGCGGAGACCTCGCCGCCGGCCCCGCGCGACGCGCAGGAAGCGGAGGCCGCCGGCGTGGCGGCCAACGAGCCGGCCGGCGACGGCAAGCCCGCCGGTGACTCCACCGGCGCGCAGGAGCGCAACCTCAACGAAGCGTCGGCGAGCGCCGATGGCGCGACCTCCACCGTCGCGAGCGAAACGGGGGCCCAGAAGTGAACACTCCCCGCCCGGAGACGCTGGCCAAGCTGACGCCGGTGCTGACCAAGCGCTGGCTGTCGCCGGACGCCTGGCGGATCGGCACGTACGAGCAGCTGGACGGCTACGCCGCGCTGCGCAAGGCGCTCAAGGCCCACCCGGACGACCTGATCCAGCTCATCAAGGACTCCGGGCTGCGTGGCCGGGGCGGCGCGGGCTTCCCCACCGGTCTCAAGTGGGGTTTCATCCCGCAGGGCGACGGCAAGCCGCACTACCTGGTGGTCAACGCCGACGAGGGCGAGCCGGGCACCTGCAAGGACCTGCCGCTGATGACCCACGACCCGCACTCCCTGGTGGAGGGCGTGATCATCGCGTCGTACGCGATCCGGGCCAACCGCGCCTACATCTACATCCGCGGCGAGGCGGTGCACGCCGCGCGCCGGCTGCGCAACGCGGTCCAGGAGGCGTACGACAAGGGCTACCTCGGCCGCAACATCCTGCGCACCGGCTACGACCTGGAGCTGGTGGTGCACTCGGGCGCCGGGGCGTACATCTGCGGCGAGGAGACGGCGCTGCTGGACTCGCTGGAGGGGTTCCGGGGCCAGCCCAGGCTGCGCCCGCCGTTCCCGGCGACCCACGGCCTGTACGCCAGCCCGACGGTGGTGAACAACGTCGGCACCATCGCCAGCGTGCCGCCGATCGTGCTCGGCGGGGCCGACTGGTGGAAGACCATGGGCACCGAGAAGTCCTCCGGACCGATGATCTACTCGCTCTCCGGCCGGATCGCCAACCCGGGCCAGTACGAGTGCTCGATGGGCGTCACGCTGCGCGAGCTGCTGGAGCTGGCCGGCGGGATGCAGCCCGGGCACAACCTGAAGTTCTGGACCCCGGGAGGCTCGTCCACCCCGCTGCTCGCCGCCGAGCACCTGGACGTGCCGCTGGACTTCGAGGGGGTGGCGGCGGCCGGCTCGATCCTCGGCACCACGGCCACCCAGATCTTCTCCGACCAGGACTGCCCGGTCTACGCGACGTACCGGTGGCTGGAGTTCTACCACCACGAGTCGTGCGGCAAGTGCACTCCGTGCCGTGAGGGCAACTACTGGATGGTCCGGGTCTACGGGCGGATCCTCGCCGGCCAGGGCACCCACGAGGACCTGGACACGCTGCTGGACACCTGCGACAACATCCTCGGCCGCTCGTTCTGCGGTCTGGGTGACGGTGCGACCAGCCCGGTGACCTCGTCACTGAAGTACTTCAAGCAGGACTACCTCGACTACATCGAGGGACGTACCGCGCCGAAGCTCTCCGACAAGCAGCTGGTTGGAGCTCACTGATGACGGACGTAGCCAAGCAGACCGACACCGTCACGCTCACCATCGACGGCGTCGAGGTCACCGCCCCCAAGGGGACGCTGCTGATCCGGGTCGCCGAGCAGATGGGCACCGAGATCCCCCGGTTCTGCGACCACCCGCTGCTGGCCCCGGCCGGCGCGTGCCGCCAGTGCCTGGTCGAGGTGGAGGGGCAGCGCAAGCCGGTCGCCTCCTGCACCCAGGCGGTCGCCGACGGCATGGTGGTCCGTACCCAGCTCACCTCCCCGGTGGCCAAGAAGGCGCAGGAGGGGGTGATGGAGCTGCTGCTGCTCAACCACCCGCTGGACTGCCCGATGTGTGACAAGGGCGGCGAGTGCCCCCTGCAGAACCAGGCGATGTCCACCGGCCGCACCGACTCGCGCTTCCACGAGCACAAGCGGGAGTACGAGAAGCCGATGGCGATCAGCAGCCAGGTGCTGCTGGACCGCGAGCGCTGCGTGCTCTGCCAGCGGTGCACCCGGTTCTCCGAGGAGATCGCCGGCGACAAGTTCATCGACCTGATGGGCCGGTCGTCCGCCGAGGAGATCAACATCTACCGGGACGACGCGTACGGCGAGGAGGGCGACGCGGGTGACGTGCCGTTCAACTCCTACTTCTCCGGCAACACCGTGCAGATCTGCCCGGTGGGCGCGCTGACCGGTGCCCAGTACCGGTTCCGGGCCCGGCCGTTCGACCTGGTCTCCAGCCCGAGCGTCTGCGAGCACTGCTCGGCGGGCTGCGGGCAGCGCACCGACTGGCGGCGTGGCAAGGTGCTGCGCCGGCTGGCCGGTGACGAGCCGGCGGTGAACGAGGAGTGGAACTGCGACAAGGGCCGGTGGGGCTTCCAGTACACCCGGGCCACCGACCGGCTGACCAACCCGCTGGTCCGCGACGAGCGCACCGGTGAGCTGCGTGAGGCTTCCTGGAGTGAGGCGCTCACCGTGGCCGCCGAGGGGCTGCGCGCGGCCCGGGACAGCGGGCAGGGCACGGCGGTGCTCACCGGCGGTCGGCTGACCGTCGAGGACGCCTACGCGTACGCGAAGTTCGCCAGGGTCGCGCTGAACACCAACGACATCGACTTCCGGGCCCGGCCGGTTTCCCGCGAGGAGGCCGACTTCCTGGCCAGCTCGGTCGCCGGGGTCACCGACGTCATCTACACCGACGTGGAGAACGCGCCGGCGGTGGTGCTGGTCGGCCTGGAGCCGGAGGAGGAGTGCCCGATCCTCTTCCTGCGGCTGCGCAAGGCGTACCTGAAGAAGACCCTGACGGTGTACTCGCTGGCGCCGTTCGCCACCCGCGGCCTGGAGAAGCTCGGCGCCAAGCTGGCCCGGGTGGTGCCGGGCGAGGAGGCCAGCGTGCTCGCCGAGCATGCCACGGTCACCGAGGCGCTGAGCGCGCCGGGCGCGATCCTGATCGTCGGCGAGCGGCTGGCCAGCGTGCCGGGCGGGCTCTCCGCCGCGGCGGACGTGGCTCGGCGGACCGGCGCGAAGCTGGCCTGGGTGCCGCGGCGCGCGGGTGACCGCGGCGCGGTCGACGCGGGCTGCCTGCCCAACCTGCTCCCCGGTGGCCGGCTGGTCACCGAGCCGGCCGCCCGGGCCGAGCTGGGCGAGGCGTGGGACATCCCGGCCGGGGTGATCCCGAGCCAGGCCGGTCGGGACACCGACCAGATCCTGGCGGCCGCGGCCAACGGGCAGCTCGGCGCGCTGGTGGTCGGCGGGGTCGACCCGGCCGACCTGGCCGACCCGCGGCTCGCCGAGACCGCTCTGGACGCGGTGCCGTTCCTGGTCAGCCTGGAACTGCGCGGCAGCGCGGTGACCCGGCGGGCCGACGTGGTGCTCCCGATCGCCCCGGTCGTCGAGAAGGCCGGCAGCTTCCTGGACTGGGAGGGCCGGCTGCGTCCGTTCGAGGCGGTGCTGCAGACCGCGGCGATGACCGACGGCCGGGTGCTCGACGCGCTGGCCGCGCTGCTCGACGTGCGACTCGGCACCGCGGACGTGCCGAGCGTGCGCCGCGAGCTGGGCACGCTGCCGGCGACCCGCACCCAGCGGCCGTCCCCGCCGTCGGTGGCGCCGGGCACGGTGCCGCACCCGGGCGCCGGGCAGGCCGTGCTGGCCACCTGGCACCAGCTTGTCGACCTGGGCACCCTGACCGACGGCGACGAGCACCTCGCCGGCACCGCCCGCCCGCCGGTGGTCCGGCTGGGCAAGGGCATCGCCGAGGCGCTCGGTGTCGCCGATGGCGACCCGGTCACGGTGGGCACGGACCGGGGGGCGCTGACCCTGCCGGCGGAGCTCGCCGAGATGCCGGACGGCGTGGTCTGGCTGCCGACCAACTCACCGGGTTCGACCGTGCGACGCAGCCTCGGTGTGACGTCCGGCGCGGTCGTCCGGATCTCCGTTCCCGCACCGAGCGCGGCCGTCCCGGCCGGGCGCGTGGCGGCGGACGAAGCCGGGCTCCCCGGTCCGCTCCTCAACGCTGGGGGTAACCAGTGAGCCCGTCTTACCTGGCCCAGGACCCGACGCTGGCCGACTTCGGTCGGGATCCGTGGTGGCTGGTCCTCATCAAGATCGTTTTCGCGTTCGCCTTCGGTCTGCTGGCCACCCTGCTCGGCGTCTGGTTCGAGCGGCGCGTGGTGGGCTACATGCAGGTGCGACCCGGCCCCAACCAGGTCGGCCCGTTCGGCCTGCTGCAGACGCTGGCCGACGGTTTGAAGATGGCCTTCAAGGAGGACATCCTGCCGAAGGCGGCCGACAAGGTCGTCTACTTCTTCGCCCCGACCATCTCGGTGATCTGCGCGGTCACCGCGCTGTCGGTGGTGCCGTTCGGCCCGATGGTGAGCATCTTCGGCCACCACACGCCGCTGCAGGTCACCGACGTGCCGGTGGCGGTGCTGTTGCTGCTGGCCTGCTCCTCGATGGGCGTCTACGGCATCGTGCTGGGCGGGTGGGCCTCCGGCTCGACGTACCCGCTCCTCGGCGGTCTGCGGTCGAGCGCCCAGATGATCTCCTACGAGGTCGCCATGGGGCTCTCCATCGTGGCGGTGTTCATGACCGCCGGCACGATGAGCACCAGCGGGATCGTCGCCGCCCAGGGCGACGGCACGCAGCTGACCATCGCCGGCCAGCAGATCCCCGCGCCGGGCTGGTACGCGATCCTGCTGCTGCCCAGCTTCATCATCTTCTTCATCGCCACCGTGGGTGAGACCAACCGGGCGCCGTTCGACCTGCCCGAGGCCGAGTCCGAGCTGGTTGCCGGCTTCATGACCGAGTACAGCTCGCTGAAGTTCGCGCTCTTCATGCTCAGCGAGTACGTCGCGATGGTGACCATGTCGGCGGTCACCACCACGCTGTTCCTCGGCGGTTGGCGCGCGCCGTGGCCGATCACCATCTGGGAGGGCGCCAACTCCGGTTGGTGGCCGATGCTCTGGTTCTTCGGCAAGGTGATCGCGCTGGTCTTCGTCTTCGTGTGGCTGCGCGGCACGCTGCCGCGGCTGCGCTACGACCAGTTCATGCGCTTCGGCTGGAAGGTGCTGCTGCCGATCAACCTGGTCTGGATCCTGGTCCTGTCGGGCCTGCGCTCCATCGAGGACTGGGACACGCGCGGCAAGGTGATCGCTGTCGGCATCCCGGCCGGCATCCTGCTGATCGCCACGCTGTTCTGGCCCAGCCGCCGGCCGCAGCCGACGCCGACGACGCAGGAACAGGTGGACAGCCGGCCGTACGGGAGCTTCCCGCTGCCACCGATGGATCTTCAGGTACCACCGAGCCCGCGTATCACGCGCGTGGTCGCCGAGCGGGAGCCGGCCAACATCGCCACCGGCTCGGACTCCAGGGAGGTGTGACGTGGGCACGATCACCGGAACGTTCAAGGGCTTCGGGGTCACCTTCTCGCACATGTTCAGGAAGGTCGTCACCACCGACTACCCGTTCAAGCCGCCGGTGTCGGCGCCGCGCTACCACGGGCGGCACATCCTCAACCGGCACCCGGACGGGCTGGAGAAGTGCATCGGCTGCGAGCTGTGCGCGTGGGCCTGCCCGGCGGACGCGATCTTCGTCGAGGGTGGCGACAACACCGACGACCAGCGCTTCTCGCCGGGCGAGCGGTACGCCAGCGTCTACCAGATCAACTACGCCCGGTGCATCTTCTGCGGGTTGTGCATCGAGGCCTGCCCGACCCGGTCGCTCACCATGAGCAACGAGTACGAGCTGGCCCGGGACAACCGGCAGGATCTGATCTTCACCAAGGAGCAGCTGCTCGCACCGCTGCTCGAAGGCATGGAGCAGCCGCCGCACCCGATGCGTCTGGGCGACAGCGAGAAGGACTACTACGTGGGCGCGTTGGACAACCCGGGCACCTCCGCGGGTGCGGAGAAGTCCCCGATGGGCCCCGGCCGCTACCACGTCGAGGAGCACCCCGGCGTGACGTTCCCGGGCGCCGAGCAGGCGGCCCAGCGAGCCGGCGCGGGTAAGGGAGACGGAGCATGACCACGGACACGGTGCTCGCCGCGGCGGGTTCGGTGCCCGGCGGCGAGGCGGTCACCTTCTGGATCCTCGCCCCGCTGGCGCTGATCGGAGCGATCGGCATGGTGGCGGCGCGCAACGCTGTGCACTCGGCGCTCTGGCTGGTGCTGACCATGCTCTGCCTGGGCGTGTTCTACGTGCTCCAGGCCGGTCCGTTCATCGGCATGGTGCAGATCATCGTCTACACCGGCGCGATCATGATGCTCTTCCTGTTCGTGCTGATGCTGGTCGGCCGGGACGCCTCGGACTCACTGATCGAGACGCTGCGCGGCCAGCGGGTCGCCGCGATCGTTCTCGGGCTGGGCTTCGCCGGCCTGATCGGCACCGGCCTCTACCAGGCGATGGAAAAGACCACCGCGGTCGGCCTGGAGCAGGCCAACGCGGAGGGGAACGTCCAAGGCATCGCCCGGCTGCTGTTCACCAAGTACGTCTTCGCGTTCGAGCTGACCTCGGCGCTGCTGATCACCGCGGCGGTCGGTGCCATGGTGCTGGCGCACGTCGAGCGGCGTAAGCAGGACAAGATGGACCAGCCGGCGACCATGCGGGCGCGCTTCGCTCCGGGCAACTACCCCGGCCCCAAGCCGGGCCCCGGCGTCTTCGCGACCTCTTCCTCGGTGGCCACGCCGGCCCGGCTGCCCGACGGCCGCCTGACCGACCACAGCACCCCGGCGATCCTTCCGCAGCGCGAGCTGACCGCCGAGGAGACTTCGCTGAAGGGGACGGACAAGTAATGGACGGGTTCTTCTCGGTCGAACCGAACTACTACCTGGTTCTCGCCGCGGTGCTGTTCACCATCGGCGCCGGCGGGGTGCTCGTTCGGCGCAACGCGATCGTGCTGTTCATGTGCGTGGAGCTGATGCTCAACGCGGCCAACCTGACGCTGGTCACCTTCAGCCGGATCAACGGTGACCTGAACGGTCAGATCATGGCGTTCTTCGTGATGGTGGTGGCGGCGGCTGAGGTCGTGGTCGGTCTCGCGATCATCATGTCGATCTTCCGGACTCGACGCTCCGCGAGCGTCGACGACGCCAACCTGCTCAAGTACTAAGGGGCAAGCAAGTGGAAGAGACTGTGCAGTACGCCGGTGCCACGGGCTTGCTCGGCAGCGTCTGGCTGCTGGTGGCGATCCCGCTGGTCAGCGCGGCCATCCTGCTGCTGCTCGGCCGGCGGGCCGACCGCTGGGGGCACTGGTTGGGCGTCGCCGCCATCGGTGCCGCGTTCGTGCTCGGCCTGGCCTTCTTCTTCCAGCTGCGCGGCCTGGAGAACAAGTCGGTCGAGCTGAGCCTCTGGGACTTCATCGCGGTCGGTGATCTGCGCGTCGACTTCGGCCTGCTGTTCGACCCGCTGGCCGCGGTCTTCGTGCTCCTGATCACCGGCGTGGGCTTCCTGATCCACCTGTACGCCGTGGAGTACATGGCGCACGACGCGGGCCGCCGCCGCTTCTTCGCGTACTTCAACCTGTTCGTCGCGGCCATGCTGCTGCTGGTGCTCGGCAACAACTACGTGATGCTCTACTTCGGCTGGGAGGGCGTCGGTCTGGCGTCGTACCTGCTGATCTCCTTCTGGTACGAGCGGCCGAGCGCTGCCACCGCAGGTAAGAAGGCGTTCCTGATGAACCGGGTCGGCGACGCCGGCCTGGCCATCGGCATCTTCATCATGTTCGCCACCCTGGGCACCACCCAGTACGACGAGGTGTTCAACGGCGTCGGCGCGCTGGCCGGCCCGACCGTGCTGGTGCTCGGCCTGCTGCTGCTGCTCGGCGCGACCGGCAAGTCCGGCCAGTTCCCGCTGCAGGCGTGGCTGCCGGACGCGATGGAGGGCCCCACCCCGGTGTCGGCCCTCATCCACGCCGCCACCATGGTCACCGCGGGCGTCTACCTGATCGCGCGGTCCAACCCGATCTTCTCCGCCAACTCGACGCTCCAGCTCGTGGTGGTCAGCGTCGGCGCGCTCACCCTGCTGATCGGCTGCATCATCGGCGCGGCCAAGGACGACATCAAGCGGGTGCTCGCCTGGTCGACGGTGAGCCAGATCGGCTACATGTTCCTCGGCGTCGGCCTGGGTGGCGGCGCGTACGCGCTGGCCATCGTGCACCTGCTGGCGCACGGCTTCTTCAAGGCCAACATGTTCCTGGGCGCCGGCTCGGTCATGCACGGGATGAAGGACCAGGTGGACATCCGGCGCTTCGGCGGGCTGTCGAAGTACATGAAGATCACGTGGTTGACCTTCATGATGGGCTGGCTGGCCATCATCGGCATGTTCCCGTTCTCCGGCTTCTTCTCCAAGGAGCCGATCATCGTGGCCGCCTTCGAGCGGGCGGACTGGACCGCCTGGCTCTTCGGCGGGGCGGCGCTGCTCGGCGCCGGGCTGACCGCGTTCTACATGACCCGGCTCTTCGTGCTCACCTTCCACGGCCCGAAGCGGTGGACCGAGGACATCGAGCAGCCGCACGAGTCGCCGGCACTGATGACCATCCCGCTGGTCCTGCTGGCGGTCGGCTCGGTCGGCGCCGGCTTCCTGCTCGCGACGTCGGTGCCGGACTGGCTGACGGCGACCGCCGGGCTGGGCGCCCACGAGGAGGCGCACGAGGCGGTCCTCTCGCACGCCGTGATCACCGTGCTCTCGCTGCTGGTCACCGTGCTCGGCGCCGGGCTGGCCTGGTTCCTGTTCCGGGCCGGTACGGCCACCGCGCCGCAGCCGGCCGGGGTGCTGGTCACCGCCGCCCGGCGCAACCTCTACACCGACGCGGTGAACGAGGCGGTCTTCGAGAAGCCCGGCATCTTCCTCACCCGGGCGCTGGTCTTCCTCGACAACCGGGGCGTCGACGGGTTGGTCAACGGGCTCGCCGCCGCGGTCGGCGGCGGCTCGGGCCGGCTCCGGCGGCTGCAGACCGGCTTCGTCCGCTCGTACGCCACCTCGATCCTGGCCGGTGCGCTGCTGGTGATGGCGGCGTTCCTGGCGGTGCAGGCCGGGTGGTTGGCGTGATCGACCTCTTTCCGGCCGCCCCCGCCGGCGGACCACGCAGTGACGACGGAGGTAAGGCCGCATAATGTCCAACTTCCCGTTCCTCTCGGTGCTCACCGTGGCGCCGCTGGTCGGCGCCCTGGTGGTGGCGTTCCTGCCGCGCCACCGGCCGGAGCTGGCCAAGCAGGTGGCGTTCGCCTGGTCGCTGCTGGTGCTGGTGCTCTCGGTGGTGATGTGGGTCAGCTTCAACGTCGGCGGTGACCGGTTCCAGTTCCGCGAGTCGTACTCGTGGATCCCGAACTGGGGCGTCAGCTTCACCTTCGCCGCCGACGGCATCGCGCTGGTGATGCTGATGCTGATCGCGGTGCTGGTTCCGCTGGTGATCCTGGCATCCTGGCACGACGCGGAGTCGTCGAAGCGGTCGGTGCCGGTCTACTTCGCGCTGCTGCTGGTCCTCGAGTGCACGATGATCGGCGTCTTCGCCGCCGCCGACGTCTTCCTGTTCTACGTGTTCTTCGAGGTCATGCTGGTGCCGATGTACTTCCTGATCGGCAGCTACGGCGGCCACCAGCGGCAGTACGCGGCGGTGAAGTTCTTCCTCTACTCGCTCGTCGGCGGTCTGTTCATGCTGGCCGCGGTGATCGGGCTGTGGGTGGTCGGCGGGAAGACCTTCGACTGGCAGGCGCTGTCGCAGGTCGACATCAGCACCGGCACCGAGCGGTGGCTGTTCCTCGGCTTCTTCCTCGCGTTCGCCATCAAGGCGCCGTTCTTCCCGTTCCACACCTGGCTGCCGGACGCCGGTGGCGCCGCCCCGGCGGGCGCCGCGGCGCTGCTGGTCGGAGTGCTGGACAAGGTCGGCACGTTCGGCATCCTGCGCTACTGCCTGCCGCTGTTCCCCGAGGCGTCGAAGTGGTTCGCGCCGTGGGCGCTGGCGCTGGGCGTGATCGGCATCGTCTACGCCGCGCTGCTGGCGGTCGGCCAGAACGATCTGAAGCGGCTGGTGTCGTACACCTCGATCGCGCACTTCGGCTTCATCGGGGTGGGCATCTTCGCCTTCACCACCCAGGCCGGCACCGGCGCGGTGCTCTACATGCTCAACCACGGTCTGGCCACCGGCCTGCTCTTCCTGGTGGTGGGCATGCTGATCACCCGGCGCGGCTCGGCCCTGATCAGTGACTTCGGCGGTGCCGGCAAGCTGGTCCCGGTGCTCGCCGGGGTGCTCTTCTTCGCCGGTCTCGCCTCGCTCGCGCTGCCCGGCACCGCGCCGTTCATCTCCGAGTTCCTGGTGCTGATCGGCACCTTCACGGTGAACAAGCCGGTCGCGGTCATCGCCACGCTCGGCATCATCCTGGCCGCCGCGTACGTGCTGTGGATGGTGCAGCGCACCACCCAGGGCACGCTCAACCCGGCGCTGACCGAGGTCGACGGCATGCGCCGGGACCTCAACCTGCGCGAGAAGGTCGTGGTCGCCCCGCTGATCGCGCTGATCGTGCTGCTCGGCTTCTACCCCAAGCCGGTCACTGACGTGATCAACCCCGCCGTCCAGGCGACCATGGACGACATCGGCAGGACCGACCCCGCGCCGTCCGTGGGCGGCACCGTCCAGGAGGCGCGCCGGTGAACGCGAGGAGTGAGCTTGCGAGCCCCGCAGTCGTGAACGAAAGGTCGGCCCAGTGACCGAGTTGAAACTGCCGTCGCTCAACTACGCGGCGCTCGCCCCGATCATGATCATGCTGGGCGTCGCCCTGCTCGGCGTGCTGGTCGAGGCCTTCGTCCCCCGGCGCCTGCGGCACGTCGTGCAGCTGACGCTGGCCCTGCTGGCCGTCCTCGCCGCGCTGACCATGGTGGTCCTCAACGCCGACGACCGGATCATCACCGCCGGGCAGGCCCTCGCGGTGGACGGGCCGACGCTCTTCCTCCAGGGCGCGATCCTGGTGCTGGCCGCGATGGCGCTGCTGCTGATCGGTGACCGCTCGGTGGAGCGCGGCGGAGCGTTCGTCGCCCAGGCGGCGGTGACCGCCGAGTCGGCCGACGACCGGCGGCAGGCCGAGGGGCGCAACGGCCTCACCGAGGTCTACCCGCTCACCACGTTCGCGATCGGCGGCATGCTGATCTTCGTGGCGGCGAACGACCTGCTGACGATGTTCATCGCGCTCGAGGTCTTCTCGCTGCCGCTGTACCTGCTCTGCGCGCTGGCTCGCCGCCGGCGGCTGCTGAGCCAGGAGGCGGCGATGAAGTACTTCCTGCTCGGCGCGTACGCCTCGGCGTTCTTCCTGTTCGGCGTGGCCCTCATCTACGGATTCACCGCCGGCATCCCGGGCCGTGTGGCCGGGGTCGACTTCGCCACCATCAACGCGGCGGTGACCGAGTCGCCGGCCAGCCCGGTGCTGCTCTTCGCCGGCATGGCGCTGCTCGCCATCGGCCTGCTCTTCAAGGCCGCGGCGGCCCCGTTCCACGTGTGGACGCCGGACGTCTACCAGGGCGCGCCGACCCCGGTCACCGGCTTCATGGCCGCCTGCACCAAGGTCGCCGCGTTCGGCGCGCTGCTGCGCGTCTTCCACGTCGCGTTCGCCGGTGCCGCCTGGGACTTCACTCCGGTGCTCGGCGCGGTGGCGGTGCTGACCATGCTGGTCGGCGCGGTGCTCGCGGTCACCCAGACCGACATCAAGCGGCTGCTCGCGTACTCCTCGATCGCCAACGCGGGCTACCTGCTGGTCGGCGTGCTGGCGCCGAGCCGGGAGGGGCTCGCCGGCACCATGTTCTACCTGGTCGCGTACGGCTTCTCGGTGCTGGCCGCGTTTGCGGTGGTGACCCTCGTGCGGGACGACGACGGGGAGGCCACCCACCTGTCCCGCTGGGCCGGGCTGGGCCGGCGCTCGCCGTTCTTCGCCGGGCTGTTCACGTTCATCCTGCTCGCCTTCGCCGGCATCCCGCTGACCAGCGGCTTCATGAGCAAGTTCGCGGTCTTCGGAGCGGCGTTGGACGACGGCCAGGCCTGGCTGGTGATCGCCGGTGTGCTGACCAGCATGGTGCTGGCCTTCCCGTACCTGCGGGTCGTGGTGATGATGTGGCTGTCCGAGCCGGGCGAGTCCACGCCGACCGTCACCGTGCCCGGCGGCCTCACCTCCGCCGCGCTGATGATCGGCGTGCTGGCCACCCTGGTGCTGGGCATCGCCCCGGCGCCGCTGCTCGACCTGGCGACCGGAGCCGCCGACTTCGTGCGATGACCAGAGCCTCGGCAACCGGGGGCCGATACGCGTTCGCGTGCCGGCCCCCGGTGCGTATCCCCGGCCCGGAGCAGGTAGAACGGGTGTGGCATGGTTGATGCGTGGTGATTCCGGCTGGCGAGCGTTCAGGTGCCACCGGCTCCGGCGGTCGGCGGGGTCGGGCGAGCACGAGTCAGTTCGGCGCGCTCGGCCTCCATCTCGCCGATCCACGCGTCGAGGCGTCCGTGCTGGGCCTGCTGGACGGGGTCGAGGTGGAGCTGCGCGCCAGTGTGGCCAGCGCCGATCCCTTCGTCACCGAGGCCGCCCGGCACCTCGTCGAGGCCGGCGGGAAGCGGTTCCGGCCGCTGCTGGTGGCGCTGGGCGCCCAGTTCGGTGACCCCACCAGCCCACGGGTGGTCCCGGCGGCGGTGGTGATGGAGCTCACCCACCTGGCCACGCTGTACCACGACGACGTGATGGACGAGGCGGCCGTGCGGCGGGGCGCACCGAGCGCGAACTCCCGCTGGACCAACTCGGTGGCCATCCTGGTCGGTGACTACCTCTTCGCCCGGGCCGCGGACATCGCGGCCGACCTGGGCCCGGAGGCGGTCCGGTTACAGGCGCGGACCTTCGCCCGGCTGGTGCACGGCCAGATCGCGGAGACCGTCGGGCCGCGCGCCGGCGACGACCCGGTCGCGCACTACCTGCACGTGATCGCCGAGAAGACGGGCTCCCTGATCGCCACGTCGGCCCGGTTCGGCGGCATGTTCGGTGGCGCCTCCACCGAGCACATCGAGGCGCTGGCCGGGTACGGTGAGACGATCGGCGTCGCCTTCCAGCTCTCCGACGACCTGCTGGACATCGCCTCCGAGTCGATGCAGTCGGGCAAGACGCCCGGCACGGACCTGCGCGAGGGCGTCCCCACACTGCCGGTGCTCTACGCCCGCGCGGCGGACGACTTCGACGCGTCCTCGCTGCGGCTACGGGAGATCCTGGCGACCGGCCCGCTGACCGACGACGCGCTGCACGCCGAGGCGCTGGGGCTGCTCCGGGAGAGCCCGGCGCTCAAGCGTGCCCGAGAGACCGTGCGCAGCTACGCCGAGGACGCTCGCGCGCGCCTGGCCCCACTGCCGGCCGGCCCGTCCCGCCGGGCCCTCGAGTCGCTCTGCGACTACATCGCCGACCGCACCAGCTGATCTCCGGCTCGACCGGCCCCGGCGGCGGTGCGGGTCAGCAGGCGGCTGCCGACGAGCATCAGAGCGGCGGCGAGCAGCATGGACACCGCCGCCGTGGTCCACATCGTCGGGTAGCCGAGGTGGGCGGCGAGCGGACCGAGGCTCAGTGGGCCGAGGCAGCCGCCCGCGTACACCCCGGTCTGGGTGATCGAGGTGGCGGCGGCCGGGGCCTGCGGGTGGAGCCGGACCACCGCGAAGTTCATCAGGCCGGGCCAGGCCCAGCCCAGGCCGAAGCCGAGCACCACGCCGGCCACCAGCGGCACCACGCCGGTCAGCGCGAGCAGGCCCAACCCGCCGGCGCCGACCACCAGCATCGCGGCGATGAGCGCGACGTGACCGCCGGTGCGGCGGTCGGCCAGCCAGCCGGCACCTACCCGGGCCGCCACGCAGACGGCGCTGCCCAGGGTCAGCGTGAGACCGGCGACGCCCGGTGAGAGCCCCCGGGCGGCCGCCGAGTCCACCAGGAAGGTGCCCAGCGCGTTGGCTGCGGCCGCGGCCAGTGTCGCCGCCACACCGACCACCACCAGCGCCACCGTGGCCCGGCCGGCACGCGTGGCGCCGGCCCGCCGGGCGCGGCCAGCCAGCTGCCGGGGTACGGCGGGCAGCGTCGTCAGGGCCGCACCGGCGGCGACCACGAACGCCCAGCGCCAGCCGGCGGTGAGCGCGATGGTGGGCACCGCCGCCCCGGCCAGCAGGGTGGAGACCGGGATGGCTGCCTGCTTGACGCCGAACGACAGCCCCTGCCGACGGGTCGGGACGTGCTGCGCCAGCGCGGCGTTGCTGGCCAATTGCCCGAGGGCGTTCGCGGTGGCGCTGAGCGCCAGCAGCCCGACCAGCACCGGGTACGACCGGGCGAGCACCGCCACGGCAAGCATCGACCCGGCGGCCAGCACGATGCCGCAGCGGGCCACCACGGTCGGCCCGTACCGCTCGACCAGACGGCCGGAGGGCACCGAGGCCAGCGCGCTGACCCCGAAGTAGACGGCCACGGCCAGGCCCAGGCCGGCCGGGGAGAACCCGAGGTCCGCGCCCATCTGCACGGCGAGGCCACCGAGCAGGAAGACGGGCAGCACGCAGGCCACGGTCGTGAGGACAGCGCCGGCGCTGGCCCGGATCGGGCGGGCGCGGGCGGCGTCCGGGGCGGAGGTGAGGGCGGTGTCGGTCATCGTCCGGCAAACCTACGCGAGTCGCGCCCGGACCACTCCCGGTGACCGTCGGTGCACAACGCGTGGATGGTGATCTGGCATCCTCGACCCGAACAGGCATTTCGCACCCGGCCTGTTTTTCATATGGTGTAAGTCCCCGGCGGCGGAGGTGGTTGTGCGCGACCCCTTGGCAGAACCTTCGGATCTGATCCGCAGCGTGTCCCGAGCGCTGCGGGTGCTGGAGTCGGTCGGTCGCGCCCCGAAGGGCCTGACGGTCAAGCAGATCGCCCGGCGGTGCGAGCTGACCGTGGCCACCACGTACCACCTGGTCCGCACCCTGGCCTACGAGGGCTACGTGATCCGTCGGGAGGACGGCACGTACATCGTGGGGTTGGAGGTGGCCGACCGCTACCGGGAGCTGGTGACCGCCTTCCGGGGGCCGCCGGCGGTCGGTGAGACGCTGCGGCGGGCCGCCGCGGACACCGGCTACAGCCACTACCTGGGGCGCTTCGTCGGCGGCCAGGTCGCCATCACGGCGGTCGCCGAGGGGCCCCGGTCGCCCTACCTGGAGGACCTGGTTCCCGGCTTCGACGAGGGGGCGCACGCGACCGCCCTCGGCAAGTCCCTGCTCGCCACCCTCACCGCCGAACAACGCTTCCGCTACCTGCGGGAGTACGGCATGCGCCCGTTCACCACCGCGACATTGACCAGCGTCGAGACGTTCGAGGCCGACCTGGCCGCCGGCGACCGACGCGGGATGCAGTTGGAGCTGGGTCAGTTCCGCCAGGGGGTGGCCTGTGCGTCGGTGCTGGTCACGCCGGACAAGGATATGGAACGCCGGGTCGTGCTCGCCTGTGCGCTGCCGGCCAGCGAGATGATGACCTCGGCCCGGGTAGTCCGGGCCAAGCTGCTCACGGTGGCCCGCGCCGTCGCCGACGGCATCGCCACCGACCACTGACGCGGACGCGGAGAGGCCCTCTCCCAGGCTGGGAGAGGGCCTATCGCGGCGGTCCAGCGCCGGACCGCCGGAGCAACGTCAGCTGCCCACCGGGCCGCCGTCCAGGCGCCAGGTGACCACCACGCCCGGCTTGGCGTAGTCGCCGTCCGGCCAGTTGGAAGCGGGGTTCTCCACCGAGGCTCCGGTGATCTCACCCGGGTGCTGCACGGCGACGAAGACCGAGCGGTTGTCGCCGGTGATGAACGGGCCGCAGGTCTCCGCGCCGAGCGGTACGGTCAGGAACTGCTTGAGGTGACCACGCTCCGGGCCCTCCACGGCGGTGGCGAAGAGGCCGTCGTTGCTGCCCAGCGCGTTGCCGTCCGTGGAGATCCACAGGTTCCCGGTGGCGTCGAAGGCGACGTTGTCGGGGCAGGAGATCGGGGAGACCCTGGTCTTGTCGTACCCGGCGAAGAAGGTCGACGGGTCGGTCGGGTCGCCGCAGACGATCGGCAGCGACCAGGCGAACGTCTCGGCGGTGTTGTCGCCGCGATCCTCGACCAGCTCCAGGATCTGGCCGTGCTTGTTGGCGTTCCGCGGGTTGGCCTCGTCGGCCTTCGGGCTGCTGCCGACGCCCCGGTTGGTGTTGTTCGTCAGCGCCACGTACACCTTGCCGGTGAGCAGGCTCGGCTCGACATCCTCGGGGCGGTCCATCTTGGTCGCGCCGACCTTGTCGCCGGCGAGCCGGGTGAAGGTGAGCACGTCCGCGGCGGTCATCCCGTCGACGAACGAACGGTTGCCGCTGACCAGCTTGATCCAGCGGCCCCGGCCGTTGAACGCGCCGTCGGCGGGAAGCTTGCCCGAGCCGTCGATCTCTTCCGCGCTGGTCTGGTCCAGCTTCGCCACGTACAGGGTGCCGGACTCCAACAACGTCAGGTTGTGCTTGCGGGCGGCCCAGGAGTTGCCCTTCATGAACTTGTTGTCCGAGACGAACTTGTACAGGTAGTCGAACCGCTCGTCGTCGCCCATGTACGCGACGACGTGGCCGTCCTTGGCCACGATCACGTTCGCGCCCTCGTGCTTGAACCGGCCCATCGCGGTGTGCTTGCGCGGGCGGCTCTCCGGATCGAACGGGTCGATCTCGACGATCCAGCCGAACCGGTGCGCCTCGTTGGGGTGCCTGGCCAGGTCGAAGCGCTCGTCGGCGCGCTCCCACCTGCGGCTGCCGCTGGGGTAGCGGGACGCCGTGCTGATGCCGTAGCGGTCCAGCTTCGGCTTCAGCTCCGCCGGCGCTCCGTCGGCGCCGACGAAGTACTGGTTGAAGTTCTCCTCGCCGGAGAGCACCGTTCCCCACGGGGTCACGCCGCCAGCGCAGTTGTTCAGCGTGCCGACCACCGTACGGCCCCTGGGGTCTGCGCCGGTCTTCAGCCAGGCCGAGCCGGCGGCCGGGCCGGTCAGGTCGAACTTGGTGCTCAGCGCGGTGACCCGGCGGTTGTACGGCCGCCGACCGTTGTCGACCGGCGTCCACTGCCCGGTGCCGGCGACCCGCTCGATCTCCACCACGGACATGCCGTGCGCGGCCATCGCGGTGCGCAGCTGCTCGACCGAGAGCCCGTCCAGGCCGGGGAAGCCCGGGAACATCAGGTCCTCGTTGGTGTACTCGTGGTTGACCACGAGCAGCGCACGGTTGCCCCGCTTGTCCAGCGGCAGCACGCCCACGAAGTCGTTGTTGTATCCGAACTGCCTGGACTGCGCCGCGGCGGTCTGCTGGTGCACGTTGAACTCGGGCGCGCCCGGCACCACCGGGTCACCCCACTTGATGACCACGGCGTGGTCGTACCCGTTCGGCACGACCAGGGTGTCCAGCTTGTTGGGCGGGATCGGCTTGAAGGTCAGGGCCCCGCTGCCGACGCCGGTGCTGGGACGTCCGAAACCGAACGCCTCCGGGACGTCCGGGACGGTGGGTGCGGCCATGGCCGGCGCCGCGCCGGCCAACGCGCCGGCCGCCGCGCCGCCGAAGCCGAGGACCAGCGCGCCGACGGCGCCGGCCCGGACCACGCCGCGCCGTGAGACCTCGGCGTTCACCACGTCTCCGAAGTACGCGTTGTCGGAGGTGTTCGGGACCGGGTGGTCACAGGCGTTTCCGCAGCGGTAGAGACAGGTCATGGTGTCACGGCTGCCGTGGCGGGTGGCGCCCAACAGCGGGAGCAGCCGGGGACGGTCGCTCATGGAGGAGCCTCCTGGGAAGGGTCGGTGGCACGCGGGATCAGTCGTTGGCCGGGCGTACCTGCCGGACGCTAGGAGGACGCGGTGAGCGGTCGTCGGCCGCGATGTGAACCAGGCGTGAACACCTCTCTGGGCGCCGGCCGCGCCCAACCGGTCTGACCTCGGGCTGAACCGATCGGCGTGACCGCACGTATTCACGAGCGGACGCACCGCCGGACGCGCGCCGGAAGCGAGGAGACCGCCATCAGCGACCACGACGCCCAACTGCTGCGCGCGCTGCACGACGAGCACGCGGAGGCGCTGTACGCACACGCCCTCCGGCTGGTCAACGGGGACCGGCAGCGGGCTGAGGACCTGGTGCAGGAGACGCTGCTGAGGGCCTGGCGGCACCCGGAGTCACTCGATCCGCGACGCGGCTCGGTGCGGGCCTGGCTCTTCACCACCGCCCGCAACCTCGCCATCGACGCCTGGCGGCGGCGGTCCACCCGGGTCGGTGAGGTGTTCACCGACGAGATGCCCGAACCGCCGGAGGTGGTCGACGAGGCCGAACGCGCCGTGGAGGCGTGGACCGTCGCCGAGGCGCTGAACCGGCTCAGCCAGACACACCGCGAGGTGCTGGTCGAGTGCTTCTACCAGGGACGGTCGGTGGCCGAGGCGGCGTCCCGGCTGGGCGTGCCACCGGGCACCGTGAAGTCCCGCACCCACTACGCGCTGCGGTCACTACGGTTGGTCCTGGCTGAGATGGGAGTGACGGGATGACCCGGTGCGAGTTCGCGCACGACGATGGCGCGTACGTGCTGGGTGCCCTGGCCCCCGCGGAGCGGGCTGCCTACGAGCGGCACCTCGCCGGCTGCGCCTCCTGCCGGGACGCGGTTGCCGAGATCGCCGTCCTGCCCGGGCTGCTCGGTCGCCTCGACCCGGCGGGTCTGGAGCAGTTCCTGCCGCCGCCGACCGCGCCCCGGGTGCCCGCGCTGCTCGAGGAGGCCAGGGCCCGCCGGCGGCGCGAGCGGTGGGCCACCCGCCGGCGGTACGCGCTGACCGGGCTGGTCGCCGCCGCGTTGGCGCTGGTGGTCGGCGTGGGCACCGTGACGGTGCTGCGCGGCACCCCGGGCGTCCCGGGCTCCCCGGGGACCCCCGGGCCGCAGGTGTCGATGGTCGCGATGCGGCCGGTGGCCGCCGCCGGGCCGGTGCACGCCGAGATCGGGCTGACCGGCACCGACTGGGGCACCGAGGTGACCATGCGCTGCGGGTACGACCCGCGGACCGGCTACGGCAAGGCGTACACCTTCCGGTTGGTGGCGCGTGGCCCCGACGGCGCCACCGAGCAGATCGGCTCCTGGCTGGCCGCGCCGGGCGACGCCCTCCAGTTCACCGGCGCCACCCGGTTCACCGACGCCGAGCTGGTCAGCGTCGAACTTCAACGCGCCGACGGCACCCCGGTCCTGTCCTACGCCGTTCCCTGACCCCGGGTCACGGGGCGGGGACGGGAGTGCGGGAGGCGGCGGCGCGTGCGCGGGTACGGGTGCGGTGGGACTGGCGGACGGCGTCGGCGGTGAAGACGACGAGGGCGAGCCAGACGAGCGCGAAGCCGGCGAGGCGGGCCGGTGGCATCGGCTCGTGGAAGATCAGCACACCGCAGCCGAGCTGGAGGATCGGCGCCAGGTACTGGATCATGCCGAGGCTGCTCAGCGGCAGCCGGTTGGCGGCCCCGGCGAAGAGCAGCAGCGGGATCGCGGTGGCCGCGCCGGCCAGCACCAGCAGCGCGGTGTGCCCGGCTGAGACGTGCCCGAAGGTCGACTCGGCGCGCCGGGTCAGCCAGGCCAGGTAGCCCAGTGCGGGCAGCGCCAGCACCGCCGACTCGACGAAGAGCCCTTCCGCGGCGGGCAGCCCGAGCCGCTTCTTGACCAGCCCGTAGCCGGCGAAGCTGAACGCCAGGGTCAGGGCCAGCCAGGGCAGCCGGCCGTAGTCCACGGTGAGCACCGCGACCGCCGACGCCCCGATGCCCAGCGCCACCCACTGCGCCGGGCGCAGCCGTTCCCGCAGCACCGTCACCCCGAGCAGCACCACCACCAGCGGGTTGATGAAGTAGCCGAGAGCGGTCTCCACCACCCGGTCCGAGTTGACCCCGTAGATGTAGGTGCCCCAGTTGATCGCGATAAGGGCGGCGGCGGCGACGATCCCGGCCACCGCCCAGGGCCGGCGCAGCAACGCCCGCAGGAAGCCGACGTTGCGCAGCGCGGCCAGCAGCAGGGCCACGAAGGCCACCGACCAGACGATCCGGTGGGCGAGAATCTCCAGCGGACCGGCCGGTCGCAGCAGCTTGAGGTAGAGCGGGAAGAAGCCCCAGAGCAGGTACGCGCCGAGGCCGTAGAGGTATCCCAGACGGAGTGGCGTCACGGCTCCACCGTAAGGGGTCAAACCCCGCTTTGTTCCTTTCCTGGAACCGGGGTGACCGGCGTCACCGGTGGCCGCCGGTCGAGCTGCATCCACCGTGTGGGGTCGTCCAGGGGCGTGAAGCCGACCCGTGCGTACACCTGGTGCGCGTCGTTGGTGGCCAGCAGGATCCGGCGTACGCCCAACCCGGCCAGGTGGTCGCGGACGGCGCCGGCGAGCCAGCCGCCCAGCCCGTGACCCCGGGCGGCCCGGTCCACGTACACGTCGCAGAGCCAGGCGAAGGTGGCGCCGTCGGTAACGGCCCGGGCCACCGCGACCTGGCGGCCGTCCCCGGGTCGGTAGACGCCGAACGGCAGAGAGCCGGCGAACGCCCGGACGACCGTCTGCCGGTCCCGGCCCAGTGCCCAGTACGCGTCGGTGGACAGCCACCGGTGCACCCGGTCCAGATCGAGCCGGGCGGGATCGGTGCTGAGCAGATGGCCGTCGGAGCGGGTCAGCGAGAACACCCCGCGACGCTAGCCGTCAGGACCGGCCCCCGCGCCGGCCAATTCCCGGACTCTGGTCACCGGACCGCCCGGGCTCCGGCCTCGGCCGGGGCCCGGGCGGTCCGGGTCGATCCTGGTCGGTCGCCGGTCAGTCCCGGTCGAGGATGGCGCCGAGGACCCAGGTCACGATGCTCACGAAGAGCGCGCCCAGCACGGCGGCAGGCCAGAAGCCGTCCACGGAGAACGGCAGCCCGGCCTGGTCGGCGATCCAGCTGGTGAGCAGGAACAGCAGCCCGTTCACCACCAACGCGATGAGACCCAGGGTCAGGAGGTAGAAGCCACAACCGACGGTCTTGATGATCGGCTGGAGCACCGCGTTGACCACACCGAAGATCGCCGCTACCAGGAGCAGCGTGGTGACCGTCTCGACGGTGGAGGTCGACTCCAGAGTGATGCCCGGAATGAGGAGTGTGGCCAGCCAGAAGGCCAGCGCCGTGGTGGCCAGCCGAATCAGCAGCCCTTTCAGAAAACCCATGGCGGGGATCGTGCCACGGACCGGGCACCGGCGTAACCCGCCGACTGACGATCGGAACGGTTCAGCCCCGCGCGGGTCGTCCGATGAGCTGCGCCTCGATCGGTGTGGGGGAGAGCAGCGCCCAGCGCAGCGCCCGTCGGTTCACCACGGCCACCATGTCGTCCCGGATCCGCGTCAACCACTCGGCCGAGCCGCCCAGCCCGAGCGCGGCGCCGGCCAGCGCGGCCTCGGTGGCGTCCAGCGGTTGCAGCACCGCCAGGTCGGCCCGGGTCAGCGCGTCCACGTCCGCCGGGGTCAGCTCGTCCCGGACCACCAGGGTGGCCCGCCAGGGCGGACCCGGCTCGGCGTCGGCCGGCACCGGCCCGGCGTCGACCACCAACAGCAACGGCCGCAGCGCCGTGCCCACCCTCTCGGCGACCGGACGCCCCGGCGGAATCAGCGGGATCGTCCCACCCGGCGCCCCCACACCCCGCACGAACGGCTCCCACGCGCGGGGGCGTCCGGTCTGGACAACCACCAGAGCGCCCAGCGCCATCGCGCGCAGTGCCAGCAACTGGGCGGCACGCACCCCGCCGACCAGCAGAACCCGGGTGCTCTCCGGCCGGAACAGCCGGACGGTGACGGCTCCACCGTGCCGGTTCGTGCCGACCATCATCCCCGCCTCGCCCAGGGTCAGCTCCCAGTCGTCCAGCGCCGGCCGCGACTGCGCCCCGGGGGTCGTGAGCGCCAGCGGCAGCGTGCCGGCCAGCCCGGCCAGGTGCGCGCCGTCGAGCCGGCTCAGCTCCCCACCCAGGCCGGTGACCAGCCGGTCCAGCGCCTCGGCGGCCGCGGTCAGCTCCTCCGTCGTTCCGGCGGCCAGGCGTACGGTCAGCTCGGTCGGCACCTCGGTCGCGCCGCTGACCGGCGGCGGGCCCGCGCAGAGTGACACCGTCGTCGCGGTCGCCGGCAGCGCGAGCAGCCGTGGCACCAGCCGGCGCGCGCCCGCACCCTCGGCGCCCGGCCAGTGGATCAGCCGGAAGGTGGCCTGGACCAGAGTGCCGGACCGGAGCACCGGCCAGGACTCCCGGAGAGGATGGCCGTCGTGGTGGGCCAGTTCGCCCAGGACGCGCAGTGCCGCCGGCACACCGAGCGGCCGGGCGGTCAGCGGCCCGAGCCGGCGGACGATCCGGCGTAGTGTGCCGCCGAGCACCCGGCGCAGGTCCTCCTCCGACCAGCCGTCCACCCGCAGCACACGGACCGCGAGCACCGCCCGCTCCCGCCCGGCGAGCCGCCCGTCGGTGAGCTGCCGGTACGACGTGCCGACCGTGCCGCCCGCCGCGGGCACCGGCGCCGGGGTCCCGGCGAGCAGTAGCTGGATCCGCAACGGCGGCACGTCCGGCCCGACCGGCGGCAGCAGCGCGGCCGGCCCGGGGACGGCCCGGGGCGCGTCGCCGAGCAGGTCGCCGGGATCGCCGAGCTCCAACAGCGCCACCATGCCGTCGGTGTCCTCGAGCACCGCGGCCGGCCCGCCGGAGAGTTCCGTCGAGCGGACCACGGTGCCGGGGGCGACCAGGTCGAGCAGCTCGGCCGGGCCGGCCGGCCCGGGCAGCGCGCGGCGGCGGGTCAGGTGCCCGGCGGCGGTGCCCAGCCACTCGAAGAGCCACCGGCCCCGGACCCGGGCCCAGGCGATCGCCACCAGCAGCACCGCCGCCAGGAGGGCCGCGAGCATGACCGGCGTGCCCCGGCCCAGGGCGGCGAGGACGATCGCCACCGCGACCTGCCCGGTGACCAGCTGACCGGCGCGCACCCCGGTGCCCCCACGCCGACCGAGGGAGGCCCTGCGGGCGACCGGTGCCAGGCGGTCGGGGGCGCCCCGCTCGGAGAACCCGGGACCGGGGTCGGCGGGCGCGCCGTGCACGATCGCCCGCGGCGCAACGCCTGGCCCGGTCGCCGGCGTGACGACGCCTGGCCCGGGCCCGACCGGGGTCGCCGGCTGCGGCCCTCCGGTGGTTGTCGCCGGCACCGCGCCTCCTCGAGCAGTGTGGGACCGTGCCGGGCGGTCGGCCGCATCCGCGGCCCGTCACGCGCCGCGACGTGGCTGCGGCACATCGTAAGCGACCGATGTCCGTCGTGGTTGTCCACAGGTGAGATGCAAGGGGTAGCAGAACCGCTACCGGGCCGCTACCGTCAGCCACGAAGTTCTTCGCTGACCCGCGTTCACCGTGCTCAACGACCCGGGCCACGCGAGCAGCGCGCCCTCAGGGTGGGCGCGTCGACGGCCAGTCACGACCGAGGAGACGAGGTGACGTCCGGGTGTCCCAGACCCAGGCAGAAGCCGCGGTGATGCAGCAGAGCGCCGCGAAGTTCGAGCAGGTGGACCAGTCGTTGCAGTCCATGCTGACCGGCCTGTTGGCCGAGTTGGAGGTGTTGCAGCAGGCCTGGCGCGGCGCCGGCGGGCGGTCGTTCGAGCAGGTCAAGCAGCAGTGGTCACAGGACCAGGCAGCGCTGCACCGGGCGCTGCGGGAGACCGCCGGGGCGATCCGCACCGCCGGTCGGCAGTACGACGTCTCGGACGACGAGTCGGCCAGCCGGGTGGCCGGCACCAACCGCGGCGGCATCCAGCTGCCGCTCTGACCCCCGGTCGAAAGGGAGATCCGATGGACCACGGTGTGCTGGTCGTCAACTTCGCCGCGCTTCAGCAGGCCGGCGCGGACATCCAGAAGGCGCTGAACACGCTCGACTCGCAGCTCGGCCAACTCGAACGGGACGCCGCGCCCTTGGTGGCGAGCTGGACGGGCGAGGCCCGGCAGGCGTATGAGCAGCGCCAGGCGCGGTGGCGGTCCGCCTCGCAGGACCTCCAGGCGATGCTGCGCGACATCAAGCTGGCGGTGAACGACTCCGCCACCGACTATCTGGACACCGAGAAGAAGAACACCGGGCTGTTCCAGTGATGTAGGGCGTGTTCAGAAGTGTCGGTCGCCCGAGGTGGGCCGGGAGCGCTGACCGTGTCCGGGTCGGCGCCCCGGCCGTGCCCGATCGGGGAGCGGCGCGGCCGGGTGCCGGGGTCAGGCCGGGTCGGCCGGCCGCCAGCGCCGGCGGGCGGCTCGGGGCAGCACCAGGGCGAGCAGCACCACCGTGACCGCCGTCATGCCGATCACCGCGCCGACCAGCAGGGCCCGGTCCCGGGCCGTCGCCCGGCGGGCCTGGCGCGCGACCAGCGCCGGATCGGCCCGGTCGTCGGCGAGCCGGGCGACAGCCGCGGGGCCGGCCGGTCGCCCGCCACCGGTCTCGGTGACCGCCCGGTACGGGTTCAGCACGCCGGCCCCGTACCCGCCGCCCGCACCGGGCGCCGGATCGGTGGTGGCGACGATCCGCTCCGCCACCTGGGCGGCGGTCAGCTCGGGCCGGTACTGGCGCAGCAGCGCCGCGGTGGCGGCCACGAACGGGGCCGCGTAGCTGGTGCCCTCGACCCGGTGGTGGCCCTGACCAGGCGCGGCGGTCAGCACCTCGCTGCCCGGTGCCACCAGGTCGACATAGGGGCCGGTCTGCGAAAAGGCCGCCCGCCCGCCGTCCGCCCCGATCGCACCCACGCCGAGCACCCCGTCGTACGCGGCGGGGAACGGGCGCGGGTTCCCGCTGTCGTGCAGGTTGCCGGCGGCGGCCACCAGCACCACGTCCCGGTCGACGCCGTACCGCACGGCGGAGCGGACCTCCGGGTCGTCGGCGTACAGCACCACGGAGAGGTTCACCACGTCGGCGTCGTGGTCCACGGCCCAGCGGATGGCCCGGGCGAACTCACGGGCACTGACCGTACGCCCCGACTCCCGCCCCTGCACCACCTGCTGCTCACTCACCCGCACCGGCAGAATCCGGGCGCCCGGTGCCAGGCCGTGAAAGGCGACGCCGGGTCGGGGTGCTGCCGCGATGATGCTCGCCACGCCGGTGCCGTGACCGGCGCAGTCCCTGCGCCCGTCCCCGCCCGGGTCGAGGAGGTCGGTGCCGGCCAGCACCCGCCCGGCCAGTTGGGGGTGCGCCCGGTCGACCCCGGAGTCGACCACCGCCACCGTCATCCCGGCGCCGGTGGCCAGCGGCGCGAGCCGCGCGGGGTCGTACCGCTGCTGCGGCCAGGGCAGGGCCGGGACCGGCCGCACGGGGGCGAGTGCGGTCGCGCAGGCCGGAGCCACCCGGAGCGCGGCATCGGCGGTGCCGGCCGGGACCGGCGCGCCGGTCAGCAGGGTGGCCGCCAGCCCAGCCAGGACCGGGCGCGCAATCGACCGGGACATCGACGGCCTCCGTATGGTGTCGGCTCCGGGACGGGATGTTATCGCCTCACCGGCGCCCCGGCGGACCGCCGACGGCCAGCCATTGTGATCTTGATACCACCTTGTAGGTTGTACGCGATACCTGTGGCCTGTTCTCGGAAGGAGAGGTGGCCGTGACCGAATGGGAGCCGGCCACGGAGGCCGAGGTGGCGATGCGGGACGCGCTGCGCGCCAACGACCAGGAGCTGTACTTCCGGCTTCTGTCCCGCACCGATCTGCTGTTGCCGGTCTCCGCGCCAGCACCGTCCGGTCAGGCACCCCCCGGCTGGGGCACCTGGACCACCGGCGGCCGGACCCACGTGCTTGCCTTCACCTCCGCTGCCGCGCTGCGGACCTGCCTCGGCGAGCATTCCGGCAGCAACCGGCGCATTCCGTTCACCGACCTCGCGGTCGGCTGGCCCAACCACGAGTGGTGGCTCGCGGTCAACCCGGGGCTGCCCGTCGAGGGATACCTGCCGGCCTGGTTCGTCGCCCAACTGTCCCGGGGTGACGTCCGGCTGCCCGGCCGTGCGATGGGTGCCCGCGCCCGGCTGGAGCGCGCGGAGACCCTTGCCCGGTCCAGGACAGGTGTGACCGGCCGCGATGCCTCGACCTCCACGGGGTCCACGTCGTCCGGGTCCGACCCGGTGGCGACCCCGCCCGGGCGGCCCGCACCGACGCGGGGCGCGGTGCCGCGGACGGGCGCTCCGACGGCGCCCGGCACGTCGCCCCGGATGCCCGGCCCGGGTGAGCTGTCGCGGCGTTCCGGCGGAGAGGACATGCCCGCCGCCGGTCAGCGGTACCCGACCGGACCGCCCCGACCCGGCGGCCCGGGTGCCGAGTCCGTACCCACCACGAGCCGGCCCGCCGCGTCCCGGTTCGCGCCGTTGAAACCCGCCGACCACCCGGGTGTCGCCCCGGCCGACCAGCCGGCTCCCGGCGCGGTTCGGCCGCCTGGGATTCGGCCGGACGCCGACGGCCCGGCCGTCGGCAACGGCAGCGCCCAGGGCGGCCGGCGCTCCTTCTTCGAACCTGCGTCCGAGAGGGACCGGCCGGCCGGCCCGGCCTCTGGTGGGGTCCGACCTGGCGACCGCGCGGCGCCGCCGTCCCGGTTCGGGCGGGGCAGCCAGCCCTTTCCGCGCCGCCGTCCCGCCGACGCACCGGCCGGCGATGGCGCGACCACGGCCTTTCCGATGCCGGATCCGGACGCCACCCGGCCGCTGCGGCCGCCGGCCGGTGACCTGGGCGCGTCCAGAGGAGTACGAGCACCGGCGCCGGACGACGAGCCCACCCAGCCCCTGCCGCCGCGCCGGCCGGCCCCGCTTGCCGACGAGCCCACCCGCGCCTTCCGGTCGCCCGGTCGGGCCACTGGCGAGCCACCGCTGACCCGGGCCGGGCGGTCCGATCCCGCCGCGGACGAGACCCAGGCGATCCCGCGCGGCCGGCCCGGCGATCCGGGCCGGTTCGACCCGGTGGAGGAGCTGCCCGCGTCCATCGCGGAACCGGTCTCCGGCCCGCCCGCGCCGCGCCGCGGCTTCACGCCCATCGTCATCGAGGGCACCATCATCGAGTCCCGGGACCTCACCGAGCCGGCCGAGGCGAGCAGCGTGGCCGACGCGGCCGGACGGTCGGGCCGGCAGTCCGCCGCGCCGTCGTCGTTCGGTCCACCGTCTTTCGACCCGGAGCCCGCCGCCCCGCCGTCGTTCGGCCCACCGTCTTCCGGCCCGCCACCGTTCGGCCCTTCGCCCTCCGGCGCGCGTCCGTTCGGCCCGGCGGAGGCCGGTCCGGTCGGCGGTGGTCCGGTGGACGCCGCGCTGGGTGGTGTGCGCGCCGACGACCTGGTCGGTGTCCGCCCGGACGGGGGAGATCGCGCGGACCTCGGCGGTCCACCGGTCGGCGTGAACGGCGCGGGCCGGGCCGGCGGTGACGTCAGCGGCGAGCAGGTCGGCCCGGACGTCGGCAGCCAACCGCCTCGGGCGGACAGCGGTGCCGAGCCGGCGCGGCCCGACTTCGACGACATGGTGGACCGCGCGGTCCCGGCCGGCGACGGGCAGCACGGTCCCGCCGAGGGTCCGGCGCCGGTCGAGTTCCTGCCCGCCAACACGGTCGAGGAGGACCTGCTCGGCGCTGCGGGCGCGGGCAGCACGGACACGTTCCTGTCCACCCTGCTGCTGGCCCGGGTGCTGCTGCCGGCGACACCGGACTCGGTGCGCGGCAGCCGCCCGGGCGATCCGGGTTTCGTCTGGCGTACCGAGCAGTTGGATGGCGAGACTTACGTGGTGGTCTACACCTCGCCGGAGCGGCTCGCCGACCACGCCGAGGGCGATGTCGACATCGTCCGGGTGAAGTTCGCCCAACTGATCCGGCGCTGGCCGGACGAGGACTGGTCGTTCGCCGTCAACCCGGGCACGCCGGTCGGTGCAAAGCTGCCCGGCGAGCAGATCGTCGCGCTGGCCAACTGGGCCGCGGAGGTGGGGCTCGGCGACGACCTGGAGGTCGACCCGGAGGAACCGCCGGTCGTGGCGGAGCCCGCTGCCCGCCCCCGGTACGCCCCGGCGGCGGTCGACCCGGCCCGACCGACCGTGATGCAGAAGGCGATCGCGCCCAGCCAGCTCGCGTACTACCTGGATCGGGGGTACGACCGGGTGTCCGGCTTCGTGCACCGGGCCGGCGAGCTGGCGCACCTGACCACGCCGGCTCAGTTGTACGACGCGCTGGGTCTCAGCTACCCGGGTTCGCCGTTCGCCCGCGACGCCGAGGAGATCTACGTGCTGCGCTGGCCGGCGCACCGGCCGAGCCTCTACCGGATTCCCTACGGGGGTCAGAACGAGCCGGCGATGCGGGCGATGGAGGGCTGGGTCATCGAGCGCCCGCCGTTCCGGGGCAACGGCTTCGCGCCGGGCGAGAGCAGCGACGTGGTGGCGGAGTTCAAGGTGGACAGCGCGCGACTGCCGTACGGCGCGCAACTCTGGCGGATCGGCGCGGACGGCACCGAGCGGGTGGTCGCGGTGCTCGACACGGACGCGCTGCTGTGGCGACGGGTCGGTGAGGCGTGATGCGGGACGGCTACGTGGCCCGTTGGCAGAGTCGGGAATACCAGGCCAGCCCGGACGGCGATGACATCCGGCTGTACCAGCCGGAGCCGGGTGAGGGCTTCGAGGAGGTCCGCACCGGGCGGTACGTGCGGGTGCTACCGGCGAGCGAGATCGAGGACCTGGCGTACGTGCGGACCACCTGCACCTGGCAGGGGCAGCCGTTCATCGTGCTCGGCGAGCACGACGCCTGGCTGCGTGTGGAGTACACCGGTGGCCGCTGGCCGGTGGCCGAGGCGATGCGGCTGGAGGTGTTCGACTTCGGCGTCTACCAGGGCTGGGCGCCGGCCGCCGAGGTCAGCGACCTGCGGGAGCAGCGGGTCTGACCGATCAGGACTTGGCCCAGCGCAGGATCTCGCCGAGCACCAGCTCCGGCGCCTCCAGGTGCGGGAAGTGCCCGACCCCGTCGAGCAGCCGCCACTCGTACGGCGCGACGACGTACCGGCCGGAGCCCAGGGCGGTACGCGGCAGGGCGGCGACATCCAGCGCGCCGTGCAGCTGGAGCGTCGGGGTGACCAGCGGCTTCTGCATCAGGCGGACGAACCGGTAGCCGTGCAGCCGCAGCAGCGAGCGGAACGCCCAGCGGTATCCCTCCAGTGCGCAGAACGCGGCCTGCGGGATGCGCATGGCCTCCCGGCACCGCTCGGCGTACGCCTCGAAGTCCGGCCCGGCCACCCAGCGTGGCCCGCCCCAGCGGTGCAGGATCTCCGTCACGGCCGCCGCGCCGTCCCGGGTCAGCACGTGCTCGTAGCGGGGGAACTGGAACTTCAGCGCCGGGGTGGAGGCGGCGAACTGGCCGCGCGGGTCGGCGAAGATGGCGGCGCGCAGCCGCAGCGGGTGTGGTGCGCCGAGCACCACCAGCCGGCGGACCAGCGACGGGTGGAATGAGGCCACCGTCCAGGCGACCATGCCGCCGACACCGCTGCCGACCAGGGTCGCCGACCGCTCGCCGAGCGCGCGGATCAGCCCGGCCATGTCTGCGGCGAGGGTGTAGCCGTCGTACCCCCGGGGTGGCTTGTCGCTGGCGCCGTAGCCGCGCAGGTCCACCGCGACCGCGCGGAAGCCGGCGTCGGCGACCGCCGGCAGCATCTGGTGCCACGCCCACCAGTGCTCGGGAAAACCGTGCAGGAACAGCACCATCGGCCCGGTGCCGGCCTCGACCACGTGGAACCGGGTGCCGTTGGCGCCGACGAAGCGGTGCGTCCACGGCCCCTCGGTGAGGACACAGGACTCGTCGACGGCTCCGCCGCGCTGGTCGGTCATGGCAGACAGCCTAGGACCCCGGTCGTCCCCGCCGGCCCTGGTGGTCGCGTTGAACAGGGAGAAGCCCGGGTTGTCCCCTACCGACACGAGGGTCCGGGTCGGCGGTCTTCAGACCGCCGACCCGGACCCGTGGGTCGGGCCTAGCGCAGGTAGGTGCTGAACACCCGGTTGGCCACCGCGTCACCGGTGCTCAACCCGGCGTCGGCGTCCCACTGGTAGTGCACCCCGAGATAGACCCTGCTGCGGGCGTTCTCGTTCGCCGCGGCGCTGAAACTGCTGAATGACCGGGTGACGCCCGCCGCGTTCGGGTCCTCGGTGGTCGCCACGAAGCCGACGGCGTCCGTGCCGTAGTACCGCTTCATGACGCCGGCCCAGGCGCCGGCGAAGGTGGCGTGGCCGGAGACGTACGCGGGGAACGGCGGGGAGAACCGGGTGCCGTTCCGGTCGACGGAGAGTGGACGCCAGGCGGGGTTGGGCACGGTGGCGGAGTTGCCGTCGCTCTGGGGCTCGGCGATCGCCGACTCGGGGCGCCACAGGTCGATGCTGGTGTTGTACTTGGCGTCCCAGGAGGCGATGGCAGCGTCAGCCATGGCCATCGCGACGAGCGCGAAGAGCCGGGGGGTGTCCGTGGCCCGCTGGCTCGCCACGATCTGGGTGTGCTCGAAGAGTTGACCCGGGGGCTTGTAGGTGCCGCTGACGTCGTTGGCCCAGAAGAAGGCGAGCTGGGTCTGGTCGGCGTTGCGGTCGGTCGCCGGCGCGGTGGCTGAGCCCAGCCGCTTCACCTCGTTGACCTGGGCGGCGTACGCGCTGCTGGTGAGCATCGCCGACACCGTGCTGAAGCCGCCGGGCAGGGACGGGCGGAACTGGGAGCCGGAGGTGAGCGCGAAGGGCTTCACGCTGCCCCAGTTGGGGCCGACCGCGGCGCCTGACCCGGTCGGTCGCCACTGTCCGGCGGTGTTGCTGGCGGTGTAGCCGGCGTTGTTGGCGGAGCCGTCGTTCGCCCGGGCGTTGATGATGTTCCGGGCGGCCGTCTCGCCGATGCTCCTGCTCCAGCCCTCGGGCCCCGGTTCGCCGAGGGGCGGATCAGCCTGCCGGGCGGCGTTAAACTTGGTGAGGAAGTACTGGCTCTGCGTGGGGAAGACCGCCCGGAGGACGTCGTAGGCGGCGACGTCGAGGTTGGTGTCCCGGTCGTAGCTGTAATTGGGGATCGGGGACACCCTCGCGAGGTAGGGCGTTCCGGTGCCCATGGAGACCGAGGTGTCGTACATCGCCAGGTGCATCATCGCGCCGGCTCGGGACAACGTGGTCGGCGGGCCGTTGCTGGTGCGGAAAGCGTCCAGCAGCACGTCGTTCCAGTAGACGACGTGATCGAAGTCGGGGGGAATGGCGTGGGCGGGCGTGGGTGTGATGACCCCGCCACCGACGACAACCGCGGCGAGCACCGCGAAGGCCCGCCCCAGCTTCACTCTTCTGTTCAATGTGGTCCCTCTCCCCGTACGTACGCCGTAGGGTTCTATCGGCCTCCGTCGATAATCTGGGACGGTTCCGATCACGGAGAAGGGCGAAGCGGTAGCGTTCCGCAAGTTGCAAGGTCAGATCCAGCCGCGGCGGGCGGCCGCGATGCCGAGGGTCATCCGGTTCGAGGCGCCGAGCCGCTCGGCCAGCAGCTCGAAATGCCGCCGCACCCACCGCGGGCTGCGCCCGAGACTGCGTGCGATGGCCTCGTCCTTGGCCCCGTGCGCCGCCAGCCGGAGAATCCTGAGCTGCACGTCCGATGGCCCGTCATGGCCCGCTGCCGACCCGGCGGCCAGGGGCAGGGCATGCTGCCAGAGACTGTCGAAGTAGTGGGCGGCCAACTCGACCAGCGTCGGTGCGCGCAGCACCCAGCCAGCCGACCCCGCGGTGCCGGTGGGTGCGATCACGGCCATCCTCCCGGAGATCACCATGGAGGTGGGGGCGGCGGCGACCACCCGGATCCGACCTCCGGGGTGGGTGGTTCCCTCGGCGCGGCCGAGACCACCGGGTAGTTCGAGGAGCCGGCGGTCGAGAATCGTGCGGTGCCGTCGGTCCGTGGCCAGTTCCGGGTCTGCGGCCGTCGACTCCGGCGGCATCCCGTGCAGCACCCGGCAGTCGTCCGGCGCCTCGGCGGTCAACCGACCGGTGAGACGGGTGAACTCCGTCCAGTCCCGGACGATGTCGTCCGGGCCGTGGGCGGCCGAACTCCGATGCTCCTCCAGGCGCTCCAGCTGGGCGTACTGGTCGATCAATCGATGTTGGGCGCGGACGAGCTCCCGTTGACCGGCCGCGAGCAGTAGTCGCAGCTCCATGGCCGACACCATGGCGGTGTCGAGCGGAGAGGAATGCACCGCCCAGAGCGGGTCCGTGCCGCTGCCGTCGGTCTCCGACCAGATTCCACCTGACAAGCCTGACCACCCCCGTGGACGTTGCCGAGGCGGCGGCCGGCAGGCCAGTCTGCGGTGCGGTCGGCGCAGGGCGTCGGGCCGCCATCGGACATCGACGATCGTGGCTGTGCGTCGGCGCCGTCGTCAAGGGGCCGTACCGCCGTTGACTCGCCCGGGTCGGTGTGCTTACGGTGTCCGGCCCGATACTGAGGGTCAGAAGTCCGACGATCAGATTATCGCGGGGTGATCCTGACGCGAATGCCCGGACCGCAGTCGACCTCGGACGATCGCGCGCTGATCCGGAGGGTGACGAAGCTTCCCTCGGTGAGGTTGCCAGCCCCGGTGCCGTGCACGGCGTACTCGACGCCTTCTTCCGAGACGAGCCCGTAGCAGGGGCCGGAACCACCCCGGGTGACGTGGCCGGCGATCAGGTCGGTGGACCGTCGGTCGGTCGGCTCCGTCGGCTTGGGCGGCTTCGGCGGGGCGCCGAGGGTCGGCGGGACGGTCCGCGACATGGGCGGCGTGGCGGTGCGCCCGGACGGGGGCGCCGGCGACGCGGGAGCCGCGGGAGTGGGCCCGCCGAGCGTCGGGCCGCTGCTGGCCGCGATGCCGGCGCCCGAGGTGGCGGCCGTGGGGTTGGCGTCTCCCGAGTCGGCACAGGCGGTGAGGGGCGGCAGCAGGAGCGCGGCGAGACCGGCCGCCGTCAGGGTGACGCGTGCGGGAAGGGGCACCATGGTGGGACGTTCCGGCAGGTCACCCGGTTCCCCGTACCTGCCCCCAAAGGGCGACGCCCGGGCAGGTGACCTGCCCGGGCGTCGCTGGTTGTGCGGGATCAGTGGTCAGCTGATCCGGATCTTCATCGAGGTGCCGTCCTGCTCCTGAACCTTGATCTTGACACCGGCTGCGGGGAGCTTGACGCCGTGGTTCGGCAGCTCCTCGTAGAAGTACTTCTTGGTGTCGTCGAACAGCGGCTCCGCAGCCTGGCCACGGATGTACTGCGGCTGGCTGTTGAGGTGCAGGGTGAACGAGTCGGCCTTGTTGAGACTGAACGGCGCGTCGTAGACCTGGACGCGGGCCCGCCACGGCTGACCGGTGAGGTTGTAGATCGGGCGCGGGTGCGCGTCGATGTACAGGTTGCGGCCCTCACCCGGGTGACCACCCGGGTTGGACGGCGACGCCGGGGCCGTGTTGTTGTCGTTCCAGCGGGTGTTCCAGTACGAGATGAGCAGGCCCTCCTGGTACGCGTAGTGGTCCACCCAGTCCGGGCGGGTGTTCGCGTAGCCGAAGAAGTACGGGCCGGTCTTCAGGTACTTGTCGTACGAGACGTACGAGCGGTTGCCCGCGATGTAGTAGTTGTCGAACAGGCGGGTGTACGTCGCGCCGACGACCTCCCAGCCGTCCAGCGCCCAGCCGGCGTCCGTCTCGGCACCGTCACTGAGCACCGTCTGGCCGTCGGCCGTCACGGTGATCGCGTCACCGAAGAAGCCGCCCTCGGAGACGCCACCGTCGGTGACGTAGTGCAGGCGGATCTGCGCGACCTTGCCGGCGATCGAGGTGAGCGGGATGTTGATGTCCGCCCATGCGCCGTTGCTGCTGCCGTCGAGGGCCGGTCGGCCGGCGCCGTCGACGCCGATCGGCTCGCCGTTGACGGTGCCGTCCAGGTCGGCCCAGGTCTGTCCGCCGTCGGTGGACGCCTCGAAGTAGAGGTAGTCGTACCCCTCCTCGATGGCGTACTTGCCCTTGAGGGACATCGAGGCGGACGACTTGCCGGTGAGGTCGAACGTCCTCGTCATGGCCTGGTTGAGGTCGTCGTCGTTACCGGAGAAGTACTGCTTCTCGCCCTCGAACGGTGCGCCGTAGTTGAAGGTGTACTCCCGCTGCGGCAGCACCACCACCGCGGCCTGCGCCTTGGCCGAGTTGTACTCCTGCGGCCCGAGGTCCAGCGTGCGCTTCTGCCCCGCAACGACCACCTCGTAGTCGAGCCAGCCGAGCTGGAGCTTGTTCCACGCACCCAGGTCGCCACCGCGGTCGCCGATGCCCGGGTCGTTCTTGGCACCGAGCCGGCTCTGGGCCATCAGGGTCCAGTGCTCGTTGCTGTTGTCCGCCGGTCCGTAGTCGTCCGGCAGGCCCAGGTCGTGGCCGTACTCGTGGTAGAAGACGCTCCGGCCGCCGTTTTCCGGCTGGATCGTGTAGTCGCGGATCCAGACGCCGGTGTTGCCGATCTGGGTGCCACCGATCGGGAAGTTCGGCGGGCCGACGGGCGAGCTGTTGAAGGCCGACCAGCGGTGGCTCCAGATGGCGTCCTCACCCTGGTGCGGGTCACCGTCGGCCTGGTCGCCGCCGGAGTGGACGATCTGGAAGTGGTCGATGTAGCCGTCCGACTCGTTGAAGTCGCCGTCGCCGTCGTAGTCGAACCGGTCCCACTGGTCGTAGGACCGCATCTCCTCGGCGATCTGCGCGTCCGTCCGGCCCTTGGCCTTCTGGTCGGCGACCCACTGGGTGGCGGCGTCGCGGATCAGCGCCCAGGTGTTCGAGCAGACGTTGTCGCCACAGACGGCGGGGTCGCCGGTCGGGTCGTCGTCGGCCTTCGGGTCGTCGGAGCGACCGTAGCGGGCCTCGTTGTACGGAACCTTGACCCAGTCGGTGACCATGCCGTTGACGGTGTAACGGCCCGAGGACTGCGCCTCGTAGTACTGCTTGAGCGACTCGTCGCCCGGGTTGGTGCCGAAGTACAGCTGGCGGAAGTGCTCCGGGCTGAAGTCCGGCTGCCAGACGGTGGAGTTGTCCACGGCCCGGTTGGGCTGCGGAATCTGGTTGTGCAGCGGCCCGTCGAAGGTCGTCGGCCCGGCGATGTCCGAGTTCATGTCCTTGTCCGGGTAGGACGGGTGCCGCTGGTCCCCGAACTCGGCCAGGATCACGAAGATCTTGTCGGTCCGCTCACGCTTGAGCTCGACGTACTGGTCCTTGGACTTCTGCGCGCCGGCGAAGGTGCGGGCGTTGGTGCCCGTCCCGTTCGTCTCGCCGACCTTGACGACCGTGCTGCCGTTGCGCTCGATCGGCTTGCTACGCCCGCTCAGCACATCGCTGAGACCCTGCTGACGCAGCTCGCGACGCTTGTCCTCGAGCTTGTCGGGGAGCTCGTCCTTCAATGACTGCGGTTCGGCGGCGGTCGGAGCAGCTGCCGGCAGTTTGGGCTGAGGCGCCGCCGAGGCGGACGGGCCGAAAGCCAGGCCTGTCGCCGTCAGTGAGAGCCCGAGCAGACCCACTGCGACTTTGCGCACGTGGTACCTCCGGTGTGAGGGAACCCGGCCCAACGGGGGTACGGGCCGGTGACAGATCGATCCCACTAGTGGGACCAATGGTGAACATAGACACTGCCGGGACGGGTGGGAAGACGCACGCGTCGATTTGTTGCAAGATTTTGTTGGGAATGCTTTTCACCGTCACACTCCTGCGCTTCATCAGCGACGCTGACCAGGATGGACCGGCCGAAGGCAACTTAAGCGACGTATTTCGATCAATATGATCGGGCATACGACAGTGGGGCCGGCGGCGTCTCCGCCACCGGCCCCACCGACACCGCTGTCGTCAGTTACCGATTCGCACGATCACCTTGCTCGGTCAGTTCCTTGCGGGGGTGACGAACACCGTGGCGGACGAGTTGTCCCGTGCCGCCTTTTTGATGGTGAGCGAAACTCCGAAGTTGACGCCCTGGTCACCGGGGTTACCGGTGCCCAGCACGATCGCGCCGCCGCCCAGGGTCACGCCGTAGAACTCCGGCGCCGGGCTGCCGTCCGGGTGGGTGACCCGGGTGGTGTACGGCGCGTTGTTCCGCGACGGCAGCACCACCGAGGCGTCGTTGTCCCGCGCGTACGGAGCGCCGTCCCGCATCTCGATGCCCGGGTACCAGCCCTTGGCGTCGGTGAAGCCCTTCACCGCCGGCTGGGACTTGAACTTGGTGCAGTACTCGCTGTACGGCTCGTCCGCCGCCTCCAGGCACTCGGTGAAGGAGTACGTCGGCTTCAACGAGAACGCCGCGTTCGCCGACTGCGGACGGCTGGGCAGGTTGTCCGTCACCGACGGGTCCTTCACGGCCGCCTCGCCCTTACGCCGGTACGGGTCGAAGTGCGAGTCGACGATGAGCAACCCACCCTTCGCGCCGTAGCTGGGTAGCGCGGTCATCTGCCCGGTGACGTGGTTGACGTCGCCGAGCGCGGTGTCCCGGTACCAGACCAGCATGCCCGGAGCGTTGTACGAGATCCGGTCGACCTTCCACGCGTCGTGCGAGTAGATCGTGTCGTAGGCGTACTTCAGGCCCTTGTCGAAGCCGTCGAAGTTGCGCCACTCGGCCAGGTAGTAGTGCGCGTGCATCTCGGTGCCGCTGCTGACCTTCCAGCCCGCGCCCGTGGTGTCGACGAAGGTGCCGCCGGTGGCCGTCCAGCCGTTGGCACCGCTCTCGACGTCGTCACTCCAGGTGGTGGCACCGCCGCCGGTGACCGAGAAGTCGTCGACGAACCAGTTGCGCTCCTCGAACGCCTCGTCGGTGGCCAGGCGCAGCCGCACCTGCACCGTCGTCCCGGCGTACGCCGACAGGTCGACGTAGTCGTGCCGCCAGCCGTCGGTGCTGCCGGTCAGGCCGTACTTCTTGCCGCCGAAGTCGTTCATCCGGCCGTTCGGGTCCGGGTAACCGTCGGGCGTGGTGACCGCGTTGCCGGCCTCGTCGTACACCTTCTGTTCGGTCCAGGACGTGCCGCCGTCCGTCGACAGCTCGACGAAGCCGTAGTCCCAGTCCTCCTCGATGATGTAGTTGTTCCACATCCAGAACTTCGAGTCCGCGGCCGCCGGCACGTCGACCGAGCGGCTCAGCTTGACGTCGGCCCACTCCTGGTCGTTGCTGCTGTGCCACATCTTCGTGCCGCTGTGCGGCGTGGCCAGCGTCGTCACCTTGTCCGGCAGGTCGACCTTGATGCCGTCCTCGGCGTCGATCGGGGTACGCGAGGTCTGCCCGAGCTTCACCTCGCGGGGGTTCGACCCGGGGCGGATGGTCAGCGGGTCGGCCCAGCCGAGCACCCACTTGTCCCAGATGCCCATGTGCGTCGGCAGCGCCTGGAAGATCTCGCCCGAGTGTGAGCCCGAGGCCATCAGGTCCCAGAAGTCCACGTCGGAGTCGGCGTTGCCGGAGGTGTCGTAGAGGTCCGGCAGGCCCAGGTCGTGACCGAACTCGTGGGCGAAGACGCCGACGCCGGCGTCCTCCGGCTGCACGATGTAGTTCGACACCTGGAGGTTGGTGCCCGGGATGCTGTAACCGCCGGTGACTGTCGAGGAGTGCGCCCAGACGGCGTACACACCCTCGGCGCCGCCGCCACGGGACTTGCCCTGCCCGGCGTGCACCAGCACGAGGTGGTCGATCACGCCGTCCGGCTCGAAGACGTTGCCGTCCCCGTCCCGGTCGGCCTGGTCCTCGATGTCGTAGTCGGCCCAGGGGAAGTTCGGGTCCTTCGCGGCGAGTGAGTCGATCGCGTCGGTCGCCAGCCGGCCCGCGCCGGCCGGGTTGTCCGGGTGACCGTTCATCGACTGCTCACGGCCGGCGACCCAGTTGCCGTTCTCGTCCTGGAAGCAGCGGTTGGCGGCGTACCAACCCTCCGAGTGCGGCACGGTGATCCACGGGCTGGCCTGCCCGGCGACCGTGTACGCGTTCTTGGACATCTCCAGGTACATGTTGTGCATGGTGCGGCCGGAGATGTCGATGCCCCGCTTGCCGTCCGGGCCCCGCAGGTCTTTGCGGACCCGCTCGGTGATGCCCTTCTTGCTGTAGAGCATCTTGTCGTAGTGGGCCGGCGAGAAGTCCGGCACCCACATCGAGTTGTTGTCCTCGTGCGGCAGGGTCGCCGGGTTCACGATGTTGTTGTGCTTCGGCCCGTTCTGCACGGTGCCGGGGACGCAGGTCCGGTCCTCGAACACCGTCTTCGGGACCATCACCCCGGTGAAGTCGTCGTTCGCCTGGTCGTTGAACTCCACCAGCAGCGTCAGCAGCTTCGCCGTCTGGGTGGTCGGCGCCTGCTTGATCTTCCGGGGGCTCTTGCCAGTCTTGATCGACTTGGCTTCGATCTTGGCCAGCTGCCGGGCGGTCACCGGGTTGCCGCGAGCGTGCTTCTGATCGAAGGCGCGCGCGTCGTCCACGGCGGGGGTGTAGACGCCACCCTTGCCCTTGACCTCGCGGCCGGAGGTGTCCGGCTGCACCTCGGGCTCGGCGTAGTTGATGTAGTGCTCGTCGGCCCCGATCACCGCCCGGGGAGTGGCGGACGACGTCTGGGCTGCCGCGCTGCCGGTCACGGTCAGTGACGTGGCCGCGAGGGCGATGGCGGGCAGCGCGACGAGTAGTCGTCGTCGCGACCCGGACTGCGGTTTGTGGTTCATGCCGCTCCATTTCTCGGGCATGGGGAGGAGGACGTTGGGGTGGTTGACCATCGATGTGACGTGTGCCGAACTCTCCCAACCTGCGTGAACCTAAATCACAACCGACCGAAAGGACAGGGGCGACCTGTCGCGTGTGTCCGTTCAGCTTCTCCAGGCTCATCCGACCGACCGATGTGACAGTGGTCAGGCGGTGTGGGCCGTACCCGTAAGAAATGACGGAGGGTGGCGGTCCGCACGGACCGCCACCCTCCGATGAGTACGCCTGCCGTCAGTCCTCGTCGGACTTCGCGCCGCTCATCCCTGAGGAGATCAGCTCCATCACGGACGAGTCCTGCAACGTGGTCACGTCGCCGAGCGACCGGTTCTCCGCCACGTCCCGCAGCAACCGGCGCATGATCTTGCCGGAGCGGGTCTTCGGCAGCTCCGGCACCAGCATGATCTGCCGCGGCTTGGCGATCGGGCCGAGCGTCTTCGACACGTGGTTGCGCAGATCGGCGATCAGCTGCTCACCCGCCGCCCCGGCGATGTCGGTGCTGCCGCGCGGAATGGCGAAGGCGACGATCGCCTGGCCGGTGGTCGGGTCGGTCGCGCCCACCACGGCCGCCTCGGCCACCGACGGGTGCGACACCAGCGCCGACTCCACCTCCGTGGTGGAGATGTTGTGCCCGGACACCAGCATCACGTCGTCCACCCGACCCAGCAGCCAGATGTGCCCGTCGTCGTCCTTCTTCGCCCCGTCACCAGCGAAGTACATGCCCTCGAACCGGCTCCAGTAGGTCTCCAGGAACCGGTTGTCGTCACCCCAGATGGTGCGCAGCATCGACGGCCACGGCTCGCGCAGCACCAGGTACCCGCCACCCCCGTTCGGCACCGACTGGCCCTGGTCGTCCACCACGTCGGCCGCGATGCCCGGCAGCGCGGTCATCGCCGAGCCCGGCTTGGCCGCGGTCACCCCGGGCAGTGGCGAGATCATGATGGCGCCCGTCTCGGTCTGCCACCAGGTGTCCACGACCGGCAGCTCACCCCGGCCGATGTGCTGCCTGTACCACATCCACGCCTCCGGGTTGATCGGCTCGCCGACGCTGCCCAGCAGCCGCAGGGACGACAGGTCGAAGCCGGCCGGGATGTCGTCGCCCCACTTCATCATCGTCCGGATCAGGGTGGGGGCGGTGTAGAGGATGCTCACGCCGTACCTGTCGACGATCTCCCAGAACCGGCCCTTGTTCGGGGTGTCCGGGGTGCCCTCGTACATCACCTGGGTGGCGCCGTTGGAGAGCGGCCCGTACACGATGTAGGAGTGGCCGGTCACCCAGCCGATGTCGGCGGTGCACCAGTAGACGTCCGTCTCCGGCTTCAGGTCGAAGACCGCGTGCGTGGTGTACGACGTCTGCGTGAGGTAGCCGCCGGTGGTGTGCAGGATGCCCTTCGGCCGTGCCGTCGTGCCGCTGGTGTAGAGGATGAACAGCGGGTGCTCGGCGTCGAACGGCTGCGCGGTGTGCTCGGCCGACGCGGTCTCCACCGTCTCGTGCCACCAGCGGTCCTTCGACGACCAGGCCACGTCCTCGCCGGTGCGGCGGACCACCAGCACGTGCTCCACGGAGGGGCAGCTCGCCACCGCCTCGTCCACGGTCGGCTTCAGCGCGGACGGCTTGCCCCGCCGGTAGCCACCGTCCGCGGTGATCACCACCTTGGCGCTGGCGTCCTGGATGCGGTTGCTCAGCGAGTCGGCGGAGAAGCCACCGAAGACCACGCTGTGCGCCGCGCCGATCCGGGCGCAGGCCAGCATCGCGACCGCCGCCTCCGGGATCATCGGCAGGTAGATGGCCACCCGGTCACCGGCGGTCACGCCCAGCTCGGTCAGCGCGTTCGCCGCCCGGCAGGTCAGCTCGTGCAGGTCGGCGTACGTGATGGTCCGGGTGTCGCCCGGCTCGCCCTCCCAGTGGATGGCGACCTTGTCACCACGGCCCGCCTCGACGTGCCGGTCCAGGCAGTTGTACGCCACGTTGAGCTGCCCACCGACGAACCACTTTGCGAACGGCGGGTTCGACCAGTCGAGCACCTGGTCCCACTTCTTCGACCAGGCCAACCGGTCCGCCTGCTTCGCCCAGAAGGCGAGCCGGTCCGCGGTCGCCTCGGCGTACGCGTCGGCGGTGACGTTGGCGTGCGCGGCGAGCTCGGCCGGCGGGGGGAACTGGCGCGTCTCGTTCAGCAGATTGGCCAATGCCTCGCTCATGCCGTGACTCCTCGTCCTCGGGTGACCTGCGTCTCGCTGGGCACGAGGGTAGTCGTGGGGTCCCCGGCAGGCGACCGCTGCCCGCCCCGTCGCGCCGAGCGGCCCCCGCCGCGCGCCCGACGGCCTTGGCGGCCGTGTCCCCGCGTCGCGCGGCCGTGCTCGCCGTCGCGGCCTTGATCGACACGAGGTCGGCGACGTCGCGGTATGCCGGCGGCTGGGACACCCCGATATCGGCGACCTCGTGTTGACCTTGCCCTGCCCGAGGCGGACGTCGAGCGCGCGGTGGCCCGGCTCGCGTTGCGGCCGGGTGCGGCCCGGACGGCCGGGCCGGGTCGCTAGCGTGGCGGGGTGACCACCGACCCGCTCGCCCCGCTGCTCGCGCTCGCCGACATCGCTCCCGCCGTCGAGCGGGCCCGCGAACGGTTCGACCGGGCGCTCGGGCACCGCGCGCTGCGCCGGCACGGCGGGCAGGTCGCGGCCGAGGTCAGCCTCCGGTCCGCGGTGGCCAGCGCCGCCCTCGAAGGGGCCGTCCACGAGCGCGAGGCGGTCCGCGCCGGCACCGTCACCGACCCGGTGCTCCAAGGGGCGCTGCGGGTCGCTGGCGCACTGCCGGGGTTGGGTGAGCTCTGGCCGAAAGCACCCCGGCAGGCGCTCGCGAAGCTGCACGTGCTCGCCGCCCGGGACATCGTGCCGGAGGACGAGCTGGGTCGCCCGGTGACCGACCCCGTGGTCGCCGCCCGGTTGGACGGGCTGGCCGGGCTCGTCGCCGGCGGCACGAAGGTCTCCCCGCTGGTGCTCGCTGCCGTGGTCCACGGGGAGCTGCTGAACCTGCGCCCGTTCGCCGGGCCGTCCGGCGTGGTGGCCCGGGGCGCCGCCCGCCTGGTGCTGCTCGCCAGCGGCCTCGACCCGCGGGGCCTGCTCACCGTCGACGTCGGTCACCGCGAGCGGGAACCCGAGTACGTCGGCTCGGCCGGCGCCTTCGCCACCGGCACTCCGGACGGGCTGCGCTCCTGGCTGCGCCACTACATGGCGGCCGTGGAGGTCGGCGCCGACCAGCTCACCGTCATCGGCGACGAGATCCTCGCCGCCGCCTGAACTCGCCCGCGGTGGGTGCGGAGGTCAGGCGGTGGCGGCGGAGCGGGTGCGACGGTGCCGGCCGTACCAGGCGATGCCGATGGCCACGCCAACGCCGACCCCCAGGGCCGCCGCGGCCACCGGGACGGCGGGCCGCTCCCGCAGCCGCCGGCCCAGCGGGATCGGGTGGCGGAACTCCAGCACCGGCCAGGCGTTCTCCGAGGCCAGCTTGCGCAGCTGCCGGTCCGGGTTGACCACACTCGGGTGGCCGACGCACTCCAGCAGCGGCCGGTCGCTGTACGAGTCGGAGTAGGCGTACGAGTCGGCCAGGTCGTAGCCCCGGGCGGTGGCCAGCTCGCTGACCGCCTCGACCTTGCTCGGGCCGGCCGCGTAGAACTCGACCTCGCCGCTGTACCGCCCGTCCCGCACCGTCATCCGGGTGGCGATCACGTCCGTCACCCCGAGCAGTTCGCCGATCGGCCGGACCATCTCCTCGCCGGAGGCCGAGACCAGCACCACGTCCCGGCCGGCCGCCTGGTGCTCCACGATCAGCGCGGCGGCCTCGGCGTACACGTAGGGGTTGATCAGCTCATGGAGCGTCTCCGCGACGATCTGACGGACCTGTTCCACCGGCCAGCCCTTGCAGAGCGCGGCCAGGTAGTCCCGTGTTCGGGCCATGGTCTGCTCGTCGGTGCCGCCCAGCCGGAACATCAGCTGCGCGTACGCCGACTTGACCACGTCACGCCGGGTGATCAGCCCGTCCCGGTAGAACGGCCGACCGAACGCCAGGGCGCTCGACTTGGCGATGACGGTCTTGTCCAGATCGAAGAAAGCGGCACTTCGGCCCACGGCGCGAAAGTCTAGCCGGATGGTCTATGGTCGGCGGGTGCCCGGGGTCAGGCCACCCCTCGGACCTGCGGGCCGGCGCCACCACCTCCGCTCAGCGTGATCACGCTCACACTCCGCAAGGAGATTTTCGCAGTGAGTGGAGTGGACACCACTCGACGTGACGGGCCCGCTCAGGCAGACTTGTCCGCACGACGAGCTTTCATATCTCGGAAAACAGACAGACCCTCGGCGGTTGCACCCCCCGTGACCGCTGAGTGGTTCGGCTCGACCCCCCCGGAGCCGAACCTTCGACGACCCCCGTCTCCCCCCGACGGGGGTCGTCCCTTTCCGGGGTGAGCACTGCGGCCCAGGTCACAGGTCGTCCCGGTCCGCGTCGAAGGCCCCGTCCGAGGGCATTTCCTCGGTCGGAGGCAGCAAAGAGGCAGCAGAGCTGTCAAACGCCTCCAGAACACGGGCGGCGTAGTCGTCCGGCGTGTGCGTGTACCGGTTGAGCGTCGTGGATGCCTGTTCGTGGCCCATGACCCGCTGCACCAGGTTGATCGGGACGCCGTCGGTGACCAGCCAGGTGGCGTAGGCGTGCCGCAGGTCGTGGAACCGCATGCCGCCGGCAGCCTTGCCAGCCACGCAGGCGATGGCCTCCCGCTCGGTGGTGAACTCCGCCGACCACTCAACGCCGTCTCGGTCCGGCCAGGTCGCGCGGTACCGGTGCGGGCCGGTGTTGGCGACCTGGCCGAGCAGCCCGGCGCGGACTAGCGAGGGCAGCCAGACTCGACGCCGGAAGTTCGACCGCCGCAGTGGCCGCCCCACCCGATCGCGGAAGACCAGCGTGCGCGGGTCCGGCTGATCGGCGGCGGTGTGCAGGGCGCGGAACGCGGCCAGGAGGAAGCCGGGCAGCGGCACGGTCCGCACCCCGGCGCGACTCTTCGGGTACGGACGCAGCACGATTCCGCCGTGAGTCTCCTCGGCCACCTGGACCACGCGCAGCGATGCCCGGTCGAGGTCGACTGAGGACCACATCAGCCCGGCGCACTCACCCCAGCGCAGACCGGCACCGGCGGCGGCGGAGACGACGCCCCGGTGCCGAGGTGGGACGGCGGGCAGCAGCCGGCCGAAGAAGTCTTGTCGGCTGATCGTGACCGGCTTGACGTCGCGGGACCGGTCGCGCGGCAGCCGCACGCCTTCGGCTGGATTGGCGGCGATCAGCCGTGCCTGAACCGCCGTCCGGAGAATCATCGACAGCAGTTGGTAGCACTTGGCCACGGTGGCCGGGGCGAGATCCCGGCCAAGACCGGTCACCCACTCCTGCACCGACATGAAGTCGACCTTCCCGAGCGGCCAGTCACCCCACTTCGGCAGGACGTGCGTCCGGAGCATGGAGACGGTCCGCTCATTGGTGCGCGCCTCGACGGCCCGGGTTGCGAGCCACTGCTGTGCGAAGTCGCCGAAGCGGGTACGGCCGGCGTGCGGGTTGACGTAGGCGCTGCGGTTCAGGCTGCCTTCGATGTCAGCCAGGAACGCGTTGGCCTCTCGCTTCGTGCGAAAGCTCTTGGACTTCTGCCCACCGGCGGGATCACGCCAGCAGGCGCGGAAGGTGCCGGCTGGAGTCTTGCGGACGAAGCCCATCAGCGCCTCCGCCCGTGCTCGGTGCCGGTGGCGGCAGGCTGTTCCGTGACGCCGTCGAGCCAGGCGTGGAACCGGGCGCGGGGGATGAGCCAGCGACCGCCGAGGCGGGTCGCCGGGATGGTGCCGTCGCGGACGAGGGCGTAGGTGCTGCCGAGCGAGATGCCGAGCAGCTTGGCGACCTCTCGGACGGTGTAGGTAACCGGCTCGACGACCGTCCCGGTACGAGGGACGAGCCGGACGACTGGGCTGGAGCGGGCGGTGGCGCTCATAGCGGGATGACCTCCTCAGGTCTGTCGGGATCAGGCAGCAGCCGGCACCGTGCCGGCCGGAGTGGCACCAAGTTCGTGGGCGAGTTCTTCGCGGCCGGTGGTGCGTCGTTCGCGTGCCATGGCGGCGGCGGTGTTGGCGAGCAGGGCGTCACCCGAGGTGTGCCAGCCGACGCCGGCGAAGGTGAGGGTGCCGACGATGAGCGTGGTGTCATCGTCGAGGTGCTCGACTGCCCGGAGGCTGCCGGTGTGCTCGTCGCCCTGGTGCTGATGCTGGTGCTCAAGGCGGCGGTAGGCGATGCGGGTGCCTCGCAGGAATTGGAAGGTCACCGAGTAGCGGCGGGCTTTGGTGAGGAAGTGGCCGCCGTAGCCGAGCATGTGAGCCCATCGGCGCAGCCGGGCGTAAGGGTTGGTGGCCTGTGGTCTGCTGGCGGGTTGGGCGTCAAGTGCGGCTTGACGCGCGGCGATGCAGACGGGGCAGGCGGCGTAGCGGGTGTGGGTGCCGCAGTCGGGGCACTCCCAGCGATCGACGAAGCCGGGCGTGGGTCGTGGGTCGCGGGGCCGCTCCAACAGAGGGACCGGGGTTCCGGTGGGTCGGCCGATGCGCCAGCAGGCGTCGATGAGGCGGGCGGTGTGATCGCCGTCGGGGTCGGCGTAGTCCCCGATGCTGTCGGCGGTCAGGCGGGTGGAGGTGTGCCCGGTGGCCTCGGTGCTTTTGGTGGCGTACTTGGCAAGGTAGCCGGCGACCATGCCGTCGGTGACGTCCCCGTCGGCCCCGGTGGTGATGGGGCGGATGTCGAGTTGCTCGCCCCAGGCGATGAGCCAGCCGTCGGGCCGGTCAGGGTGCGGCGGGGTGTGGAAGGCGACCTGTCGGGCGGCGTGGCGGAACGCGTCGACCAGTTCGGTAACGCCGAACCCGGCGGGCGGGGGAATGATGGCGTCGGGGTCCTGGTCGTTGACGCCGTCGAGGCGGGCGATGGCGTGGAAGTGGACCGCTCCGCGTGCTTGAAGTTCGGCGACCTTGCCCGGTGACAGCCGCACCGGAGCAACCTTGCGGATGTTGCCCGAGGCGGTGACGACCTCCACGCGGGGGATGCCCCGGCGGCGGGCGAGCTTGGCTAGGTGGCGTTCCGCGGCTTGCTTGGTGCGGTGCCACAGCTCGCCCGAGAACAGGTTCCACACCACCTGGTGCTCGTGGTCATAGCAGTCCAGGCACAACGGGTGCCCGAGCACCGCGTCCCCGGCCTCATGGCGAGCCCAGCAGACAGCGGGCCGACCATGCGGACAGAGACCGACGTCGCGGCGGGCGTGGCACGGCTCGGCGCGGCAGTCGCAACGGCGGCGGTTGCCGCAGGTGTGCCGCTTGACCACCCGCGCGTGAACCGGACCGAAGGACGGGGCCGTGAACGTCGGGAACACCGCCGGGTGCTGGGCGACGGTATCGGGGATGCCCTTGCCGCCGACGAGGCCGGCGCGCAGGAGCTGGAAGGCGTCGCGCTGATAGGTCTGCGCGCACGACGGGCAGACCGTGGCGCGGCGATTGCCGCAGGCGGTGTAAATCGCGGCGTCAGGCATCGCGTCGGTGTGCCGCTGGTCCAACACGCGGCCGGTGCCCTGCTCGACGGTGAGGAGTTGGCCGGCGAGGCGGATGGGTCGGGTGCAGCCGGCGGCGGCCCGGACGTGGTCGATCCAGTCGAAGTAGTCGGGTTGGGTGGCGCGTTCGAAGGCGGAGCCGGCGGCGGTGTAGGTGATGACGGGCGGGACTTCGGCGTTCGAGCCCACACCCCGGGCCGAAGTCCGGGGTGTGAGGTCCAGCGTCGAGGCCATCAGCCGCCGACCTCGGTGAGGTGGCGGGTGGTGATGGTGCGTTCGGTGACGATGACCCGGCAGGCGCCGCACTGGCGCTTAGCCGGTTCGTGCCGACGGCACGGGATGGTGGTGGTCTGTTCGCCGCAGCGGATGGTGACCGGTGTCCGGCAGGGTCCGCCAGGGATGACGTCGACGAGGGTCCGTCGGATGTCGAACGGGTGCGGGCCGGGGAAGGCGGGGCAGGTGTGGGTGACCTGCTCGATGTCGACGATGGCGATGCTCATCGGGCACCGCTGGTGATGGTGGCGAGGAGTTGCCCGGCGACGGCCGGGGTGACGTCGAGCCGGTCGACCAGCTCGGCGGTGGTGATGGGCTTGCCGGTGGCCTGTTCGTGCTGCACGGCTGCGAAGCGGGCAGTGGGCAGCAGGTGGGCAGGGACGTCGACCGGCTCCGGGGCCGGCGTGGTGACAGGTTCCGGCTCGACGGCCGGGGTCGGTTCGGGGGTCGGGGTGATGGCGGCCGGTGGTGCCGGCTCGGTGGTGACCTGCTCGGCCACCTGAACACGGATCGGCTCGACCGGCTCGGTGGCCGGTGAGGTGTCCTCACTGGTGGCGGGTGCCGGGGCGAGGACGAGTTTGACCAGGGCCATGAACGCCAAGGCGGGAACGGCCGACAGGAGCCAGCCGGAGGGACCGGGTTTGGCGACCGCCAATTGTGCGGCCAGGGAGAGGCCGGCGGCGGCGATGAGCAGGGTGATCGGGTAGCCGATGGGAGCGCCGGCACGGCGGCGTCGGCGGATGGTCAACAGGGCGGCGATGGGGACGAGTTCCGAGATGACGGCGTTGGCCCAGCCGAACCATTCCCCGGTGCCGGTCGGGGAGTTGGCGAGGGTCCAGTCTTTAACGTGGGTGAAGGAGGCAGCTCCGGCGAAGCCGGCGACGGTGAGCAGGATGAGGACCAGGACGACACCCTCCACCCGGGTGCCGGTGCGGCGATCAGTGCGCGGCATTGGTGGTCACCTCCCCGGCGGTGACGACGCGCTCTTCGGCGACGAGGCCGGCGAGGCCGACGGCGATGGCGTTGCAGGTGGCGCACTGGTCGCCGTCGGCGACGGTGCAGTCGGTGAGGTGGGCTTCGTGGATGATGCGGATGGATTCGGCGTAGTAGCCGGACAGGAACCGCTCGAAGGACAGCTCGCCGCGGGCAGCGAAGTCACCGGCGATGACGGTCACGGCGTAGCCGTCCGGGGTCATCCGCTCCTGAGCGGCGAGGTTCGTGATGGCGGCAGTCATTCGGCACCTCCGTGGCAGTCGAGGCAGCAGCCGTAGCGGCGAGGGATGTAGTAGGGCTTCACCTGGCCGCAGTGCCGGCAGGTACGGCGGGCGCGGAGCGCCTTAGCGATGGCCTCCCGCTGGGCGGGGGTGGCGGTGCGCTTGGGTGCGGCGAGGTCGAGGCGGTAGAGGTAGGCGACCCGCTTGCCGCGCCGCCAGAGGATCTGAGCCACCGGGTCATGCCCGGCCGGTCGGAGGCCGGCGGCGCGCAGTTGCCGGCGAGTGGCCAGGCCACCCGGTGCGGTCAGGTAGGGGAAGGTGGGGAACCCGTAGCGGGTGCCGTCCGGGTCGTAGAACTCAACGGCCAGACCAGTGGCCGGCTGAGTAGCGGTGATGGTCATGACTAGCCTCCCCAGCGCTGCTGGGCAGCCTGACGGGAGATGCCGAGGCGGGAACCGATTTCGGCCCAGGAGTAGCCGAAGGCCCGCAGGCCGATCACGGCTTCGGTGATCGCGTCGTCGATGACCGACGACAGGGCAACCAGGTCGCGCAGGGCTTCCACATCTCCGGTCGCGACACGGCGGCCGTGCGCGCGGATGATGCGCCGAGCGAAGCCGGCGAACTCGTCGTTCTCCACGACAGTCCGGTGCTTCAGTTGTTGCCCGAACGGCGTCAAGGACTTCTTGACGGTGCTCATGCGTTCTCGCCTCCCTGGGTGCGGAGGCGGTCCCACTCATCGGCAGCGGCTTCCAGAGCCGCTACGACCTGCTCGGCGGTGCGGGCCGGGTCGTCGTTCCACGAGTAGGGCGAGGTGTACTCGTCGAGCAGGTAGCCGTCCTCGTCGATGAAGAAGACCGGGGCGGTGGTGTCGAGGTAGTCGACGAACACGCCGAGGGCGGCGAGGTAGTCGGCGAGGGTGTCGGGGTCGAGGTGTGAGAAGTGCTCGACGGTGTGCCCGGTGCAGGCGATGCCGATGGCCCCGGCGGCGCAGGCCGGCGGAGTCGGGTTGTCGGTGGTGTGGGCGTAGTAGGTGCCCTGGTGCCAGCCGTGCCGGCGTAGGTAGAGGGCAGCCATCCGCAGCAGGTCAGCGGGTGTGACCGGGGCTGCGGTGGGTGGGTTTTGGGTAGCCTTCATGGCAACCACGTCCTTTCGAGGGCTGTTGGTTGGTGGTCGGCAGGACCGGCGAGCTTGCGAGGCAGATCCGGTCCTGTCGGCCGTGCTATCGGGCGCGGAGCCGCAGGTAGCGGCGGTGGCGGTTGTCGTCACCCGGCGCGCGGGTGGGTGCGGAGACGTAGACGAGCCGGCCGCTGCGGGCGACGGCCTGGACGAGAGCGGCGATGTCCTCGGGACTGCCGGTGATCCACAGTTCCGTGAACTGTGCGGCCCGCTGGTTGCTTGCCTTGGCGTAGGTCCGCTCGCGGGTGCTCATGCCACGGCCTCCCACTCAGAGGTAGAGCCGACCGGGACGGATAAGCCGGTGGGTCGGCGGATCCAGGCGGCGTAGTCGGCAATGCCGGCGATCTGGGCATCCGACAGGTAGGCGACCTTGATGCGGCGGGGAACGCCGCCTTCGGCGATGAGGTAGGCCGCCCCCTGGTTGCTGGGCGAGATGTCGGTGGCCGAGTAGCCCTGCTCCGCCCAGCCGTGACCCAGCACGATGTTGGAGCTGTTAGGTGTGGTGCAGCGGAACGCGGCACGGTAGCCGAACAGGTCCCGCAGGCTGGTCGGGATGATGTCGAAGGACGGTCGCTGCGTGGCGGCGACGACGGGGATGCCGGCAGCACGCCCTCGGGCGACGAGGTCGCGGACCAGGGCGACGAACTCTTCCTGCTCCTGCTTGCTGCCGATGGTGGCCGAGTAGAAGGCGATCTCGTCAATGAGCGTGGTGATGACCGACAGGCCGTCAGCGGCGGTGAGCTTGCGGCGCCCATGAGCGCGCAGCCAGGCGTAGCGGTTGTTCATCACCTGCTGGAGCCGTCGAAGGACGGTCAGCGCGGCGGTGATGTCGGGGCCGATGAACGCATCAGCGCAGTCCTCCCACTGCCCGAGTTCGACGAGCTTGCCGTCGAGGAGCACGAGGCGGGAATCGACGGCGAGGGCGGCGTGGGCGGCAATGGCGTTGAGCAGGCCGCTTTTGCCTCCGCCGGGTTCGCCGCCGGCGAGGAGGTTGCGGTAGGCGAGGGTGATGTAGACGGGCTGACCGAACTCGTCGATGCCGACGAAGATGGGGTCGAACATCGACAAGCCAGGCCCCACCGGAACCCCCGCAGCAGGGGCGGGTGTCGTGGCGGTCATGGGTGCCCTCCTTGGGCAGTAGGTGGGCGCGGAGAGCCACACGAACGAGCCGCAGGGCTCTCCGCGTCCATGGGTTGGGTTGGGGTCAGATCAATCCGTCGTCGTGCAGCTCGTCATGCCGATCGGCGTCGAGCTCGGCGTCACGACGCCGGTCCCACGAGCGGCCCTCTTGGCCGCAGGCGTAGCAGTGGAAGTAGAAGCCGTCGGTGGCCTCGTCGTACTCGATCTGCGTCACCGGTCAGATCCAGTCGGAGACGTCGTCCGTGTCGGACGGCGCGGACGATGCCGCGGGCTTGCTGCCGTTTGCGGAGGTGGTGGCCGGTTTCTTCTGCACCGGCAGGGTGATGACGGGTGCGTCGACGTCGGGCAGGTCCAGAGCCGTCGGAATCACCGGCGCAGGCCGGTCGGCGGTCGGGGTGTCGGGGTGGATGACGTCGACCAGCGGGGAGCCGACCGTGGCGGTCAGCACCTCGCGGCGTTTGATGTCGAACCGCAGGTAGGCGGCGTTGCCGTCGGAGGCCCGCTCAACCAGGGCGGTGGCGGCGTGGCAGGCGACCGCGATGCGGTCGAGGCGGCCCTCCAGGTCGGCGAGGGAGAGGCCGGGTCGCAGGTAGACCCAGACCCGCTCGCCGACCGGCGTGGGCTTGGCCCACAGGATCAGCGGCAGGCTGCCGGACTGGTTGGCGATGATGAACTGCGCGAAGCACACGCGCAGCCGATGCCGCACGATCAGGCACCAGGTCCAGGCAACCAAGGCTCTGCGGCAGGCCGGGACGGCGGCGGGAACGCCGACGACCAGGACCAGGACCACCAGGGTCACCGGGGCGGGGGTGCGGTTGGCCAGCTGCACCCAGAAGGTGAGCACCGCGACCGTCAGGACGATCTCGGGGGTCCACCACCACAGCAGCCGTAGGACCGGCCAGATGCGGACCAGCAGCCAGGCCAGCGCACCGCACGGGGTGCCGATGGCCGCGCCGATGAACAGCCCCAGGATGGGGTGAACGGACGAGGCGGCCACCACGGCCGCGAGAAGGCCGATGATGACCGCCGTGAGGATGAACGCCAACCGGGCGTTGCGGGCCGAGGAACGGTGGACCTTGGCCTCGATGACCGTCACCGTCTGGTTGCTTCTGCCGCCGAAGGGGCGGCGGGGGCTAGACTTGGACACGACGAGTCCTCCCAATCGCGAGTTGGGTTGGATGAGTGGAGGGCACGGGGTCGGCAGGTTTGGACGCCAGTACCGACCCCGCGCCAGCTCTTACGGGATGTGACCACCGGGCGTGGTCACCAGGCCGAGAACGTTGGACGCCAGAGCCGCCCTCGGACTGCCTTCTTCACTTGTGGATCAGCGGACCTCAGGCCGCTTCGGGGTTGCCACGGACACCAGTGGCGAACACAGCACGGTGATCGAGGGCCTACTTCGCCGCCGAGGTACCAGCCTTCGGCTTCAGCGAGATCGCACGGAACGCGACGCCGTTGCGCCCGTTGGTCGCCCACGGGATGGCCTCCAACTGCTCGACAGCGACGAGCTGTCCCACCGTCACGCCCGGCTTCTCACCCGCCGTGGTGATGGTGATGATCTCGCCGCCAGTCTCGTCGAGAACGAAGACCTGGGTCGACCACATGAGCCGGCCAGTGTTCTTCTCCGACCGCTGGTTGCCGTTCTGGTCGTTCTTCGGCTCCGGGTCCTTCGTCACCTGGACCTGCTTGCTCTGGGTGTCCACGTACAGCTTCACGAGATACCTCCTGTGGTCTAGGCGCATCCCCTGATGGATGACTGCCTCACTTTCAAAGTACCAACTCAGTTGGTACTGCGCCAGACTCCAACCGGAGTTCTTCCGGCGTTTCGCTGACACCCAAACGATCGCCTTCACTGCGCCAGAACGACAGGTGTCACTGCGGTGACAGGTCTAAGTCCCCTCGCCATGTCCCCTGGGTCGGGGCGATACTGGACTTATGGCTGACGTGGCTGCTGACCTCGACCGACCCGTCTGGGCGACCAGGCTGAGGGCTGAGCGCACCGCACGGGGGTGGTCGCAGGGGGAAGCTGTGCGTGCCATGCGCGCGCACGCCGCCGAGCAACTCCCGGCCGACAGCACCATGCTTCGGAATTGGAAGCGGTGGGAGGCGGGAAGCTCCGAGCCTGACGCCTTCTACAAGGCCCTCATCGCTAAGACGTTCGGCACCGTCACGGCTGCGTTCTTCCCGCCGGCGGCACCTCATGAGGCTGACGCGGAACTAATCGCGGGAACCGGCATGGAGACGGTGGAGATTCTTGCCCGCCTCCGTAGCTCCGACGTATCGAACGCCACTCTTGAAGCGCTGCGGATCACCGCTGATCGTCTGTGCTGCGAGTACCCCTATATGGCACCGGAGCAGCTACGGGTGGAGGGCCGCGCGTGGCTGCGCCGGATCACCGCACTGAAGGATCGCCGGCTAACCCTCGCTCAGCACCAGGAGGTGTTGACCCTGGCGGGCTGGGTCGCGTTGCTCGTTGGCTGCGTGGAGTACGACATGGGCCTTCGTCACGTTGCCGAAGGCACCCGCAAGGCGGCGTTGACACTCGGCGAGGAAGCCGGCAATGCCGCCATCTCAGGCTGGGCCTACGAGATGCGAGCCTGGTACGCGCTGACGCAAGGCGACTACCGAGGCGTCATCGCGGCCGCTGAGGCAGGCGAGGCAGTTGCCAGCCATGACGGGGCGGCCGTGCAGCTGGCCGCGCAGCGCGCCAAGGCGTGGGCACGGCTCGGCGACAGACGACAGGTGGAGACGGCATTGGACAAGGGCCGCACGTTGCTTGAATCCTTGCCGTATCCCGAGGACACCGACCACCACTTCGTGGTGGACCCGGCAAAGTTCGACTTCTACGCCATGGACTGCTACCGCATCGCAGGAGAAGACCGCCTCGCAGAGATGTATGCCCGTGAGGTAATCCGTTCCTCGACGGACCCGGACGGGACCGACCGAAAGCCGATGCGCCAAGCGGAAGCCCGGATAACGCTGGGCGTGGTGGCGGCTAGGGCAGGCGACCTAGAGAGGGCAGTCTCTTACGGGCGGCAGGCGCTAGAGGGAGGTCGCAAGTCGCTGCCCTCACTGCTGCTGGTCTCGAAGGAACTGGCGACGCTGGTGCGCGAGCGATACCCGAAGGAACCGGAGGCCACCTCGTACCTCGATGAGGTGCGAACCCTCAGCGCGAGCTGACCACGCCGTCGTCTCCGTCCCCGCTTGCTCGGCTTGTACGACCGCCGACGCCTGGGCGTGGGCGACTTTCATGCCAGGTCATGATTCGGCTCGGGCGCCACATGTGCGTGCGGCCCACCGTGGCATCCGGCTCCGGCATCTGACCCCGCTTCCGGTAGTTCGTCACCGTCGCGACTTTGATTCCGAGGTACGCCGCTACGTCGGAGGTCGTCCACCACTCCGCAGTCGTGTCAGGGCCAGATTCCACGGCTCCATTCTGGCACCAACGGCCAATGGCGGCCGAGGCCGACGACCGGCACTGGCTAGGAAACCGACGGGAGGCATATGTTGCCTTCTATGGGACCAGGGGACGCGCCAATCCTGCCGGGTCGCCGGCCGGCGGCAGGCAAACCGTTGGTGCGCTCGCCGCGCCATTGGCCGTGGGTGGTTCTCTCGCTTCTAGCCGTGCTGTGTACCGGGGTCGTAGCAGTGCCCGTGTCGTGGGCCGTCCTGCGGCAGGCGAAAGCAGAGCGAGGTGAGGCAACACCGGACGCGGCCGTAAACGTGTACGTACTCCAGATGAGCAGCGGAGAGCAGATCGGCCTGTCGCGGGTGCTGGCCGGCAGGCGTCATGACGAGCTGCTGCGGCAGTGGCGTGAGTACCGCGGCGAGATGGAACGCGCCAACGTGCCGTCGAAGCTTGAGGTGGTCGGACGGATTGACGTCGAGGACCAGGGCGACGACCGCGCGGCGGTGACCGCCCAGGTCCATGCGATCTGGTGGCACGAGCAGATCAACCTCAGCGGTACAGCCCACCCGTGGCGGTTCGAGACTCGGCGAGACGCCGGGGGCTGGCGTGTGTGGTCAGCCGACCTGCCGCCGTGGTGCGGTGTGCACGTCCGGGCAGACGCCTGCCGTTGAGCGCTATCGGGTCCGACCGGTCCATCTAATGAGTCCGCCGGCGGGTGGACTCTTGCCGGATCGCCTCCGTGAGATCCCGCCACGTGCCGGCCGAGGCCTTCATCATCCGGCCGACCATCGAGCGGGCAGCGGGTTCGTCCGGGAAGTCGTACGAGACTTCCTGCCCCCCGTCACCGCCGAGGCGGCCTCGCACTCGCCAGAGCCGACCGTCGGAGAGCAGCCAGATGTCCCGCCGGGCGATGCGACCCCACGACCCGTTCCACCAGCGCCCCCGTACCTCCACCGGCAACAATCTAGTCGAACACACGTACGATCCGACCGGCTGCCGGCGAGGTTGTGCAAAGTTTCTGTACGTCTTCAAGGCGGCCCGAGACGGGCCGCACGCGCCGCCGCCTGGGCGCGCGTCCGTCGCTCCGCTGGCGCTCCGACTCCGGCCACGCAGAACGCCCGGCGGCTGGCGCGGAGAGCGGGAAGCCCGGGGCCGCCGCAGACGGTAGCGGCGAGAGTGGTTGAGGTTTGTGAGCCGGCAGCCGGCCGGGCCGCGCCCGATCGGCGCGGCGGAGTAAGGGCATGCCGGGTCCGCGCGGCGGGTCGCGGCGGCGGGTGGGTCGCGGTTACCGCTGCCTCCGGCGGGGGCGCAACGACTCCGAGATGGCCGGGGGTCCGTCGGCGGGTCGCGGTCCGTGGGTGGTTGCGCAGGGCCATCCCGCCAGCCGACGACCCGGGCGAGCCGAGCAGACCACCGCCCGGCCCGCCAGCGTCCGAACGTGCGTCAAGGTCCGCTTGACGTGGCGGGCCGGGCGGCGGCCCGCTCCCCAGGAGGGCGGGTCGGCGGCAGACGGGATGGCAGCAACCACGTATGGTTTCGCTGTGTGAAGTTCATGCTCACATATGAAGGTCCGCTCGCGACAAACGGCCGGCCGAGCCAGAAACATGACATCCGTCTGGCGCTGCACCCGCAGCTAAGGGAGCTTTGGCAGCATAAGCCGTTGGCACAGTTCTATGACATGGGTGGTCCGAACGTGTCCACGGTTGGCGGATACGACTTCTGCTCGGTGGTTCATCCACGCTGGAACTTTCGAGCGCACCTGGAGATCTTGATGCTCCGCCCAGAAGCCCCCGGAGGTGTAGTGAAGCCAAGGGGTGACATCGACAACCGCTTAAAGACCCTCTTTGATGCGCTTACCCGCCCGACTCAACCGCAGGACATTCCGTCGGGGTGGACACCAGGTGATGATCAAAAGCCGTTACATTGTTTGCTCGATGACGACAGCTTGATAACAGGATTCACTGTGCGAACCGACCGGCTTCTGGCAGCGCCGACCCAGTCTCACATGAAACTGGTAATTGGCGTCGAAGTGGAAAATACGGCCGCCTTCGGTGGACTTGCTGTCCTGGGATGAGCCACTGAGGGGCCGGCCCGCCGTTGAGTGACTAGCTGGGTGACGACTGACGCGAGCAACGACGGACAGACGTGGACGATAGAGGACGCGGCGTCAGCAGCTCACCCGCGCTGCTTCGCAGCTCACCAGCTTGTGATCATTCCTTCGGGACGAGGAGGTCAAGCCCCGTCAGCGAGACTGCCGGCGGAGATTGACATGCATAGGAGCGTCGGGATGGCAGTGAGGCTACGGTCGGCGCTTCAGGTTCGGTGCAGGCTCGATCACCAAAGCGGGACGGGATCTTCAGGCGACACTGCTACGGGCTTGGCCACCTTGCGAGCATCGGGCGGTACGGGCAAAACTCCGGCTTTCTTCAGCGTGTCGACAGTTACCAGCGGCCCGACGACGATCTCGTCGAGCAGGGCCGCTTGGTCAGGCTCCAGTTCGATGAGTAGCCCCAGCACGTTGAGCAGGTCGATCAGCTCAATGGTGTAGTCGTCAGGCCAGTGATCAAGCTGGAGGCTGTTCAGCGCGGAGACGCGGCGATCGCCCATCATCGGCCGATCCCTGCTGCGACGGCGGTAGCTGAACCACTTGTCCAACACGTTGACCCCAGAGACCTCGTAGTTGCGCATCTTTGGGGTTACGTTGCCAATCCGGCCATCGCCGACGATCAACTCGTGCTTGTCGGCGTCGTAGCCGAGCCGGCCGTCGGGCATGTGCTCTGGATCGCCCGGGATGGCGTGTCCAGGAAGCACCTTCGGCGCGGTCTTCGGACCGAGGCGTGGGCTACGCCTGGGCTTGTCGGCTGCTGCGTCGTAGAAGCGTTGGCCGTAGCTGTGAAGCCAAAGCACTCGTTGGCCGATCTCAACGGCACGTCGAAATAGGTCTGCATTGGCGGTAAGTGGGACTCGGATGCCAGGGGTGCTCAGGTCTTCGGCGAAGGTTGCAGGGAAAGCAGGGTTTGCGAGCACGGCCGCCAGGTAGGCAAAAAGGTCGGATGCGCGGACTTGCCTGCTGTAGGCGTTGGCGAGGTGCTCCAGCAGGCCCGGTACTACGTTGGATGCCAAGCCGTCCCGATCTAGCCACAGCGGGTAAGTCCTGCCGCCGAAACTTCCTTTGTAGTGGTGCAGGTCGGGTACTTCTGAAGTGAAGGTGACGGCTGGGCCGCCGGTCGGTGCAATGTCGTGCGGGGCTGTCAGGTAGAGCTGCCGATCTGAGCGCAGTGACCAGAGGGTGGGGTTGGGCTGATTGATTAGGCGCTTGTCCGGAATGATCCACTGCCGGTCAAAGGATCGGTAGCCAACTCGGACCGGCGTCGGACAGGGTCCGGTCTCATCACCGATGGGAGTACGGGTGGCCGGAAAGCCCGGCAAGCCATCTGAAAGTACGGTGTCGACTCTTCGATCTCGCTTGTGCTCGGACAGCAAGTTCGGCTTGTCCGCAGACTTCGCCGTGGTCAACGCACGCCAACGCTCGGCCAACGTGTCCTGGTCCGGCGCAATCACCCAAGTCCGGCCCGGCATCATGCCCGACCCGGAATACCGCAGCAGATCGTCTAGGCTCGGGAAACCTGCCCATAGGCCACCGCTCGCGGGCAGGAATGGTGCTCGCCAGTCGTCCGGGCAGTCCTGCCAACCGTCACTCGCCAGCGAGACCACGCCGAGGGCGGCGCATTTGTCCGTACGTCGGCCCTTGGGCAGGCTACGGAACCGCACCGGGGCTGGCTCGTCCGCCTTAGTTGATCCGTCGCGCACGGCGAGCACGATGCAGACCGGTTGCTGCACTCCCTGGAAAATGCGGGTGTTCGTATCCGCCTGGTGCCCGTCGGGCGAGCAGTCAATCACCCAAATCTGGTCGGCAGTCCCGCGCAGGTACTCGCGCATCCGTTGGAAGCCTGACCCATCAAGGAAACCAGCGACGGTGATGAAGCAGATGACGCCACGGCCGGCCTCAGGATGACGGTCGAAGACCTTCCAGGTGGCCCAGCGCCAGAAGTAGACGTACGGGTTGTAGAGGTGTTTGACGTGGGCACTTACGCCCCAGCCAGCCGGTGGCACAAAGTCGGCCAGCGGGGCGGCTTGGCCTACGTTTGGGTTCCCCGACTCGATCCAGCCGCCCTTGCCACGCGATTTGTCCTTGTACGGCGGGTTGCCAAGCACCACAAGGACCGGCTCTTCGCGCTTGATCCTGTTGGCGGCGCGGCGTGAACGGGCGATCGGCTCGTAGAGCGAGCCAAGGCCCTGTTCCTCGGCGAATGGGTTGCCAAGGGTGTCGGTCACATAGGTGCGGAGGGTGCCCTCCGGTAGCGTCCCCGCCCCCAAGCTGACCAGCTCGGCCAGAATTCGCAGTTGCGCGACAGCAAATGGTCCGAGTTGAATTTCGAAGCCGATCAGGCGGGACAAAGCTGCGGTGATGCCTGCCGGGACGGCCCCTTCGCCTCGGTCGTCGGCGATCCGCTCGGCAATCACTCTGACGACTTCCAGCAGGAAGGTCCCGGTGCCCAGGGCGGGATCGATCAGGGTGACGGCATTGTTGGCCAGCCCGTCGTGGAGGTTGAGCCTGTCCCGCAGCAGCTCGTCAACCAGCCGGGTCATCGCTCGCACTACTTCAACCGGTGTGTAGTAGGAGCCGGTCTTACGGCGCAGGCTGCTGTCGTATTCGGCGAGAAAGTCCTCGTAGAAGTACAGCCAGACGTCTGGATCACCCTTGGAAATCGCCGGCCAATCCACACTGCCTAGCACGCGGCTCAGAGTGGCAACGGAGGTCGCGAGGGCGTTGTCCTTAACCACAGGGTCGGTCAACACCCGTAGCGCGGTGCCGATCAGCGAGTGGGTGGCCGCCAGCTTCTTGGCCGCTCCATCCAGCCCGCTTGACAGGCTGACCCCTTGAGCGCGGGCTAGCAGGAGGCCGAAGGTGACCGCCTGGGCGTAGCCGTCGGCGAACTGTTCGTGGGTTGCTTCGGGGAACAGCAGGTTACGCCAGTCGGCAAAAAGCCCAGTCAACGTTCGGTCTGACTGGTCGAGCTGCTCAGCAACCTCGGCACGCACCAAACGGCAGAGCCGAGCGCTTACCTCGGCCAACTGCTTGGGGGTGCGGGGTGGTATCGGGGCCCACGAGAAAAAGTCGTGGAAGAGGGATAGAAGTTGAGCGGGTGCAGCAAGAGCCGCGCCGCTGACGTACAGGTCGTCTGTGAGCTGGACGATCTGACCGACCAGTTGCCCGTTCCGCCACAGGGAGAACGAGCCGCCGTCGGAGTAGATCAAGTTGGGCAGCGCCTGAAGCTTCCGCCACTGCTCCTTATCGTGCGGGTCCTTAAACCGACGGGGGTCCGCGCCCTTCCCTGGTGCCTTCAGCTCGACAAACCCGATTAGCCCCTGCTGGTAGCTCACCGCGAAGTCCGGCCGGGTCTTGAGGTCAGACAGAGAAGACTCGCCCACCAGCACAAGCGCGGCTCGATCAAGCTCACACAGGGCGGCAAGGTCGGCGAGCAGCTGCTCAGTCGGAGCCCGAAGCTGGTCCTCCGGCTCACCCCGGACCGCTGGCGAGACGAGCTTGTCCTTCGCCGCCTTACCGAACCGCGAAACTGCCGATTCCAGCGTCAACCCGGCCACATCCACCCCCACCGGCTCAGGGCCTCGGGAACCGGGCCCTTGATCATGCCCATCGCATTATTCACGCCGCTCCCGACAGTGTGGGGGCACGCGGCAGGCGAAGAGCAGGTTCAGTGTCGAGCGGGCTGAATCATCCGCCGTTCCAGAGAGTGGCGCTCACGCCGCGGCCTTCCGGGAGGCGAAGCTGATGCTCCTCGGCGAGATGAGCGAAGGCCTCCTCGCTTCCGTTCAGGCGGTGCACAGTCATGCATGGTCGACCGCCGTAGTGGCGCGAGATGTCGTCGAAGACGTCGAGCGCTTGATGGAACGCCTCGTAGAGCGCGGCTCCACCGGCTCGGCCCTCTTCTGAGCCCGCCACCGAGATGCAGACAGTCCATGTGCCGAGAGGGGTGGTCGTGTAGTCGGCGATGACCTTGATCGGGTCCCCCGACGATCGGTTACTTCTCTTGCCCATCTATCTCCTCCTGCCAACGTCTATCGACGAGCATGCCAGACCGCAGCAGCAACGGAGCAGCTCCTCTGAAGGGATGTCAGCGAGCAGCGAAGCAGCAGGAAGGCAGCGAGATCCTCGATGTGGATCGGTCCCGAAGGTCAACCGACGACGCCCGGCACCTGGTCGTCGATACTGGCCATCACCGGCCGGCACTGGCCGACAGCTTGAGGCCGCATCCCCCCGACGGGGGTCGTCCCTTTCCGGTGGGAGCGCCACCGCAGGTCACGGGTCGTCCTCGGTCACGCTCGGGGTAGTCGCTGCCGTCTCCCTCGATGTGCGCGGGAGGGGCGATCCCACCGGCCGGTAGGGTCGGCGGCGTGGATCTGGACGACACCGCCTCCCGGCTCGGGGTGCCCGTCGAGGACGTCGACCGCGTGCACCAGCTCGCCGGCGACCGGCCGTCGGCTCCGCTGCCCGCCAAGGCCGACGCGCCCGCGATCCTCGACCGGCTCGCGGTGCGGCCGGACGACGTCGCCGAGATCATGGCGGGCTGGCCCGACCCCGACTCTCCGCTGTGGACTCCGGAGCTGCGCTGGCTGTTGGACCGCTCGATCGCCCTGGTCCGCGCCGATCTCGGGAGCCACGGCTGGCTGTCGCCCGGTCCGGCGCTGCCGCGTGAACGGGGCCCCGCCTGGCGGCATCTCTACGTGTACGCGTACCTGGCCCTGGTCGACGTCGTCACGGGGTACCACCGCGACCACGGCGTCGCCGATGCCGTGTCGTGGGTGACCCTCGCGGACCTGGGCCGCAACCTCGCGATCGACCGGCGGATGCACCGCGAGGGCTGGCCGGTCATGCAGAGCTGGCTGACGCTGCACGCGCGCGGCGGCATCTACGAGCTGGGCCGGCTGCAGCACCAGCGCGGCGGCACCGTCATCGACCTGCACATCCCCGACTCCGGGCCATTGACCCCGGAGGCGGTCGCGGCATCGCTCGACGAGGCCCGCGCGTTCTTCCCGCGCCACTTTCCCGACGAGCGCTACACGGCGTTCTCCTGCGGCTCGTGGCTGCTCGACCCGCAGCTGCTGGAGTACCTGCCCGCGGACTCCAACATCGTCCGGTTCCAGCGGAGATTCGAGCTGGAGCCCTACGAGGAGCCGGAAGGGCTGGACGCCGACGTCGAGGTGCTGCGGTTCGGGTTCCGCACCCTGACCACGCCGCTCGACCAGCTGCCACGCCGCACGGTTCTCCAGCGCGCGATCGTCGACCACCTGAAGGCCGGCCGTCACTGGCAGTGGCGGCGCGGCCGCTTCCCGATCTAGCCACCCCCTGGCGGGCTGTTTCACCGGGGACGGCAACTGCGAACAATGACCACGCGGTAACTCAGGAACCCGAAGACGCCGAGGGCCTGTCGGACATCCAGTGGGGGAGAAGATGCCCGCTCCGATCGAGCACGTCGACAAGATGCAGGACCACTGGTGGTGGCGGCCAGGCTGGCAGGCGGGCCGCCACTACTACGCCTGCCACTTCAGCGTCGGAGAGCATGCCGAGCTGGCGGAACTGGCGCGGCGCTACCAGGAGTCGCTACGAACGTTTCCCGGCCTCGACCTCATCCCCTCCACCTGGCTGCACCTGACGATGCAGGGGATCGGCTTCATCGACGACCTGGACGACGAGCAGGTTGCACGTTTGCAGCACGGGATCCGAGAGAGGCTCGCGGGGCTTTCCGCGCCTGTCGTCACGTTCCACCGGCCTGTCGTTCGTAAGGAGGCTGTCTACCTCCCCGCCGATCCGCCGGCCCCCATCGCGACGGTGCGTGACGCGGTGCGGGAAGTGCTTGGTCATGTCCTCGGCGAGGACGACGCGGAGTTGGCGCCCGAGCACGCGCGGAGCTTTCGACCGCATGTGAGCGTCGCGTACTCGAACACGGCCCAGTCAGCCGAACCCATCGCAGCAGCGCTGGAGCGGGTTGAGGTTGGGCCGGCCGTGGTGAAGCTCGATCAAGTAGGTCTCCTCGAGTTCCACCGCGACCACCGGATGTACGAGTGGACCCGGTCGGAGCCGGTGCGTATCGGGCAGTGAGCAGCTACGGGTGTTCGAACGCCGGCACGATCACCCGGTGGCAAGGACCTGGTGGAACGGCGCATGAGAGGACGAGGCCCGGTTGGCTTCGGTACGGGTGGGAACGATCGAGGTAGCGGCCCCTGTCCTTCCCACTCCCAAGGGGGGTTACTCCCGACCGCCGCCACCGCGCCGACGCTTCGGCCGGGCGATCTCACCCGCTATTGGCAGCCAGTAGAAGGGGATCAGCGCGGTGATCACGGCCACGCCGAGGACGGGGACCAGGGCACCCAGCACCACTCCGGCGGCGATCCAGAAGGGTGCGATCCGGAAACGCCTGCTGATGGCTCTCGCGCCGCCGGGATCGACGGTGGCGCCCAGCAGTCGATGATCACGGCGCGCGTACGCCCAGATCGCGTTGAACAGAGAAGCTGCCACTCCGAGCGCGATGCCGTAGAAGACGACGGCGGTGCGCTGCCCATGTCCGTCGCGGAACGCGGCGGCCAGCACGGAAGCGGCGAATGGCAGGAACGCGATGGTCATCAGCAGCAGGGTGTTGAGCAACAGCACCACCCGGTCGACGCCGCGGAGGTGGTCGAACATGACGTGGTGGTTGGCCCACACCTGCCCGATGAGAAGGAAGGTGAGGGCGTAAGCAAGGTAGGACGGCCACAACGCAGCGAGACCGTGGATCAGGTGCCGGGTGTCCTCCGGCGGGTGGATCTCCAGGACGAGCAGGGTGATGGAGATCGCGAAGACCGCGTCGCTGAAGGCGACGAGCCGTACGGGTTTGCGCTCCGCGCCGAAGGCCGTTGACCTTCCTGGTTCGCGAACAGGTTCTGCCACCGCCCAAGCCTGGGACACCGGACACGGCTACGCGCGCAGCCGGGCGGCGTGTCATCCAACACCGTGAGCCAGGAGAGCAGCGGCGGGAGAGCCTCCGCCAGCAACGCAGGCCGCCCGCTGCGGTAATCCTCGCGTCGCTCGCGACACAAGCCAGGGTGAGAGTCGTCGAGGCAGTGGGGAGTTCGGGGTGGGTCCACCGGAGAGACGCGACGAGGCCTGGTTCACCAGCCTCTATGCCGCCGAGTACGCGCACATCGTGAGGTACGGCCAGCGCCGACTCGACGACGGGTACGCGTCAGCGGAACTCGCTCAGGAGGTCTTCGTCGTCGCCTGGCGGCGTCGCGGCGAGGTGCCGGACCACAGCCTGCCCTGGCTGTACGGGGTGGCCCGGCGCCTGCTGGCGAACCAGTGGAGGTCCCGGCGCGCCGCTCCGGACGTCCTGCCGATCACCGACGCCGACCTGGATCGGGGGGCGCACCCGTCCGGCGCCGACGTGACCGTGGGGGTCACCGACGTCCGGGTGGCCCTGGCCACGCTCGGCGACCTCGATCAGGAGATCCTCCGGCTGATCGGCTGGGAGGAGCTGACGGTCTCCGAGGCGGCCCAGGTTCTGGGCTGTACCCGCGCGACCGCGGCGGTGCGACTGCACCGTGCCCGCCGCCGCCTCACCGAAGCCATGTCAGACCAGCCCGCCCCGCCCCGGCGCGCGGTGTTGGCGAGCACTCGAGAGGATCTGTGATGTTCGGAGCAGAGCGAACCCGTACCCTTCTCGGCCCGGTGGACCCGGCCCGGAACATCGCCGTCACGCCGCCGCCGGTCTCGGCGCACGACCTGATCGACCGCGCCGGTGCCACCGAGTCGGCCGTTGGCCATCGCCGCGTACGACCGACCCGCCGGCTGGTCCTGGCGGCCGGGACGCTCGCGGTCGCGGCCGGCGCCGTGGCGGTGCTTCAGCCGTTCGAGGGGGCCGCCCCGCACACCTCGGACGTGCCGGGTGCCGCAGCGGGATCGGTGCTCGTGCCGGTCGCGTACCAGTTCGACTCGGACCCGCCGGCGGCCGGCCCGCAGCTGCGCGCACTGGCCGGCGCGCTCGTCGACACGGAGTACGACAACCGCAGCGGGCGCTACATGTACCACCACACGAAGCTGTGGGGCGACCCGGTGATGACCTCCGCCGACGGCCGACACCGTGTCGCCTTCGCCGACGAGACGAAGGTCTGGCAGGCCGCCGACGGGACCGGTAACCAGGTCACCATCCAACTGGAACCGCAGTACCCCGATCAGGAATCCCGGGACTACTGGCAGCGCAATCTCGGGAAGGGCCCCGCCGTCGCCGGCACCCCCGCGCCCGCCACCGTCCCGCTGCCACCCATGGCCCTCACGGCTCCGTCGGCTGACCGGTCGCAGCTCCGCGAACTGCTGAAGGCCGCCTACGGCGCGGGTGCGGTGAGCAAGGAGGTCAGCACGATCTACGGGCGGTACGTCGTACCGCGTCAGACCCGCGCGGAGATCCTGCGGATCCTCGCCGACGTTCCGGGCTTCCGGTGGCGAGGTCGGGTGACGGACCGTGCCGGCCGGACGGGCGTAGCGGTCACCTTCGACGATCGCCCGCACGACGCGCAGTCTCTGCTGATCTTCGACCCGAGGACGGGCGAACTGCTCGCTTACGAGCGCCTGACGCTCGCGCCCGTCCGGATCAGCTCGTACAAAGTGATCATCGCTACCGCCTGGACCGACCGAGTCGGCTGACCGAGGACAGCGGGGCCGCTCCCTCGGGAGCGGCCTCGCTGCGCTTTCCATCGAGGCGGAGCATCGGCCGGACATCCCCGCGCACGTAGCAGATCAACTGTCTCGCCGGGCGTTGTCCACAGCCCCCGGCGTTGTCCACAGGCGGCGTGGTCGGGGCGGATTGCGGGGCGGATCCCGAGCAGGGTCGGCGGCACAACCGAGCCCGACCGCTGGAGGCCGCGATGCCACCCCGTACCTCCGTTCCGCCGATCCGCCGACTGCCGCTGGTCGTCACGGAGGACGGCGACCTGCTCGACGACCTGCTCCGGCTCGCCGCCGCCGGCGGCACCGAGGTGGAGCTCGCCGCCGACCCGGCCGCCGCCCGCACCCGTTGGCTCCCCGCACCGCTGGTGCTGCTCGGCGCCGACCAGGCGCAGCCGTGCCTGCGGGCCCGGCTGCCGCAGCGATCCCGGCTGGTGCTGGTCGGCCGGACCGGCCAGCTCGACCCCGGCTGGCAGATCGCCGAGCTGATCGGCGCCGAGCACGTCGCCACGCTGCCCGCCGCTGAGCCGTGGCTGGTGGATCGGTTCGCCGAGCAGGGCTCGGACCGGCCGGACGGCTCCGGCGCCCGGATCGTCGCGCTGCTCGGTGGTCGGGGCGGCGCCGGGGCGAGTGTGCTCGCCGGCGGGCTCGCCGTCACCGCCGCCCGGTCGCGGCTGCGCACCCTGCTCGTCGACGCCGATCCGCTCGGCGGTGGCCTCGACCTCGTGCTGGGCTGGGAGCAACTGGACGGGCTGCGCTGGCCGTCGCTCACCGGTGCGGACGGACGGGTCGACGCCCCGGCGCTGGTCCGGGCCCTGCCCAGCCGGGGCGACCTGGTGGTGCTCTCCTGGGATCGCGGCGACCTGCTGGCCCTGCCCGCGGCGGCGATGGCCGCCACCGTCGACGCTGCCCGGCGCGGCCGGGACTTCGTGGTCGTCGACCTCCCCCGGCAACTGGACGACGCCGCCGTGATCGCGTTGCAGGCGGCCGATCAGGCGTTCATCGTCGTCCCGGCCGAGCTGCGTGCCACGGCGGCCGCCGCGCGAGTGGTGGCGGCCGCCGCCCCGCACTGTGCCACCCTCTCGGTGGTGGTGCGCGGCCCCGCGCCGGGCCACTTGCGAGCGACCGAGGTGGCACGGGCACTCGGTCTTCCCCTCGCCGGCACGCTGCGCCCCGAGCCGGGGCTCTGCCGCGGCCTGGAACGGGGCGAGGCGCCGGCCGCCGGCGGGAAGGGCCCGCTGGCCACGCTCTGCCAGCGGATCGTCACCGACCTCACCGGCGTGCCGGCGACGGGTGCGGCATGACCGGCCGGCCGGAGGACCACAGCCTCGCCGCACGGGTGCGGCAACGGATCGCCGCCGCCACCACCCCGGTCACCCCGGCGGCCATCGTCTCCGCGGTGCGGGCCGAGCCCACCACCGCGGTGCTCGGTGACACCACCGTGCTGCGGATCGCCGACCGGGTCCACGACGACCTCGTCGGCGCCGGGCCGCTGGCATCACTGCTGGGCGATCCGGAGGTGACCGACGTGCTGGTCAACGGCACCCGGGTCTGGGCCGACCGGGGAGCGGGGTTGCACCAGGTCGCGGTGCCGGTGGGCTCGGTGGAGGATGTCCGCCGGTTGGCGCAGCGGCTGATCGCCAGCGCCGGGCGGCGGCTCGACGACGGCTCCCCGTGCGCGGACGCGCGGCTTCCGGACGGCACCCGGCTGCACGCCGTTCTGCCCCCGGTGGCGACCGAGGGCCCCTACCTGTCCCTGCGGACCTTCCGGCACCGCCCGTTCACCCTCGACGAGTTGGTGCGCCAGGGGACTGTGCCACGACCGGTGGCACCACTGCTCGCCGCCGTCGTCGCGGCCCGGCTGGCGTACCTGGTCACCGGCGGCACCGGGTCGGGCAAGACTAACCAATCGGTTGTGCTACTGTCCAGCGCATGACGAAACGACCTGCCGCGAAGTACCGGCGGATCTCCCAGGACCGGGAAGGTCAGGAACTCGGCGTACAGCGCCAGGACGAAGACCTCGACGCGCTGGCTGAGCGGCGCGGCCTGGTCTACGTCGCCGACTTCGTCGACAACGACCTCGGCGCGTCGAGCCGGTCACAGAAGCCGCGGCCGGAGTATCGCCGGATGCTCGAAGCCGCCCGGGCCGGCGAGTTCGAGGTGGTCGCCACGTACACCACCGGCCGACTGACCCGACGCCCCCGTGAGTTCGAGGACCTCATCGACCTGGCCGTCGAGCACGGCATCGAGTTCGCCTACATCCGGTCGCCGGAGTTCGATCTACGGACCGCTCAGGGTCGCCGGATCGCCCGCACCCTCGCCGCCCAGGACGCCGGAGAGGCCGAAGAGATGGGCGAGCGGGTCGCCCGTGCCGCCCAGCAGCGCGCCGAGCGCGGACTCAACCACGGCGGCCGGCGCTGCTACGGGTACACCAAGGACGGTCTGCACATCGAGCCCACCGAGGCGGCCGAGGTGACCAAGATGGCGGACCAGCTGCTCGCCGGCGTGCCCCTCGGCGCGGTCACCCGCGACCTCAACAGCAGGGGCGTGCTCACCGTCCGGGGCAACAAGTGGTCACCCGGGACTGCGCGTGACCTACTCCGCCGGCCCCGGCTAGCGGGGCTGTCGGAGTACCGAGGCAAGATCGTCGGTAAGGGCCAGTGGCCCGCCATCCTCTCCGAGGAGGTTCACGCGGCGCTGGTCACCTTGCTCAACGACCCGTCGAGGCGGACCACCACGGGCAACCGGGCCGCCTACCTGCTCTCGGGTATCGCCAGGTGCGGCAAGTGCGGCGGGTCGATCACCTCCGCTGGCGTCAAGCGCGACCAGGCGAGCGAGACCTACCGGTACATCTACAAGTGCCGGGCCGGGGCGTGCGTCGGCCGGCGCCGGGATTGGGTCGACGACTTCGTGACCGCGGTGGTGCTGGAGCGGCTGGCCCGGGCCGACGCGCGTGACCTCCTGGTCGACGACGACCGGCCCGACGTGCCGGCACTACGGGAGGAAGCTCTTGCGCTGCGGGTCCGGCTCGACGACTTGGCCGCCGCGTTCGCCGACGGCACGATCGACCGCGGCCAGTTGCGCACCGGATCGGAGCGCATCCGTGGGCGGCTCGACGAGATCGATGCCGCCGTCTCGCACAGCAGTCGGGCCCCGGTGCTCGCCGAGCTGGTCACCGCCGACGACGTACGGGCCGTATGGGATCGGATGAGCCTCGAGCGGCAGCGGGCCGTGATCCAGACCTTGATGAGCGTGGTGCTCTACCCCGGCGGCGGTGGCCGCCGCGACTTCGACCCAACCAAGGTTGAGATCACCTGGAAGACCTGACCCAACAACTGAATGCGCCCCCGGCGGTGCTCGCAACACCAACCGGGGACGACTTGATCCGCTCCACCTCCCTAGAAGGCGAGCAGACCCATGCACAACCCTAGCGACACTGCGTCGCAGCGTCTGTACCGGATCTTCGGTGCTAGCCTCATGGCAGAACTGCGGGATAGGCAGAAACCGCCTCATGGGCGCCGGTCGGAGTCGCCGATCGGGCGTGAGGGGCGCCGAGGGGCTAGCCGCGGGCACTCAGAGAGTGCAGGAGTTCCCTCCTGGCTGGTCGGGCTAGCCGACCGAGGGGGCAAGGACTCCGCCGGCCCGGAGGCCGGTCCGCCAATGAAGCTGCCACCGCTGAACCCCGACCAGCGCAGGAAGCGCTCTGCCATCGCCCACAAGCGGCGATACACCCCCGACGACCCGGACACCATCGCCGCTCAGCGCGATTTCCGGGCCGAGCGCGCCGAGGACTACATCCGGCGCCTTGTCGATGAGGCCCCGCCGCTGACCGAAGAGCAGCGCGCCCGGCTCGCCGCCCTCCTGACGGGCGGGGGTGGCCAGAATGCAGCCGCATGAGAAAAGCCGCCCCAGGGGTAGTGAGGCGGCCCTCCAGCAGGTCGGCGAGACCACGCTCAGCCTACCGCCTGCCCTGCACGAGCAGGCCGAGTGGGAAGCCGCCCACCAGTACGCCGAGGGTTGGGCTGCCGGGTACGCCGCCGCAGAGCGCGCCATCGCCGAAGAGATCACCCGGGCGATCGGCATCAAGCCGTACGACCGGCGCGACGTCATCCGCTGGCTGATCCGCACCATCGGTCAACCGGCCACCCGCCGGCCCGAGCCCTACTCGACGCCGGCCAACGGCACCGAACTCGGTGTGGCCGCGCGTGACGTGCTCGGGAGGTGGGCGGCGTGAGTGACGCCCTGGTCGTCGACCGCGCCATCGCCGCCGGCTTCATCGACCCCACCGAAGAGGCGTTCCCCGTTCCCGACACTAGGGGTGGGGAACGGGGGAACGCCCTCTATTTCGACGTTGCCGCCATGCTCGACGGCGGTCTACCCGACCCGCCTGCGCCCGTGCTGCTGCACCGCGACGACGGCAATGCCATCTTCTACGCCGGGCAAGTCAACCTCATCTTCGGCGACCCGGAGTCGGGCAAGACGCTCGTCGCGCAGGCCGCCGCAGCGGAGGCGCTGATCGCCGGTCGGAAGGTGCTGTTCGTCGACATCGACCACAACGGCGCGCAGGCCACCATCTCCCGGTTCCTCGACATGGAGGTGCCAGAGGAGACGTTGCGTAACCCTGACCTGTTCCGGTACGTCGAGCCCGAGGACAAGCCGCACCTGATGGCTGTCGTCAAGGACGCCAAGCGGTGGCACCCCGCCGTCGCGGTGGTCGACTCCGTGGGCGAGCTGCTGCCGCTGATGGGCCTCAGCAGCAACTCCCCGGACGACTTCACCCTCGCCCACACGGGCGTGCTCAAGCCGCTGGCGATGGCCGGCGCCGCGGTGCTGGCCATCGACCACCTGCCGAAGAACACCGAGAGCCGTGCCAGCGGGCCGACCGGCACCGCAGCCAAGCGCCGGGCCGTCGGCGGCGTGTCCATCCGCGTCACCATCAACGAGCAGTTCACGCCCGGTCGTGGCGGGTCGGCGTTCCTCAGCGTCAACAAGGACCGGCACGGCGGTCTCCGGCGGCACTGCCCGGCCGAGGGCAAGGAGCCGAGCGCCGGCCTGTTCAAGCTGGACAGCAGCACCGAACGGCTCCGCTGGACGGTCACCACGCCGCAGCTCGGCGAGGCCGCCGCCGCTGCCGGCGTCAACCTCGACGACCTGGCCGAGCTGGACCGGCTCGACCCGCCGCCGTCGAGCGTGCGGGACGTCAAGGAGCGGCTGCGGTGGCGCAGCGACCGGGCCGCCGCATCGCTCAAGGAATGGCGTTCCCGCCGTTCCCACGACGTTCCCGGGGAACAGGGAACGGCCGGTGATGGCGTTCCCCTGTTCCCGCCCCTAGGTGTGGGGAACGGGGAACAGCCCACCAACCCGCACCACTGGTGGGTCGGCAGCAACCGGCCCGAGCACCCCGACTGCGCCGGCTGCGCAGCACTACGACCAGGAGACGCAGCATGAGCCGCATCGACTGGCCCGCCATCATCACCAGGGCCGCCGCGATCGTCCGCACGTACTCGACCGGCGTCACTCTGCGCCAGCTCCACTACCGGCTCGTGTCGGAGCAGCTCTACCCGAACACCCAGTCGGCGTACAAGCGGCTGTCCTCACTGACCGCAGAGGGCCGCCGCAACGGCACCTTCCCCGACCTGATGGACCGCGGTCGGATCATCCACGAGTACACCTCGTTCGCTGACCCCGAGCACGCACTCGACTCGCTGCTGTCCTGGTACCGCGTCGACCGCACCGAGGATCAGGACGTGTCCCTGTACCTCGGTGTGGAGAAGGCCGGCATGGTCGAGCAGCTGCGCGCCTGGTTCGGTCACCTCGGCCTCCCAGTGCTCGCCCTCGGCGGATACGCGTCACAGTCCTACGTCCGCGATGTCGTCGACCACCAGCGCGAACGTGGCCGGCCGGCGGTGCTGCTCTACGCCGGCGACCACGACCCCTCCGGTGAGGACATCGACCGGGACTTCACCGCCCGCACCGACTGCTGGCAGGAAGTACGCCGAGTCGCACTGTCCGCCGAGCAGGTGCGGCAGTACCGGCTGCCACCCAACCCGGGCAAGGCTGAGGACTCACGGGCTGGTGCGTTCGTGGCCCGGCACGGCGAACTGGTCCAGGTGGAGCTCGACGCGCTAGACCCGGCCGACCTGCGTCAGCTGTTCACCGCCGCTATCGCCGAGTTCTGGGACACGTCCGCGTACGAGTCGGCGATAGCCCGGGAGGCTGCCGACCGTGCTGCGCTGGCGCGGGTGGCGGAGGGATGGTCGCAGTGACCAGCAACAACCCGCTGAGAGCCACGCAGAGCCATGATCCCGGCATCCCGAGGGGTACGGGTACCCCCGTTTTTTCTCCTGCCCTACGGGGGGCCACCTCACGAATGCAGTGGATCTATCTCTGCGAGACCTGAAACGATCGGGAAGGTAGGTCGATCATGACCAGACCAGCGGCCCCAAAGGGCCTGGGAACGGCCGGAAGCCGGCTGTGGCGGTCCGTACTGGACGCATTCGAGCTGAGCGAGCAGGGGTTGACCCTCCTCCGGCAGGCGTCCCGTACGGCTGACCTGTGCGACCAGCTGCAGGCCGTTGTGGACGTCGAGGGGCCGATGGTGTCGGCGAAGGACGACGGGCAGCGGGCGCATCCGGCGCTGGTTGAGCTGCGGCAGCAGCGGATCACCTTGGCGCGCTTGCTGGTGGCGTTGCGGGTGCCGATCGGGGATGACGACGACGCGGTCCGGACTCAGCGGCGGGGTATCCGCGGCGTGTACGGCGGGCGGGGTGCGGCGTGAGGCGCCGCCACCAGAACGGGCACCAGCGGCCGTTCCCGCCGGAGCTGCTCGACCTGCCGTTGCCGTTGTCGGATGCGGACCGGGCGCGGGTGGAGGTGGCGCGTGAGGCGGCCGGCTGGTCGATCATCGACTACCTGCGGGCGCGGGGCGACCGGCGTCGGGCGCGGCTCCAAGGATAAGTAGACGCACTACAGGTAGGCTGACTACACCGCCTCGACGGGTGGGACGTGCGACCGGGCGGGCCGTTAACGAGCACGCGGCTGACTTGCCCGGCGCACCCACCCCGACAGGCACCCGTCGAGTGTGAGGACAGAGCATGGCGAAGAGTGAGGACCGGGTCGTCTCGGTCGATGAGGTGCGGGCGGCGTGGTTCCGGCACGACGCCGGAGAGCCGGAGTGGATCTGCGCGCAGGCCCGGCACATGGGTGTCGAGCCGGACGCGGTGGACGTGTTCGGCCGGCCGGCGTTCACACCGGCTGCGATCGCCAAGTGGTCGGCTAAGCGTGACGTGCTGGCGCGGGCCGCCGGCGACCATGAGGCCGCGTGGGCGCAGGCGCAGCGGGACTCGAAGGCGTGGCAGGCGCGGCGTACGGCGGCGGTTCGTGACGCGCAGGAAGCCGAGTCCCGTAAGCCGGGCAAGCGGGGCGGCGCCGACTTCGCGGTGGGCACGCTGTCGCAGGGTCCGGAGGATTACGCGCGGGTGCGGGCGGCTGGCCGTCACGCCGGGGAGCAGTTCGAGCGGGCGAACCCGCGGCCGAGGATCAACGGCAACACGCTGCTGCCGCTGGTGTACCTGGACGACGAGAGCGAAGAGGGCTCGCTGGTGGCCCGCGCGGTCGGTGCGGTCCGGGGTCCGAAGGTGACGGATGCCGACCGTGAGGTCGCAGCGGTGGAGGTGCTGTGATGGCAGAGCTGGAGACGAGCGCGGGTGCTCGCGGCATGGGGACGTTCCCGGGTGAGTGGGGCATGCCGGTGGGGTCGCAGTTCTCGGAGGCGCGGGCGGCGTGGGTGGCCGCGCGGGTGCGGGAGCACCGGGCGATGGCGCCGCTGCGGCGTCGGGCCGCCGAGGTGAAGCGGGCCGCCACGGACCGGGTGGTGCGGGAGCGGCAGCTGCTGATGCACCGCGAGCGATAAGACCTCGGCGTCAACGCCACCGCGGCTTGCAGTCGACTGCGCGGGCCACTGCGGAGCGATGGCGGGAAGTCCCAGTCTTCCGGGGCGTAGATCCGCCAGCGTCGAGCGTGAAGCGGCCCGGCACCCCCAGAGAGTGGGGTGCCGGGCCGCTCTCTGTTCGGTCAGGCTGCCTCGCGTGCTGTGCGCCGGGCGCGGTTCCACAGTCGCCGGCCGAACCGGAGCCGCTTCCCCGTGCGGTTGCACCAGCCGCACGGGCGGGACAGCTTCCGCTTCCGCTTGCTGCGGTGGTGGCCCTTACCGTCGCACAGCCAGCAGTCGCGGAATGGCCGGATGATGCACGAGCCGGCGTAGGCCAGGGCGACGACCAGCAGGATGCCGGTCGCGGTGAGGGTGCCTCTCACGGGTGCCTCCCAGGGGCGGTTTTCGGGGGTGCTGGGCGGGGGCCGCGACCACGCGACCACCGGGCGTTTCCACTGCTCAGGGCTGGTCGCGGGCTGGTCGCGGATTCGCGACCAAGGTCCGTGCCGCGACCAGCCCCGCGACCACTACTCGGCCTCGATCTCGCGGCGCTGCTGGGCGGCTTCCAGAGCCGTCCGGCGGGCGCCCTTGATGTTGCTGCGGCCGACCTTCACGTCCTGCGACTCGACGCCGTACGGGGCGAGCGCTTCCCGGACCATGTCGGCGGTGATCCCGGTGTAGAAGTCCGGGGCCAGCTCGGCCAGGCGCTCGGCCAGGACCGCCCACGGCAACCCGGCCTCACCGTTTTGCAGAACGCTCCGGGCGTCGGCGAGCATGTCGCGCATCTCGGCCCGCTTGACGTCCTCACCGATGACGGCCTTGCCGCGCAGCTGCCCGGCGCGGGCGACGATCGCCGCGGTGACCTCCGGCGTCGGGTAGAACGACCGGGCGCTACCCGGCTTGTCCACGCCGACCATCACGCCCCAGCCGGCGTCGACACCGGGGCGGTAGACGGTGGCGGTCATGCCCCGCTTGTACGCCCCGGTCCCGAGGATCATGTCGTTTTCAACCTGGCCGAGCACCGACAGGCACCAGCGGGTGGTGATGCACCTGGTGATGTTGGGCGGCAGGCTGTCCTTGTCGGGGATCTGCGTGGCCAGGCAGAAGATGATCCCGAGCGCCCGCCCCCGCTTGATGGCCCGTTCGCACGCTGCGGCGGCACCGGGTACGGCCGCGAACAGCTCGTGGACCTCGTCGAGCAGGATGAACACGGGATGCAGCCCTGACCCGCGCTTCGCGGCCAGTTCGGGGGTCACCTTGCCCTCGGGGGCGTCGCCGCGCTTCTTGGCCTCGAGGATCCGCTTACCGCGCCGCTCACACTCGGCGAGCGCCCACGTGATGATGTTGCTGCCCGTCTCGAACGCGTCGTCATCGACGCCCACGGCGTAGGTGGAGCACAGCCTCTGAACGTCGAGGAAGTCCCCGACGCCCTTGAATTCGGCGACCTTGAGCTCGACGGTGGGGTCGAGCATGGCGATGGTGAGCAGCGTCCGGGCGGCGTAGCTCTTGCCGGAGCCGGGCTGACCGCCGACCAGGAAGTTCCGCGCGAACAGCACGGTCGAGATCGGCCGCTGGCGGGAGTCGGTGGCGAACGGGTTCGACTCAAAGACGCTGGTCCGGGCGTTGTCCGCCGCCAGCGTCCACTTGGGCTGGCCCATCTTGCTGGACGGCTGATACCCGACCCAGAGGTCGACCTGGCCGGGGTGGTCGGGGCCGACCTCGGGCCACACCTGGTCGACGGGCAGGCGCAGCGCGGCGGCGAGGTTGTCGCGCTTCTCCAGCAGCGTCGTGGCCACGATGGCGCCGGGCAGGTTGAAGCGGGCCAGCCACCCGGGTCCGTCCTTGTGGATGCCCGGCGGCGGGAACGTGATCTGCCCCGGCTCCTTCACACCGATGCCCAGCGCCACGACGGCCGCGCGGACCATCTCGCCGGTCAGCTTGGTGAACGCCGCCTTGGTGACGACCCGGTCAACGATCGGCCGGTCAGCGGGCCGCCCGTAGTGCGCGGCGAGCAGCACCAGGGCGGCAACCACGCAGTACCAGCCGACCGGCGGCATGCCGGCCACCTCGAGGCCCGCCAGCAGCACCAGCAGCAGCACGGCAGCACCGCCGACTACCCACCAGCGGGCACCAGACGCCTTCTCCCGGCGGCGGTCCAGCTGCTGCCACGTGTGCGGGTCGTTCTTGCTGGCCGCTTCCTGCCGCAGGTGGAAGTTCTCGCGGCCGCCGACCGCCCACCAGACCACGCTGGCCGACGCCCGCCACGCCCCGCGGGGCGCGTACAGGCTGACCTTGGCGGCGTACTTCGGGCTGCGGGTCACGTGATAGAGGGCGGTGTGCCCGCCGTAGCCGACCGCCCAACGGCCCAGCGCCCGCCGGGCATCCGGGGAGCGCAGCACCGCGGGCACGATGGGCCGGCGCGCGTCGGTGCGGGACACGACGTCGGCGAACGTCGCCCTCCGGTCGGCCGGGTCGACCTGTCCGCCGACCTTGTCGGCCTCGATGATGTGCCGCTCATCGTCGTACTCATCGAACGGGACGACGGTCATGATCAGTACCTCCCTTGCGCCTGGTCGGCGAGGTTCGCGGCGCGGACGGCGGTCACGTCGAGCAGTTCCCGCCGCGAGATGGTGGGTTCGGTCAACTCCTGGTCGATGAACGCGGCCAGCGCGAGCAGCCCGCCAGCGGTGGCGGCGAGACGGGCCTCCAACGTCGGGCACATCTGGCAGTCCTGCTCAGGCACCGGTACTCACCTCCACCGACGTGCCGTTGACGCGGGTTTCCGCAGCTACCGGGCCGGTTGGTGACGGCAGATAGCGGCGCGCGGTGGACTCGCTCACGCCCGCCTTGGCGGCGACCTGGGCGACCGTTCCGGTGGGCAGTTTGGCGGCAGCCTTGGCCACCTTCTGCGCGCTGGTGAGGGAACGGGGACGTGTCCGCGTGACGGCCGGCTTGGCGTCAGGCTCGACCGGCGGTGACGCCACCGGGCCGATCGGCTGGGCGTAGTCCCACGGGTCGACCGGTGCCGGTTCGTCGACCAGCTCGACGGGCGCCGCGACGGGCAGCGGCTTGCCGGACCGGGCGAGCACCTCGACGGCCAGGAGGAAGCTCACCGCCGGCACAGCGGCGACCAGACGGGCGGTCACGGTCGACTCGGCCGACGCCACGTTGGCGGCGAGTGTGGCGAGGATGCCGAACACCAGTGCGACCCGGGCGGACAGCCGCGGGCGCCGCTGGTGCCGCTTGTCGTCGAGCATCGCCAGGGTGGCCACCAGGATCAGGCCGTCGATGGCCAGCGGCAGCACCGCCGCGACGCCCTGGTGCTCGCCCGCCTCAGTGGCCACGTCGTAGATGTGGCGGTAGGACGCGAAGCCGGCCACCGCCGCCACGAGGGCGGCAGCGGCGCGGCTGGTGAAGGTGGTCAGGTTCACCGGGAAAGCTCCTTCGGACGGTCGGCGTAGGCGGCCTCACGGCGGCTCGGCAGGTCACCAGCGGCGCGGATCGCGGCGCCGTGCTGATCGGCGTGCCGGTAGACCAGGGCGCGGGCGATGAGGAAAACGGTGGTGGGGACGCCCACCCCGCCGGGGATGATCAGCAGTAGCCACCTCATCGGGCACCGCCCATCAGCTCGCGGACCTCTTCGGCGGTGTCGTACGAGCACCGGAACCACTCGGCGAGGGTGCTCACAGGCGTCACAGCGACCTTGGCGCACCAGGCGTCCAAGTCGGCGACCTGCTCGGGCGTCAGCGGCGGCATGGTCGAGGCGACCGCGGTCACGTCCGCCTCGCTGCGAAGCCGGGCGCCCATGCAGAACGCCTGGTACGCGGTCAGGCCGTAGAACTCAGCGGCGTCGAGCACCGCCAAGCGGTCGAGTCGGGGAAGGCCCACCGTTGCGGCGGTGGAGAGCCGGCAGCGTGCCGGTACGGGTGCAGTGGCTGTGATGGTCACGTGCTCTGCCCTTCTAGGGAGGGTGAGCGGCCGAACCAGCGTTGCGAGCGCTTCGGTTGACCGCCGTAGCACATTGCTACGTGTGGGCAAGACGACGCTGCTCAACACGCTGCTCGGGTTGGTCCCGGCCACCGAACGGATCGTGCTGGTGGAGGACGCCGCCGAGCTGCATCCGGGGCATCCGCACGTGGTGGGGCTCCAGGCGCGTACCGCCAACGTTGAGGGAACGGGTGTGGTCAGCCTCGCCGACCTCGTCCGGCAGGCGTTGCGGATGCGCCCGGACCGGCTGGTGGTCGGGGAGTGCCGGGGCGGTGAGGTGGTCGACCTGTTGGCTGCGCTCAACACCGGCCACGACGGGGGCGCCGGCACCCTCCACGCCAACACCCCGTCCGACGTACCGGCCCGGCTCGAGGCGCTCGGCATGCTGGGTGGGCTGCCCCGCGCCGCGCTGCACGCCCAGGTGGCCGCCGCGTTGCAGGTGCTGCTCCAGGTACGACGTGGTGACCGGGGACGGGTCCTGGAGTCGATTTGCCTGCTGCTCCCGGAGGGGCCCGACCGGGTGGTTACCGTGGTGCCCGCCTGGGTCCGCGGTCGAGGGCTCGGGCTCGCCGCCCGTGCGCTGGGCGCTCTGTTGCGGGACCGTGGCGTAGCGGCGCCGCCGATCCTCAGCGAGCCGTGGCCCGGATCGGCGGGTCCGGCATGACCGGCGGCGCGGTGCTGGTGGCGGCGCTGCTGCTGGCGGCCGCGGCCCTGGTGGCCTGGCCCGTGCAGAGCATCCGGGCCCGCCGCCGTCGGGTGCTGACGCCACCGGTCCGGGAGAACTCCGGTGCTGATCCGGACGACGCGCTGGTCGACTGGATCAGAGGACTCGGCCGCGGGCTGGACGTCCCGGCCGATGGGCTCGGCACTCTGCCTTCCTCGGGCCACCAGCCGCCGGGAGCCCCGAGCTTCGGCGGCGGGCGGACGCTGGTCGGCTGGTCCACCAGGGACGTCAACGCCGGCCAGCGCTGGCCCAGAGTGGCAGGTGGGTCATCGGGGTCCACGCGACCCGCAGGTCCGGCACGTCCGCCGACTCGGCGTGACCCTCGTGGTCCGGCCGGCACCGCTCGGGTGGTGGCCATCGCCCCGGACGCCGAACGGCGCGCCGCCACGTCCGTCTCCGCGCCAGTGATCGAAGCGGACGTGCCGGGTCGGGCTGCTGCGTCCAGCGTGGTGACGGTCGACGGTCGCGGGGCAGTCGACAGCTGCGGAAACCGGGCCGTCGACCCGATGACCCCGACCGCCGGGCCTGATGGGGAGCGAGCCGCACACACCTCGGTGCGCGCCCCGCGATCGTCGGCACGCATGCTTCTGCTGGTCGGCCTGGTGGGGGCCGGTGTCGGTGCCGCGTTCGGCGGTCCGGTGGCCGCGGTCGCGGTGGGCGGCTACGGCACGCTGGCCGCGCGCGCTCTGCTGCGCTGGCGCGCGAACCGGCACGCCGAGCGGATCCGGCGGCGCGGGTTGGACCAGCTCTGCGGTCTCGCGGCGGATCTCAGGGCGGGCCTGCCCGTTCCGCCGGCCATCGAGATCGCCACCGCCGGTGGACCGGACGGGCCGGACCGACTTGCCCAGCTGACCTCGGCGGCGGTGCGGCTGGCGGACCGGACCGGCGCGCCGCTGGCGGAGCTCGTCGAGCGGATCGAGGCGGACGCCCGTGCGACCGATCGAGGGCTGTCCGCCGCCGCGGCACAGGCGGCCGGGGCGCGGGCCACCGCCTGGTTGCTCGCGGCCCTGCCGATCGGCGGGATCGGGCTCGGTTACGGGATCGGCGTGGATCCGGTGGCGGTGCTCCTGCACAGCACGGTCGGCGGGGTCTGCGCGGTTCTCGCGGTCGTCCTGCAGGTCATCGGCCTGCTCTGGGCCGAGCGGCTGGGCGCTACGCCGGGGCGGGCCGGCTGATGTCCCGAACGGTGGCGGACTCCCGATGGAGGGCTCGAACCGGCTCGTCGGTCAACGCGGCAGCGGGCGGCCGGCGACGGCCGGACGCGATCCGGCTCGCCGCAGGTCTGGGCGGGCTCGCCGTGGCCGTCGTCGTCGGAGGCTGGTTCGGGCTGCTCGGCGCGGTCCCGACCGCGTTCCTGCTGGACCTGCTGCTGCGGCGGATCGAGTCGCCAGTTGCGCGCAGGCGGCGACTTCGAGAGGTCGCCGATCTGCCGCTCGCCGCCGACCTGCTGGCCGCGGCGATGCGGGCCGGCGCCCCGGTGGACCGCTCTGTGCTGGCCGTAGCCGAGGCGTTGGACGGCCCGCTCGCCAGCCGGCTGGCCCGGGTCGGCCGCTCCCTGCTGCTCGGCGGCGGCCCGGCGGAGGCGTGGTCCGCGCTCGACGGCGTGCCGGGCGCGGAGCGGTTGACCGCGGCCGCGTTCCGCTCGGCCAACAGCGGAGCCGCCCTGGCCGGTGCGTTGACCCGGCTCGCCGATGACCTGCGCGCCGACCGGGCCACCGCCGCCGAGGCGTCGGCCCGTCGGGCTGGCGTGCTCATCGTCCTGCCGCTGGGGCTCTGCTTCCTACCGGCGTTCATTCTCGCCGGCCTGGTGCCGGTGATCGTCGCCGTCCTCGGCGACGTGCTCTGACCCATCGAGAAGGGAAACAGCATGCGCAAACTCATCGCCCGCCTGCACGGCGACGCAGGGATGAACACCGCCGAATACGCCGTGGGCACTCTCGCCGCGGTCGCCTTCGCGGGGATCCTGTTGAAGGTGTTGACCTCCGGCAACGTGCAGTCGGCGCTGACCGCCGTCATCGACCGGGCGCTCAAGTGATCGGGCGCCGGCAGACCGGCCGCGATCGAGGGCCGGGCACCACCGGGTGGGCGGCCGGCGGCGGACGGAGAATCCGCGTCGCCGACCGGACAGCCGGCGGGGACCGCGGATCCTTCACCGCCGAACTGGCGGCCGGCCTGCCGGCGCTGCTTCTGCTCCTGCTCACCGGGCTGACCGCGGTCAACGCGGTCAGCACCCGGGCGAGCTGCCTGCACGCGGCCCGGGAGGCGGCGCTGGCCGCCGCCCGGGGCGCGGACGGCAGCGCCGACGGCCCGCGCGCGGCGCCGCCGGGAGCCGCGGTGTCGGTGTCGATCGACGGCGACCGGGCGCAGGCGACGGTCCGGGCGCCCGTACGCGCGTTGGGCAGTCGCCTCCCGCGGATCACCGTGGTCGCCACCGCCGTCGCGGCCGTGGAACCCGGGGCCACGGAGGAGAGCCGATGAACCGATGCCCAGGCGGGCCGGAGCACCAGACCAGGAGGACGGGCCAGGCGCACCTCCGGCATGGGCGACCGCATACCGGGCGGCCGTACGGCGAGAGGTCGGACGCCGAGCGGGCGGATCCTGAGCGAGGTGGGGCAACCGTGCTACTGCTCGCGGTGGGTCTGGTCTTCGTGCTGGCGGGGACGTACGGCGCCGCCGTCGCCTCGGCCGCGATGGCGGCGCAACGGGCGGCGGTGGCAGCCGACCTGAGTGCGCTGGCCGGGGCCGCCAGGGCGATCGACGGCGACGTGACAGCGTGCGGGTCCGCCGCCGACATCGCCGCTCGCAACGGCGGCCGGCTGGTGGAGTGTCGTACCGACGGGCTGGATGTGCTGGTGACCGTCGAGGTGGCGGTCACGCCACTGCCCGGCCTGACCCGGGTCGTGGCGTCAACGGCCCGCGCTGGCCCGGTCCGCGGCTGAACGGTGCTCGGCTCGCACCTGGTCGACCGGCCACCACGGGCCGGGTGCGTCGTTGCGGCTGGACGACACTGTGGAGCTGAATCGCGGCATCGGTCGCGATTCGTCTGCGACATCAACTCCAGAGGGGCTGCAAACAACCGGCAGCCGCCTGCTGGCCGGGACGCGGACCGACGGGCCCGTGTCCCGGCCAGCGGGCGAAGAGGTGAGTGGCTCGGTGAGCCGGGGTGCGTCAGCGGGCCTGGAGCGCGTCGAGGGCGACGGCCATGGCGATGACCAGGCGCCGGTCGATCTGCGGGTTCTGCACCTCGACGATGTACTTGTCGCGCAGGCCCCACTTTTTCACGACCGAGAAGACGGGCTGGCCGCCGGCGGTGAAGTCGAAGTGGTACGGCAGCCAGGACAACGAGTCGACGAACCGGCGCAGCAGCGCCACCGGCATGCTGCGCTCCTGGCCCGTAACCTGCGGCAGGCCGGTCTGCTCGACGTGCCAGGTGGAACGGAGCAGCGACTGGGCGAAGTCCTTGCGGAACAGGCCGATCGGGTTGCCGGCCGCGTCGGTCACGTCGTACGTGGCGCCCAGGTCGATGCGCTGGCGAGCCTTGAAGCCGAGCAGGGGCTGCTGCTTGGAGTCGTCGGTGTAGATCGTCACCTGCTCCTTGAAGGCGAGCCGCTTCTGCTGTGCGAAGGCCAGCAGCTCACCCTCGGTGCCGTCCGGCGAGGCCGCCCGGACCTCGTACTGGTTGACCATCATTCGCAGCCGCTGCCGGATGTGGAAATGCTGCAGGGTCTGCAAGTTGTCGAGCTGCATCTGATCTCCTCTGGGGGACTGTGCGCCGGAGTCTCGCACAGCCCGGCGACCGCTGCCGGCCCGCGTCCCGGCGCTCCCACCCGTGACCGGGTCCACCCCCTTCGGCCCTCTCTGCGGAGGTCAGCGGCCGTCGACGGTGACGCGCAGCGCCCAGCCGTTGAGGACCTGGTGGAAATCCCGCAGCCGCTCGTTGATCTGCTCCAGCCGTTCCGCCTGGGCCAGGGCGGCCAGCGCGGACCCGAGCGCGATCTGCTGGTCGAGGGTGTGCAAGGCGGCTCAGGAGGGCAGGTTCGTCAGCACCACGTCGAGCACCCGGATCGCGTCCGGCTTGGAGAGCGGGTTGTTGCCGTTGCCGCACTTCGGGGACTGCACGCAGGACGGGCAACCCGTCTCGCAGCCGCACTCCGCGATCGCGTCCCGGGTGGCCCGCAGCCACGCCGACGCCGTCCCGTACGCCCGCTCGGCGAAGCCCGCGCCGCCCGGGTGCCCGTCGTAGACGAAGACGGTCGGCGCCTCGGTGTCCGGGTGCACCGCGGTGGAGAGCCCGCCGATGTCCCACCGGTCGCAGGTGGCCATCAGGGGCAGCAGGCCGATCGCGGCGTGTTCGGCGGCGTGCAGCGCACCCGGCACGTCCGGGGCCTGCACACCGGCCGTGGCCAGTGACTGTGGCGACAAGGTGAACCAGACCGCCACCGTGCGCAGCTCCCGGGTGGGCAGGTCGAGCGGCCGGGTGTCGATCACCTCGCCGGTGGCGATCCGGCGTCGCTGGTACGACACCACCTGGCTGGTCACGTCCACCTCGCCGAGGAACATGCCGACCGGCCCGGCGTCCACGTAGGAGCGCACCGACACCACGGACAGGTCGGTGACGTCCCGGGCGTGAGTGGACCAGTCCGGCTCCTCCACGTGCACCAGCGCGCAACCGTCGGCAAGGTCGAGCTCGTCCACCACGTACGACACGCCCTGATGCAGGTAGACCGCGCCGGGGTGGAGCAGGAAGTGCGAGGAGCCGCCGTCGACCGTGCCCAGCAGCCGGCCGGTGGCCGACTCCACCACGCAGACCGGGGCGCCGCCCTCACCGCGCAGATCCACCTCGGGGCGCTCCCGGTGCCGCCAGTACCAGCCGGTGGGCCGTTGTCGCAGCGCCCCGGCCGCCACCAGCTCGTCGACCGCCTCCTTCGCCCCGTCACCGAAGAGCGCCAGGTCGGCCGGGGTGAGCGGGGCCTCGACCGCGGCGCAGGCGAGCTGCGGGGCCAGCACGTACGGGTTGGCCGGGTCGAGCACCGTCGCCTCCACCGGCGCCCCGAAGATCGCTTCCGGGTGGTGGATCAGATAGGTGTCCAGCGGATCGTCCCGGGCCACCAGCACCGCCAGCGCCTCCTGCCCCGAGCGCCCGGCGCGGCCCGCCTGCTGCCAGAGCGACGCCCGGGTCCCCGGGTATCCGCAGATCAGCACCGCGTCCAGGCCGATCAGGTCCACGCCCAGCTCGAGCGCGTTGGTGGAGGCCAGCCCGAGCAGGTCACCGTGCAGCAGCGCCCGCTCCAGCTCGCGCCGCTCCTCACGCAGGTAACCGCCCCGGTAGGCGGCCACCCGCTTGCCGAGCCCCGGCACCGCCTCGTCCAACGCCCGGCGCGCGTTGGCCGCCACCACCTCGGCGCCCTTGCGGGACCGGACGAACGCGAGCGTGCGTACCCCCTCGGCGACCGTGTCGGCGAGCAGGTCCGCGGTCTCCCGCAGCGCCGACCGGCGGACCTGGATGAGGTCCGGCACGTCGTCGTGCCCGCCCGCCGCCTGGGCGGGTGCCACGGAAGAGGTCGCCGACGAGTCGGGTGGCAGCAGCGGCGGCTCCCAGAGCGCGAAGGTCACCCCGCCGCGCGGCGACGCGTCCTCGGTGACCGCCGTCACCGGCAGGCCGGTCAGCCGCCCGGCCGCGGTCGCCGGGTCGCCGGAGGTCGCCGAGGCGAGCACGAACACCGGGGCGGCCCCGAACCGGGCGCACTGCCGGCGCAGCCGGCGCAGCACGTGCGCGACGTGTGAGCCGAACACCCCCCGGTAGGTGTGGCACTCGTCGATCACCACGTACGCCAACCGGCGCAGGAAGCCCGACCACTGGGCGTGCCCGGGCAGGATGCCGTGGTGCAGCATGTCCGGGTTGGTCAGCACGAACCGGGAGTGCCGGCGGATCCACTCCCGCTCGGCGCGCGGAGTGTCCCCGTCGTAGCAGGCGGGGCGTACCCCCTCCAGCTCCAGCCCGGCCACGGCCCGCAGCTGGTCGGCGGCGAGCGCCTTGGTCGGCGCCAGGTACAGCACGGTCGCCCGGGGGTCGGCGAGCAGCGTGGCCAGCGACGGCAGTTGGTACGCCAGGGACTTGCCGGACGCGGTGCCGGTGGCGACCACCACGTGGCCGCCGTCGTACGCCAGGGTGGCCGCCTCGGCCTGGTGTCGCCAGGGCGCGACCACGCCGCGACGGGCGAACGCCGCGCGCAGCTCCGCGGGCGCCCACGACGGCCACGGTGCGGGCACCCCGGCGCGGGCCGGCACCCGTTCGACGTGGGTGACCGGGTCACCGGCGCTCCGGGCACGCAGCCGGCGCAGCAGGTCGACCGGCGATGGTTCAGGGCCGGGATCTGCGGATACGGTGGCTGCGGACGACACGCCCTGCACTCTCGCACTGGTGTTCGGAGATGAAAAGTCGGGCGGGGGGTAAGGAGGAGCTTCCGTTGGCGACCGCAGGGTGGCCAAGCGGTAATGGTTAGATGCCCAGGAGAGTTTACGGCTCTGGCGAGGAGGACCGATGGAGCTGTCGCTGGCGACCCGCACCGTGGGCGAGCACACGGTGCTCGAGGTCGGCGGTGAGGTGGACGTCTACACCGCGCCCCGGCTCCGCGAACGGCTCCTCGAACTGATCGACGGCGGCGCCCGGCACGTGGTGGTCGACCTCGGTCGGGTGGACTTCCTCGACTCCACCGGGCTGGGCGTGCTGGTCGGCGCGCTCAAGCGACTCCGCACGGCCGGCGGCTCGTTCGCCCTGGTCTGCGACAAGGAGCCGCTGCTCAAGATCTTCCGGATCACCGCGCTGGACCAGGTCTTCCCGCTGCACCCCACGGTCGACGCGGCGGTCGGCGCGGAACCGACCGGTGCCAGCGCGTGATGGCGACAGTCAAGCTCTCCTTCTCCCCGGCGCCGGTGCACGTGCGTACCGCCCGGTTGGTCGGCGTCGCCGTCGCCCGGCGCGCCGGGGTCCGCGAGGACCTGCTGGACGAGGTGCGCCTGGCCATCGGCGAGGCGTGCACCCGGGCGGTGGCCCTGCACCGCCAGTACGGCCTGGCCGACCCGGTGCTGGTGGAGATGTCCGACGCCGGGTCGTACGCGGTGCGGGTGGTGGACCGGGCGCCGATCGAGGCCGGCATCGGGCTGGCCGCGCTGCCGCCGGACGAGCTGGCCAACGAGTCGCTCACCGATGAGGCGCTGACCACCGGAGTCGGTTTCGCCCTGCTCGCCGGCTTCGTCGAGGACCTTCAGGTGCGTCCGGTCGACGAGGGCGTCGGCACCGAGGTGCGGATGGTGTGGCCGGTCGGCCGCTGACCCGTTCTGTTCCGTTCCGCAGGCCGCATCCCGCTGGGGGTGCGGCCTCCTTGTCATGGACCGCGCCCTATATCAGATTTCGTTTCATAACACAGCGACGAAGATCATCGAGACACGGTGCCACCTCGGTGTGACCTCCGACACTGTGGAGGGCTACAGTACCCGGGTTGTCAGCAAGTGATCCATCCCGCAGCCAGCGGGTATGGGTGTTCATCGCTGGTCCGCTGGGGTGGGTTGGCGCGCGCTTGCGAGTCCGCGTTCAGGCGCCGGTCGGTGCGTCTCCACTCACCGGCGCGAGTGTTCGGTAACAGGAGGACACAGATGTCCGAGACCTTGGCCGCCGATGGCGGCGGGCTTTCCCTTACCGGAAGCAATGTCACGTACGTCGTCATCGCCGCGGTAATCGCGCTGGTGGCGCTCGTCTTCGCCGCCGCCCTGACAAAGGCGGTGCTGGCAGCCGGCAAGGGCACCACCAACATGCAGGAGATCTCGGGGGCGGTCCAGGAGGGCGCCTCGGCCTACCTGCTCCGCCAATTCCGCACCCTGGCGATCTTCGTCGTCATCGCCGTGGTGCTGCTCTTCCTGCTGCCGGTGCACGACACCGACGGCAGCGAGACCGCGGTGAAGTTCGGCCGCTCGCTCTTCTTCGTGGTGGGCGCCCTGTTCAGCGCGTCCATCGGTGGGGCCGGCATGTGGCTGGCCACCCGCGCCAACCTGCGCGTGGCCGCCGCCGCCCGGGAGCGACAGGGTGGCCGCGAGGCGGCCATGAAGATCGCCTTCCGCACCGGCGGCGTGGTGGGCTTCCTCACCGTCGGCCTCGGCCTGTTCGGCGCCGCGCTGGTCGTCCTGGTCTACCGGGGCGACGCACCGACCGTGCTGGAGGGCTTCGGCTTCGGCGCCGCGCTGCTCGCGATGTTCATGCGGGTCGGCGGCGGCATCTTCACCAAGGCCGCCGACGTCGGCGCCGACCTGGTCGGCAAGGTCGAGCAGGGCATTCCGGAGGACGACCCGCGCAACGCCGCCACCATCGCCGACAACGTGGGCGACAACGTCGGCGACTGCGCTGGCATGGCCGCCGACCTGTTCGAGTCGTACGCGGTCACGCTGGTCGCCGCACTGATCCTGGGTCGCGCCGCGTTCGGCGAGGACGGCCTGGTCTTCCCGCTGATCATCTCCACCATCGGCGTGCTGGTCGCGATCTTCGGCGTCTTCATCACCCGGCTGCGCGCCTCCGACCGCAGCGGTCTGACCGCGATCAACCGGGCCTTCTACATCTCGGCGGTCCTCTCCGCGGTGCTGGTGGCGATCGCCGCCTACGCCTACCTGCCGGCGACCTTCGCCGAGCTGGAGGGTGGGCTCACCGACGTCGACCGCAACCCGCGGCTGGTGGCCATCGGCGCGGTGATCATCGGTATCGTGCTGGCCGCCGCCATCCAGGCGCTCACCGGTTACTTCACCGAGACCAACCGGCGCCCGGTGCAGGACATCGGCAAGAGCTCGCAGACCGGTGCGGCCACCGTCATCCTGGCCGGCATCAGCATCGGGCTGGAGTCGGCGGTCTACTCGGCGCTGCTGATCGGGGCCGGCGTCTTCGGCGCGTTCCTGCTCGGCGGCAGCTCCATCACGCTGTCGCTGTTCGCGGTGGCGCTGGCCGGCACCGGCCTGCTCACCACGGTCGGCGTGATCGTCGCCATGGACACCTTCGGGCCGATCTCCGACAACGCCCAGGGCATCGCCGAAATGTCCGGTGACATCGACGAGCACGGCGCCCGGACGCTCACCGAGCTGGACGCGGTCGGCAACACCACCAAGGCGATCACCAAGGGGATCGCGATCGCCACGGCCGTGCTCGCCGCGACCGCGCTGTTCGGCTCGTACACCGACACGTTGCGCACCGCGTACGCGGACGCGGGCGTGGGCGACGTCGGGACGGAGATCCTGAACTCGCTGAACGTGGCCAACCCGCGCAACCTGGTCGGCCTGATCATCGGTGCGGCGGTGGTGTTCCTCTTCTCCGGGCTGGCCATCAACGCGGTGTCCCGCTCGGCGGGTGCCGTGGTGATGGAGGTCCGCCGGCAGTTCCGTGAGCTGCCCGGCATCATGGACCGCACCCAGCGCCCGGAGTACGGCAAGGTCGTGGACATCTGCACCCGGGACGCGCAGCGCGAGCTCATGACCCCGGGTCTGCTCGCCATCCTGGCGCCGATCGCGGTCGGCTTCGGCCTCGGGCCCGGCGCGCTCGCGGCGTACCTGGCCGGGGCGATCGGGGCCGGCACGCTGATGGCGGTCTTCCTGGCCAACTCCGGTGGCGCCTGGGACAACGCGAAGAAGCTGGTGGAGGACGGCGCGTACGGGGGCAAGGGCTCCGAGGCGCACTCCGCGACGGTCATCGGCGACACCGTCGGTGACCCGTTCAAGGACACCGCCGGCCCGGCCATCAACCCGCTGCTCAAGGTGATGAACCTGGTCTCGCTGCTGATCGCGCCGGCCGTGGTGGCGTTCAGCATCGGCGACGACCGGAACACCCCCGTGCGGGTGGGCATCGCGGTGGTGGCCACGCTGATCATCGTGGCGTCGGTGGTGTTCAGCAAGCGCAAGGGCATCGCGATGGACGACTCCGACACCGGTGCGGGCAGCACGGACCACCGGCCGGAGACGGTCAACGCCTGACCGTCCTCGGCACCGGGTCCCCGGTCGGCGTGCCACGCCGGCCGGGGACCGTCGGTTCCTCCTCCGGGCCGTCTGACCGGTGCCACGCCTGGCCGGAGGTCGTACGCTGCAACGCATGCGTACGTGCCAGGCGTCTGCCGCCGGAAAGCTCACGGTGGTCCTGGCCACGTTCGTCGTCGTGCTCTCCGGCTGCGGTGGCGGCCCCAGCCCGCGGGCCTGGGCGGCCACGGTCTGCGGCGCGCTGACCCCCTGGCGCTCCGAGATCAGCAAGTTGACCAGCAGCACCGATGAGCAGATGACCGCGCAGACCACGCCGGCGCAGGCCAAGGAGAACCTGGTGCGGCTCTTCGATGGGGCGGAGCAGGCCAGCGAGACCGCGCGCCGCAAGGTGGAGCGGGCCGGCGTTCCGGAGACGGACAACGGCGAGGCCATCTCCGCCGGTTTCCGCAGCTCGCTGGGGAAGATGCGGGACGCCTACGGCCGGGCCCGGGACACCATCGACGGGTTGGGCACCGGCGAGCCGACCGTCTTCTACGACGGTGTGCGGGCTGCCGTGGACACGCTCAACAAGGAGTACGACGCCAGCGCGCTGGACACCAGCCGGCTCAACTCCGAGGAGCTGAAACAAGCCTTCGACGAGGTGCCGGAGTGTCGCTGAGCGGGCTCGGCGACACCGGAGCGGCGCAGCCGCCCCCGGCGCTGTTCCCCGCGCCCGAGCCCGACGCGCCGGCATCCGAGCCCGCGCGACGGCGGAGCGGGCCGACCCGGTCCGGGGCGAGCGGGACGGCGCAGACCGACGATACGCGGCGCCAACTGGTCTTCTTCGGCGCGGAGGCGGCCGAACCGACGGTCGCCGACCTGGCCGGGCTGCTCGCCGGGCCGGGCGAGGTGGTGCGGATGGGCGGCACCGCCCGCCTCTCGGTGCAGGTGGACGCCGCCTGGCGGGTGCACGTGCTGGTCGCTGAGCTGGCGCTGCGCGGGTTGGCGGCGAGCTGGGAGCCGACCGGGGACGCGCGACACGCCGTCCGTACCTCGTACACCCGGGTCCTGAAGCCGCTCGCGGTCGCCTGGCTGCACGGCCCGGCGAAACGCCCACCGGCCACCTTTCACCTGACCGGCCGGCGGCTGCGGCTGTGGCTCGCCGCCGCCGGGTCGCCGGAGCCGCCCGGCGGCTTCCTGCTGCGGCTCGGCGAGGGCGACCAGGAGTGTTGGGAACCGGTCGGCGCGGCGCTCGCCGCCGCCGGGCTCGCGGGCACGCTGCTCGGCCCGGACGAGGGTGGCCCGGGGTACCGGATCACGGGCCGGCGCCGGTTGGGCCGGCTCGCCGAGCTGGTCGGGGGGCCGCCGCGGGCGGCGCCGACCGACGCCTGGCCGACCTGACCACCAGGGGGACGAACCGGGCCATTCCGCCCACGGCGGAGGGGGAGTCCGGGTCCCCGTCGGCTGTCCGGTCCCGGACAGCCGGCAAGCTGATCCGGGCGGAAAACGGGCGGGTCGGACCTCGGCCGAGGGTCCGCCATCGTCACAGTGACCCGCTTCGAGCCCTACCCACGGTGTACGGTGGCGCCGTCCGGCAGTGCCGAGCGCGGCGGGGCGGGAGTGGACCGCCGCGCCGGAGCGGATTGCCGCCCGCGAAACCCGAAACGCGGACGGCGCGTTACGTTGGACATCCGGACCGCCGGTGCGACGGCGGGGCCGAGGGCGGTCGCTGACCGGGCGCCGGCAGGCCACGAGCAGAAGTGAGGTCGGGGAGAGACGTGCCGAGTAACGCTGGAACCACCCGTCTGGTCATCGTCGAGTCTCCGGCGAAGGCCAAGACGATCTCGGGCTACCTGGGCCCGGGGTACGTCGTGGAGGCCAGCTTCGGTCACGTCCGCGACCTGCCACGCAACGCCGCCGACGTGCCGGCGAAGTACAAGGGCGAGGCGTGGGCCCGGCTCGGGGTGGACGTGGACAACGGCTTCCACGCGCTCTACGTCGTCTCCGCCGACCGGAAGCAGCAGATCAGCAAGCTGGTGAAGCTGGCCAAGGAGGTCGACGAGATCTTCCTGGCGACGGATGAGGACCGCGAGGGCGAGGCCATCGCCTGGCACCTGGTGGAGACGCTCAAGCCCAAGGTGCCGGTCAAGCGGATGGTGTTCCACGAGATCACCAAGCCGGCGATCCAGGCGGCGGTGGCGAACCCCCGGGAGATCGACCGCGACCTCGTCGACGCGCAGGAGGCCCGGCGCATCCTCGACCGCCTCTACGGCTACGAGGTCTCCCCGGTGCTGTGGAAGAAGGTCATGCCGAAGCTCTCGGCCGGCCGGGTGCAGTCCGTGGCGACCCGGATCGTGGTCGAGCGGGAGCGTCAGCGGATGGCCTTCCGCACCGCCGAGTACTGGGACATCCTGGCCTCTCTCGCCGTGGCGAACGCCGGCGAGGGGCCGCGCGCGTTCAACGCCACCCTCATCGCGCTGAACGGCGACCGGATCGCCACCGGCAAGGACTTCGAGCCGACCACCGGCCGGGTGAAGCCCGGGGCCGGCGTCGTGCACCTGGACGAGGGCGGCGCCCGTGGGCTGGCGGCCCGGCTCGAGGGCCGGCCGTTCACGGTCACCCGGGTCGAGGAGAAGCCCTACCGCCGCCGCCCGTACGCGCCGTTCATCACCTCCACGCTCCAGCAGGAAGCGGCCCGCAAGCTGCGCCTGTCGTCGCAGCAGACGATGCGCACCGCGCAGCGCCTGTACGAGAACGGCTACATCACCTATATGCGTACCGACTCGGTGAACCTGTCGGAGACCGCCATCTCGGCGGCCCGCCGGCAGATCGTCGAGCTGTACGGCGAGCGCAGCGTGCCACCGGAGCCGCGCCGCTACACCGGCAAGGTGAAGAACGCGCAGGAGGCCCACGAGGCGATCCGCCCGGCGGGGGACAACTTCCGCACCCCGGGCGAGGTGGCCAAGGAGCTGTCCGCCGAGGAGTTCAAGCTCTACGAGCTGATCTGGCGCCGCACCATCGCCTCGCAGATGACCGACGCGGTCGGCTCCAGCGTCTCGGTGCGTATCCGCGCGGTCTCCACCTCGCAGGAGGAAGCCGACTTCGGCGCCACCGGCAAGACCATCACCGACCCGGGCTTCCTGCGCGCGTACGTCGAGTCCAGCGACGACGAGAACGCCGAGGCCGAGGACGCCGAGCGCCGGCTGCCCACCCTGGTGAAGGACCAGCCGCTGACCGCCGATGAGCTGGCCGCGCAGGGCCACCACACCCAACCACCGTCGCGCTACACCGAGGCGTCGCTGGTCAAGGCACTGGAAGAGCTGGGCATCGGCCGCCCGTCCACGTACGCGTCGATCATGCAGACGATCCAGGACCGGGGGTACGTCACCAAGCGCGGCCAGGCGATGATCCCGACCTTCCTGGCCTTCGCGGTGATCGGCCTGATGGAGCGGCACTACCCCCGCCTGATCGACTACGACTTCACCGCCACCATGGAGAACGAGCTGGATGAGATCGCCGGCGGTGACCACGCCGCGGTCGACTTCCTCACCGCGTTCTACTTCGGCGGCGCCAACGGCGCCGGCGACCAGGGCATCGCCCGCTCCGGCGGGCTCAAGAAGCTGGTCACCGAGAACCTCAGCGACATCGACGCGCGCAGCGTCAACTCCATCCCACTCTTCACCGACGACGACGGCCGGAAGGTCGTGGTCCGGGTGGGCCGGTACGGGCCGTATCTCCAGCGGGAGATGCCCGGCGGCGAGCCGGCGGCACCGGCCGAGGGTGAGGAGGGTGGCGCCCAGGGCGACCGGGCCCCGATCCCCGAGGGGCTGGCTCCGGACGAGCTGACCCCGGAGAAGGTGCACGAGCTGTTCCTCGGTGGCAGCGGCGAGCGCAAGCTCGGCGACGACCCGGGCACCGGCGAGCCGATCGTGCTCAAGGCCGGCCGGTTCGGCCCGTACGTGTCCAGCGGCGAGCGGAAGTCTTCGCTGCTGCGCTCACAGACGCCGGACTCGCTGACCCTCGAGGACGCGCTCAAGCTGCTCAGCCTGCCCCGGCTGGTCGGCGTCGCGCCCGACGGGGTCGAGGTGTTCGCCAACAACGGCCGCTACGGCCCGTACGTCAAGCGGGGCGAGGAGTTCCGGTCGCTGGAGTCTGAGGAGCAGATGTTCACGGTCGGCCTGGACGAGGCGCTGGCTTTGCTGGCCGCCCCGAAGGCCCGCGGACGGCGGGCCGCGGCGCCGCCGCTGCGGGAGATGGGCGTCGACCCGCTGACCGAGAAGCCGCTGGTGATCAAGGACGGCCGGTTCGGCCCGTACGTCACCGACGGGGAGTTCAACGCGTCGCTGCGGCGTGGACAGACGCCGGAGGCGCTGACCATCGAGGAAGCCTCGGAGATGCTGGCCGAGAAGCGGGCCAAGGGTCCGGCGCCCAAGAAGAAGGCGGCGGCGAAGAAGGCTCCGGCGAAGAAGGCCACGGCCACCAAGAAGACGGCCGCCGCCAGCAAGTCCACCGCCGCGAAGAAGACCACCACCGCCAAGGCCACCACCACGGCCAAGAAGACCCCGGCGAAGAAGGCGGCCCCCCGCAGGGCCGCCACCAGCACGGAGTAGCCCGGCCTACCGAGATCTTGGAAGGAAACCGGCCCCTCCGGGGGCAGCTTCCTTCCAAGATCCCTCAGGGCGAGCTGTCAGGCGCCGAGGATGTGGGTCAGGTGGGGGTTGGTGAAGACCCGGTCGGGGTCCAGGCGGTCGCGGAGGGCCTGGAAGTCGGCGAAGCGCGGGTAGGCGGTGGCCAGCGTCGCGGCGTCGCGGTAGTGCAGCTTGCCCCAGTGCGGGCGCCCGCCCAGTCCGGCGGCCACCTCCTCGAAGGCCCGGAAGTACGGCTCGTACGGCATCCCGACGTACTGGTGCACGGCGATGTACGCGGAGTCCCGGCCGTAGCCGTGCGACAGCCAGATGTCGTCGGCGGCGGTGAACCGCACCTCCACCGGGAAGAGCACCTTGAACGGCAGCCCGTCCACGATCCGCCGGAGTGCCGCCAGCGCCTCGGGCAGCGCCTCGCGGGGCAGGCCGTACTCCATCTCCACGAAGCGGACCCGGCGCGGGGTGCAGAACACCCGGTCGGAGCGGCCGGTGTACCGGCGTTCGGTGAGCGCGCGGGCGGAGACGGCGCTGATCCTCGGGGCCAGCGCCGGCACCGCCCGGCCGAGCCGGCAGGCGCTGGCGAAGACGGTGTTGGCCAGGAAGTCGTCGTCCAGCCAGCCGCGCCATCGGGGCAGCGGCCGGTCATTGGTGGGTACCCGGTCGTTGGTCTTGACCTGGACCCGTGCGGTGTAGGGAAACCAGTAGAACTCGACGTGGTCGTGGTTGCCGATCAGTGCCGGCAGTTCGTCGAGCACGTCGGCCAGCGCGGCCGGGCGTTCGTGGGCGTGCAGCACGAAGGCGTCCACGCAGCGCAGGGTCACCTCGACCAGTACGCCGAGCGCGCCGAGCGACACCCGGGCGGCGGCGAAGACGTCGGGGTGCTCGTCGGCGGAGCAGCGCAGCACCTCCCCGGTGCCGGTGACCAGGGTGATCGCCTCGACGAAGGTGGACAGGCAGCCAAAGCCGGCACCGGTGCCGTGGGTGCCCGTGGAGATCGCCCCGGCGACCGTCTGGGCGTCGACGTCGCCGAGGTTGGGCAGGGCGAGGCAGTGTCGGGCGAGCAGGCCGTTGAGGGCGTGCAGGGTCATCCCTGCCGGTACGGTGACGAGCCTGCGCTCGACGTCGACGCTGACGAGGGTGTCGAGCTCGGACAGTTCCATCCGTCGGTCGTCGGCGAGCGCGATGGCGGTGAACGAGTGGCCGCTGCCGGCCACCCGGATCCGGCCGCCGGTGGTGGCGGCGGCCCGGACGGCCTCCGCGACGTCGGTCGGCGAGCCGGGGCGGAGGATTGCGGTGGCGCTGCCACGCTGGTTACCGGCCCAGTTGGACCAGCGGGCGGTGAGCGGTGCGGTGCCGACCATGCGCGCTCCTCGAAGATGAATATGAACTGACTTCATATCAGGAACGTTGTAGCTGGTAAATACCGCAATTGCGGTCCGCTCGTTGTACCGGTAGTCACGGACTCGTGACGTGGAGATATGTTCATCCGTCGAAGGGGGGTGGCGCCGAGTGTCCACACCAGCCGCCACGACCGGGCCGCTGCGCCGCGTACCGGTGCAGGGTCGAAGTGTCGCGCGGGTACAGCGCATGTTGGATGCCTGCGCCGAACTCGTCGACGAGGTGGGGTACGAAGGGCTGACCACGACCCTGCTCGCCGAGCGCGCCGAGGTGGCGATCGGGTCGGTCTACCAGTTCTTTCCGGACAAGCGGGCGATCGTGCAGGCACTGACCCTGCGCACGATGGAGTCCTACCTCCAGCGGCTCGACGAGCGGTTCGCCTCTGACGAGATGACCCACTGGTGGGACGGCGTCGACGCGGGGATCGATGAGTACATCACGATGCACCGCACCGTCCCCGGCTTCCGCACCCTGCACTTCGGCGACGTGGTCGACCTGCACCTGCTCGATGAGCAGCGGGACAACAACGGCGTGATCGCCGACCAGTTGGCGCGGGTGCTCACCGAGCGCTTCGGGCTGACCGACGTCCCGAAGCTCCGCTTCGTCCTGGAGATCGCGGTGGAGGCGGCCGACGCGCTGATCAAGCTCGCGTTCCGGCGGAGGTCCGACGGCGACGAGCGGGTGCTGCTCGAGGCGAAGGCGCTGATCCGGGAGTACCTGCACCGCCAGGTCGACGGCCCGGAGAGTGCGCGGTCGACCGCCGAGCAGCCGGCAGCGGCCACCCAGCCCGCCTGACCCGGTCCGCCGGGCGGGCGGACCGGGCAGCGGGGGGGGGGGGTCAGAGGAACGCCTGCCCCTCGCCCCGGTACGTGGGCACGGTCGCCACGATCGCGTCCCCGTCGACCAGGTGCACCTCGTTGACCCGTTCGCACAGCTCACCCGCCTTGGCATGCCGGAACCACACCCGGTCGCCGATGCGCAGGGTGGCTGCCGCCGCGCCGGCCAGCGGGGTCTGCACCTCGCCGGCGCCCTCGGTGCCGACCAGCTTCAGGCCGGTCGGCAGCCACGGTCGGGGCAGTCGGCTGTCGGCGGCGGGGCCGGAGGCGATCCAGCCCCCGCCGAGCACGGTCGCCAGCTCCGGCGTCGGTCGACGGACCACCGCGCAGGCGAAGAACGCGGCCGGGGTGGGACGCCAGGCGCGGTAGGCGTCGAACAGCGTCGGCCCGTACAGGCCCGATCCCGCGGTGACCTCGGTGACCGCGGGATCGGCGCTCGTCGCGGCCACGCTGCCGGTGCCGCCACCGTTGACGAACTCCAAATCCGCGTGCTCACGGACCGCGTCCACCGCCGCGCTCCGGCGGGCCAGCAACTCGCGGTACGACCCGCGCTGGGCCAGCCGGATCGCGCCGGCCAGCAGCGCCTGCCCCGGCGGGGCGTCGCCCAGGCCGGCGATCTGCGCCTCGTACGACATGAGGCCGACCAGCCGGAAGCCGGCGCGGCCGGCGACGGCGGCGGCGAGCGCGCCGGCCGCTCGGGCGCTGTGCACCGGTGAGCGGCGGACGCCGACGTGCACCCGCCCGCGCAGCGGTCGCCAGGAGGCGTCCAGGTCCAGGCAGAGCCGCAGCTCGGCGCGCTGCCCGGGGGCCTGTACGGCGTCGATGAGGTCGAGCTGCCCGGTGCCGTCGATCATCAGGGTGATCGCGGCGGCCAGCGCCGGGTCGGCGGCCAGCTCGGCGAGCGCCGAGCGGTCCGCACTGGGGTACGCGACCAGCACGTCGTCGCTCACTCCGGCGCGGACCAGCCAGATCGCCTCGGGCAGGGTGAACGCCATCACGCCCCGCCAGCCGGGCCGGGCGAGCGCCCGGCTGATCAGCTCCCGGCTGCGGACCGACTTGCTGGCCAGTCGGACCGGTTTGCCGGCGGCGCGGTCGGCCAGGGCGGCCGAGTTGGCGTCGAAGGCGGTGAGATCCACCACCGCGTACGGCGGGTCGAGGTGGGCGGTCGCCCGATCCAGGCGCTCGCGAAGTTTGTCGCTTTCGATGGCCACGTGTGCACGCTAACTGTCTGACGGCGAATGCGAAACACCCTCGCGTACGGCCCGGGCTGCGGTCGGTGCCTTCGGCGGCCTAGGCTCAGCGAGCAGGAGAATGTCGCGAGTGGGGTGGCTCCCCACCGGGTCTAGAGTGTTCCACCGGGGGTGCCCAGCGATGGGCCGGCACGTGGAGGTACGGCCATCGAAAGCCAGAACAGCGGCGAGTCGCGCGGCGTGTCGCGCTCGGGCGACCAGTCGGGCAACGCCGCCAAGCAGCCCAACGGCGGCCAGGTTGATCCGTCCGGTTATGCCGCGATCCGCTCCGTGCTGCGCATCCGGCCGTTCCGGCGGCTCTGGATCGTGCTCGGCGCGGCCTCCTTCGGCGACTGGTTCGGCCTGCTGGCCACCTCGGTCTTCGCCGCCGCCCAGGTGCAGGGCAGCACCGCGAAGGGCGCGGCCTTCGGTGGCGTCATCGCGATCCGGCTGCTCCCCGCGCTGGTGCTCGGGCCGATCGCCGGCGTGCTCGCCGACCGGTTCGACCGCCGCTGGACGATGGTCATCTGCGACGTGCTCCGGTTCGTGCTCTTCGCCTCGATCCCGATGGTGGCGCTGGCTGGCGCGAGTGGCGCGGTGGTGGTCCTCTGGGCGACCGTCGCGACCTTCCTGATCGAGTCGATCACGCTGATCTGGATTCCGGCCAAGGAGGCGGCGGTCCCCAACCTGATCCCGCGGACCCGGCTGGAGGCGGCCAACCAGCTCACGCTGATCACCACGTACGGCCTCACCCCGATCCTCGCGGCGCTGGTGGCCGCGGCGCTCGACCGCAGCGTCCGGGCCGTCGCCGGCGGCGACCTCGGCTGGGCGGAGCCCGCCCAACTCGCGCTCTGGGTCAACTCCTTCTCCCGGCTGGCCACGGCCCTCGTGGTGGCGTTCGGGATCAAGGAGATCAGCCAGGCGCAGACCGGCGAACGGCAGCGCACCGAGCAGAGCATGCGGCACCAGTTCGCCGAGGGCTGGAAGTACATCAGCCAGACTCGGCTCGTCCGCGGCCTGGTGCTCGGCATCTTCGGCGCGTTCGCCGGCGGCGGCATCGTGATCGGCACGGCCAAGTTCTTCGCCGCCTCGCTCGGTGCCGGTGACGCCGCCTTCTTCCTGCTCTTCGGCGCCATCTTCGTTGGCCTGGCGCTCGGCCTCGGGCTCGGCCCGATGATCGTCAAGGAGATGTCCCGGCGTCGCTGGTTCGGCATGAGCATCGTGCTGGCCAGCGCCGCGGTAATGACCCTCGCATTCGCCATCCACCTGTCCATGGCGATCGTCGGCGCGGTGCTGGTCGGCGCCGGTGCCGGGATGGCCTTCCTGGCCGGCACCACGCTGCTGGGCGGCGAGGTGGCCGACGAGGTGCGCGGCCGGGTCTTCGCGGTGGTGCAGATCGGCACCCGGCTGGTGCTGATCCTGGCCATCGGGCTGAGCAGCGTGTTGGTCGGCGTCGGCGGCTCCCGCCAGCTGACCATCGCCGACCTCGGCATCTCCGTCTCCTCCACGCGACTGCTGCTGCTCGCCGCCGGGGTCGCCGGCATCTTCGCCGGGATCAGCGCGTTCGGCCAGATGGACGACAAGAAGGGCGTTCCGGTCCTCGCCGACCTCTGGGGCTCCATCCGGGGTCGTCCGCTGATGCCGGCCGAGCCGTTCGTCTCCGCCGGGCTCTTCGTGGTCTTCGAGGGCGGGGAGGGCGCCGGCAAGTCCACCCAGCTCGCCGCTCTCGCCGAGCGGCTCCGCGGCCAGGGGCGCGACGTCGTGGTCACCCGCGAGCCGGGGGCGACCACCGTCGGGCAACGGATCCGGTCGCTGGTGCTGGACAACTCCGGCGACGAGGCGCCCTCGCCGCGCGCCGAGGCGCTGCTCTACGCCGCCGACCGGGCGCACCACGTGGCCGCCGTGGTGCGGCCCGCGCTGGTCCGGGGCGGTGTGGTGATCAGCGACCGGTACGTCGACTCGTCCCTGGCGTACCAGGGCGCCGGGCGGACCCTCCCGGTCGACGAGGTCTCCTGGCTCTCCTCCTGGGCCACCGGTGGGCTCAAGCCCGACCTGGTGGTGCTGCTGGACGTCGAGCCGCAGACCGGCCTGTCCAGGGTGGCATCGCGCAGCGAGGGCGCCGACCGGCTGGAGGCCGAGTCGATCGCGTTCCACGAGCGCGTCCGGTACGCCTTCCTCGACCTGGCCGCCGCCGACCCGAAGCGTTACCTGGTGCTCGACGCGTCCCGGCCGGCCGAGGAGATCACCGAGCAGGTGGTCCGGCGGATCGAGGAGACGCTCGGCAAGCCGGGTGGCATCGTGCACCCCCGGCCCGCGCAGGGCCCGGACACCTCGGTGCAGCCTGAGTTATCCGACGCGGAGCTGGTGACGATGGAGCACAAGACCTGATGCCGGACGTCTTCGCCGACCTGGTCGGTCAGGACGAGGCGGTGACCGAGCTGCGCCGGGCCGCCGCCGCAGCGGCATCCGTGCTGCGCGTGGGCGCCGCCGACCGTGCGCCCGCGCTGGTCGCCGCCGGCACGGACGACGGGACCGGTGTGCCGGCCGGGGTCGACCCGAGCGCCGGGATGACCCACGCCTGGATCTTCACCGGGCCGCCCGGCTCCGGCCGTTCGGTCGCCGCGCGGGCCTTCGCCGCCGCCCTGCAGTGCGTCCACGGCACCGGCTGCGGCGAGTGCCCCGGCTGCCACACCACGATGGGCGGCACCCACGCCGACGTCCGGATGGTGGTGCCGGAGGGGCTCTCCATCGGCGTCGGCGAGATGCGCGCGCTGGTGCTCCGCGCGGCCAGCACCCCGTCCGGCGGGCGCTGGCAGGTGGTGGTCATCGAGGACGCCGACCGGCTCACCGAGGCGGCCGGCAACGCGCTGCTCAAGGCGATCGAGGAGCCCCCGCCGCGTACCGTGTTCCTGCTCTGCGCCCCGTCCACCCACCCGGACGACATCTCGGTGACCATCCGGTCGCGCTGCCGGGTCGTACCCCTGCGGCAGCCGCCGGCCGCGGCGGTGGCCGAGGTGCTGGTCCGTCGGGACGGCGTGGCGCCCGACGTGGCGCAGTGGGCGGCGGCGGCCGCGCAGGGGCACGTGGGCCGGGCCCGACGGCTGGCCCGCGACCCGGAGGCCCGCAAGCGGCGCGAGGCTGTGCTCGCCGTGCCGCGCCGGCTGACCGGCGTCGGCGCGGCGTTCGACGCGGCGTCCGCGCTGATCGAGGCGGCCGAGGCGGAGGCCGAGGCGTCGGTCAGTGAGGCCGACACGGCCGAGCGGGCGGCGCTGGAGACCGCGCTCGGTGCCGGCGGCACCGGCCGGGGCGCGGCCGGCGCCATCCGGGGCGCGGCCGGGCAGCTCAAGGACCTGGAGAAGCGGCAGAAGTCGCGGGCCACCCGGGCGCAGCGGGACGCGCTGGACCGGGCGCTGGTCGACCTGGCGGGCTTCTACCGGGACGCGCTCACCATGGCGCTGCGTGCCCCGGTCGCCGCGGTGCACACCGACACCGCCGCGCTGGCCGGCGCCGGGGCGCAGAAGTGGGACGCCGAGGGGTCGCTGCGCCGGCTGGAGGCCGTGCTCGCCTGCCGGGCGGCGATCGAGGCGAACGTCAAGCCACGGATCGCCGTCGAGGCGATGATGCTCGCCCTCTGGAAGGGCTGACCCGCAGCTTTCCTGGCACGGTCCCGTGCGGCGGACCGGTCATCCACAGGCATCGACACGCACGATTGCTGTGCGGTACGGTCCGGTGTGCTGTTGTGACGGTGACGGCACGCTCAGTGATGGGTCATCCGGGAGGAGTCGGCCGATGCCGCGGGGGGAGATCGACGAAGCCTGGATCGAGGAGGCGGTGCGGCGCTACCGCCGGATCGAGTCGCTCCAGGCCGAGTTCGACCAGGCGGTGTCGACCGTCGAGGTCACCGTCCGGTCGCCGGACGGGCTGGTCGAGGTGGTGGTCACCGCCGGTGGGCGGATCACCGACGTCCGGTTCCTCGGGCCGCTGCACAGCCGCAGCCCGCGGGACGTGGCCGGCTCCGTGCAGGCCGCGGTCACCGCCGCGGCCGACGCCGCCGAGTGGGCCCGGGAGAAGCTGCACAACGAGACGTTCGCCGCCTACCGACCGCTCGCGGGGGCCTGAGATGGACGCACTGCGCACGCTCTCCGCCCGGCTGGACGAGGCGAGCGCCACGCTCACCGCCCTGTCCCGCACGGTCACCGCCAGTGATCCGGCCGCGGCCGCCTTCGGCACGGACGCCCCGGGGCGTCCCGGCGAGATCGGCCGCGCCCTGCACCGGCAGTGGACCGCCGCCACCGACGACCGGGCCCGCGAGGCACGCGCCGCCGCCAATCGGCTGGCCGCCGCCGCCTCGGCCGTGCGCGAGGCCGCCGACCGCTACGGCGAGGTCGACCGGGCCGCCCGCCGCCGCATCACCGGGGAGCCCTGATGGACCCGCTGGACCGGCTCGCCGAGCCCGGCCTGGACCTGCTGCGCCGGGTGGACACACTGCTCGCCGCCGGTGTCCCGGAGGGCCACCGGGTGTGGCCGCTGCTGCGCCGGATGCAGGTGCTCCCGGGCGACGCGGTCCGCGGCTTCCTCGACCTCCATCCGGCACCGCTCGCTGGCGCCGGGCACGCGGTGCGCCGGCTGGTCCGGGGGTACGACGACGTCTCCGCCGCGCTCACCGACCCGGTTTTCTGGTCCGGCCCGGCCGCCTCGGCGTACGGGCAGGAGCGGGCTGCGCTGCTGCGCCACCTCGACGAGGGGCCGGAGAGCCTGGTCGGGCGCCTGGAGTCCACCGCCGGATACGCCGACGCCCTCGCCGACTGGGTGGATGGCACCCGCCTCGCCCTGGCCCGCACCCTGGCCGACATTCTTCGCTCGGCCGAGGCGGTTGCCGTGGTCGCCGCCACCGCCACGGGCACGCCACTCCGGCCCGGCCCGGTGGGGCCCGGCGTGGCCGATGCGGCCGAGATCGCCGCCCGGGTGCTGGCGGTGCTCTGCGTCGCGTACGACGGTGCGGAGACGCTGCTGCGCCAGTGGGCGCCGAGCCTGGCCGAGTCCGCCTGGCGGCCGCCGGTGGACGGTCGACCCCGGTACGACCAGGCCACCCGGGTCGGCTGGTAGCCGGCCGCCGCGCCACCGGACAGGCCACGGCGTCGCCCGCGGGCGCTCGGCCTGAGCCGGCACCGGCGGCGACGCCGTGGTCTTCCCCCTGCACCCCCCGCAGGTCTGCCTCCACTCAACGCCGCCCGGACGCGTTTGTCCCCTACCGCGGCCCGGATTCAACCGTCCGGGCGAGGAGTAACGGCACGACGGGTGGCTCGGCAATCGGTCAAGTCGACGGTCATGGATGGCAGCGGGGGGTAGTCGTCCGGCGACGGCCGGCGCGCCCTTCGGCGGGGATCCGTCGTAGGGTGGGTGCATGGGCATGCTCTGCGCGGTCAGCTTCAACCGGTACGGGCGCCTCTACTACCTCGACCCCGGTGAGTTGCGCCCGCAGGTCGGCGACAAGGTGCTGGTGCCGACCGACGACGGGCCCGAGGTGGCCGAGTGCGTCTGGGCCGCGCAGTGGGTGACCGAGGAGACCGAAGGCTTCCCCCGGCTGGTGGGGCTGGCCGGCGACGACGATCTGAGCCGGGACGAGGCGCTGCGTCGGCGCAAGGCCGAGGCCAAGGTGGCCGCGAAGCGGCTGATCCGCGCGCATGGCCTGCCGATGAAGGTGGTGGCCGTCGACCACGTGCTCGGCTCCGCCGAGGGCGGCGGCGAACGCAGCACGGTCTACTTCACCGCGCCGCACCGTGTGGACTTCCGCTCCCTGGTCCGTGACCTGGGCGCCACCCTGCACTGTCGCGTCGAGCTGCGGCAGCTCTCCGCACGGGACTCGGCGCGGGTGCAGGGCGGCATCGGCTCGTGCGGCCGGGACCTGTGCTGCGCCACGTTCCTCACCGACTTCGAGCCGGTGACCATCCGGATGGCCAAGGACCAGGACCTGCCGCTGAATCCGCTGCGCATCTCCGGGGCGTGCGGCCGGCTGATGTGTTGCCTGAAGTACGAACACCCGCTCTACCAGCGCTTCCAGGAGACCGCCCCGGCCGTCGGCAGCCGGGTCTCCACGCCGGAGGGCGAGGGCCGCGTGGTCGGCCACAGCGTCCCCCGTGACGCGGTGACGGTCCGGCTCGACGCCGACGGCTCCCGCTGCTCCTGCTCCCGCGCCTCCGTCTGCGCCCCCCGCCAGGCCCACGACCAGCACTACACCCCCTGACCCCGCCGGCCCCGGCCCCGCCTTCCCCCGGTTGGCCTTCCCCCCGTTGATCATGAATTTATTGCGCGCCGGGGCGGCGCGTCGCCCGCAATAACTTCATGATCAACGGGGCTGTGGGTCAGGGCAGGACTATCGGGGGTTCGGCCAGGCGGGGGGTCAGCGGGGTTTTCGGCGTCAGCCAGCTTGCGGTGGGGGACTGGTCGGGGTTGACCTGCCAGTCGCGGGAGACCCGGTCGACCGCGATCGGATAGATGGTGAGGGTGCCGTCGGGGTCGATGCGCAGCCGCAGGAACGCCTTGGAGTCCTCGATGCCCTGACCGGCGAAGAGCTCGTTGACGTTCACCCCGAACGACCCCGCCACCAACAGGTACGCCGCCACCAGCTGACTGGCCACCAGCCCGCTCACCGGGCCGTAGAGCACCGCCGCGGCGACCACCGGCAGCGGCCACGGCCAGTCGTAGAACGGCAGCGCCAACCAGGCCCAGGTGCCGGCGGCGGCCAGCCCGACGTGTGCCAGGCCGTGGCTGACGCCGAGGATCCAGTGCCGGGCGTGCCGCTTGCCGTTCGCGCTGGGTGGCTTGGCGAACAGGGCCGCCGCCAGCACCGTCACGAGCAGCATCATCACCAGCGGGACGGTGAACAGCCGCTGCTCGGTGGTGTCCGCCCAGTTCGCGGCCGCGCCCGCCATGGCCAGCATCAGGAGCGTGTGCAGGGTGCCGAGCAGTGTGGTGAAACCGGGGTTGCGGAACGGCAGCCGGGGGAAGATGCCCCAGCCGTAGCGACGGGAGCGGGCCGCGTCCGGATAGCGGGCCACCAGGTCGTACGGCTGGGCGCGGCTGGCCCGCCGGGCCAGGGTGTCCCGCGGCGGCACCTCGATGCGCTCCGGCAGCTTGTGCGTCGGGTAGAGGTACGCCCCGCCGCCGCCACAGGTGATCAGCTGCCGGTCCGGTCCCGCGTAGCGGGCGTAGTGGTGCAGGTCGCCCGAGAGCAGCAGCCGGACCTGGGCACCGGTCGGGTCGATGATCGTCCGGATGAAGTAGTCGACCGAGTCGTACGCCGTCGGATGGTCGGCGGCCTTGACCCAGGTCGGCGCCGGCGTCGCGATGATCACCTTCGACTCGGGGCCGAGCCGTCGAGCCACCTCGTCGAAGTACGCCAACTGCGGGTCGTCCAGGTACGAGCCGGACTGGTCGTCCACGCCGAGCAGCCACCAGCCGGCCGGCAGTTCCACCGCGAAGTACGAGCGCGACTGCCCGGTGCCCCAACCGCCGAAGTGCCGGTCCCGGGAGCGGACGAACAACCGCAGGAAGGCGGTCAGGCCGTCGTACCAGTCGTGGTTGCCGGGCACCGCGAAGAGGGTGGGCCGCTCCGGCGGGGTCCCCGGCAGCGCTGCCTGGTAGGGGCCCTTGCACCGGTCCTCGTACGAGGCGTACGCCGCCGACGGGTACACCTGGTCGCCGCCCATCACCAGGGTCTGCGCCCGGGGCAGCCGGTGCCCGTCCAAGGCCAGCTCCGGCTGTGCCAGCAGGTACGCCACCGAGTAGGTGGCGTTGAAGCCGTCGCCCAGGTCGGCCACGTAGTCGAGCCACAGCCCGCCGTCCGGCCCGGCCTGGCGGAAGGCGTCGTCGCCGAACGCGTTCTGCAACTCGCGCTTGTCCAGGTACGCCCCGAAGAGCATCGCCAGCAGCGTCCGGATGCCGGTGCTGATCAGCAGGAAGGGCGCCAGCCACGGGACCGGCTTGCGCGGGGTGAAGCCCAGCTCCAGCGGGTCCGTGGTGCGGGGTCGATGGGCGACCCGCTCGCCGGCCGGCGGGCCGTCGGGACGCCCGTCCGCCGGGTCCTGCTGGTCGGGGGTGTCGAGGGGGGCGTGATCGTCGCTCACCCGCCGCAGCGTAGTACCGACACCTCTGATCCGCTGTCCGGTAAACGTCCAGATGGCGGCCGATGTCCGGTTGGTGGCAGCGGCCGGGGAGGGGGTATCCCGTTCGGGCGACCGCCGTGGGGTGCCGTACACTTGACGATCGTTGCCGCCTTAGCTCAGTCGGCTAGAGCGACGCACTCGTAATGCGTAGGTCGACGGTTCGATTCCGTCAGGCGGCTCGGTACGGAAGCCCAGGTCAACGACCTGGGCTTCGCCGTTTCCCAAGGTCAATCACGCCGCCGTCTGTGGTGCCGGTCCTTAGATAGTCCTTGTCCCGTGCAGTGACCGCCTCGTCCAAGCGGTTGGCGACCGCGTCCAGGTCGTCACCGAACAGGCCGGCATACACGTCCAGGGTCATCGACGCCGAGGCGTGGCCGAGCATCCGCTGCACCGCCTTGACGTTAGCGCCCGCCGCCACGGCCAGACTCGCCGCCGTGTGCCTGAGATCGTGCGGAGTCAACCCGGCCAGCCCGACCGACGCCGACGCCGGCGCGAAGACCCGCGACCGGAAGTTGGTGTTGCGCAGCGGCCCGCCGTTCGGGGCGGTGAACACCAGCGCGGCCCGGCCCTTACCGACGATGTGCGCGGCCAGCTCGTCGACGAGGAAGCGCGGGATCGGCACAGACCGGCGTTGGTGGTTCTTCGGCGTCCCCTCGACCAGGTTCCCGCCGACCTCCGCGAAGGCGACCGCCACTGTCAACCGCCGCCGCAGCAGATCAAGGCGGCCCGCAAGCGGGCCGCGCCGGCCCGGCCCCGGCCTGCTGGCGACCTCCGGCCGGCATCGGCCGGGCCGGCCGGCCATGCTTACGAGCTACAAGAGCTTGAAGACCTCGGGGCTCCGCCCCGAGCCCCGACCCTCCTCAGAGATCAGCCGGACGCGGATCACCTCATCGGGCACCACAAGGGCTACCAGCCTCCCGGGACGGGGACAAGGTGGAGCGCCCTACCGGACGAACGACCTTGGCCCCGTCCCGGGAGGCTGGACGGTCTACGACTGCCCGACGAGGACATCCGCTGGCAAGGCTGGTTCCACCTAACGCCGTCTCATTGATGCACTTGCAGATGGCGGCTATCCTGCCAAAATGCCAACTGCGCGTGATCCGAGGCAGGAAACCTCTCAACGCGGTTCACTCGCTATCTTCGGAGCCGTCGTGATGCTTGTCGGATGCGCGGTCCCTGGTCCTAGTGCGCCTGCTGCGAAAGAGCCGATTCCCATGACGGAATCGGAGCTGGTGGGGACGTGGATCGAAGAGCGGGACGACTCAGTGCTGGTCTTCAAGTCGGACCACCTGTTCACGGCCACGAATTTGCCGCATCACATGTTCGATGCGTTTCCGGAGGATCTTCCGCCGGGATTCCAGCCAGGGCGAGACAAGCTACCGGCGGAAGGTCGTTGGTTTCTAGCGAATCCGGGCCGAATACACGACATCGGTATTGACATCGACGCTCTTGCCGGCAGCGCCAACGGCGGGCGTTACATCTTGAGATGGGAGAGGTCGGACGGCGGTTTAACCGTCAACTACTATGTCGGTGATCCGGACTTGGAAAATCGGATCACGTATCGAAAATGTCAAAAGGACTGCCCCGTAGCCTCCTCCTGACAGTGCCGCCGCAGGCTACGACGGCTTCGCGAGCGTCGCAGCCCGACAGGAGCCTTGATCTTTGCAAGGCAGAGGTCTGCGGCGTGCCATTAGCGTGCCATTCGTCTGGGACAACAGGGGCCAGCCGAGGCCACGCGAGACTACCGAGACCAGGCCGTCAAGCCCGGGGCCTGCCGGAGATCGACAATTCCCAAGCTGACAGTGCGAGGTGGATCCCTGCAGAGCGATCGTCGCCGCCACGGAGACGTTGGGCACGCAGGCCAGGGTCTATGGTGTCGCGGTGGATGATCACACCACCGAGACCTCCGGACACTCGGACCAGCATGAGATGTTCAGATCCCTGCCCTTCCCCTTCAGCGGCGGCCGGTTCCCCGACAATCTGGGGGCAGTGGTACAGCGCACGGTGCTGGAGGGTAGAGAGCCGGCGCGCGAGGTGATCCACAACGACGACAACTCCTGGATGGTCGGCGATGGCGTCAACGATCCGAACCAGCCTGGCGCAGTAGTCGCGACATGCATCAGGCATGTCATCGAGCTGAACTCATCGGTGGCTCAACTCGCCAGCCTCCCGCTTGGTCAGTCGGCTTTCCGGAAGAACCCAGGCGGGCCATGGGTGATCGAACCTCACTCCTGGTCGGAGGAGTAATCTACCGACCACCACATGCCCGCACGTGTGGCCTGCCTCAGTCCTCATCCAGTCCTTAAGAGGCCGGACCGCGACCACCGGCATTGAGAGATGTCGAGAGACATATCAGCAGCTCGGGCGGGGTTTTGCCAGGTAGGCAGATGTAGGCAACTTGATCTCGTAATGCGTAGGTCGACGGTTCGATTCCGTCAGGCGGCTCGGTACGGAAGCCCAGGTCATCGACCTGGGCTTCGCCGTTTCCCGAGGTCGATCAGGGCGGCGCTGGCGGGTCGAGGCCGAAGACCAACGTCGCCCGAAGGTTCACCCATTTGTCCGTGCAGGCAATAGCCGGCCAGCGGCGCGACACGGGATTACGCGACGAGCAGGAGCACGCTGATCGCCAGCATCACCGCGGCGGTGGCCCCGTGGATACCGTAAACGGCCGACTTGGGCCCGTTACTGCGCAGCACGATCAGTGCGTCGCCGACGGGTATGCCGGTGGCGGCCAGCATGAACCAACCCAGCAGGTGGGGTGTCGCTCCAGCCAGCAGGATGAGGATGAAGAGCCCCGAGGCGATGTCCGCGCACGGCCTTGACGGACAGCCAGGCCTGGAAGTTCCGGTCCTCGGTCGGCGTGCCGGGGATACCAAAGCCCGCTGCGGCCTGCGGTGCCCAGAACGCTCGAGCGCCCATGAAGATGATGCCTGCGCCGATCAGTCCGGCGAGCACGTTGGCGACGTTGGTGAGCATGGATTGCTTCCCCTCTCGGCGGCAGCACCCGGAGCGATTCCTGTCGGCGCTAGTAGTGATAGCGACGATAGACCTAGCTTCGAAAGGATGTCTAGCCCTGCTAGGATTCCGTCATGTCCGCCGTCAACGAGCGCCGTGAACGTGAACGCGCCCACCGCCATCAGCTGATCATCACGGCCGCGCGCGAACTCGCGGAAGCCGAAGGCTGGGAGGCGGTGACGACGCGACGACTGGCTGAACGCGTGGAGTACAGCCAGCCGGTGCTGTACAGCCACTTCACTGGCAAGGACGCCATCGTGAGCGCTGTTGCCATCGACGGCTTCAGCGAACTCGCCGCCCACCTGCGGCGCGCGCGGCAGGCCGCCCCGGAGCAGGGGCAGACCCTGCGCGCCGTCTGCCGCGCCTACCTGAATTTCGCGGTCGAACGACCTGCCCTGTACCAGGCCATGTTCGTCCTGCACACCGACTTGAAGTTCGCGAGCGCCGAGACACCGCCCCCGCTACGGGCCGCTTTCGACGAGTTCGTCAGCTGCTTCCGTCCGGACAGCCAGCGCCGTGAACTGTTCGCCGAGGTCACCTGGAGCGCGTTGCACGGCATGGCTGTCCTGTCCGACAGCGGCCGCATCCTCCCGGACGGCCAGGAGGAACGGCTCGACTTCCTCGTCACTCAGATCGCTGACAGCGGGGCGTCAAGGGACGATTGAAAGGTCAGGGATCGGAGCCATGCCCTAGGGCTGGCGGCGTCCGAAGATGATCCCGCCGAGCGAACTCTCGGCCGAGGTGAGGGTCATCTGCGCCTCGACCGCGAATCCGGCCTCGCGCAGCCAGGCCGCCACCTGGGCGGGCTGGCGTCTGTGGACGTGAACCTTCATCGGGTGGCCGCCGTACCCCTGGGTCTTGAGCCTGGTTTCGTCGCCCACGTGGAAGCTGAGCAGAAGCGGGCCGCCGGGCCGCAACACCCGCCGGAAATGCGCGAAGACCGAGTTGACCTGGTCGTCGGGGATGTGGATCAGCGAGTACCAGGCGACCAGGCCGGCGACCGACGCCTCGGCCAGGTCGAGGTCGGTCATGGAACCCACCTCGAACCGCAGACCGGGGTGATCGCGCCGAGCCACATCGATCATTCCCGGCGACAGATCGATCCCGAAGGCGTCGACGCCGAGCCCATGCAGGTGTGCGGTGATCCGCCCTGGTCCGCAGCCCACGTCCGCGACCGGACCGCCACCGGCGGCGTGGACGAGGTCGGCGAACAACGCCAGAGTCGCTCGTTCGTAGGGTGTTTCGGCCAGGAGGTTGCCTACCATACGGGCATAACTGACAGCGACTGTGTCGTAGGAGGCGCGGGTGTCTGCCAACCAGCCTTCAACGTTCATGCGGCAACGCTAGATCAGGAACGTGTTCAGCCGACAGCAGCAGCGCGCCGGTGATCACGATGAAGAGCACGAGCAGCACCCACGGGCCGGCGGGTCCGATGACTTTCGGTGCCCGGCGCCGTCCATCCTGGAGACAGCGTCCGCCCGAAACCCTGGAGCCCGTTCCATGCCCTTCGCGCCCGTGATCATCAGTCTTCCCATCGCCGACCGCCCCACCTCACACCGCTTCTACCGTGACGGCCTCGGCCTGGAGACGGTTGGCGAGTTGGCCGACGACGGCATCCCCGAGCCGTTGCAGTTCGTGGTCAACGACGGGCTGCGGCTGATGCTCATCCCGACCGGCGGCTTCGGGTGGGTGATCGGCCGGCACGAGGTCGCCACGCGGGGGCAGAGCGAGTGCGTGCTCAGCCTCAGCGTCGCCTCTCCCGCCGAGGCGGATGCGATCGTCGAGCGCGCCCGCGCCGCCGGTGCCGAGGTGGTCACCGAGCCGGCAGCACAACCCTGGGGGTACGCGGGCGCCTTCGCCGACCCCGACGGTCACCTGTGGATGGTGTCTGCCGAGCCGGCGTCCTGAGCGGCACGACGGCTTTCGGCGCAGGCTGACCACCGATACGCTCGGCGGTGTGGTGGTAACCGCTCCAGGCTCTCCAGCAGACCCTCGTGCCGCCGGATCAGCCGTGGATGCTGGATCAGACGTAGATGGTTCGGACGTACTCCGGGCCGTAGTGCCGTTCCAGGTCTTCCAGGTTCTCCGTCGGCGCCTCGACCTCCTTGACAAGGCGGGCCCGGGACGGCAGCACCTCCGGCTGCCAGGTCTCCGGCTGCCACAACGCGGACCGCAGGAACGCCTTGGCGCAGTGGTAGAAGATCTGCTCGATCTCCACCACCACCGCGAGTACCGGCTGGTGCCCCTTGACCACCATGTCGTCGAACCAGGGTGCGTCCCGCACCAGTCGGGCCCGCCCGTTGATCCGCAGCGTGTCGGTCCTCCCGGGGATCATGAAGAGCAACCCGACGTGCGGATTGTCGAGGATGTTGCGGTAGCCGTCGGCCCGCCTGTTGCCCGGCCGTTCCGGCAGCGCGATCGTCGTGTCGTCCAGCACCAGGGCGAACCCGGCCGGGTCGCCCTTGGGCGAGACGTCGCAGCTACCGTCCGCGCCGGCCGTGGCCACCAGGCAGAACGGCGAGGCGGCCACCCACTGCCGGTCCCGCTCGTGCAGGCGGGGGCGCTCCTTGTTGGCGGCCCGCGCGTTCGGTACGCCGAGCAACTCGCGCAGCTCCTCGTGCGAGGTGATCTCCACCGTCACGTGATCCTCCCCCAGCCGTTGACCCGGGTGGCGGGTGCCACCGCCGCCAGCCTAGGCCGCGTGGCCAGCGCGAGGTTTGCCCCCGGTTGTCGGGGGTACGGCCTCACCCGACGCGCCCGCAGCACGACCCGTCACGCAGGACGCCGACCAGTGGAGGCTGGAAGAAGATGGAGAGCCGACTCAAGGTGCTGGGTCACCCAGTTCATCCGATGCTGGTCATGTTCCCGGTCGCGCTGCTGGTCACGGCGGTGCTGTTCGACGTGGTGGACGCCGTCGGCGGTCCCGACTTCCTCGGCGAGGTCGCGTACTGGAACATCACGGTCGGTCTGATCGGCGGCCTGCTGGCCGCCGCGGCCGGATCGTTCGACCTGCTGGCGATCCCGACGGGCACCCGCGCCAAGCGGGTGGGCCTGCTGCACGCCGGCGCGAACGTCGCGGTGATCCTGCTCTTCGCCGCCGTCTGGGCGGTCCGGCTCAACGCGGACTCCCGGGCCGCCGGCGGCTCGCTGATCGCCATCGAGGTGGTCGCGGTCGCCATCCTCGGCATCAGCGCCTGGCTCGGCGGGGAGCTGGTCGACCGGCTCGGCGTGGGCGTCGACCGCGAGGCCGGTCTGGATGCGCCCAGCTCGCTGCGGCCACCCGCGGCCACCCAGCGGATCGGAGAGGTGTGATGAGCGAGCAGCAGACCGGTGGCTTCGGCCGGGGATGGCGGGGCCGGCAGCAGGGCTGGGACCCGATGGGCGAGCTGCAGTCGCTGCGCGCCGAGCTGAGCCGGCTGGTCGGCGGCCGGGCCGGGACGTCCGACGTCGAGATGACCGAGACCGCGGACGGCTGGGAGGTCGTCGTCCGGCTGCCCGGGGTGGCACCGGAGGAGGTGGCGGTCGAGCTGGACGACCGGGAGCTGTGCGTACGGGCCCGATCCGAGGCGGAGGTCAACGCCGACCAGGGCATCCCGGGCGGTTTCGAGACCCGCGGCTTCGAATACCGCATCGACCTGCCGTCCCGGGTCGACCCGGAGGGCATCGACGCGGTGATGGACCACGGCCTGCTCCGGGTCCGGCTGCCCCGGGCGGCCCGACCCAGGCCGCGCACCATCACCGTCGGCCGCACCGGGCCGCGCGCCGGCGGCCTCTCCGCTGGTACACCGATGCCGGCCGATCCCGCCGCCGACCGCGAGCTGCACCGTCCGGACACCGTCGGCGAGACCGACCGGCCGTAACGGCACCGCGTGGTCACCCCGTCCCTGCTCGGCCCGACGGCCGGGCGCATCCCCGACGTGCAGCGGATCGCCGTGCTGCGCGCCAACGCGCTCGGCGACTTCCTGTTCGCCCTGCCGGCGCTGGACGCGCTGCGCGCCGCGTACCCGGAGGCGGAGATCGTGCTGCTCGGCGCGCCGTGGCACGCGAAGCTCTGGCGCGACCGGCCGGGCCCGGTGGACCGGGTGCTGGTGGTGCCGCCGGCGCCGGGCATCCGCACGCCGGAAGCGGGTGAGGCGGAGTCGTCGATGGACGACTTCGTGGCGGCGGCCAGGAGCGAGGGCTTTGACCTGGCGGTGCAGATCCACGGCGGCGGCGCCAACTCCAACCCGCTGGTCAGCGGCCTCGGCGCCCGGGTCACCGTGGGGCTGCGCGCCGACGACGCGCCGCCGCTCGACCGGTGGATCCGTTACGTCTACTACCAGCACGAGGTGATCCGCTACCTGGAGGCGGTGGCTCTCGTGGGTGCGCCGGCGACCACCATCGTGCCGGCGCTGGCCGTGACCGACGCCGACCGCGCGGAGGCGACCCAGGTGCTCGGCCCACCGGACCGACCCCGGGTGGCGCTGCATCCGGGCGCCACCGACACCCGACGCCGCTGGCCGGCCGAGCGGTTCGGCGAGGTGGCGCGCGAGCTGCACGGCGACGGCTACGAGGTGCTGGTCACCGGTACCCCCACCGAACGGGAGGTGGTGGACCGGGTGGTCGCGGCGGCGGGGGTGCCGGTCCGGCCGCAGGTGGGGACGCTCAGCCTCGGCGGGTTGGCCGCTTGCTACGCCGGCTGCGCCCTGGTCGTCTCCAACGACACCGGCCCGCTGCACCTGGCCGCCGCGGTGGGCACGCCGACGGTCGGCATCTACTGGGTCGGCAACCTGATCAACACGGCCAACCCGCTGCGCGGCCGGCACCGGCCGATCTGCTCCTGGGTGGTGCACTGCCCGGTCTGCGGGGTGGACTGCACGCCCGGCATCTACCCGCACCGACCCGGCGACGGCGAGTGCCCGCACCGGGATTCCTTCGTGAGCGACGTGCCGACGATCGAGGTGCTGGAGGCCGCCCGAGAGCTGCTCCAGACACAAGGAAGGGCACCTTCTTAACGCGTGCGGTAGAGCAGGGGCCCCTTCTTAACAGAACTCAGGCCGGCTGAGGGGTGTCCTCGTCGGCGAGCACGACCTCCCACGCCTCGACGTCCCGGTCGGTGACCGTGGTGGGGGACTCCAGGTGGTAGGCACCGCTGGGCAGGATGCCGGCCCCGCCATGCCGGGCCAGCACCGAGAGTTGGGCGGCCACGTCCTCGCCCTGGTGCTTCTCCTGCACCTTCCGCCAGAAGTCGAACCCACCGGAATCGACGAGCTTGGCCCGGTCGTAGAGCACGCACCCCCCGATCCAGGAGATTTTGTACGCGCGCCACGCGCCCGGCGGCAGCGCCAACTCTTCGGTGACGTGCAGCAGGTTGGCCGCCGAGTGGATCCGGGCCCGGTTCCACTCCGGGGTACCCGGCCGGATCCGCTCCGGTGTGGGCTGGCCGATCCACTCCTCGTAGTGCCCGTGCGTCTCCGGTCGCCTGTCGTCGGCGTACGAGAGCCCGTGCACGCCGTTGCCGACGAATCCGCAGCCCAGCTCTCCGATCGCGGTGACCAGCCGATGCAGAGCCCCCGGCTCCAGCCAGACGTCGTCGTCGAGGCTGAGCACGTACCGGGCGGTCGAGGCGGCCAGCAGGTACGCCCGGTGCTCGGCCAGCCCCCGCCGGGGCAGTCGGCGGGTCAGCAGCACCGGGTGACCCCGGTGCCGCAGCGCCCGGACCATGGTCGCGGCGGCGGGGTGGGCGTACGCGGGCTCCCCGTCGGACTGGTCGCTGACCACCACCCCGAAGCCGGGCACACCGTCCTGCGTGGCGAGCCCGGCCAGGGTGACCGCCAGCTCGGCGGGCCGGTTACGGGTCGGGATCAGTACGTCGACCAGCCGCTCGGTGCGGAACGCCTCCGCGGTGTCGAGGTCGAGTGGGCGGTTCACGACGCTCGGGTACGGGTGCTGAGTGACGCGTCATGGCCATGCGACAACGGGTCGGGCTCCCGGTCCTGACTGTGCGACCGGATCCGTTCGATGATCGCGGAAGTGGACCGGTCCGGCACGTACCCCAGGGTGCGCACCTGGCCGCCCAGCCGGCGCACCAGCGGCGCCTCAGGCACCAGCTCAGGCGGGTAGTCCCCGCCCTTGACGTAGACGTCCGGCCGGACCGCCTCGATCAGCGCGGCGGGCGAGTCCTCCTCGAAGATCACCACATGGTCCACGCAGGACAACGCGGCGAGCAGGGCACCCCGGTCCTCGACGGGGTTGACCGGCCGGTCCGGCCCCTTCAGCCGGCGTACGCTGCCGTCCGAGTTGACCGCCACGATGAGCAGGTCCCCCAGGGCGCGGGCCTGCTCCAGGTAGCGCACGTGCCCGCGGTGCAGCACGTCGAAGCAGCCGTTGGTGAACACCACCGACCGTCCGGCGTCGCGATACTCGGTGACGATCGCGTCGAGCTCGTCGGCGCCGACCAGCACCGGGTGCCCGGTGGTCTCCGGTGGCAGGTCGAGCGCGGTGAGCAGGTCCTCCCGCCGGCACACGCAGGTGCCGGTGTCGGACACGGTGATGGTGGCCGCCAGCTGGGCGAGCTGCGCGGCGGTGGGCAGCGGCGCGTCGGCGGCCAGGGCCAGCGTCATCGCCGCCAGGTACGCGTCACCGGCACCCACGGCGTGGCTCGCCGGCACCGGGGTGCTGTGGCTGCGGCGCGGCTCCCCGTCGGCGCCGCCGACCACCGCGCCCTCGGTGTCCAGGGTCACCGCGACGACGTCGGCGCCGGTGTGCGCACGCAACTCGGCAAGGCGCGCCTCGGCCAGCACGGCCCGGTCGACGCCCTCCCCGGCCTCGGTGTTCACGGTCACGCCGGCGCCGGTGACGCTGAGCCCGTCGCCGGTGAGGGCCACCTGGCCCTCGCTGAGCGTCGGCTCGCCGACCGGCCCCGGGTGGCCGGCCCGCGTCGGGTCCGGAATCATCCCGGCGCTGACAGCGTCGGCCCGGGCCCCACCCGGGGCGGCACCCACGCTGAGCTCGGACGGTCCGTCAGTCGGGTCGCTGTCGGGGTGTTCCAGGTGCAGTTCGGTGCCGGCCTTCGGGCGGGTCGCGCCGCTGGCGCGGGCCAGCAGCCGGGTCGCCTCGGCGAAGCTGGGAGTTACCACGGTCGGCGCGAGCCCCCGCCAGTCGGCCAGGTCATGGGCGTCCAGCGCGACCGTGGCGTAGCGCTCCCGCTGCTCGACCAGCCAGGCGCGGACCGGCGCGGGCAGGGCGCCCAGGCCGTAGTCGCAGACCACCAGGGTCGGCGCCTCCCCACCGGCGGCGGCGCGCAGCTCCTCGGTGGCACAGTCCAGCGCGGTGAGCAGCCGGCTCACCCCGTCCGGGGCGAGCGCGTCGTCCGGGTCGCCGGAGTCCTCCCGGAGCAGGATCTGGTTGCCGGCCAGCATCCGCCGCTTCACCGGGGTGGGCCGGCCGGGCTGGTTGACCGTACGGTCCCAGACGCCGGCGCGGTCCAGACAGTCGTGCAGTTCGTCGCCGGCGACGTCGGCGCCGACCGGTGCCACCAGCACCGCCCGTCCACCGAGGGTGGCGACGTTGACGGCGGTGTTCGCGGCCCCGCCAGCGGCGGAGATCCGCCGCCGCAGGGTGAGGACCGGGGCGGGCGCCTCCCGGCAGAGCCGGTCGGAGTCGGCGAACCGCCATTCGTCCAACAAGGCGTCGCCGACGATCAGGACCGGGCGCCCCAGCCAGCTCTCCACGACGGTGGCGAGCCGGCGGTGTTCCGCTGCTGCTCCTGCCATGCCTCCCCGGGTCCCCAGCGGCCTCGGGGCCAAACCTCCGCGGTGATCCACCCCGGCGGTCGTGAGGCTCTTTGTTAAGAAGGGCACCTTCCTCTACCAGAGGCGTTAACAAGGTGCCCTTCCTTACTGTTGGCGGCTGTGGGGGCGTTTCGGGTGTCGGGGTGCGGGAAGGGAGTTCAGGTACCCCTCGGAGAGGAGATGCATCGAGATGACAGCTACGACACTTCAGGGCAAGCGGATCGCCTTCCTGGCCACCGACGGGGTCGAGGAGGTCGAGTACGTCCAGCCACGCGAGGCGGTGGAGAACGCCGGCGCGACGGTCGAGCTGGTCTCGCTCAAGCCCGGTTCCATCCAGGCCTGCAACCATCTGGACCAGTCCAAGACGTACGACGTGGATGTCACCGCGGACAAGGCGGATGCCGGCGGCTACGACGCGCTGGTGTTGCCCGGTGGGGTGGCGAACCCGGACTTCCTGCGTACCGACGCGGATGCGGTGCGGTTCGTGCGGGCGTTCTTCGACGCGGGCAAGCCGGTCGGGGTTATCTGCCACGGCCCGTGGACGCTGGTCGAGGCGGACGTGGTGCGCGGCCGGCGGATCACCTCCTGGCCCAGCCTGCGTACGGACCTGACCAACGCCGGAGCCACGTGGGTCGACGAGGAGTGCGTGACCGACGGCAACCTGACCAGCAGCCGCAAGCCGGACGACCTTCCCGCCTTCTGCCAGAGAATCACCCAGGCCTTCGCCGCCTGAACTGCTCACCCTCCGGTTTGATCATGGGTCTGTCAGGGCGCGACGCGCCGGGTGGGCCCATGAGCAACCGGAAGGGGGCCGGGGCCGTTTTCCCGGTTCGACGCATGTTCCGCGTTGGCCGGGAATGAAGGGCCCATGACCACCGAAGCCTCTGCCGCGCCGGTGCTGAATCGCCAGCAGATCCGGCTGCTCATGATCGGTCTGATGACCGGCATGCTGCTGGCCGCCCTCGACCAGACCATCGTCGGCACGGCCCTGCCGACCATCGTCGGGGAGCTGGGCGGGATCAACCACTACTCGTGGGTGGTCACCGCGTACCTGCTCGCCTCGACCGCGTCGACCCCTCTGTACGGCAAGATGGCCGACCTGTACGGGCGCCGCCCGGTTTTCCTCTTCTCGATCGGCACGTTCCTGGTCGGGTCGTTGCTGGCCGGCCTGTCGCAGAACATGACCCAGCTGATCATCACCCGGGGCATCCAGGGTGTCGGCGCGGGTGGTCTGTTGACGCTGGCGTTCACGATCATCTCGGACGTCGTCTCACCCCGGGAGCGGGGCCGCTACCAGGGGCTGTTCGGCGCCGTCTTCGGGATCTCGTCGGTGGCCGGTCCGCTGGTCGGTGGTTACTTCGCGGAGACCGACTGGCGGTGGATCTTCTACATCAACGTGCCGCTGGCGATCCTGGCCATCGTGGTCTGCTACCACGTGATGCGGCTGATCCCGTTCGAGCGTCGGAAACACGCGATCGACTGGCTCGGCGCCGGCCTGCTGGTCGCCGGGGTGAGCTGCCTGCTGCTCGCGCTGAGCTGGGGTGGCAACGAGTACCGCTGGGGCTCCGGGGTGATCATCGGCCTGTTCGTGGCCGGTGCGGTGCTCGCCGTGCTCTTCGTGCTCCAGGAGGCCCGGGTCGCCGAGCCCATCCTCCCGCTGCGGCTGTTCCGCAGCGCCACCTTCGCGCTGGCCAACTCGGCCGGCTTCGTGCTCGGCCTGGTCATGTTCGGGTCGATCATCTTCATCCCGCTGTACCTGCAGATCGTCAAGGGCGCCTCGCCGACCCGCAGCGGTCTGCTGATGCTGCCGATGATGACGGGCATCATCGTCACCTCGATCCTCACCGGGCGGGCGATGAGCCGGATCGGCCGGTACAAGTGGTTCCCGGTGGCCGGGTCGGTGACCCTGCTGGTCGGCATGTTCCTCTTCACCCAGCTGGCGGTGGGCACCTCGCTCTGGATCGCCTTCGGCTACATGGTGGTGATCGGCGTCGGCCTGGGGCTGTGCATGCAGTCCCTGGTCCTCGCGGTGCAGAACGCGGTCTCCGTGCGCGACCTGGGCGCCGGCACCTCCTCGGCCACCTTCTTCCGGTCGCTGGGCGGTTCGTTCGGGGTGGCGATCCTCGGCGCGGTGCTCTCCTCCCGGCTCGCCGGAGGGCTGAGCGACCGGCTGCCCGGCGCGATCGCCCAGCTCCCGCCGCAGCAGCAGGCCGAGGTGGCGGCGAGCGGCGGCGCGAACATCTCGATCAACGATCCGGCAACCATCATGGCCCTCCCCGGGCCGGTGCGGTCGGCGATCCAGAACGCGTTTGTCGACGCGCTGGACATGGTCTTCCTGACCGCCGGCCTGATCGCCATCGTGGCGGTGCTGGTGACCGTGGCGCTGCCGAACGAGCAGTTGCGGGGCGCCGGCCCGCAGGGCGCCACCGGCGGTGCCGACCCGCTCGGCGGTGAGGCCCCGGCGCCGGGCGGCAAGGCGCTGACCCGCGAGTCGAAGGAGGAGGCGGCTGCCGACATGGAGGCCAAGTCCCAAACGATGATCTGACCGCGTCCACCTCGACCGCCCCGGACCGGCTCGGGGCGGTCGGTGGTCAGGCGGGGCGGCGGTAGGCGCCGTACCACCAGGTCGCGGCCAACTCCCGGGCGGCCGCGGCATCGGCCTCGGGGTCGGCCGGGGTCAGGGCGACATGATGGGCGAGGAATCGGTCGCCGCCGAGCACGATCAGCCGGGTCGCGGCCGGCGGGTCCAGGTTCGCCGGGGTGCGCCCGGCCCGCTGCTCCGCGCGGAGCGCCTCCTCGGTACGCGCCATGAACTGCTCGAAGCCGGCCGCCCAGTACTCCCGGACCGCCGCGTCGTATGCGGCGACCTCGGTGATCGCCGCCAGCACCGGGGCGTACGTCCGGTAGATGCGGATCACGTCGGTGAAGACCTCGGTGAGCGCTTCGAGCGGGTCGCCGGGACCGGCCGGATCCCACTCTCGGACCCGGTCGAAGGAGGTCTCCCGCATGCTGCCGGCCAGCCGCATCAGCAGCTCGCTCTTGTCCCGGAAGTGGATGTAGAAGGTCGACCGGGCCACCCCCGCCTCGGCGGCGATGCGCTGGACGCCGAGGTCGGTGAAGCGGACCCCCTCCTGGAGCAGCCGCTCGGTGGCGGCCAGCACCCGGGCTTCGACGGCGGCCCGGCCGTCGGGGTTGCGTGGGCGGCGTCGGGTGATCGAGGGCATGGTCCGAATCCTAGGTGGGCAGGGGCGGGACCGACGACGTACGCTTGCGTCGGACACACTGTCCGACATAGTGACCACGTGGTGGCCGACGCCGGCCTCCGATCGACGAGGAGTAACGCGTGAAGTACCGACTGCTGGGCAACACCGGGGTGTACGTCTCGGAGATCTCGCTCGGCACGATGACCTTCGGCGGCAGCGGACACCCGATCTGGGGCGGCCTCGGCGCGCTGCCGCTGACCGACGCCCAGCGGTTGGTGGACACCGCGCTGGACGCGGGCGTGAACTTCGTCGACACCGCCGACACGTACAGCGAGGGCGAGAGCGAGGAGTTCCTCGGCCAGGCGCTCGGCAAGCGGCGTCGCGACGTAATGTTGGCGACCAAGGTACACGCCCGAACCGGGCCCGGCCCGAACGACGTCGGCACCTCCAGGTTGCACATCATGCAGGCGCTGGAGGACAGCCTGCGGCGACTGGGCACCGATCACATCGACCTCTACCAGATCCACAACTTCGACCAGGTCACGCCGATGGAGGAGACGCTGCGCGCGCTCGACGACGCGGTCCGGCAGGGCAAGGTCCGCTACATCGGTTGCGCGAACTTCGCCGCCTGGCAGATCTCCAAGGCGCTGGGCATCTCCGCCCGGGAGAAGCTGGCCGGCTTCGTCTCGGTGCAGTCGTACTACTCGCTGCTGGGCCGGGACGTGGAGCGCGACGTGGTGCCGATGGCGCTCGACGAGGGTGTCGGACTGACCGTGTGGAGCCCACTGGCCGGCGGCTTCCTCTCCGGCAAGGTCGGCCGGGACAGCGCGGTCGCCGACAGCGGCTCGCGCAGCGCCCAGCCCGGCTACACCAACTTCACCCCGTTCGACCCGGAGCGTGCCTTCCCGGTCGTCGACGTCCTCAAGGCCATCGGCGAGCGCCACGGGGTCAGCCCGGCCCGGGTGGCGGTCGCCTGGCTGCTCTCCCGGCCGGCCGTGACCAGCGTGATCGTCGGTGCCCGCAAGCAGGAGCAGTTGGTGGACAACATCGCCGCCACGGACCTCACGCTGACCGCGCAGGATCTCGCCGAGCTGGACGAGATCAGCAAGCTGCCGGTTGCGTACCCGAACTGGATCCAGGAGGCGTTCGCCGGGGTCCGCTACCCGCAGTGAGGCATTCGCCCGGCCCGGCCCTCACCGGCCGGGCCGGGCGAGGCCGGCCTACTTGAGGATCATTCGGTTGGTCTGTTCGAAGACGTCCAGGTCGGCCAGGGTCTCGGCGACCGAGGCGGAGAGCGGGGCGGGGAACCGGTCCCGGGGGAAGAAGCCGGCGTCCGTGGTCTCGTCGGTGACCCGCGCCAGCTGCCCGTCCCACTCCTCCACCCGGAACGCGGTGGTGAAGACCTGGTAGGTGTGCCCGTACATGTTGGTGCTGGTCCGGTCCGGGCCGGTGTAGAGGGCGAACGCGCAGACCCGCAACGCCCGGAGCCCGGTCTCCTCACGGACCTCCCGCACCGCGCAGTCCGCGATCGACTCGCCCAGCTCCATCGCCCCGGCCGGCATGGCCCACTGGCCGTTGTCCGAGCGCTGGATCAGCAGGATGCGTCCGGCGTTGTCACGGACCACGGCGCGGGCGCCGACGAACATCAGCGTCCGGTCCCCGGCCAGCGCGCGCAACTGCCCTACGTATGAGTCGGCCCAGGAGATGCTCACCTGCGACAATTTACGGGGGTTCCCAAGCTGTGACCGGCGACACTAACTTGTTACCCATGCGTAGCACGATGATGGACGCCCCTCTGCAGGTCTCCCGGATCCTCGACCACGGCGCCACCGTGCACGGCACGGCCGAGGTGGTCACCTGGACCGGCGCCGAACCGCGCCGGATGACGTACGCCGAGGTGGGCCGCATGGCCGCTCGGCTGGCACACGCGCTGCGCGACGAGTGCGGGGTGACCGGCGACGAGCGGGTCGCCACCTTCATGTGGAACAACAACGAGCACCTGGTGGCCTACTTCGCGGTGCCGAGCATGGGCGCGGTGCTGCACACCCTCAACATCCGGCTCTTTCCCGACCAGGTCGCCTACATCGCCAACCACGCCGAGGACCGCGTGGTGCTGGTCGACAGCACGCTCATTCCGCTGCTGGCCCGGGTGATCGGCGAGCTGGTCACCGTGCGACATGTGGTGGTGGTCGGCGGTGGCGACCCGGCGCCGCTGGTGGGGGCGGCAGGCGACCGGATCACCGTGCACCACTGGGACGCGCTGCTCGCCGACCGGCCGGAGGTGTTCGACTGGCCCGAGGTGGACGAGCGCGACGCAGCGGCGCTCTGCTACACCTCCGGCACCACGGGCAACCCGAAGGGCGTGGCCTACTCGCACCGGTCGATCTATCTGCACTCGTTGCAGGTCTGCATGCCGGAGGGCTTCGGCCTCGGGCCGACCGACCGGGAGCTGGCCATCGTGCCGATGTTCCACGCCATGTCGTGGGGGCTGCCGTACGCGGCGTTCCTCTCCGGCGCGTCGCTGATCATGCCGGACCGGTTCCTCCAGGCCGCGCCGATCGCCGAGATGATCGCCGCCGAGCGGCCCACCCTGGCCGGCGCGGTGCCGACCATCTGGACCGACCTGCTGGCCCACCTGGACAGCCACGACGTGGACACCTCCTCGCTCAAGGAGGTGATCGTCGGGGGTTCGGCCTGCCCGCCGGCGCTGATGCACGCGTTCGACGAGCGGCACGGGATCGACGTCATCCACGCCTGGGGCATGACCGAGATGTCCCCGCTGGGTTCGGTCTCCCGTCCGCCGGCCGGTGCGACCGGTGAGCAGGCGTGGCGCTACCGCTACACGCAGGGCCGGGTGCCGGCCGGGGTGGAGGCGCGGATCGTCGGCGCGCTGGGCGAGCTGCTGCCCGCCGACGGCACGGCCGTGGGCGAGCTGGAGGTCCGCGGGCCGTGGGTGACCGACCGGTACGTCGGCGACGACGCCCCCGACGAGGAGAAGTTCCGGGACGGCTGGCTGCGCACCGGCGACGTGGGCACCCTCTCCCCGGACGGCTACCTGACGCTGACCGACCGCGCCAAGGACGTGATCAAGTCCGGCGGTGAGTGGATCTCGTCGGTGGAGCTGGAGAACGCGCTGATGGCCCACCCGGCGGTGCTGGAGGCGTGCGTGGTGGGTGTGCCGGACGAGCGGTGGGACGAGCGGCCGTTGGCGACCGTGGTGGTCCGGGAGGGCGCCACGGTGACCGCTGAGGAGCTGCGCGACTTCCTGGCCGGCTCGGTGGCCCGCTGGCAACTGCCCGAGCGGTGGGCGTTCATCGACACGGTGCCGAAGACCAGTGTGGGCAAGTTCGACAAGAAGGTCGTCCGTTCGCGGTACGCCGGGGGCGAGCTGACTGTCCGGGAGCTGACCGCCCCGTAACGTTTTACCGGGCACCGTCGCCTGTTGGGACAGAGGATTCTCCTGAACCTTCCTCCCCAGGAGGGCGGCCCCGGCGTTCGCACCGCGCCGGGGCCGCCCTTTACATGCGGGGCGACCCGCACCGTCATTGTTGCGAAAGTTGTTCGCCTCTGTCCTGATGATGGGGAAATCGCGTGGCCAGCGACCCGATCAGGCGTCGCTCGTGGTGATCAGCACCTTGCCCACCACCGAGTTCTCCACCGCCTGGTGCGCCGCCGCCGTCTCGGCTAGGGGGTGGTAGTGCAGCGGCAGGCCGGCGTCCACGCCGACCCGGATGCCGCCCTGGGTGGCCGCCGCGGCCACGTCCCGCACGGCATGGGCCTTGGCCACCGTCGGCTCCGTGTAGACCAGCACGAACTGCCACCGGACGTTCCGCATCATCGACGGCCGGACCGGGATGCTCACCTCGGGCTCGTCGTCGGCATAGACGCAGACCGCGCCAGCGTTCCGGAGCACCTGAACGTCCGTCGCGGCGTTACGGGACGGGGACACCTCGACGATCGTGTGCACCCCGTCGGGAGCGATCTTGCGGACCTCCTCGACGACGTCCTGCTCCCGGTAGTTGATCACGACGGAGGCACCTGCCGCCGCCGCGAGCTGCGCCTTCTCCGCACTGCTCACCGTGGTGATCACCGTGGCGTCGGCCCACCGGGCGAGCTGGATCGCGGCGTTCCCGACCGCACCCGCCCCGCCTTGCACCAGCACGGTGTGGTCGGCCAGCGCGCCGGGGCGCAGCGAGTCCGGCATGAACTCGCCAGCGGTCAGGCAACGGTGCGCGGTGAGGAACGGGATGCCCAAGCTGGCCCCCAGGTCGAACGAGGCGTCGCCGAGGCGGACCACCTGCCGGACCGGCACCAGCGTGTACTCCGCCGAGGTGCCCCACGGCCGCTGCCAGGCCGCCTCCCAGATCCAGACCCGTTCGCCGATCAGCTCCCGGTCCACCCCCGTGCCGACCGCCTCCACCACTCCCGCGCCGTCCTGCCCGGGGATCTGCCACCCCGCTGGCAGGGGGAACGACCGGCGGGCCTTCCAGTCCGTCGGGTTCACCCCGGAGACCGCCATCCGGACCAGGACCTCGCCCGCCCCCGGTTCCGGCACCGGCCGGTCGACCAACTTCAGCACCGAAGGATCGCCGGTGCGCTCGTACACGATGGCTTTCATCCGTGGTCTCCTCACCCGTCCGGCGGGTGGCACCCGGGTCGAGCACCGCTGGCTGCGGTACCCCGCTCAGTCCCCGTCATGCCGGCCCCACCGGTCACTGGAGAACCGTATAACCACGCGCGAGGCGGGAGGGACCGGACAGCGGGTGACGCGGCGTACATCAACCAGCCAACTCACCGACCAGTTCGGGGGTCAGCTCACCGATCGCGCCCAGCGTCACCGTGGCCAGCCGGGCGGCGTCCGGGTCCAGCGGGTACGACCCGTGCGGTACCGCCACCACCCGCATCCCCGCCGCCGCGGCCGACCGGACCCCGTTGGAGGAGTCCTCCACGGCCACGCAACGGTCCGGGTCGACGCCCAGCCGCCCCGCGACGCTCAGGTACACGTCCGGCGCCGGCTTGCCCCGCTCGGTCTCCTCGGTGGACAGGCTGGTGACGAACGCGTCGGTCAGGCCGGTGGCGGCCAACGCCGCCGCGATCAGCCGGGTCGGCGACGAACTCGCCAACCCCAGCGGCCATCGCGAGGCCAGCCGGCGCACCACCTGGTCGGCGCTGTCGATCAGCGGTACGTGCTCCCGGTAGCGCCGGGTCATCTCCTCGACCACCTCGTCGGCGACCTGGTCAGCGGTGCGCGTCACGCCCAGTTCGCCGCTGAGATAGCGGGCCCACTCGCCGGTGCTCATGCCCATCAGCCGGCGCTGGGTGTCCGGCTGCCAGGCTCCGCCGTGCGTCGCCACGTACGCCCGCCGGACCTCCTCCCACACCGGTTCGGAATCCACGATCACGCCGTCCAGGTCGAAGACCACCGCATCCACCACGGGCCCATCCTGCCCGACGGGTGGGCCGCTGGTCAGCCGGGCAGCGCGGGCAGCCCGATCGGGCTGCCCGCCGGGATCACGCTGTGGCAGGCCCGGGCCATCGGCTCCAGCAGCTCGCGCAGCCGGTCCGTGGCGTCCGGGCCGAGCGCCCGCCACGGGTGCTCGGCTGCCCGGTCGGTGGCATCCTCGACCGCCTGGAAACCGGCCCGGCCGTGGCCGGTGGCCGCGCCGTCCGGGGTCAGCCAGCCCCGCTGCGCCAGCCGCTCGCGGGCGGCCCGCCACTGCTCCTCGGACCAGCCCCGGCCCAGCAGGTTCTGCGGCGACATGTCCACCGCGACCCGCCAGGCCAGCGTCTCCACCGGGTCCAGGCCGGCGGCCACCAGCGCCGCCACGTGCCCGTCCCCCCGGTGCTCGCGCAGCGTGGTGGCGGCCTGCCAGAGCCGGGCCAGCGGGTACTCCCCGAGCGGCAGGGCCGCGTTCACCGCGCCGAGCACCCGGCCGGCGGTCTGCGTCGCCGACGCGGCCCGCTCCAGGAGATCGGCGGCCTCGGCCAGGTGGGCCTCCGGCAGCTCGTACGTCAGCTCCGCGAGAGCCTGCACGGCGCCGGTCAGCCGGGCACGTAACGCCTCCCGCGGGGTCGCCAACCGCCACACCGCCGGCAGCGCCCGGCTCACCATCGGCGGTGCGAAGTTGAAGAAGGCGGCGATCACCGGGGCGGCCTCGGTGGCGCCCATTGGCGCGGCCCGGCCGGCGAAGTAACCCCGCCAGTAGCCGCGCAGCCCGACCGCCTCGTACGCCGCGCGCGCTCGTGGGTGGAAGTAGGTGACGGCGTGCACCGGCTCGAAGTGCGTCCACATCAACCGGGCGACCCGCCCGGGCCCGTCCAGCGCCGTCACGTGCACCTCCGCGTCCCGTCCGGATGCTCACCCCGGGCGGGCGAGCCGCCCGGGGTGACGCCGAACCTACTGCCGGTGGGTGACGGGCCGGAAGCCCCATGTGAACAACTCCATCACGCCCGGGCGACAACCGGGGCGATCCGGACGGGTCACTGGGCGGCGAGCACGTCCACCACGAAGCGCAGCGGGCCGGTCGGCCGGCCACCCGCGGCGGCCTCGTCGTTGCCGTACGCCAGCTCGCCCGGAATGTCGAGCTGCACCCGGCTGCCCACGGTCACGCCGACCAGGCCCTGGTCCCAGCCGGGGATGACCTGGCCCACGCCGATCGCGAAGGTGGCCGGCTGGCCGGCCTTCCAGGAGGAGTCGAACTCCTTGCCGTCCTTGTAGAAGACACCCACGTAGTTCGTGGTGATGGTCTGGCCCTTCTTGACCGCCGGGCCGGTGCCCTTGATGACAGGCGTCACGGCGAGCTTCTTCAGCTCGCCCTTGCCCGCCTCGACGGTCGGCTTGCTGCCCAGCGCCGGGTCGGCGCCCGCCGGCAGCTGCGGGGCGGGAGGTGCGTCGGCAGCGTCCTGGGCCGGGGCGGATGCGGACGCGGAGGGGGTCGCGTCGGCCTGGTTCGCGGGCTTGTCGTCGTCGCCCCCGCCGACCAGCACGAAGACGGTGATCAGCACCGCCACCACGGCGACGCCGGCCAGCCCGCCGGCCCACGCCTGACGGCGCCGCTTCGCCTCGGCCGCCTTCTGCGCTGCCAGCTGGGCGGCCAGCCGCCGCCCCGCCTTGGTTGCCGGGCTCTGGCCCTCCGACCGGTTCTGCTGCGTGCGCTCGCTCACGTCGTCGACTCCCTGCTGCGAAGGTGTGGCCGGCACGCGGTGCCGGGGGGAAAGCCGACGCACACGGTACCCGCCCGGCGGCCCACCGTGCCCACCCCGGACGGCCCGGATCGCTCCGCGGGCACTCGTCCCGAGCCGGCGCGACGGTTATTCCGGCACCACCATGAAGTCGGTCACGAACGATGTCACCCGGCCGTCGGCGGCGCGCCCGACCCAGGTGCCGTAGCAGCCGTCGCCCCAGCCAGTGGCGACGGTGACGACGTTGGCGCCGGTGGCCTCGTCCAGCACCGCGGTGATCAGCCCCGGGACGGGCGAGGCGGGCAGCTCGGCCGGGATGAACACCGCTTCCACCCGGTCGTAGTCCCAGCCTTCCAGGGCGCTGAGCGCAGTCGGGTCGGCGAGGGTGCCGGCACCGGCGTCCACCCCGTACCCGAAGTAGTCGTCCGCGCCGAGCGTGGCGACGTCCTGGTCGCCGGCGACGGCCGGCTCCCAGCGGACCGTCGGTGCGTCCTGGACCACCAGCTCCAGCGCGGCCACCCGGCGGTCCACCTCGGCGTCCTCCCGGAGCACCACGGCCACCCAGGCGCGGGCGGGATGCCGCCCCGGGGGCACAGTGACCGTGAACGGCTCGGCCTCCGGGCAGACCAGCGGGTCACACCCGACCACCTGGCCGGTCGGGAGCACGATGTCGCCCACCGGGTGGGCCTCGATCAGGTACGAGCCGTGCTCGTCGGTGAAGCGGGCGCCGGGCGTCAACAACCGGTCCAGGTCAGGGGTGTACGGCATGACGGCTCCTCCGGTGGCCAGCGGCCGGCGGAGCGTACCCGGTCCGGCCGACGCCTCCGTCGCTGCCGTGCGGTCAGGCGGTCTTGCGGGGCGCGGTCTTCCGGGCCGCCGTCTTCTTCGCCGGCTCCGCCTTCTTCGCGGGGGTCTTCTTGGCGGCCTTCTTCGCCGGTTCGGCCTTGGCAGCGGCCGTCTTCTTCTCAGCGGTCTTCTTCGCCGCGGCCTTCTTCGCGGGCGCCTTCGCCGCCTTCTTCTCGGCCGCCTTCTTGGCCGAGCGTGCGGACGAGATGGGCGTCGGCTCGCCGCCGCCGCCACGGGCCGGCTGCTCGCCGCGAGCCGCCCGAGCCCGGTCCACCGATGCCTTCAGCGCGGCCATCAGGTCGACCGCCGCGGCCGGCGCCTCCTCCACCTCTTCCGGCTGGACGACCTCCCGACCCTCCACCTTGGCGTCGATGACCTCCTGCAACGCCGCCCGGTAGTCGTCGGTGAAGACGTCCGGCTCGAACTCGCCGGTCATCGAGTCGATCAGGGAACTGGCCATCGCCAGCTCCGGCGGGCGCACCTTGAGGTCCTCGTCGAGGAAGCCGAAATCGGCCGTCCGGATCTCGTCCGGCCAGAGCATGGTGTTGAGCAGCAGCACGCCCTCGCGGACCCGCAGCGTGGCGAGCTGCTCCCGCTGGCGCAGCGCGACCTTGACGATGGCCACCCGCTCCGAGTCGATCAGCGCGTCGCGCAGCAGCACGTACGGCTTGGTCGCCGTGCCCTCCGGCTCCAGGAAGTACGCCTTGTTGTAGAGGATCGGGTCGACCTGCTCGGCCGGGACGAACTCCAGCACGTCGATCGCGCGAGAGCTGGTCAGCGGCAGGTCGGCGAAGTCCTCGTCGGTGAGGATCACCATCTCCCCGCCGCCGATGTCGTAGCCCTTGGCGATGTCGTCGTAGGTGACCTCCTCGCCGCAGACCGAGCAGGTGCGTTTGTACCGGATCCGGCCACCGTCCTCACGGTGCACCTGGTGGAACCGGATGTCCTTCTCCTCGGTCGCGGAGTAGAGCTTCACCCCGATCGAGACGAGCCCGAACGACACGGCTCCCTTCCAGATGGCCCGCATCCTCTGCTCCCTTCCCCGGTATCGACCATGCTCGCATCCAAAGGAACCGGACGCGAGGTGTTCGGCCTGCTACTACAGTCGGGTCGTGCCCGGCGCGCCGCTCAAGCCGATGCTCGCGATGACCGGGCCGCTCCCGGCGGGTGCCGGCTGGGCGTACGAGTTCAAGTGGGACGGGGTTCGTGCGCTGGCCGACATCTCCACCGGCGGTCAGCACCTGTACGCCCGTTCCGGCGTGGAGATCACCGCCGCGTACCCCGAACTGGCCACCCTGTTCGAGCAGGTCGACGACGCGCTGCTCGACGGTGAGGTGGTGCTGCTCGGTGCGGGCGGGCAGCCCTCGTTCACCGCTCTCGCCGAACGGATGCACGTGCGGGACCGGAACAAGGCGGCCCGGTTGGCGGCGGTCATGCCGGTCACGTACATGATCTTCGACCTGCTCCGGCTGAACGGCGACGACCTGACCGGCTGGCCGTACGAGCGCCGTCGGGAGGTCCTGGACGGGCTCGCCCTCGGCGGTGCCCGGTGGGCGGTGCCGCCGGTCTTCGCCGACGGCCCCGCCACCTACGAGGCGGCCGGCGAGCACGGCCTGGAGGGGGTGATGGCCAAGCGGGTCGGCGCCGTCTACCGCCCGGGGGTGCGCTCGCCGGACTGGGTGAAGGTCAAGCTGGAGGTGACCGGCGACTTCGTCATCGGTGGCTGGCGACCGGGCGCCCGCCGGATCGGTGGGCTGCTGGTCGGTGTGCCCGGCCCGGACGGCCGGCTGATCTACCGGGGCCGGGTGGGCGGCGGGATCGGCGCGGCCATCGAACGGCAGCTTCTCGCCGAGCTGGAACCGCTGCGCTCCGGTGTGTCGCCGTTCGCGCCGGGTGTGCCGCGCGAGGATGCCCGGGGTGCCATCTGGGTAACTCCCCGGGTGGTGGTGGAGGTGAAGTACGGCCAGCGCACTCCGGACGGCCGGCTGCGCTTCCCCCGGGTGCTGCGGTTGCGCCCGGACAAGCCGCCGGAGGAGGTCGACGATGCCAGCTGACCGGTTGCGGGTGGACGTCGAGGGCCGCGCGTTGGAATTGTCCAATCTGGACAAAGTGCTCTATCCGTCGGCGGGCTTCACCAAGGGTGAGGTGATCGACTACTACACGCGGATCTCCCCGGTGCTACTGCCGCACCTGCGGGACCGGGCGCTGACCCGGATCCGGTTCCCCAACGGGGTGAGCGGCGGCTCGTTCTTCGAGAAGAACGCTCCGGCCGCCACCCCCGACTGGGTACGGCTGGAAACGCTGCCCGCCCCCGGGTCGAGCAAGGGCCGGGAGACCATCGACTACGTGGTCGCCGATGACCTGCCCACGCTGGTCTGGTTGGCCAACCTGGCCGCACTGGAGCTGCACACGCCGCAGTGGAAGGTCGGCGAGCACCCGGACATGATGGTGGTGGACCTGGACCCGGGCCCGCCGGCTGGGCTCGCCGAGTGCTGCCCGGTGGCGGTGCTGATGCGCGACCGGCTCGCTGACGACGGGATCGAGTCGTACCCGAAGACCTCCGGCAAGAAGGGCATGCAGCTCTGCTGCCCGATCGCCGGCACCCAGTCGTCCGATCTTGTCTCTGACTACGCCAAGCGCATCGCGCAGGAGCTGGAACGCGCCCACCCGAAGCTGATCGTGTCGAAGATGGCCAAGAACCTGCGCCCCGGCAAGGTCTTCATCGACTGGAGCCAGAACAACGCGGCGAAGACCACGGTTGCGCCGTACTCGCTGCGGGCCCAGGACGTGCCGTCCGCCTCAACCCCGTTGACCTGGGACGAGGTGGAAGCCGGTGCCCGGGGCCGGAAGCCGGCCGTCCGCCAGTTCACCGCCGCCGAGGTGCTGGACCGGGTCGAGGAGCATGGCGACCTGCTCGCCGCGCTGCTCGAAGGTGGCCCGGAACTGCCCGTCTGAGGCGATGCCGTTGCTCGGTGACGACCTGGCCAGCCAGTTCGGCACCTCGGTGGTGCACAACGCGTTGCTGCGGTTGCTCGAGGAGCGGGGGCTCACATTGGTGAGTTCCTATCAGGTCAATTTGGGAGGTACCGAAGACTTCCGCAACCTGGTCGAGAACTCCAACACCAAGAAGCAGTCCAAGCTCAATGCGCTGTCGGCGGCTGACAAGGTCGAACTGGCTCCGCTCGGATACCTGCCGCAGCTGAGGTCACAGAAGGTGGCCATCGAGGCGCAGGGTTGGGGTGAGACGGCGATAAGCCTTGACGTGAAGCTGAAGGTGCATGACCCGAGTGGTGCCGCCGGCGTCAACATCGATCTGGTTCGCATGGCGGCGAGTGCGCTCCGAGCTGGGCGTGGTGGTTATCTCGCCGAAGCGTCGTCGCTGCTCAAGTCCCCACCTGGCACGGCGATCTGACCCTCTGCTTGCTCGCCTGCCTCGACCGCGGCGGCGACGGGCTCGGCCTCGCCGAGGCGCCGTCCGCCAGGTCGCCGTGACGGTGGGTGTCCGGATGGCGAGAGCGGTGCTCATCACTGAGCGCGACGGGCATCGGTGCCCCCCGGTCGGGCCACTCAACCCCTTTGCTCTGCTTACACGGACGCAACACCCCTTGAGCCGCGGCTTCATCGTGGCTTCCGAGGGCGGTAGCGATAGCTGTGCTCGCGGAGCGTGAGTGTTGCGTACAGGTAAGCAGAGCAAAGGGGCTGGGGTGGGCGCGGCGGCCGGGGTCTGGAATCACCTTGCGTGACCGGCCCGGCGCCCACTTGCGGTGGATGCCGGGCCGGGAGGCACGCGGGGAGGGTCAGTCGCGGCCGAAGACCCTGCGGCTCGACCCGAGCCGCAGGAGCGCCGTCTCGCCGGTGGCGTCCTGGACCGCGTCGTTGTCGGTGATGGCATAGACCTCGCCGTCACCGGCCACGGTCAGGCCCTCCAGCTTTTCCTGCGTCCAGCCGTTGGTGGCACACAGTGCGGGCAGCACGTCGACGGCGAGTCTGCTGGTACCCGGACGGAGGCTGACACCCGAGGGGAGCATCAGCTTGCGCGGACGTGAACAGCCGGCGAAGTGCGGCGCAGCCGCCACCAGGCGCCACCGATCAGGGCCACGGTGACCACGCTGACCGCGACGTCGCCGGCCAGGGCCGCCGCCGGGGTCGCGGGGGAGTACGGCGGCACCAGGTACGCGAACGCGGCGGCGGTGACCAGACTCGCCGTGCCGGCGACGAGCACGTGCCGCTGCCCCCAACCGGCACGGGAGGACCAGAACGCGATCAGACTCGCGGTGGTGGCGGCGAGCGCCAGCGCGATGGCCACCCCCGGCCAACCGGGTGTCAGATCGGTGCCGAAGTGGACGAGGACGACCACCAGGCCCACCCAGATCGGGCGCGGCGCCCTGCGGACGCGTCGGGGGCGAGCGCGCCGCCAGCGGGGCAGCAGGGCCGCCGCGACAAGGGCGAGGACCACCGTGGCGGCGAAGGCCAGCTGGAGCGGGCTGGCCAGGAAGCCCTTCCGCCCACTGTCAGAGAAGATCAGCAGACTGCCGAGCAGGTAGATCACGCCGACCACGGCGAGCCCGGGTCGGCCGAGCCACGGCCGGAGCCGGCGGCCCGGCCCGAGGAACGACTCGACGAGAACGACCGGCGCGCAGATGGTCAGCACGATGTGGTTGCCCACGTAGTCGAAGGCCTGGCGGACGCTGAACTCGAGCCCCGGCACCAGCGTGGCCTCGGCGGCGGCCCGGGTGTCGGCGTACTCCGTGTCGTCCAGATAGCCCGGGTTGAACAGCGACTGGTCCACCAGGCCGGCCTGGAGCACGCCGAACGCGGCGGCGAGCAGCACGATCACCGGCCAGCCGGCGCCGAGATGCCGGGCGGTCTCCCGGATCAGGATGGCGGCCCCGCCGTACATCGGGCCGAGGAAGATCAGCACCGGGAGGAAGTCGTCGAGAGTGAAGCCACCCCAGGAGCACTCGGCGGCCCAGGGCGCGAGCAGCAGCAACGCGACCACCGGCAGGAGCCGGCGGCGCAGCGGAAGACGGTCGACGGCGGCAGGGCGAGGCTCGGTCAGCACGGACGCTCCTCGGCGGCGCTTCGGGGTCACCCCTACCGTGCGCCGGCCACCCGGACGGCCGCTACGGCCATCGGCCGACGACCGGCGCGACCAAAGTCGTTGAGTAGGGTGGATCGAGCCGTCACTCGGGGAGCGTGGAGATGCAGCCAACCGTCATGGCCGACCTCTCGGTCCGGCCCGCCGACGCCGAGCGCCCGTTGCTCAGCTACCGCGACGAGGCGACCGGCGAGCGGGTCGACCTGACCGCGCACCAGGTCGGTGCCTGGGCGGCGCGTAGCGCCAGTCTGCTGCGGGACGGCTGCGGGCTCGGCCCGGGCAGCCGCGTCGCGGTGCTGCTGCCGCCGCACTGGCGTACCGCTGCGGTTCTGTTGGGCGCCTGGGCCTCCGGACTGGCGGTGTCGTTCCGGCCCCGGGCCACCGCCGGCCTGCCGGTCCTCGAGCCGGGCGGCGACCGGCCGTTCGACGCGGTCTTCGTGACCCCCGAACGGCAGGACGACTGGCTGGAGGACGTGCCGGACGCTCCGCACCGCTACCTCGTCGGCACCGGGCCGGGGCGGCTGGCCGACGTGCCGTTGGGCTGGCTCGACTGGTCCGCCGAGGTGCTCCGGTACCCCGACGCCACGCCCGACCACACCGCCATCCACCCGTCCGACCCGGCCAGCGCGGACGGCACGACCTACGGCCAGTGGGGTGCGCTCGCCCAGGAGATCGCCAAGATGCTGGACCTGCGCGCCGGCGACCGGCTGCTGGTCGACGCCGCCGAGCACGAGCAGCCGCTGAAGTGGCTGCTCGCGCCGCTCTCCGCTGGTGTCTCCGTGGTGATCAGCGCCAACCTCGACCCGGCAGGGCGGGACGCGGTGATCTCCGCCGAGCAGGTCACCCGGGTCCTCTAGGGCCCGCCACCCGGTGCGGCCGACCCAGGATCGGATGATCCCGGGCCGGCCTGGTTCCGATTCAGTCGAACGCGGCGGCGAACATGCCCGGCTCGTAGGAACCGCCCCGCTGGTGCACGATCACGGCGAGCCGGTTGGCCGCGTTGATCAGGGCGACCAGGGCGACCAGCGCGGCGATCTGGTCGTCGTCGTAGTGCTTGCGCACCTCAGCCCAGGTCTCGTCGGACACGCCCTGGTAGGCGTCGGCGAGTCGGGTGCCCTCCTCGGCGAGCGCCAACGCGGCCTGCTCGGCCTCCGTGAAGACGGTGGACTCGCGCCAGGCGGCGACCAGGTTGAGCCGGACCGCGCTCGCACCGGCCGCTGCGGCCTCCTTGGTGTGCATGTCGATGCACCAGCCGCACCCGTTGATCTGGCTGGCCCGCAGGGACACCAGCTCCTGCGTGGACTTCGGCAGCGGCGACTGCTGGATCACCATGCCGGCGTTGGCGAACCGCTTGGCGAACCTCATGGCGATCTCGTTGTCGAACATGTTGAAACGTGCGTCCATGGTTCCGTCCCTCACTCCCGGTGTTCGATCGGACGAACATGAGATGCCGGCGAGCAGAGCTCTGTGACAGCGCGGCAGGGTGACGACTGCCACAGCCGGAGGTGTCACAAACGGCGATAACAGCGCTCCCCGGTGCCCTGCCGTTACACCCCACATCAGGGCTGTACGCAGGCCTTTTGCCGGTGCCACCGACGTGGTCTCATACCGGGAAGACGACGTCGTCGACCTCATCATGGCGACCCCGCGCCGTCTCCATTCTCCCGAGAGGTGCACCGATGCACAGGAGACCAATCTTCCGACTGGCAGTCCTCACCGCCACCGCCGCGACGCTCCTGGCGTCCGGTGGCGGCTACGCCGCGGTGGCGGCACCCGTTCCCGTCTCCCCGGGTGTCGGCGCGTGTGAGCCGGGTGCCGACGAGCACAGCGTGGCCCGGGTAGCCGAGGGCGCCACCGCCCAGGAGCCGGAGCTGTACTCCAAGAACGAGGCGAACGCCTACGGGGTGATCGAGGATGCCCCGCGCCTGGCCAACGGCAGTGTCACCGTGCCGACGGTCTTCCACATGGTCTCCGACCACCCGCTCAGCGCGGCCGAGACGGCCAGGTGGAACACCCTGATCGCGGCGCAGATGACGGTGCTCAACGACTCGTTCGCGGGGCGCACGGCGGCGAACGCCTCCAACACGCCGTTCCGGTTCGACCTCGTCGACACGACGTGGACGGTGAACAGCGCCTGGTACACCGTCGAGCCGGGCAAGAACGAGCGCGACATGAAGAAGGCGCTGTACACCGGCGACTCGGAGACCCTCAACGTGTACGCGGCCAACATCGGCGGCGGCCTCCTCGGCTGGGCGTACTTCCCGAAGGGCTACAACAACGGCCGGGACTACATCGACGGCGTGGTGATGCTCGACGAGTCGATGCCGGGCGGCACGGCCGGCAAGTACTCCCTGGGCGACACGCTGACGCACGAGGTGGGGCACTGGCTGATGCTGGAGCACACCTTCGCGCACGGCTGCTCCGCGGCCGGCGACTTCGTCGCGGACACTCCACGGGAGGCGGCGCCGCAGTTCGACTGCCCGGTCGGCGCGGACAGCTGCACCGCACCCGGGCTGGACCCGATCCACAACTTCATGGACTACACGCAGGACTCCTGCATGAACATGTTCACCGTCGGACAGGCGGACCGGATGAGTGACGCCTGGGTGGCGTTCCGGGCCGGCGGCGCCGGGTAGTTCACGGGTACGCATCGGGGTCGACGGACCGCTGGATGGCGGCTCGTCGACCCCGTTGCTTCACCCGTCCGGTGGAGCCGACGCGATCCTTCACGTCTCACATTTTGCCTGCTCATACGCTTCGCCGAAGGCACGCGCGCTGTTCGAGCGCCGGCTACTTTCCACACCGGCGGAGGGGAAATGGCGTCGACGCGTACACGTCGGACACTGGTGTCGGCGGTCGCCGGCGGCCTGTTCGCCCTTGGTGTGGTCGCGCCCGGTCCGGCGGCCGCGCCGCCGCTGCCCCGTGCGGCTCAGGCCGACGGTGCCACGGCTGACGATTCGAGGGAGCCACGTCCGCCGCAGCTTCCGGCGGACTTCCAGGGCGCCGGCCGGTACATCGTGCGCGACCTCGGCATCGACGTGCCGTTCAGCTGGCAGGGCAGGGACGGCAACAGCCAGATGACCGCCGGGGGTCCCGAGCACCCGATCTGGTTCACCAACCTGATCTACGAGAACACGCTCTACACGCTCACCTACAAGTGGCCCAACATCCCGCTGTACCCGCCGCGCCCGTGCAGCAAGGTCCCGGGGTTCTTCAACCGGCAGATCTTCAACGACAAGTTAAAGACCGCGCGCTTCGTCGGACCCGAGACCCTGCAAGGGGAGAAGGACCGGCACGTCGACCACTGGCGGGTCGGGGTCGTCGGGGGTTCCACCGTGCCGGGGGAGCAGTTCCGGTTCCCGATCGCGCTCGGCGACATCTACGTCAACCAGCGGGATCCGAGCCAGTGGTGGCAGGTGTTGCAGTTCGGCTTTCAGAACCTCTTCGATCCGGAGCTGGACGAATGGTTCACGATGACGACGTTCGAGCACCGGTCTGGGGTGGTCACGCTCCCCGACCGGTGCCCACCCCCGACGTCCTGACCCCACACCTGCTCAACCCTCCGTCGGGCTGCGCGGGGCGGGCCGATCAAGGGCTGTCGGCTCAGTCGACCGTCGGGAGCTTCGGGCCGAGGACGTCGTCGGCGTCCACGATGGTGTACGCGTAGCCCTGCTCGGCCAGGAAGCGCTGCCGGTGTGCGGCGTACTCGGTGTCGATCGTGTCCCGGGAGACCACCGTGTAGAAGTGCGCCTGCCGGCCGTCGGCCTTCGGTCGCAGCACCCGGCCGAGCCGCTGCGCCTCCTCCTGGCGGGAGCCGAACGTCCCCGAAACCTGGATCGCCACCGCCGCCTCGGGCAGGTCGATGGAGAAGTTGCCGACCTTGGAGATGACCAGGGTGCGGATCTCCCCGGAGCGGAACGCGTCGAAGAGCCGTTCCCGCTCCTTGTTGGTGGTCGAGCCCTGGATGATCGGGGCGTCGAGGTATTCGCCCAGCTGGTGCAGCTGGTCGATGTAGGCGCCGATCACCAGCACCTGGTCGTCCGGGTGCCGGTCGACCAGGGCCCGGACCACGGGCAGCTTGGTGCGTGCGGTCGCCGCCATCCGGTAGCGCTCCTCGGCCTCCGCGGTCGCGTACGACATCCGCTCCGCGTCGGTCAGCGTCACCCGGACCTCGGTGCACTCGGCCGGGGCGATCCAGCCCTGCGACTCGATGTCCTTCCACGGCGCGTCGTACCGCTTCGGGCCGATCAGGCTGAACACGTCACCCTCCCGGCCGTCCTCGCGGACCAGGGTGGCGGTCAGGCCGAGCCGGCGGCGCGCCTGAAGATCGGCGGTGAACCGGAAGATCGGCGCGGGCAGCAGGTGCACCTCGTCGTAGACGACCAGGCCCCAGTCGCGGGCCCCGAACAGGTCCAGGTGGGTGAACGCGCCGCCGCGCCGCGAGGTGAGCACCTGGTACGTGGCGATGGTGACCGGGCGGATCTCCTTGCGCTCGCCCGAGTACTCGCCGATCTCCTCCTCGGTCAGCGAGGTGCGGGCGATCAGCTCCCGCTTCCACTGCCGGCCGGCGACCGTGTTGGTCACCAGGATCAGCGTGGTCGCCTTCGCCTCGGCCATCGCCGCCGCGCCCACCAGGGTCTTGCCGGCGCCGCAGGGCAGCACCACCACGCCCGACCCGCCGGCCCAGAACGCCTCCACGGCCTCCCGCTGGTACGACCGCAGCGTCCACGGCTTGCTGCCGTCCTTGCCGGCCTCGGCCAGCTCGATCGGGTGCGCCTCGCCGTCGACGTAACCGGCCAGGTCCTCCGCCGGCCAGCCCAGCTTGAGCAGGGCCTGCTTGAGCCGGCCACGCTCGGACGGATGCACCTGGATGGTGTCGTCGTCGATCTTGTTGCCGAGCATGCCGGCGAGCTTCTTGCTCTTGGCCACCTCGATCAGCACCAGCCGGTCCAGTGCCCGCAGCACCAGGCCGTACGCCGGGTCGTTGGCGAGCTGGAGCCGGCCGTACCGGTCCATCGTCTCGGCCACGTCCACCAGCAGCGCGTGCGGCACCGGGTAGCGGGAGTACTTGATCAGCGAGTCCACCACGCCCTCGGCGTCGTGCCCCGCGGCGCGGGCGTTCCACAGCCCGAGCGGGGTCAGCCGGTAGGTGTGCACATGTTCGGGAGAACGCTCCAGCTCGGCGAAGGGCGCGATCGCCATTCGACAGGCCTGCGCGTCCGGGTGGTCGATCTCCAGCAGCAGGGTCTTGTCCGACTGCACGATCAGTGGTCCACCGCTCACGCCAGGGTCCTCTCCTCCGGTTGGCCGTCCGGTCGTGGCGCCTGCTTACCCGCCGCTGGCCGACCATCCAGTGTTGCACGGTGCGGACTGTCGGAAGAAAGATGCTCAGCGGGTGCAACCGACACGGCACTTACGAACGTCTAGCAAAGGGACGACGGTCCAGGGGAGGTCCCATGAAGCATGTCCGGATCACTTCCCGACTTGTCGCCCTGATGGTGGTCGCGCTGGTCGGTGCCGGTGCGTGTGCGTTCGATCCGCAGGCCGGCGGGGGTGGCGGCGGGGGAGCCGCCCCGGAAGGTGCGGCGGAACAGTCAACGGGGGCGAGCGGCACGCCCGGGCCGGACCAGCGCGGCCGGCCCGCGCCGACCGCGCCGACACGGACACCGACGCCGAAGCCCACCCGGAGCGCCACGCCGAAGCCGACCCGCAGCACACCGCCGGCACCGGCCCCCAGCACCGCCGCGCCGGCCGCGGGCTGCCCGCAGGGTGAGCACCAGCGCGCGGTGGAGACCTACCTGGCCCGGTTGGGCGGGTTCGGGCCGGTGACCGTGGACGGCCGCCAGTCCGCCGCCGACTGCGCCGCGATCAAGAAGTTCCAGCGCCGGTACGGCATCCGCCCCGTCCAGGGTCGCGCCGGGCCGACCACCTACGACGTGGCCCAGCGACTCGCCACCACCGACCCGGCTCGCTGCAAGGCCGGCACGGGCACCACGTTCTGCGTCGACCTGACCCGGCAGACCGTCTGGGCCGTCCGGGGCGGCAAGGTGATCATGGCGCCGACGGTGACCCGCACCGGAATGTCCGGCTACCGCACCCCGGCCGGCACGTACACGGTCAACTACCGCAACCCGAAGGAATGGTCCGACCCGTACGAGGTGTGGCTGCCGTACTGGCAGCACTTCACCCAGGGGATGGGCTTCCACGAGACCACCACCTACCTGCATGAGAAGTCGATCGGTTCGCACGGCTGCGTCAACCTGCTGCACACCGACGCCGTCCGCATGTGGGAGCTGGGGAAGGTGGGCACCCGGGTGGTGCTGATCGGCCGCCGCCCCGGCACCTGAGCGACCCGACCGGATCGGGGTTTTAACCCCTGTCACACCCGTCCCGCGAGTGACACCCTGGGAGTCCAGGGCCGGACCGGGCGGGGAGGCTGGGCATGACGGTCGACCGTGACGTGATCGAAGCGCACGACCAGGTTCAACCCGACGAGGTGTCCCGCGCGACCGTGGTCGCGTACGCCGTCGCGGCAGCGCTCCTCGTCGGGTGGTTCCTGTTCGGTTGGCTGGTGCTGCGGCAGGGTTTCGTCGACTCGGTCGGGGAGTCCGCCGGCGCCGGCTTCGCGCTGCTGCTGATCATCTCGGTCGTCGGCACCGTACGCCGCAGCCGACGCTGACCGGCGCGCACACCGACCGGCGCCGGCCGGGCTCCGGTCAGTCCGCCACCACCGCCGCGGTGATCCGGTGCAGCGCGAACGTGTGCAGCATCTCGGTCCGCTCGTCCTCGGCGCGTAGGTAGCCGGCGCCGATCGAGACCGGCTTGACCAGCCGGGACGCGGTCGCCCCGTGCGCGTCCACGTATCCCACCCAGACCAGCGCCCGATCCCGCACCGCCTGCTGGAGCACGGCCAGCGCCTCGCTGTGCGTGTGTGCCGGCACCGGGCCGCCGCCGAGGCCGGCCGCCCCGCCGCGCACCACCGCCGGTGCCCGTCGGGCCGCCCGCGCCGCCGCCTCACCCCGCCGGATGTGCTCCACGACGCCCAGCAGCCGGGGCATGGGCAGCTTCGGGGTAGCCAGCGGATCCAATGTCCGGGTGGTCACCGGCACCCGGGCCGGGGCCCGCCGGATCCGTGGCCGGGACAGCACGGTGCTACCGCTGCCGTCCTCCTGCGCGGGGGCGTACCCGGCGTCGCGCAACGCGCCCAGCAGCCGACCGACCTGGTACGGGGTGGTCAGCACCGTCGGGGCGAGCCGGCGCAGCGTCAGCGACTCCAGCCGCCGGTCGGCCAGCACCTCGCTGAGCAGCGTCTCGTCGTCGCTGCGCAGGTACGCCCCGGCCAGGCCGACCCGCAACCCGCCGTGCCTGCGGGCCACGTCGTCAACCAGGTAGGTCAGCCCCTGCGGCACCGGGGTGCGGGACCGCCGCCGGAACACGTCGTGCAGGTCGTCGGCCGAGTAACCGGCGTCCAGGGCCCGCCGCACGCTCGCCGTCGTGACCCGGTGCACGCTGGCCCCGCCGGCCGACTCGGGTTCGGTCATCGCCTCCAGCTCGGCGGCGAGCGCCGGCTCGGGTGGCCCGGGCACCACCACCGTCAGGTCGGCCTGCACCAGGAAGTGGTCGACCGGGGCGGGCAGCAGCGCGTCCAGCGCCCGTGCCGCGCTGGACGGGTCGCCGCTCTCGGCGTCCGCGTGCAGCCCCAGCGGGTCGTCGCCGCCCGGCTCGTCGGCCGAGGTCAGGTCGGCCAGCAGCAGCCGGCCGTACGAGGTGAGTGCACCCAGGCCGGTGACGCCGAGCTGCGCAGCCTCGGCCAGCACCTCCCGGTGCGCGGCCTCCCGGCCTCGGCTGCGGCGCGGCGCCCGCCAGTCCAGCAGGTCCTGCACCTCCTCCGGAGTGGGTGAGGTCGCCGGTTCCAGGTCGGCGAGCACCGCGAGCACCGCCCGCCGGGTGCCCGGCGCGCCGGCCCGCTCGGCCTCGGCGGAGAGCGCGGTGATCGGCCGGTCCCGGTCGTCGCGCCGGCCGACCAGCCCGACCTGCCGGGTCATGGTGAGCCACGCGCGGGCCAGGTGCTCCCAGCGTTGGGCCAGCGAGGCGGCCCGCCACACCTCGTACCCGCCGGTCGGCAGCACCTGCTGATCCGCCCCGTACCGGGTGGTGGTCGCGCCGGGCAGCTCCAGCTCGCCGGCCAGCCCCGCCGCGTACGCCACCTCCAGCAGCAGCGCGGTGGTCGGCTCGTCCAGCCCGGCGGTACGGGCCAGCCGGCGCAGGTCCCGTACCCCGATGCCGCCCGAGCGCAGCACCGGCGCGGGTTCGGCGGCGAGCTGCTCCAGCAGCCCCTCGGTGTGCCGGACCACCTCCATGGTCTGTCCGGCCCCGGCGGAGTCGACCGCCTTCGCCTCGCGCGGCGCGGCGGCCACCGGCGGCGGGCTGGTGCGCAGCGGTCCGAGCGGACCGCTGTCGCGGCGCAGCAGCAGGCCGACCTCGCGAGGCAGCTCGACCGTGCCGGTGGTCGTCGACGAGCCGGCCGAGACGGGGACCAGCAGCCGGTTGTCGACCAGCCAGCGCACCGGGGAGCCGGCCGGCGCGCCACCGTTGGTCGGGTCCGAGAGCAGGGCGTCCTCCGCGCCGAGCGGCGGTGCCTGCAACGCGCCCGGGGGCACGCTGCCCACCGGCGGCCCGGCCGCCAACCGGTCCAGGATCGCCCGGGCCGAGGGAGGCGCGGCGAGCAGCGTCCGCCGGAGCTTCGCCGGGTCCGCGCAGAGCGCGGCCGTGCGCGGGTCCAGCTCCGCGGCCGGCCGGCCCAGCCCGGCGGGGTACGGAGCCACCTCGTCGACCGCGGCCACCACCTGGAGCGCGTGCTCCGGGCCGTACAGCAGGAAGAGCGCGCGTAGCCGGCCGACAGCGGCCCGGACGGCCGTCGGCGCCGGGGGCCGGGGCCCTGCGGTCGCCATGGCGAGCACGGCCTCGGTGGCCGTGGTGCGCTCGTCCGGGTTCCGGGTCAGCCGGGCGGCGTCGAGGATCTGAAGGGTGAACTGGTCCAGCCCGTCCAGCGCGCGGGCCACCGAGACCCGGGACTGGGCCCGGATGGCCAGGGCGGAGATGTCGGCCGGCACGGGCACGACGAGGTCCGGCCGCAGCTGAAGGAGCGCGGCCAGCGACTCATCGGGCAGCGACCGCAGATGGTCGGCGAGTGAGGTGGTCATCGTCTTACCACGCTAGCCCGGCACCGGGCCGTCGCGCCCCTCGGACGTCCGCCCGGCCGGGAGTCGCCTGTACGTTTCTCGGCATGCCCGCACTGACCGTCGGATTCGACCTCGATATGACGCTGGTGGACTCCCGCCCTGGCATCGCCGCGACCTACCGGGCTCTGACCGCCAGGACCGGCGTGCCGGTGGACGCCGATCTGGCGGTGTCCCGGCTGGGTCCGCCCCTGCGCACCGAGATCGCGCACTGGTTTCCGCCGGAGCAGGTCGAGTCGGCCGTGCACGTGTACCGCGAGCTGTACCCGGCGTACGCGATCACCCCGACGGTGCCGCTGCCCGGCGCGCGGGCGGCGATCGACGCGATCCGTGCTCGGGGCGGTCGGGTGCTGGTCGTTACGTCCAAGATCGGCCGGCTTGCCCGGCTGCACCTGGACCACCTCGGCCTCACGGTCGACGAGCTGGCCGGCGACCTGTTCGCCGAGGAGAAGGCGACCGCCCTGCGGGAGCACGGTGCGACGCACTATGTCGGGGATCACGTGGCGGACATGGTGGCGGCTAGGGTGGCCGGGGTGCCCGGAATCGGCGTCGCGACCGGGCCGTGCTCCCCGGACGAGCTGCGCGCCTCCGGGGCGGAAGTGGTGTTGGACGACCTCACCGGATTCCCAGCGGCGCTCGACGGCATGATCCAGCTAGCCTTGGAGCAGTAGCGGCTCAAGTGAAGCAGGGGTTTTCAGGTGCCTACGGGTCGAGTGAAGTGGTACGACACGGCCAAGGGATACGGCTTCGTCACGAGTGACGAGGGCGGCGACGTGTTCCTGCCCAAGGGCGCGCTGCCGGCGGGCGTCACCGACCTCAAGGGTGGTCAGCGGGTCGACTTCAGCGTGGTCGACAGCCGCCGGGGCGCGCAGGCCATGGGCGTCAAGCTGCTGGACGCGCCGCCGTCGATGGCGGAGCTGCGGCGCCGGCCGGCCGAGGAACTGCACGGCCTCGTCGAGGACATGATCAAGGTGCTGGAGGCGAAGGTCCAGCCGGACCTGCGCCGGGGCCGGTATCCGGACAAGAAGGCCGCGCAGAAGATCGCTCAGCTGGTCCACGCGGTCGCGCGTGAGCTGGAGGTCTGAGGCACCAGCCCGGCGTCGACGGCCCGGTCGAGCAGCGCCGTGACCGCGGCGAGACCGGCCTCGCCCAGGTCGGCGGTGAACTCGTTGACGTAGAGGCCGATGTGCCGGTCCACCACGTCGAGTTCCATCTCTTGGGCGTGCGCGAGCACGTACTCCCGGCTGGCCGCCGGGTCCGCCCAGGCCTGCCGGACCGACTCGCGGACCCAGCCGGCCGCGGCCTCCGGGTCCACCGCGCCGCGCCGGGCCAGGATCGCGCCGAGGGGGATGGGCAGGCCGGTGTCAGCCTCCCACCATTCGCCGAGGTCGACCAGCGCGGTCAGACCGTGCCGGTGGTAGGTGAACCGGGCCTCGTGGATGACCAGCCCGGCGTCGTAGCGGCCGGCCGCGACGCCCGGCATGATCTCGTGGAACGGAACCACCTCGATCCGGGCCGGCGGCCGCCCCGCCGACCAGAGCCGGAACAACAGGTACGCGGTGGTCCGGTCGCCCGGCACCGCCACCGTGGCGCCGGCCAGGTCGGTGCGGTCCGGCCCGCCGGTGCGGTCGCCCCGGGTGAGCACCAGCGGCCCGCACCCGCGGCCGAGGGCACCGCCGCAGGGCATCAGGTGGTAGTCGTCGAGCAGCCACGGCAACGCCGCGAAGCTCACCTTCACCAGGTCGAACGCGCCCCGCTCGGCCGCCGTGTTGGTGACGTCCACGTCGGCGTACGTCACCTCGACGGGCGGCGCGCCCGGCACCCGGCCGTGCACCAGAGCGTGGAAGACGAACGTGTCGTTGGGGCAGGGCGAGATCGCCAGGGAGAGCGCCACGCCCCCACGTTAGCCCTGCCCCCGCACTCTCACCCGCGCCCACCCCGCCCACTGTGACCCGCGCACCCCGGCGGGGTGCGGACGGTCACGTCGGACTCCCTTTGGAGCTGATGTCGTAAACGATTCAGGTGCAGGTCATCTTTCTTCGACCCGCTACGAGCGGGACACGGCCACCGGCCACCGGCCACCGGCTCGTGGCGATGTCGCAAACGGTTCAGCTCGAAAGGAACCGCGGGAGGCATCGTCCACCGGCCCGATGGGTTTTCCACAGCGTCATCCACAGCTTCACCCGGGGTGTTGATGATCCGCCGGGCCGCCCGGGAGCATCTGCCTGTGACAGAGGCGACCCATGCGACCGAGTCAACCGACGCGACCGAGTCAACCGACGGGCACGAGGCGGGTGACGCCACCGATCTCACCACCGGCGGCGGCGAGGTGGACCTCGGCAGGATGCTCCGAGCCCTCCGCCGCCGGGCCGACCTGAGTCAGCGGGAGCTGGCCGAGAAAGCCGGGGTTCCGCAGGCGACGCTGGCCCGCATCGAGTCGGGGCGAGCAGCCAATCCCCGGTTCCGGACGGTGGAGCGGCTGGTCCGGGCGGCGGGTGGGGAGGTGGCGATTGACCCGTCATCGCCGACTTCCGTTCCCACCGGGCCGGTGCCGCTGGTCCCGCATGACGACATGCGGGACGAGGCGGGTCGGCGGTACCCGGCGCACCTGGACGTCTGGCCGGTCCACGAGCCCCGGGACTGGCCGGGTGCCTGGTGGGCGGAGTGGTACCGGCTGCCGCCCGAACGGTATCCGCTCCCGTTGCCACCGGCCGCGTACGAGCTGAACCGGCGCTACCGGGACAACCGGCGCTGGTGCGAGGAGGTGCGCCGGACAGCCCGGGTACGCCGGGTCATCGACGCCGACCTGGCGGACACCTGCTGGCGGTTCGTCGCCGAACTGCCCAGCGGGGAGCTCGTCGGTGAGCTGCGGGCCCACGAGCGGAGCCCTCACCTCGACTACGGCGAGTGGTACCCGGGTCAGCCGGAGCGGGAGATGGTTCTCGACGGGGTGCTCGTCTCTGCCCGGCACCGACGGCTGGGGCTCGGGCGTCGGCTGGTGACGGCACTGGTCACCGAGATGCGCCAGGCGGGGATCGACGCGGCGGTCGCGCTCGCCGAGAACTACGGGATCGAGCTGCTGCTCGCCTGCGGTTTCGAGATTGAGGCCCGCCGTCCGGCCGCCCTGCGGCTGAGCCCCGATCAGCGGCGTTGCCGATAACCTCCCGCCCGGGGTCAGCGCAGCGCCTGGGCCGCCGTGGTCAGGGCGGTGAGGGCCTCGCGTAGCCGCCAGGCATCCCGGTCACGGGGGCCGATCGGGTTGGAGATGGTGCGCAGCTCGGCGAAGGGCACCCCGGCCTGCGCCGCGGCCACCGCCACCCCGTACCCCTCCATGGCCTCGGCGACCGCCCCCGGATGCCGACGGCGCAGCTCCTCGGTGCTGGCGGCGGTGCCGGTGACCGTGCTGACGGTGAGCACCGGGCCGGTCGTGGCGGACGGCAGGGCCACCCGCAGCGCCGCCAGCAGCCGCGGATCGGCCGGCACCACACTGCCGCCGCCGAGCAGCGCGGGCGGCATGCCCAGCTCGTCGACGGGGATGAAGCCGTCCGGTGACTCGGCACCCAGGTCGGCGGCGATGCTGGCGGTGCCGAGCACGGTGCCGCCGACCGCGACCCGCCCGACGAAGCCGCCGGCCACGCCGGCGCTGACCACCGCGCGGTACGGGCGCCCGGCCGCCTCGGCCAGCGCCAGCAGTCGGGCGGTGGCGGCGCCGGCCACGGCCGGGCCCACCCCGACCGGGGCCACGGTGACGGTGGCGTCGGTAAGCCCCGCGCGGACCGCGTCCGCCTCGGCCGGCACCGCGGTCACCACCAGCAGGCCGTCGGTCACGACAGCGGCCCGGGGGACTCCCGGCGGGTCTCGTCGTCCGCGCCGCTACCCGGTCCGCCGACCGCTGAGGAGGGGCGGTAGATGTGGTAGCCCGGTGGGGCGAGCCCCGGGTCGTCGTACTGCGGCAAGCCGGCCTGGGTCGGTGCCGGCGAGGTGGGCGCCGGGTCCCCGGATTCGTCCGTCGACTCGTCCCCGGCCAGCTCGTCGTCGCCCAGCGGCCGGCCGGCCAGCTTCTCGCCGCGCAGCCGTGCCGCGACCAGCACACCCCGGGCCGCAGCCAGGACGCCCACCCCCGCGGCGACCGCGATGCCGGTGCGACCGTCGAACGGGACCAGCCCGAGCCCGCCGCCGGCCACGAAGGCGAGCATCAGCACCGTCTCCGAGTGAGCGAAGGAGCTGGCCCGCAGCCGCTCCGGGATGCGCTCCTGGATCGAGGCGTCCACGGCGAGCTTGGCCACCCCACTGACCAGCGCGGTGACCAGGCAGAGCAGGGCCACCATCGGCAGTGAGAAGCGGATGACGGTGAGCACGGCCACCCCGGCCACGATGATCATGCTGCTGGACTGGATGGCGGTCGGCCGGTGGATGCGCAGACCGGTGCCGACGGCGGTGGCCAGGAAGCTGCCGACCGCCAGCGCGCCGCCGACCAGCCCCAGCGCCCACTCGGCGCCCAGGTCCCGGCCGAACACCACCGTCGTCAGGTCGCCCTTCTTGATGGCGAAGGCGAGGAACAGCAGCAGGAAGCCGTAGATCGCGCGCAGGGTCGCGGAGCCGATCAGGGTGGCGATCACCAGCCGGCCGGCGGGTCGGCCCCGGCCCAGCGGGCGGTCGCCCCTGCGGCGGCCCAGCGCGCGCAGCGGCCGTGGGACCCGTTCCGGTGGCTCCGAATCCGCCTTCGGAGGCAGGCGCAGCGAGATCACCATGCCGATCAGGAAGATCACCGACGCGACCCGCAGCGGCCACTGCGGCCCGAACCAGAACGCCGCCAGCCCGATCGGGGCCACCAGCGCGCCCGCCACCGTGCCGTAGACGCTGGCCCGCGCGCCCACCTGAGAGAGGCCGAGCCCCTCCGGCAGGAGCCGGGGCACCGCCGCCGACCGGGCCACGCCGTACGCCCGGGACAACGCGAGCACCCCGAACGCGGCCGGATACAGCCCGAAGCCGTGGATGTAGTCGGAGATCAACCAGGCCAGGAACGCTCGGCCGAGCATGGTGGCGGCCAGGGCGTACCGCCGGCCGTGCCGGAAGTGGTCCAGCAGCGGGCCCACCACGGGGGCGAGCATCGCGAACGGCACCATGGTCACCAGCAGGTAGAGCGCGACCTTGCTGCGGGCCTCGCCCAGCGGCACGTTGAAGAAGATCGTCCCGGCCAAGCCGATGGCGATCAGCGTGTCCCCTGCGCAGGACACCGCGTGCAGGTCGAACAGGCGGACCATGCCGACCTCGCCGCCGGCGCCCCTGGCCCGGGCCCGGCCGGCCCGGCGCGTCACCCAGCGGCCGCTGCCCACCGAACCACGCAACAGCAGCCGGATGGTGCGGATGCCGGTGCCGACGGTGCGCCCGAGGACGGAACGCCCGGAGCGGGAGTACGACGGCATGTGCACCATCCTCGCCCATCTGATCCAGGTACGCCGCAGCACCGCGGTGAAAGGTTCCCCGGGAGTCCCTGTCACCCCTGTCGGGCGCATGGGGAACAATGGTGAGGTGACCAGGCCCGCATCCACCCGCGCAGCCCGTCTCGACCAGGTCTGCGCCGCTGCCGTCGAGGTGGCCCGCGCCGGCATCACCGAGGTGGACGCCGACGACGTCGGCGACCACCTGCAGGTCGTTGCCGAAGGCGACCGGCTGGTCACCCACTACTTTGAATGCCGACTCGCCGGCTACCGCGGCTGGCGCTGGGCCGTCACCGTCACCCGGGTGCCGCGCAGCCGCACGGTGACCATCTGCGAGACGGTGCTGCTGCCCGGCCCCGACGCGCTGCTCGCGCCCGGTTGGTTGCCCTGGCAGGAGCGGCTCAAGCCCGGCGACCTCGGCCCGGGTGACCTGCTGCCGACCCCGCCGGACGACGAGCGGCTGGCCCCCGCCTACCTGCTCTCCGACGACCCGGCGGTCGAGGAGACGGCCTGGGAGCTGGGCCTCGGTCGGGCCCGGGTGCTCTCCCGGGAGGGCCGCGCCGACGCGGCGCAGCGTTGGTACGACGGCGACCACGGCCCGGCCGCGGCGATCTCCGCCGCTGCCCCGGCCGCCGCTCGCTGCGGCACCTGCGGCTTCTACCTGCCACTGGCCGGCGCGATGCGGCAGGCCTTCGGCGCGTGCGGCAACTTCTACGCCCCCGACGACGGCCGGGTGGTGAGCGCCGACCACGGCTGCGGCGCCCACTCCGAGACGCTGATCGAGGCGACCGAGACCGCGGTGGAGGAGCTGCCCACGGTCTACGACGACAGCGCGGTGGAGGCCATGTCGGTGAGTCGCGCCCCGGGTTCGGTGGAGGCCGCCGAGCCGGCGGAGCCGTACGGGCACCCCTGACGGTTCAACACCCGGTGTGCCGGTGCGTCCGGCAGGGTCAGTTCGCTCGACGGCGGCGTCGGTTGGCGTCGTGCCGCATCATCACGGCGAGGCCGGGGAAGCCCCACAGGAATCCGGCCAGGCAGGTCCAGAGCCAGTTCTCGTGATCGTGCTCGGTCAGCCAACCCCGGAAAAAGATCAACAGGACCAGTCCGGCCACTGCCCACCCGATCAGCCCGGCGACGGCGAACGGCACCATCGGCGGGTCCAGCGGCGCGGGCCGCGGAGGCTGCTCGTTCGGCACCCGGCAAGCGTACGCGATCTACTTCCCCTGCCCGCCGGTGATCTGGGACGATGCGCGCGACAACTGGAAGATCACCTGCGAGGACCTGATGGCAGTAACGCCGCCCGAGAACGGCACACCACCCGACCCCGCTCATCCGCGTAACGGCTTCGACCGGTTCTTCGAGATCTCCGCCCGTGGCTCGACGTTGAGCCGCGAGGTACGCGGTGGCCTGGCGACCTTCTTCACGATGGCGTACATCGTGGTGCTCAACCCGCTGATCCTGGGCGGCGCCGTCGATGGCGACGGCCAGACCCTCCCGATCCCCGCGCTGGCCGCGGCGACCGCGCTGGTCGCCGGCCTGATGACGATCCTGATGGGTGTGGTGGGCCGGTTCCCGCTGGCGCTCGCCGCCGGTCTGGGCGTGAACGCGCTGGTGGCGTACGAGATCGCACCGGAGATGACCTGGGCCGACGCGATGGGCCTGGTGGTGATCGAAGGTCTGATCATCGCAGTGCTGGTGCTGACCGGCCTGCGGACCGCGGTGTTCCGCTCGGTGCCCACCCAGATGAAGACCGCGATCGGGGTGGGCATCGGCCTCTTCCTGACCATCATCGGTCTGGTGGACGCCGGCTTCGTCCGGCGGATTCCGGACGCCGCCAACACCACCGTCCCGGTCGGCCTGGGCATCGGCGGCAAGCTGGTGAGCTGGCCGATGCTGGTCTTCGTGGTGGGTCTGCTGCTCACCCTGGTGCTGGTGGTCCGCCGGGTGAAGGGCGCGATCCTGATCGGCATCCTCGCCTCGACCGTGCTGGCCGTGATCGTGGAGGCGATCGGCAACATCGGCCCGTCCTTCGTCAACGGTCAGCCCAACCCCAAGGGCTGGTCGCTGAACGTGCCCGAGCTGCCGAAGACGGTGGTGGACCTGCCGGACCTGTCGTTGCTCGGCAAGTTCAACGTGCTGGACTCATGGGGCCGGGCCGGCTGGCTGGTCGTGCTGATGTTCGTCTTCACCCTGCTGATCACGGACTTCTTCGACACCATGGGCACGATGGTGGCGGTCGGCCAGGAGGGCGGCCTGCTCGACGAGCGGGGCACCCCGCCTAAGGCCAAGGAGATCCTGCTGGTCGACTCGATCGCCGCTGCGGCCGGCGGCGCGGCCAGCACCTCCAGCAACACGTCGTACATCGAGAGCGCCGCCGGTGTCGCGGAGGGCGCCCGGACCGGCGCGGCCAACCTGGTCACCGGCGTGCTCTTCCTGCTGGCGATGTTCCTGGCGCCGCTGGTGGTGGTCGTGCCGTTCGAGGCGGCCTCGACGGCCCTGGTGGTGGTCGGCTTCCTGATGATGACCGCGGTGCGGACGATCGACTGGTCCGACTACGAGATCGCCATCCCGGCGTTCCTCACGATCGTGCTGATGCCGTTCACCTACTCGATCTCCAACGGGATCGGCGCCGGCCTGATCACCTTCGTGGTGGTCAAGCTGGCCAGGGGTAAGGCCCGGGAGATCCACCCGCTGCTGTACGGGGTCGCCGCGCTGTTCGTGCTGTACTTCCTGCGCGGGCCGATCGAGTCCCTGGTGCTCTGACGCACGTCCGGGCGGGGGGATCCGAACCGGATTCCCCCGCCGGAAACAGCACGAACGTCCTCGTGAGCCTGGTCATATCGGATGTCGTTAGCCAGGCTCATTAGTTAAGCTAACTATCGTGACGGAGCGGACGGTGACGGCGGAACGCGTGCCACCGGCGCAACTGGCTCCCCAGTTGCGTGATGCGATCACCCGACTCAACCGGCGGGTCCGCCAGGCCCGACCGGTCGGCGACCTCACGGTCACCCAGGTCTCCGCGCTCACCAGCCTGCGGCTGGCGGGCGCGCTGACGCCCCGGGAACTGGCCGACGTGGAGCGGGTGCAGCCACCGACGATGACCAAGATCGTCGCGAAGTTGGAGGACCGCGGCCTCGTGCAGCGGACCCCCCATCCGACCGACGGACGGCAGGTCATCCTCGCGGCGACCGAAGGAGGGCAGGTCGTGCTCGACCAGTTCGAGCGGGCCCGCGATGAGTGGCTGGCCCACCGGCTGGCCGCGCTCGACGAGGACGAACGGGAGACCCTGCAGAGGGCCGCTCAGCTTCTTCAGCAGCTCGCTCGCGCCTGAGCCGCGCCCGCGCCACCGGGCCGTGCCGTCACCTGTCGATGACGCGTACGTCCCGGAGGAGGCGCACCAAGAGTGCGGGCCAAGTTGAGCACGATGTTCCAGTCCCTGCAGGTTCGCAACTACCGGCTATTCGCATCCGGCCAGCTGATCAAGCTGATCGGCGTCTGGATGATGTTCATCGCCCAGGACTGGCTCGTTCTCGAGCTCTCCGACAACTCGGCCACCGCGCTCGGCGTGGTCACCGCGCTCCAGTTCACCCCCGTGCTGCTGCTCACGCTGCTCTCCGGCCGGCTCGCCGACCGGTACGACAAGCGGGTGCTGCTCTTCGTCGCCAACGCCTTCTGGACCGTGCTGGCGCTCGGCATGTCCCTGCTGGTCCTCACCGACCTGGTGCAGCTCTGGCACGTGTTCGCCTTCGCCGCGCTGCTCGGCACTGCCAACGCCGTGGAAACCCCGGTCCGCCAGGCGTTCGTCTCCGAGCTGGTCGGCACGCCACTGCTGCCCAACGCGCTGTCGCTGAACGCGGCCGTGTTCAATTCCGCCCGGATCGTCGGCCCGGCCGTCGCGGGCCTGGCCATCGCCGCCTTCGACGTGGGGCCGGTCTTCCTCTTCACCGCGCTCAGCTCGATCGCGCCGTTGGTCAACGTGGTGCGGATGCGGACGGCCGAGCTGCACCGCGACGCCCTGCTGCCGCGGGACGAGCGGGCCTCCGCCCGGGTGGTCGACGGGCTGCGGTACGTGTGGCGCCGTCCGGACCTCCTGCTGCCGATGGCGGTGATGTCGGTGATCGGCATGTCGCTGTTCAACTTCCAGCTCACCTTGGCCGCGCTGGCCAAGACGGTCTTCCACACCGGTGCCGCCTCCTTCGGCCTGTTCAGCACCGCGCTGGCGGTCGGCGCGCTGGGCGGCGCGCTCAGCGGCACCGGCCGGCGTAGCCGCCCGTCGGTCTGGCTGGTGCTCGGTGCCGCGATCGGTTGCGCCAGCTTCGGCACCCTGGTCGGCTTCGCGTCGACGTACTGGCTGGTCGTGACCCTGCTGGTGCCGACCGGCTTCTTCATGGTCTTCTTCGCCCAGGCCGCCAACCAGCGGGTCCAGTTGGGCGTGGACGCGGCCTTCCGGGGCCGGGTGATGGCCCTGTGGGTCCTGGTGTTCCTGGGCACCAACCCGGTCGGCGCGCCGTTGATCGGCTGGGTCGCCGAGCACTTCGGCGCCGGCGCCAGCATCTGGATGGGCGGGCTGATCTCGCTGGCCACCGCGCTGATCGCGCTCACCTGGCAGCTGCGCCGCTCCGGCGCCCGGCTGCGCTTCCGGGTGCTGCCGATGCCCCGCTTCTACGTAACCTCCACCGACTGCTGAGGTGTAAGGAAGGGCCCCTTTTTATCGGATTTTGCATAACAAGGGGCCCTTCCTAACTGCCGTCGCGCCGGGCCCGAGCCGGGTGCGTCGTGTTGAGCGGATGGCGCGGATGCGGCCAATTCGGTGGCGGGCCGGCACGACGGGGCTTAGCGTCGATACGTGGACGTCGGACGCGCGCTCATGCTGGCCTTGGCGTTCCTCGCCGTGGCCAGCCTGCCGGCGGCCTTCGCCCTGCTCTTCTGCGCCGACGAGATCCTGGATCGGGTGGTCTGCGGCTGGTCCGAGTGGCGTGACCGTCGACGGGAACGACGGACCATCGCCCGTCTCGACCGCGCCATCGAGGCCGACGCCCTGACCCGGGACATCGACCTCAGCGAGTTCGACCGGACCGACCGGCGGCCCCTGGAACAGCTGGCCGCCGACCTGCGGCGCCTCGGCGGCCAGCGAATCGGCGGCACCGGCCGATCGATGGTCTGGCACGGCGCGGTGGTCCAGGCGTACGACGACCGGCTCCGACTGGCCTGCCGCGCCCTCGGCATCACCGAACACCTCGCCGAACTGAGCGGCGTCGACCAGGAGATCGAGCGAGTCCGGGTGGAAGGTGTGCTGCACGCCGCCGGGCTGGCTCTGCCGGCGGCCCGAGCCGGGCACCGGCAGCGGCACCGCTGAGCGGTCGACTGTTGCGGCTCTTCGTCGCGGTCTATCCGCCCATCGAGGCGGTCACCCACCTCGGCGCGCAGGTCGCCAGGCTGCGGATCGGGGCGGCAGCAGCCGCCGGTACCAACGTCCGGCTCGCCGACCCGGCCCACCTGCACCTCACCCTGGCCTTCCTCGGTGACGTCGAGGCGGCCCGGCTGGTCGAGGTGGAGAGCGCGCTCGGGCTGGCGGCCGAGTGGTTCCGCGACGTCCGGGACATTTCGCCCCGGTTGAGCCTCGGCGGGGGCGGCCGGTTCGGCCAGGGGCGGTTCACCGTGCTCTGGGTGGACCTGCGGGGGGACGTCGAGGCGCTGCACGTGCTGGCGCGACTGATCCGGTCCCGGCTGCGGCACGCCCGGCTGCCGCACGACGACAAGCCGTTCCGCCCACACCTGACCGTCGCTCGGCCCGGCGACCGGGTGGACCCGGCCGACGTTGAGGCCGACCGGGCCACCCTGGACGACTATCAGGGTCCGCTGTGGGCGGCGACCGAACTGCTGCTGGTGCGCAGCCACGTCGGCCCCCAGCCACGCTACGACCGGCTCGCCGCCTGGCCACTCTGACTCGGCTCGCAACCGGCGGTGGCGCCACCGCCACCCCGCCGAAGCGCCGCACGATGACCGGACAGCCGACGATCACCAGATCCACGCCTCCGGGCCGGGGCCGCCGCGCCACCCTGCCACGGGGCACGTCGAGTGCCTCGCGCTGACGGGTGGCGAACCGCCACCCGCCAACGCGAAGCGTCAGGAGGACTCGCGCGCGGCCGGACCGCTGCCGAAGAGCACGTCGTCCCAGCTCGGCAGCCGCTTGCGCGGCTTGCCGTTGGCATCGGTGGACTCGCCGCCGGCAGCCGCAGCGGCGCCCGTCCGGCGGGGCCGCAGCACCGCCAGCGACGGCACGGCCGGCACCTCCTTGGGCGCGTCCGAGTCGTCGTCGAACGCCGACCCCTGGCCGCCGCCGAGCAACGCCGCTGCACCACCACCGACCGGCCGCTGCCGGGGCGCGTCCGACCCGGCCAGGGCAGCCGGGGTACGCGGCTCCAGGCCGCGGCCCGACGATGCGCCGAGCGGGCGGTCCAGCGAGGCGAGCAGCGCGTCCCGCCCGGCCCGGATCGGGTCCCTGCCAGGACGCGGATGCTCGGAGGCTGCCGGCAACCCGTGCCCACCGCGACCCGGCTCGCCGCGCGACGGACCGGGCAGTGCGTGCCCGCCCCGCTCCGGCGCCGGCTCCTGGCCGAGGATCGGCGTGGGCCGCTCGGCACACAGGTACTGCGCCATGTCGTCGTGCGGGGTGACCGCCTGCCGGGTCTTGTCGAGATCCCAGATCGCCTGCGCGGTGGCCTTGCCGGACGGCCAGGTGGCGATGATCCGCCAGGTGCCGTCGTCGCGGCGGTACGCGTCCCAGGAGATCTTCTCGGTGTCGATGCCGTGCTGGCTCAGCCGGCCGTTGACCACCTCGGCCAGCGGAGTCGGCTTCTCCGCGCCCTTGAGCCGGGTGCGGCGAGCGTGCTGGGCGAGCATCGCCCGCTCCTGGAGCACCGGCCCGGCGTAGCGCAGGACCCGGTCGACCGGCACGCCGGCGATCCGTGCGACATCCTCGGCGGACTCACCGGAGCGGATGCGGGCCTGAATGTCCCGGGGAGACAGTGAGGGAATCGGGTCGGCGGCCGTCGGCGCGACCGCGAGCGGCGGAGCACCCGGCTCCGCGTGCAAAGCGCCGGCGATCCGCTCGTCGATCGGCAGGGCGAGCAGCCGCCCGACCTCGTCGGCGAGAACCAGAGCATGGCCGTCCTCGGAGAGGGCGACGAAGCGTACTGGGCGCATAGCGTTGCCTCCGTCCCGCTTCGCTGGCCGCACGCCACGAGTCGGCCACCCAGGCGTCTCGGACCACCGTACGCGCATCTGTCTCGAGGTGGGGGAAGCGACACCCCGCATGTCGCGACTGAGCTGCAACGATGATCACGGTCGGTGTCCGCCGAAGCCCCGACGGACACCGACCGTGACGATCCTCAGAGGCGCTCGACCACGTAGTCGATGGACGCGGTCAACGCCTCGACGTCGGCCGGCTCGATGGCCGGGAACAGCGCCACCCGCAGCTGGTTGCGACCGAGCTTGCGGTACGGCTCGGTGTCCACGATGCCGTTGGCGCGCAGTGCCTTGGCGACGGCGGTGGCGTCCACCCCGTCGGCGAGGTCGATGGTGGCGACCACGTTGGACCGCAGCGCCGGGTCGCTGACGAACGGGGTGGCCACGGTGGACTGTTCCGCCCAGCCGTACACCGTCGCGGCGCTCTCCGCGGTGCGCTTCGCGGCCCAGGCCAGCCCGCCCTGCGCGTTCATCCAGTCGGTTTGCTCGGCGGCCAGGAAGATGGTGGCCAGCGCCGGGGTGTTGTAGGTCTGCTGCAGCCGCGAGTTGTCGATCGCGGTGACCAGGTCGAGGAAGGCCGGGATGTACCGCCCGGAGGCCTTGATCTCGGCGGCCCGGTCCAGCGCGGCCGGCGACATCAGGGCGAGCCAGAGGCCGCCGTCGGAGCCGAAGCACTTCTGCGGCGCGAAGTAGTAGACGTCGGTCTCGCCGACGTTGACCTCCAGGCCGCCGGCGCCGGACGTGGCATCGACCAGCAGGAGCGCGCCCTCGTCCGCCCCGGCAACCCGGCTGATCGGCACGGCCACGCCGGTCGAGGTCTCGTTCTGCGGCGTCGCGTAGGCGTCCACGCCGGCCTCGGCGACCAGGGTCGGCGCGCTGCCGGCGTCGGCCTTGCGGATGGTCGGCTCGCCCAGGAACGGGGCGTCCTTGACCGACTTGGCGAACTTGGCGCCGAACTCGCCGAAGCTGGCGAACTGCGCCCGGTCGCGGATCAGGCCGAAGGTGGCGACCTCCCAGAACGCGGTGGTGCCGCCGTTGCCGATCACCACCTCGTAGCCCTCGGGCAGCGAGAAGAACTCGGCGATACCGGCGCGCAGCCGGGCCACCTGGTCGCGGACCGTCTTCTGCCGGTGTGAGGTGCCCAGGTAGCTGGTGGCCACCTCGGCGAGGGCGGACACGGCCGCCGGACGGACCTTGGACGGGCCGCAGCCGAAGCGTCCGTCGGCGGGCTTGATCTCGTCGGGAATCCGGATGAGCGGTGCGTCAGCCACGGTATTGAAGGTCCTTCCGCATGGGCGAGGGCGGGGCCCGGTGCGGACCGGCGGCGGGCGCGTACGTGGGCGCACGGCGGGCCGGGATCCGTACCGGCGATCCGGCGACACTGCCGGCCCCCATCCTCGCACCCTGCCCGGGCGGTGGAAGTCGGGGTCCCGAGGGCCGGCCTGAGTCCTTCGCCACACCCGGGATCCTCGGCCCGACCGCGGTTAGGAAGGGCCCCTTCCTATACACGAGACGTTAAGAAGGTGCCCTTCCTTACCGGTCAGACGCCGTGGGGGATGGCGCTCCAGCCTTCGACCTCGCTGGGCTTGCGGCTGGCCGGGCCGACGTAGCGGGCCGAGGGGCGGACCAGCCGCTGCAGGCGCTTCTGCTCCAGGATGTGCGCGCTCCAGCCGCCCATCCGGGCGCAGGTGAACATCGAGGTGAACATGTGCGCCGGCACCTCGGCGAAGTCCAGCACGACGGCCGACCAGAACTCGACGTTGGTCGCCAGCACCCGGTCCGGGCGGCGGGCCTGCAACTCGGCCAGGGCCGCCTTCTCCAGCGCCTCGGCGATCTCGAAGCGCGGCGCGCCCAGCTCCTTGGCGGTACGCCGCAGCACTCGGGCACGCGGGTCCTCCGCCCGGTAGACCCGGTGGCCGAAGCCCATCAGCCGCTCGCCGCGGTCCAGTACGCCCTTGACGTAGCCCTCGGCGTCCCCGCTGCGCTCCACCGCCTCCAGCATGCTGAGCACCCGGGACGGGGCGCCGCCGTGCAGCGGGCCGGAGAGGGCGCCGATGCCGGAGGAGATGCAGGCCGCCGCGTCCGCCCCGGTGGAGGCGACGATGCGGGCGGTGAAGGTGGAGGCGTTCAGGCCGTGTTCGGCGGCCGAGATGAAGTACGCGTCGACGGCCTTGACGTGCCGCGGGTCGGGCTCGCCCCGCCAGCGCTTCATGAACCGCTCGACGATGGTCTGCGCCTTGTCGATCTCCTTCTGCGGCACCGCCGGCAGGCCGAGGCCCCGGGCGGACTGGGCGACGAAGGAGAGCGCGGTCACCGAGACCCGGGCGAGGTCCTCGCGGGCCTGCTCGTCGGAGATGTCCAGCAGCTGGCTCAGCCCCCAGTACGGGGCCAGCATGGCGACCGCGGACTGCACGTCCACCCGGATGTCGCCGGAGTGCACCGGCACCGGGAACGGCTCCGCCGGCGGCAGGCCCGGCCCGAACCGGCCGTCGACCAGCAGTGCCCACACGTTGCCGAACGAGACCTGGCCGATCAGATCCTCGATGTCGACCCCGCGATAGCGCAGCGCGCCACCCTCACGGTCAGGTTCGGCGATCTCGGTCTCGAAGGCGACAACGCCCTCCAGTCCGGGTTTGAAATCGGCCATGTCGCTCTCCTGGATCTGGTGGGTGCGCCCGGTCAGCCCATCCGGCCCGGTCGGCCGAGCGCCTCAGGCGACTCTCAGGGATGTGTTCGGAACATCTTGCCTGCTGAGTAACCGGATACGCGACCCACTGCCACTGTGCTGCACACGACATCCCCGGACGCGCATTTCCCGCGCCGCTCGGTGAGACTGGGCGGTGCGTGCTGGCCAGCGCGGGAGGGCGCCGGCGGGGCCGCCGAGAAGGAGTGCGAACGTGACGGGCGACACACCCGCCCCGGCTGCGATGCGTAACGAGTACGCCGCGGACCTGGGCCTGACCGAGGCTGACCTGGCCGCCGACTGGCACACCCAGTTCGACCGCTGGTTCGCCGACGCGGTGGCCTTCGGGCTACCCGAACCCAACGCGATGGTGGTGGGCACCGCCGACGCCGCCGGCCGGCCGAGCGGGCGGACGGTGCTGCTGAAGGGTTACGACCCGGACGGCTTCGTCTTCTTCACCAACCACCTCTCGCGCAAGGGCATCGAGGCGTCCGCCAACCCGTACGCCAGCCTGGTCTTCCCGTGGTTCCCGATGCAGCGTCAGGTGGTGGTCACCGGGCGGATCGTCCCGGTCGACCGGGCGGTGACCGAGGCGTACTTCGCCAGCCGCCCGCGCGGCTCCCGACTGGGCGCCTGGGCCAGCCCACAGTCGCAGGTCGTGCCGGACCGGGCGGCGCTGGAGGAGAGCTACCGGGCGGCGGCCGAGCGGTTCGACGGCGAGCCCGTGATCCCGACCCCGCCGCACTGGGGCGGGCTGCGGGTCCGGCCCGACACGGTGGAGTTCTGGCAGGGCCGGGCCGGTCGGTTGCACGACCGGCTGCGCTTCCGCCGTACCGACGACGGCGCGCCCGACGACCGCCCGAGCGGCGAGGGCGAGAGCTGGACCGTCGAGCGGTTGGCGCCGTGACGGAGGTGCAGGAGACCCGGCCGCGCGGAGCGCGCCGCTGGGCGATCGACGTGCGTCCGCTTCGCGTGCCGGCGTACCGGCGGCTCTGGCTCGGCAACACCGTGGCCATGTTCGGCTTCCAGTTCACCGCCGTCGCGGTGCCGGTGGAGATGTATGCGCTGACCAAGGACTCGTTCTGGGTCGGGCTGCTGGGCGTGGCGGCGTTCGTGCCGCTGCTGGTCTTCGGGCTCTGGGGTGGCGCGGTCGCCGACGCCCGCGATCGCCGGGTGGTGCTGCTCGGCGGGTCGGTGCTGCTCTGGGCGTCGACCCTCGGGCTGCTGGTCCAGGCGCTGCTGGACGTGGGCAGCCCGCTGTTGCTGCTGGCGCTGATGGCGGTGCAGTCGGTGGCGTTCGCGATCAGCTCGCCGGCCCGCAGCGCGATGCTGCCCCGGCTGGTTCCCGACGGCCTGGTTCCGGCCGCCAGCACCCTGAACTACACCACCTTCACCGCCGCCTCGGTGGCCGGTCCGCTCGCCGCCGGCCTGATCCTCGCCTCCTCGCCGAACACCGCGGTGGTCCTGCCGATCGCGTACGGGGTGGACGCGGTGCTGTTCACCGCCATGCTCTGGGCCGCGCTGCGCCTGCCCTCGCTGCCCCCCGAGCCGACCGCCGACGGCGAGCCCCGCCGCGCCGGCCTGGCCAGCGTGATCGACGGGTTCCGCTACCTGGCCACCACGCCGGTGCTGCTGCTCTCCTTCGGGGTGGACCTGATCGCGATGATCCTGGCCATGCCGCGGGCGCTCTTCCCGGAGATCGCCCACGAGCGGTTCGGTGGCGGTGGCGCGGTCGGGCTGCTCTACGCCGCCATCGCGATCGGGTCGATGATCGGTGGGCTCACCTCCGGCTGGATCGGTCGGCTCCGCCGGCAGGGGCTCGGCCTGGTGGTCGCGGTGGTCGCCTGGGGACTCGCGATCGCCGCGGCCGGGCTCGCTCACCAGCTCTGGCTGATGGTCCTGCTCCTCGCCGTGGCCGGTGCCGCCGACCTGGTCAGCGCGGTGCTGCGCCAGTCCATGCTGCTGGTGTACGCACCGGACCGGATGCGCGGCCGGCTCCAGGGCGTCAACACGGTGGTGGTGGCCGGTGGCCCGCGCCTGGGCGACCTGCGGGCCGGCACGATGGCCGCCGGGTTCGGCGGCGGGGTCGCGTGGGTGGCCGGCGGGCTCGCCTCGGCGGTGCTCGTGGTCGTGCTGGCGGCCGCCTTCCCGGCGCTGCTGCGCTACCGGGCGGCGGCATCGAGCGGCGACCGGACGTGACCGGTTAGGGTCGCCGGCATGGACAGCCCCGACCAGCGCCCCTTCTCCGGCGCCCAGTGGACCATCTCCGCCGCCGGCCACGAGGCCGTCATCGTGGAGGTGGGCGGCGGGCTGCGGACGTACCGGCACGACGGTGTCGACCTGCTCGACGGGTACCGGGCCGACGAGGTCTGCCCCGGTTGCGCCGGGCAGGTGCTGGCGCCCTGGCCGAACCGGATCCGCGACGGCCGCTACTCGTTCGGGGACCGGACGCACCAGCTCCCGCTGAGCGAGCCGGAGCGGCACGTCGCCATCCACGGGCTGGTCAACTGGGTGCCGTGGCGGCTGCTGGAGCAGTCGCCGGACGCGGTGACGGTCGGCTACGACCTGCCGCCGCAGCCCGGCTATCCCTGGCCGCTGCGGCTGATCAGCCGGTGGAGCGTCGGCCCGGGTGGGCTGCGCGCCGAGCACGAGGTGACCAACACCGGCGGTGAGGTGGCGCCGTTCGGCTTCTCGGTGCACCCGTACCTGCAACTGCCGGGCGTCGCGGTGGACGACCTGATCATGCGGCTGCCGACGCGTACCCGGCTGCTGGTGGACGGGCGGCTGCTGCCGGTCGGCGCGACCCCGGTGGCGGGCACCGAGTACGACTGGACCAGCCCGCGCCGGATCGGCCGTGCCCAGTTGGACCTCTGTTTCGGCCAGGTGATCGCCGACGCCGACGGCGGCTCGTCGGTGAGCCTGGCCGCGCCGGACGGCTCGTCCGGGGTGAGCATCTGGGCGGACCGGGAGTTCGGCTGGTGGCAGGTGTTCACCGGTGACGCGCTCACCGGTGAACGGCATCGCCGCTCGGTGGCGATCGAGCCGATGACGTGCCCGCCGGACGCGTTCCGCTCGGGCAAGGACGTGCTCATGCTCAAGCCCGGCACGACCTGGCGGGGCGCCTGGGGCATCCGCCCCGGGGCCTGAGCCGGGCCGGCGGGGAGAGCGGGATGGAGTTCGCCGAGGTCGTCCGGCGCCGGCGGATGGTGCGCAACTACGACCCGGACCGCCCGGTCCCGCCCGACGTGGTGGACCGGCTGCTCGACCACGCGGTACGTGCCCCGTCGGCCGGGTTCGCGCAGGGCTGGGGCTTTCTGGTGCTGGAGGAGGCGGCCGACCGGGAGCGGTTCTGGGCCGCCACCACACCGGACGGTGGCGGGCGGGAGCGCTGGCTGGCCGGGATGCGCCGGGCGCCGCTGATCGTGGTGCCGCACGCCAACGAGTCGGTCTACCTCCAGCGGTACGCGGAGCCGGACAAGGGCTGGACGGACCGGTCCACCGATCGCTGGCCGGTTCCCTACTGGTACGTGGACACCGGGTTCGCCGCGCTGCTGATGTTGCTCACCGCGGTGGACGAGGGACTGGGGGCGTGTTTCTTCGGCATCCCGCCGCAACGGTTGTCCGCGTACCGGGACGCGTTCGGCGTGCCGACGGACTATCGACCCATCGGTGCCGTCACAATCGGTTACCGCGCGCCCGACCATCGGTCACCGTCGCTGCGCCGAGGGCGTCGTCCGGTGGACGAGGTGGTGCGGCGTGGCCGGTGGAGTTGAGTGCGGCGTCCCGTTCGTCCGGTTGAGGACCGGACGAGCGGTAGCGAAACTGACATCAGGGAGCAGAACGTGGTGTGCGCTGGGCGGCTAGGCTGGCACGCGTCATCGGTGCCGCACCGCGCGGTGCCCGCCGCGACCCGGCTCGGCGCCGTCGGTCGGCTCGGCCACGGGGAGGGGAGCGTGCCGTCGTGATCTTCAGAGCGGTCCGGGACGGGCGTCCCTATCCGGAGCACAACCTGACGCTCAAGCAGTGGGCGGAGATCCCGCCGCGACCCCTGCGCCTGGACCAGTTGATCACCACCAAGCGTGAGCTGGCGCTCGACAAGCTCCTCGCCGAGGACTCCACCTTCTACGGCGACCTCTTCCCGCACGTGGTGCAGTGGAACGGCGGGCTCTACCTGGAGGACGGCCTGCACCGGGCCCTGCGCGCCGCCCTGCAGCAGCGCAACCAGATCCACGCCCGGGTGCTGGTGCTCTCCGGGCCGATCGAATGACGCGTCCGCTCCCACCGGCGTGAGTCTTCGTTAAGGTGGCGTCCATGACCGCTCCACTGGACCTGCTCGACCTGGACCCGTCGCTCACCGAGGAGGAGCGGCAGATCCGCGACGTCGTCCGCCAGCTCGTCGACGACCGGGTACGCCCGCACGTCGCCGACTGGTACGAGGAGGGTCGGGTGCCGGCCCGCGAGCTGGCCCGGGAGTTCGGCAAGCTCGGGCTGCTCGGCATGCACCTGACCGGGTACGGCTGCGCCGGCGCCTCCGCGGTCGCGTACGGGCTGGCCTGCCAGGAACTGGAGGCCGGCGACTCCGGCCTCCGCTCACTGGTCTCCGTGCAGGGATCCCTGGCCATGTACGCCATCTGGCGCTACGGCAGCGAGGAGCAGAAGCAGCGCTGGCTGCCGTCGATGGCGACCGGCGAGGCGATCGGGTGCTTCGGCCTGACCGAGCCCGACCACGGCTCCGACCCGGCGTCGATGGCCAGCAGGGCCCGCCGCGACGGCGACGACTGGGTGCTCACCGGCGGCAAGATGTGGATCACCAACGCGCCGATCGCCGACGTCGCGGTGATCTGGGCGCGCACCGACGCCGGCGTGCGAGGTTTCGCCGTACCCATGGACACGCCCGGTGTCACGGCCCGCGAGATCCGCCGCAAGATGTCGCTGCGCGCGTCGGTGACCGGCGAGATCGTGCTCGACGATGTCCGGCTCCCGGCGGACGCCCAAATGCCCGAGGCGGTCGGGCTCAAGGCCCCGCTGAGCTGCCTCACCGAAGCCCGGTACGGCATCGTCTGGGGCGCGGTCGGCGCCGCCCGGGACTGCCTGGAGACCGCATTGGCGTACGCCACCACCCGCACCCAGTTCGGTCGCCCGCTGGCCGGCTTCCAGCTCACCCAGGCCAAGCTCGCGGACATGGCCGTCGAACTGGTGAAGGGGCAACTGCTCGCGCTGCACCTGGGCCGGCTCGCCGACACCGGCCGGCTGCGTCCCGAGCAGGTCAGCGTGGGCAAGCTGAACAACGTGCGGGAGGCCCTGGCCATCGCCCGGCAGTGCCGCACCATCCTCGGCGCCAACGGCGTCTCCGGGGAGTACCCGGTGATGCGGCACGCGAACAACCTGGAGAGCGTGCTGACGTACGAGGGCACCTCGGAGATTCACCAGCTGGTCGTCGGACAGCGGCTCACCGGGCTCTCCGCCTTCGCCTGACCTGCCCGTTTACGCTTTCCGGCCGCTCAACGCGCGGCTGTCGTACGGGGGCCGTACCGTCAATGACAGACGACGTGTCTGACGAGGACGGTGAGCGTGATGGTCCGCGACGCTGGCATCAACGAGCCCACGAGGGAGTTCCCCGGTTATCCGACCGGCGACGACCTCAAGGAGCGGTCGGCCGCCACACCCGAGCCGACAGCGGACACACCGGGCGGCTCCGGCGGCCCGACGACCGGTGGCGCCGGTGGGCCCGTCCGCGGCCTGCTCGTGCTGCTCGGGGCCGCCGCGCTGGCCGTGGTGGTGCTGCTCGGCGTGCAGGCGACCGGCATCCTGCCGGAGTTCCGCAACCCGTTCGCCAAGGAACGGACCGATCGCAGCCAGCCGCCGCTGCTGAAGTCGATCCAGGACCTCAGCCGCTACGTGGCCGCCGAGGGCAACTTCCAGGTCGTGGTCGACACCCAGAACGACCGGCGCAACGTTCCGGACTTCCTGCTCAACGAGCGCACCCTGTTCGTCGGCGCGGGCAGTGTCGAGGCGTACGTCGACTTCGGCAAGATCGGTGAGGGCGCTGTCGTCGAGTCCGCCGACGGCACCTCGGTCGAGATCAAGCTGCCCGCGCCACAGCTCGGCGAGACCAACCTCGACCTGGAAAAGAGCTATGTCTTCGCCGAGCAGCGCGGTCTGCTCAACCGGCTCGGTGACCTGGTCGGAAACGACCCCAACCGGCAGCAGCAGGTCTACCAGCTCGCCGAGGAACGGATCACCGCCGCCGCCCGGGACAGCGGGCTCTCCGCCCGGGCCGAGGAGAACACCCGCAAGATGCTGGAGGGGCTGCTGCGCTCCCTCGGCTACCAGCAGGTCACGGTCATCTACATCGCCCCCTGACCACCCACCCGCACGTCGAAGCGCCTGCCCCGACGACAGTCAGGGCGGGCGCTCTCGTTTCTGGGCTCCCCGCGCCTCCGCCGCGCCGCGCCTCACTTGGGGCACCGCGCCTGACGCGCGGCGCCCCGTCCGGCGCGAGATCCGCACAACTTCAGCGATGTTGCTGCCTCCGGCGGTCCTGAGGCAGCAACTTCCCTGAAGTTGCTGCCTCGGCCGGGGGCCTCGGGTGGGGTGCGGGATGCGGGGTGCGGGTCAGTGCCCGGCGGAGGCGAGGTAGCGGTCCTCGTTAGGCATGAGGAACCAGAGGACCAGGTAGACGATCACCTGGGTGCCGGGCAGCAGCAGCGACAGCAGGAACAGCAGCCGGACCATCCCGGCGGACATGCCGAACCGCTGACCGAGGCCGGCGCAGACACCAGCGATCATGCGCCCCTGGCGGGGCCGGACCAGTTTGCGACTCATCGTCGTACTCCCACTCTGCGGCGGTACGCCGCGTCTGCAATCCACGGTAGAAAGGGATGGCCAGCTCGTCGTCGGTCCCGAGAACGATCGGCGAGCCGTGGACCCGTAGGTGCATTACCCGGGTCACCCCTCCCCGACGCCTTCGCCGCGCGGGAGCAGGCCGGCGGGCGGGCGGGCGGGTGGGAGATCGTGCGTGATCTCCGGGCAGGTGGGCGGACCGCCGGACGGACGGAGGGCGCGGACGCCGACGCGCCGACGCCGACGCGCGGGCGCCGACGCCGACGCGGGGCGCGGGCGCGGCGGGGAGGTGGCGCCGCGGCGGCGGGCAGGTGTCCACGTCGCGGCGGCCGGGTGGGCCGTGAACTGGGCGGGTAGGCTCGCTGGTCGGGCACCCACACACCGGGTGACCGGCGGCCACCCGACCGGGCGGCCACGAGCGGGGCCGCCTGACCGGTGGCCACGACCGGGCCGGATCCCCCACCACGGGACGACGGCGAGGAAGCGCAGCCATGATCAGTGTTTTCGATCTCTTCAGCGTCGGCATCGGGCCGTCCAGCTCGCACACGGTGGGGCCGATGCGGGCCGCCCGCACCTTCGTGGCCGGGCTCAAGGCCGACGGGCTGCTCACCGACACCGCGCGGGTGCAGGCCGAACTGTTCGGCTCGCTCGGCGCCACCGGGCACGGCCACGGCAGCGACCGGGCGGTGCTGCTCGGGCTGGCCGGCGAGGCGCCGGAGACGGTCGACACGGACACCGTCGGCCCCCGGGTCGAGCGCATCCGGGCGGAGCGGCGGATCAGCCTGCTGGACGCGCACGAGATCGACTTCGACCCGGACCGGGATCTGACGCTGCACCGCCGCCGGTCGCTGCCGTACCACCCGAACGGGATGACCTTCGCGGCGTACGACGGGACCGGCGCCGAGGTGCGCAGCCGCACCTACTACTCGGTTGGTGGCGGCTTCGTGGTGGACGAGGCGGCGGCCGGTGCGGACCGGATCAAGCCGGACAGCACACGGGTGCGGTATCCCTTCCTGACCGGGGCGGAGCTGCTGGAGGTGACCACCGCCACCGGCCTCTCGATCAGCGAGGTGATGCTGGCCAACGAGCGCTCCTGGCGCAGCGAGGCGGAGATCCGGGCCGACCTGCTGGAGATCTGGCGGGTGATGCGGGAGTGCGTGGAGCGTGGCTGCGAGCGGGACGGCGTACTCCCTGGTGGGTTGAAGGTCCGGCGGCGCGCGGCGGAGCTGCGGCGCAGCCTGGAGGCGGACACGGCGACCACCGATCCGCTGCGCGCGATGGACTGGGTGACGCTGTTCGCCCTGGCGGTGAACGAGGAGAACGCCGCCGGCGGCCGGGTGGTCACCGCGCCGACCAACGGCGCGGCGGGGATCATCCCGGCGGTGCTGCACTACTACACCCGGTTCGTGCCGGGTGCCTCCGACGACGGCGTGGTGCGGTTCCTGCTGGCAGCCGGTGCGATCGGCGTGCTGTTCAAGGAGAACGCCTCGATCTCCGGCGCGGAGGTCGGCTGCCAGGGTGAGGTGGGCTCGGCCTGCTCGATGGCCGCGGCGGGCCTCGCCGAGGCGCTCGGCGGCACCCCGCAGCAGGTGGAGAACGCCGCCGAGATCGGGATGGAGCACAACCTCGGCTTGACCTGCGACCCGGTGGGTGGCCTGGTACAGATCCCCTGCATCGAGCGGAACGCGGTGGCTAGCATCAAGGCGATCACGGCCGCCCGGCTGGCGCTGCGCGGCGACGGTGTGCACGCGGTGTCGCTGGACAAGGTCATCAAGACGATGCGGGAGACGGGCGCCGACATGAAGGTCAAGTACAAGGAGACGGCGCGGGGCGGCCTGGCCGTCAACGTGATCGAGTGCTGATCTGGCCGACTCGGGGCATTCGTTCACCGACTGCTAACCTGTCGTCCGTTTCAGGAGGCGGGAGGCAGCGGTGACCTCTGGCGTCGCGGCGTTGTGGTCGCACCGCAACTCGCTGCGCATCCTGGTCAGGCGGGACCTGGCGGTCAAGTACCAGCAGTCGGTGCTGGGCTACCTCTGGTCGTTGATCGAGCCGCTCGGCATGGGCGCCATCTACTGGTTCGTCTTCGGCGTGCTCTACTCGCGGGACACCGGGCGGCACCTCGGCGAGGCGGCCGGGTCGTATCCGCTGTTCCTGGTCACGGGGATCTTCGCCTGGATGTGGACCAGCTCGGCGCTGAGCGAGGCCACCAACGCGCTGACCGGTCAGTCCCGGCTGATCACCACGATGAACGTGCCGCGCCAGGTCTTCCCGATCGGCCGGGTCACCGGCCGGTTCGCCGAGTACGCGGCCGGTCTGCCGATCCTGATCGCCATCGCGGTGATCTACGCGGTGCACGGGCGGATCCGCCCCGGCTGGTCGCTGCTCTCCCTGCCGCTCGCGGTGGCCGTCCAGGCGGTCCTGCTGATCGGCCTGGCCCTGTTGCTGTCCGCGTGGAACGTGCTGATGCGCGACGTGGAGCGGTTCATGCGGCTGATCATCCGGGTGCTCTTCTACGCCACTCCGATCATCTACCCGCTCAGCCTGGTCCAGGAATCCGGCCTGCCGGGCTGGCTGAAGGTGGCGTACGAGCTGAACCCGCTGGTCGGGATCTTCCAGCTGCACCACGCGATCTGGTACCCGGACGAGTTCCCCGGCGCCCGCCTGCTCGCGACCACGGTCGTCGGCAGCCTGCTGGTGCTGACCGCCGGCTGGTGGTCGTTCCGCCGGTTGGAACCCGCCGTGCTCAAGGAACTCTGAATGGCCGCGCCGATCATCGAGGCGGACGGCCTGGGCATCCGGTTCGTCCGCAACCGCCGCCGGCAACTGCGGCTGCGGGAGTTGTTCATCCACCGGGGCGGGCGGGGTGCCCTGCCCGGCCAGTTCTGGCCGCTGCGCGACGTGTCGTTCACCGTCGAGCCGGGCGAGACGGTCGGCGTGATCGGCCGCAACGGCACCGGTAAGAGCACCCTGCTGCGGTTGATCGCCGGAGTGCTCATTCCGGACGAGGGCAGCATCCGGGTGCACGGCGCGGTGGCCCCGCTGCTGGAGCTCTCGGCCGGTTTCTCCAACGACCTGACCGGGCGGGAGAACCTGCACCTGGTCGGTGGACTGCACGGCTTGTCGACGGGCTATCTGAAGCGGCACTTCGACGAGATCGTCGAGTTCGCCGGTGAGCAGGTGGAACGGGCCATCGACACGTCGGTGCGGCACTACTCGTCGGGGATGAAGGTGCGGCTCGGCTTCGCGATCATCTCGCATCTGCCGCACCCGGTTCTGCTGATGGACGAGGTGACCGCGGTCGGGGACGCGGAGTTCCGCAAGAAGTGTTACGCGACGATTGATCGTCTGCTCGGGGAGGGGCGCACGCTGGTGCTGGTGTCACACAACGAAAAGGACCTGACCCGGTTCTGTCGTCGGGGGTTGTACCTCGACGCGGGCCGGTTGATGCTCGACGGCACCATCGCCGAGGCGCTCGACGCTTACCACGCCGCGGTCCCGCGGTGACGCTCGCGATCGTGCTCGCCGCCGGGGCGCCCGCGGCGAGCCTGACCACCGCGACCGGCGAGCCGCTGGCCGACCGGCTCGCCGCCCAGCTGCGTCGGGCCGGGGCGGACGAGGTGCGCTTCGTCGCCGGGTTGGACGAGTTGGCCGCGCTGGCTGACACCGCCACCGGCCCGCTGCTGGTCACCGGCACCGACCTGGTCGCGCACACCGCCGTGCTGCGACACCTGGCCACCAGCCCGGTGGGGCCGACGGTGGCGCTGGTGCTCGGTGACCCGCCGGTGCCGGGGCGGACCGCGGTGCGCGAGGAACGTGGCCAGGTGGTCGACGCCGGCGCGGTGGAGGCCCTGGACGGCGACGCCACCGGCGTGTTCGGCGGCGCGCTGCGGGTCGGCGTGAGTGACCTGCCGACGCTGGCCGCCGCCGCGCGGGCCGCCGCGGTCGGCATGCTGCCGGTCGCCACGCCCCTCGGCCCGGCCGGGGATGTCGCCCCGTTCGCGCCCGCCGACGGCGCCGGGCCGGCCGGGCGTCTCGCGTCGGTCCCGGCCGGCGGCCCCGGGTCCGCCGTGGACCGGCTCGTCGCGGGTCTCGCCGCGCTCGGCACCCTGATCTTCGCCCAGCGGGTACGTCTGCTCGTCGCGCACCGGGTCGACGACGCGGCCGGGCTGGCCGCCGCGGAGGCGGCGGTGACCGCGGTCGACGAGGACCGGGCCGAGTTGCGGCTGGCGGTGAAGGAGAAGGACGACTTCTTCTCCACCTACTTCGTCAGCACCTGGTCGCCGTACGTGGTGCGGGTGGCGGCCCGGCTCCGCCTCACCCCGACCGGGGTGACGGTGATCTCGGTGCTCTTCGCGCTGGCCGCCGCGGTGCTGTTCGGCGTCGGCGGGCGGCCCGCGCTGGTCAGCGGCGCGGTGCTGCTCTACCTCGGGTTCGTGCTGGACTGCGTGGACGGCCAGTTGGCCCGCTACACCCGGCATTTCAGCGCCTGGGGTGGCTGGCTGGACACGATGGCCGACCGGGCCAAGGAGTACCTGGTCTACGCCGGGCTGGGTTTCGGTGTGAGCCACGCCGGGCTGGGCAACGGCTGGGCGCTGGCGATCGCCGCGATCACGTTGCAGACCGTCCGGCACATGACCGACACCTGGTACGGGGTGCTGCACGACGAGGCGGCCCGCCGGCCCCGAACGGCGACGGGTGCCAGCTGCGGGATCGGAGACCGGTTGAACGCCGCGTCGACCCGGGTGCAGGCGGACACCGGCTCGCTGTCGTACTGGCTGAAGCGGACCGTGGTCTTTCCGATCGGTGAGCGGTGGGCGCTGATCGCGCTGACCGTGGCGCTGTTCAACCCGCTGGTCAGTCTGATCGCGGTGCTGGTGTGGGGTGTGCTGGCGTTCGCGTACACCGGGGCGCTGCGTACGCTGCGGGCCCGCTGGATGTGGGTGCCGGTGCTGGACGCGGTCGATGCCACGCTGCACCGCGACGACGGCCCGCTGGCCCGCCGGCTGCCGGTGGTCCGCCAGATGGGGCCGCTCACCCTGGCGGTGATCGCCGCGCTCGGCTCGGCGGTGCTGCTGGTCGCGGCGCTGCTGGGCGACGCGCCCGACGGGCTGCGCTGGGCGGTGCCGGTGGCGTTGCTGGTGCTGCTGGTCGGTGGCCTGGGCGCCGGGGCCGCGCACAACGGTCCGCTGGACTGGCTGGTGCCCGCCGCGCTGCGAGCCGCCGAGTACCTGTTCGCGATCGCGGTCGGGGTGGTCGGCGGCGCGCCGGGGTGGTTGATCTTCGGCTACGTCTTCGTGCTCACCGTGCACCACTACGACCTGACCGCCCGGCTGGAGAAGCGCCAGGCGGCGCCTCCGTTGCACCCGGCCACGCTGGGCTGGGAGGGGCGTTCGGTGCTGCTGGCCCTCGCGGCGATTGCCGGAATCGTGAGTATCGGCATGGCTACACTCGGTACGTACCTTCTCGTGGTTTTCGTGGCAAGCGTCGTCCTGGCCTGGTTCGTGCGTCCGGCTCCTGGCGCGCGGGCGTCGGCCGCGCCCGTGGGAGGTGGCGCGCCGCGCTGACGGAGGGACGGCCGGATGGCCCTGATCAGTTTCGTGGTGCCGGCCTTCCGGGTGCAGGGATACCTGCGCGAGTGCCTGGACTCGATCCTCGACCAGCCGGAGACCGACCTCGAGGTGATCGCGGTCGACGACTGCTCGCCGGACTCCAGCGGCGAGATCATCGACGAGTACGCGGCCCGCGACCAGCGGGTCCGGTCGGTCCGCCTGCCGGAGAACGTCGGCCTCGGTCCGGCCCGCAACGTCGGGCTGGACCGGGCCGTCGGGGAGTACGTCTGGTTCCTCGACGGCGACGACTGGCTGGCGGCGGAGTGCCTGCCGGAGGTCGCCGAGCGGTTGCGCGCGACCCGGCCGGATGTGCTGCTGGTCGACCACGTCCGGACGCACTGGAACGACACCGCCACGCGCAGCGCGATGGCGGAGGTGTTCCCGGAGTCGCCCGGCGCGGCCACCTTCCGGCTGCGGGACCGGCCGGAGGCGATGCGGCTGCTGCACACCGTGTGGAACCGGCTGGTACGCCGGGAGTTCCTCGTCGACCTAAGGCTGCGCTTCGAGACCGGCTGGTACGAGGACGTCTCGTTCAGCTACCCGGTGCTGATGGCGGCGCAGCGGATCGGCGTACTGGACCGGGTCTGCGTCAACTACCGGCAGCGCCGGGCCGGCGCGATCACCCGGACCCGGGGTGACCGGCACTTCGAGGTGTTCCCGCAGTGGCACCGGGTCTTCCACCTCATGGACACCTGGGGGCCGGCGGTCGACGACCTGCGGCCGGCGGTCTTCGAGCGGATGATCTGGCACTACCTGACCGTGCTCGGCAACGGCCAGCGGATCGCCCCGGAGCTGCGGCCCGGCTTCTTCGCGCAGATCACCGCCGACTACGCGCGCTGGCTGCCGGACGGCGGGTACCCGGCGCCGACCGGGGTCGAAGGGATCAAGCACCGGCTGGTCGCCACCGGCCGCTGGCGGACGTTCAGCGCGTTGCGGGCAGCGAGCCGGGCCCGCGACACCGCTCGCCGGCAGGCTCGTACCGCCCGCCGCCGGGTCGGGCCGGCCGTCCGGCGCGGCGCCCGACTGACCCGCGACGGACTGCTGCGCGAGTTCTACCGGGCGGAGCTGCGCCGGCCGGTGGATCCGACGCTCGCGGTGTACGCGGCCTACTGGTACCGGGGGTACGCCTGCAACCCGGCGGCGATCTACGAGGTGGCCCGCCGGCTGGCTCCCGGAGTGCGTGGGGTGTGGATCGTGCGCCGGGACCGGGTGGACACCGTGCCGGCCGGAGCGGAGTACGTGGTCGCCGGCACCCCGGCCTACTACCGGGCGCTGGCCCGGGCCCGGTGGCTCGTCAACAACGTCAACTTCCCGGACTTCGTCCGCAAGCGGCCGGAGCAGGTGCACGTGCAGACCCACCACGGCACGCCCGTCAAGGTGATGGGGCTGGACCAGCAGCGCTACCCGATCGGCGCCGGCGCGATGGACTTCGCCGGGCTGCTGCGCCGGGTGGACCGCTGGGACTACAGCGTCAGCGCGAACAGCTTTTCCACCCAGATGTGGGACCGGGCGTACCCGGCCTCGTACACCACCTTGGAGGTGGGCTACCCGCGCAACGACCGACTGGTCAACGCCGGCCGCGACGAGGTGCGCCGGCTGCGCGCCGAGTTCGGCCTCGGCCCCGACGAGCAGGTGGTGCTGTACGCCCCGACGCACCGCGAGCACCTGCCCGGCTACCGGCCACCGTTCGACCCGGACCGGTTCGTCGAGGCGCTGGGTGACTCCGTCCGACTGCTGATGCGCAGCCACTACTTCCACGACCGTGAAAGGAAGGGCACCTTCTCAACGTCTGCGGTAGAGGAAGGGCCCCTTCCTAACAGCCCGTCCAGGCGCGAGCGAATCCGCGACGTCAGCGGCCACCAGCGGGTGGAGGACCTCTACCTGGTGGCCGACGTGCTGGTCAGCGACTACTCCTCGGCGATGTTCGACTACGCGGTCCTGGACCGGCCGATCGTGCTCTACGCCCCGGACTGGGAGGCGTACCGGCTGGCCCGGGGCGTCTACTTCGACGTCATGGCGGAGCCGCCGGGCGCGGTGGCCACCACGTTCGCCGACCTGCTCGACCTGTTCCGCACCGACGCGGTGCGCTCGGACGCGGCGACCAAGGCCCGCGCGCATTTCCGGGGCCGGTTCTGCGCACTGGACGACGGGCGCGCGGCGGAGCGGGTGGTACGCCGGGTGTTCCTGGGTGAGCCGGACGAGAGGGCCCCGCGCTGCTGATCGTGCCAACTTGTGTCGCTTAATGGCAGCGTCATCGATCGAACATGAGACGTTCACCCGATGTGCTGATTCAATGATCCTGGTCACAGTCTTCTGGGGTTCGGTCGACGAGCTGGGGGAGGAGACGGTGACCACCGTCGCGCTCAAGGATGTCACCAAGGTCTTCAAGGACGGCACGCTGGCCGTCGACACCATCAACCTGGACGTGAACGACGGCGAGTTCATGGTGTTGCTCGGCCCGTCCGGCTGCGGCAAGTCCACCGTGCTGCGGATGATCGCAGGGTTGGAGGATCCGACCCAGGGCGCGGTGCTGCTCGACGGCGAGCTCGCGAACGACCTGCCGCCGCGGGAGCGGAAGATCGCCATGGTCTTCCAGGACTTCGCTCTCTATCCGCACATGACGGTGGGTGACAACATCGCCTTCCCGCTGCGCCTGGCCGGGGTGGAGCCGATTCCGCGGGGTGAGCGGGTCACCGACGTGGCCAGCGCGCTGGGCATCGGCGACGTGCTCGCCCGCAAGCCGGGTCAGCTCTCCGGCGGGCAACGGCAGCGCGTCGCGATGGGGCGGGCCATCGTCCGCCGACCCGGGCTGTTCCTGATGGACGAGCCGCTCTCCAACCTGGACAGCGGGCTGCGTGCGGAGCTGCGTGCGGAGATCTCGGGCCTCACCCGGGAGCTGGGCGTCACCACCGTCTACGTCACCCACGACCAGGCCGAGGCGCTCACCATGGCCGACCGGGTGGCGATCATGCGCCGTGGGGTGCTCCAGGACGTGGGCACCCCCACCCAGGTGTACGGCCGGCCAGCGACGCTCTACGTGGCCGCCTTCCTGGGCAGCCCGCGGATGAACCTGCTCGAGGCCTCGGTCTACGTGCATCTGGACCGGTACGTCACGCTCAACCTCGGCGAGCAGTCGCTCTACCTGCCCTGGGACGACATCCGCAGCCGGGCCGTCGCGCACTACCACGGCGAGCGGATCGTGGTCGGCATGCGGGCTGAGGCGCTCACCCCGGTCTCCCCGGACAGCCCCGGCGACGTGCTGCGCGGCCGGATCCGCTACCTGGAGCACCACGGGCACGAGTCGCTGGCGTTCCTCGACATCGGGGCGACCGCGATCGTGGTCGACGAGATGGGCGCGCGGCTGGACAACCCGCCGATGGGCCAGCGCGGCCTGCGCCGGTTCAGCTCGGTGATGCAACGCCTCACCGGCAAGGCCGTGGAGGCGGACGATGCCGCCGGTGGCACCCGGACGAGCGTGCTCCCCGACCCGGGTCGGCACCACCGCCGCCCGGCGGAGCTCGCGGTCCGGTTGGCGCCGTACCCGGCGGTCGCCGCAGGTCACCCGCTCGCCGTGGCGGTCCGGATGGACGCGCTGCACTTCTTCGACGAGCGCGGGGGCCGGATCGACGTGGGGTGGCGCTGACACCACGCCGGAGCGGGGTAGCGGGGGCGTCGCCCGGTGTCCTACCGTCTGCGCACCCAGTCCACTGTGAAAGACCACCGAGAGGGGTGCACCCGTGTCGGGTGACCGTCCCAGCCCGCTCGTCATCGAGCGCATCCTCCGCGACCGGCGGGGCATCTGGCAGCAGATCGTTGCCGAGCGTGACCTGAACGCGTTGACCGTGCGCATGCTGGCCAGCTCAGCCATCGCGCTCGCCTGCTACGGGGCGGTGCTGGGTGCCTTCCACAGCCCGCTGATGGCGCTGACCTCCGCGCTGAAGCTGCCGCTGCTGTTCCTGGTCACGCTGGCCATCTGCCTGCCCACGCTCTACCTGTTCAACCTGGTCTTCGGTGCCCGCCTCTCGGTGCGCCAGTCACTGGCGCTGGTGATGGTGGCGATCACGGTCACCTCGATGCTCGCCGTGGCGTTCGCGCCGATCAGCCTCTTCTTCCTGATCACCGCGCCCGACTACGGCTTCTTCAAGCTGCTCAACGTGGCGATCCTGACCCTGTCGGCGCTGGTCGGGCTGCGCTTCCTGACCGGCGGGATGCAGGTGCTCAACGATCACGGCCTGCTCGCCCCGGAGGCGCCCCAGGCCCAGGCCCAGGCCGTGCCGGCCGCCGTGCCCGCCGGTGCGGTGCCGGCCGCCGTGCCCGCTGGCCAGGTCGCCGAGCCGGTCGCCGTGCCGGCCGGAGCCGCGCCGGCCGGGTCGGCCGGTACGGTCCCGAACGGCGCCGCCCCCGACGCCGCCCCGCAGGTCCCGACGCAGGTCCCCGCCCAGTGGAGCGGGCAGCCGGCCGGCGGGTTCCCGCCCGGGATGCTGCCGCCCGGTTACCCGCAGCCGCACCGCCCGTGGGCCAACCCACCGGTACGGCGCGGCGAGCCGACGCAGCGGCCGGCCAGCATGACCCTGCTCTACATCTGGATCCTGCTCTTCGGCTTCGTCGGCACCCAGCTGGCCTGGACTTTGCGTCCGTTCTTCGGTGACCCGGGTCAGGACTTCGCCTTCTTCCGCAGCATCGACGGCAACTTCTACGCGGAGATCCTGCGGACGATCGCCAACCTCTGACGGCGCCCCTTGTCGATCACGCGAACGTGGTGGGGTAGCGCCGGAACCCTGTCCGCCGAGTCATTCCGACCTTGCCCCGGCAAGTTACCCGCAAGTAGCATCGGGGCATGACCATCGACTCCCGCCAGGTGGCGGCCGGCATGCTGGAAGCGGTGCCGTTCGCCCGTACGCTCGGCTTCGAATTCGTCGAGGTGGCATCCGAGGCGGAGGGTGGGGTGCGGGCGGTCGTCCGGCTTCCCGACTCGCCGGCCACCCACAACCACGTCGGCGGCCCGCACGCCGGGGCCATGTTCACCCTGGGTGAGACGGCCTCCGGCGCGGTGGTGCTGGCCGCCTTCGGGGAGCTGCTGGACCGGGCCGTGCCACTCGCCGTTCGCGCCGAGATCGCCTACCGCAAGTTGGCACGGGGCCCGGTGCTGGCCACCGCGCGGCTCGGTCGGCCGGCTCTTGAGGTGATCGGCGAGCTCGAGTCCGGCAGGCGGCCCGAGTTCCCCGTCCAGGTGGAGATCACCACCGAGGACGGCACGCCCACCTCGGCGATGACCGTGGTCTGGACGCTGCGGCCGAATTGAGCCGCGCCCGCGGCGGCAGAAACGGGGTTTGCCGACCCGGACAGATGGTTAGATTCGTAACGTGCTGGGCCTACCTGCTCACGTGACCGCCTGTCTCTTCGACCTGGACGGTGTGCTGACGCAGACTGCCCTGGTGCACAACGCCGCCTGGACGGAGACGTTCGACGAGTTCCTGCGGCAGCGCGCCACAGCCACCGGCGAACCGTTCCAGCCGTTCGACCCCGGCCCGGACTACAACCGCTACGTCGACGGCCGTCCCCGCGCCGATGGCGTCCGGTCGTTTCTGGCCTCCCGCGGGATCGTGCTGCCCGAGGGCAGCCCGGACGACCCGCCGGACGCGGACACGGTCAACGGGGTCGGCAACCGCAAGAACGTCCTGCTGCTGCAGCGCCTGCGCAGCTTTGGCGTCGAGGTCTACCCGGGCTCGGTGCGCTACCTTGAGGCGGCGACCACCGCCGGGCTGCGCCGAGCTGTGGTGACCGCGAGCGCCAACGGGCACGAGGTGGTCGTCGCCGCCGGGCTCGACCCGCTGCTGGAGGCGCGCGTCGACGGGCTGGTGGCCCGGGCTCAGGGCCTGCGCGGCAAGCCGCACCCCGACACCTTCCTCGCCGGGGCCCGGCTGCTCGGCGTCGACCCGGCGCAGGCCGCCGTCTTCGAGGACGCGCTCTCCGGGGTGGCCGCCGGCCGGGCCGGCGGCTTCGGGTACGTGGTCGGCGTCGACCGGGTCGGGCAGGCCGACGAGCTGCGCACCCACGGTGCCGACGTCGTGGTCACCGACCTCGCCGACCTGCTCGACGCGGGTGACGCCGACCCACCGCCACCGCCTGTCGCCCGCACTCCGACCGGAGAGCGGGGTCCGGCGTGATCCGGGAACGGGCCTATCCGGTCGACCCCTGGCACGTCCGGGAGACCCGGCTGGACATGGACGTGCTGGCTCAGTCGGAATCCGTTTTCGCGCTCTCCAACGGGCACGTCGGGCTGCGCGGCAACCTCGACGAGGGCGAGCCGCACGGCTTGCCCGGCACGTACCTCAACTCGTTCTACGAGCTGCGTCCGCTGCCGTACGCGGAGGCCGGCTACGGCTTCCCCGAGTCCGGGCAGACCATCGTCAACGTCACGAACGGCAAGCTGATCCGGCTGCTGGTCGACGACGAACCGCTCGACGTGCGCTACGGCGAGCTGCTCGCCCACGAACGGATCCTCGACATGCGTGCCGGCACCCTGCACCGGGAGCTGCACTGGCGCTCGCCGGCCGGCCGGGAGGTCAAGGTCCGCAGCACCCGACTGGTGTCGTTCACCCAGCGGTCGGTCGCCGCCATCAGCTACGAGGTGGAGGCCGTCCACGGCCCGCTCCGGCTGATCGTGCAGTCCGAGCTGGTCGCCAACGAGACGCTGCCCGCGCAGAGCAAGGACCCCAGGGTCGCGGCGGTGCTGGAGTCGCCGTTGCAGGCCGAGGAGGAGCTGACCACCCCGGACGGTGGGCAGCTGATCCACCGGACCAAGGTCTCCGGCCTGCGGGTGGCCGCCGCGATGGAGCACGAGGTGCACGGCCCGGACCGAACCACCATCGAGTCCGAGGGGTACGAGGACTGGGTCCGCACCACCATCGCCTGTGTGCTCAAGCCCGGCCAGAGACTGCGGGTGGTCAAGTACCTGACGTACGGCTGGTCGAGCCGGCGTTCGCTCCCCGCGCTGCGCGACCAGGTAGGCGCGGCGCTGGCCGGGGCGCGACTGGACGGCTGGGACGGGCTCTGCCGCGAGCAGCGTGCCTACCTTGACGAGTTCTGGGACGCGGCCGACGTGCGGGTCGAGGGGGACCCGGAGGTGCAGCAGGCCGTCCGTTTCGGCCTCTTCCATGTGCTCCAGGCCGGCGCCCGGGCCGAGCGTCGGCCGATCTCGGCGAAGGGGCTGACCGGTCCCGGCTACGACGGGCACGCGTTCTGGGACACCGAGATGTTCGTCCTGCCGGTGCTCACCTACACCCAGCCGAGCGCCGTGCGCAACGCGCTGCACTGGCGTCACAGCACCCTGGATCTGGCCCGGGAACGGGCCAAAACGCTCAACTTCAAGGGCGCCGCCTTTCCCTGGCGGACCATCGAGGGTCCGGAGTCCTCCGGATACTGGCCCGCCGGTACCGCGGCCTTCCACATCGCCGCCGACGTCGCCGACGCGCTGCGCCGCTACGTGCTGGTCACCGGGGACACCGATCTGGAACGGGAGATCGGGCTGGAGCTGCTGGTGGAGACCGCCCGGCTGTGGCGCTCGATCGGCCACCACGACCGGCACGGGCGTTTCCACCTCGACGGAGTCACCGGCCCCGACGAGTACACCGCGATCAAGAACGACAACGTCTACACCAACCTGATGGCGCAGCGGAACCTGCTCGCCGCCGCCGACGTGGTGATGCGCTACCGGGATGAGGCGTTCCACCTCGGAGTCACCGACGAGGAGGCGGCGAGCTGGCGGGACGCCGCCACCTCGATGCACGTCCCGTACGACGACGAGCTCGAGGTCCACAAGCAGGTGGAGGGGTTCACCCGGCTCCAGGAGTGGGACTTCGCGTACACGCCAGCGGAGAAGTACCCGCTGCTGCTGCACTACCCGTACTTCGACCTGTACCGCAAGCAAGTGGTCAAGCAGGCCGACCTGGTCCTGGCCATGCACTGGCGGGGGGACGCGTTCACCGCTGAGCAGAAAGTGCGCAACTTTCTCTACTACGAGCGCCGCACCGTACGCGACTCGTCACTGTCGGCCTGCACCCAGTCCGTGCTCGCCGCCGAGGTCGGCCATCCCGAGCTGGCGCACAGCTACCTGCGCGAGGCCGCGCTGATGGACCTGCACGACCTCAACGAGAACACTCGGGACGGCGTGCACATGGCCTCGCTGGCCGGCGCGTGGCTCGCCCTGGTCTGTGGGCTCGGCGGCTTGCGGGACCACGATGGTCGTCTGTCGTTCGCACCCCGGCTCTCCAGCCGACTCAGCCGTCTGGAGTTCTCGCTCCAGTGGCGCGGGCTGGCGTTGCGGGTGGACGTCCGGCCGCACCAGACGACGTACTCGCTGCGCCACGGCGGCCCGGACGACGTGGTCGAGCTGCGCCACCACGACCAGGTGCTGCGGGTCACCTGCGACGAGCCGGTGACCGTGCCGGTGCCGCCGGCCGATCCGTCCGGGCCGCAGCCGGAGCAGCCGCCGGGTCGATCGCCACTGCTGCGGCTGCCCGAGCACGAGCAGTGACGGCCGGGGCGGGATCGGTCCCGCCCCAGCCGTCGAATCTCAGGATGGGCCGCCGACCGTCGAGCGCCGGGTCAGCCCCCGGGCCGTCGGATCAGTGGACCCGGCCGGTGCGTCAGACGGGCTCGCCGGTGGAAGGGCGCCCCAACGCGTCCCTGGGCGCCATCGCCCGGGGATCTTCGGAGGTTCGTGCCTGCGCGGCCTCGTCCCCCCAGTCCCGGCTTCGCTCGGCGTCCTGTTCCCGCCGGTTCCGCTCGTCCATCTGCTGCTGCCGCGACGTCTGCTGCTGGGCCATGACGATCCTCGCGATCCGTCGGGGCGCGATCTGCGCCGACACGGTCTGCGGTCGCCCCTCGCCTACCCGACGGCCCACCCGGCAAACACCACCCGCAGTCGGCCCTGACCGCGCAGCCCGTGTGGCCGCTGGCAGCCGGCGGCGTCCCTTGGCCGCGTCCGCCGACCGGCCACGACGGCGGTGCGTGCGACGCGACGGGTTGGGTAACCGCAGCACAGGCGAGTACAGGAAGGTGGGGCATGGACGAGCAACGCAGCACGGTGACCATCCCGGTCGGGGACGCCCAACTCCCCGCGGACCTGATGCTGCCCGCGCGGCCGGTCGGCGTGGTGCTCTTCGCGCACGGCAGCGGCAGCTCGCGGCACAGCCCGCGCAACGTGGCGGTCGCCCGGACGCTGAACGGTCGCGGCCTCGGCACGGTACTGGTGGACCTGCTCACCCCGGCCGAGGACGAGGTGGACGCGCGCACCGCGGAACTGCGGTTCGACATCGGGCTGCTGGCAAGCCGGCTGGCCGGGATCGTCGACTGGTTGGCGGCCGAGCGCCCCGCCGGTGACGCGCCGATCGGCCTCTTCGGGGCAAGCACGGGTGCCGCCGCCGCCCTGGTCGCGGCGGCGTCCCGGGCGGACCGGGTGGGCGCGGTGGTGTCCCGGGGCGGTCGGCCCGACCTGGCCGGCGCGGCTCTGGCCCAGGTGCGTACGCCGACGTTGCTGCTGGTCGGCGGTTTGGACGAGGAGGTGATCGCGCTCAACGAGCAGGCGCTGGCCGAGCTGAGGGACGTCGGCGAGCTGCGGGTGGTGCCCGGTGCCACCCACCTCTTCGAGGAGCCCGGCACCCTCGACCAGGTCGCCGACCATGCCGGCACCTGGTTCGCCACTCACCTCAACCGCACGACCGCCCCGTCGCGTCGATCATGAGGTTGACGGGGCATCCGACACCCCCGCAGGAGTAGGGGTCAAGTGGTGGCGTTGAACGGTGTCGATGATGCGCCAGAGGACGGCGGTGATCGGGACACTGACGAAGGCGCCGGCGATGCCCGCGATCAGGGTGCCGGCGGTGACCGCCACCAGGATCACCGCCGGGTGCAGCCGGACCTGCCGCTTCATGACCAGGGGCTCCAGCAGGTTGCCTTCGATCTGCTGCACGGCGATCACCGCGGCGAGGGTGAGCAACGCCGTGGTGGGCCCGTTGGCGGCCAGCGCCACCAGCACCGCCACCGCGCCGGCCACCGTCGCGCCGATGATCGGCACGAAACCGCCGATGAAGGTGATCAACGCCAGCGGCAGGGCGAGCGGCACTCGCAACACCACCAGGGCCAGGCCGATGCCGATCGCGTCGATCGCGGCGATCAGCATGGTGCCGCGGCTGTAAGCGCCCAACGTCCGCCAGCCGGCCCGGCCGGCCTCGGCCACGACGGGCCGGTTCGGGCCGGTCATCCGGGACAGCACCCAGTGCCACATCGAGCGGCCGTCCTTGAGCAGGAAGAAGAGCAGCACCAGGGCGAGCAGCGCGGAGCCCAGCACCTCGGTCACGGTCCGGGCGCCGGCCACCGGGTCCGGGGAGCTTCCGCTCAGCCCCTGCCGGGCCTGGTCGACCAGTCGGTCCAGCTGGGCGTCGGTGACAGGCAGGGTGGACGTGATGAAGTCCCGGCTGCGGTCCAGCCCCTGGGTCAGCTCCTGGCTGAGTTGGTCGAACTGGCTCGCGGTCAGGTTCCACACCAGCGCGCCGACCCCCACCAGGATGCCGAGCAGCAGCAGGACGGTGAGCAGCGCGGCCAGCGCCGCGGGCAGCCGCAACCGGCGCAGCCGGAGCAGCATCGGGTCGAGCAGCGCGGTGAGGAAGATGGTGGCGGCCAGCGCGATGGCCAACGGCGCCAGCAGCACGGCGATCCGGCCCAGCAGGTAGAGCCCGGCGGCGACCACCACCAGGCAGGCGCTCCACAGCACCGCGGTCCGGACCAGCCAGGGCAGCGCCGCCCACGCCTGGCGCGGCCCGGGGCCGCCCGTTGTCGCCCCGGTGCCCGTCCCGGGCTCGTCTGCCACCATGTCGGTCCTCCTCGATGTCGCGAGGTCGGTACCCGACTCGGCGTGCGCCGACACCCGTACCGCTCCAACGGTGGGCGATCGGCCGGCGTGGCGGGCGCCCCAGGAGCCTCCTGACCAGCCCGTGCGGCCCGGACCAACCGGTTTGTGCTGCCCGGCCCAGGGAACGCTGACGGGAGTGACCAGAGTGGAGGAGGAGCGCCGTGGGTGACTTCATGGACAAGGCCAAGGACGTCGCGGACAAGCACGACAAGCAGGTCGACCAGGGGCTGGACAAGGCCGGCGACATGGCCGACAAGCGCACCGGCGGGAAGTACGACGAGCAGATCGACAAGGGCGTTGAGCAGGCTCAGGCGCGTACCGGCGAGGGCGACCAGGTCCGCTGACGCACCGGATCGTCCTCCGGGTCGCCGTGCACGCGGCGGCCCGGGCCGTCCTTGGCCGGACCCGGCGTCGGCGTCCGCCCCGGACCGGCGCCCGCCCCCGATGGTCGAGAGGTGGGCGCCCGGCGATGGGTCAGTGCTGGTGCTTCTCGCGCAGCTCGCTCATCGAGGTCGGCCGGCCGCTCAGCGCGTCGCGCAGCCGGTCCACCAGGCCGGTGCCGGGAGCGAGCAGCTTGTTCGCCGGCGGGTGGTCCGGCGCGCGCGGGTGCGGGCGGGTCGGTGCGATCTCCTTGACCGCCGTCACCTTGTCGGCCAGCTCAATCAGCTCCTCCCGGGCGGTCGCCGCGCGCAGTCGGGGGAAGAGCTCGTTCTCCTCGTCCCGTACGTGGTGTCGGATGGTGCTGGTCAGGTGGGCGAGCAGCTCGTCAAAGCGGGGGTCGGACGGGTCGACGGACTCCAGCTCCTTCATCGTCCGCTCGGCGTCGGCGTGTTCGGAGATCTCGTGTTCGGCGATCTCGTCGCCGTCGGGTAGCACCTTGCGTGCGGTCGGATAGACGTACGCCTCCTCGGCCACCGAGTGGCGGACGAGCTCGGCGATCACCACGTCGACGAGCTGGCGACGGTACTCGGGGGTGCCCTGCCGGGTTTCCAGTTCGACGAAGAGTGTCTCGACCTCACGGTGGTCGGCGACCAGGATGTCGACGACATCCTGGTCCTCGTTGGTCTGCGGGTTGGTCATCTCACGGCCCCTTACCGGTTGCGGATCGGTGGGTGTGTGCGGCCTGGTACCCCGCAACCATTCGACAAACCCACACCCGCCGATGGATTCACCTGCGATGTCGCGACTGTCGGCGATTGCGGCTGGTGCTGGTGGGGCAGATGGGAGCGATTGTCGCCCTGACGTCGGGGTAACCGTCGCCATGGCCGATGACCGCCCACCAGTCCAGAGCGACCGGTCGCGGCTCAACGAGGCTGCCGAGCGGAGCGGCCAGGCTGTCGAGCGGGTACGGCACCGCGGCGGGCAGGCCGGCCGGATCCGAGCCCGGCAGTGGGAGATCACCCTGGTGATCGCCATCCAGGCCGGACTGGCTGCGGCGCTCGCCGCCCTGATCGCCCAACACCTGCTCGGCCCCGGAGCGCACGTCTTCGCCCCCGCCGCCGCCGTCGGTACGATCGCCACCGCCATCGGGCAACGGGCCCGCCGCACCTTCGAGCTGCTGGGCGGGGTGGGAATCGGTATCACCATCGGCGACACGCTGCGCTTCCTGCTCGGCTCTGGTCCGTGGCAGACCGGCGCGGTGGTCGCCCTGGCCATCGCCAGCGCGTTGCTGGTTGCCGGCCGAGGCGGTGCTCTGGTCGGTCAGGCCGGCGGTACCGCCGTGCTGATCGCCACGTTGGCCCCGATGGATCGCGGCCTGGAGCTGCCCCGGATCTTCGACGCACTGGTCGGCGGAGTGGTCGGCCTGGTGGTGGTCGCGCTGCTGTTGCCGATCAATCCGTTGCGTGTGCTCGACCGGGCCGTGGCGCCGATCGTCACGGCCCTCGGAGAGCAGCTCGCCGAACTGGCACAGGCGCTGCGGGAGCGCGACGCCGACCGGGCGGTGCGGATCCTGGAGCGGCTGCGCGGCACGGAAGGCGACCTGGGTCGGCTGCACGAGTCGCTCAGCGGGGCGGAGGAGGTGGTGACGATCGCGCCGGCCCGCTGGCACCGGCGTCAGCAGTTCCGCCAGTACGCCCGCGGCGCGGAGCACCTGGAGCGGTTGACGCTGGACAGCCGGGCGCTGGCCCGCTGGTCGGCGACCGCCCTCCAGTACGACGAGCCGATCCCGGAGGAGTTGCCGGAGGCGGTGGCCCGGTTGGGTCAGGCCGTGACGGAGATGCGCTCCGAGTGCCGGCTCGGCAGAGACCCCGAGCGCACCCGCGAGCTGATCGAGCAGTGCGCTGACCTGGCCGGCCGAGCCGCCGCGACCGGAGTGCAATCGTTCGCCGACGCGCTCATCACAGACCTGCGCACCATGTGCAGCGACCTGCTCCGGGCCGCCGGCTCTGAGCCGGACGACGCCAACCGGATGGTGCGCAAGGCGGCCGGCGCCGGCGAGGCGGCGATCCACCCGCCCGCGCGGCGACGCCTGCACAGGGCCCGGCCGACCCGGGCGGCCCGGGCCCGACGGCGGTCGCACCTCGCCTCCCGCAACCGTGACAATGAGCGGGCCGGCCTCCCCGACAGGGGGAGACCGGCCCGGTGAACGGCAGGGTCAGGAGGAGTAGCCCCGCTCGGCGATCCAGTTGGCGACCTTCGGCAGGCTCATCCAGTACTCGCCCAGCGCCGGGTCGGCCGGGTCGGCGATCCGGATCATGTCCCCACCGTCGCGGTAGCCAACGAGGGCCAGGTAGTGGCCGCCCTCGTACGAGTGCGGGTTGCCGTCGGTGTCCACGGTCGTGCCCTTGATGTTGGCCACCACCGGACGGCCGGCGTCCACCGCGGCCAGCACGTCCCGGCGCAGCTGCTCGACCTGCTCGGGGCGGGCCACCGAGTCACGGATCTCCGTGGTCCGGTACTTGCCGCCGGTCAGCTCGTTGAGCACGCGGGTGGTGTCCAGGGCCGAGGGGGTGCCCGCCTCGGTGGTGCCGAGCAGCTTGGCCACCTCGTCCTGCGAGAGCGCCTTGCCCTGTGCGGACAGGGCGATGCGGGTGGCGGCCGGCCCGCAGTAGTAGAAGTTCGGCTGGGCCTGATAGTCGATGCCGAGGATCCGCTCGGCGGAACGGTCGCTCTGGCTCGCCGTGGTCGGTGCGCCCTGCACCGGGGCGGCCTGCGCGGACACGGCGGGGCCGAGGGCACAACCGCAGGCGACCAGCATGCCGGCGACGGACAGACCGCTCTTCTGGACGATCGGATTCATGGTCGAGTCTCCGTTCGGGGGTTGGCGCCTCCGAGTCGCGGAGGGCGGCAGCACCGGGAATGGCGCTCGGCTCAGCAGGGGCGACGACCCGTGGCCGTCTCGGCCAGGCCGTACCGGGGATGTAACGGCCCTGCTCCGGCGGGCATTCCGCCGCCGGCTGCCCGGCACGGCCGTCGCGTACGGGTGCATCGGCTGCCGGTCGGGCGGGATCCCGGGGGCGTCATGCCGTCGCGCACGACTCACCGCCACCCGGAGGTGACGCGGAGCGGTAAACGGTCTTCAGGGCATGAAACGGTCATCGGGCGGCTTTGCGCAGACCGACGAGGAATGACTGATCAGATTCGGCGGTTCAGAGGCTGCCCAGCAGGCCGGTCACGGTGATCTCGATGACCACCCGCTCCGGATTGGGGCGCGGGGTCCGATACCGCTCGGCATAGCGGCGCTCCGCCTCCGCGACAGCGGCCCGGTCCGAGCGGAGCACCGCCCGACCCTCGATGGTCAGCCAGCGCCGGCCGTCCACGTGGCAGACGGCCACCGGGATGCCCGCCGCGCCTGCGGCAGCCACGTGCCGGGCCTTGCGAGATGTGGCGGAGGTGATCACCCGGGCCAGCCCGGCCGCCGGGTCGAGGGTGACCCCGACCGGCACCACGTGCGGGGTGCCGTCGGCGCGCACGGTGGTCAGCGTCGCGAGGTGCCGTTCCCCGCAGAACGCGGCAACGCGCTCGTCGCGTACGTCCAATCGGTGATCGCCCGCCATGACCGTCCGTCCCCCGTCTGCCGACCCGGCCACGATCATGGCACGGAGCGGCGGACCCGGTCCGGGTCCGGTGGCGAGTCCGGTTGCCCGGGCAGCCGGCGGCCGGCCGCCCGGCGCTGGTGCACCAGCCGGGTCAGGTAGATCAACGCGCCCGCCAGAACGCCCATGTCGTCCAGGTAGATCGGGTCCGGAAGCAGGTCGACCGGGAAGATCGTGTAGATCAGCGCCCCGTAGAAGGCGACCTTGCCGCCCGCGCCGAGCCCGGTCAGCAGCCGTCGGGTCCGCACCACCCGCACCGCCAGCACCACCGCGCCGACCAGTGTGGCGATCGCCAGAATGCCGGCGATCACCACGAGGACCCACGCCTGTCGGGACATGCCGTCACGCTAGCCCACCGAAGCCCACAAGGCCCGCTGACGGGGACCGGCACGCGGCCCGATCCGGTCGTCCGGCCCGGAACGTTCCGCCGGGCGGCGGGTCACGTCGTGGCGAGCGGTCAGAACGCGGGTACCGCCGCGCGGCCGCGGGCGACCACCTGGTTCTCCCGGGTCTGCCCGACCGACGGGACAACCTCGCTCAGCGGCAGCACCGAGGCCGACTCCGCAACCCGCCGCCCGGTGGCCGCGTGGGCCTCCTCCCGTAGGCTGCGCGCCGCCGCCACGGTGAGCTCGGCGGCGCGCCACGCAGCCTGCTCCCGCTTCCCCGCAGCGGTGTGCCGGGCCGCCAGATTGTCCCGGATCGCCCGCTGCAACACCAGCTCCTGCTCGACCGGGTGCAGCCGCGGGTCCCAGCCGTCGCGGTGCGCGAAGACGTCACTGAGCTGCTCCACCGACAACTCCCGCCGCCAGTACGCGTCCAGCGCTGCCCGGTGCAGGTAGCGCTCGCGGTCGACGTACTCGGCCGGGGTCCGGGCGGTGTGCGGCAGCGGCATCGCGGCGGCGGCGCTGAGTCGCCGGACGGCCGCCGCGGCGGTCTCGTAGGCCTGCCAGGCGGACTCGACCTCCTCCTGCGCGGCGACCCACTCCGCCCGGCGGCGCTGGGCGGTGGTGGTGGCCCGCTCGGCGGCCACCGCGACCTCCTGCGCGTAGCGACTCTGCTCCCGTTCCTCCTGCGCCTGCTCGAGCTGGCTGGGCATGGCCGCGCGGCGGATCCGAGCACCCGGATCGAAGCGGAGCCGGCCGGGCCGCACCAGCAGGGCGGCGACGGTGACAGCGACCACCCCGAGCAGGCTCAGCCAGATGGCGGCGGCCCGGGGCACGTCGGGCAGGACAGCGGAGAGGACGGTCTGCATGATCAGCACCTCACGGTCGAACGACGGGTATCGACGGGTGGCAGCGGACGGGTGTTTCGACAGCATCGGCGTCGGTGCAGGGACCGCCGCCGGTGCGGCCGACGCCAGGTGGTCGCGATCGACGGCCGGACCGCGCCTCGGGCGTCACCGCTGGCGGTGCCCGCTCGGCTGGTCACCATCCGGTGATCTCCAGCCGGTGCGGCGACGTGTCACGCCGATGCCGGCATCGGAAGCGCCTGGAGGATGAGCCGGACCGGGCCGCCCGGATCGCCGGGCCGGTGGTCGGCCGAGGTCAGCGAGTGGGCGGGCCGCGCAGGAGCGGGATACCACGCCCGGGCTCATCGGCCGGCGCGTGCTCCGGACCCGCAGTGACCGGGCCGGTCGTCGCGGCGGTGTCGACAGTGCTGACGGGCCGGGACGCGGCCGGCTGGCCGGCCCGCTGGGTGGCCGGGACGGCATCGGGTCGGAGCGATTCCACGCGGCTGCTCACGACGCTGGGGCGCAGCTGCGTCGGTGCCGGGGGCGGGGTCGCGGCGAGGGCGCCGCCGAGGCCGACCGCGAGCACCAGCGCGGTGACCGCCAGTCGGGTCAGCTCCCGCAGTGACCGCAGCACGGCCCAGCGGGCTGGGCGGACGGACGCTGCGGAGGACACCCGACCAACCTAACGCCCGCCCCGCCGCGGTGCAGCTCGGCAACGGCCCGTTCGGGCGTGACCGTCGCCACGATGCGCACTGTGGACGGAGGTGTCGGGCACCCGAAACGGCGGTGATCCCCGCCGGATCGGGTCCGGCAGGGGTCACCACGGCACGTGCGTGCGGCACCGCCGACAGGCAGGGTGCCGGTAGCGGACGGGAGTCAGTCGGCGGTGCCGAGCACCGACGGCGGAGCCTCTCCGCCGTCCCCCCACACCATCTCGTCCTCCGTCAGCCAGGTCATCCGCTCGTCGGACTCGTCGGACTCCGGCCGGCCGTGCCCGCCGAGCACGCCCGGGCGGTTGGCTCCACTGCCGCCTGCCGCGCCCTGCCGACCGGCTGCCGCCGAGCGGCCGGTGGACTCGGCGGCGCGGCGACCGTCCATGCTGCGCCCGACTCCGCTGGCGGCGCGGTTCTCGGCCGCCGCCGCACCACCGGTCGCTCGGACCGGGGTGGTGGGCGTGCTGCCCGAACCGGCGAGGGCGGCGGTGCGCAGCACCCCGCCGGCCGGTGCCCCACCCTGCCCTCCGAAGAGCAGACCCGGCCCGGCGCCGGCGCTGGCGGCCGCGGTGGTCGGCCCGGACAGGCCGGCCAGCCCGGCGGCGCCGCCGGCCAGCAGCGCACCGCCGACCACCGGTTCAGCACCGGCGAGGGAGGTGGTGAAGCCACCCTCGCCGCCGCCCGGGCCGGTGGCAACGGCCGGCGTGCCGCCGGTGGCAGCGCCGTCCTGGCCGGTGCCGGACCCGTCGCCGGCGACCGGGGGCGGCGCAACGCCGTCGGGCGTCGCGATGGTCGCGCCACCGGTGTGCGCGGTGCTCTGGGTGGCGGTGGGCGCGGCGCTCGGCGTGGTGGTGGCCGGGACGCTGCGTGGCGTCGGCGTGTCGTCGCTGGTGGTCTTGGGCGTGTCCGGGTGGGGCGGGGGCGGGTTGACCACCCGGTCGTAGGCGGAGAGGTCGTAACCGGCGGCCAGCTCGGCCACCACGTTGACCATCCGCTGGTGGGCCTTCTCCTGCTCTTGCTTGTCCTGCTGGTGACCCATGATGCCCCCGACGACCGCGCCGGGCAGGCCGAAGGCGGCGCCCTTGAGCGCCCCGGAGACCGCCTTGTCGTTGTCGTCGGTCTCGTCTGGGCTCTCGGCCTGCTTGTGCGCGGTGCGCAACTGGCCGGCCATCATGGTCAGGGCCTGCTTGACGCCGGCCATCCCGTCGCCGAGCGCCTCGGCGTGGTCGACGATCAGCATCAGCCGCCGCTGGAACTCCCGGCCTGCCGAGCCCGTCCACGTGTTGCCGAGCTTCTCGAGGTCACCGCTCAGCTCCCGGCCGAGCCCGTCGAGGATGCCCTTGAGAGCAGCCCACTGCGCGGCCACGCCGTCGATCTGCTCAGGCTTGCCGGCCATCACGGCGTCGTACAGCTGCTGGTGGCTGTTGCCCTGGTAGCGCTGGGTGTACTCAGACACGCCCGTCCCCCTTCGGCTGCAACGCCCGGTCGACGCCGGTCAGCGCGGCGCTGATGTCGGTGGCGTTGGCCGCGTTACGCGCCTCGGCGGTGCGGTAGTTGGTCAGGATCATGCTCGTCGCCTGCTGCGCGGCCTGCACCGCATGCCGGAGCCGCTCGGCCTGGTCGACATAGGACTGATGGACCTCGCTGTAGCGGCGCGCGTTGTGGGTGGCGTCGGTGAACGAGCCCAACGCCGGGGGGCTGCACTGCATCTCGGTGTTGAGCTTGCGCAGCACCGACTCGGCCTGACCCAGCCGCGCAGCCAGGTGCTTGTGGAAGTCCTCAAGGGACAGCAGGTCGACTTCCGTACGCCCGGTCATGGCAACATCCCCGTCGTTCTGGTTGACAACCGTCAGCGACCTCAGGTTAGTCCACCAGTGCGATCCGGTGCGACCCGTCCGGGCCGCTCAGTCGTCGGCTCCGATCGATGCCGTGGGCACGCCACCGCCCGTCCCGCCGGTCCCCGGAGTGCCGCTGGCCGAGGTGGACGGCGTCGGCGCCGGTGCCGACGTGTCCGACGGTGCGCCGCCGGGCGAGAAGTAGGTCGTCGCGTCCTCCCGGCTCAGGGTGGGCCCGGTCGGGATCAGTGCGAGCAGCGAGCCGGGCACCGCCAGTGGGGTGACCCCGCCGTAGCCGAGCACGGCCAGCGTCTCGCCCGACCCGAGCGGGTACCGGACGCCCTGCGGGCTGATCAGGTAGACCGTCGACCCGGCGGCACCGGATCCACTGGTCCCGGCGCCGGGCGCGGCCTGGGCGAGCACCCCCTTGCCGCCGGGCAGCAGCACGGCCTCGGCCGTGCGCACCGCGTCCCGGCCGGTCTGCCGCGCCGGCACCGGGCCCGGCTCGCTCGCGGTCAGCTCGGCCGGTGCCCGGTCGAAGACCTCCACGGTGGTGGTCGGCGGACCGCCCGCGCTGCCCGCCCGGTACGTCGCGCAGAGCAGCGTCTGCCCGGACCGGGCCGGGTACAGGGTGGGCAACGTCTGCGGCAGCCCCTCCTCGTCCACCCGCTGGTCCGTGAAGAGCCGGCCAACCTGATCCGGCGTGATGTCGGTGATCTGACCGCCTCCGCTGATCAGAAGCAGGGCGGTGATCTCAGAAATTGAGACGAGCCCCTCCCGGGCGAGCACGTAGTGCTGCCCGGCCGCCCGGAAGACCTGACCGATGTTGGCCGGCTTACCGGCCACGTTCAACCCGCTGCGGTCGCCCTGGCCGGACAGTGACGGCTTACGCAACGGCGGCCCGGCCGGTACGGCGTTGAGCAGTTGCTGCCCGACCGGCAGCGCTGCCGTCCCGGTCATCCGCAGCGCCGCGATCGCCTGGTCGCCGCCGAGCACCTGGAGGCGGGCGTTGCCGGTGAGCAGGTGCCGCTGACCGTCCACGGTGACCAGCACCGCGCGGTCGCCCAGTGGGGTGCCGCCGGGCAGCGCCCGATCGATGACCACCCGGGTGGTGGAGTGGCGCGGGTCGGCCGGGTCGGGCACGTCGCAGACCGACCACGGCAGGCCGGTCAGCGACTTGCGGTCCGGCAAGGCGTCCGGGGCGCCGACGATGCCCACCGTGCGGCCGCGCGGCCGGTCCCGCAGCGACGCCTGGGACATCGTGCGCACCGCGGGATCCGCCTCGTTCAGGATCAATCGAGCCGACGTGTAGTTGAGCGTCGGGTGCAGCTGCCCCTGCACGAACACGTACGTCGCGCCGGTCTCCCGCTCGATGACCAGCGTGTTCTCTTCCAGCGGCGCGGTGTTTCCGGTCAACTGGCCGTAGGCGCCGACCCCGCCGAGCACCACGGCCGCGGCGATCACACTGCCGAAGACGGCCATGCCGAGCCGTCGCATGGGCAGGTTCGTGGTCTCCGGATCGCCCGACAGCAACGCGGAGACGATCCGGCGGGTGACGAAGCGGTACGCCTGCACCTGATCGCGGCGGGTCCGCATGACTTACCTCCGGCGGGGTGGATCCGCGACGATCAGGGTCGGGGTGCCGTCGCGGGCTTCCCTACGATAAGGGGCCGACGGCGGGTCCTTGGGACCACCGCCCGTGGCCGGCGCCGGACCGACCCGGCGTGGAGCCGTACCGTGCAGGAGGGACAGTCACCGATGACGCAGGTCCAGGCGCGACCCGCCCGAGTGGCCACGAACCCGTCCGACGTCCCGGCGCGGGCGACGCCGCCGGCCGACCGTCCCGGCCGGGGACGGGTCGGCCCGGTGCTGGTCGGGCAGCTCGTCGTGCTGGAGTTGTGCGCGGTCGCCGTCTGGGTCGCCGGGGCCGGGCCCAGCTGGCTGCTCGCCGCGGTGGGCACGGCGGCGGCGCTGATCGTTCTGGCCGTGTTCGCCCGCCGGGGTGGCCGCTGGTGGTTCGAGGACCTGCTGCTGCGTCGGCGGCTGCGGCGGCGCGGCGAACGCGCGGCGGCGGCGCTGGCCGGCGGCGCGGCGTCGGACCCGCGCCTGGCCGCGCTCGCCCCCGAGTTGAGCGTCATCGAGCTGACCGACCGGGGCACCCGGCTGGGCATCGGGCAGGACGACCAGGGCTGGTTCGCAGCGGTAGCGCTGCAGCCCACCACCGGCGCGGTGGTCGGTTCGGTGGAGGCGTCGACGGTCGACCAGGCGCTGCGGGTGCTCGCGGACTTCGCCGCACCGGTCTCCCGGGCTCAGGTCGTCGCGCACACCCTGGTCTGGTACCCGGCGCCGGGTGCGCCACCGGCGGCGCACCGGACCGTGTGGGTCGCACTGCGGCTCACCGTCCGCGACGCGCGGGTCGAGGCGGTGAGCCGCGGCGGCGGGCTGCCCGGCGTACACCGGACGCTGGCCGCCGGGATCGGCCGGCTGGGCAAGGCGCTGACCGCCGCCGGGCTGGCCCACCGGCCACTGGGCCGTGACGAGTTGCGCGCCGCCGTGGTCTCGGCCGCCGGGCTGGACCTGGTGCCGGAGCCACCGGCGGAAACCTGGCAGGGGCTGCGCGGCGGCGGTTGGACGCATCGCTGTCTGGCGCTGCGGGGCCGGTCGGACACCCCGCTCGGCCCGCTGGTGGACGCGATCACCGCGACCTCCGCCCCGTCGCACACGGTGGCCGCGGCGGTGTCGCCGGACGGTCGGTTGGCGGCGCCGCTGCTGCGTGTCGCGGCGATGGACAACCACGTCGAGGCGCTGGTCAAGGTCGTCCGGGACATCGCGCAGCGGGCTGGCACGCCGGCCCGCCCGGTGGACGGGCAGCACGGCCCGGGCGTCTACGCCAGCGCGCCGGTGGCCGCTGCGCTGGGCGCCTCCGTCCGTCCGCAACCGCGCTGACCGCCCGCCCGCCGACCAGCCGTCCGGCTCGCTGGTCCGCGGGCGGGCAAGCCTTCGGTCAGGGCCGCAGGTTGACGATCCAGTCGTACAGGCCGCACACCCAGACGGCGAGCGGAACCAGCGCGATGATCAGCATGATCTCGACGATGTCGAGCAGTCGGCCCCAGACCGGGGAGATGGGCTTGCCGGCCACGGTCAGCCCGTAGATCAGGCTGATCACCGCGGCGAGCAGCAGCCCGCCGAGGATCAGGCCGAGTCGGACCGGCAGGGACCCGCTGGCGAAGGTGGCCGCAGCGGTCAGGCCGAGCCCGACGGTGCCGGTGAGCAGCACCGGGGTGCGCTGGGCCCGACCCAGGAGCGGACGGGCCCGCAGCAGCGAGAGCAGGGCCAGCACCAGGCAGAGCAGCACCGCCGGGAGGCGTCCGTCCAGGGCCAGCACCAGCTGCGCGCCGAGCACCAGCAGCGACACCGTCCACAGCAGACCGGTGAGAAACTCGTCGGCGCGCTCGCTCTGCTGGAGCACCTGCCGGCCGTCGACCGACTCGCTGTCGGTCTTCAGGTCCTCCGGACCGGTCGGGATCGACGGCACCGGCAGCCGGGCCAGCCGGTAGGCCACCATCGGCAGCGCCGGCACCACGCCGAACGCGACTGCCGCCACCACCGCCGCCGAGCCCGACGCATCCATGTCGAACGCCAGGCAGAGCAGCGCGCCCAGACCGATCGCGGCGCCCACGCCGAGCGCAGCGAAGAAGAGCGGGTAGCGGTCGCCGACGGCCAGCGAGGCGACCGCCGCGGTGATCACCACGGCGTTGGCCGCGAGCAGGACGTGCGGGCTGGCCAGGTCCGTCAGCGGTCGATCGCCGGCGAGCAGCAGCAGGCCGCCGGTGCCGGCGTGCACCAGACCCACGATGGCCAGCACGGCGCCGGTCCTGCTGTCACCGGCGGCCCGGGACAGCACCGCCGCGCCGACCAGCAGCGCCACCGCCACCAGCAGGGCGGCCAGAGCGCCGGGCAGGTGCGGCGGGCCGGCGAAGAGCGCCGCCAGCGCGCCGGCGCCGAGCGCCGCCGCGGCGAACAACACCGCGAAGGACCGGGTCGCGCCGACCTGCCAGGCGCCCGGGCGCTGGTTGGTGGCGGTGGCGACCGCGTCCACGACGTCGTCGAAGACGACCTCCGGGGCGGCGGCGGACCGGGGGTTGAAGTAGAGCACCTCGCCGTCGCGGACGCCGAGCTGCCCGGCGGTACGCCCACCGTCCAGGGGCGCACCGCCCAACCGGGACAGTGCCCACCCGCCGTGCCGCACCCCCTCGTCCGCCAGGTCCTCCCCGGCGTAGCGGAGCAGGGTGGGGAGCAGGTCGGCCATCGGCACGTCCGACGGCAGGGCCAGATCCATCCGGGTACGGGGAGCCACGATGGTGATCCGGCTCAGACCACCGGTCGCCGTCTTCGTTGCCACAGTGGCCTCCTGGTGTCCTTCTACGATCAGCTGGCCCGCGGTGCCGCGCGGTGCGGGTCCACCGCGCCCACGGGAGATTACCTACGATGGCGGGCACGTACGATGCCCACCCGCGGACTTCGGTCCGCGACGGCAGGTCGTTGAGGCCGCTTCTGGGGAGGAGACAGCCGTGAGCACGGTGGTGTTCCGCCGGCTCCCGCGTCAGCCGGGGCCGGCCTTGCCGCGCGGTGAGGTGCTGCTGGAGTCCCCACCCGAGCTGCCCGAGCCGACGCCCCGCGGGATGGGGCAGCTACTCATGATCCTGCCGATGGTCTGCGGCGTCGGTGCGATGGCCTTCCTCTACGCCGGCCGGGGCGGCGGCATGATGACGTACGTCGCCGGCGGCCTGTTCGGCGTCTCGATGCTCGGGATGGCGATCGGGTCGCTGAGCAACGGTGGCAACGACAAGGCAGAGCTGAACGCCGATCGCCGCGACTACATGCGCTACCTCGCCCAGATGCGCAAGCGCACCCGGCGCGCGGCGGGGCAGCAGCGGGCGGCGATGGCCTGGCGGCACCCAGAGCCCGACGCGCTCTGGTCGATCGCCGCGTCCCGGCGGCTCTGGGAGCGCCGGATCACCGAGGACGACTTCGGCGAGACCCGGATCGCGCTCGGCCCTCAGCGGCTGGCGGTGGAGATCGTCCCGCCGGAGACGAAGCCGGTCGAGGACCTGGAGCCGATGAGCGCCATCGCGCTGCGCCGCTTCGTCCGGGCCCACTCGACCGTGCCCGAACTGCCGACCGCGCTGTCGGTGCGTGCGTTCAGCCGGGTGGTGCTGCGCGGCGACCGGGAGCCGGTGCTCGACCTGGCCCGGGCGGCGTTGGGCCAGCTGGCCACCTTCCACGCCCCGGACGACCTGGTGATCGCGGTGGTCGCCGCGCCCGACCGGCAGTCGGCCTGGGGTTGGGTCAAGTGGCTGCCGCACGCCCACCACAGTGGGCGCACGGACGCCGCCGGCGCCCGGAGGCTGGTCTTCGCCAGCCTGGCCGAGGCCGAGGAATCACTGGCCGGGGAGTTGGCCGGGCGCCCCCGGTTCGCGCCCGAGGCCAAGCCGCTGACCACCGCGCCGCACGTCGTCGTGGTGGTCGACGGCGGTGAGATCGCGCCGACCTGCCAGCTGGTGGGTCAGGGGCTGCTCGGCGCCACGCTGATCGACCTGTCCGGGACGGTGCCGCGCGACGCCGGGCGCTGGCTGCTCTGCCTCGACGTGGGCGACGGGAGCAACCTCGAGCTGGTCCGGGGCAGCTCGTCGTCGCGGCTGGGTCGACCCGACCGGCTCAGCGCCGACGCCGCCGAGGGGCTGGCCCGGCAGATCGCTCCCTACCGGCTCTCCCAGCAGCAGGCCAGCAACGAGGAGCCGCTGGCCCGCAGCATGGAGCTACCGGACCTGCTCGGCGTGGGCGACGCCGCGGCCGTGGACGTGCACCAGACCTGGCGTCCGCGCGGTCACCGGGACCGGCTGCGCATCCCGCTCGGCGTCGGTCCGGACGGCAACGTGGTCGAGCTGGACTTCAAGGAGTCGGCGCACGAGGGCATGGGCCCGCACGGTCTGGTGATCGGCGCGACCGGGTCCGGCAAGAGCGAGCTGCTCCGTACGGTGGTGGCCGCGCTGGCGGTGACGCACTCGTCGGAGGAGCTGAACTTCGTCCTGGTGGACTTCAAGGGTGGCGCGACGTTCGCCTCACTGGAGGCGCTGCCGCACACCAGCGCCGTGATCACCAACCTGGCCGACGAGCTGCCGCTGGTCGACCGGATGCGCGACGCGCTCGCGGGCGAGATGGTGCGCCGACAGGAGCTGCTGCGGGCGGCCGGCAACTACGTCTCCCGCTTCGAGTACGAGAAGGCCCGGGCGGCCGGCGAACCGCTGGCGCCGATGCCCAGCCTGCTGATCATCTGTGACGAGTTCAGCGAGCTGCTCGCCGCCAAGCCCGACTTCATCGACCTGTTCGTGATGATCGGCCGGCTGGGCCGCTCGCTCGGCGTCCACCTGCTGCTGGCCAGCCAGCGGCTGGAGGAGGGCAAGCTGCGCGGCCTGGACACCCACCTGTCGTACCGGATCGGTCTGCGCACCTTCTCCGCAGTGGAGAGCCGGATCGTGCTCGGCGTGCCGGACGCGTACGAGCTGCCGAACGCGCCGGGCCATGGCTACCTGAAGACGGACACCAGCACGATGCTGCGGTTCCGGGCCGCGTACGTGTCGGGGCCGTACCGGGCGCCGGGGCAGCAGCCGTCCGCGTCACAGGCCCTGGTGCAGCGCCGGATCGTGCCGTACGGCGTCGACTTCATGCCGGCGCAGACCCCGCAGCTGCCGGTGGACACCGCGCCGGAGCCGGAGCAGCCGGCCGACGGCAAGGCCGTGGCGATGCTCGACGTGCTGATCGACCAGCTCAAGGGCCGGGGCCGGCCGGCGCACCAGGTGTGGCTGCCGCCACTGGCCGACCCGCCGAGCCTCGGTGAGCTGCTCGGCCAGCTTGCCGTCGACCCGACGTACGGGCTGTGCACCGCGTCCTGGCCGGGCCGTGGACGGCTCACCGTGCCGGTCGGCGTGGTGGACCGCCCGTACGAGCAGCGCCGTGACCCGATGATGGTGGAGCTGGCCGGCGCCGGCGGCAACGTGGTGATCGTCGGCCGCTCACTCAGCGGCAAGAGCACGATGCTGCGCTCGCTGCTCGCCTCGCTGGCGCTCACGCACACCCCGCGCGAGGTGCAGTTCTTCTGTCTGGACTTCGGCGGTGGCGCGCTGCGCAGCCTGGAGCGGCTGCCGCACATGGCCGGCGTGGCCGGCCGGCGGGACGTCGAGGCGGTGCGCCGTACGGTGGCCGAGGTGGTCGCCGTCCTGGACGACCGGGAGACGCGCTTCGCCCAGCACGGCATCGACTCGGTGGCGAGTTACCGCCGCCGCCGGGCCGCCGGCGAGTTCGCCGACGACCCGTTCGGCGACGTGTTCCTGGTGGTGGACGGCTGGAACACGCTGCGCCAGGAGTACGAGGAGCTGGAGCAGACGATCACCACGCTGGCCAACCGGGGCCTCGGTTTCGGCGTGCACGTGGTGCTCACCGCGGTGCGGTGGGCGGAGATCCGGATCAACATGCGGGACCTGCTCGGCACCAAGCTGGAGCTGCGCCTGGGTGACGCGTCGGAGTCCGAGATCGACCGCCGCGCGGCGATGAACGTGCCGGAGAAGGCACCCGGTCGCGGCCTGACCCGCGACAAGCTGCACTTCCTCACCGCCATCTCGCGGATCGACGGCCGCCGGGACATCGAGGACCTGAGCGAGGCGTCGATCGCCCTGGCCGGGCACGTGGCGGCCAACTGGCCGGGCCGGCCGGCGCCGAAGGTGCGGCTGCTGCCGCGCCGGCTGCCCGTGGCCGAGCTGGCCCGGATCATCGACCGGTCGGCGCCCGGCCTGCCGATCGGCGTCAACGAGTCGGCGCTCGCGCCGGTCTACCTGGACCTGGCCAACGAGCCGCACCTGACGGTCTTCGGCGACGCCGAGTGCGGCAAGACCAACCTGCTGCGGCTGATCGCCCGGGGCATCACCGAGCGGTACACGCCCGCGCAGGCCCGGCTGGTGATCGCCGATTACCGGCGTGGGCTGCTGGGCGCGGTGGAGGGCGACCACCTGTTGGACTACGCCCCGTCCAACCAGGCGTTCGCCCAGGGCCTCGGCTCGATCCGCAGCGCGCTGACCAACCGGTTGCCCGGCCCGGACGTCACCACCGCCCAGCTGCGTGACCGTAGCTGGTGGAAGGGTCCGGACCTGTACATCCTGGTGGACGACTACGACCTGGTGGCGTCCGGAGGCAGCAATCCGCTCAGCGCCCTGCAGGAGCTGCTGCCGCAGGCCCGCGACATCGGCCTGCACCTGATCATCACGCGTCGGGTCGGCGGGGTGTCCCGGGCGCTCTACGAGCCGGTGCTGCAACGGCTGCGCGAGCTGGACTCACCCGGCCTGCTGATGTCCGGCAACCGGGAGGAGGGTGCGGTCTTCGGCACGTTGCGACCGAGCCCGCAGCCACCCGGCCGGGGCACTCTCGTCCGCCGTCGGGACGGCCAGCAGCTGATCCAGACCGCCTGGTCCGAGCCGTCGTGACGAGGGTCGGCCCGGGCCGGGTCGTTCCGGTCGACGGCAGTGGGCTGTCCTCCACCACCGTCGCCGGCGGCTTCCGGGGCGACGAGCGGCTCGCGGCCGTGTCGGATTTCCGTCCCGGTCGGGCCGCCGCGGGCACGGACCCCGACATCGGGGGTCTCAGCACCGACCAGGCCACGGGAGGTTCGGCCGACCACTGACCACCGGGACGGCGGCGGCGATGCCGCAGGTGCTGGTGGTCAGCGTGGCGATGCACGTCCGGTCATACTCCAGAACCGCGTGACCCGATTCACCACTATCCATCGAAGGCGGCCGGTCAGGGCTGCGCGGGCTGGACTGGTTCCGCTACGGTCTTCACTGGAGTGTCCGTCGGTGGGGTGTTGCTGCCTTGCCGCGGGGGAGGGGCGCGGCAAAGCCGCCGCCACAACATGACGGAAGGGTGTGAAGCATGGCGTTCGAGGTCGAAGCTGCGACTCTGCATACCGCCGCGAGTGACGTGCGGTCCACGCGCAGCGAGGTCGACGGCGAGCTGAAGAAGCTGTGGAACGTAGTCGACGACCTGGCCATGGCGTGGAAGGGTCAGGCGTCCACTGGCTTCCAGTCGCTCATGCAGCGCTGGAACGAGGACACCGTCAACCTGCTGACGGCGATGGACAGCATCGCTGACCTGCTCGACAAGTCGGGTACGACGCACCAGGTCAACGACGAAGAGCAGCAGCAGATGCTGGACAAGTTCCACTCTGCTCTCAACCCGTGATCCGTAGTTAGCAGAGGAGGAAATCGTGACGATCAAGGTTGACTACGCGGTCCTCGAGAGCAGCAACCAGCAGATGCAGGCCATCTCGAAGACCATCGACGAAAAGCTGGACACGCTGCGGTCGATGCTGTCCAAGCTCCAGTGGGACGGCGAGGACCGGGCGGCCTACGAGCAGCACCAGGCGAAGTGGGACTCGTCGGTCCGGGACATCAACCGGATCCTGAATGAGATCGGCGGCGCCGTCGGCATCGCCCGCGAGAACTACGTCTCCACCGAGATGAGCAACGCCAAGGTGTGGGGCTGAGACAATCACCGGTGCGGCTCCGGTCCGGTTCGACCGGACCGGAGCCGCATTGCGTTGGCGTCGACACAGGTTCTGGGAGAGCGATGGGTACGGGGAAGTCTTACCGTTCGGCGCGGGTCACCGCCGCGGCCGTGCTGGCGTTGTGTGCCGCGATGGCGTCCGGCGTGGTCCCGGCACCCGCCCACGCCGCCGATACGGTCCGCGGCCTGCAGTGGTATCTCGACTCGCTGAAGATCCCCCAGGCACACAAGATCACCCAGGGCAAGGGAGTGGTGGTCGCCGTCATCGACTCCGGTGTGGACCCATCGCACCCTGACCTGCGCGGTCAGGTGCTGCCGGGGCATGGGGTGAATGCTGCCGCCGCTCCGGACGGGCGCCGCGACGACGACGCGGAGTCCGGGCACGGCACCTCGATGGCGGGCATCATCGCCGGCCGCGGTGGGAGCACGACGCGGGAGTTGGGCATCGCGCCGGCCGCGAAGATCCTCCCGGTCTCCATGGGGCCCCGCGCGGCCAGCATCGACATGGTCCTCGCGATCCGCTGGGCGGCGGACGCGGGCGCGGACGTCATCAACATCTCCTACGGTGGCGACCCGGCTCGACCCGACCCGGACCTGACGGACGCCGTCAAGTACGCGTTGGGCAAGGACGCGGTGGTGGTCGTCTCCGCCGGAAACATCGAGGAGGGCGACCGGCAGGTCACCCTTCCGGCCAACATCCCCGGCGTGATCGCCGTCTCGGGGCTGAACAAGCGCGGTAGCTTCTTCGCCGGCTCGGTGCAGGGCCCGGAGATCGTGCTCGCCGCACCCATGGAGAGCATCATCGGGCCGGCGCCCAAGGCGGTCTCGCCGAACGGCTACACGGTGGCCAGCGGCACCAGCTCGGCGGCCGCCATCCTCTCCGGGGTGGCGGCGCTGGTCCGAGCCAAGTATCCGAACCTCGACGCGGCCAACGTCATCAACCGGCTGGTCAAGACCGCTCGCGACGCCGGGCCGGCCGGTCGCGACCCGCAGTTCGGCTTCGGTGCGGTCGACCCGCTCGCCGCACTGACCCGCTCGGTGCCGGCGGTGACGGCCAACCCGCTGCTGGGCACGGCGGCCGGCTCGACCCGGCCCGGTGGTGCCGCCCGGCCCGGCGACGATGACGGCCCGGCGGTCGAGTTCGGGGTCAGCAACAGGGCCGGCGCCATCGTCCAGGTGGGGCTCTGCCTGGCCGTGCCGATTGTCGCGCTGGTCATCCTGCTGGTGGTGCTGCGGCGTCGCAAGCGGCGCGCGCCGGCGGCCGTCACCGGCCCACCGGGGCCGCCGCCTGGTTGGCCCGCGGGTCCGCCCGGCTGGCCGCCGCCAGCGGGTCAGGCCCCACCTCAATACTCCGGCCCGGGCTACGGTCCGCCGCCGGGCCAGCCCGCGCCGGGGTATCCGCCGCCGGGGTATCCGCCGGCTCAGGCCACGCCGGGCTATCCGCCGGCCGGTCAACCCGCGCCGGGCTACCCGCCGGCTCCGGCCGCGCCGGCACCACCGTCGGGCGGGCCCGGTTGGCCGGGTGCCGGCCCGGGGCAGGCTCCACCGCCATCCAGCCCACAGCAGCAGTGAGCGCGGACCACCAGTCAGGTTTTCGGGGAGGGGACCGATGACGGACGACACGACCAAGCAGCCGGAACGGTTCGAGGCAGACAACATCTACATCCCGGTCCCGGTGGGCGCGGTGCCGACGCCGGGTCTGGCAGTGACCGGCTTCGAGATCGACAACGTCAACCACGCTGCGACGCCGGAGGGTCTGGTCACCGCGCCCGGCGAGGCGGGCGTCAAGACCGAGTGGGATGCGACCAGCCTGGACTCGGCCATCACCTGGCTGGAGACTCACGCGGCATACCTGAACAAGCTCTCCTACGACATGGTCGACATCCAGGACCTGATGGGCGGTGCGGCCGCCGGCGCGGCGGCCGGGGCGGCCGGGGGCCCGGCGAGTCCGCTCGGCGGCTTCGACTGGGCCGGCCGTTTGGCAGCCAAGCACCAGGGGCTCTACCAGGGCACCGAGAGCGGCGTCCAGCGGCTCTCCCAGAGCCTGTACGACGCGGCGGAGGCACTGCGTCAGGTGAAGGAGAACTACGAGACGGCGGAGCATGCCAACGCGATGTCCGCCGCCGACATGCAGCGGGTCTTCGGCGACGTGGCCGGCAACGGCGACGGTCGCTAGAACGGGGAGGACGGCGAATGGGCCTGAGCTGGGAAGAGATGTGCCAGAAGGTCGTCATCGACGGCCGGCCGGGTGACGTGGAGAGCGCCGCCCTTGGCTGGGAACAGCTGATCAAGAATCTCAACAACGTCAAGCAGAGTCTCGACACCAACATCAAGGACCTGGGCACGGTCTGGAAGGGCCCGGCGTACGAGGCGTTCAAGGGTCACGTCGAGCAGATCGCCAAGGACACCGGGCAGATCGTGGCGGACGCCGAGAAGGGCACCGGCATCGTCCAGTCGCTCAAGAGCGCCGCGGAGAAACTCACCGCCGCCCAGCGGGACTTCCCGGTCCCGGCGACCTGTGTCAACGACGTGCTGGAGGCGCGGAACGCCAAGCTGACCCTCAGCGTGGGCTTCTTCGAGGCCAAGGTGGCACCGGACTTCCTCGGCTGGTTGGACCCGGTGACCGCGGTCGCTGACTGGATCAACGACCGGTCCGAGGAAGCGGCGGGCGTCTACCAGCGGGTCAGCGGCGACTACCAGAACATCGCCCCGGGCACCCCGGGTGATGCGAGCGGCTTCGACAACAAGACACCGAAGACCGAGATTCCGAAGCTGGACAACGGTGGCGGCGGTGGTGGCGGGGTCGGCGGCGTACCGGACATCGGCGGCGGCAAACCGTCCATCGGCGACATGGGCGCCAGGCCCTCGATCGACGCCACCGGCATGCCGGACACCGGCAACCTGCCCGGCGGCTCCGGCACGCACCCCGATCTCTCCGGCGGGTACGACACCGGTTCGGGCGGCGGCTACCCCGGCACCGGTGGGGTGCCGGGCGCCGGCGGTCTGGAGGACGACTACAGCAGCGGCCTCGCGGGTGCTGGCGGCGGTGGCACGCCGGGTCTCGGCTCCGGTCTGGGGGGCGGCGGCCTGGGCTCCTCCGGCCTGGGTGGCGCCGGTGGGCTCGGCAGCGGCGGTGGCCTGAGCGGCGGCGGCGCTGGCGCCGGCGTTCTCGCGGGCGGCGGCGCGCTCGGCCGGGCGGTCTCCCCCAACATGGGCCCGATGATGGGTGGCGGCGCGGCGGGCGCCGGTCGCGGTGGTGGCCGCGTCGGCGCGGGCGGAAAGCTGGGCGCGGGCGGCGGCATGGCGCCCGGCATGGGTGGCGTCGCCGGTGGCGGCGGTGCCGGCCGGGGCGGTGCCGGTCGGGGCACGGCGGGCGCGGGTGCCGGCGGCCGGGGCGCGGGTGCCCGAGGCGCGGGTGGGATGGCCGGGATGGGTGCCGGTGCGGGCGCCGGCTATGGCGAGGAGGAGGCTCCCCGCAACACCTGGCTGGAGGAGGACGAGGACGTGTGGGGCGCGGACGGCGGCGGCACCTCCGGCGTCCTGCGCTGATCGTCGGGACACCACGGCACCGACGGGGACGACCGTCGGTGCCGTGCTGCCTACGACCACCGGAGGCCGTGCCAGGCGCGATCAGCCGGCGCCGGTCAGTTGGTGATCGGTGAGTCGGTGCGCCGGCCCGGGCGCCAGCCGCGCCGACGGCCCCGGACCAGGATCGGCCGGGCGGCCAGCAGCAGCGCGGCGAGCAGCCCGCCGACCGCCGCCGCCCAGATCGCGGCACTGCGTTGCCAGCTCAGCGGGTCGTCCGACCTGGCGGGCGCAGGGAGCGCGCCGGCGGGCGGATCGGTGCGGGTGCCCAGCAGGCTCGACACGGCCCGGTACGGGTTGACCACGCCGTAACCGACCTCCGCGTTGTGCCCGTCCGGCGGGTTGTCCGCCGTCCGTTCCAGCCGGTCGGCGACCTGCTGTGGATCGAGGTTCGGGTAGGCGGCCCGGACCAGCGCGGCCACCCCCGACACGTACGCGGCGGCGAAGCTGGTGCCGCCGGTCGGCTCGGCGCGGTAGCCGTCCCCGCCCGGGGCCGGCCCGACGATGTTCAACCCCGGCGCGGCGACGTCGACGTAGGTGCCGCTGACCGAGGTGCCGACGTGGCCGCCCTGCTCGTCCACTCCGGCGACCGCGATCACACCCTCGTACGCGGCCGGGTAGGCCGTCTTCTCCTGCTGCTGTTCCTGCCGGTTGCCGGCGGCGGCGACCAGCACCACCCGCTTCGCGAGCGCGTTCTTGACCGCTGCCTCCAACTCGGGGCGGGGCAGGGTCACCAGGGACAGGTTGATCACGTCGGCGCCCTGCTCGACCGCGTAGTCGATGGCTGCGGCGATCTGCCCGGGCAGCGCCTCGTCGTTGGTGCCCTTGGCGTCCGGCAGCACCCGGATCGGCAGGATGCGGGCCGCCGGGGCGATGCCGCTGAACGGTGCGCCGGTGCCCTCCTTGCCGGCGATGATGCCGGCGACCATCGTGCCGTGCCCAACCAGGTCACACTGGCCCTGGTTGGCCGCCAGGCCGTTGAAGTCACGGCCTTCGAGCACCTGGCCCTTGAGCAGCGGGTGGATGGCGGAGACCCCGGAGTCGATGACCGCCACCGTCACGCCGGCGCCCCGGGACAGCGGCCACGCCGAGGACGGCTCCAGCCGGCGCAGCGCCCACGGCATCTCCACCAGGGCGTCCTCGCCCTCTGGGCCGCAGGTCGGCGGCGCCGCGACCGCGGGGGAGGGGACGGCCACCAGGGCGGCGCCGAGCAGGATCGCCAGCGTTCCACTGAGGACAGCACGGACGGCACGTCCGGTCCGGCGGGAGGGCTCGGTCGCGCTCACTGGCAGGTATTCGCGCACCCGCAGAGATTACCGCTGCGTCCGGTCCGGCAGCTGTCCGGAGATGGCGGTCAGGGGTGGGGCGCGGCTTCCGGGGCGGGTGTCTCGGCGAAGAGCGCGAGCAGAGCGCCGACCTGGCGGTCGGCCTCGGCGGGGTGCCGGAAATGGCCGGCCGGGTTGAGGGTGTACTCGTTGCGCCGCCCGACGCGGGTGCGGTGCAGGTAACCGCCGGCCTCCAGGTCGGCGACGATCGCCTGCGCGGCCCGCTCGGTCACACCAACCTCGGCCGCCACGTCGCGCAGCCGCGCGGTGGGATCGCGGGCGATGGCCAGCAGAACGTGCCCGTGGTTGGTGAGGAAGGTCCAGTTCCGGCCGCCGGTGTCGCCAGCCGCCGTCGCCGTGCTCGCCATCGTGGGTCCGCCTTTCCGGTTGCCGCCGCAATCTCGGAACGTCGCCGGAGCGCCGGCCCGAGGAGGCAACGTATGAAATCTATATCACGCATATCTTGACGCATCTTGCGGTGCGTGTGACCGTGGAGCCCGAGCCAGCGCCCGCCGCCGCCCCGCTGAAGAGTCGGTTGAGCAGGTCAAACGCGTGGAGGAGAGGTGCGGGGATGAGCCGTCCCGGTACACCCGGCAGGCAGCCGGGTTCGCAGCGTACTGCCGACCCGACGCCAGCACTCACCGGGCCCGCCCAGGCGTACGCCGAGTTGGCCGCCGGGAACCGGCGCTTCGTCCGTGGTGCCCCGCGCCACCCCAACCAGGATGCCGGGCACCGGGCCGCCGTGGCAGACGGGCAGCACCCCTTCGCGGTGATCGTCGGCTGCTCCGACTCCCGGTTGGCCGCTGAGATCATCTTCGATCGTGGGTTGGGCGACCTGTTCGTCGTCCGCACCGCTGGGCACACCACCGGCCCGGAGGTGCTGGGCAGCGTGGAGTACGCGGTGACCGTGCTCGGCACCCCGCTGGTGGTGGTGCTCGGCCACGACTCGTGCGGTGCGGTGCAGGCGGCCCGGGAGTCGGCCGCCACCGGCACCCCGCCCCAGGGGCACCTGCGCGCAGTGGTCGACGCGGTGCTGCCCAGCCTGCGCCGGGCCGCCGCCGAGGGCGTCGACGACATCGACGGCATCGTCGACATCCACATCGCACAGACCGTCGAGGCGTTGCTCGGGCAGTCGCCCGTGCTGGCCGCCGAGGTGGCGCAGGGGCGGTGCGCGGTGGTGGGGGTGTCGTACCGTCTCGCCGCCGGAGTGGTGCGGCCGGTGGCCGCCGTGCCGGCCGCGACACTCGACGTACCGACCGGCACCAGCACGCCGGCCGCGCCCGCCGCCTGACACGCCGAGGGCCGCCCCGCGTGACGCGGGGCGGCCCTCGGCGGAGAGCGCGTGGATCAGAGCAGCGACATGTGCACGTGGTCGGTGTGGTTCGACGGCCCGCTGTACGACTTCCAGCCGGTCGCCGGGAACCAGATCTGCCGGTTCCAGATCACGTAGTAGATGCCGAGGCGGTCGGCGTTGCGGATGAGGAACGCGGCGATGTTGTTGCCGTACGTCCGGGTGTCCTCGTTGTGCCACGGGCTGAAGCCGCTCTTCTGCAAGGACCAGTCACAGGCGCGGCCCTTCGGGTGCTCCCACGGTCCGCCGGAGCGGTAGCAGCCGACGAATCGGTTGAAGCCGGCCCGCTTGACCTCCTTGTACGCGTGCAGCGTGCGCGGGGTGACGCAGCCCGAGGTGGTGGGGTCATTCTCGCTGCACGACTGGGACTTCCAGTCGCCGTCGGCGGTCCGTCCGGGGCCGAGCCGCGCGACCGGCGAGGTGGCCGACACCAGCCCGCCGGTGAAGCCCTTACCACCGACCAGTGCGAGCGCCTTGTCCGCCTCGCGCTTCTCCTTCGCCATCAGGGCGGCCTGCTTCTGCTGCTCGCGGACCTCCGCGTCGAGGGCCAGCTTGGCCTGCTCGGCGCGGGCCTTCACCGCGTTGACCTCGGCGAGCTTCTTCTCGTTGACCATGTTCATCTCGTCGAGCGCGGCGGCGCGCTGGACGAACGAGTCAGGGGCGTCGCTCTCCAGCAGCATCGCCATCGGGCCGATCCGGCCGGTGCGGTACGACTGGGAGGCGATCTGCCCGACCTGTGGGGCCAGTGCGTCCAGGTTGGCCTTGGCCCGGTTGACCTCCAGCGCCAGCTGCAGCTGCTTCTTCTTGGACTTGCCCAGCCTGGACTTGGCGGCGGAGTAGTCGCGGTTGGTCTTCTCGATGACGTCGGTGAGCAGCTTGGGCTCGCCGTCCTCCTCGTGCCCGGACGGTGTGGGGGTCGTCGGGGCGGCGTGGGCCGGGAGGGGTCCGGCGAGCACGGTCAGTGCGGCGATTACGGCCACCACGGGTGTCAACCAGCGGCGTAGGGGTGCCGTCACAATGTTCCCTTCCGTCGACCGCCGACCGGGTTAGCTGACGGGTTCGGGGCGGAAGTGGCCCCTACCGCTGTCGCGGATTCACCCCACGTACCTGGGTTCCCGGCTCGCCGGTTGGCGATTGGGCGGTGGCACCGCAGGCGCCGCTTCGCGCCTTCATCGGTGACCGGCAGCGAGGTTACCCGAGAGTCCACCGGCTGAGCTACGCCCTGATGCCGACTAAAAGCGTCATTTCGCCATGGCGTTGAGTGACCAGTGACGCGGTTCTCAGGGCGGACGCCCCACCTGGTCACGTTGAGGAGTGTCACCATGCCGTATCCGTGCTCCTGTTCGGCTCTGGCCACCGGTCGGTGGCTGTGGATGGGGGTGTGGTCCGCGCCGGGTCGGGCGACGTGGGGTCGGGTCGACCCGTGCGCGGAGAGATCAGTGCGGCCAGTGCCTCGGCGCGGTCGGGCTGAGGTCGCGGGGCGGGCGCGTCGACGGCGGGAGCCGGGCCCTGCCGGCCGGCTGCGGTCACCATCGCGGCCAGCCCGGTGGTCAGCGGTACGGCGGCGATCAGCCCGAGCGTGGCGACCGCGCTGCGGACGATCTCCTGCGCGAGGAACTCGCTGGTCAGGATCTGCCCGATCGGCCGCGAGTCGGCGGTGAGCAGGAGCAGCAGCGGCAACGAGGCGCCCGCGTACGCCAGCACGATGGTGTTGACGGTGGAGGCGATGTGCGCCCGGCCGACCCGGGTCGCCGCCCGGTAGAGCTGCAACCGGGTCAGCCCGGGGTTGGCGTTGGCCAGCTCGGTCACGGTTGCCGCCTGGGTGACCGTCACGTCGTCGAGCACGCCGAGCGAGCCGATGATGATCCCGGCGAGCAGCAGGCCGTGCAGGTCCACGTCGGCCTGGAACATCGACAGGGTGGTGGCGTCCTCGCTGCCGAAGCCGGTGAGGTGGGTGGTGGCGGTGACGATGGTGGCCAGTACACCGGTGAGCACCAGGCTGCCCAGGGTGCCGAGCACCGCGACCGAGGTCTGCGCGCTGACCCCGTGCGTCAGGTAGAGCACCACGAACATGATCAGCGCGGCGCCGACCACCGCTACCAGCAGCGGTGAGCGGCCGGCGCCGATTCCGGGCAGCACGAAGGTGAGCAGGATCGCGAAGCTGGCGGCCAACCCGGCCAGTGCCGCCAGGCCCCGCCACCGGCCGAACGCGACGATCGCGGCCGCGAAGATCACCGCCAGCCACAGCAGCGGCGCGCCGCGCTGGTGTTCGGCGATGTTCCAACTGCTGGCGGTGGGATCGGTCGGATCGGTCAGCTCGACCAGGATGACCTCGTCGTCGACCTCGACCCGTGGCGCGCCGGGTCCGGCGGGCACCGGTGTCTGGATCTGCTGGCCGGCGGCCGGGCCGTCGTCTACCCGAACGTCCACCGTGCCGCACGGCCCGTCCCCGACGCCCGGTGTGCCCTCGGGGCCCGGCGCCGTCGGCGGGCACGGCTCGGTCACCACCCGGGTCACCGTGCCGTGGTAACGCGGCACGTTCGCGCCCCCGTCGGTCTGCGGTGACCCGTCGCGCGGCCAGAGGACCACCGCGGCGAGCACCGTCGCGACGAAGAGGGGCACCACCGTCGCGATGAGGATCCGTCGCACCCGGGGCGGGGCGGACGGAGCGGAACGGGTGTGGTCGGAACCCAATGCGAGAACTCCCAACGATCCGATGCGGGATACGTGCCGGCGGGCCGGTCGGTTCACCGCCGCCACGGGAATGCGGCGACGGGCGCGCCAGATCGCTGGATCGCGACTGCGTGATCGCACACGGTGAGTGACCGGCCGGGTCGGCCGGAGGCGACGCCACACCGTGGCGGCACCGGTGCCGAACTGCGCAGCGGGATCCGGAGGGCCATCGTCGGAATGCTAACCACCCCGACCGGGGGATGCAGGTCGTGCCGGAGTGTCGGGTGGTCGAACGACCGGCGTGGCGGTCTCCGGACCGGCATGTTGGAGTCATGTCCGCTCCGTCAGCGCCCGGCCCCGACCGCCCCATCGGCGATCAGCGCCACGCCGGGCACGACAAGCACGCCGGGCACGACAAGCACGCCGGGCACGATCCCGCGATGTTCCGCCGTCGGTTCTGGGTCTGCCTGGCGCTCACCGTGCCGGTGGTGTTGACCAGCAACCTGGTGCTGGACCGGCTCGGCCTCGGGCTGGACGTCCCGGGCCGGTCCTGGGTCGGGCCCGTGCTCGGCTCGGTGGTGTTCTGGTGGGGCGGCTGGCCGTTCCTGGTCGGTGCGGTCCGCGAGGTCCGCGATCGGGCACCGGGCATGATGCTGCTGGTCGCGATGGCCATCACCGTCGCCTACACGGCGTCACTGGCCACCAGCGTGGGCGCCTTCGACCTGGATTTCTGGTGGGAGCTGGCCGCGCTGGTCACCATCATGCTGCTCGGGCACTGGCAGGAGATGAAAGCCATCGGTCAGGCCAGGGGCGCTCTCGCGGCACTGGCCGCGTTGCTGCCCGACGACGCCGAGCGGGTGACGGGGGACGGGCGGGTCGAGCCGGTGCCGGTGACCGAGCTGCGGGTCGGCGACGTGGTGCTGGTCCGGCCGGGTGGGCGGGTTCCGGCGGACGGCCGGATCGTCGACGGCGGCGCCGAGCTGGACGAGTCGATGATCACCGGCGAGTCGCGTCCGGTCCCCCGGTCGGCAGGGGACCGGGTGGTGGCCGGCACCGTCGCCACCGACTCGGCGATCCGGGTCCGCGTCGAGGCGGTGGGTGAGCAGACCGCGCTCGCCGGCATCCAGCGGATGGTCGCGCAGGCGCAGAGCTCCGGCGGACGGGCGCAACTGCTGGCCGACCGTTTCGCCGCCGCGCTGTTCTACCTGGCCACCGGCACCGCCGTGCTGACCGTGCTGGTCTGGACCGTGCTCGGCCAGCCCGACGAGGCGGTGGTCCGCGCGGTCACCGTCCTGGTGATCGCCTGCCCGCACGCGCTCGGGCTGGCGATTCCGCTGGTCGTCGCGCTCTCCACCGCGCTGGCCGCGCGGTCCGGGATTCTGGTCAAGGACCGTTTGGCGCTGGAGCGGATGCGGACCGTCGACGCGGTGCTGTTCGACAAGACCGGCACCCTGACCCGGGGCGAGCACGTGGTCACCGACCTGGTGACGGCACCCGGCGTCGGGCGGGACGAGGTGCTGCGGATCGCGGCGGGCGTGGAGTCCGACAGCGAGCATCCGCTGGCCCGCGCGATCGTGGCGTCGGCCGGGAGCGTCGGCCCGGCCCCGGCCTCCGGGTTCCGGTCGCTGCCGGGCCGTGGGGTGCAGGCCACCGTCGACGGTACGGAGTACGCGGTGGGCGGCCCGGCGCTGCTGCGGGAACTGGACCTGTCGCTACCGGCCGACCTGGGTGCGGCGATCGGCCGGTGGTCGGCGCGGGGCGCCGCGGTGCTGCACCTGGTGCGGCTGCCGGGCACCCTGCTCGGTGCGTTCGCGCTGACCGACGAGGTACGTCCGGAGGCCCGGGAGGCCATCGTCGAGCTGCGCGCCGCGGGCGTCCGCACCATCGCCATGATCACCGGTGACGCCCGCCCGGTGGCCGAGGCGGTCGCCGCCGACCTCGGATTCCGGCGCGGTGTCGACGAGGTCTTCGCCGAGGTGCTGCCGGCGGAGAAGGACGCCCGGGTGGCCGAGCTTCAGCGGCGGGGGTTGACCGTGGCGATGGTCGGCGACGGGGTGAACGACGCGCCGGCGTTGGCGCGTGCCGACGTCGGCATCGCGATCGGGGCGGGCACCGATGTGGCGATCGAGTCCGCCGGGGTGGTGCTGGCCTCGTCGGACCCGCGCGGGGTCGGCGCCGTGGTCCGGCTCTCCCGCGCGTCGTACCGGAAGATGCGGCAGAACCTGGCCTGGGCGGCGGGCTACAACGTGGTGGCGCTACCGCTGGCGGCCGGGGTGCTGGCGTGGGCCGGAGTGGCGTTGAGCCCGGCGCTGGCCGCGGTGCTGATGTCCGCGTCCACCATCGTGGTGGCGCTCAACGCCCAGTTGCTGAGAGGGGTACGTCTCGGCCCGGAGCCCGACTGACTGGGCGTCCGTCGGGCCGGGCGAGTATCGCTCGTGGTCGGCTCGGGTCTCAGCCGCGCTTCATCAGCCGGCCGACCGCCGCCATCATCTCGGTGGCCATCTCGTCGGCCCGGCCCTCGGCCGCGCCCTCGTGCATGCAGTGCCGGGCGTGCCCGTCGAGCAGCCCCAGCGCCACCTTGTCGAGCGCGGCCTGGATCGCGGAGATCTGGGTGAGCACGTCGATGCAGTAGCGGTCCTCGTCGACCATCTTCTCGATGCCCCGGACCTGCCCCTCGACGCGGCGGAGCCGCGCGAGCAGCTGGTCCTTGCTGGCGGTGTATCCGCGGATCGGCGTGGGTGCGGTCATGGCGACAAGGATAACGTACCCCTAGGGGGTATGGTACTGTCCCTTCGTGTCGGATACCCCCACCGGGTACCGGTACAACACGAGGGCAGATGTCCGCCTCCGAATTACCCCTGGGGGGTATAGGCTCGGAGGTGGCGGAGGGAGACAGTTCGATGGTCAACACGACGTACCAGGTGCAGGGCATGACCTGTGGGCACTGCGTCAGCTCGGTCAGCGCCGAGGTCGGCGCCATCGCCGGTGTGCGCGACGTTCAGGTCGACCTGGCCACCGGCCGGGTCACCGTCAGCAGCGACCAGCCGCTGGACGTGGAAATCGTCCGGGCCGCCGTCGACGAGGCCGGCTACGACCTCGTCGACGCCTGATCGAGAGGCTCGCCATGAACACGGTCACCAGACTGGGCGGATTCGCCCTGGGCCTCGCGGGGGTCTTCGGCGCGGCGTACGGGATCGGTCAGGTGGCCGGTCCCGCCGCCCCGGTCGCCGAGAGTCGGCACGACGACGGCGCGACCCACCAGCCGGGCCCGGGCGGCCAGGGGGAGCACGACGAGGCGGCCGGCCGGGTTCCCGGCGGCCTGCTCGTCTCCGACCGCGGGTACACCCTCGAACCGGTCGCCGCCCCGGCCGGCGAGTTCGCCTTCCGGATCGGCGGCCCCGACGGCCGACCGGTGACCCGGTTCGACGTGGCGCACGACAAGCGGATGCATCTCATCGTCGCCCGGCGGGACCTCTCCGGCTTCCGCCACGTGCACCCTGACCTGGCCCCGGACGGCACCTGGAAGGTCGCCACCCCGCTGGCCGGCCCCGGGCAGTGGCGGGCGTTCGCCGACTTCGTCCCGACCGGGGCAGAGCCACTGACCCTCGGTGTGGACGTCACCGTCCCCGGCCCGCTGGCCGAGCGGCCGCTGCCCGCACCGGCGACCAGCACGACCGTCGACGGCTACACGGTCACCCTGACCGGCGCGGTGCAGCCCGGTGGCACCTCACCGCTCACTCTGACCGTCAGCCGGGACGGGCAGCCGGTCACCGACCTGGAGCCCTACCTGGGCGCGTACGGCCATCTCGTGGCGCTGCGCCGGGGCGACCTGGCGTACCTGCACGTCCACCCGGAGGGCGCACCCGGCGACGGGCGCACCCGGCCCGGTCCGGCCGTCACCTTCCTCGCCGAGGTGCCCTCGGCCGGCAGTTACCGGCTCTACCTCGACTTCCGGCACGGCGGGTCGGTGCACACCGCCGAGTTCACCGTGGTCGCCGGCCCCCCGCCAACCGGCGCACCGGCGACCGGTGGCGATCCCACCCCGAGCGGACCCACCCGGACCGAGGGCGCCGACCACGGCAGCCCCGGACACGGGCACAACTGACGGGACCAGATGATGACCACCACCAGCAGATCGCTGCCCGAGGCGCCGAACCGGATCGAGTTGGCGATCAGCGGAATGACCTGTGCCGCCTGCGCCGCCCGGATCGAGAAGAAGTTGAACCGGATGGACGGGGTCAGCGCGACCGTCAACTACGCCACCGAGAAGGCCACCGTCCGGTACGTCGACGGCGTCACGCCGGACGACCTGATCGACACGGTGCAGAAGACCGGCTACACGGCCGCTCTGCCGTCCCCGCCGGCCACCGCCGAGGAGCCGGTGGACGCGCTGCGCGCCCCGCGTACCCGCCTCTGGGTGTCGGTGGCGCTCAGCGTGCCGGTGGTCCTGCTGGCGATGGTGCCGGCCTGGCAGTTCGACTACTGGCAGTGGCTGTCGCTGACCCTGGCCGCCCCGGTGGTGGTCTGGGGCGGGCTGCCCTTCCACCGGGCCGCCTGGACCAACCTGCGGCACGGCACGGCGACCATGGACACCCTGGTCTCGCTCGGCACCCTCGCCGCGTTCGGTTGGTCGCTCTGGGCGCTCTTCCTCGGCGATGCCGGAATGCCCGGGATGACGCACCCGTTCCGTTTCGACATCACCCGCACCGACGGCGCCGGCAACATCTACCTGGAGGCGGCCGCCGGGGTGACGGTGTTCATCCTGGCCGGCCGCTACTTCGAGGCCCGCTCGAAGCGGACCGCCGGCGCCGCCCTGCGCGCCCTGCTCGAACTGGGCGCCAAGGAGGTGGCGGTGCTCCGCGACGGGGTGGAGACCCTGATCCCGGTGGACCAGCTCGCCGTCGGTGACCGGTTCGTGGTCCGCCCCGGCGAGAAGATCGCCACCGACGGCGTTGTCGACGAGGGCACCTCGGCCGTGGACGCCAGCATGCTCACCGGCGAGTCGGTCCCGGTCGAGGTCGGCCCGGGCGACGGCGTCGTGGGTGCCACGATCAACGCGGGCGGCCGGCTCGTCGTCACCGCCACCCGGGTCGGCGGGGACACCCAGCTCGCCCGGATGGCCGACCTGGTCGAGCAGGCCCAGAGCGGCAAGGCGGCCGTGCAGCGACTGGCGGACCGGATCTCCGGTGTGTTCGTGCCGATCGTCATCACGCTCGCCGTGGGCACCCTCGGCTGGTGGCTCGGCACCGGGGCCGGGCCGACCGCCGCGTTCACCGCCGCGGTGGCCGTGCTGATCATCGCCTGCCCCTGCGCCCTCGGTCTGGCCACGCCGACCGCACTCCTGGTCGGTACGGGCCGGGGTGCCCAGCTCGGCGTGCTGATCAAGGGACCGGAGGTGCTGGAGTCGACCCGGCGGGTGGACACCGTGGTGCTGGACAAGACCGGCACCGTGACGACCGGCCGGATGACCCTGGTGGACGTGACGCCGGCCGCCGATGAGGACCGTGCCGAGCTGCTCCGGCTCGCGGGGGCGGTCGAGGCCGCCTCCGAGCACCCGATCGCCAGGGCGATCGCCGCGGGCGCCGCCGAGGCCGGGGCGCTGCCGTCGGTGACCGGCTTCGCCAACGTCGAGGGGTTGGGCGTGACCGCCACGGTGGACGGCCGGAGTGTGCTGGTCGGCCGGCTCCGGCTGCTGCGCGAGCGCGGGCTCGACGTACAGCCGGAGGTTCAGCGGGCGGTCGCCGACGCGGAGGCCAGCGGCCGGACGGCGATCGTCGCCGGTTGGGACGGGCGGGCCCGGGGGGTGCTCGCGGTCGCCGACGTGGTCCGGCCGACCAGCCGCGCGGCGGTGGCTCGGCTGCGCACCCTGGGACTCACCCCGGTCCTGCTGACCGGAGACAACGTCACCGTGGCCCGGGCCGTCGCCGCCGAGGTGGGCGTGGACGAGGTGATCGCCGAGGTGCTGCCGGCCGGCAAGGTCGACGTGGTCAAGCGACTCCAGGCCGAGGGCAGGTCGGTGGCGATGGTCGGTGACGGGGTCAACGACGCCCCGGCGCTGGCGCAGGCCGACCTGGGCCTGGCGATGGGCACCGGCACCGATGTGGCGATCGAGGCGTCGGACCTCACCCTGGTCCGGGGCGACCTGGACGCCGCGGTGGACGCCATCCGGCTGTCCCGTCGCACGCTCGGCATCATCCGGGGCAACCTGTTCTGGGCCTTCGGGTACAACGTGGCGGCCCTGCCGCTGGCCGCTGCCGGGCTGCTCAACCCGATGATCGCCGGGGCCACGATGGCCCTCTCCTCGGTCTTCGTGGTGGCCAACAGCCTGCGCCTGCGCCGGTTCCGCTCGGCCGGCCCCGGTGACGGGGTGTAGTGGCGGAGCCGACCGCAATGGTTGGGTCGGGGATGGCGGGGGTACTGCTGGTGGTGCAGCGACGCTCGCGATGGAGGTTGGCACATGGGTATCGACGACAAGATCAACAACGCCAGCGAGGACGCGGCCGGCAAGCTGAAGGAAGGCGCCGGTCGGGCCACCGACAACGAGCAGCTCGAGGCCGAGGGTCGCAACGACCAGGCCGGGGCCAAGCTCAAGCAGGCGGGCGAGAAGATCAAGGACGCCTTCAAGAGCTGACGTACGACGCACTTCCGCACGCCGGGCCGGTGATCTCACCGGCCCGGCGTGCTGTCTGTCCGCCCCCTCCGGAGACCCTGAGATCCCCCTGATTCCGCTCCCGATCCCGGTCGCCGCGCACCGGCACCTGCTAACTTCTCTTGGCATGTGCAAGGGCTGCTTATGAGTGCCGCTCCGCCGCCGACCGGCGACGACCTGGTCCGGGTGCTGGCCACCCTGGCCAACCCGCACCGGCTGCGGGTCGTCGCCGCTCTGGCCCGGGAGCGCGCCTACGTGAGCCGGCTGGCCCGGCAACTGGGCATCAGCCGGGCGCTGTTGCAGGTCCACCTACGGAAGCTGGCGGCGGCCGGGCTGGTCACCGCCCGCCTGGAGTTGTCGGAGGACGGGAAGGCCATGAACTACTACGAGGTGGAGCCGTTCGTGCTCACACTCACCCCCGAGATCATCGCGGCGGCGGTCGAGACGCTGACCGTGCCCGAGTCGGCCGAGCAGCCCGGAGCGGAGCGATGACCGGGATGAGCGACCACGACTGGACCGAGGTGGTCGGCGCGATCGGCATCTTCGCCCTGCTGATCACCGTGTTCTCGGTGACCGTCGTCCAGATCGCCAAGACCCGGCGGGCCCGGTACGACGGTGCCCGCTCGGACGACTACCGCCGGCTGGCGGAGACGGCCGCCCGCGCCCAGGAGGAGAACGCCCGCCTGCTGGCCTCGCTGGACGGCCGGCTGGGCGGAATGGAGACCCGGATGGGCGCGCTGGAACGCGTCCTGCGCGAGGTCGACTGAACCCGGTGGACGAAAGGCCCGGGCCGTCGAGCGGCTACTCGACGGCCCGGTGGAAGCAGCACCACCTCGCCCGCTGGGCGAGTTTCTCCCGTGACGCTCCTTCGAGGAGAGGACAGCACTCCATGCTGCGCGTACGCAAATCGACCGTCGGTTGGGCGGTCGCCCTGGCCCTCACGGCCACCGGCCTGGCCCCGGTCGGCCCGGCTGCCGCTCGACCACAACCAGGCCCCACCATCGACTGGCGGCCCTGCCTCAAGGACGCCACCGCCGAGTGCGGCACGCTGTCCCTGCCGGTGGACTGGCGCCGACCCCGGGGCGAGCGTTTCGACCTGGCGCTGGCCCGTCGGACGGCCACCGACCCGTCCGCCCGGACCGGCGTGCTGGTGTTCGGCCCCGGTGGGCCGGGCGACAGCGGGGTCGACCGGGTGGTGACCGGCAGCTCGCGGTTCAGCGCCGAGCTGCGCCGCCGCTTCGACATCGTCAGTTTCGACCCGCGCGGCACCGGTCGCAGCCACCCGGTGGTCTGCTCGACCGACCTGCTCGCCCGGCAACCGCAACTGCTGGCCGACCAGGCTCAGTTCGACGCCACGCTGGCCGGCAACGCGTTGCTGCAGGCCGACTGCCGGGCCCGCACCGGGCCGCTCTACGACCATGTGGACACGACCAGCGCGGCCCGAGACCTCGACGCGGTCCGCGCCGCGCTCGGCGAGCGGCGGCTGACCTTCCACGGCAGCTCGTACGGCACCCTGCTCGGGCAGCGGTACGCGGAGCTGTTCCCGCACCGGGTCCGGGCCATGGTGCTGGAGGCCGCGATGGATCACAGCCTCGGCATCCGCGCCTTCCTCGACACCCAGGCCGTCACCGCGGAAGACGCGTTCGACGAATTCGTCGCCTGGTGTGCCCGGTCCACCGGCTGCGTGCTCAAGGGGCGGGACATCCGGAAGGTCTGGGCCGAGCTGCACGGGCGGGCCGCGGGCGGGACGCTGACCGACCCGGACCGGCCCGGGGTTGCGCTCACCCCGTTCGAGCTGAGTCGGCTCGCCCACAAGAAGCTCTACGAGACGCACTGGTGGCCGGAGCTGGCCGGGTGGATCGCCAGAATGGACCCCGCCACCACGCCGAACACGGCATCGTCGGCCGGCGTCAGGTCGACGGGCGACGCCGTCGCGCCGTACCCGTTTGCGGTCTTCTGCCAGGACTGGAGCCTGCCGGTCCGCGACTACCGCGAGTACGCCGGGCACCTGCGCCGGATGGCGCGGCTCGCGCCCGACCTGCGTTACCCGCCGGCGGTGTTCGCTCCCGTGACCTGCCTGGGCACGCCGGCGCCGGTCGCCAACCCGCAGCACCGGCTGCGGGTCCGCACCGATGTGCCGCTGCTGCTCGCCGCCACCGTGCACGACCCGGCCAGCGGGTACAACTGGGCCACCAACGTGGCCCGGCAGTTGGGCGGGCACGGCGTGCTGCTCACCTACCAGGGCTGGGGACACGGCAGCTACACCACCAGCCCGTGCGTGGGCGGCGCTGTCGACCGCTACCTGACCAGCCTGGTGGCGCCCCGCCCGGGCACCAGTTGCCCGGCCATCGAACCGCCGTCGTGATCGACCCGTCGGTCTGACCGGGCCGGCCGGCAACCCGAGCCGGCTGACCCTCCGGTCGCCGTGCGGCAGGATCCGCGCGGCGACCGGGGCCGGCACCCCGATCAGCGCAGGACGCGGTAGCGCAGGTGCGCCACGGTCGGCCCGGCCACCACCGCCTCCTGCTCCAGTCGCGGCGCGATGCCATCGAAGAGCCGTTCGCCGGCCCCGAGCACGATCGGCACCACATGCAGATGCAGCGTGTCGATCAGCGCGGCGGCCAGGTACTGCCGGACCGCGCTCGCGCCGCCGCCGATCGACACCTGCCGGTCACCCGCAGCCTCCCGGGCCTGCCGCAGCGCCGACTCGATCCCGTCGGTGACGAACCGGAACTCGGTGCCGCCCCGCATCACCAGCGGTGCCCGGGGATGGTGGGTGAGCACGAAGACCGGGGTGTGGAACGGCGGATCGTCGCCCCACCAGCCCTGCCAGCTCTCGTCCCAGTCGCCGTCCCCGCCGCCGAACATCCGCCGGCCCATGACGTACGCCCCGACGTCGCGGGTCAGCTCCTCGACCAGCTCGGCGTCGACGCCCCGCTCGCCGCCGGTCAACCCGTGCTGCGCCCGCCAGCTGTCCAGGCCGAAGAACCACTCGTGCAACCGGAGCCCGCCCCGGCCCAGCGGATCCTGCCGACTCTGGTCCGGCCCGGCCACGTACCCGTCCAACGAGATCGACAGTTGACTGCTCACCGTTCCCATGCCAGGTCGACTCCGGCGACCGCCGGAACTCATCGCCGCGCGGCCAGACGGACGGCCCGCAGCTCCAGGTAACGCTGCTCGGGCAGGCTGGTGGTGCCCCGGGCCGCCGCCAGGTACGCGTCCCGCGCCGCCGCGAGCTCCCCGGCGAGCTCCAGCAGGTGGGCCCGGACCGCGGCGAGCCGGTGGTGCCCGGCGGTGCGCTCGTCGGCGTCCAGCGGAGTGAGCAGGGCGAGCCCGGCCCGGGGCCCGTCCACCATGGCCACCGCCACCGCCTGGTTGAGGGTGACCATCGGATTCGGCGCGATCCGGGCGAGCAGCCGGTAGAGCGCGGCGATCTGCGGCCAGTCCGTCGCCGCCGCCGTCGGCGCCTCGGCGTGCACCGCGGCGATCGCCGCCTGGAGCTGGTACGGGCCGGGCGGCGACCAGGTCAGCGCCTCGGTGATCAGCGCGATGCCGGCCCCGATGGCCGTCCGGTCCCACCGGGTCCGGTCCTGCTCGGCCAGCGGCACCAGCTCGCCGTCCGGGCCGACCCGGGCGGCCCGGTGCGCGTCGGTGAGCAGCATCAGCGCCAGCAGCCCGGCCACCTCGCCGTTCCCGGGCAGCAGCCCGTGCAGGACACGGGCGAGCCGGATCGCCTCGCCGGTCAGCTCCACCCGGTGCAGCTCCGGCCCGCTGGACGCGGTGTACCCCTCGTTGAAGATCAGGTAGAGCACCCGGAGCACCGTCCCCAGCCGCTCGTCGCGCTCATCCGGTGCAGGCATGCCGAACCGGGCACCGGCGGCCTCGATCCGCTGTTTGGCCCGGCGGATCCGTTGACTCATCGTCGCTTCCGGCACCAGGTGCGCCCGGGCGATCTGGGCGGTGCTGAGCCCGCCGACGGCGCGCAGGGTGAGCGCCACCTGCGCCGAGGGGGCCAGCGCCGGGTGGCAGCAGAGGAAGAGCAGGGTCAGGGTGTCGTCGGCGTCCGCCACCGCGGGCTCCGCGTCGGCCGCCGGCGCCACTCCGGCGTACGCCGGCTCGCTCAGCGCCACCGCCACCTCGCGGTCCCGGCGGGCGCGCTCGCTGCGCCACTCGTCGGTGAGCCGGCGGGTGGCCACGGTGAGCAGCCAGGCGCGAGGGTTGTCCGGCACGCCCTGCCCGGGCCACTGCGTCGCAGCGGCCAACAGCGCCTCCTGCACCGCGTCCTCGCACCGGTCGAACTGCCCGTGCCGGCGGACCAGCAGGCCGAGAACCTGCGGCGCGAGCGTGCGCAGCAGGTCCTCGACCGTCCGGTCGTCGGTCACATCTCCGTCCCGGCCTCGTCCATGATCGGGCGGACCTCCATCGCGCCGCCGAAGCGCACGTCCGGCCAGCGGGCGGCGATCTCGGCGGCCCGTTGCGGGCTGTCGCAGTCGACGGTCAGGTAGCCGGCGAACTGCTCCTTGCTCTCCATGAACGGCCCGTCGATGACCTCCGGGTGGCCGCCCGCGAGCCGGACCGTCCGGGTCTGCGACGGGTCGGCCAGCGCCTGACCGCCGACCAGCTCGCCGGACTCGGTCAGCTCCTTCATGATCTCGTCGACCTCGCCGAACAGGGCGGTGCGCTCCCGCTCGGTCAGCTCCTCGGTGAAGCCGGGCCGGTTCCAGATCAGCAGCATGTACTTCACGGCGATGCTCCTCGGGTCCTGGTCGCGCCCCGGGCGGGGCGCGGTTTCACCGGAGGGTCGGAGCCGAAGCTCCGTTCCCTACCGCCTACCGAAGAACATCGCAGAATTTTCCAACCGTGGCGTTCCCACGCCGGGTGGGTCAGCGTGGGTCGGGTCGTCCCGGCACCTGTCGGGGCGGTGGCCCGCCGCCGACGTCCAGCGACGCGCGGTCGGCCGCGGAGGTGCCGGACGACCAGCCCTCGGCATCGCGGACGCTGAGCCGGTGCCGGGTGACGCCGGGGAAGAGGGTGTCCAGCCGCTCCCGGACCGCCTCGCCGCGCGCGGCGAGCACCGGGAGGAGCCGCTCCGGTCCGGCCGTCTCGGCCGCCGCCCGGTCCGCCGCCTCGGTGGTCGCGCGCAGCCGCTCGCCGATCCGCAGCGCGAACGCGTTGAGGAAGGACTCGTCCCAGACGCGGGTCCGCCGCCCGGCCCCCGGTCGCCGCTCGGCCCGCCCGCGCAGCATCGCGGCGGTGGCCTGGACCAGCAGCGAGGTGTAGAGCAGCTCCACCGCCACGAGGTCGGCCGGCCAGCCCAGCACGGTGGCGAAGCCGAGGTCGTCGGACCAGACCGCCTCACAGCGGTTCGCCGCCGCGACCTCCTGCACCAGCAGCGCCTTCGCCCCCGCGTACGGGGCGTCGGTGCCGAGCCGTACCCCGCCGGGCAGGTCGCCGCGGTCGGCCCCGGCGGCCAGCAGTGCTTCGTCGATGCTGTGCCGGGCGATCAGCTCCTGCGCCTTACCGGTCAACGCCTCCGCCTCGGCCGGGAAGGTGGTCGACTCGGCCTTGGCCAGCAGCGCCCGTACCCGGTCGAGCATTCCGGACCCCCTGCGGGCCGCGCCGGCCGGCCGGCTGGCGGCAGCCGCACCGGTCGTGCCGGGTGGCGGGCGCAGCACCGCGATTGGCGGCAGGCTCTCCACCAGGGCGAGGGTGTCCACCGCCGCTCGCAGGGCGTCGACCCGGTCCAGCCCTTCCTGGGCGGACCAGCCGGCCAGCACGTTCCGGTCGTCGTCCCACCACACCTCGGCGGCCAGCTCGCGCAGCTGCTCGTCCCACCACGCCGGGACCGGTCCGGCCTGCTCGCGTCGTTGGGCGGCCATCGCGTCCCGGACCAGCCGGGCCGGGCGGGCGCCGAGTCGTCGGGTGGTGAGCCGGTCCAGGTCGGCCGGTTGCCAGCCGCGTGGCCAGAGCCGTGCCACACCGCGGACCAGGCGACGCAGCAGCGCCGCGTCCACCGCCGCCGTGCCGTCCGCCGCGCCGGTGCCGACCATCAGCCGGTCCAGCTGGCGTTCGGCCTGCCGTACGTCGGTGCCGCGCACCGCCGCGAGCGCATCGGCGACGAGTTCGTCCGCGTCCGGCACGGGTACCTCCTCTCGGCTTCCGCTGTGTCTCAGGCTCCATGATCATGCCGTCAGCCCTGCCGGAGGCGCGAAACGGGGATGTCGTCGCCACGATGACCGGCGGCGCCTCGATCAACAGTCCGGGAAGCAGCGGTGTTCCACAACCTCGGTCCGCCGCCCGTTGCGGCTCGGCGGGCATGTTCCGCCCAGTCTCGGGTAGTTCGACCCTCAGTTGAGGCGGATGCGAGGTGTGTGGTGGTCGGTTCGAGCCTGCCCGGTGCGCGCAGCGCCGCCGTGCCGGAGGTCCGGTCGTCCATCCTCGCCGGCGCCCTGATCGGGATCGCGGTGATGGCCGCGGTGGACGAGATCGTCTTTCACCAGCTGCTGGCCTGGCACCACTTCTACGACCGGTCCACCCCGTCGGTGGCCCTGCTCTCCGACGGGCTGCTGCACGCCGCCGAGCTGCTGGCCCTGGTCGGCGGGTTCTTCTGGTTCGCCGACCTGCGCCGGCGGGGTGCCCTGGCGGCCCGGTTCGCCTGGGGTGGGTTCCTGCTCGGCGCCGGGGGCTTCCAGCTCTTCGACGGGCTGGTCGACCACAAGGTGCTGCGGCTGCACCAGATCCGCTACGGCGTCCACCTGGTCCCGTACGACGTGCTGTGGAACGTGGGAGGCGCGGTGCTGCTGCTGGCGGGCGCCGCTCTGGTCTGGCGGGCGCGGTCCCGACGGTCACGCGACGGCCAGCGGTGACGGTCACGCTCGCCCCGGCCTGGTTCGCGTCGCCGGCGGTCGCGCACGGGGGGCACGCGGCGGATGGCCCGGGCTGGTATCCGCTGGCGGCGGTCGGCCTGCTGGCCGGCGGCTATCTCGTGGCCGCCGCGCGCGATCCACGGGGCTGGGACCAGCGGCGCAGCGCCGCCTGGCTGGCCGGGTGTGCCGTGCTGGCGGTCGCGGTCGGGCCGCTCGCACAGCTCCCCGACGACCCGCGCGGACACATGGCGCAGCACCTGCTGCTCGGCATGGTGGCCCCGCTCGGGCTGGTGCTCGGCGCCCCGGTGACCCTGCTGCTGCGGATCTCGTCCACGCCCACGCGCCGGTTCGTCGGTCGGCTGCTGCGCAGCCGCCCGCTGCACCTGATCACCCACCCGGTCACCGCCGCGCTGCTCAGCACGGGCGGGCTGGCCCTGGTGCTGCTCACCCCGCTGTACGCGGCGGCCGAGCGCCAACCCACCCTGCACCACGCCCTGCACCTGCACTACCTCGCCGCCGGATACCTGTTCGCCTGGTCGCTGGCCGGCCCGGACCCGGCACCCCGCCGTCCCGGGCTGGCCGTGCGGCTCGGCGCGCTGTTGGGCGCGGCGGCCGGGCACTCCGCGCTCGCCAAGTACCTCTACGCGCACGCCGACACCCTGCCGCCCGGGCTGGCCGACCCCGACCCGGCGGGGTTCCGCTCCGCCGCCCAGCTCATGTACTACGGCGGGGATGTGGCTGAGCTGCTGCTCGCCGTCGCCCTCTTCGCCACCTGGTACCACCGCCCCTCCCGCCTGCACCCGGGGCGACCATCTCGGTCGATCAAGAAGGTCCCGTCACGAAAGGACAATTCCTTGACGGAAACCTCTTGATCAACAGAGGAGGGGGGTCGGGGGTGGCGGCTCAGCCGCGCGTTGAGAGGGCGGTGGAGAGCCGGCCGAGGAACGCGCGGATGCTCTCCTCGCTGTGGTGCGTCTCGGCCTGGTCATTGAGGGGGCCCGAGTAACGCAGCGCCTGGTCGAGCGCGTCCAGCGTCTCGGCCCGGTCACCCGGGTAGAGCCCGCCGATCACCCCGTCGGCGACCCGCGTCACCACCGTGTCGTCGAGCGCCCGGTCGAACTGGATCCCGTAGAGGATTCCGTTGACGTGGCCCTTCCAACTGCTCGTACCCATGCTCGTGAGCTCCCCTAGAAGATCTTGCTGCCGTCCCAGGCCAGGATCGGGACGTCGCCGAGACCGTTGCGCTTGAACTCGGCGTCGAGATTGGCCATGTGGCTGACGTCGGGCTGGTAATGGCCGCTGCGCGCCGTCGCGTGCTGGACCATACCGTCCTTGACGATCAGCTCGCCCGCCGCAGCGACCGGCTGCCCGTTACCCAGCGTCGAGTGGTGGAAGTCGCCCACCTTCTGGTAGTTGGACGCGTAGATGTTGCCGTTCCGGTCCATCACGAAGATCGCCTGGCCGTTTCCGCTGAACACGGTCTGGGCGCTCGAGGTGTCGAACGGCTCGCCGTTCCTCGCGCTGCGCAGGACGCCGTTGCCGTCGAAGAACACCCGGTGCTGTTCGAGTTCCTCCGGACTGAGCCGGCGCACCGCCGTGGGGAAGTGCCCTCCAGGCAGGTGTTCGTTCCGGTACTTGTCGAGCATCGGCTTGGTGTTGTGGTAGCGGGGCGTGGTGTGCGGGCCGGGCACGCCGGGTCGTCCCGGGCCGCCCCGTCTCGGGCCCTTGCTGGTGAACCGGCGCAGCAGCGTCTTCGCCCGCTTCAGCAACCGCGGAATGATCTCCTTGACGACCCGCTCGACGACCTCCTTGACAATCCGTTGAATCGCCATCCGGGCCAGGCCGATCGAGACGGGGATCTGGGCCAGCGAGGCACCGAGGGTGGGGGCCGCCGCCGCCAGCGCGATCGCCACCTGCACCACGAGGATCGTCAGCTGGACGATGACGAGGATCTTCTGCGTCAGGGTGATGATGGCCATCACCAGCAACGCCATGGCGATCAGCTCGGCGGCCTGCGCGCCGTCCTCCATCCGGCGCGGCGCACCCTCCTCGCCTCGCCACGCCTGCTCGAACGCGCGGACGTCGTCCCCGCTGTTCGTCGCCCCGACCTTCGCTGCGCCCGCCTCCGCCTCCGCGAGCGTCGTGCGCAGCCGGCCGGCGAACGCGAACCACAGCTGCGACGCCTCGAACAGCAGCTCCTCATCGGCGGTCGGCCAGGTGAAGCCGACCCAGCCCAGGGCCTCGACGAGCTCAGGAGGTAGCTGCATACCCATGGGGCAGCTCCATCCTCGTGAAAAGTTCGGCGTTGGCGGTGTCGGTCGCCTCGTGTGCGTCGGCATTGAGGTCGAGGTTCGCGGCGGCCTCCAGCAACTGGTCGGCCATCGACCGGTACACGTCGAGCGCATGCGTCAGAACCTCGACGTACACGGCTCCAAAGAGCGAGCCCGCCTCGTCGGCGCCCCACGGATTTCCCGCGCCGTTCACCGTCGATTCGAGGCTGGCGATCTCTGTGCCGAGCTGCTGGCCGGTGACTGCGAGCAACCGCGCCGCGGCATGGAGAGCGTCGACGTCGACCTGAATCCCGTCGGACATGGGCTCAGCGTCGATCCATCCGGCGGGTGACGGCATCCAGGTCGCCGATCATCCGCTCGAACCCGCGGAACGCCTCCTCCGAGACGCGTTCGAGCTGCCCGGTCAGGGCCGCGCTGTCGGCGCCGACGGCGGCCGTCAGCTCGGCGCGCCGGGCGCGCTCGTCGGCCTGTGCCGCCTTGACCGCCTCCAGGACGTATTCGGCGATCGCGCTGGTGCCGGCTCGGGAAAGGCTCGGGTCGATCACCAGAGTCTCCAGGCCGCCGAAGGCGGACACCTCCGCCTCGACGAGACCGTCACCGCCGGTGCCCCGCCCCACCATCTGCTCGGCGGCCGGTACGGCCCGGTCGCCCTGCTCGTCGGCCCCGTCCGGCTGCGCCGAGGTGGAGCCCGTGGCCTGGCTCAGCAGGCGCATCGCCTCTTCGAGCGAGCGACTCAGGCCGGACGGATCGATTCCGCTCGTCATGCTCGTCCCCCTACGACTCGCAGTCCTCATCCGGTGAGCGACAGTACCAACGCGACACCTGCCCTCGCGGCCCTCAATCCTTAATGGAGTGAATGGACGGCCGATGACCTGCCGGTCCTCGTTGGACGTGTTCAGATGGTCATCGGGGGGAGGCCAGGGCGGCGGCCAGGAGGGTCGCCAGTTTGGCGGTGCGGGCGGCATTGTGCAGGATGGCGCGCAGCCGGTCGTATTCGACGCGCGGCACCGCCGGCCGCTCGTTGACCACCAGCCCGGCGAGGAGCTGCCGGTCGGCCCGGCCACGGATCCGGGTCTTGCCCGGGTGCACCCGGAAGCCCTCGTCCCGGGTCACCTCGGTCACCGCGGCGAGCAGGTCGGCGACCCGCCGGGGCGGCAGCTCGCCGGAGAAGGCGAGGTCGTCGGCGTACCGCTGGTAATCGAGGTCGAAGGCGGCGGCCAGCCCGGTCAACCGGCGGTCGAGCCGGAACGCGCAGAGGTTGGCCAGCGCCGGGGAGGTCGGGGCCCCCTGCGGGAGGTGCCCGGCGCGCAGCACGGCCAGCCGCCAGGGCCGCTCGGGCAGGTCGGCCGGGGCGGCACGGAGCACCGCCGGTGGCGTCCGGGTGGTGCAGATCGCGGCGAGCGCGTGCGCGACCGGCTCCGGAAAGCCGGCGGTACGGAACAGCCCGTACACCCGCCGGGCCGGCACGCTGCCGAAGAACGCGGCCAGGTCGACGCGGACCACCACCGCCCGCCCGGCGTGCGCGGCCGCGAAGGTGTGCGCCGAGCGGCCCGGCACGAACCCGTGCGCCGCCGGATGCACCGGCAGCGGCCCCAGCACCTCGGCGAGCAGCCGCCGGTGCAGGGCGCGCAGCCGCGGCTTCGGCGCCTCGATCAACCGGCCGCCGACGGCCCAGCGATACCGGTAGTGGGGCAGACGCTGATCGTTGGCACGGCGGTTCATCGCCCGCCGGTCGGCGTACCAGTCGAGCTGGTCCGGGGTCAGGTCGAGCAGCCGGGCAAGGTCGGCCAGGTCGTCCAGGACCGGGGTCGACCAGGGCCGGCGGACCGTGCGGGCCGGCGTCACCGGCCGGGCCCGGACCGCGACGGTCTGGCCGCGCCGCCGCGCCGCACCGACCGCCTCGGCCAGCAGCGCCAGGTCGGCGAGGAAGGCGGCCAGCTCCCGGGGCCGGTCGCGCGGGGCCCGGGGGTACGCGGCGAGCGCGGCGTCCGCGACCGGCCACAGCCACCGGCGGCGCACCCCAGCGCCCGCCCGCCGGATGCGACCAGGTCGCCGCGTTGCCACCGATCGGCCGCCAGGAACGCGTCGGCGAGCGCGACGGCCAGGGAGTCGACGGTCGTCACGGCCGGCCCGGGTTGGATGACAACGTGCCCCGACGAATCCCGGTCGTACGGGTGCACAGGCTCGCGTAGCGTGCCTGTGCACCCGTGGTGTGGTGCCCAGGTGGATGCGACGCCCCCGGGGTTGCCCCGGAGAGACTCCGACCGCGTCCCCGGAAGGGGCGCGGCCAGGTCAGCTCGGGGCACGCTGCCATCCGGGCAGCGTATCCCCGGTCGCCCGGTGCCGGCGGGTCCGTGGCCGGCCCGCCGCGCGGGTCACCGCCAGTCGGTGAGGATCGTGTCGACCGGTAGGACGTCCCGCTCCGGGTCCGGCGCCGGGGCTGGCTGGCCGGCCGGCGTCCGGTCGAAGCGGGGCGCCGGGGCCGGCTGGATCTCGCCGCCCACCTCGACGAAGGTGCCCCGGGCGGCATTGTGCGGATGCCGGTGCGCCTCGCGGGGGGCGAGCACCGGCGCGACGCACGCGTCCAGGTCGGCGAAGACCGCCGTCCACTCGTCCCGGCTCCGCTCGGCGAACCGTTCGGTGAACCGCCGGCGCAGCTCGTCCCAGCCGCTCGGGTCGTACTGGGCGGGCAGGTCCGGCTCGTCGGCGAGGCCGAGGCCGGTCAGCAGCTCGGCGTAGAACGCCGGTTCCATCGCGCCGACGGCCATGAAGCCGCCGTCGGCGGTGCGGTACGTGTCGTAGAACGGCGCCCCGCCGTCGAACACGTTGCGCCCACGCGGTGCCGCCCACAACCCGGTGCCGAGCAGCCCGTGCAGGAACGCGGTGAGCAGTGCGGAACCGTCCACCATCGCCGCGTCGACCACCTGGCCGGCACCGGAGCGTTCCCGTTCCAGCAGTGCGGCCAGCACGCCCACGGCGAGCAGCATGCCGCCCCCGCCGAAGTCGCCGAGCAGGTTCATCGGGGCGTACGGACGCTCGCCGGCCCGACCCAGTGGCTCCAGCGCTCCGGCCACCGCAATGTAGTCGATGTCATGCCCGGCCCGGGGCGCCAGCGGGCCCTCCTGACCCCAGCCGGTCATCCGCGCGTACACGAGCCGGGGATTGCGGGCCCGGCAGGTGTCCGGCCCGAAGCCCAGCCGCTCGGCCACCCCCGGCCGGTACGCCTCCACCAGCACGTCCGCCCGTTCCACCAGGCGCAGCAGGTCCGCCACCCCGGCCGGTGACTTCAGGTCCAGCGCGGTCACCCGCCGGCCGCGTTGCAACGGCCCGACGGTCGGCGCGGCCAACCGCCCCGCAGCCGGGCCGCCCGGCCGGTCCACCCGCACCACGTCCGCGCCGAGGTCGGCGAGCACCATGCAGCCGAACGGCGCCGGAGCGAGGCTGGCCAACTCGACAACGCGTACCCCGGCCAGCGGCCCGCCGCGCCCTGGCCCGTCCGCCGGCCGGTCGGTGGCCGTCACGCGGCGCTCACCGCTTCGGCGGGGCGGGTGGCCGAGGCGGCGAGCCGGTCGACCAGGTCGGCGGGGGGCGTGAACCGGTCGCCGTAGCGGGCGGCCAGCTCGGTGGCGCGGGCCGCGAAGCCGGCCGGACCGGCCCCGTACTGCCGGATGTAGCGGATCACCCCGCCGGTCCAGGCCGGGAAGCCGATGCCGAGGATCGAGCCGATGTTGGCGTCGGTCTCGGTCCGCAGCACCCCCTCGTCCAGGCAGCGCAGCGCGTCCAGCGCCTCGGCGAAGAGCATCCGCTCCTGGAGGTCGGTGAACGGCACCGCCCGCCCCGCGTCGGTGGTCAGGTCGGCGAGACCGCTCCACAACCGACCCCGGGTGCCGTCGGCGTACCCGTAGAAGCCGCGCCCGGCGCCGCGCCCCGGCCGGTCGTACGCGTCCACCAGCTCGTCCACGAGCCGGTGTGCGGGCAGCGGCAGGACGCCTTCGCCGGCCGCCTCGAACTGTCGACGGATCCGTTGGATCAGGGTGAGGCTCACCTCGTCGGCCAGCGCCAGTGGCCCGGTCGGGTAGCCGGCCTGTAGGGCGGCCTGCTCCACCGAGGCGGCCGGCACCCCCTCGGCGACCATGCCGACCGCCTCGTCGATGAACCGGCCGATGACGCGGCTCGTGAAGAAGCCCCGGCCGTCGTTGACCACGATCGGGGTCTTGCCGATCCGCCGGCCCAGGTCGAACGCCCGCGCCAGCGCGGCGTCGCCGGTACGCCCGCCGACCACGATCTCCAGCAGCGGCATCCGGTCCACGGGCGAGAAGAAGTGCATGCCGATGAAGTCGGCCGGGCGGTCCACGCCTTCGGCCAGTCCGGTGATCGGCAGGGTGGAGGTGTTGGACGCGAGCAGGGCGCCCGGTGCCAGCACCGGCAGCACCTCGGCGAAGACCGACCGTTTCAGCGCGGGGTCCTCGAAGACCGCCTCAATCACCGCGTCGCAACCGGCCAGCGCGTCCACCCGGTCGGAGGTGGTGATCCGGTCCAGCACGGCTCGGGCGTCCGCCTCGGTCGCGCGGCCCTTGCGGACCTTCCGCGCCAGCAGCCGCTCGGCGTGCGCCCGCGCCCGGCCCGCGGCCTCCGGCGAGACGTCCTTCACCACCACGTCCAGGCCGGCGCTGGCGCAGGCGTACGCGATGCCGGCGCCCATCATGCCGGCACCCAGCACCGCGACCCGGCGCACCGGCGCGACGTCCACCCCGGATGGCCGGGTCGCGCCGCCGTTGACGGCCTTCAGATCGAAGAAGAACGCGCCGATCATGTTCTTCGCGACCTGCCCGGTGAGCAGACCGATCAGGTGCCGGGTCTCCACGGTGAACGCGGTCTCCAGGTCGACCTGGGCGCCCTCGACGGCGGTGGCCAGGATGGCCTCCGGCGCCGGCAGCCGGGCACCCTTGAGCTGCTTACGCAGGGTCGCCGGGAAGGCCGGCAGTTGCGCGGCCAGCGACCGACTGGACGGGGTGCCGCCGGGCATCCGGTAGTCCGGCCGGTCCCACGGCTGGGTCGGGTGGGGATTGGCGGCGATCCAGGCCCGGGCCCGGGCCAGCAGCTCCGCCGGGGTCGCCACCACCTCGTCGACCAGCCCGGCAGCCTGGGCGTCGATCGGGCGCATCCGCCGACCGGTGAGCAGCACCGTGGTCAGCGCCCCGGCCAGGCCGAGCATCCGCACGGTCCGGGTGACCCCGCCGGCGCCGGGCAGCAGGCCCAGGGTCACCTCGGGCAGCCCGAGCCGGCTGTCGGGCACGTCCAGGGCGACCCGGTGGTGGCAGGCCAGCGCGATCTCCAGGCCGCCGCCGAGCGCCGAGCCGTTGACGGCGGCGACCACTGGCCGGCCCAGCGTCTCCAGCCGGCGCAGGTCCCGCTTGATGGTGCCGAGCAGTTCGGCCAGCGCGGGCGCGTCGGCGCGCGTCGCCCGGGCCATCTCCGGCAGGTCGCCGCCAGCGAAGAAGGTCGACTTCGCGCTGGTCACGACGACCCCGGTCAGCTCGTCGCGCTCGGCCTCCAGCCGGTCCAGCACCGCGCTCATCGACGCGGCGTACGCCCGGTTCATCGTGTTGGCGGACTGGTCGGGGTCGTCCAGGGTGAGCGTGACGATGCCGTCGGCGCCGCGGTCGTACCGGATGGTGTCGGTCATGGTCGTCCTCCGGATCAGCCGCGCTCGATGACGGTGGCGACGCCCATGCCGCCGCCGATGCAGAGGGTCACCACGGCGCGGCGCAGGTCGCGCCGCTCCAACTCGTCCAACGCCGTGCCGAGCAGCATCGCGCCGGTCGCGCCGAGTGGGTGGCCGAGGGCGATCGCCCCGCCGTTGACGTTCACCCGGTCCGGGTCCAGTCCCAGGTCGCGGACGTACTTGAGCACCACCGCGGCGAACGCCTCGTTGATCTCGAACAGGTCGATGTCGGCGAGGGTCAGCCCGGCGGCGGCGAGCGCCTTGTGGGTGGCCGGGATCGGGCCGGTCAGCATCAGCGTCGGGTCGGCGCCGCTGACCGCCGCGCCGACGATCCGGGCGCGCGGGGTGAGGCCGAGGTCCCGGCCGACCTCCGCCGAGCCGATCAGCACCAGCGCCGCGCCGTCCACGATGCCGGACGAGTTGCCGGCGTGGTGGACGTGCTCGATCGCCTCCAGCCAGTGGAACTTCTGCAACGCGACCGCGTCGAAGCCGGCAGCCTCGCCCATGGTGGCGAAGGACGGGGTGAGCCGGGCCAGCGCCTCCCGGGTGGTCTCCGGGCGGGGGTGCTCGTCCACGGTGAGGATGTCCAGCCCGTTGCCGTCACGGACCGGCACCACCGAGCGGGCGAAGTGGCCGCCGGCCCACGCCTTGGCGGCCCGCTCCTGCGAGCGCAGCGCGTAGCCGTCCACGTCGTCGCGGGTGAAGCCCTCCAGGGTGGCGATCAGGTCGGCGCTGACGCCCTGCGGCACGAACGAGGTGGCCAGCGCGGTCTGCGGGTCGGTGGCCCAGGCCGCGCCGTCGGCGCCCATCGGCACCCGGGACATCGACTCCACCCCGCCGGCGAGCAGTAGGTGCTCCCAGCCGGACCGGATCCGCGCCGCGGCGGAGTTGACCGCCTCCAGCCCGGAGGCGCAGAACCGGTTGAGCTGCACCCCGCCCACCTGGTCGGGGAGGCCGGCCAGCAGCGCCGCGGCCCGGGCCAGATCGCCGCCCTGCTCACCGACCGGGGTGACGATGCCGAGCAGCAGGTCCTCCAGCCTGCCGACGTCCAGGCCGGGATTGCGCTCGCGCAGCGCGTCGATCAGGCCGACCACCAGGGAGATCGGCTTCACCCCGTGCAGCGCGCCGGTGTCCCGGCCGCGTCCGCGCGGGGTGCGGACCGCGTCGTAGACGTACGCCTCAGAGGGCACGGGCGATCAACTCCTTCATGATCTCGTTGGTGCCGCCGTAGATCTTCTGGACGCGGGCGTCGGCGTACATCCGGGCGATCGGGTACTCCGTGGTGTAGCCGTAGCCGCCGAAGAGTTGCAGGCACCGGTCGATGACCTCGCACTGGCCGTCGGTCAGCCACCACTTCGCCATCGCGGCGGTGGCCACGTCCAGCTCGCCGCGGGTGTGCCGGACGATGCAGTCGTCCAGGAAGACCCGGCTGACCCGGGTGCGGGTGGCGCACTCGGCGAGCACCATCCGGGTGTTCTGGTGGCCCATCAGCGGCTTGCCGAAGGCGGCCCGCTCCCTGGTGTACGCGACGGTCAGCTCGATCGCACGTTCCATCGCGGCGACCGCGCCGACGCCGATCACCAGTCGCTCCTGCGGGAGCTGCTGCATGAGCTGGATGAAGCCCAGCCCCTCGGCGCCGCCGAGCAGGTTGTCCGCGGGCACTCGGAACTCGTCGAAGAACAGCTCGGCGGTGTCGTTGGCATGCAGCCCGATCTTGGACAGCAGCCGACCCCGGCGGAAGCCCTCCGGGTCACCGCTGACCTCGCAGACCAGCAGCGAGACACCGGCCGCCCGCTGCTCGGGGTCGGTCTTCACGGCCACGATGATCAGATCGGCCAGGCCACCGTTGGTGATGAACGTCTTCGCCCCGGTGACCAGGTAGTCGTCGCCGTCACGGACCGCCCGGGTGCGCATCGCCTGGAGGTCGGAGCCGCCGTCCGGCTCGGTCATCGCGATCGCGCCGATCAGGTCACCGCTGCACAGGCCGGGCAGCCAGCGCCGCTTCTGCTCCTCGCTGCCGTACGCCGCCAGGTAACCGGTGACGATGCCACTGTGGACGGCCAGCCCGAGGCTGCTCTCCCCGGTGTACGCCTGCTCGTGCAGCATGACCGCCTCGTGGGTGAATCCGCCGCCCCCGCCGCCGTACTCCTCGGGGACGGACAGGCCGAGCAGCCCCAGCTCGCCGGCGCGCCGGTAGTGCTCGCGGTCGGGGTGGCCCTGCGCCAGCAGGCGTTCGGTGTGCGGCAGCACCTCCTTGGTGAAGAAGGTGCGGGCCAGGTCGGCGAGGTCGTCGTGCTCCGGCTGCCGCCAGGGCGAGGGGGGACCGTCGAGTGGGGGCGTCGGCATGTGCACCACCCTCGCCTGCTGTTGGCGGAATGTCAATAAGTCTCGATCAGTGGCCGGACGCCGGTACGCGGGCCGTTCGCCAAGGGCGGACGCTCGGTGTTCGGCGGCGCAGTTGGGCGACTCGGCGTGGCGTCAGCTGCGCCGTTCACCACCTTCGCCGTGTCCTTTGCTCTGCTTCAACGGACGCAACAGTTACCGAACGCTCATCCCGCAGCCCTCACGGTCATATCCCTTGCTGCCGTAGCCGCTGTTCAGGGGCGGTGCTGCGTGGGGTTAAGCAGAGCAAAGGGAGCGCGTGGGCCAGGCGAGGCCGGCAGTTACGTGACCCAGCGTAAGAACGCCAGCGGTCGGGCGCCGGTGACCCAACGTCTAGGCCGACGTCCAGAGCTGCCGATAGGGTCGGGCAGATGATTGTCGAGACGGCTCCGCGCCGCCGCCGGTTGGAGCCGGACGCCCGGCGCGGGCAGATCCTGGCCTGCGCGGTCCGGCTGTTCGGCGAACGCGCGTACCCGGATGTGTCGACCACCGACATCGCCCGCGAGGCGGGCGTGGCCCGGGGCCTGGTCAACCACTACTTCGGCACCAAGAAGGAGCTCTACCTGGAGGTCGTCCGGGTCATGGTGACCATCCCGGAGGTGGCCCTGGAGCGGCTGCCCAAGGGGGACCTGCGGTCCCGGGTCGACGCCAGCGTCTCCTGGTTCCTCGACGTGGTCTCCCGGCACAGCACTTCCTGGCTGGCCGCCGTCACCGCGCGCGGAATGGGCGGCGACGCCGACGTGGAGCGGGTGCTCGCCGAGGCCGAGGAGGTCGCCGCGGACCGGATGCTGGTCGCGGTCGGCCTGGCCGATCAGGCGGAACACCGCGAGGAGTTGCGCGGGATGGTCCGGGCCTACGGCGGGCTGGCCACCTCGACCGCGCGGGAATGGCTCCAGCGCGGCGCGCTGACCCGGGCCCAGGTGCATGTGCTGCTCACCATCACGCTGCTGGCGATCGTCGAGCAGGTCATCCCGGAGGCCATCGTGAGTGCCGGCGGCCAGGCTGGCGCGACGGAACCGGCTGGCGCGAGCTGACCGGCCCTGACCGCCGGGGGCTCAGGCCGCGCGCCGGTCGGCGGCCTGCGCCGGGTACGGCTCGGAGCGGACCACCCGCAGCGGCCGGTCGATCTCGTCCGCACGGAACCGCCAGCGCGACGGCGCCGACTGCCGCTGCGGCGCGGGGCCTCCAGGGCGCAGCCAGGGCCGGGACAGCAACACGGTGATCAGGTAACCGCCCACCAGGAAGCCGTGGCTGACCAGCCGCTCGGCACCCACCGTGCCGGTGGCCAGGTCGTTGACCGAGAGCAGCAGCAACGTGCCGACGAACGCGCTGAGCATCGGCACGAGGCCGGCCGGCGGGCTGCGGCGCAACGCCACGAAGAGGAAGCCGGCACCCACCGCCACGTTCCACGCGGCCGACTCGTGCCACAGGTGCTGACCGGCCGGATGCAGGTGGTCGGCCGCCGCGCCCCGGCCCACCTGGGCCAGGCCGAGCACCAACTGCACCGCGCCGAGCAGCCCGAGCGCCGCGCGCAGCCCGGCGACCAACCGGCCCCGCCAGGCAGCGCCGGGCCGCCACCGCGACCGCCGAGCGGGTGGCGCGGCGACGGCGAGGATCGCGTCCGTCCGGTCGGGCGGTTCGGTGACCAATCGGGTACGCACCCGACGGGTCACCCCGGCCGCCACCGCGAACCAGACCCGGCACTCGGCGCACCTGTCGAAGTGCCGCTGCGCCGCCGCCCGTTCCTCGACGGTCTCCTCGCCGTCCAACTGCGCGGAGAGGACCTCCCGCCACTGCTCACACCCCATGTACGGGTAGTCGGTCGGGCCCCCGCTCCAGTTCCCGGGGGCTGCGGCAGGTTGTGGAATACTCGCCGGATCATGACGCGCTACGGCCTGCTGATCCTGCCCTCCACCAACCGGGTGTACGCCCGATCCGCCATCGACCTCACCCGGGCCGAGCTGGAGATCTTCGGCCAGTCGGCGCTGGATGGCCGGATTGGCGACCTGGGCACGACGACGGTCGGCGGGGCCACCTACCTCACCTTCGCCGGTGACGGGTTGACCGAGCGGGACCTGGCCATGCTGGGCAACCTCTCCGCGGGGTACGCGCTGTTCGAGGTCGTCGGCGAGTTGCTGCGCCCGATCGAGTGGAGTCGCCTGGACCGCTACGACGACGACCTGATCACCATCCAGAAGTACCCGGGCAAGACCAACGAGCAGTTCACCAAGCTGCTGCTCAACGTCACGTTGCTCGCCTCCGACCGGGCCGCTGAGCTGACCAGCCGCCGGTTCCGGGTGCTCGACCCGCTCTGCGGTCGCGGCACCACCCTCAATCAGGCGCTCATGTACGGCTTCGACGCCGCCGGGATGGACCGCGACCAGAAGGACGTCGAGGCGTACCGGGCGTTCATCACCACCTGGCTGAAGCAGAAGCGGATCAAGCACCGGGTGCTGGAGTCGGGGCCGGTGCGCCGGGAGCGCAAGGTCGTTGGTCGCCGGGTGCGGATCGAGCTGGCCCCCACACGCGAGGCGCACAAGGCCGGCGACCTCCAACTGCTCGACGTGGTCAACGCCGACACCACCCGCGCCAACGAGTTCTTCCGGCCGGAGACCTTCGACCTTGTCGTGGCGGACGCGCCGTACGGCGTCCAGCACGGCAGCCGTACGGCCGAGCACGGGCTGACCCGGGACCCGCTGGCGCTGCTCGCGGACGCCGCGCCGGTCTGGGCGCGGCTGCTGCGCCCCGGCGGGGCGCTCGGCATCTCCTGGAACACCCACGTCGCAGGCCGGGACGACGCGGCCGCGGCACTGGCCGCCGCCGGACTGACCGTGGTCGAGGCGGAGCCGTACCGCGCGCTGCGGCACCGGGTGGACCAGTCGATCATGCGCGACGTGCTGGTGGCCCGCCGGCCGGCCTGACCCCGGCCGCCGCACCCGTATCCGCGTCGGGTCGCACCCGTCGCGCCCGCGTCCCGGCAGTGCGCCCCACGCCAACCACGCCGCAGCGCACATCCGGGCCTGTTCGCGGCTTGCCTCCGGCCGGCTCCCTGAGCGATTTGTGCCGCATTTCACCTGCTCAGGGTGCGGGTGTGAAAGGCGCGTCAAGAAAAGGTTCGCCGCCGTCATGGTCGCGTTATGACCCCTGCCGTCGGGGAGGTGGCGGGGCTTTGATTGCCCGGCGCGACCGGGAGGCGGTCGCGACGAACCTTTCCGGTAAGAGGAGTCAGCGTGTCTGACGTGGTGTTCGTGGTCCTGACGGTGGCGCTGTTCGCAGTGCTCGCTTTGGTGGTACGGGCGGTGGAGAAGCTGTGAGTGCCGTCAACGCCGTGGGTCTCGTGCTCGCGATCGTCCTGGGCGCGTTCCTGGTGTTCGCCCTGCTGTTTCCGGAGCGCTTCTGATGACGATGACAACAGCGGGCGTCATCTTCGTGTTGACGCTGGTGGTGGCCCTGGTCGCCGTCCACAAGCCGTTCGGCGACTACATGTTCCGAGCGGTCTCCGGCACCCGGCAGTCCCGGGTCGAGCGGGGGATCTTCCGCCTGGTCGGAGTCAACCCGGCCGCCGAGCAGACCTGGGGCGTGTACGCCCGCAGCGTGCTGGCGTTCTCCGCGGTCTCGATCCTGTTCCTGTACCTGTTCCAGCGGGTGCAGAACCACCTCTGGTTGTCGCTGGGCTTCGACCCGGTGGTGCCGCACGGCGCCTGGAACACCGCCGTCTCGTTCGTGACCAACACCAACTGGCAGTCGTATTCGGGCGAGTCGACGATGGGTCACCTGGTGCAGATGGCCGGTCTGGCGGTGCAGAACTTCGTCTCGCCGGCGGTCGGCATCGCGGTGGCGATAGCGCTGGTGCGCGGCTTCGCCCGCAGCCGCACCGGGCAGCTCGGCAACTTCTGGGTCGACCTGACCCGGATCACGCTGCGGATCCTGCTGCCGATCGCGGTGCTCGGCACCGTCGCGCTGATGGTCGGCGGGGTGGTGCAAAACCTGTCCGCCGGCACCGACGTGACCACGCTGACCGGCGGCACCCAGACCATCACCGGTGGTCCGGTCGCCAGCCAGGAAGTGATCAAGGAGCTGGGCACCAACGGTGGCGGCTTCTACAACGTCAACAGCGCCCACCCGTTCGAGAACCCCACCACCTGGACGAACTGGCTGGAGATCTTCCTGATCTTCCTGATCCCGTTCAGCCTGCCCCGGGTCTTCGGCCGGATGGTCGGGCAGAACCGGCAGGGCTACGCGATCGCCGCGGTGATGGGGATCCTCGCGTTCGCCAGCGTGGTCATCACCAACGCCTTCGAGCTGGCCGGCCACGGCACGGTGCCGCAGGCGGTCGGCGCGGCGCTGGAGGGCAAGGAGGTGCGGTTCGACGTGTCGAACTCGGCCACCTTCGCCGCCGCCACCACGCTGACCTCGACCGGTGCGGTGAACTCGTTCCACGACTCGTTCACCTCGCTCGGCGGCATGATGACGATGGTCAACATGATGCTCGGCGAGGTCGCCCCGGGCGGTACCGGTTCCGGTCTCTACGGCCTGCTCATCCTGGCCGTGATCACAGTGTTCATCGCCGGACTGATGGTGGGCCGCACCCCGGAGTACCTGGGCAAGAAGATCGGCTCCCGCGAGATCAAGTTCGCCTCGCTCTACTTCCTGATCACGCCGATCCTGGTGCTGGTCGGCACGGCGGCCGCGTTCGCCACCGGCAACAACTCCACCGCGCTCAATGTCGGTCCGCACGGCCTCTCCGAGGTGCTGTACGCGTTCACCTCGGCCAGCAACAACAACGGGTCCGCCTTCGGCGGCATCACGGTGAACACCACCTGGTGGGACACCGCGCTCGGGTTGTGCATGCTGTTCGGCCGGTTCCTGCCGCTCATCTTCGTGCTCGCGTTGGCCGGCTCGCTGGCCCGCCAGGCACCCACCCCCGCGTCCGAGGGCACCCTGCCGACCCACCGACCGCTGTTCATCGGCATGGTCGTCGGCGTCACGGTGGTCCTCGTCGCGCTGACCTTCCTGCCCGCGCTCGCGCTCGGCCCGCTGGCAGAGGGGCTCTGACCACCATGAGGAACGAGGACATGTCCGTCACTCCCGTGACATTCGGGACCAGCGAGCAACCGACCGCCGGGGCCGACCAGGGCGACCGGGTCAGCGGCGGCCTGCTCGACCCCAAGCAGCTGATCCGTTCCCTGCCGGACGCCCTGCGCAAGCTCAACCCGACCACCCTGTGGCGCAACCCGGTGATGCTGATCGTCGAAGCCGGCGCGGCCTTCACCACCGTCCTGGCGGTGACCGACCCGTCGGTGTTCGCCTGGGCGATCACCATCTGGCTCTGGCTGACCGTGCTCTTCGCCAACCTGGCCGAAGCGGTCGCCGAGGGCCGGGGCAAGGCCCAGGCCGCGGCGCTGCGGCAGGCCAAGCGGGACACCATCGCCACCCGGCTGGTCGACTGGACGCCGGGCGCCCGGGCCAACGCCTACCGCGACGAGGCGGTACCCGCGCCGGAGCTGCGCCAGGGCGACATCGTGCTGGTCGAGGCGGGCGGGATCATCCCCGGTGACGGCGACATCGTCGAGGGCATCGCCAGCGTCGACGAGTCGGCCATCACCGGCGAGTCCGCCCCGGTCATCCGAGAGTCCGGTGGCGACCGCAGCGCGGTCACCGGCGGCACCAGGGTGCTCTCCGACCGGATCGTCGTGAAGATCACCCAGAAGCCGGGGGAGAGCTTCATCGACCGGATGATCGCCCTGGTCGAGGGGGCCAACCGGCAGAAGACGCCGAACGAGATCGCGCTGAACATCCTGCTCGCCGCGCTCACGATCATCTTTCTGCTGGCCGTGGTCACCCTTCAGCCGCTGGCCATCTTCTCCAAGGCGTACCAGGCGGCCGCGCCGGACAGCGGCGCGATCACCGACTCCGGCGTCACCGGGGTGGTGCTGATCTCGTTGCTCGTCTGCCTGATCCCCACCACCATCGGCGCGCTGCTCTCCGCCATCGGCATCGCCGGCATGGACCGGCTGGTGCAGCGCAACGTCCTGGCCATGAGCGGCCGGGCCGTCGAGGCGGCCGGCGACGTCAACACCCTGCTGCTGGACAAGACCGGCACCATCACGCTGGGCAACCGGCAGGCCGCCGAGTTCGTACCGGTCGAAGGGGTGACCCCCGCGACCCTGGCCGACGCCGCGCAACTGTCCAGCCTGGCCGACGAGACCCCGGAGGGCCGCTCGGTGGTGGTGCTCGCCAAGAACGAGTTCGGGCTGCGCGAGCGTGAGCCCGGCGTGATGCCGCACGCCACCTTCGTACCGTTCACCGCGCAGACGCGGATGAGCGGCGTCGACATGATCCCGGACGCCAGCGTGGACGGCGGGACGGTCGAGACGGCGCGCCGGGTCCGCAAGGGCGCCGCGGCCGCGGTGATGAAGTGGGTCCGCGAGAACGGCGGCCACCCGACCGAGCAGGTCGGCGAGATCGTTGACGCGATCAGCGGCACCGGCGGCACCCCGCTGGTCGTCGCCGAGCACGTCGACGGTGAGCCCGCCCGCGCGCTGGGCGTCATCCACCTCAAGGACGTCGTCAAGTCCGGCATGCGGGAGCGGTTCGACGAGATGCGCCGGATGGGCATCCGGACCGTGATGATCACCGGCGACAACCCGCGTACCGCGAAGGCGATCGCCGACGAGGCCGGGGTGGACGACTTCCTGGCCGAGGCGACGCCGGAGGACAAGCTCGTGTTGATCAAGCGGGAGCAGGAGGGTGGCCGGCTGGTCGCGATGACCGGTGACGGCACCAACGACGCGCCGGCGCTCGCGCAGGCCGACGTCGGGGTGGCGATGAACACCGGCACGTCGGCCGCGAAGGAGGCCGGCAACATGGTCGACCTCGACTCCGATCCGACCAAGCTGATCGAGATCGTGGAGATCGGCAAGCAGTTGCTGATCACCCGTGGCGCGCTGACCACGTTCAGCATCGCCAACGACATCGCGAAGTACTTCGCGATCATCCCGGCCATGTTCGCCGGCCTCTACCCGAGCCTGGACGCGCTGAACATCATGCGGCTGTCCAGCCCGGAGTCGGCGATCCTGTCCGCGGTCATCTTCAACGCCCTGGTGATCATCGCGCTGATCCCGCTCGCCCTGCGGGGCGTGCGGTACCGGCCGGCCGCCGCGTCGAAGCTGCTCAGCCGCAACCTGCTGGTGTACGGGCTGGGCGGCATCATCGTGCCGTTCATCGGGATCAAGCTCATCGACCTGCTCATCCAGTTCATCCCGGGGATTTCGTGATGCGCCTACCCACCTGGATCGCCCAACACCTCGCCGCCCTGCGCGCCCTGCTCGTCTTCACGGTGCTGCTCGGGCTGGTCTACCCGCTGGCCCTGGTCGCCGTCGGCCAGCTGCCCGGCCTCAACCACAGGACCGACGGCTCGCTGATCGACGCCGGCGGTACGACGGTCGGCAGCTCACTGATCGGCCAGTCCTTCACCGACCGCGACGGCAACCCCGTCCCGCGTTACTTCCAGTCCCGCCCGTCGGCCGCCGGCGACGGCTACGACCCCACCTCCACCTCGGCCAGCAACCTCGGCCCGGAGAGCGTGGTCGACACCATCGCCACCGACCCGGAGGAGTCCAGCGAGAGCCTGCTCACCCAGGTCTGCGGGCGCAGCAAGGAGGTCGGTGAGCTCAACGGCGTCGACGGCGGACGCCCCTTCTGCACCGCCGACGGGGTGGGCGCCGTGCTCGCGGTCTTCCGCGCGGACGGGCTGACCGGCCCCGTCATCCGGGTGGTCAGCGTCAACCAGGCCGCCCCGGCCACCCCGTTCCTCCCCTCGTACCAGGGAGTGCCGGTGGAGCTGGCCCAGCCCGGCGAGGACTACGTGGCCGCCGGTGCCGTGGTCACACCGATCCGCGGCAACGCCCCCGCCGACCCGGCCGTGCCCGCCGACGCGGTCACCGCCAGCGGCAGCGGCCTCGACCCACAGATCAGCCCGGCGTACGCCGAGCTGCAGCTGAACCGGGTCGCGCGCGAGCGCGGTGCGGACCCGGAAGCGGTCCGCCGGCTGGTGGCTGAGCACACCACCGGGCGGGGGCTCGGCTTCATGGGCGAGCCCGGGGTCAACGTGCTGGAGCTGAACATCGCGCTGGACGAGCGGTTCCCGGCCCGCTGACCGTGTTAGGAAGGGCCCCTTCACCCCCACCAGGCGTTAAGAAGGGGCCCTTCCTTTCTGATCGGAGAGGATGGTTTCCGTGGCACGCGGAGAATTGCGTATCTATCTCGGGGCCGCTCCCGGAGTCGGCAAGACGTACGCGATGCTGGAGGAGGCGCGGCGGCGAGCCGCGCGCGGCACCGACGTGGTGATCGGCTTCGTGGAGACCCACGGCCGCCAGCAGACCGCGGCCATGCTCGGTGACCTGGAGCAGGTTCCCCGCCGCACCATGCAATACCGGGGCGCCGAGTTCACCGAGATGGACCTGGACGCGGTGCTGGCCCGCCGACCGGCGATCGCGGTGGTCGACGAGCTGGCGCACACCAACGTGCCCGGCTCCCGGCACGACAAGCGCTGGCAGGACGTCCAGGAGCTGCTCGACGCGGGGGTCGACGTGCTGTCCACGGTCAACGTGCAGCACCTGGAGTCGGTCAACGACGTCGTCGCCCAGATCACCGGCACCATCCAGCGGGAGACCCTGCCGGACGAGATCGTCCGCGCCGCCGAGCAGGTCGAGCTTGTCGACATGACCCCCGAGGCGCTGCGCCGGCGGATGGCGCACGGCAACATCTACCGCCCCGACAAGATCGACGCCGCGCTGGGCAACTACTTCCGGGTCGGCAACCTCACCGCGCTGCGCGAGCTGGCGCTGCTCTGGCTGGCCGACAAGGTCGACGAGCAACTCGACCGGTACCGCAGCCAGCAGGGCATCGAGGCCACCTGGGAGGCCCGGGAACGCGTCGTGGTGGCGCTGACCGGCGGCCCGGAGGGGGAGACGTTGATCCGCCGGGCCGCCCGGGTCGCGGCCCGGAGCAAGGGCGCCGACCTGCTCGCCGTGCATGTCGCCCGCAGTGACGGCCTGGCCGGCGCCGACCCGGCGCAGCTGGCCCGGCAGCGGGTGCTGGTGGAGAGCCTCGGCGGCACCTACCACCAGGTGCTCGGCACCGACGTGCCGGCCGCGCTGCTGGACTTCGCCCGTGGCGTGAACGCCACCCAGCTGGTCCTCGGCGCCAGCCGGCGGGGCCGCTTCGCGCAACTGTTCGCCAGAGGCGTCGGGGTGACCACCACGGCGCTCTCCGGCTCCATCGACGTGCACCTGGTCACCCACACCGAGGCCGGTAGGGGACGCCGGGCGGGGGCCGTGCCGGCGGCGCTGTCCCGGCGCCGCCGGTTGCTCGGCTTCGCCCTCGCCGTGCTCGGCCTGCCGCTGCTCACCCTGCTGCTGAGGACGCTGCCCGACCTGACGCTGACCAACGACATCCTGCTCTTTCTGGTGGCCGTGGTGGCGGTCGCCCTGGTCGGCGGGCTGTGGCCCGCCCTGGTGGCCGCGCTCGGCGGCTCGCTGCTGCTCAACTGGTTCTTCACCCCGCCCTACCGGACGCTGACCATCGCCGAGGCGGACAACCTGCTCGCCCTGGCCGTCTTCGTCAGCGTGGCGCTGTCGGTGAGCTGGATCGTCGACGTGGCCGCGCGGCGGACCCGCGAGGCGGCGCGGGCCGCCGCCGACGCGCAGACCCTCGCCGCCGTCGCCGGTGGCGTGCTGCGCGGCGAACGCCCCCTGCCCGCGCTGCTGGATCAGCTCCGGGAGACCTTCGGGCTGCGCGCCGTGAGCGTGCTGGAGCTGGCCGAGGAGGCCAGTGGCCGCCCGGAGCGAGCCCGCGAGGAGCACGCCTGGCACGTCGTGGCCAGCGTCGGCGAGGGACCGGCCTGCACCCCCGAAGGCGGTGAGACGACAGTACCGGTCGACGACCGGATCACCGTCGTGCTCTGCGGTCGACGATTGGAGGCCGCCGACCGGCGGATCGTCGAGGCGTTCGCCGCCCAGGCCGCCGTCGCGCTGCGCCAGGAACGGCTGGCCGAGGAGGCGGCCACCGCCCGGCCCCTCGCCGCGGCGGACCGGATGCGTACCGCGCTGCTCGCCGCCGTGAGCCACGACCTGCGTACGCCGCTGGCGTCCGCGAAGGCCGCCGTGACCAGCCTGCGCAGCCAGGACATCGAGTTCGACGAACAGGACCGCGAGGAGCTGCTGGAGACCGCCGAGGAGTCGTTGGACCGGCTCGCCCGGCTGGTCGGCAACCTGCTGGACATGAGCCGGCTCCAGGCCGGCGTCCTCGGCATCACCGCGACCGCGATCGGCCTGGAGGACGCCGTACCCCGGGCGCTCGACGAACTCGGTCCACCCGCCGCCGCCGTCGTGACCGACATCCCGGCCGACCTGCCCGCGGCCACCGCCGACCCCGGCCTGCTGGAGCGGGTGCTGGTCAACGTCATCGCGAACGCCCTGCGGTACAGCCCGCCCGAGCAGCCTCCCACCGTCACCGCCAGCGCACACGCGGGCCAGGTGGAGCTGCGGATCATCGACCGTGGACCGGGCATCCCGGAGGACCAGTGGGAGCACGTCTTCCTGCCGTTCCAGCGCCTCGGTGACCGGGACAATCAGACCGGTGTCGGCCTCGGGCTCGCCCTGTCCCGGGGTCTGGCCGAGGCGATGGGTGGCAGCATCAGCCCCGAGACCACGCCCGGCGGTGGGCTCACCATGGTGCTGCGGCTACCCGCCGCCGCGCAGACCAGCTCGGAGGGGCCACCGGAATGACGCGCATCCTGGTCGTCGACGATGAGCCGCAGATCCTGCGGGCCCTGCGGATCAACCTGCGTGCCCGCCGGTACGACGTGGACGTCGCCGGCACCGGGGCGGCCGCGCTGAAGGCCGCCGCCAGCCACCCACCGGACCTCGTGGTGCTCGACCTCGGGCTGCCCGACATCGACGGGGTCGAGGTGATCCGCGGCCTGCGCGGCTGGACGGCCGTGCCGATCATCGTGCTCTCCGGGAGGGCCGGCAGCGAGGACAAGGTCGCCGCGCTCGACGCCGGCGCGGACGACTACGTCACCAAGCCGTTCGGGGTGGAGGAGCTGCTGGCCCGCATCCGCGCGGTGACCCGGCGGCTCGGCGGGTCGAGCGAGGCGGTGCCCGCGCTGCGGATCGGCCAACACACCGTCGACCTCGCCGACCACGCCGTGCGGCGGGACGACGGCACCGAGGTCAAGCTGACCCCCATTCAGTGGAGCGTGCTGGAGAAGCTGCTGCGCCACCCGGGAAAGCTGGTCAGCCAGCGCCAGCTGCTCCAGGAGGTGTGGGGGCCGGAGTACCAGAACGAGACCAACTACCTGCGGCAGTACCTGGCCCAGCTGCGGCGCAAGCTGGAGGACGACCCGGCCCGACCCCGCCATCTCATCACCGAGCCCGGGATGGGCTACCGCTACCGGCCCTGACCGGAGGCCTCGACCCGGTTGACACCCACTGCGAGAGATTGAAGAATTTCGTTCGCAGTCGCAGCGGCGTGCTTCTGTAACCGTCCCCGTTCCGGTTACCCCTCGGGAGCCCGCCGTGTCGCTGCCCCTGTCCCGCCGCCGCCTGCTGACCGCCGGCGGTGCCGGTCTCGTCCTGGCCGGTCTCTCCGACCCGTTCCGGGCCGGCCCCGCCCTGGCCGCCGTCACCACCGCCGACCTGGTCGTCTACGGCGCCACCTCCGGCGGCCTGGCCGCCGCGATCACCATGCGCCGCCTGGGCCGCACCGCCGTGGTGGTCGAGCCGACCGGCCACGTCGGCGGGCTGAGCACCGCCGGGCTGGGCGCCACCGACACCGGCGTGCAGGCGTCCATCGGCGGCCTGGCCGCCGAGTTCTACCGCCGGGTGTACGTCAAGTACCACGGCGGGACCCTCACGCCGACCTCGCCGCTGCGGATGACCTTCGAGCCGCACGTGGCCGCCGACGTCTTCGCCGACCTGGGCCGGGCACTGCCGATCGGCTGACTCGCCGCACCCGAGGTGTCCTGACCTGGCACGCAGGCCGGTCGTCAGCCGTGGCCGCCCGACGCGTCGCTGTCGTTCGTCGAGCGGCCGTGCATACGGGTGGTGACGCTGAACCGCCCGTCGGACTCCATCCGCATCTCGCGAACCTCCGCCAGGTCGGTGATGCCCTGCTTCCGCAGCAGGCTGTGCAGCTCCTCGTCGGTGATCAGCTCCCGCCGCATGTTCGCGCGCATGATCCGTCCGTCCCGCACCAGCACCAGCGAGCCCGGCCGGATCAGCCGGGCGGCGGCGGGCCAGCGGTAGGCGACGGCGTTCAGCAGGTACGACCAACCGATGATCACGGCGACCAGCAGCACCCCGTCGGTGACCGAGGTGTAGCCGCCCGACAGGCCGTTCTGCGCGGCGTCGGCGAGCAGCACGATCACCAGCAGGTCGGTGACGCCGGTGGTGCCGCTCTCCCGCTTGAGGATGACCCGCAGGAGCGTGAACAGCGCGAGGTACATGACGCTGCCCCGGACCACGATCTCCAGCAGCGGGGTGTCCGGGAGTAGCACCTCTGACCAGTCGGCCACCTGACCGGCTACCCGCCGGTCGCCCCGCCATGCCTGCCGGCCGAGCGACCGAGGGGCACCAGCTCCCGGGCGGTCAGCGGCGCAGGAGCACCGGCCCGGCGTCGATCCGGGTGCGGAACAGCGCGTACGGCCGGCGCCGCAGGTCCTGCCCTCGCTGGTACTGCGGTTGCCGGTGCAGCTGGTTGGCGGTCACGTAGAGGTACCCGTCGGTGGCCACCGACATGGTGTCCGGCCAGAGCAGTCGAGGGTCGTGGACCAGGGTCTCGTACTCGCCGTCCGGTCGCCGGCGCAGCACCGCGTTGTGCTCGTAGGAGGTGAGGTAGAGCCGCCCGGCGTCGTCGGTCTCCAGCCCGTCCGACGCGGTGCCCTTGTCCCCCTCGTCGACCACGGTCGCCGCGGCCGCCTCCTGGGTGACCGCCGGGTCGGCCAGCGCCTCGGTGGCCACGCTGTACCAACGCCGGGACGCCAACGGGCAGTAGTGCAGCCGGGTGCCGTCGGCCGAGATGGCGATGCCGTCGGCGCCCATGGTCACCGGTTTCGGCGGCCCGTCCGGGGGCCGCTCGAGGAACGGTCGGCCCTCGACCACCGGGCGGAACGTCGTCAGCGGCTCCGCCTTGGTGGACGGGTGGTCGTGCAGCCGCCGCCAGGAGGCCCCGCTGGCCAGGTCCACCACGATGATCCCGTTCGGCCCGGAGCTCGCCGAGTCGGTGATGTACGCGACCCCCGACTCGCCCCGCCGCAGATCGAAGCGGACGTCGTTGAGGTAAGTCGTGGGCAGCGCCACGTCCGGCGGGAAGGTGATCACCTGGGCCACCGTGTCGGTGTCCAGGTCGACCCGGACCAGCTTGGGCCCGCCCGGTTTCGTCGGTTGGAACATCGGGCTGCCGGTGTCCAGGACCCAGAGTCGGTCGGCCGGGTCCACCACGATGCTCTGCACCGAGACGAACGCGCCCGCGTCGTCGTCGCCCGACGGGTCGTTCCACGGCTGGTCGGGGTAGGGCATCTCCCGGCCGTCGCGCAGCTCGACGACGGTGGCCGGCACCTCGTCGCCCCACTTGGGAAAGTTGACGAAGATCCGGCCCCCGTGCGAGACGCTCACCCCGGTCGGCATCGGGCCGGTGAAGGTGTGCACCAGCTCCAGCTCGCCGAGCGGCTCGTCGCCGACCGGCCCGTTCATGACGCCCGCTCCACGGATCTCATCGCCTCGCCCCCTACCGGTCGGCCGGACCCTCGCCGACCGAGGGTGGTCATTCCCGCCCTGGCGTCCGATATGCCTTTGTCAGCTGGCGTCGGGCGCGGCGGCGAACGCGGTGGGCAGGCCGGGGACCGGGACGTCCACCGCGAGCAGCGCGCCGTCCAGTGGTCCGGCTGGCGTGAGCCCGTGCCGGGCGGTGCCGATGAAGAGCCGGCGCAGGTCGGGGCCGCCCAGGCAGATGCCGGCCGGTTGGGTCGCCGGCAGGCGGATCTCCCGGTCCAGCGTGCCGTCCGGTCGGTAGCGGCGCACCGCCGAGCCACCCCAGAGCGCGACCCAGAGGTGACCCGCCGCGTCGACCGTCATTCCGTCCGGCCCGCCGTCGACCCCGGCCAGCCGCAGGAACGGCTCCCGTCCGTGCAGGGCCCCGGTGTGCGGGTCGACGCTGAACCGATCGACCTCGCCGCGCGGCGAGTCGGCCAGGTACATGGTGGTGCCGGCGGCGTCGAACGCCGGGCCGTTCGGCACCGTCAGCCCGGTCACGGCCGGCACCGGCGCCGCGCCGGGAGCCAGCCGGTACAGCGTGCCCCCGCCGGGCACCCCGGCGTACGTCATGCTGCCCGCCCAGAACCGGCCGTGCGGGTCGGCGACCGCGTCGTTCATCCGGGCCGGCTCGGGCCCGTCGGCGACCAGTTCGGCGACCGGCCGAGGGTCGCCGGTGGCGGGCAGCAGCGCGACGCCGGTCCCGGCGGCGGCCAGCCAGTCACCGGCGTTGCCGGCCACCGGGGCGACCGCGCCCAGCGGGACATCCAGGTGGCGCAGCTCCCGCAGCGGACCCGGCCGGTCGCCGCCGGTCTCCAGCAGCCGCCCGGCCAGCAGGTCGACCAGCACCAGCCGGTCGGCCACCCAGCGCAACCCCTCGCCCAGCTCCAGCCGGTCCGTGCTCCACACGGTCGGTTCGGTCAGCTCCATCTCGCTCCCTTGAAAGATCCGTCCCGGTGGTCAGCGCACGGTGCCACCGGGCCCGTGGTCGAGCAGCGCCAGCTCCGCCCGGTCGGGCAGGCCCTCCCAGTCGCCCCGGGTGGCCACCGCGAACGCGCCGGTGGTGACCGCCCGGTCCAGCCGGGCCGGCGCGTCGGCGCCGTCCAGCAAGCCGGAGAGCAGACCGGCCACGAAGGCGTCGCCGGCGCCGACGGTGTCCACCACCGGCACCGTGCGGGCGGGGCGGTGCACCGTGCCGTCCGCGCTGTGGCTGGTCGCTCCACCGGCGCCGTGCTTCACCACGACCTCGGTCACGCCGGCCGCCCGTAGCGCCGCGACCGGGTCGGCGGCGTCGGTCAGCACGGCCAGCTCGTCGTCGGAGGCGACCACCAGGTCGATCGAGGGCAGCAGCGGCCGCAGCGCGGCGGCGGCCTCGGCGACCGACCAGAGCCGGTGCCGGTGGTTGACGTCCAGGCAGATGGTGCTGCCCGCCGCGCGAGCGAGCCGTACCGCCGCCACCACGGCCTGGTAGGGCTCGGCGCCCAGCGCGCAGGTGATGCCGGTGACGTGCAGCAGCCGGGGCGACGGCCGGGCCGGGTCGAAGGCGGGGGTGACGTCGGCGGGGCGCAGCCGGGAGCCGGCCGACCCGGCGCGGTGGTAGGTGACCCGGTTGATGTCGGCGACCCGGGACTCGAAGAGGATCAGCCCGGTGGGGGCCGTCGGGTCGACCCGGGACCAGGCCAGGTCGACGCCCTCGGCGCGCAGCGTGCGGCGGATCAGTTCGCCGGGCTCGTCGGCGCCGGTGACCCCGACCCAGGCGGCCCGGTGGCCGAGCCGGGCCAGGCCGATGGCCACGGTCGACTCGGACCCGGCGACCGAGATGCCGGCGGTGCCGCCCAGCCGCAGCGGCCCGGTGGTGCGGAAGGCCGCCATCGTCTCGCCGAGCGTGAGCAGGTCGGTCACGGCCGGACCGCCGCGAGGAAGACGGCGGCCCGCTCGCGCAGCGCCGCCGGGTCGCCGCCGCGGACGGCGTCGCCGAGCAGCGGGGAGCCGACGCCGACCGCCACGGCCCCCCGGTCGAGGTAGCGCCGCGCGCCGTCGGCGTCGACCCCGCCGACCGGCACGAACGCGGCGCCGGGGAACGGGTCGCGCAGCGCGCCGAGGTAGTCGGGCCCACCCAGGGAGGCCGGGAAGAGCTTGATCGCGGCGGCTCCGCCGCTGTTGGCCTGCACCACCTCGGTGGGGGTGAGCGCGCCCGCGAGGACCGGGAGCCCGAGCCGGCCGGCCTCGGCGAGGCTCGGCGCCAGCGCCGGGGTGACCAGGAAGCCGGCACCGGCGTCGGCCGCCGCGCGGGCGTCCTCGGCGCTGAGCACGGTGCCCGCGCCCAGGGCGAAGTCCGGCCCGAGGGCGGCTCGGGCCCGCCGGATGGTGCCGAGCGCGTCGGCGCCGGTCAGCGAGACCTCGACCAGCGCCACGCCGCTCTCGGCCATCGTGAGCACCGCTGACAGTGCGGCGGCCGGGTCGGGACCACGCACGATCGCCAGCAGTCGGTGGGTACGCAGCTCGTCGAGCAGGTTCATCACGGGTGTCCTCGCAGAAGGCGGTGGGCGGAGAGGGTGAGCCGCCAGGCGACCTCACCGGCGGGCGGGACGACCGCCGCGTCGGACGGGCCGGCATCGGCCAGGTCGAAGGCGGCGCCGAGCATCGGTTCGACACCGATGCTGCGGTAGGGCGTGGTGGCCGGCCAACCGCCCAGGTTGCGCCAGAGCGCGGTGCTGCGGGGCTGGTCGGCGCACTCCAGCTCCAGGGTCAGCCGGTCGGCGCCGTCGGTCACCTCGACCCGGGGGCAGTCGAGCAGCACCGCACCGAGCGCGGTGCCGTCGTCCGGGCCGAGGGTGTCCAGCGCCAGCCCGGCCGGTGCCGGCCAGGGCCCGGTCAGCCAGGGGCTGCCGGCGGGCCAGGTGCCCGGGGGCAGCAGAGCGGCGGCCTCCGGATGCAGCCGGGTCGAGGTGCCGGCGGGCGCGTCGAGACGGGCCCCCGGTGAGAGGTCGAGCAGGGCGTGCGCTGCCCACACGAACCGGTGGCCGGGCTCGGCGGCCAGCCGGTAGTCGGCCACCACCACGCCGTCCCGGTCACTGATCCGGCGGGTCACCGTGAACATGGGACGCTCGATGACCACCGTGCCCGGCCCGACTGTCCGCCACGGCCGGGACCACACCTCGCCGTGGTCGGGCCGGCCGCGCACGGTGGGCAGGCACTCCTCCAGCCCGCCGGCGTCGATGAACGCGTCGTCGGGGCGTACCTCGTGCCGGCCGGGCTCCGGCCCGCGCCAGAGCCATTCCCGGCCGCCGCCGCGCAGGCTGGTCCACCGGCCGCCGCGCGCCGCGTCGTACGCCACCCGCATCGGCACCGGCGCGGGCCCGGCCGCCCCGGTCACCATTCGGCGAACGACCCGTCGCGGTGCTGCCAGACCGGATTGCGCCAGGCGTGCGGGGTACGGGCGGCCGCACGGACCGCCGCCTCGTCCACCGTGATGCCCAGCCCGGGCCGGTCGAACCGGGCGATGTGCCCGTCCACGAACCGGAACGGCTCCGGGTCGAGCACGTAGTCCAGCAGGTCGGAGCCGGAGTGGTAGTGGATGCCGATGCTCTGCTCCTGGATCAGGAAGTTCGGCGTCGCGAAGGCCACCTGGAGGCTGGCAGCCAGGGAGATCGGGCCGAGCGGGCAGTGCGGGGCCAGCAACGCGCCGTACGTCTCGGCCAGCGCGGCGATCCGGCGCACCTCGGAGATCCCGCCGGCGTGCGACAGGTCCGGCTGAACCACGGCGACTCCGGCCTGCAACGGGCCGAGGAACTCGGAGCGGCCGTAGAGCCGCTCGCCCGTGGCCACCGGGATCGGTGTGCCGGCGACGATGTCGCGCAGGTGGTGGGCCTGGTCGGGCAGGACCGGTTCCTCCACGAAGAAGGGACGCAGGGGGGCCAGCTCGGGCAGGATCCGGCGTATCGCGGCCAGGCCGGCCCGGCCGTGGAAGTCCAGCGCGATGTCGCGGTCGGGGCCGAGCACCTCCCGGGCGGCGGCGACCCGGCCGACCACCGCGTCCACCTCGGCGGAGGTGGGAATGGCGGAGAGCCGCCCGCAGGCGTTCATCTTGACGCCGGTGAGACCGGCGGCGGCCTGCGCGGCGGCGGCGTCGGCCACCTCGTCGGGCTCGTCCCCGCCGATCCAGGAGTAGATGCGCACCCGGTCCCGGACGGCCCCACCGAGCAGGGCGTGCACCGGCACCCCGTACGCCTGCCCGGTGATGTCCCAGAGCGCCTGGTCGAGGCCGGCGACCGCGCTGGAGAGGATCGGGCCGCCCCGGTAGAAGCCGCCCTTGGTGAGCACCTGCCAGTGCTGCTCGATCCGGAGTGGATCCTCGCCGATCAGATATTCGGAGAGCACCTCGACCGCGCTGCGTACGACCTCGGCGCGCCCCTCGACCACGGGCTCACCCCACCCGACCAGCCCGTCATCGGTCTCCACCCGGCAGAACAGCCACCGTGGCGCGACCAGGAAGGTCTCGATCCGCTCGATCTTCACCGACTGCCCCTCTGTTTCCGTGCCTTCTCGACGTCCCGGACGGCCTTGTCCAGCAACTCACGCATGGCGGTCTCGGTCGCCGTCTCGTCGCGCGCCCGCAGCGCGTCGACCACGGCGCGGTGGCTGGGCACCGGGTCGTCGTGCGGCGCGCCGCCGTGCACCAGCCGGTCCCGCTCGGCGAGCCCGGTCTCCATCACCACCTCCATGCGCTCCAGCAGCTCGTTGTGGGTGGCGGCGAGCAGCGCGCGGTGGAAGGAGAGATCGGCGGCGACGGCGGCGGCGGGGTCGCCGTTGGCCTCGGCCATCTCGGCCAGCGCCCGGTCGAGGGCGGCGATGTCGTCCTCGGTGGCCCGGCTGGCGGCCAGCCGCGCGGCGGCCGGCTCGATGATGGCGCGTACCTCGTGCAGCTGGTCGAGCAGGCGCTCGTGGGGGCCTTCGGCGAACTGCCAGCGGATCACGTCGCCGTCGAGCAGGTTCCAGTCCGCCCGCGGCCGGACGAAGGTGCCGCGTTTCTGCCGGGCGTCGACGATGCCCTTGGCCGAGAGCACCTTCAGCGCCTCGCGCAGCGCCGTCAGGCTGACGTCGAACTCCTCCTGCAGCGCGACGATGTTCAGGGTCGCTCCGGCGGGAATCTCACCGGTGAGGATGCGGCGGGCGATGGCTTCGACGGTCTGCCCGTGGACGCCGCGGCGTGCGTACTGTGCCAATGCTCTCCTGGCCTTCTCGCTGGTCGGTATCGATCTCTCAGGCCGAGGCTTTCACCGCGGTCCAGCCACCGTCCACCACCAGGCTCGCGCCGGTGACGTAGGCGGCGTCCGGCGAGACGAGGAAGGCCACCGTCGCGGCCACCTCGTCCGGCGTGCCGAACCGTTTCGCCACGGTCTCCGCGACGCTGCGTCGGCGGTCCTCCTCGGACACCTCGGCCCAGGCGCCGGTGAGGATCGGCCCGGGCAGCACGGTGTTGACCCGCACCTGCGGGCCGTACTCCACGGCGAGCTGGCGGCCGAGCGCGACGAGGCCGCCCTTGGCCGCGGCGTACGCGGGCCGGCCGGGCAGCCCGACCAGTGCGTGCACCGAGGAGATCAGCACCACCGCGCCCGCGCGTGCCCGCAGATCGTCCAGGCAGGCGCGCACGCCGAGGAACGAGCCGGTGAGGCTCACCCCGAGCTGGTGGTCCCAGGACTGCCGGCTGGTCTCGTGCGCCGGCGCGATCTGCACCGCGTACGCGGTGCTGACCAGGATGTCCACCGGGCCGAGGCTGCCGTGCACCGCGGCCACGGCGGCCGACCAGTCGGCCTCGTCGCCAACATCGCCCATTACGGACAGTGCTCGGGTGCCCTGGGCGATCAGCTCGTCGGCCAGCATGGTCGAATCGGCCACGTCGAGCAGCGCGACTGCCGCTCCCTCGGCGGCGAGCCGTCGGGCAGTGGCCGCGCCGATCCCGCCCATCGCGCCGGTGATCAGCGCGTTCTTGCCCTCAAGCCGGCGCATAAGCTGATCCACCTGACCCTCGCCTTGATCTCATCTAATCATTAATTAGGAAGATATCTTGACAGCCGCCGAGGGTCGATGCAACCTTCTGGTCACACCATTCACATGGCCGACACAATGCGCCGTGACGCTACGTGTCGTAGAGGAAGGACACCCCCGTGAGCGACTTCGACCCCGGTCGCCGGCGATTCCTTGGCCACCTCGGGCTCGCCGGCCTGGGCGCCCTCGGCGCCAGCTCGTTCCTCAGCGCGTGCGCCAGCTCCGCGAGCGGGCCGACGGCCGGCAACGGCTCCGGCGCGGTCACCATCCAGTCCAACCTCTCCTCGCCGCAGGCCAAGGCGGCGATGGAGAAGCTGATCGCGAACTTCAACGCGCAGGGCAAGGGCACGGCGAGCCTCAACACGATCGCCTCGGAGACCTTCCGGACCCAGCTGCCGACGTACCTGACCTCAGCCAACCCGCCGGACCTCTACACCTGGTACGCGGGCTCGGTCGCCAACGACTACGCCAGCCGCAACCTCCTGCTGGACGTCTCCGACGTCTGGAAGTCGCTGGGCGACTACCCCCAGTCGCTGCGCACCCTCTCCACCGACGCCAGCGGCAAGCAGGTCTTCGTGCCGATGAACAACTACTGGTGGGGCTTCTTCTACCGCAAGTCAAACTTCGCCAGGTGGGGCGTACGGGAGCCGAAGACCTGGACCGAGTTCCTGGCGCTGTGCGAGACGCTGAAGAGCAAGGGCGTTCCGCCCATCGGCATCGGTCTCGGCGACACCCCGTGGGTGGCGTCCGCCTGGTTCGACTACCTCAACATCCGGATCAACGGCGCCCCGTTCCACCGCGAGCTGCTCGCCGGCAAGCAGCGCTTCGACGACCCCAAGGTCAAGGCGGTCCTCACCCGCTGGCGCGAGGCCCTGCCCTACTTCGACCCCAAGGGCAAGGCGTACCCGTTCCAGGAGGCGACCACCGCCCTGCTGGCCGGCAAGACCGGCATGTTCCTGATCGGCACCTTCTTCGCCGACGCGGCGCCCAAGGATGCTCTCGGCGACCTGGACTTCTTCCAGTTCCCGATCGTCGACCCGGCGGTGCCGGTGGCCGAGGAGGCCCCGACCGACGGCTTCTTCGCCAGCGCCAAGACCGCCAACCCCACCGGCACCAGGGCGCTGCTCACCTACCTGGCCGGCGTCGAGGCGCAGGAGGCGTACGTCAAGGCCAGCTCCGGCATCGTGCTGCCGGCCAACCCGGGTGCCAAGGCCGCCGACTCGCCTCTGGTGACCAAGGGCAAGGCGATGCTCGACGGCGCCAAGGAGCTGACCCAATTCTTCAACCGCGACTCGAGCGACGCGCTCCAGCCGACCGCGGACACCGCGCTGACCAAGTTCATGGACAAGCCGGACCAGATCGACGCGATCCTGCGGGAGTGGCAGTCCAGCGCCGAGAAGGTCTTCAAGGGCTGACGTGACAGCAACGATCTCCACGACTCCGGTCACCCCCACCCGGCGGCGGCGACGGTCGGCCCGACTGTCGCCGCTGCTGGTGGCGTTCGTCCTGGTGCCGTTCGCGGTCGAGAGCGTCTGGGTCTTCTGGCCGGCGATCCAGGGCTTCTGGTTCTCCCTCACCCGCTGGGACGGCATGTCGCCGCCCACCTTCGTGGGCGTCGACAACTACGTGGAGATGGCCGGCGACGCCACCTTCCGGGGCGCCCTGCTCAACACGGTGATCTGGCTGGTCCTCTTCGGCGGCCTCTCCGTGCTGGGGGGCTTCGGCATGGCGCTGATCCTGCAACGGGAACGGCGCGGGGTCGGCTTCTACCGGGCCGCCCTGTTCACCCCGGTGGTCTTCTCGTTGGTGGTGACCGCGCTGGTCTGGCGGGTCTTCTACCAACCCGACGGCATCGCCGACACGCTGCTGCGGGCCATCGGCCTGGAGCAGCTGATCCGGCCCTGGCTCGCCGACCCGCAGACCGCGCTGTACGCGGTGATCCTGCCCGCCCTGTGGCGGCAGATCGGCTACGTGATGGTGCTGTTCCTGGCTGGGCTGAAGGCGATCGACCCGGCGCTGCACGAGGCGGCCCGGATGGACGGCGCCAACTCCTGGCAGCGGCTGCGGCACGTCACCATCCCGCAGCTCCGGGGGGTCAACGCCGTGGTGCTCTCGGTCATCGTGATCGACTCGCTGCGCTCGTTCGACATCGTCTGGTCGCTGACCAAGGGCGGGCCGTACCACTCGTCGGAGCTGCTCAGCACCTACATGTACTCGACCGCGTTCCAGGGCCTGCGGCTGGGCTACGCCTCCGCGATCGCCGTCGTGATCTTCGTGCTGGCGCTGGCGGTCATCCTCGGCTACCTGGTCCGCGCGTTCCGGGAGGAAGCGTGATGAACAAGCTCCGCACCGGGGCCTTCCACACCGGGATGATCCTGCTCTCGCTGCTCTGGCTGGGGCCGGTGATCTGGGTCGTGGTGATGTCCACCCGGTCGTTCGACGACATCGCCGCGCACGGGGTGGGCAGCCTGCCCCGCTCGTTCACGCTGGACACCTACCGGCAGGCGTGGACCGACGGCGGCGAGCTCCGCGCGCTCATCAACAGCATGCTGGTCACCGTCCCGTCGGTGGCGCTGAGCCTCGGTCTGGCCGCGATGGCCGCGTTCGCGCTGAGCCGCTTCCGGATCCCCGGACGGCGGACCATCCTGCTGCTGATGCTCGCCGGCAACCTGCTGCCACCGCAGATCCTGCTCATCCCGGTGGCCAAGTTCAGTGAGCTGACCGGCCTGTACGACACGCTCTGGGCGCTCATCGCGGTGCAGGTCGGCTTCGGGCTCGGCTTCTACACCTTCGTGCTGCACGGCTTCATGCGGGACCTGCCGGGTGAGATCCAGGAGGCGGCCACGATCGACGGCGCCGGCACGGCGCAGATCTTCACCCGGGTGATGCTGCCGCTGACCAGGCCCGCGCTGGCGGCGCTCGGGGCGCTCTCCTTCACCTGGATCTTCAACGACCTGCTCTGGGCGATCACCGTGCTGCGCACCGACGACAACATGCCGGTCACCCCGGCGCTGCTCGGCCTCCAGGGGCAGTTCGTCTCGTCCTGGAACGTCATCGCCGCCGGCACGGTCATCGCGGCCGTCCCCACCGTCGCGGTCTTCCTGCGCTTCCAGCGGCACTTCGTCTCCGGCCTGGCGCTCGGGGCGGTCAAGTGACCGCCCCCGCGCCGAACGGGCAGCGCTGGACGCTGCGCGGCGCGCACACCGAGTACACCTTCACCGTGCCGGCGCACGGCCGCTGGCTGGAACTGGTCGCCTGGGGCCCGCACGGCGTCTCCGACGGCCCGTCCCCGGTCGCCTACGACGGCCCGGTGCCGTTCCTCACCGCCGGGGACGCCGCCCCGATCGAGTACGCGACCGACGCCGACCGACCGTTCACCGGCGCCGACCTGGTGGTGGAGACCGCCAGCGGGGAGCGTCGGGTGGGGTTCGGCCACACCGACGTGCGGGCCGACGCCGATCAGCGGGAGTTGGCCGTCGGTTTCGCCGACCCGGTCACCGGGCTGCGCGCCACCGTGCACTACCGGGTGCCCGTCGGCACCGACGTGGTGCAGCGGTGGGTCGAGCTGACCAACGACGGCACCGACGCGCTACGGGTCGTCCGGGCCGGGTCGGGCGGGTTCTGCGTACCGACGCCGCACGGCGCGCTGCTCAGCCACCAGTGGGGCCAGTGGGAGCAGGAGTTCCAGCTCTCCCACGTCGAGCTGGGCCACGGCGCGTTCAGCATCGGCAGCTCCCAGGGCGTACCCGGGCATCTGCACGTGCCCTGGCTGGCCGTGCGCGACACCGCCGAGCCGGCCGGCCCGGCCTGGGGGATGGCGCTGGCCTGGACCGGCTCGTGGGAGATCAGCGCCGAGCGGGACACCGGCGGCCTGACCCGGGTCCGGGTCGGCCGTCAGCTGGTCGACGGCCCGCTGGAGTTGGCTGCGGGCGAGCGGCTGACCCTGCCGGTGGTCACCGGCGCGTACAGCCCCGACGGCCTGGACGGGCTGGCCCGGGTCTGGCACACCCACCAGCGGATGCTGGCCGGGGAACGGCTCAGCCCTCGCCCGGTGCTCTACAACTCGTGGGAGGCGACCTACTTCGCGGTCGAGGCGCAGAGTCAGCTCGCGCTCGCCCGGATCGCCGCCGAGCTGGGCGTGGAGACGTTCGTGGTGGACGACGGCTGGTTCGTGGGCCGCAACGACGACACCGCCGGGCTGGGCGACTGGACGCCCGACCCGGCGAAGTTCCCGGCCGGGTTCGACACGTTCATCGCCGACGTCCGCGCGCTCGGGCTGAACTTCGGGCTCTGGGTCGAGCCGGAGTGCGTCAACCCACGGTCCCGGCTCTACGCCGAGCACCCGGAGTGGGTCTACGCCGTCCACGGCCGGCCGCTCACCCCGGTCCGCAACCAGTACCTGCTCGACCTGGGTCGGCCGGAGGTCGCCGAGTTCGTCCACTCCACCGTCGACGGCCTGCTGCGCCGGTATGACATCGACTACCTGAAGTGGGACTTCAACCGGCCGCGTACCGAGCCGGGTCGGTCGGGTGGGGTGGGCCCGCTCGACCTGGACGGTGCACACGTGGCCAACCTGCACCGGATCTACGAGCGGTTGCGCCGGGACCACCCCGGCGTGCTGATCGAGGCGTGCGCCGGCGGGGGCGCGCGGACCGACCTGGCGATGGCCGCCCGGGCCGACGTGTTCTGGCCCAGCGACAACACGGGCCCGCTGGACCGGCTGGCCATCCAGCACGGCTTCCTGCACGCCAACGCACCGCATCTGCTCAGCTCCTGGGTCACCGACGCGCCCGGCCTGTTCGATCCGCGCCCACGCTCGCTGGCGTTCCGGTTCGTGCTCGCGATGGCCGGCGTGCTCGGCATCGGCGCGGACATCCGGGCCTGGACCGCCGCCGAGCGGGCCGAGGCGGCCGGCTGGATCGCCCGGTACAAGGAGATCCGGGACGTCGTCACGTACGGCGAGACACACCTGATCGGCGGGCCCGACCAGGCCCGGTGCGCGGTGCAGTACACCGCGCCGGACGAGCGCCGGGTGGTGGTGCTGGCCTGGCACACCGGCCGGCTCGACGGCGCCGGCCTGCTGCCGTCCCGCCCGGTCCGACTGCCGCTGCGGGGCCTCGACCCGACCGCCCGCTACCGGCACGGCGACCGGCACTACTCCGGCAGCCACCTCGCCGCGGTCGGCCTGCCGGTGCACTGGAGCGCGACCCACGACGCCGACCTCATCGTGCTCGTTCGCGACTGAGGCCGGAGCACCACCACCCCACCCTCGAGGGACAGGAGTACCCCCATGCGCCTGATCCGACCGCTGACCGTCGCCCTGGCCGTGCTCGGCCTGGGCCTGGCCAGCCCCATGCCGGCGATGGCCGGCCCACCGCACGCCGACCCACCGAAGGCCAGCGGCCACGGCGACGGCGGACCGGGTAGACCGGGCCACGCCCCGGCCACCGGCGCCGAGGACCAGGGTGCCCCGACCTTCTTCAACAGCGGGCTCGCCCCGACGCCCTACCAGGGCTGGAACACCTACTTCGGTCTCGGTGGCGACCCCACCGAGGTCGAAGTACGGTCGGTCACCGACTTCATGGTCAGCAGCGGCCTGCGGGACGCCGGCTACAAGTACATCTGGATCGACGGCAACTGGGCCGCGCCCACCCCGCGGAACGAGGCCGGCGAGCTCGTCGCCGATCCCGCCCGCTTCCCGGGCGGGATGGCCGCGCTGGCCGCGTACATCCACAGCAAGGGCATGAAGGCCGGCATCTACACGGACGCCGGGCCGTACCTGCCCGGGCAGTGCGGGCTCGGCAGCAACGGCCACTACCAGGCCGACGTCGCCCAGTTCGCCGGCTGGGGCTTCGACGCGCTCAAGGCCGACTGGCTCTGCGGCCGGGCCGCCGGCCTCGACCCGGAGACCACCTTCCGTGAGCTGGCCGAGGCGGTACGCCAGTCGCCCCGACCGATGCTGCTGAACATCTGCAACCCGGTCAGCTCCGACTGGGGCGGCGGCCCGTACACCCCGGAGCAGCTCTCCACCTGGACCTACACGTACGCGCCCACGATCGCCGACTCCTGGCGGACCTACACCGACGTGGGGCTCACCGAACCGACGCCGCAGTGGGCGTTCCCGTGGGTGCTGCGCAACATGGACGTCAACGCGTACCACCCGGCGGCCACCGGGCCGGGGCACTACAACGACCCGGACTACCTGCTGCCGATGCGTCCGCTGCCCGGCGGCGGGTACGAGCTGAGCCTGGAGGAGTCCAAGACGCAGCTCGGGATGTGGTCCATCATGGCCGCCCCGCTGGTCATCGGCTCCGACCCGCGTGGCCTGCCGAGCGAGATGATCTCGGCGCTGACCAACCCGGAGATCATCGCGGTGAATCAGGACCGGCTGGTCCGGCAGGGTGTCAAGGTCGCCGACACCGGGGTCGCCGCGCAGGTCTGGAGCAAGGTGCTCACCGGCTCCGGCCGGCGGGCGGTCGCGCTGCTCAACCGGCACGACACCGCCCAGGAGATCACGGTCAACTTCGCTGACGTCGCACTCGGCGGGCCGGTCGTGGTCCGCGACCTGTGGGCCCGCACCACCGCCGACGCCGCGCCGGGCACCTCCGGCGTCCAGCCGTTCACCGGCTCGTACACCGTCCAGGTCCCGGCGCACGGGGTGGCCATGCTCGGCCTGACCGGCGCCGACCAGGTCGCGGGTGCCAACCTCGGCGGCACCGCCAGCGCGAGCCCGGCCCTGGTCCGGGTGGACGACACGCACGCCGCCGCCTTCGTTCGCACCGCGCAGGGCACGTTGGCGGTTAACACCCGCTCCGGCGCGACCTGGGGGACCGGCTGGACCTCTCTCGGCGGCCCGGTGGGCGGCCGGATCCTCGGCCAGCCGGCGGCGTACGGCTCCGCGGGCGGACGGATCGACGTCTTCGTGCGGGGCACCGACAATGCGGCCTGGCAGCGCAGTTACGTCGCCGGGAAGTGGGGGCCGTGGCGCAGCCTCGGCGGCACGGTGACCGACGGGCCCACGGTTGCCTGGACCAGCCCGACCCAGTGGACGCTGATCGCCCGCGGTGCTGACGGCAAGCTCTGGTCGCGCACCCCGAGCAGCGGCTGGACGGGCATCGGCGCGCCCGAGGACCGACCGATCTACGGCCGGCCGAGCGCCGTCGTCGACGACGCCGGCGTGCTGCACGTCGCGGTCCGCAGCCGGACCGACGAGGTGTGGTGGCGCAGCCGGACCGGCACCACCTGGTCGGCCTGGACCAGTCTGGGCGGCACCACCAGCGGCAGTCCGACCCTGCTCGCCACCGCGGGCCGGGTCTACCTCTTCGCCCTGGCCGCCGACAACCGGCTCTGGCAGCGCAATCTTGTCGACGGGGCGTGGGGCGGCTGGTTCCGTCGTGGCGAGTTCGCCACCGACGCGTTCCGGGGCGCACCGGGTGTCGCGGCCGGCGCCGGCGGCAGCGCCTGGCTGGCGGTACGCGGCGTCGACGACCGGGTGCACCAGATCGTTCTCTGATCCATTGTGGCCTGCCGTCGGCGGCTCGACCCGCCGACGGCACGTTACTGGGGCTCAGGCCGGGGCGAGTCCTCCAGCACGGCCCTTCGCTTCTGGCGCAGGTGCTCCCGGGTACGCGGTGCTGACTCCGCGCCTGGTCCGTCCGGGCCGATGTGCGTTCGGTTGTGGCACGTCGTTGCCTCCACGTCCGGTGCCCGCCGCCACGACTGATGACGGTGGCCGAAACGTAGGAGCGGCATCGACCGCCGTGAGGCGCTCGTAACCTGCCGGAAACCTTGGAAACAAGCCCGTAACATCACGGGTACTCTGCACGTCTTTTTGGGTCCCTGCCCCGGCCCGAACCGTCCGCCGCCGCGCCGGCTCGCCGCTAGCGTCGACCGGATGGTGACGTGTGCGGGCCGACGGGAGGGGCGGCCGTGAAGGCACTGGTGTGGCGGGGTGCCGACGAACTGGCGGTGACCCAGGTGCCGGACCCGCAGCTGCGCAACGAGCAGGACGCGATCATCCAGGTGCGCAAGACGGTGACCTGCGGCTCCGACCTGCACCTGCTGGGCGGCTACATCCCCCAGATGGAGCGCGGCGACGTCTTCGGCCACGAGTTCCTGGGTGAGGTGGTCGAGGTGGGCCCCCAGGTGCGTCGGCACCGGGTGGGCGACCGGGTGGTGGTCTGCTCGTTCATCTCGTGCGGTCGCTGTTGGTACTGCCAACAGCAGCAGTTCTCGTTGTGCGACAACGGCACCACCGACCCGGCGAGCACCGAGAGCGCCTGGGGCTTCGCACCCGGCGGCTGCTACGGCTACTCGCACGCCCTCGGCGGCTTCGCGGGCAGCCACGCGGAGTACATCCGCGTCCCCTACGCCGACCAGGGGGCGTTCCCCGTGCCGGACGGGGTGAGCGACGAGCGTGCGCTGTTCGCCTCCGACGCCGCCCCGACCGGATGGATGGGCGCCGACCTGGGGGGCGTGCGACCCGGTGACGTGGTGGCGGTGTGGGGCGCCGGCGGGGTGGGCCAGATGGCGGCGCGGGCAGCGGAGCTGCTGGGCGCCGAGCGTGTGATCGTGATCGACCGTCTCGACGACCGGCTACGGATGGCGGAGACGCACCTGGGGGTGGAGACCCTCAACTACCAGAGCGACGATGTGGGCGGCGAACTGCTGGAACGCAGCGGCGGACGCGGGCCGGACGTGTGCATCGAGGCGGTCGGGATGGAGTCGCACACCACCGGCCCGCAGTCCTGGTACGACCAGATCAGGCAGCAGTTGCGGCTGGAACCGGATCGACCGGTGGCCGCCCGGGACGCGATCCACCACTGCCGCAAGGGCGGAAGCGTGTTCCTGCTCGGCGGCTACGCCGGTCTGGTGGACAGGTTCCCGCTCGGCGCGGTGATGACCAGGGGCCTCACACTGCGCGGCGCCCAGCAGCACGGCCACCGCTACATTCCGATGTTGCTCGAACGGATGGCGCGCGACGAGCTGGTCACCGAGCACCTGGCGACCCACACCATGCCGCTCGACCAGGCTCCGCGGGGCTACACCATGTTCAAGGACAGGACCGACGGCTGTGTCCGGGCCGTCTTCGAACCCGGCGGATGACCCTGCGGTCACCCACGCCGGATCAGGCCCGGCCCGGCGACGATGTCGGTCTCGTTCTCTTTGACGTCGTGGCCGGCTTCGCAGCGGAGCACCGCGCGGATCGGCGCGCCGCAGCCGTGGTGGGTGACGAGGAGACCGGGGCCGGTGTCGTCGGCGGCCCAGGTGTCACCCCAGTTGCGCAGGGCGGTGACCACGGGCAGCAGTTCGCGTCCCTTGGGGGTGAGCTGGTATTCGTGGCGAGTGCGCTGCCCCGGCTCCCGGTAGGGGATCCGTTCCAGCAGGCCGGCGGCGACCAGCTCCTTGAGCCGGGCCGCCATGGCCGGCTCGCCAACCCCGACCCGACGGACGAAGTCGTCGAAACGGCGCGTACCGAGCAATGCCTCGCGCATGATCAGCATGGTTGACCTGCTGCCGACGATGTCCATCGCGCGGGCGACCGAGCAGTTCGCCATCGACCAGGAGTCGCGGTCGTCACGTAGATCCGCCATGCCACCAGAGTACGGGCTGACTTGCGCGAACGCTAGTCAGGTGCTTGACTGGGCTGCTGCTGGCTTCTTCATGCGAAAGTCAGACCTGCCAGCCGGCGCCGCCCTGATCGGCGCCGTCCGCCTTCCGCGCGTCGCCGCCGACCCCGTCGCCTGCGCGGATCGAACCCCTAGGACGCCCCCGTGACCGACCAGCGCACCACGGCTCCGATCGGATCCGCACGCCCCCGTCACGTGGGCGCACCCGCGTCGGCCGCCGCCACGCGCCCATCCGCTCGCGGCTCCCGCACGGTGACCCTGATCGCCATGTGCCTGGGCGCGATGATCACGTTCCTCCAGATCACCGCGACCGTCTCCGCCCTGACCACCATCCAGCGGGACCTGGGCGTCGACCCGACCACCGTGATCTGGATTCCCAGCGCCTACACCCTGGTGGTGGCGAGCCTGGTGCTGTCCGCCGCGACGTTGGGCAACCGGTACGGGCGCAAGCGGATGTTCGCTGCCGGCGTCGTCGCCATGATCATTGGCGGCGCCGTCGTCGCCGGGTCCCCCACGGTGGCCTGGGTGATCGCCGGGCAGTTGGTGGCCGGCCTCGGCGGGGCCCTGATCCTGCCGAACAGTCTGGCGATCCTCGGCGCGACCTTCACCGACCCGCACCGACGCACGGAGGTCATCACCGCCTGGTCGGCCGCCTCCGGCATCGGCCTGGCGGTCGGCCCACTGATCGCCGGCACCCTGCTGCGGCACTTCCACTGGCACAGCGTCTTCCTGTCGACGATCGTGCTGGGCGTGGTCACCCTCGTCGTGGCCGCGATCGGGGTGACCGAGTCCCGGCAGGGCGCCGGCCGTCTGGACGTGTCCGGCCTGCTGCTCGGCACCATCGCCATCGCCGCCGCCGTCTACGCCATGATCAGAGGCGGCCGGGACGGCTACACCAGCCCCGTCGTGGCGACGACCTGGGTCGTCTCCGCCGCCGCGCTGGTCGGATTCGTGCTGGTCGAGCTGCGAACCAGCGCGCCGATGCTCGACGTACGGCTGTTCCGGTCCGCGTCGTTCAGCGCCGTCATGGTCGTCGCCGCGGTGTCGCTGTTCGGCTTCACCGGTGTGGCGATCCTGCTCGTCCTGTTCCACGAACGTGCTCAGGCGCTCAGCCCGCTGGACACCGGCTGGCGGATGCTGGTGCTCTTCGGTGTCTACGCGGTCGTCGCCTTCGCCGCCGGGCGGACGATCCGCCGCACCGGGTTCAAGACCCCCCTCACCGCTGGCCTCGTCCTGGGTGCCCTGGCCAGCTTCGGTCTGGCCGCCCAGGGCCCGGCCACCCCGTTCGCCCACCGCTGGCCGCTGCTGGCGCTGTTCGGTGCCGCCAGCGCCCTGGTGGTGGCCCCGGCGACCGCGGCGGCGCTGGCCAGCGTCGCGCCCGCCCAGGCGGGCATGGCCTCCGGCGCGGTCAACGCCGCCCGTCAGGTCGGCTCGGTGCTCGGTTCGTCCCTGCTGGGCACGCTGCTCACCACCACGATGCTGGCCGACCTGCCCGACCGGCTCGCCGCTCACCAGGTGGGCGAGCCCACCCGGACCGCCGTGCGGTCGGCGGTGGTCGGCGGCGCCACCGGTGACCAGGCGCTGCCCGACCCGGTCCGGTCAGCGCTCGCCGAGGCCCTGACCGCTGGCGTGCAGGCCGGCCTGCGGGTCAACGGCATCGTCTTCCTCGCGACCGCCGTACTGGCCCTCGCCCTCGTCCGAAACCGGCCGCACCAGCACTTCTGAAACACGCCCTGGCCGACCGGGTGCCGCCCGACTCTCACCCGCCGATGGCGTTGAGGTTCTCGAGCGCGTCGGCCGGCAGTTGCACGGAGTCGCCGGCGGCGGCTGCGTGACCGGTGACGGTCAGGGCCGGTGCTGGCGCGGGGCCGCCTTGGTCGGGATGTGCTCGTAACGCTTACGCATGATCTCGCTGGCGGCCGGACCGGCGGCGAAGACGAAGTCGCCGTCGTCGAGCGGACGCCCGGTGCTCCGGTCGACGATCACCGGATCGGCCTCCACCCCGGTGTTCCGGTCGACCAGGATCATGCTGCGTTCACTCGGGTCCAGGCGGGAGTTACCCCACGCGGCCAGGGCGACGACGATGGGGCGGAGGCTGCGGCCGAGGTCGGTGAGGACGTACTCGTAGCGGTCCGGCCTGGTCTGGTAGCGACGTCGTTCGAGCAGCCCCTGGCCGGTGAGGGTCTTGAGCCGGCTGGTCAGGATGCTGGATGAGACACCCAGGTTGGCCTGGAACTGGTCGAACCGCGTGTAACCGTCGAAGGCGTCATGCAAGATCAGGAGTGTCCACCACTCGCCCACGTAGCCCAGCGCGCTGGACAGCGGGCATTCGCGGTCCTCCAGCCGGATCTTCCCTGCCACGGATGTGCCCTCTTCCCGAGTCGGTGCTACTGTCGAAGTCAGTAGGTTCTGTTTCAGAAGCAACTATACGGCGTCCCCACGACGCCCGCTTCATGCTGCGCAGACAGGGGCGACCGATGACCGTAACGATCTCCGCACGGGACTCGCTCCAGGGCCGCCGCGCCCTGGTGACCGGCGGAACGAAGGGTGCCGGCGCGGCGATCTCCGCCCGGCTGCGCGAGCTTGGCGCGGACGTGTGGGTCAGCGCCCGCAGCGAGCCCGCGAGGTTCGAGTTCACCAACCGGTTCATCGCCGCCGACACGTCGAGCGTCGACGGCGCGGAGGCGGTGGCCGAGCGCCTGCTCGGCGAGGGCGGCGCCGACATCGTCGTGCACGTCGTCGGCGGGTCGCGCGCCCCGGCCGGTGGCTTCGCCGCGCTGACCGAGCAGGCCTGGATCGAGGAGTTGAACCTCAACCTCCTCGGCGCGGTACGCCTCGACCGACACCTCGTTCCATCCATGGTCGAAAAGCGCGCCGGTGCGATCGTGCACCTCTCCTCGATCCAGCGCCGCAAGCCGATGTACGAGGCCACCCTGGGGTACGCGGCCGCCAAGGCGGCGCTGACCGCGTACAGCAAGGGCCTGGCCAACGAGGTCGCGCCGCACGGCGTCCGGGTCAACAGCGTCGCACCCGGCTTCATTCAGACCACCGCCGCCGACGCGCTGATCGACCGCCTCGCCGCCGGGAACGGCGTCGACCGCGACACCGCCCTCGGGCAGTTGATGCACTCCCTGGGCGGGATCCCGCTGGGCCGCCCGGCGCGCCCGGCCGAGGTGGCCGACCTGGTGGCCTTCCTGGTCTCCGACCGCGCTTCGGCGATCGTGGGCGCGGAGCACGTGATCGACGGCGGCACCATCCCGACGGTCTGACGCGACCCGCACAGCAGTGTCCAGAAGGGGCATCGAACCATGACCGCCAACCAGATCGCGCCGACCATCATTCGCCGATACTTCGAGCTCGCCGGCCAGCCGGACTCCGAGGACTACTTCGCCCTCTTCGCCGAGGACGCCGTCGTCGAGGACGAGTCGACCGAGTACCGGGGCATCGCGGCCATCCGCGAGTGGCGCCGTGCGGTGCCGCTGGTGTCGTACGAGATCACCGACGTCGACGACACTCCCGCGGGCACCGTCGTGACCACGACGATCACCGGTGACTTCCCCGGCAGCCCGTTCGCCGGGCTCAAATACCGCTTCAGCGACTACGACGACAGGGCGATCTGGGTCCTACGTATCGCGCCCTAACGACCTCTCGGCGGTCTGCGCCGGAGGTTCGTCGGTATGCCGCAACGGGCTGTCGCCCTACGTCGAGGGTATTGGTGGTTCGGGCGGGTTTCCGTGGGCCCGGATGCTGTCGGTGACGGCAACCCCGGCGAGCACGAGGGTGGCGCTGAGGCCGGCAACCAGCGCGGGGGTGAGCACCAGGACGGGTCCCGCGACCACCAGCACGAGCAGCGCGACCAGCCGGGACGGCGACACCCGGCTGAACACCTCGTACTCGAATCGGGCGCGTCCGGCCAGGAACAACGCGGGCCCGCCGAGGATGACGCCGGCAAGCCAGGGCGCCGTCTGTTCGGTGGGATGGGCGATGACGACTTCGATACCGGCGGCGGTGGCGACCACACCGGCCACCATGAGCAGGTGGGTGTATGGCGCGGACCGTACGAATCTGCCTGGATTGCGGGAGGTTTCGATGGCAGCTTGCAGCAGGGCCCCGGCGCGGTGGACGTAGATCTGCCACAGCAGCACGGTGGCGGCGAAGCCGACCAGGAGCGCCATCGTACGGACGATCGTCGGGTCGTTGTCGGCGTAGGCCAGCGTGGTGACGAGGATGAGGTCCCCGAGAGCGAGAGTGAAGAACTGCTGGTAGCGCTCCGCCAGGTGGTCGGCTGCCACCGCGTACTGGGGCATGGGTACCCGGCCGAGCCGCGGTGTGGGGTAGCGGAGCCAGGCTGACCCGTAGTCGACGACGAGCGCGGCGGCCCACAGCAGGCCCCGCGCCGGGCCTGCCACGAAACTGCCGGCGAGCCACGGTACGGCGGACACGGTGAACCAGAAGATGAACCGGCTGGGGGGTAGTCGCGCCGCGCGGCCGTGCCGCGCGGCGACGAGAAAGATGCCACGTCCCACCTGGACCGCCACGTATGCGCCCGCGAAGAGCAGGGCGTGCGCGGCGAAGGCTCCGGGCAGTGAGCCTGCCATCAGGATGGTCCCGAGCATGACCCAGAGCGTGCTGACGAAGATGGGGGGCCGCTGCGCGTGGTAGAGGTCGGTTGCCAGCGCGGTCGCGGACCAGACCCACCAGATCGCCATCAGTAGCAGCAGGGACTGGAGGCCCCCGACCCAGTCGAGCCGCTGCGCCAGGGTTCGTGACGTCAGGGCGAGCGCAGCGACGAACACCAGATCGAGAAACAACTCCAGCAGGGTGGCCCGCTGGGGCCCCTCATCCCTACGGGTCAGCCCTACCGCTTGATCGGTCGTCATCAGGTGCCCGTCTACTGACTCCGAGGTCTGCTGGGACTCGAGAGCGGCTTGCGACAGGGAGAACGGGCCGAGTCGTATGCGGCGAGAAAGCCCTGAATGATGTTACGCGAGCATCAGCCGTAACCAGGGCGAAAAGGATGTTCCGTTCCAGCCGACCGGACAGACCCTCTCACCTCGGGCTGGCCTGATGATCCCGGCCCCTCATGGCGACTCCGTCGCCACCACTCTCGTTGTCCCAGACCCCGTACAGGTCGGCGCGTGTTGTCGCCGCCGCACCCGCTCGCGCCAGGGCGGCGGCCAGGATGTCCGGTGCGCGTCTGAGGTTGGCCGGGTCGGCGGCGGTCGCCATCGCCCAGTCGGCTGCCGCCGGTGGGGTGGCCGGTGGCACCACGAGCAGGTCGACCTGGATGTCCCGGCCTGTGGTGGCGACAAGAACGGCGGGGTCGAGAGTGTCGAACCAACCGAGATGAACCACGTCCGGTCCCACGGTCAACCGCCGGAGCCGGGCGTCCCAGGCGTGGATGTTGAGCATGAGGTGCCGGATCCGGCCATGTCGTTCAGCCAGGGCGTGCAGAAGGCCCGGGAGTTCGGCGGCCGGGTCCCAGGACCGCGGCCACCAGCCGCCGTCGAGCACGGCGCTTCCCCGATCGGTGGCGAGGACGATCCGAGGTGCGGCCGGCGTCGAAGCGGAGGCCGGGGCGGCGTGTAGCTGGGTGACGGACATGGCTGGCTCAGCCTTCCTGGCGGGGCGGCGGCGGGGTCTGGGCAACGCCGGTCATGGGTGGGGTTGATGAACCGGGCACGGGCCAACCGGCCGGCGGTGTCGCGGGCCGGCGGTTTCGCATCCTCAGTTGGAGGATGCGGACGGTGCCTGGCAGGGCGACGAGCAGGACCCCGATCACCGCCGCCAGCAGCAGCGCCACACCGGTCGGCAGAGCCGCCTGTGCACCGAAGAACGCCACGTGGGCCCGCTGTCCGTTCTGAAGTACGAAGATCAGGAGCAGCAGGAGCACGATCGCGAACACCACGGCCACGATCCACAGATCCCCGACACGCGAGCGCTTCATCGCAGGTCGAAGGGGTTTCGGACGGGAAGCGGCGGGGCCGTCGTGTCCGTTGACGGTGGAGGGTTGGACGTGCCTGTCTCGGGGTGCGGTCATGACGAACCGCCGCCTTCCGATGGGTGCCCGGCGTAGCTGGCCGTCTGTGTGTGCCAGCGGGGCGAGGGCTTGGGCGAGCGGCGACAGACTGTCGAGGCTCGGGGTGTGCCGGTGCGGGGGAGGGCCGGCCATCGGCGCCGCGGAGAGGCGGCGACCTGGTCGATGGATGTGCGGCGGCGGGTGATTTCAGCGTACGCCTCCGCGGCCGGCGCCGCTGTGTGGGCGGTTTCCGCCGCGCCCGGCCGCCGTGCGGGTGCAGGTCCACAGGGCGAGGGCGTACGGTGAACAAGTCGCCCGGGACCCCGGTGGCCGCCAGATGCCGTCGCCACCAGCCCATGAGGGGCGTTAACGATCGTCATCCCCATCGCCGCGAGGTGCTGGTCGTGTTGGTTGATCACCGACCACGTCCGGCCGTTCGGATTCACCGGTCACCGCACATTCGGGTTCGGCGCGAGGGCCGGTGGTGGATTCCGACCCGTTCACACCGCCGTCCGAGAGCATGACCGTTTCGGACGGCTCAACAAGGGAGCACCAGATGAGGATTGCCAGAAACAGGATCGTCAGCGCACTTCGCGACCGGGGCCAGCAGGCCAGGGCCGACTGGGTCGAGCGCGAGCTGCCGGAGCGGGTTGACCCCGCCAAGCACTCCGGCCTGCTCGCCACCCTGCATCTCGACCCGGCTGACCTCGCCGACGCGCCCTCTCCGTGAGGGTGGCGCTGCTCGGCCCAGTCGCCTGGCGCACGCCTCCGCACCACTACGGCCCCTGGGAGCAGGTGACTGGCCTGCTCGCCGAGGGGCTGGTCAGCCGCGGCGTCGACGTGACGCTCTTCGCGACGCTGGACTCGGTCACCTCGGCCCAGCTGGACGGCGTCTGCCCCCGCGGGTACGCGGACGACCCGGACATGGACGGCCGGGTGTGGGAGGCGATGCACGTCGCCTACGCGCTGGGCCGCTCGGCGCAGTTCGACCTGGTGCACAGCCACCTCGACTGGCTGCCGCTGGCCTTCGCGGAACACTGTCGCGCTCCGCTGCTCACCACCGTTCACGGCTTCTCCGGCGCGGGGATCCTGCCCGCCTACGCCCGGGTCCGCTCGTCCTACGTGTCGATCTCCGACGCCGACCGGGCCCCCGAGCTCGACTACCTCGCCACGGTGCAGCACGGCGTAGACCTCACCGGGTTGCCGTTCACCCCCGACGCCGGCCCCGGGCTGGCGGCTTTCGGCCGGATCCATCCCGACAAGGGCACCCACACCGCCATCGAGATCGCCCGCCTCGCCGGCCGGCCCCTGACCATCTGCGGCATCGTGCAGGACGAGCGGTACTTCGCCGAGCAGGTGGCCCCGCACATCGACGGTGACCAGGTCGTCTTCCTCGGGTCGGTCGGTCCCCGCCGGCGTGCGGAGGTGCTGGGCGCCAGCACCGCCCTGCTGCACCCGATCGCCTTCGACGAACCGTTCGGACTGTCGGTCGTGGAGTCGATGGCCTGCGGCACGCCGGTCGTCGCGTACGGGCGAGGGTCCATGCCGGAGGTCGTCGACGACGGTGTGACGGGATTCCTCGTCCACACCGTCGAGCAGGCCGTCGGCGCGGTGACCCGGGCCGCCAGCCTCGACCGCGGAAGTTGCCGTGCGCGGGCTCAGCAGCGCTTCAGCGCGGACCGGATGGTCACCGACTATCTCGCCGTCTACGACCACCTCCTCCACAGCTGAACCGCCTCGAATCCGTTCCGCCGGTCACACACGCTGACCGGTGTGCGCCGTCACGCGTGAGGTTCGTCCCTCGTACTCCCGGGGCGGCCGACAACCGGAAGGCCCGACACCCATGCCCAGCTACGGATTCCTCAGCACCCACCCACCGACCCGGTGTGGACTTGCCACCTTCAACTCCGCCCTCGCCGCCCAGTTGACCGCCGACGGCGCGCACGGCGGCATCGTGCGGGTCACCGACCACGGCGATGACCAGCGGCCCGGGCCTGGGGTGGTGCACACCTGGTCGGCGCACACCCCGGCCGGCTGGCGGGACGCCGCAGCGGTCCTGAACACCTTCGACGTGGCCATCGTCCAGCACGAGTACGGCATCTACCCGGGCAACGACGGTGAGGACGTCCTGCCCCTGCTACGCCGGCTCACCGTGCCGAGCATCGTGGTGCTGCACACCGTGCTCCGCCAGCCCTCCGCCCGGCAGAAGTCCCTGTTGGAGCAGATCGTCGCCACCGCCGGTGCGGTCGTCACGATGACCGACACCGCACGGGACCGGCTGCTCGTCGGCTACGCCGTGTCGCCGGGCAAGGTCACGGTCATCCCGCACGGCGCCGCCGAGCACGTCGGCGTACGCGTCGACCGACGTGCCCGCCCGCACCTGTTGACCTGGGGGCTGCTCGGTCCCGGCAAGGGCATCGAGTGGTCGTTGCGGGCCCTCGCGCGGTTGCAGGACCTGGAACCGACACCCAGTTACACCGTCGCGGGCCGGACCCACCCGAAGGTCATCGAGCACCAGGGCGAGACGTACCGGTCGGGGCTGCACCGGCTCGGTGCGCAACTGGGCATCGCGCATGACGTGGACTATCAGGACGTCTACCACGACCTGGAGGCACTGGGCCGGTTGATCCGCTCCGCCGACGTGGTCGTGCTGCCGTACGACTCCCGCGAACAGGTCACCTCCGGCGTGCTCATCGAGGCGGTGGCGGCCGGGGTGCCCGTGGTGGCCACCGCGTTCCCGCACGCCGTCGAGCTGCTCACCGGTGGACCCGGTCTGGTCGTACCCCACCAGGATCCGGCGGCGCTGGCCGCGGCGATCCGGCGGATCCTGATCGAGCCCGGTCTGACCGCCCGGCTGGCCGGCCGCGTCCGGCCGCTGGCCGCGCATCTGCGCTGGCCGGCGGTGGCGGCCCGGTACGGCACGCTCGCCGAGCGGCTCACCGAGGCCCGCCCGGTCGTCGTCGGCGCGGCGTCGGCGTGACCGCGACCACCGGCCGCCCCACCATGTCGGCCGGCGGACGCTGGGTGGCGGCACCGGCGCCGAGTTTCGCGCACCTGATTCGGCTGAGCGACGACACCGGCCTGTTCGAGCACGCGCGGCACGCCATCGTCCGCCGCGAGCACGGCTACTGCACCGACGACGTGGCTCGCGGCCTGGTCGTCATCAGCCGCGAGCCGGAACCGACCGAGGAGGTGCTCCGGCTCGCGGAGCGTTACCTGGCCTTCCTGACCCACGCGCAGGACGACGGCGGCGCCTTCCGCAACCGGCTCGGCCACGATCGGCGCTGGGCCGACGATCCCGGGCTCGGCGACTGGTGGGGCCGAGCGCTGTGGGGGCTGGGCACCGCCGCTGCCCGCAGTCCCGCCGCCTGGATACGGGAGGAGGCGCTGGTCGCCTTCAGCAGGGGCGCCACGCGGCGCTCCCCAGCCCCGCACGCGATGGCCTTCGCCGGTCTCGGCGCGGCCGAGGTGCTGCGCCGGCACCCGGGCCACGCCGTCGCGGCCGCGTTGCTCGCAGACTCGGCGACCACCATCGGCGTCCCCGGAGCCGACCCGCGGTGGCCCTGGCCGCGGCAGCAGCTGACCTACGCCAGCCCGGCCCTCGCCGAGGTGGTCATCGCCGCCAGCCAACTGCGCCACGGCGGTCCAGCCCTCGACGAGGGTCTGCGGATGCTGACCTGGCTGCGCGACGTCCAGCTTCGCGAGGGGCGACTGTCGGTCGTACCCGCCGGAGGTTGGCGGCGCGGCGCGGTACGACTCCACCACGACCAGCAGCCGATCGAGGTGGCCGCCTTCGCCGATGCCTGTGCCACGGCAGCCACGGTCACCGGCGACGCCGCCTGGGAAATCGGGGTGCGGCAGGCGGTCGGGTGGTTCCTCGGCGACAACGACGTCGGTACGCCGATGTGGGATCCGGCGACCGGCGGCGGCTACGACGGGCTGACCCCGCACGGACCCAACCTGAACCAGGGCGCCGAATCTACCCTCGCGCTCATCTCCACCCTGCAGCACGCCCGGCGGTGGTCGTGACCGGCATCCTGGCCGTCCGGCAGGACCGCATCCTCACCCCGGATCCACGCCGGGTCATCGTCAAGCTCTTCGTCCCAGGTGAGGACGCCGCGGTGGTACGCACCCGCGCGGGTGCGCTCATCGACCGTGTGGCGCGCCTCGACGACGAGGAGACCGGCAGGCTGTTGAGGGACACCTTCGACCGCTTCGGCGCCCGGCACCGCGACCTGGCCGGTACGTTCCACCACCACTACGGCCTCGTCCGGCACCGCGCCGCCCGGGCCTGGGATCTCTCCCCCACCAGCCGGCTCCTGGTTGGCGCCTACTTCAGTCACGAGTACGCGGTCGAGTCCGCCGCCCTGTGCAACCCGTCGATGGTGGCCCATCCCGACCAGACCGAGCTGAGCGCCGGGCTGCTGCGCGTGGCGGTCAGCCTGCGCCAGATCGGCGAGGGCCACCTGTCGTCCATCGGCTTCGCCACTGCGGTCCTCGGACCCGGGCGCCATCTCGTCGTCGCCGACCGGCCCGGCCCTCTGGCCGTTGGACAGCGGACGGGCGTACGGCACCGCCGGGACCTGCTCGTTGCCGGGCTGGCCGAGGAGGACGTCGACAACGAGGTCAGCGCCACGGTGCTGGACGCCTTGCCCGACCGGTATGACGAGGCCACCTTCGAGCGGGTGCTCGGCGACCTGCCAGCGGATCTGCTCTCCCGCAGCACCGGGATGGGCACCCTCGAGCAACTGCGTCGCACCAACGCCGGCAGCTACGCCACGGCCTTTCCCGCCGACACGGCTCTGCACCAACGGGTGCTCTGGCCGGCCACCCCGGCGGAGAGCAACGGCATGGAGGACGCCCGGTTCGTTCGGTTCGTGGACGAGTCCGGTCCGGTGTACCGGGCCACCTACACCGCGTACGACGGCCGGAACGTCGCCACCCGCGCGCTGGCCAGCAGCGACCTGCGCCGTTTCGAGATGACCCCGATGCGCGGGCCGGGTGCCCGCAACAAGGGGATCGCGCTGTTTCCCCGTACCGTCGGCGGCCGGCACCTGGCTCTCTGCCGCGCCGACGGCGAGACCATCGGTCTGACCGTGCTGGACGGCGACAACCGCTGGCAGTCCCCGGTCCCGTTGCACGCCCCTAGGGACAGTTGGGAGTTGATCCAGGTCGGCAACTGCGGGTCCCCCATCGAAACCGAAGCGGGCTGGCTCGTTCTCACCCACGGTGTCGGGCCGATGCGCCGGTACGCCATCGGCGCGCTCCTGCTCGACCTGCACCGGCCGGAGCGGGTCATCGCGCACCTTCCCGGCGTGCTCCTGTCACCCGACCAGTCCGACCGGGACGGGTACGTACCCAACGTCGTCTACTCCTGCGGAGGGCTGATCCACGACGGCGAGCTGTGGCTGCCGTACGGGGCCAGTGACACTCGGGTCGGTTTCGCGACCGTGCCGGTCGCCTCCCTTCTCGCCGCGATGGTGGAGTCTCCACCGCCGGGCGGCAGGGACGGATGAGGGCCGGCCGTCGCTGCCGCCCTTGTCCGCGGTCAGTGGTATTTTGCACTCGCAGTGCACTTGTCTCCGTTTCCGGGACTGTCTAGCTTCAGACCATGCCTGCCTCATGGACATTCGCCGTGGCCCGTGGCGACCTCGGCCGGACCACGCTCGTCGATGGCGTGACCCCCGCTCTGTCCGACGGTGAGGCGCTGCTCCGAGTGGACCGTGTCGGCCTCACCGCCAACAACGTGACCTACGCGGTGCTCGGTGACTCGATGCGCTACTGGCAGTTCTTCCCGCCGGACGCCCGCGGGCTCGGGCCGCGGTGGGGGCTCCCGCCGCTGTGGGGCTTCGCCGAGGTGATCGCCTCGACGGTTCCCGAGGTCACGGTCGGGCAGCGGGTCTACGGCTACCTGCCGCCCGCGGGTCACCTCGTGGTGCGGCCGCACCGGGTGGATGCGTCCGGGTTCCGCGACGCGAGCACGCACCGGGCCGAGCTGCCCTCGCCGTACAACGCCTACCGGTCGACCACCGGCGACCCGGCGTACCGGCCCGAGCAGGAGGATCTGCTGATCCTGTTCCGGCCGCTGTTCTTCACGTCCTTCATGCTGGTCGATCAGGTCGCCGACAACGACTTCTACGGCGCGGCGTCGCTGGTGATGTCATCGGCGTCCAGCAAGACCGCGTACGCCACGGCGTTCGAACTGCACGGTCGTGGCCCACGCCTGGTCGGGCTCACCTCACCCGGCAACCTCGCCTCCACGCGGTCACTCGGCTGCTACGACGAGGTCCTCTCCTACGACGACCTCGGCGTTCTCGACGTGGTTCGGACCGTCTATCTCGATCTGTCCGGCGCGCCATCGACCCGTGCCGCTCTGCGACGGCGCCTCGGTGACCAGCTCGTGCGGGACATCGCGGTCGGGCTCACCAACCAGACTCCGAACGCGGACGCCGCCGAGGAAGTCTTCTTCGCGCCGGTCCAGATGCGCAAGCGCAGCCAGGAATGGGGCCGCGAAGGGCTCGACCAACGGTTCACCGAGGCGTGGCAACGGTTCACCGCCGTGGTGAGCGGCTGGCTCGACGTCCGGGTCGGTGCGGGGCCGGAAGGCCTGCGACACGCGTGGCTCGAGGTCCTCGGCGGTCGTACGCCACCACGGGTGGGTCACGTCGTTCAATTGTGAATGGTCGACGGTCGACCGGAAACGGTTACGGGACGATCGCGTCCACGTAGCCGCCGTCGACCCGGACCGCAGCGCCGGTCGTCGCGGAGGCGAGGGGAGAGGCGAGGTAGGTGACCATGTTGGCGATCTCCTCGGGCTCGATCAGCCGCTGAAGCAGGGACTGCGGTCGGTGCAGTCGCATGAACTCCCGCTGCGCCTCCTCCCACGGCAGGCTGTCACCCATGAGCTCGGAGATGAAGTCCTCCACGCCTCCCGTGTGGGTGGGCCCGGCGAGCACCGAGTTGACGGTCACGCCCGTGCCGGCAGCAGCCTTCGCGAACCCGCGCGAGACGCCGAGCAGTGCCGTCTTGGAGACACCGTAGTGGATCATTTCGGCCGGGATCACGACCGCCGAATCGCTGCCGATGTACTGCACGCGCCCCCAGCCGCGCTCCATCATCCCGGGCAGATAGGCCCGGGTCAGCCGGACGCCGGCCAGCACGTTCACCTCGAAGTAGCGGCGCCACTCGTCATCCGGGATGTCCAGCGCGGGCGTGGGCCCGAAGATGCCGAGATTGTTGACGAGAATGTCGACGGTGGGCAGCAGGTCGAGGGCCCGCGCGGTGCCCTCGTCACTGGCCACGTCGGCATCGATTTCGATCACGTCGGCACCGGGAACCTCGCTCCGCAACGCCACCGCCGCCTTCTCGACATTGGCAGCGGTACGGCCGTTGACCGCCACCCGGGCCCCCGCGCGGGCGAGGCCGGCGGCGATGGCGGCCCCGATCCCCTGGGTTGAACCGGTGACCAGCGCGGTCCTGCCGGCGAGATCGATGTGAAGGGCCATGGCTGTCCTGTTCGTTCGCGCTTCCCCGGCCACCCCGGGTCAGGGGGACCGCTTCGGGCAACCTCGACCGTAACGGTGCCGCCCGGACCCGGCAGCGTGAGTGGGCAATTCGGCACCCCCTCACTCGAGGCGGAAGCCGGTGACCGCCGGTTCGAGCAGGTGGGCGCGCATGGGGTCGGGTGTCTCGGTGGCGAGGGAGGACGTGCCGTCCCGGGCGAGGACCAACGCGGCGGCGGCTGGCACGGTCAGCAGGGCTCGGGACAGTCTCACAACAGATCTCCGTCTCCGCCGGTACGGCGTTGATGCTCAGGTGCTGTCGAGAGGGATTCGTCGCGTGACGCCCGGCGGATTGGTGCGGGACCGGATTCCTTCCGATGCCCCGCGTCAGCACCTTCGCCGCGCCAAGGAGGGGATGAGAGCGCTAGGCTGTCGAGGCGGGGTCCCGATGGCCGACAAGCCGGGCCCGCCCATCCGCCTCCACGGCTCGTAGCTGCCGGTCACTGAGTCCAGCGCTGCCGTGCACATCTTTGGAGCACATCGTGCCCGATATGACGTTCGCCCAGAATCCCTTCGCCGTCGAGGGGGACAGGGCTGTCGACCCCGAGAGCGAGCCGACCGTGGACGTCAGCGCAGCCACGATGACCCGCCTGCGCTCCCCGTTCGCACCCGAGGACCCGAGCCGCGAGACGACTGACCAGAGCACCCGACGCTAGGCCGCTGCTGCTGCTGGATCTGGCGGTCAGGCCGACGTCGGGTGGTCCGACTCGAACCGCGCGCGGGTCAGGAAAGCGAGTTGGGCACGCTTGTCCGGCATGTCGATCTCGGACCCGAGGGTGAAGCCCTCGACCTCCAGTCGGCGTAGCGCGAGCTGGTTGCGAACGTCCGGCTCGACGACGATCCGCTGCGCGGCCGGGTCACGGAACAGAAAGCGGGCGAGGGCGGGGCCGACGGCCGTGGTGAGGCCCTTGGCGAGTCGCCGGTCGGGGCTGAGCAGCAGGTGCATCCCGACGTCGCCGGGCTCGACCGGGTAGCGCTCGCCGACCGGGTCCGCCTCGGGCTGGTAGGTCTGGAAGAGGCCGACCGGCTCCTCGTCGATCGTGATCAGGTACGCGTGGTGCGTCGGCAGGCTGTCGACGAAGGCGTAGATCTCGCGTACCTGCTCCATCGTGTGCGACCCCATGCCCCAGAAGGCGTTGCGGGGGCGGGTGACCCAGGCGTGCAGGAGTTCGGCGTGCCGGTCGGGGTCGACGGTCACCAGCGACAACTCGCCGAGGCCCGGAATCTTCTCCTGGTATGTCATGTCGCGCTGTCCTTTGCTGAGGGGCGGTGAGGTGGGCCGTAACCGGGCGAGTCGTCGATGGCGCCCACCCACAACTGGCGCACTTCCCAAAGCGAGGGGGACACATGTTCCGTCGGTGCCCAGGTTAGGTTACCCTCCCCTAACAAAGGTGGACCTTACCTGGAGGGGTGCGTGAAACGGAACTGGGAGGCCCTGGTCCTCAAGGCCATGGGAGGCCGGGACTTTCGGTTGACCGTGCTGGGCACCGAGTCGATCGACGGGCACTACCAGCGGCTGCTCCTGGACGGCGGCGGCATGCTGGAGGCGTGCGGGGTCCACCCCACCATGTGGATCCGGCTGTGGTTCGACAATGACGGCCGAGCACACCAGCGCGCGTACACGCTGGTGGACCCCGACCCGGCGACCGGCCGGTTCAGCCTCGAATTCGCCGTCCACGACGGCTGTGCCGCCCGCTGGGCCACCACGGCACGGGTCGGCGACACCATCGGGGCGACCGTCCAGGGCAGCGCGTTCCAACTGCCCGACCCCGCACCCGAGCACCTCTACCTCGTTGGCGACGCGGCGTCCCTGCCCGCGGTGAACAGCCTGCTCGACGCCGGCGCCGACATTCCGGCGACGGTCTGGCTGGAGTACGCCCACGAGGGCGAGAAGGCGCTCACGCCACGGGCCCGGGCGCACCACGACGTCACCTGGGTGCCTCGGCGCGACGCCGGTCAACACCTGGTCGACACGGTCTGTGCCGCCCTGCCGGCCAGCGACTCGGCCCACTACTGGGTGGCCTGCGAGGCGGCCAGCACCCGCGGCATCGTCCGGCACGTCCGGCGCAACCTGGGTGTCGACAAGGGACAGTTGACGTCCCTCGCGTACTGGAAAGCCGCATGACGGGTCGCCTCGGCACCCTGACCGCGCTGTACGTCACGCAGTACCTCGGCATCGGCTTCATCACCGTCGGGCTGACCGCCATCCTGCGCGACGGCGGCACCTCGCTGGACACCCTGGCGCTGCTCCAGATCGTCGGTCTGATCTGGCCCGTCAAGTTCCTCTGGGCGCCGATCCTCGACCGGTACGGCTCCCGTCACCGCGGCCACTACCGATCCTGGCTGCTCGTGCTCCAGAGCGCCCTGGTGCTCGCCCTGCTGGCGCTGCTGCCGTTCTCCCGTCCGGCCGACGCGCTCGGCCCGGTCATCGCCATCTGCGCGCTGTACGTGCTCTTCTCCGCCACGCAGGACATCGCCGTGGACGCGGTCGCCGTGCGGATGCTCACCGAGTCGGCCCGTGGGACCGGCAACGGCATCCAGGTGGCGGCGAGCTACCTCGGCAACCTGCTCGGCGGCGGTGCCTGCGTCCTGGTCTACGACCGGCTCGGCTGGGCGCCGGCGATCAGCCTGCTGGCCGCGCTGACGGCCGTCGGCCTGCTGGTGGTGTGGCGGTTCCGCGAGCCGGCCCGTACCGACCGGGTGGCCCGGGTCGGCACGGCCTACCGGGCGCTGCTGTCGGTGTTCGGCCAACCGGGGTGCCGGTGGTGGACGTTCGGCGTCGTGCCCCTGGTCTACGTCGGTGCCGGAATGGCGTACGCCCTGGTGACGCCGGCCCTGGTCGATGCGGGATGGTCGTTGGGTCGGATCGGCGTGGTGACGGGTGTGGTGATCAGCGCGCCGGCCATCGTGGCCGGTCTGGTCGCGGGGCTGGGGATCGGGCGGTTCGGGCGCGGCGGTGTGCTCGTGGCCGGGGGGCTGGCCCTGGCGTTGTCGACGATGATGCTGCTGCCGCTGATGAACGGTCGCGCGCCGCTGGGCGGGACAATCGCCGCCCTCTGCTGTTTCATGGTCGCCTACACCGTCGCCAACGTCGTTCTCTACACGGTCAACATGGACTACTCCCGACCGGACACCGGGGGCAGCGACTTCACGGTGCTGTCGTCGTTCGGGCTGGTCTGCTCGTTCGTGGCCGCCTCCGTCGGCCTCGCGGCGGCCGACCAGGTCGGCTATCCGGCCGTCGCGATCGCCGCCATCCTGCTGGTGGTCGCCGGGGTCGCCCTCGGCGTCGCGCACCAGCGGCGGTTCCCCCGCACGCCCCGTCCCGTCCCCGGGCCCGCCACGCGGCACACACCGGACGGTGTGAAGGCGGTGGCGTGACATCCGGTGGCCGACGCGGGGCGGCCGTTCACGCACCGACCGCCGGTCAACCGGCGGTTCAACCGACCACCCTGACCACGGCATCGGCCCGACTGCCCCACCGGTGGCTCATCCTGGCCGTGCTCTGCGCGGCCCAGCTCGTCGTGGTGCTGGACAACACGGTGCTGACCGTGGCGGTGCCGGTGCTCACCACCGAGCTGGGCGCCAGCACCGCCGACGTGCAATGGATGATCAACGCGTACGCGCTGGTGTTGTCGGGTCTGCTGCTCACCGCCGGCAGTGCCGCCGACCGGTACGGGCGCCGCCGGATGCTCCTCGCCGGGCTGGTCCTGTTCGGGCTCGGCTCGCTGGCCGCCGGTCTCTCCAGCACCAGCGGGCAGCTGATCGCCGCCCGGGCCGGGATGGGCATCGGTGGTGCGTTGCTGGTCACCGCCACCCTCGCGGTCGCGATGCAGGTCTTCGACGGTGCCGAGCGGTCCCGGGCCATCGGCATCTGGGCTGCCACCAGCGCGTTGGGCTTCGCCGTCGGACCACCGATCGGTGGCACCATCCTCGCCCACCTGCCGTGGGGGGCCATCTTCCTGATGAACGTCCCCATCGTGCTGGTCTGCCTGGTGGTCGGCCGTGCGCTGATACCCGAGTCCCGCGATCCGGCCGGTGGCCGCCTCGACGTGGTCGGCGCGGTGCTCTCCACCGCCGGGCTGACCGCGGTCGTCTGGTCGATCATCTCCGGGCCGGACCGGGGTTGGGCGTCTGCCGAGGTACTGGGCGCGGCCGCTGTCGGCGTGGTGCTGCTCGGGCTCTTCGTCCGCTGGGAGCGGCGGACCGCCCACCCCATGCTGGACATGCACTTCTTCCGGAACCGGCGCTTCGTCGGCGCGATCTCCGTTGTCGTCCTGATCACGTTCGGCGCCACCGGTGCGCTGTTCCTGCTCACCCAGCACCTGCAGTTCGTCCGCGGCTACCCCGCCTGGGAGGCCGGCCTGCGGATGGCGCCCTTCGCTCTGTCCATCGTGCTGCTCAACGTCAGCGGCGTGGCCGCGGCCCTGATTCGTCGGCTCGGGCTGGCGGCTGCCATCGCCGCGGGCATGACGCTGCTCGCGGGTGGTCTCGCCGTGGTCACCCTCGTCCCCTCCGAGGGCTACGGGGTGCTGCTGGGCGGGCTGCTCGTCATGGGTGTCGGCTGCGCGCTGGCCAACCCGGCGATCGTCGAGGCGGTGATGAGCGCGATCCCGACGGAGAAGGCCGGCGCCGGCGCGGGGGTCGACGGCACCATGACCGAGGTCGGCAGCAGCCTCGGCATCGCCGTGCTGGGCGCCGTACTGAATGCGCGGTTCGCCGCCCTGCTGCCCGCCGCCCTGGCCGGTGCCGGATCGTTCCCGGCGGCCCTCGTCGCCGCCCGCGAAGGGCCGGAACGGGAGGCCGTCACCGTCGCCTTCGCCTCGGCGCTCGAGACCGGGCAGATGGTGGGCGCCGCCGCAGTCCTGATCGGTGGTCTGGTGGCCGCCGGGCTGCTGCACCGGGCGCAACGATCGGAGTCCGGGACCGCTGGCGGGTAGTCAGCAGAACTACGCAGACCGCGCATACGCCACAATAAGGGTAGGCTATCCTAATCACCGCGATAGTCCTAGTCGACGGAGGCGGTATGCGGCTGTACATCACCGCGCTCAACCCCACCGACGCGGTCCTGGAAGGGTTCCTGCCGGCGGCGGCTTCGCTCGGGATGCCGGTCACCGTGCTGACCGATCGACCCGGAGAGTGGCCGGCCGACGCGCCGGTGGCGCGGTGCGCGATCCGTGACGCGGCAGCGGTGGTCGCGGCGACAGCACCCGACCGACCGGTGGCGCTGCTGTCCAACAGCGACCACCTTCAGGAGGTGACCGCCACCGCCGCCCGCAAGCTCGGTCTCCCCGGCAAGGATCCCGACGCGGCACGTCTCTGCAAGGACAAGGCCGCGGCCCGCCGGGCGATCGAGGCCGCCGGGCTCGACCTGGTCCGCTCCGTCACCATCAACCCCGGTGCCCCACCCGCGGTGTCGGGCGAGATGTTCCCAGCGGTGGTCAAACCCCGCGAGGGGGTGGCCAGCGAGGACGCCTACCTCGTGACCGACCATGGCGAGCTGGCCGCCCGGGTCACCGAGATCCGCGGCCGGCGACCGGACGTGGCCCTGGTGGTCGAGGAGTACCTCGCCGGAGAGCTGCGGACCCACGACACCCTCGGCGACGGTACGGCGCTGGCCGACCTCGGCGGATGGCGCACCCACCTCGGGCCGCCGCCGACCTTCACCGAGGAGAGCCTCGACTGGTCGCCCCCGGCGGAGCCGACCAGCACCCAGCTCCGGGCTCGGCTCGACGCGCTCGGGGTCGGCTTCGGCGCCTGCCACACCGAGTACGTCGTCCAGGACGGCCGCGTCCGCCTGATCGAGGTCAACTACCGCCTCATCGGTGACCGGATGGATCTGATCCTCGCCGAGCTGCTCGGCGTGCCGCTGTTCGAGTACGTCATCCGGCTGCACCTCGGCGAACCGCTGACCGCCCTCGACCTGCCCGCCAGCGTCGACCGGTACGCCCGGGTCGAGTATGTCTGCGCGGACCAGACGGGCCGACTCGCCGCCGCGCCCGGCCGACTGGACACGACCCACGACAACGTCCGGCTGAGCTGCCGACCCCTCCGCGAGGTGGGCCGCACCGCCGCCCGTACCGGCACCAACCGCGACTACCTCGCCGTGCTGCACGCGATCGGCCCCGACCAGGACACCGTCCGGAGGTCGCTGGCCGCCTTCCGCCGCGACCTCCAGTGGACGATTGTCGAGTGAGCGACGACTGCGAGCGGGAGGTGTTCCTCCGGGTGCTCGACGCCCTCCTGCGCGAGGACCACCTCGGCCTGCTCAGCCGAGGCAGGCTGGCCGCTCCCGGGTGGTGGGAGATCCCGCACACCGCCGGGATGCTACGGATACCCGTTCGCGCGGACGGCTTCCAGCAGGCCCTGCGCAGCGCCGCGCCGGTGGTGCACGTCGTCGTCGACGGGGCCACCCGCCGGGCGGACACACTGGACGGTCTGCTGACGGTGCTCGCTCCGCACGGTGACGTCGAGGCCGAGGCCGGCTGGCGGGACTTCGGTGCCGAGTGTCGAGCCGACCTGCGGGCCCGGCGGCTCGCCGCCCGTGCCCGCCCACGCGTGCTCGCCGCCATGGCCGCCGAGCGCGTGATCACCCCCACCGGCATGCCTGCGGCGCTCCTGGACGACGTGCTCGCCGCGCACCACGGTCATCCGGTCTACCCCACCGACCGGTGCCGGCACGGGCTCGACGACGACGAACTTCTCCGGTACGCCCCCGAGCACGCGCCGCGCTTCCCGCTGCGCTGGTACGCCGCTCCCGCCGAGGAGGTGACCCGTACCGGTGACCTTCCGGCGTGGTGGCCGCAGGCGCCGCGCCCGGATCAGCTGCTGATGCCGGCGCATCCGCTCACCGCGGCACGCGACGCGCTACCGGCGGCGGACCTGCCGATGATCGCCGCGCGCCCCACCCTCTCCATGCGGACCGTTGCGCTCGACCACGACTCGTACCTGCACCTGAAGTTGCCGCTGCCGACCGCGAGCCTCGGGGCCCGCAACCGGCGGACACTGCACCCGGGCTCACTCGCCGACGGTGCGACGGTCGCCGGGCTGCTCGAACGGATCGCCACCGCGGAACCGACCTTCACCGGCCGGATCCGGCATGCCGACGAGAGCACCTACGCGTACGTCGACGGCGACGAGCGCCGCGGTTTCCTGCTTCGTCGGTATCCGCGCGATCTGGCCGGCGTCCAGGTGGTGCCGGTTGCCGCCCTCGCCGCACCCGATCCGGTCGCGGGCACCGTCCTCGAACGGGTCAGTCCCGGGCGACCCGAGACGCTGCTGGAGTCCTACCTGGATCTCCTGCTCGACTGGCACGTCTGCCTCTGGCTACGGCACGGGGTGGCCCTCGAGGCGCACCCGCAGAACATTCACCTGCTGGTGCACCCCGACGGGACGGTCGGCCTGCTCTACAAGGACAACGACGGCGCCCGACTGGACCTCCGGCACGGCGGCGCCGCTGGGCTGCCGCTGCGGGACGAGCGGATGTGGGCACGCGATCCGCAGGAACTGGCCGACGTGTTCATCACCATCACCCTGCACCTGGCCGCGGCGGCACCCCTGATCGCCCTGGCCGACAGAGGAATGCCCGTGCCGTCACCGGCCGCCGCGCTCACGCCCCGGTTGGCCGCGGCCCGGGACCGTTGGGGCGACGGGCCGTCGGTGCGATCCTTCACCGAGCGGGTTCTACAGGCCGCCCACCTGCCCATCAAGGCGATGGTCACCGCCGGCACCCTGCTGCCCAAGCAGCGGCTCGGCTGCTCCGACGTCAACAAGTACTACCGGCGCACCGGCCCGAACTATCTCCGGGAGACACGATGACGGGCGCACAGCTGCGCTCCCGGCCTGGCGTCGACACCAGCCAACTCGCCGACCTGGCCGCGGCCCACACCGTCTTCGGCTGCCTGCTGCGTGAGATCGCCCTGCCCGATGGCGACGCCACCGTGGTCGGCGGAGCCTCCCGTCTGCTGCTGCGGCACCTCGACGTGACGCTGCGCTGCGCCGTCGCCCGAACCTCGCCGCTCGGCACGCACCGCTACGCCGGCCCGGTGCAGCGGAGCACCGACGCCGGCCGGTGGGAGGACCTGGACGCGGCCGGCCTGGCCGGTCTGGTCGCGGCGGAGCTCGCCGCCCGTACCGGGCAGGTGAACGACGAGTTCCTCGGGCAGGTCCAGGCCAGCCTGGACACGGTGGCCCGGCTGCTCGCCGAGCGCCCGGCACAGGAGCCCACCCCCACCGGCGAGCCGGCCATCGACGCGTACGTCGAATCCGAACAGTCGCTGGTCTTCGGCCACCCCCACCACCCCACGCCGAAGTGGCGCAGCGGTGATCCGGACAGCTGGCGGGCCTACGCGCCGGAGCTGCGCACCGCGTTCCGGCTGCACTGGCTCGCCGTACCGGACGACCTCGTCGCCGGCGCCGGGCCGTTCGACCCGCTGATCACCGCCCTCGACCCGCCGCGGCCCCCGGCCGGGCACCGGGTGCTGCCGGTGCACCCCTGGCAGCTGTCCCTGATCCCGCCAACGGACCCGCGGCTTCGTCACCTCGGTGCGGCCGGTGTTCCGGTACGGCCGACGGCGAGCGTCCGCACCCTCTACGCCCCCGACGCCGACCTGTTCGTCAAAACCAGCCTGCACGTGCGGATCACCAACTGCCTGCGCAAGAACGCACGGTACGAACTCACCGGCGCGGTCGCCCTCACCGAGCTGCTGGCCCGGGTGCCGATGCCGGCCGGGGTCGGGCTGCTCGCCGAGCCCGCCTACCGCACAGTCGATGCCCCGGGCGCGGACGAGGCGTACGGAACCATCCTGCGCACCGGTCTGCGCCCGCACCTGCGACCCGGGGACACCCCGCTGCTGGCGGCGGCGCTGGCCGCCACGCCGCTGGCGGCACCGGATCCGGTGGCCTGGTGGCGCGCGTACATCGGGCTGCTGGTGCCGGCGGTGCTGCGGAGCTGGCTCAGCCACGGCGTCGTGCACGAGGCACACCTGCAGAACGTGGTCGTGGTCCTCGACCGGGATCGCCGCCCGGTGCGGATGCTGTTGCGGGACCTGGAGGGGGTGAAGCTGGACACCGACCGGTGGGCCACCTGGCCGGACGGCGTCCCGCCGCAGGTCGGCTCCGGTCCACGGGACGCCCGCCGCCGCATCGTCTACTGCCTGTTCGTCAACCACCTGGGCGGCGTCTGCGGCGCGCTCGCCGACGCGCGACCGGGGATCGAGCCGCGGCTGTGGCAGGAGCTCCGGGCGGTCGTGGAGGCGGTGGCGGCCGACCTCGGCGATCCGCCGGAGCTGCGCGCGCTGTTGAGTGGGGAGCCGCTGGTGGCCAAGGCGAACCTGCTGGTCCGTTGGCGACGCGACGCCGACCGTGCCGCCCCGTTCGTGCCAGTGCCGAATCCGCTGGGCGGTCCACGGTGACCCGACCGGTCTACGTCCACGACCTCGACGGGCTGGCCGCACACGCCCGGTCCGTCCGGGCGGCGCTGCCGCAGGGGGTCGAGCTGCTCTACGCGGTCAAGGCGAACCCCGATCCGGGCGTGCTGCGGACCCTCGCCCCGGTCGTCGACGGGTTCGAGGCCGCCAGCCGTGGCGAGCTGCGGAGGCTGGCCGAGGTGCTGCCGGGTCGGGCGCCGGCCGCGTACGCCGGTCCCGGCAAGACCGACGAGGACCTCGCCGCGGCCCTCGTCGCCGGGGTGCACCGCATCCACGTCGAGTCGCCGGCCGAGCTGCGGCGTCTCGGCGCGCTGGCCGCCGCCTCCGGCCGGTCGGCCCAGGTGCTGCTGCGCGTGAACCTACCGGTGGCCGCGCCCGGCGCGAGCCTGGTGATGGGCGGCGGGCCCAGCCCGTTCGGCATGGATTCGGCCGACGCGGTGGAGTGCGCCCGCCGGCCGCCCGTCGGCGTCGAGGTGCGCGGTATCCACGCCCACCTGGCCAGCGGGCTGGACGCCCCGCTCGCCGGCGCGGTCGCCGCCGCCGTGGTCCGCTGGTCTGTCGCCGAGGTCGGCGCCGCCGAGGTCGATGTCGGGGGAGGCATGGCCGTCGACTACGCCGACCCGGCGGCGCGATTCGACTGGGCGAGCTACGGCCGGGCCCTGGCGGATGTCGTCGACGCGTACCCGGGCCTGCGGGTGCGCATCGAGCCGGGCAGGTCGGTCACCGCCTACTGCGGTGCGTACCTCACCGAGGTCATCGACGTGAAACGCTCCTACGGCGAGTGGTTCGTGGTGGTGTCCGGCGGCACACACCACCTGCGTACACCCGCGGCGAAGGGCCACCCGCAGCCGTTCAGCGTGCACCGGCGGCAGGGTGTCGACGGCCCCCGCACCGACGGCGGGCCGGTCACCGTGGTCGGCCAGCTCTGCACCCCGAAGGACGTGCTGTCCCGCTCGGCCACCGCCGGGCCGATCGGCGTGGGGGACGTGCTGGCCTTCGCCATGGCCGGGGCGTACGCCTGGAACATCAGCCACCGAGACTTCCTGCTGCACGAACCGCCGCTGTTCCGGACCGGCGATCCACGGAAGGTGGCCGCCGACTGGGCGGCTCGAGCGTCGCGGTCGTGACCCTGGATGCCGGTGGGCCGTCGTCAGCCGTTGTCGATCAGACTGGCGATCTCGTTGTAGATGAGGTGTGCCTTTGCGCCCTGGTTCGAAGGGCAACCGCCGAGGTGGTGCAGGGCGATGACCCGGTGGCTGGCGTTCAGCACCGGCGAGCCCGAGTTGCCGCCGGAGGTGTCACAGCTGTAGCTGATGTTCCAGGTGTTGTAGTTCGCGTTCCGCACGGTGCACGTCGCACCGTTCTGGGTGTTCTCGTAGATCGACAGCCGCTTCGGGTCGCCGTCGCCGTGCCCTGGAACGTACATCCGCGTGCCGGTGGTCGTGGCGGTCGTCGCCAGATACAGGGTGCCGAACCCCTGGATGTTGGCGAAGTTGTTCACCGAGTACAGGGTGTAGTCCAGTTGGTTGGAGCCGCCGCTGCTCACCCTGTAGAGGGTGGCGCCACTGACCTTGGTGCCGGCGCCGGGGTTCGCGCCGCCACAGGTGGCGCACTGGTAGTTGAACTGCATCTCGCTGCCGCTGACGGCGGACTGCGTCGAGAAGCAGTGCTTGTTCGTCAGCATGCGGTTGGTGTTGCCGACCCGCCACGTGGTGCACAACCCACCGCCGCTGATCAGCAGCCGCGCCACCGCCCTGCCCCGGGCGTACTCGTTGGGGTGGCTGGTCTGGTAGCAGACCACGTCGCGGCGGGCGTCGGTGCTGCAGACGGACTGCGTGGTGAAGTTGTGCTGCGCGATCTCCGCGCGGTCGTAGCCACGCCAGAACCGGTCGATGGTCGCGGTGCTGCTGCGGGAGGCACGGCTGCTGTGCAGCGTCACCACCGCGGTGTCACCCTCCACGGACATCGCCCAGAAGCCCGGCTGTCCGTCCGTGGTGTAGTCCGCGCCGGTTGCCCGGTTCAGGTAGCGGTCGTACCGGTAGCTCTCCCGGCCGTCGGGGCTCGACACGGTCACGTGGTCGCCGTGGGCCAGGCGCAGTGAGCTGAAGTGCACCTTGACGTACGACGCGCCGGGGTGCCGAATGATCTGCGTCGCGCCGTCCTGAGCGTTGGACAGCGAGCCGTCGATGGTCCTCAGTTCGCCGACCGTGGTGACGCCCTCGGCCGAGAACTGCTCCGATTCGGGTGCCCGCTCGGAGTGCGGTGCGAGAGGCTGAACCGAGTACGCCTCGGCGGCGGGTACCGACAGCAGACTCAGCCCGAGGGTGCCGGCGCCGAGCGCGACCGCCACCGTTCGTAGGCGGCGCAGGGCATGTTTCATCGTCGCTCCTCCCGAGGAACCAGCACCCAGACGTGCTTGCAGCCTTCATACCCGAAGCCAACCACACATGCAAATTTATCAATCTAAGGTCGATCGACGACGCCGACACACCGACTCTGCGGCTGCTGGCGCACGTGTGGACGTCGCCCCGGCCTGCCGGTAGGAGCAACGCAGGTCAAAGCGGGTGGCTCCCTGCCAACGCGGGTCGACGCGCAGGTCGCTAAACTGAGCGCTCGCGCCCTCGTAGCTCAGGGGATAGAGCATCGGTTTCCTAAACCGTGTGTCGCAGGTTCGAATCCTGCCGGGGGCACCAGGTCAGAGCCTTGATCACCGATCATTTCCCGCCATCCGGGGCTTTCGTGCCCGATCGTGCCCGTCCGACCTTGTCCAGGTGAGCGGCCACCTCGGCGTCGCGGGAGTCCACCGCGTGGGCGTAGTGCCGGGCGGTGACTTCTGGCTCAGCGATCGGCGTGCGCGGATTTTGATCGGCTTGCTCGTTAACCGCACCGTCCTCCCAGAGCGTTCATGTGGTGGAGGTGCACATACCTATGCAACGACCCCGGGAACTGAGGCCGCCGGAGGGCTTTGCCGAGTTCGTCGCGGCGCGCTCCGATGCGCTGCTGCGTTCGGCCTGGCTGCTTACCGGTGACACCGGGCGGGCGGAGGACCTGTTACAGACGGTCCTGGCAGACGTCTGGCGGCGCTGGGCCACGGTTACGACTGTCGGGCATCCCGAGGCATACGTACGCAAAGCGTTGTTCACCACGTACGTGTCCTGGTGGCGGCGTCGCTGGCGCAATGAGATCTCAAGCCAGCCACCGGACAAGTCCGGATACGGCGACATGGCGGGGGAGTCCGCTGACCGGGACGCGGTACGCCGCGCCCTGGCCCGGCTCAGCCGACAGCAGCGGGCGGTCGTGGTGCTCCGTTACGTCGAGGACCTGACGGTCCAGCGGACAGCGGAGGTGCTCGGCTGTTCGCACAACACGGTCAAGGTGCAGGCATTCCGTGCCCTACGGATTCTGCGTACCGATCCGAACCTTGAGCTGTCTGCCACCCGGAGGTCACGACATGACGCATGACGATGAGGACATCAAGCTCATGCTCACCGAGGCTGTTCCCCCGCTGACGCCCCCGGTGGATCGGGTTGGCGCGGTGGCGAGGCGGGTCCAGCGGCACCGGCAACGCCTGATCGGAAGCAGCGCGCTCGCCATAACGATGACTGTGGCACTAGGTGTCGGAGGCGTGCAGATGCTCGCCGGTGGCAACCACGCCCCGCCATCCCCGACGGCGGACGACCCGGGCGGGCAAGGGCGGTGGACCTCGTGTGCCGACGCGGCACCGGAGATGGCCACCCCCGGCTTCAGGGTCACGGCTGAAGACGTGGTCGTCCTGCCCCGCCTCGATGGTGACTTCACGCCGACAGCGGTCGTCATCTGCGGACACGAATCGCAGCGACGCGCTGACGGAGGCGAGGACATGGTGGCGACGGAACGTCGTGCCGACGACGTCGCCGCCCTCGTCACCGCGCTCCGCCTGCCGGACGAGCCGCGCACAAAACGAGGGGGGTGCTTCGCGTCACTGCCATTGGCGCCCTGGCTGGCGGTCGTCGACGCCGACGGCCGGTGGACGCGGCCCGGGATGCCCCTCGACCTGTGCCGGGGGCTGCGGCCCGAGGTACGGGAAGCCCTCGCCGCACTGCCGTTGACCACCGTGGCGACTCGCCCCGTCGCCGAGATCGAGTCGGCCGAGGCCGCCGCTGCCGGTTGCAGTCAGCGCTGGAAGGACGTGCTGTCGGTGGAGACGACGAGGAAGCCGGGCCCCCGCACCGGAGCCCTCCCCGAGCCGTTCCCCGCCGGGCAGCAGGTTCGCCTTTGCGTTTACCAGGTGCCGAAGAGCGCGCAGGGGAGCGACGGCGAGTTCGCGCTCGGGACGGTGCTGCCGGCGGACCGCCGGACGGCAATCGAGCACGCCCTCAAGGCTGCCGGGCCGGTGGAGTCGTGCAGCGGACACGCCAGCCGGTTCGCGCTGCTGTGGTCGGTGGCCGGCGGCGACCCGCAGACGTACGTCGAACTCGACGGCTGCCACCGGATCATGGTGATCGTCCATCCCGGCGGACCGGTCATCGCGCAGGGCGACGCCGCACTGGCCGAGCTGATCGGCAAGCTGTGACCTGTCGGCGAGGCCGCTTCCGGCGGCCTTGCCGCGCCGGCCGCCTGTCGCCGTCAGCTGGAAGCACGCGACTGCTGGTGGCGGCGGAGCAGTTCCCGCAGCGCGTTGATCTCGGCAGCCAGCGCACTCTGCCCCTGCTGGGTGATCCTGATCCAGGTCTTGGGCCGCCGGCCGTGGTAGCCCCTCTCGATCTGAATCAGGTCCGCCTCCTCCAGCACGGCGAGGCGCCGGGAGAGGTTGCCGGCGGTGAGCTCCAGTGCGTCGTGGAGGTAGGCCACCTCCACCCGCTCGGCCTCTGCCGCGATGGTGAGGATGCCGAGCCGGTGGCGCTGGTGAACGGTGTCGCTGAGACCGTTCGTCGGGTGCCCCGCTGCGCTCCCAATAGGTTGCATCGCAAATCATTCGCGCAACGCCAGGACCGGCCGGGACCGCCGCAAGAAGAAGCGTGGGGGGCGGCAAAAACCCCGCCCCCCCCCCGGGGGCGCCGGGGGCGGGGTGGGCGGGGAGAGGA
>NZ_JAGPYK010000070.1 GCF_018070045.1 Micromonospora sp. U21
TTTTTGTTGGAGAGTTTGATCCTGGCTCAGGACGAACGCTGGCGGCGTGCTTAACACATGCAAGTCGAGCGGAAAGGCCCTTCGGGGTACTCGAGCGGCGAACGGGTGAGTAACACGTGAGCAACCTGCCCCAAGCTTTGGGATAACCCCGGGAAACCGGGGCTAATACCGAATATTACCTGGCCTCGCATGAGGTTTGGTGGAAAGTTTTTCGGCTTGGGATGGGCTCGCGGCCTATCAGCTTGTTGGTGGGGTGATGGCCTACCAAGGCGACGACGGGTAGCCGGCCTGAGAGGGCGACCGGCCACACTGGGACTGAGACACGGCCCAGACTCCTACGGGAGGCAGCAGTGGGGAATATTGCACAATGGGCGGAAGCCTGATGCAGCGACGCCGCGTGAGGGATGACGGCCTTCGGGTTGTAAACCTCTTTCAGCAGGGACGAAGCGAGAGTGACGGTACCTGCAGAAGAAGCACCGGCCAACTACGTGCCAGCAGCCGCGGTAAGACGTAGGGTGCGAGCGTTGTCCGGATTTATTGGGCGTAAAGAGCTCGTAGGCGGCTTGTCGCGTCGACTGTGAAAACCCGCAGCTCAACTGCGGGCCTGCAGTCGATACGGGCAGGCTAGAGTTCGGTAGGGGAGACTGGAATTCCTGGTGTAGCGGTGAAATGCGCAGATATCAGGAGGAACACCGATGGCGAAGGCAGGTCTCTGGGCCGATACTGACGCTGAGGAGCGAAAGCGTGGGGAGCGAACAGGATTAGATACCCTGGTAGTCCACGCTGTAAACGTTGGGCGCTAGGTGTGGGGGGCCTCTCCGGTTCCCTGTGCCGCAGCTAACGCATTAAGCGCCCCGCCTGGGGAGTACGGCCGCAAGGCTAAAACTCAAAGGAATTGACGGGGGCCCGCACAAGCGGCGGAGCATGCGGATTAATTCGATGCAACGCGAAGAACCTTACCTGGGTTTGACATGGCCGCAAAACTCACAGAGATGTGAGGTCCTTCGGGGGCGGTCACAGGTGGTGCATGGCTGTCGTCAGCTCGTGTCGTGAGATGTTGGGTTAAGTCCCGCAACGAGCGCAACCCTCGTTCGATGTTGCCAGCGCGTTATGGCGGGGACTCATCGAAGACTGCCGGGGTCAACTCGGAGGAAGGTGGGGATGACGTCAAGTCATCATGCCCCTTATGTCCAGGGCTTCACGCATGCTACAATGGCCGGTACAATGGGCTGCGATACCGTGAGGTGGAGCGAATCCCAAAAAGCCGGTCTCAGTTCGGATCGGGGTCTGCAACTCGACCCCGTGAAGTCGGAGTCGCTAGTAATCGCAGATCAGCAACGCTGCGGTGAATACGTTCCCGGGCCTTGTACACACCGCCCGTCACGTCACGAAAGTCGGCAACACCCGAAGCCGGTGGCCCAACCCCTTGTGGGAGGGAGCCGTCGAAGGTGGGGCTGGCGATTGGGACGAAGTCGTAACAAGGTAGCCGTACCGGAAGGTGCGGCTGGATCACCTCCTTTCTAAGGAGCACCATCCGGTGAAAGCCGGTATGGAGCCCGCGGCCCGCGTCTGTCGGGTCGGGGTGCTCAGATGGCGGAGACACTGGTGAGTTTTCTGCTGGCAACGGCCGGGACGTCTTAGTACAGCCACCCTTGTGGTGGTGGGAACGGATCGTGTTCGGTGCGGCTGGGAGATGGCGTAGAGCACCCTGTTGGGTCCTGAAAGAACAACCATGGGTTGTTTCTTTCGGAAGGCCTTGAGCGGAACGAGTGTTCCGTGGGCTGCCAGGCATGGCCTGGTCTCGCATACCGATCACTGTGGTGGTGCTGGTGTGGGGCTGTGGGGTTGTGGGTTGGTCGTTTGTTGAGAATTGCACAGTGGACGCGAGCATCTTTGTGGTCAAGTTGTCAAGGGCGAACGGTGAATGCCTTGGCACCAGGAGCCGATGAAGGACGTGGGAGGCCGCGATAGGCCTGGGGGAGCTGTCAACCAAGCTGTGATCCCAGGGTGTCCGAATGGGGAAACCTGGCACCAGTCATGTGGTGTCACCCACACCTGAACACATAGGGTGTGTGGAGGGAACGCGGGGAAGTGAAACATCTCAGTACCCGTAGGAAGAGAAAACAATTTAGTGATTCCGTGAGTAGTGGCGAGCGAAAGCGGATTGAGGCTAAACCGGCTGCGTGTGATACCTGTCAGGGGTTGCGTGGTCGGGGTTGTGGGACCCTACTGAACAAGCTGACACTTGTTCGAGGAGTTACAAAGTCAGTGGCTAGTCGAACAGTCTGGAATGGCTGACCGTAGACGGTGAAAGTCCGGTAGGTGAAAGTTGCTGACCTTCTGTGGGTGTTCCCGAGTAGCGGCGGACCCCTGAAATCTGCCGTGAATCTGCCAGGACCACCTGGTAAGCCTAAATACTTCCTGGTGACCGATAGCGGACGAGTACCGTGAGGGAATGGTGAAAAGTACCCCGGGAGGGGAGTGAAATAGTACCTGAAACCGTTCGCCTACAATCCGTCGGAGCCTTACGGGGTGACGGCGTGCCTTTTGAAGAATGAGCCTGCGAGTTAGTGGCATGTGGCGAGGTTAACCCGTGTGGGGGAGCCGTAGCGAAAGCGAGTCTGAATAGGGCGATTCAGTCGCGTGTCCTAGACCCGAAGCGGAGTGATCTAGCCATGGGCAGGCTGAAGCGCGGGTAAGACCGCGTGGAGGGCCGAACCCACCAATGTTGAAAAATTGGGGGATGACCTGTGGTTAGGGGTGAAAGGCCAATCAAACTCCGTGATAGCTGGTTCTCCCCGAAATGCATTTAGGTGCAGCGTCGCGTGTTTCTTGCCGGAGGTAGAGCACTGGATGGTCTAGGGGGCCCACAAGCTTACCGAAATCAGCCAAACTCCGAATGCCGGTAAGTGAGAGCGCGGCAGTGAGACTGCGGGGGATAAGCTTCGTAGTCGAGAGGGAAACAGCCCAGATCACCAGCTAAGGCCCCTAAGCGTGTGCTAAGTGGAAAAGGATGTGGGGTCGCATAGACAACCAGGAGGTTGGCTTAGAAGCAGCCACCCTTTAAAGAGTGCGTAATAGCTCACTGGTCAAGTGGTTCCGCGCCGACAATGTAGCGGGGCTCAAGCACACCGCCGAAGCTGTGGCATTCACATTTTAACCACGCGTGCCCTTGATGGTGCGTGCAGGTGTGTGGATGGGTAGGGGAGCGTCGTGCCGCGAGTGAAGCAGCGGGGTGACCCAGTTGTGGACGCGGCACGAGTGAGAATGCAGGCATGAGTAGCGAAAGAAGGGTGAGAAACCCTTCCGCCGGATGACCAAGGGTTCCAGGGCCAGGCTAATCCGCCCTGGGTGAGTCGGGACCTAAGGCGAGGCCGAGAGGCGTAGTCGATGGACAACGGGTTGATATTCCCGTACCCGCGAAAGAGCGTCCCTGATGAACCTCGTTGTGCTAACCACCCGAACCGTCTGATGCCTTCGGGTTGATGGTGGGGAGCGTGGGAACCTGATGGGTAGTAGTCAAGCGATGGGGTGACGCAGGAAGGTAGCTGAGCCCGGCCGGTGGTTGTGCCGGGGTAAGCGTGTAGGCCGTGTTGTAGGCAAATCCGCAACACATGAAGGCTGAGACGTGATGCCGAGCCGATTCAGGTGAAGTCAGTGATCCTATGCTGCCGAGAAAAGCCTCTAGCGAGTTCTTAGCGGCCCGTACCCCAAACCGACACAGGTGGTCAGGTAGAGAATACCGAGGCGATCGGGCGAACTGTGGTTAAGGAACTCGGCAAATTGCCCCCGTAACTTAGGGAGAAGGGGGGCCGGAGACGTGAAGCCCCATGCGGGTGGAGCGTTGTATGGCCGCAGAGAGCAGGGGGAAGCGACTGTTTACTAAAAACACAGGTCCATGCGAAGAAGTAATTCGATGTATATGGACTGACGCCTGCCCGGTGCTGGAACGTTAAGGGGACCTGTTAGCTCTTCGGGGCGAAGCGGAGAACTTAAGCGCCAGTAAACGGCGGTGGTAACTATAACCATCCTAAGGTAGCGAAATTCCTTGTCGGGTAAGTTCCGACCTGCACGAATGGCGTAACGACTTCCCCACTGTCTCAACCACAGGCCCGGCGAAATTGCAGTACGAGTAAAGATGCTCGTTACGCGCGGCAGGACGGAAAGACCCCGGGACCTTTACTATAGCTTGACATTGGTACTCGAATTAGCTTGTGTAGGATAGGTGGGAGCCGGTGAAGTCCATACGCCAGTATGGGTGGAGGCAATCTTGAAATACCACTCTGGTTGATTTGGGTATCTAACTTCGGACCGTTATCCGGTTCAGGGACAGTGTCTGGTGGGTAGTTTAACTGGGGCGGTTGCCTCCTAAAAGGTAACGGAGGCGCCCAAAGGTTCCCTCAGCCTGGTTGGCAATCAGGTGTTGAGTGCAAGTACACAAGGGAGCTTGACTGTGAGACTGACAGGTCGAGCAGGGACGAAAGTCGGGACTAGTGATCCGGCACTTGCGAGTGGAAGCGGTGTCGCTCAACGGATAAAAGGTACCCCGGGGATAACAGGCTGATCTTCCCCAAGAGTCCATATCGACGGGATGGTTTGGCACCTCGATGTCGGCTCGTCGCATCCTGGGGCTGTAGCAGGTCCCAAGGGTTGGGCTGTTCGCCCATTAAAGCGGTACGCGAGCTGGGTTTAGAACGTCGTGAGACAGTTCGGTCCCTATCCGCCGTGCGCGTAGGATACTTGAGAAGGGCTGTCCCTAGTACGAGAGGACCGGGACGGACGAACCTCTGGTGTGCCAGTTGTCCCGCCAGGGGCACGGCTGGTTAGCTACGTTCGGAAGGGATAACCGCTGAAAGCATCTAAGCGGGAAGCCTGCTTCAAGATGAGGTATCCCACCCACTTTGTGGGGTAAGGCCCCCAGCTAGACGACTGGGTTGATAGGCCGGAAATGTAAGCCCGGTAACGGGTTCAGTTGACCGGTACTAATAGGCCGAGGACTTGACTACTAAGCTGCTACGCGTCCACTGTGCAACTCTCGATGAACGAACAACAGACCACTGTGTGGTGTTGTTTGACATGTCGATAGAGTTACGGCGGTCATGGCGGAGGGGAAACGCCCGGT
>NZ_JAGPYK010000071.1 GCF_018070045.1 Micromonospora sp. U21
CGACATCCGCTCCTGGATCACCGACTGGAACAACCATCCGCGACCGTTCATCTGGACCAAGACCGCAGAAGAGATCCTCGAATCACTCGCCCGATTTTGTAGGCGAATTTCCGGCGCAGGACACTAGTCTCGCGACCACGATCGATGCGACGCCGTCCCCGCCGACCGCAGGTTTGGCCTTTCGACCAGGGTGTTTGCGTCGTGGACATGTTCTCGACTCGGCATCCCAGTCAAGGCTTGGGGCGGAGCCGAGTTGCTGCTCTTGTGGCCCCACTGGGTCGGCTTGGCCTGGCCACGTCTGCTCTCGACCGAACGCCATGCCTGTGGCCGCGACCTCGACCAGGCTTGTTGCCAAGCTGATCGCCTGCGTGGAGGCCCGCCCGCTACGGCATCTGAAGAATTGACAACATCACCGCTGCTCGCTCAGACACGGTGGGATCGTTGAGTTCGATCGCCTCGCGAAGCGAGGTCGCGGCACCCTCGACGTCGCCGCGTGCCTGTAGTTCGGTTGCCCGGTTGATAGCAAACAAGGCCTGTGGTTCCCGCACTCCCTTGGTCACCCGGTCATAGATCGCGCGAGCCTTCGCCTGCTCGCCCTGGCGAGTCAGCAGGATCTCCAGCTTGGTCGCGGCACGGCGGGCCCAGATATTGGCGCCGTCGCTGCGTTCCGGATCTCCGTGGTTGACCGCCCACTCGTACAGCTTGCTGGCTTCCCCGACATCGCCCATCTCCTCCCGCAGCGCCGCCAGATCGACGGCAGCTCTCACCGACCACGCTGGATGTCTGGACTCGACGGCACGCTTGTAGAACTCGCAAGCGCCGGTCCTGTCACCCGAGCGATGCAACAGGTGGGCCGTCCACCAGGCGCCGGCCGGCGCATCATGATGAGAGTCTGAGTCCATGGCACGCCGAAAAGCCCGCAGCGCCCCATCGGTATTACCTCGTCGATAAAGACGATCACCGAGTGCGATCGCCGAGCGGGCACTCCGCCAGCGAAGCGGCCACAGCATCTTCTACCCCTGACGCCGCTGGATTGACCTCCGGACCCGAATTTACCGTACACCGTCAACCACGAAGTGGTGGTCGACGATGAGTGGGCGAACATCCGCACATCGGCAGTTTCGGATGCCGTACCTACGCAGACCGCCGGCACGGACGGTGACGAGCCGACCAGCGACCGGCACGCCTTGACAGCGGCAGACGAGGACGGGACTGCCCCGGGTTTGGTTGACTCGCGGGGTTGAGTGGTTCAGGCCGCGTGTGCGGGCTGGTTGATTGTCTCAAACTCGATGGGCGTGAGCCGGCCGAGGCGGCGTTGCCGTCGCCGGCGGTGGTAGGCCCGTTCGATCCAGGTCACGATCGCCAGGCGTAGGTCGTGGCGTGTTTGCCAGCGTTGCCGGTCCAGGACATTGCGCTGCAGCAGGGCGAAGAACGACTCCATGGCGGCGTTGTCCCCGCAGGCGCCGACGCGGCCCATCGAGCCGGTCAACCCGTTGCGGTGCAACGCTTTCACGAATTCCCTGGACCGAAATTGGCTGCCCCTGTCGGAGTGCACGATCGTCGCGGCCGGGTTCCGCAGCCGGGTGGCGTTCGACAGCGCAGCGACGGCCAACGAGCCTTTCATGCGGGTGTCGATGGAGTAGCCGACGATCCGGCCGGAGTACACGTCCTTGATCGCGCACAGGTAGAGCTTGCCCTCGGCGGTGGGGTGTTCGGTGATGTCGATCAGCCACAGCTGGTCGGGGGCGTCGGCGGTGAAGCGGCGCTGCACCAGGTCGTCGTGCACCGGGGGTCCGGCCCGCCTGGTCAGCCCCTTGCACTTGGCGAAGACCGACCAGATGCGCTGCTGTGAACACAGCCGCGCGACCCGGTTGGCGCCGGCGGTGATGCCGTGGGCGGGTAGTTCGTCGGCGATGAACCGGTAGCCGAACGCCGGGTCGTCGGCGTGGATGTCGAGGGCGGCGTTGATCAGGTGAGCGTCGTCGAGGTGTCGCTGCGAGACCGGCTCGGCGCGCCACGCGTAGTAGGCCTGCTTACTGAACCCCAACACCCGGCAGGTCACCGCGACGGGGATCCCGTCCGCGGCCAGGTCACCGACCAGCGGGTACATCATTTTGGGGAGATCTCCTTGGCGAAGTACACCGCGGCCCGCCGCAGGATCTCGTTCTCCTGTTCCAGCACCTTGTTCCTGCGGCGCAGCTCCCGCAGCTCCGCCGACTCGCTGCTGGTGGTCCCGGGACGGATGCCGTCCTCGACGTCGGCGAGCTTGAGCCAGCGGTGCAAACAGGCCTCGGAGATCCCGAAGTCCTTCGCGATCTGGGCGATGGGGGCCTCGCCCTTACGGGCGACCGCGACGACGTCACGGCGGAACTCCAGGGGGAACGCTTTCGGCATGACAGACATCCTTCCAGCGAGGAACGTATCCTCACAGGTCAGGAGTCAACCGAACCGGGGGCAGTCCCCAGATCAACCAAGCGGGCTCGCATGGCGTGAGGGTAGCCGTAGGCCCGCTGAGAGGATGCCGGCCATAGCGAGTGACAAACTGAGTGACGACCGAGGCCGCCACCTCTCGGACACCCGTGGACGACGACGGATGGTTTCGGCACGTCCGACTGCCTGCCGTCGCTGGTCGGGCCCGCCTGATCGTTCTTTCACAGCGGAGAGGTCTGAGGGGCTAGTTCGGGCCGCTGAGGCTGTCGGATGAACTGTCGGTCGCGCGCGCTAACCGAGGCCGTTGGGCCGGCCGCACGGAGGACGACGTCGAGGACCAGATCTGGGTCTGCTTCGTAAGCGCCGCTGGCCCACGCGGCATTTGCCTCGATGGCGGCCCAGTGGCCGTCGGTTAGTCCTACGTCTACGACGATGGCGGAGGGCAGCGTGTGCCCGTATCCGGCGAGGAGGTCGGTCCCGAAGGCCAGCGCGTCGGTCGACGGAGGGCCGAGGTGTAATCGGCCGTGCTCGGCGTACTGGCTGCCTGCGTAGACAACACCGTCGAGCAGGTGTAGCCGGTACTCGGCGGTGAAGTCGACGATGTCGCTGACGAGCACTGGAGTCCGCCGGTCGACAGCATCCGGGCCGGGAAGGCGGGAGCCATTGGTGTAAATCATCGCCGGGATGGTCTTGTCGTTGGGTGACTTGATGAACGCCGGTCGACGGAGTTCGTAGGCCTCGCCGAGGGCGACCAGGTTGATCTCCCGGCGGGTGAGATCACGGGGAAGCCGAGTCAGCCAGCCGGGCTCGGCCTCCAAGGGTGCGATCCCGAGCAGCGGTGCGACGACGTCGGCGAAGCTTGGTCCCGCATGGAGGTGATCAACATGCATCCCGGCGGGTACTTCGAAGGTGTGGAGCTGGATGGTGCGTAGTCCGCGTCGGTGAGCGGCGTCGCGCAAGCGTTGAGCCGAGGCTGTTAGGCGCGGCGGCAGGACAAGTGTCACGGCCGATGATCCTGCCCCAACACGCCGCCACTGTTACACCGGTTATCAGGTTTTCAGGTCGCAGCACCGAAGTACGAGCTGAGCAGTCGCGGTACGTTCCGACCGATGGGCTACTGCTGCTGCAAGAGGGTCAGGAACTCGTCCACTAGGTGCGGTTTGGTGTAGTCCATTCGGGTCCGAGTACCCGACGTGAGGCCGCCCGCCTGGCCGCCGCACGTGTAGATCAGCGGCACCGGTGGCCGGTCCGGGTAGCGCAGCACGAACGAGTGTTCGTGGCTGTATCCGATCAAGGGGCAGGCCTCGCCGATCGGCTCTGGGGCGGCATCGGGCCACCAGCCACTGTGTCGCCACTGCCACTGCCGCCAGGCCTCGTTGCGGTTGGGTAGTCGGTTGAGCAGCGCGGCGAAGTCAGCGGCCCCGGCAAGCAGCACCCGCTGACGCGGCGGGTCCGCCACCCCGGGGCGCTGGATATGCAGTGCCGTGGGTGTGGCGCACAGCAGCACCTCCGTAGCGCCGGGCGGCACGAACGGACCAGGGCCGTCGACGAACTGGTGCCGCTCTTCGATGACCGGGCAGCCATCCGATCTGAGCGGAATCTCATACGGAGTGCCGGCCATTGCCGGCCACGGCGACACGATGCGCTGGACCCAGGCGATCGTGACCACACCCGCGGCTACCGCGACTACCGTCACTACGACGACCACAGCCCAGCGCTGGCGCGGGCTCCACTTGGTCACTGGCTACCTCCAGCTCGGCGATTGCCAGCGAGGCTAGCGTGTCGATCTAGGGAATCGTGCAGCGGCAGATGACAAGACCCGCCCCTCAACAACCACCGACACGTGGCACGAGAAGATCCGGACTATGCGCGGAATGATCACAGACAGCGGCGACCGACCGGGTGGCGTTTGCGCAGCTAGCGAACAGCGGGAGCCGAGGAAGCGCTAGCCCCTTCCTAAACCGTGTGCGGCCCAGCTTTCGGCCAGAGACGGTCAGATGAGCAGGTCGTCTAGCCAGGCCTGCCAGTAGCCGCTTCGAGCAACCGCGGGAGGGTCAAGGGCGTTTAGAGGGCGCGCAAATAGGTCAGCGGGGATGAGCCGGGTAGGAGGCGGGCACAGGCATCAGTGATCATGAAGGTTCCTACGCCTAGTGATCACTGGAACGCCTGTGCCCGCTGTCCCATCATGGCT
>NZ_JAGPYK010000072.1 GCF_018070045.1 Micromonospora sp. U21
CCGGCAAGCCGACGATGTCAGCCAACTCATCGACCGCATCGAGGCGGGCACCTTCGAGTTCAACTTCGAGGATTAGCGGACATCGGCGGGCATGATCGACCGCGCACCTCGCGGCAGATCCGTGCACCTGACCTTGGCCGACGCGCAGGTCGCGGCGAAGCCGCAGTGCCGCAGCGTGACGTACACCGGACGCCGCGGCTCGGCCAAGCGCAACCGAAGCTGACTCCATCAGCGGAACGTGCCTGAAAGTGTTGCGTCCTCGGCTGGTGAGAAGATCGTTGGCGTGACCAGTCCGTTGCGTATCGACCGGGTTCTCGGTGATCGGCCCTTCGCCGAGGTCGGTGAGCCTGCCCTTGCCGTCGCCGAGGAGAGTCGTGGCCTGCTGGCAGTGGCGGGCACCTACGAGTTCGGTACTGCACCGGTAGGTGTCTACGACGTCGGTGATCTGGGTTGCCGCGCTCTTGCCCGTTCGGGCTACCCCGTGCACGCGATGGCCTTCCACCCCACGTTTCCCCTGCTGGTGATAGGCACGGGCCGCTACGACGGCGGCTACTTCTTCGAAGGCGAGCTGCTCCTGATGGACCTGGAGACAAGTACCGGGGTGTCACTCATCGAGCACCCGCTCGGCCGTCAAGTGCTCGCCCTGGAGTGGCTCACCGGCCAGGAACTACGCGTGCTGATGGCGCCGCCTGACGACTGGCAGGACAAAGATGCATGGGCTGAGGGACACGTTGCGGTGGTGCGCCGACGCGATTGGCGAGTCGTACCACCCAGGTCGATCACCGGGGTCGAGTTGGCCGGACCGCGGGTCGCCGCGCCTCGCTTTGACAGCCGGGAGGACGCCCGCCGTGCAGTCTTCAGCCTGAGCGCGGATTGGGATCCGCGGCATGACGTCCGTGCGGTCGAGGAACTGCCCGACGGCAGGATCTTGGCGACGCTCGACGGTGCTCAGGCGGAGCCCTGGCTGCTCTCGGGGGATCGGCAGTGGACTGTTCCGGACGACAAGGGCGGCCGTGACATCGTCGTCGCGACCGATGAGCAATCGGTCTGGGTCAGTTTGATGCGGCCCGAGTGGGAGGAACGTCCTCAGTCCCTGGTCCGGCTCTCGCTCGAGGACGGGGCGCAGCTCGAACAACTCACCCTGTCCGCCCCGGCGTCTCTGGTGCGCTGTGCCGACGGTCTACCGGCCGTCGCACCCTCCGGGCATGTCGGGGAGCGCAGCAGGCTTCGTATCCGGCGCGGCAGCCGGGTCTATTTTCGGGAGATCGACCGTGAGCGCGAGTGGACGCCCGAACCGAGTGAAGCCTGGCTCGCCGCAGCCGACCTGAAGGATCCGCCGATTGCCGGGCGTCCGCGTGAACCGACGGAGCGGGAGTTCCGTCGCCTGCTCCCGTACTCGTGGACGCCGGGTGAGACACATTTCGCCGGCCCTGGCGTGGAGACCACGGACGGCAGTCTCGTCCACGCCGGCACCGTGTATCACGGCCACGGGTTGCAGCCCGGCGGCTCGTTCGTAGTACGGCGCAAGGTGGCCAGTGGAGAGCCGCGCTGGGTTTTCCGGACCGACCGGAAGGCCACCGACCTCGACGCGGACGCGGAAACCGCGTATGTCGCCTACGACGATGGTGAGATCGTCGCACTCGACCTTCATGACGGCACCGTGCGCTCGTGCCGGCAACTCACCGTTGCAGGGGTGCCCGCCATACCGACCGCGCTGACCGTAGCCGGACCGGGACGTCTACTCATCGGCACCAGCGACGGGCGGATCTTGGACTGTTCGGCCGGATAGCTGCTACCTGTCGAGTCCAGGGTTGACCACCACCAACCGCCGCCTCCGCAGACAGGCTACGGCGGTGACGCGCACTGATCTCGGCTACGTGCGTATGCCGGCCGAGTCAGCGCTTCGTGGACGCCGCGTAGCGCGGATCGCCAGAAGCGGATGGCGGCGGCGCCCAGTTCAGGTCGGCCCGTACCACCGCCTGATCGTCGGCCGGCCGACGACAGCGACCATCACCGTTGAGCCAGACATTTCAGCCGGTTTCGCTCGGTGCGGTGGTCGTGGCGATGATGACTCCATCTGAGCCGGTGGCGGTCACTTGTGCGCCTTCGACGGAGACGCCGGGTGCCCAGATGACAAAGATGTCGCCGTCATGATCTCCGCGAATTGTCTGCCCTGAGACCAGTCGAGCTTCGATGCTGGTGGCGCCGGTCGGCAAGTGGCCAAGCAGTAGACGGGCCTTGAGCACGGAATCGTATCCGCCGAAGAAGCGCAGCTTGTCTGGCGGGCCTTGCTCCATGAGGCAGCCGAAGCCTCGCTGCATTCCGGCTGGTCCGCCCTCGCACGCGTGGATCCAGTTGTCCGGTTCGGAAACGTGAACACGCAACCAGCCGCCCTCCTTGCGAAGCAAGATTCGCTCGACGGGTTTGGCCTTCACAGGCAGGCTCAACTCGGCGTAGTTGTCCAAGCATCGTTCAGCAGCTTGCTCCTCGGATACCCGCCAAGGTGGGACGTCGGTGGCTTGCGCACTGTGCCAGACCCACCCGACGGTGACAGCGACGACCGCGACGGCGGCCATCAGCCCAACCGACTTCCAGGTAGCTAACGGAGAACAACGCACCGGTTCCTCCGAGGGCGAGATGGCTGCTCACCGTACCGCTTCTCGGCATGTCCGGACACTCCGAGGGCCACTGCTGGGTGGTCACGCTCCGCCGCGCGCGGATCGCGGCTGGTGAGCGTGCGTCGCAGCACCCCTCGTCAGCACATGTTGACGAATCGGTCGGCGTCAGCATATGCTGACATCATGTCCGCAATCG
>NZ_JAGPYK010000073.1 GCF_018070045.1 Micromonospora sp. U21
CGACCAGCGGATCAGCGTCCTGCGTTCCTCGTCGGTCAACACCAACGGCGCGGTAGGGCGCCCGGTCCGTGCCATCACCGCACCCTACACCAACTTATCAGGCGAATTTCCGGCGCAGGACACTAGTCGTCGACCCAGTCGCCCCGAAAGGCTCTGGCTCCGCTGCATCCCCGAGAGGGGTTCACCGTTCGACATCACGTTCATTTCGTCGTCGATTTGGGCCGCCAGATTGTCGGCGTACTCGACGAGGAGCCGGTCGAGCGCGATGTCGTGGGGGCGGGTGCAGCCGTCGCGGAAGCGGGCGACCATGGAGTAGGCGCTCAGCCGCCAGGCGTGGTGCAGGTGTTTCTGGGCTGCTGGTCGCGGATCGGGTGCTCGGGCTCCGGTGTGGCGGCGTACCTCGCGGATGAGGATGCTGATGTCTACAACATCACGGACCTGGAGAACTTCCCGCTTCCGAGCCACTGGAAGACCGCGCTCATGCCAGGGCGAGTCATCGCCTCCTCGCTCGCTCTGTTCCCTGCGGTCGAAGCCTTGGCCCGCCGCCAGGGACACCCAGATGTGCTCGACGCCCGGGGCAACGACATCGAACTCATCCACACCTTCGCAGACAAAGCCGCGCCCCGGCCGCCCAAGGTCACTTGGATAGCCTGGGAGGCGCCCTGATCTGCCGCCGACCGGGCGCGCGGTGTCTCAGCGCCCCGGTCACGCTGAGTAAGTGTCGGCCTTGGTGCTGCTCCTTGGGGTGGGCCGAAGTGAAGCGTCAAGGCGCCGGGCGAGCCGCGGTCGCGCGCCGGGGGTCGGGGAGCACGTGGGGAGCAGTCGGGTGCAGTGAACGGCGTTGAACTGCATCCAACAGCACGCAAGGGTGCTCAACTGCACTCGCCCCCACCTGCGGTTTCTCGTTCCTGCAGGTCAGAGTCGGTGCAGCGTCCTGCTTCACACCGAAGAGGTCACTGGTTCGATCCCAGTATCGCCCACGCAGGTCAAAGGCCACTTCCCGGCTTCGGGAGGTGGCCTTTTTGCTTGCGTACAGCAGCGAACTACAGCAATGGTCAGTGGGCGGGTGGCGACCAGGCGAGGAGATGTCCGCCTGTGCTGTTACTTTGCCGGCCGTGAATGATCAGCTGACGTGGATCGACCGGATCATCGACGTGACCGGGTGGCGCCATGAGCCCGAGGGCGGTGCCGGCTGGGAGCAGGCGGAGGCCGAGCTCGGCGTCACGCTGCCTAGCGACTTCAAAAAGTTGTGCCGGCGGTTCGTGCCAGGCCTGTTCATGGGTGTCCTTGACCTACTGCGACCGACCGACGATCACGATTCGACTTCGCTGCTCGGGTGGTGGAACTCCAGCCGGCGTTGGGTGAGCGAGCATGACGATCCCGCCGCGCGCTTGTACGCCCCGCACGATCTGTACGGGCCCGACAAGGGGTCCGGGCTGATCGAATGGGGTCACGACTCGTCCGGGGGTCAGTACTTCTGGCTGGCGGACCGCTCGGTGGAGTCTGCTCGGTGGCCCGTGGCCGCTCGGCACGACCCGCCCCACCCGTGGCACCGGTTCGACATGTCCATGACGGAGTTCGTCTACCGCATGCTCGCGGACCCGGAGCTGGAGTCGTTTTCGATGGTCACTCCGACGTGGCGACCGTTCTATCTGCCGTACTGGCAGCCGTTTCCCAGCACACCTGAGGAGTGGGACGCTCTCGGCGACCCGAACCGCGAGAACTGAACCAGTACCCCTCTCTGCCCGTGTAGGTCAGATGCCGAGCGAGTCGCCGAGGCGCTTGAGGGCTTCGCGCGTCGCCTATGATGAGACCTGCGTGTAGATCTCCATCGTCATGGAGAAGCGGGCGTGCCGGAGGACCTGCATAGCGACTCTCGGATGGACGTCGAGGTCCGCCAAGAGGGTGGCACAAGTTCGCCGCGCGTCGTGGACGGTGATCGGCCGGACACCGGCCTTCTCGCACCGGGTCTGCCAGGAGCGCTGGAAGTTGCGCGGCTCGATGGCGAAGCACCACCAGCCGTGGACGGGTGTCCGCTGGTGGTGTTCGTCGTGTCTCCTGGCACCGCCGAGAGGGCGGCTGACGCCGGAGGGCGGAATCGTGGTCTTGCCACTTCCCGCCGACGGGTCATGTCCTTTCACGCTCGTGAACCTGATGATTGGGCCGGCACGGGTGGGGAGCCTGGGATATCGGCATCCGGCGGTGGCCGCAGGCTGCCCCCACCCGTGGAAATGAACGAATCCGGGCCATCGTGGACGGCAGGCAAGGCCGTGCTGGGCCGCTCAGCGGATTCAGGGAGACCGGCATGGTGGCCGGGGCGATCGAGAGCCGGCGGGACGTGGCCCGCATCAGCGGCAGGAAGGCCGCTCGGCATCTCCGACGTCGAGTCCAGCGATCCGGCAGGAAGGCCGCGCTGGCGTGCTCGACGAGCGCCAGAGTAGCACCGGGTACCGACACGTCAACCCGCCGTGAGTCACCGGATCAGGGCGCACGGCCAGCTGCCGGCCGTGCCTGGTCTCGCATGATGGTTGACGGAACGGCGTCGCAGGACGTTTGACGCCCAGGTCGTGATCGAATAGGCCTAGTACGGCAGCCGCCGTTTGAGATGTTGCTGGTGGGGGCCGGTTAGACGAGGTGCGGCCACCGCGTGATCGTCTGTATGTTATGGACAAACTTTCAGATCTGGCGGTGGCCGCGTGCCACAGCGT
>NZ_JAGPYK010000074.1 GCF_018070045.1 Micromonospora sp. U21
CTCACCCACCGCCTGCGCTGGTCAGACTGGCGCCGCCGCCATCAAGCCCGAGCCCGACAAGCCCACTACACCCGGCGCCTCAACCTCGAACTCCAGCCATGATCCCAAACGGCGGCTGCCGTACTAGCCTGGGTCTGTGGATTTAAGGGTTTTCCGGCCTGACCTGCCGGGCGTTGTGCCTGGACGTCCGGCGTTGCCCACGCCCGTCGTCACCCAGTTTGTCACCCAGCGCGATTGTCAGACGTGGACGTGGAGAGCACTCGTTTCCCGGCTATTTCCGGCAACACCCCTGGCGGCTGTCAGTGCCCTTCTCAGCTCGCGTCGTTCGCCGTTAGTCCCCGACGTTTCGCGCTGTCTTGTGCCCCTTGCGTGCCCCAGACCGGGACGCGGCTGGCGAGGGCCGCTCCGAGGACTGCTCCACCGATGATCATGAGAGCCCAGCCAAAGGCACCGTTTTGGACAGTGGTGTGGTCGATGTAGGGACCACCGCTGGGACGAGCCGCGAAATACGAGAGTGAGATAAGTACTGCCCCGAGCACGCCGCTGAGCACGACGGTCGCTTGGCTCGCGGCGAAACGCTTGGCGGCGATCGCTGAGGCGGCTCCGATCACTACCCACGAAATGGGAAGAAGTGGAAGCCAACCGCCGAGCCACAGAGACTCATTAGTCCTGAACACGTCGCTGGGCATCCCGATCGGGGGTGCCTCGGTGGCGGGTCCGAGTTTGGGAACCGGCAGTCTGATAGCAACTACGAACAACAACCACACCGCGACGGTGGTGACCGCCAGGCCGATGGACAGAGCCCACCCATCGCGGGCATGGAAGACCCCAGCAGCCAGGCCGCCCAGCACGAGCCCGACGGCCAGGGCGATGGTCACAGAGGTCTCCGGCCCACCCATCGCCAGGCTGACGTTACGAGCGTCTGCGGCCCTTCCGTGAAGGAACGGAACAGAGGTCAGGCCTGCCGCAGCGACCAACGCGATGACGCCAAGTCGCCTCATCACGCCGGACAGCAGGTTGGAAGCCACTAACCCGCCCAGTGCTGAGGTGAGGGCGGCGAGGCCGGTAATGGTGGCCAACAGGTTCAGCCATTCCCCGTCCCCGCCAGCTGCGAAGCTCTGGTTGAACGGCAGGAGGCCGCCCCAGACCGCCGCCATCAACTGCGCCAACAGGGCCACTGCCACTGCAAGAGAGCCCCAGGCCCATACGAACCAACGCCCGTTCACGATTCGTGACATGCGACGGATGCTAGCCTCGGCCCTTCGTTAAGGGCTGCGCGGCGGCGGTCCCGGGGACGCGAAAGTGCCTTCTGATCTGGAACGATGTGACTTGTCTAGGGTCTCATCCATCCATCAGGGAAGGCACTTTCAAGGTGCAGCGTACCGGCATGCGTCCCAAGCTTGCGGTCTCTGGTGGGGGTCGGGGCGTGGTCGGTCACGCCGGCGCCCGCCTGCTGGCCGACATCGCCGAGGTGACCGGGTTGGCCAGAGGTTTTGGTGATGCGCTGGCCGGGTTGCGGCAGCGACGCCCGGTCCATGAGCCGGGCCGGGTCGCCGTCGATCTGGCGGTGATGCTCGCCGACGGCGGCGAAGCGATCGCCGATCTGAGCGTGCTACGCCATCAGCCCGAAATTGTTTGGGCAGGTCGCATCGGACGCGACAGGGTGGCGGGTCCTGGACAGCCTCGATGCCGCAACGTTGGCCCGGTTGCGGCAGGCCCGGGCGGCAGCGCGGGAAGTCGCGTGGGCGCAGACCTGTGAGACCGGCGGCCGGTTGCCCGCCTCGGTCGCGGCGGGCCGCGAGGTCCCCGAGCTGGTCCTGGACATGGACGCCACCCTGGTCATCTGCCATTCCGAGAAGGAATCGGCGACGCGGACGTGGAAGAAGACATTCGGCTACCACCCGCTGCCGTGTTTCCTCGACAACACCGGCGGAGCCCTGGCCGGACTGCTGCGCGAAGGACGGGCCGGGTCGAACACCACCGCCGACCACATCACCGTCCTGGATGAGGCCCTCACGCAGATCCCCGACGCCCACCGGCACGGGACACCGCTGCTGATCCGCACCGACGGCGCCGGCAGCACCCACGGCTTCCTCGCCCACATCCGAGGTCAGCGCGAGCACGGCATCGACGCCCGATTCAGTGTGGGCGCCGCGATCACCGCAGCAGTCCGGGCGGCGATCGAGCAGGCCACCGACTGGATCCCCGCGATCAACACCGACGGCGGCCTGCGTGACGGCGCCGAAATCTGCGAGCTCACCGGCCTGGCCGACACCAGCGGCTTCCCGTGAGCCACCCCCGCTTCTATGGAGCTTCTTGATCATGGTCTGATGGCCGTGGGGAGGAAGTCGTCCGTGGCAGCACCGAAGAAGTACCCCGACGAGCTACGTCAGCGCGCTGTGCGCTTGTATCGCG
>NZ_JAGPYK010000075.1 GCF_018070045.1 Micromonospora sp. U21
CCGTTGACCTAATGGGCAGAAGTTGAAGCCGCTGAAGTCTGCTGGTCACTCGAGCGCGAGTTCTGAGGGTGGATCGGCTTGGCGACTTCAGCGGGTCCGTCGTCGGCCGGCCAGCGCCAGCACTACGTCCTCCGTTGATCCGTGCGTGCAGCCCTCAAAGAAGGCTGACGGGTGCTGGCGCTGGCCGCCGGCGACGTGCCTTACCACGCGATGACAACGAAGATGATCGTGGTTCGAGTCGCCCGCGGGAATCACCTCCCACCGTGTTCGGGAGCCGACGAGCTCCTGATCAGACCGAGGGCCCCGCGGGCTGTTGGGGTCACGAACGACCAATCGGATGTCGGGCCACCGAGCCCTTCCATTAGGGAGCCGCGTGCCCTGCACGACAACGACCAGCCAGCGTGCGCCTACCGACGGAGACAGCGTGGATCAACCGACCGTGTTCTGTGGCATCGACTGGGCCAGTGACCACCATGACATCGCCGTCATCGACGACACCGGGGCCTTGCTGGCCCGGGCCCGCATTGACGACACCGCCGCAGGCCTCGCGCAGCTGCTGCAGGTCCTCGCCGAGCACGGCGACTGCGCCGAACAACCCATCCCCATGGCGATCGAGACGTCGCGAGGACTACTCGTCGCGTGTCTGCGCGCCACCGGACGGCGGGTCTACGCGATCAACCCGATGGCCGTCGCCCGATACCGCGAACGACACACGCTCACCCGCAAGAAGTCTGACCACCTCGACGCCATGACACTCGCCAACATCCTGCGCACCGACGCAGCCGCGCACCGCGAGCTGCCCGCCGACACCGAGCTGGCCCAGGCCGTCGCGGTCCTCGCCCGAGCTCAGCAGGACGCCGTCTGGGACCGCACCCAGGCCGGTAACAAGCTCTGTTCGCATCTGCGTGAGTACTTCCCCGGATACCTCGCCGCGGTCGGCGTTCGCCGTGAAGGCGTCTTCCACCCCATCGCCCGAGTGCTGCTCGCGGCGGCGCCTACCCCCGAACAGGCTGCGAAACTCACCCGTGCCCAGCTGCGGTCACTGCTCAAGCAAGCCGGCCGCAAGAACACCATCGACGCCGAGGTGCAACGGCTGCACAACGCTTTCCGTGTTCCGCAGATGCGGCAACTGCCGCTGGTCGAGCAGGCGATGGGACGGCAGTCTCTTGCACTGCTGCGGCAGCTGGAAGCCGCCTGTGTCAGCGCTGACGACCTCGCAGAGGCCTCAACGCAGGCGTTCGAGGCTCACCCCGATGCCGAGATCATCGCTAGCTTCCCCGGCCTCGGAGCCGTCAGCGGCGCACGCGTCCTGGCCGAACTCGGCGATGACCGATCACGCTTCACCGACGCCAGAGGCCTCAAGGCCTACGCCGGAGCAGCGCCCGTCACCCGCGCCTCCGGCAAGAGCCGAGCCGTCCTCGCTCGCCGGGTCAAGAACCAGCGACTCGCCGCCGTCGGCTACGTCTGGGCCTTCGCCGCCCTGACCCACTCCACCGGCGCCAGAGCCCACTACGACCGCCGCCGGCAAGCCGGCGACCGGCACACCGCCGCCCAACGCAACCTGTTCAACCGCATGATCGGCTGCCTTCACCACTGCCTCAGCAACCGCATCACCTTCAACGAAACCGTCGCCTTCCCCAACGCTGCCAACCAGCAACTACCTTCCGCTGCTTGACAGCAGTTCCGCATCGGATGTCTTCT
>NZ_JAGPYK010000076.1 GCF_018070045.1 Micromonospora sp. U21
ATCGGAACGTGTCAAGGGATTGAGGCCAACGGGAGTTAAGCGGCTTGCAGCTCCGGCTGGTCTTCCTGGTCAGGCCGGTTGATCCAGACATGGTCGGGTAGATCGAGGATTCTGGGTAGGGGCCGGGTGGTGGCGAACCGTTCCGGGTGTGCAGCGCGGGCTGCGGCGAGGGTGTCCTCGCGGCCGGCGCGGACCTGGTGGTGGCGGCCGTGGTGGACGTCGGCGGGGGTGTGCAGGCCGATCCCGGAGTGCCGGTGGGCGTGGTTGTACCAGGTCACGAAGTCGTTCATGAACGCCCGGGCCTGGGCGAGGGACGCGAACCGCTCCGGGAAGACCGGGGCGTACTTCAACGTCTTGAACCAGGATTCGCTGTACGGGTTGTCGTTGGACGTCTTCGGCCGCGAGTGGGAGCGGGTCACGTTCAGGTCTTCGAGCAGGTCAGCAACCGATTTCGAGGTCATCGAGGTGCCCCGGTCGGCGTGGACCACATGCGGCACGCCGTGGGCGTCGAACACCTCCCGCATCATCGATTCCGCGAGCGGGCCGGACTCGCGGGCGTGCACGCGGACGCCGACGATGTACCGGGAGTAGATGTCGATCATCACATACGCGTCGAAGTAGATGCCTTTGACCGGTCCGGCGAGTTTCGTGATGTCCCAGGTGTAGACCTGCCGTGGTGCGTCCGCGACCAGCTCGGGACGCCGGCGGGCCGGGTGCCGGGCTTGCCGGCGACGCTCACGGACCTGCTCGTGCTCGCGCAGCAGCCGGTACATGGTGGCGATCGAGCCGACGTAAACGCCCTGGTCCAGTAACGCCGCGTAGATCTGGGCCGGGGCGGCGTCGACGAACTGCGGGTTGTTCAACAACCGGAGCACCTGCTCACGTTCGGGCGGGGTGAACGCGTTCGCCGGCATACGCCGCACCGGCCGCGATGGTGTCGGCCGGCGCCGGTCACGGTCCGCGCTGGAACGGGCGATCCCGGTCAGCCGTCTCGCCTCCCTCGTCGTGACCTTGACGCCGGTCAGCTCGTGGTATGCGGTCATCAACGCTTGCCGAGCCCGAACACGTCCGGACCGTCCGGCTCGCTCCTGGAGATGTCCTCCAAGAGCTCGCGCGCTTTTCCCATGATCGTCAACGCCGTCTCGGTCCGCGCCAGCTTCGCCTGCGCCCGCTCCAGCTCACGCCGCAACCGGGCGATCTCCGCCTGCTCCGCCGACGGCCGCCCGACCGTCTCACCAGCCGGTTTGCCCTGCAACAGACCGGCGTCACGGGCCCGGCGCCACTCCGACATCAACGACGAGTACAAACCCTCGCGCCGCAGGAACGCCCCGCCCTCACCAGCAGCGACGGCCTGCTCATACCCGGCCAGCAGCTCCAGCTTCTGCCCCGGCGTGAACGACCGGCGGGCTCGCGGCCCGCCCGAACGCGGACCCTTCTTGCGACTCATGACCCCATCCTGGGCCACCACCATGTCAACAGCAGTAGTCAACACTTCCCGATCCTGAACTCGCCCTGTCCGGCGGACTTGCTAAGAACCGCTGGCCTCAACTCACCC
>NZ_JAGPYK010000077.1 GCF_018070045.1 Micromonospora sp. U21
CTTGATTTTTAACCTGTGCGGCGTGGACGGGGATTGACGGACTTCGTCTTCTTTGTAGCCGGTGTCTTGGCGTTCGTGGTGGTCGCGGTGTGGACGTCGTGGCGTGGGGTGGGGTGGTTGTTGCGGCGGCCGGGTGGCCGCCCTGGTCCTGGCCGGGAGGGTTTGGGTGCACCGGCCGGACGGGTGGCCTTCGCGCGCAGGTGCCGAAACCCTCGGCGGACGCGGGCGGGTGACAGACGCTGCGGTGGTGTGGGTTTCTCCCAGGGGCGGCGCAGGTCGGTGGCGAGGGCGCGGGCCAGACGCAGCTGGGTGTAGGCGGCGAGGATCATCCAGGTCCAGCGATCGGCTGCTTGTGGGGTTCGGATCTTCGGGCAGGTCCAGCCGAGGGTCTGTTTGAACAGGCGGAACGTGTGTTCGATGTCGAAGCGGCGCAGGAACGTCTGCCAGAGCCGGTCGACATCAGCGCTGGTGGCGTCGACGCCGGACCACCACAGCCACACCGGCTTCGGGGTCGCGCCGCTGGGTAGATGGTCGACCTCCAAACGGATGACGGTTCCCTCGATGACCGGCAGCGTTGTCGCCGCAGCGGTCCAGGCGGATCGGTGGGTCAACCGTGGGTGCAACCGGTCCCAGGCGCGGGCCCACGCCGTGCCGTAGAGGCGGCTGTCGGCGACAGTGGCTGCGTCCGGCTCACCCCACGTGGTGGGATCACCGAAGACGAACTCGCCGCCGTGGCGGGGTGGACGTCCAATCGTCCCGGGCTTGCGGGGCGGCACGGCCCGGCGCAGTACCCGGTCTGAGCGCATCCGAGCGAGGACCTGCACGGGCAGATCACGCAGGAGGAACGCCAGCCGGGGCGCGTCGTAGCCGGCGTCGGCCACGACCAGGATCTCCAGGTCCCCGGCCTGCCACTGCCCGGCCGCGATCAGCCGCCCCACGATGTCTCGCAGCTGCCTAGCGGTGACCGTGGCCGCGTCATCACCAGATGCCAGCCGCTGTGCGTCCAGCGGCGCGGTCCACGAACTTCGGCCCGATTCCAGGGCCACGACCATCGAATACGGCCAGCCCGGGATCATGATGGTCTGATCCTTACCGCGTCCATAGGTGTGACACAGGATCCGCTGCGGTGAGGTGTGCGCGTCCGGCCGCAGCCAACAGGTGACGTCGACCGCCAGGACGAGACGGCCATCAGCCGCCCGGGGCAACGGCACCGCCGCGAGGGCGGTGCGCAACCGATCGATGTCCAGCCGCCCGCAGGCGAGGGCGTCATACAACGCCCCGTGACCCCGACGGTGCTCACCCACCAGCGACAACTCCACCAACGACCGGACCGGCCCATCGGCGCACAACACCGCGTCCGTCAGGTCGAACAACGCATCAGCCCGAGCAGTCAAACAGTCATAGAACTCTCGCCGGAACCTGTCCAGCTCCCCGACGGCATCAGCCGGACGACGGTCATGCACACTGGTCACCAGAACAGCCCTTGGTTATTGATGCTCTTCCCTAGACAAGAAGATCATCAACCAAGGGCTGTTTCCGTGATCGG
>NZ_JAGPYK010000078.1 GCF_018070045.1 Micromonospora sp. U21
GGCAAAGATGCTCCTATAGATGTCAAGCCGCGAGTTGAAGATCGTTTGCTGTGATGAGCTGGTAGAGCTCGCGGGCGACGTAGCGCTTGAGGCAGCGGATGATCTCTTTCTTGGACATGCCTTCCCTGGTGCGTCGCTGCATGTAGTCGCGGGTGCGTGGGTCCCATCGCAGCCGGACGAGTACGACGCGGTAGAGCGCGGCGTTGGCCTGTCTGTCGCCGCCGCGGTTGAGCCGGTGCCGGGTGGTCTTGCCGGAGCTGGCCGGGATCGGAGCGGCCCCGCAGAGCATGGCGAACGCGGCTTCGGATGCGAGCCGGTCGTGGTTCTCGCCAGCGCTGACCAACAGTTGCCCGGCGACGTCGGGTCCGACGCCGTTCGCGGCCAGCAGGGCCGGGTTGATGGCGGCGACCAGTGGTTCGAGTAGTTCTTCGAGGCTGGCGATCTCGGTGGTTAGGTGCTGGTGGCGGCGGGCCATCGAGCGAAGCGCGACGGCGACGGCGACGGCTGGGGTGGCCGCGTCGCCTTGGTCGGGTTGCAGATTCGCGCAGGTGGCGATCAGTTTCGTGATGTTCAGGCCGCGCAGCTGGGCGCGTAGTTCGTCGGGGGCGGTGACGATCAGGGCCTTCATCTGCCGTTGAGTCTCGGCGCGCTGGTCGACGGCGCTGCGTCGGGCCACCCGCAGGTTGCGCAGGGCCTCGACCCGGCCGTCGCGCTGCTTGGGGGTGCCGGTGCGTTCGCCTGCCAGCGCGGCCCGGGCGGCCTGAATCGCATCGATCGGATCGGACTTGCCCTGGAACCGGCGGGTCTTGCGGTCCGGCCGATCGACCTCGATCACCTGCATCTGCTCGTCACGCAGCAGGCGGACCAGTCCCGCGCCGTAGGCGCCGGTGCCCTCGACTCCGACCCGGCTCAGCCGGCCGTGTCCGTGCATCCAGGCCAGCAGGGCGGCGTAGCCGGACGCCGTCGCGGGGAACTGCTCGGTGCCCAGCACCCGCCCGACCAGGTCGATGACCGCTGCGGTGTGGGTGTCCTGGTGAGTGTCGACCCCACCCACGACCTCGATCTCAGCTTCGTCAGGTGTAATGGGAGACATCGTCATCCTGTCGCTCGTCGCAGTGGGGCAGGGCGGCGCGCACCAGCCGGGCAACGCGGACAAGACAGAGATGGGGCCTTTGGCCAGGCTCCTATGAAGTCACAACGCCACGTCCGGTGCGTGCACGAGCGCCTCCCGGCCAGGGCCGACAAATCTTTGAAGGACCCGAAGTCAGTCGTCAGGTGGGTCAGACCCCGCCGGGAGGCGCTCACAAACATCATCTCTGTCGTCAGGTGATGCCGAGTAGTGCCAGCGTGCGGGTGCTGTCGCGGGCGTGATGCCGGTTGGCGGCGGCGATGTTGGTGACGCCGGTCAGGCGTAGGGCGCCGATGGCGGCGTTGCGTAGGACGGCCATGACCTGCGGTCCGGTGCCGGTGCGGAT
>NZ_JAGPYK010000079.1 GCF_018070045.1 Micromonospora sp. U21
CCATCCCGATGCTCCTATGGAGGTCAAGGGGTGAGGGCGGCGAAGTCGGCGCGTAGGGCCGTGTAGACGTCGCGGACGATGTAGCGCTTGAGGCAGCGCAGGATCTCCTGCTTGCTGAGGCCTTCTGAGGTGCGGCGGTGGACGTAGGCGCGTGTGCGCTGGTCGTAGCGCATGCGGCAGAGCGCGATGGTGTGTAGGGCGTGGTTGGCGCCGCGGTCCCCTCCGCGGTGGAGGCGGTGCCGGCGCACCCGTCCTGAGCTCGCGGGGATGGGTGCGGCGCCGCAGAGGTGGGCCAGAGCCGCTTCGGAGTGCAGCCGGTCGGGGTTGTCGCCAGCGGTGGTCAGCAGGTGCGCGGCGACATCGGGGCCGACGCCGAACAGGGCCATGGTGCGGGGTGCCGCCTTCGCGACGATGGGTGTCACCTGCCGGTCGAGAGCGGTGATCTCCTCGGTGAGGGCGGTGACCCGGCGGGCGAGCCCGACCAGGGCTGCGGCGGTGGCGTGCTCCGGTTCGTGAAGTCTGGCCGGGTCGTAGGTCAGGGCAGCGCAGCGGCTGACCAGCACGGCGGCGCTGGCCCTGGTCAGGTGGGCTCGCAGGGGTTCGGGGGCGGCGGCGACCAGGCCGCGCATCTGATTCAGGGCGGCGGTTCTGGCCTTGACCGCTCCTCGGCGGGCGACCCTGAGGGCGCGGATCGCCTCGACCGGTCCGGTGCGGGTCTTCGGGGTGCCCATGGCGGTGCCGGCGAGGGTGGCGCGGGCGGCGGTGATCGCGTCGATCGGGTCGGACTTGCCCTGGTTGCGGCGGGCGCGGCGGTCCGGCCGGTCCACCTCCCTGATGGCGATCTTCTTGCTGGTGAGGTAGCGGGCCAGGCCGGCCCCGTAGCTGCCGGTGCCCTCCACGCCCACGGCGGTTACCCGCCCGAAGGAGCGCATCCAGGCCAGCAGATCCGCGTAGCCGGCGGTGGTCGCTGGGAACTCGGCGTCGGCCACGAGCCCGCCGGTGCTGTCGATGATCGCGGCGTGGTGGGTGTCGCGGTGGGTGTCGACACCACTGATGAGAGATCGCTTCTTGGCTGCCATGCTGGCGTGGTCCGCCTTTCTCGGTCGCGTCGAGAATCTGTGGACACGTCACCGGTCAGGCGATGCGGACAACACAGTGGTGGGCGCCTCTCGCACAGGCTCCTATCAGGTCACGACGCCTGACCGGTGACATGCAGCTGCCGGGGCCACCGAGCCGGCCGACGAATCGGGATGAGGACAGCAACCGTCGGTCTGCCGGTGAGTCAGACCAACCCGGCGACCCACCCCACCATCCTCACTGTCTGCCGTCGACCCGCCC
>NZ_JAGPYK010000008.1 GCF_018070045.1 Micromonospora sp. U21
GATCTAGGGCGAAGCGCTGCCAGTCGATCTCCACGCACGACGATTCGCCCTAGATCGGCGCGGGCTGGGGGACGGCGGTGGCGGCCGGGTCGCCGGATTCGTCGTCGACCGCCGCGCCGGTGAACTGGGAGCGGTAGAGGTGGTGGTAGGGGCCGTGGGCGGCCAGCAGTTTCTCGTGGGTGCCCTGCTCGACGATGCGACCGTTCTCCATCATCAGGATCAGGTCGGCGTCGCGGATGGTGGAGAGCCGGTGCGCGATGACGAAGCTGGTCCGGTCCGAGCGCAGCGCGGCCATCGCGCGCTGGAGCAGCACCTCGGTGCGGGTGTCCACCGAGCTGGTCGCCTCGTCCAGGATCAGCAGGGACGGCTCGGCGAGGAACGCTCGGGCGATGGTGATGAGCTGCTTCTCGCCGGCGCTGACGTTGCTGCCCTCCTCGTCGATGACCGTGTCGTAGCCGTCCGGCAGGCTGCGCACGAACCGGTCGACGAAGGTGGCCCGGGCCGCGGCGAGGATCTCCTCCTCGGTCGCGTCCGGCCGGCCGTACGCGATGTTGTCCCGGATGGTGCCGCCGAAGAGCCAGGTGTCCTGGAGCACCATGCCGATCCGACCCCGCAGGTCGTCGCGGCGCATGGAGGTGATGTCCACCCCGTCCAGGTTGATCCGGCCGGCGTCCAGCTCGTAGAACCGCATGACCAGGTTGACCAGGGTGGTCTTGCCGGCGCCGGTCGGGCCGACGATGGCCACCGTGTGCCCTGGCTCGGCGACCAGCGACAGGTCGGCGATCAGCGGCTTGTCCGGCTCGTACCGGAACGAGACGTGCTCGAACTCGACGCGGCCGTGCGGGTCGGCGACCCGGGCCGGCTGGAGCGGGTCGGGGCTCTGCTCGTCGGCGTCGAGGACCGCGAAGACCCGCTCGGCCGAGGCCACTCCGGACTGGAGCAGGTTGGCCATCGAGGCGAGCTGGGTGAGCGGCTGGGTGAACTGGCGGGAGTACTGGATGAACGCCTGCACGTCGCCGAGGCTCATCGAGCCGGACGCCACCCGCAGCCCGCCGACCACCGCGATCGCCACGTAGCTGAGGTTTCCGATGAACATCATCGACGGCATGATGATCCCGGAGATGAACTGGGCGCCGAAGCTGGCCCGGAACAGCTCCTCGTTCTTGGCGTTGAACGCGGCCTCCACCTCACGCTGTCGGCCGAAGACCTTCACCAGCTCGTGGCCGGTGTACGCCTCCTCGATCTGGCCGTTCAGCTCGCCGGTGTGCTTCCACTGGGCGATGAACTGCTGCTGGGAGCGCTTGGCGATGCGCTGGGTGACCAGCACCGACAGCGGCACCGCGACCAGCGCCACCAGGGCCAGCAGCGGCGAGATCCAGAACATCACGGCCAGCACGCCGACCACGGTCAGCAGCGAGGTGAGCAGCTGGCTGAGCGTCTGCTGGAGGCTGGTCGAGATGTTGTCGATGTCGTTGGTGACCCGGCTGAGCAGCTCGCCGCGGGGCTGCCGGTCGAAGTACGGCAGCGGCAGCCGGTTGAGCTTCTCCTCCACCTCGGCGCGCAGCCGCAGCACGGTGCGCTGGACCACCCCGTTGAGCAGCCAGCCCTGCCACCACGACAGCACGCTCGCGGCCAGGTAGAGCCCGAGCGCCAGCAGCAGCACCCGGCTCAGGGCGTCGAAGTCGATGCCCACGCCGGGCACCACGTCCATCCGGGCCAGCATGTCGGCGAAGCTGTCGTTGCCGCTGGCCCGGGCCGCCGCGATGGCCTGCTCGGAGGTGGTGCCCGCCGACAGTTGCCGGCCGATCACCCCGTTGAAGATCAGGTCGGTGGCGTGACCGAGGATCTTGGGCCCGGCCACGCTGAACCCGACGCTCACCACGGCAAGGGCGATGATCGCGGCCAGGTGCAGCCGGTGCGGGCGCAGCCGGCCGAGCAGGCGCCGGGCGGACGGTCCGAAGGTCATCGACCGCTCGGCGGGCATCCCGGCACCCATCCACGCCGGGCCGCCGCCCTGACGTCCGGGTGGCAGCCGCTTCGGCGTCCGCGCGTCGCCGCCGGGCTGCTGCGTGTCGTCCCCCGGCGTCCGCTCGTCGCCGGCCGGCTTCTGCGTGGGTACGGCCGCGGTCCGCGGCTCGTCGGGCTCGCTCATGCCGGCACCTCCGCGGTCTGCTGGGAGGCCACGATCTCGGCGTACGTCGGGCAGCTCTCCAGCAGTTCCTCGTGTCGTCCCACTCCGACGACCCCCCCGTCCTCAAGCACGATGATCTGGTCGGCGTCGATGATCGTGGAGACCCGCTGGGCCACGATCACCACTGCGGACTGCGCGGTGACCGGACGCAGCGCCGCCCGCAGCCGCGCGTCGGTGCCGAGGTCGAGCGCGGAGAACGAGTCGTCGAAGAGGTAGATCTCCGGCTGCCGGACCAGGGCCCGGGCGATGGCCAGGCGTTGCCGCTGCCCGCCGGAGACGGTGCTGCCACCCTGGGCGATCGGAGCGTCCAGCCCGCCGGGCATCTGGGCCACGAAGTCCCGGGCCTGGGCGATCTCCAGTGCCGTCCACAGCTCGTCGTCGGTGGCGTCCGGGTTGCCGTAGCGCAGGTTGCTGGCGACCGTGCCGGTGAACAGGTACGGCCGCTGCGGCACCAGGCCGATGCGCCGCCACAGCTCGTCGGGCGCCAGCTCCCGCACGTCCACCCCGTCGACCAGCACCGCGCCGGCGGTGACGTCGACCAGGCGGGGAATGAGCGACAGCAGGGTGGTCTTGCCCGCGCCGGTGCTGCCGATGATCGCTGTGGTGGTGCCGGGGGTGGCCCGGAAGGAGACGTCCCGCAACACCGGCTCGACCGCCCCCGGGTACTGGAAGCGCACCCCGCGCAGTTCCAGCTCGGCCCTGGTGGGCAGCTCGGCGACCGGCTGGGCGGCGGGAACCACCGAGGAGTCGGTGTCCAGCACCTCGACGATCCGCTCGGCGCAGACCGCGGCCCGGGGCACCATCATCAGCATGAAGGTGGCCATCATGACGGCCATCAGGATCTGCATCAGGTACTGGAGGAAGGCGGTGAGCGCGCCGACCTGGATCGCGCCGGCGTCCACCCGCTGCGCCCCGAACCAGAGCACCGCCACGCTGGAGACGTTCAGCACCAGCATGACCACCGGGAAGATCAGTGCCAGCAGCCGGCCGGTACGCAGCGCGGTGGCCGTCAGGTCGGCGTTGGCGACGGCGAAGCGATCCGTCTCGTACGGCTCGCGGACGAAGGCGCGGACGACGCGGATGCCGGTGATCTGCTCGCGCAGCACCCGGTTGACCGTGTCGATCCGGGTCTGCATCAGCCGGAAGCCCGGCACCATCCGGCGGATGATCATGCTGAGCGCGACGGCCAGCACGGGCACGCTGACCAGCATCAGCCAGGAGAGCCCGAGATCCTCCCGGAGCGCCATCACCACACCGCCCACGCTCATGATCGGCGCGGCGACCAGCATGGTGCAGCTCATCAGCACGAGCATCTGCACCTGCTGCACGTCGTTCGTGTTGCGGGTGATCAGCGACGGCGCGCCGAACCGGGCCACCTCGCGGGCGGAGAAGCGGTTGACGTGCCCGAACAGGGTCGCGCGCACGTCCCGGCCGAAGCCCATCGCGATCCGCGCGCCCAGGTACACCGCGGCGATCGAACAGATGATCTGGATCAGGCTGACCAGCAGCATCCAGCCGCCGATGCGCACGATGTAGTCGGTGTCGCCCCGGGCCACGCCCCGGTCGATGATGTCGGCGTTGAGGCTGGGCAGGTAGAGCGACGCCATGGTGCCCACGAACTGGAGCAGCACCACCGCCGTCAACGGTCGCTGGTAGGCGCGCAACTGGTTGCGCAGCAGTCGGATCAGCACGCCGGGTCCTTCGCTTCGGTGCGGCGTCCGGTCATCCGTGGGTCGTCCCCGCTGCCGATGACCTCGAGCAGGAACTCCCGGATCACCTGGGCCTTCGCCGGGTCGGCGTCGACCGAGGTGAGCGGGCGTCCGGAGTGCATCAGCGTGGTGAGGGCCGCCACCCGCTCCCGCCCGGCGGGGGTGATGGCGAGCCGGACGCTGCGTCGGTCGCGGTCGTCGCGCTGCCGCTCGACCAGCCCCTCGCGGGCCAGTGTGTCCACGATGCCGGTCAGGGTGGCCGGGCGCACGAAGCCCCGCTCGGCGACTTCGCGGTGGGGCAGCTCGCCGTGCCGGGCGAGCGTCATCAGGGTCACCATGCCGGCCTGGGTGAGGCCGTGCTCCTCGGCGAGGTAGCGGTTCCACCGCTGCCCGACGAGGTGCCCGGCCACCACCAGCAGCCGGCCGAGCGGCACATCCTGGAGAGTGACGAGTTCCACGACAGCAGATTAGCCCCCTGATAGTCAGGGGCCAAACGAAATGACGGCCGCGGCGGCTACGAACACGATCTGCAGAGCGGTGCGCTGGACGAGTGGAGTGACCGGTCGCCCGGCCAGGGCCAGCTTCCGGCGGGCAGCCGAGACGTTGGCCGGGAACATCGCGAGCATCAGCAGACCGAGCCCGATGGCGGCCGGACGGGCGGTCGCCGGGACCAGCAGGCCGACCGCGCCGACCAGCTCCAGCGCGCCGGTGACGGTGACCAGCAGGTCCGGCCGGGGCAGGCCGGGCGGGACCATCGCGATCAGGTCGGTGCGGCGTTGGCCGACGAAGTGCGCCACGGCGGTCAGCGTGAACATCAGGGCCAGTCCGACCCGTAGGGCGGGGTGCCAGCCGTCCAGCGCGGCGACGCCTGCGAAGCCGGTCAACCGGGCCAGTGCGGTGCCGACCAGCAGGGCGATCAGGGGTGCCATCGGAATCCTCCTCGTGAACTTGCCACTGGCAAGATTGCCTCGGTGGGTGTCATCTTGTCAATGGCAAGATAGGATTCGGGCATGACCGGAACGCGCGCCTACCACCACGGCGACCTGCGCAACGCCCTGCTCGCCGCCGCGCTGGAGGCGATCGAGGAGGTCGGGCCGGCCGCGCTGAGCCTGCGCGACCTGGCCCGCCGAGCCGGCGTCTCGCACGCCGCGCCCGCCCACCACTTCGGCGACAAGGCGGGTCTGCTCACCACCCTGGCAGCCCAGGGCTTCGACCTGTTGGCGCAGGCGCTGACCGCGGCGGGCGACGACCTGCTGGCCGCCGGTGTCGCGTACGTCGACTTCGCCGTCCGGCGCCGCGCGCACTTCGAGGTGATGTTCCGGCCCGAGCTCTACCGGGCCGACGACGCCGAGCTGGTGAACGCGCAGGGGAGGGCCAGGGCCGCGCTGCGGGCCGGGGTGGCCACGCTGCCCACCCGTGGTGCGCCCGCCGACGCCGACCGGGACGCGCTCGCGGCCTGGTCGATCGCGCACGGCTTCGCGACCCTCTGGCTCGCGGGCGCACTGCCGGAACGGGTCGGTGACGAGCCGCGAGAGGCCGCCCGCGCCGTGCTGCGCCGACTGGTCACCTGACGGAGTCGATCACCCCCACGGCTCACCAGCTGGTGGGTAGCGGCATGCCCTCGGTGAAGCCGGCGGCGCTCTGCACGCCGACGACGGCCCGCTCGTGGAACTGCGTCAGGTCCCGCGCGCCGGCATAGGTGAAGGCGCTGCGAACCCCGGCGATGATCTCGTCGATCAGGTCCTCGACGCCGGGCCGGGCCGGGTCCAGGTACATCCGGGCCGAGGAGATGCCCTCCTCGAACACCGCCTTACGGGCCCGGTCGTACGGGCTGTCGTCGGCGGTACGGGCGCTGACCGCGCGCGCCGAAGCCATCCCGAAGCTCTCCTTGTACCGCCGGCCGTCCGCGTCGGTGTACAGGTCGCCGGGGGACTCGTAGGTGCCGGCGAACCACGAACCGATCATCACGTTCGAGGCGCCAGCGGCGAGCGCGAGCGCCACGTCACGGGGGTGCCGCACGCCGCCGTCGGCCCAGACGTGCCGGCCGAGCTCGCGGGCCGCCGCCGAGCAGTCGAGCACGGCGGAGAACTGTGGCCGGCCCACACCGGTCATCATCCGGGTGGTGCACATCGCCCCCGGGCCGACGCCGACCTTGATGATGTCGGCGCCCGCCTCGACCAGGTCGCGTACCCCCTCGGCGGTCACCACGTTGCCGGCCGCCACCGGCACCCCCGGGTCCAGCTTGCGGACCGCCTGCAGCGCGGAGATCATCCGCGCCTGGTGGCCGTGCGCGGTGTCCACGACCAGCGTGTCCACCCCCGCCTCCAGCAGCGCGGCGGCCTTGCCGGTGACGTCCCCGTTGATCCCGACCGCGGCCGCGATGCGCAGCCGACCCCGGTCGTCCACCGCCGGCGTGTAGAGGGTGGCCCGCAGGGCGCCCTGCCGGGTCAGCACCCCGACCAGTCGGCCGTCGGCGTCCACCACCGGGGCGAGCCGCCGCCGGCCCGCGGAGAGCAGGTCGAAGCCGGTACGCGGGTCCGCGTCCGCCGGGACGGTGTGCAGCTCGGTGGACATCACGTGCCGCAACTGGGCGAACCGGTCCACGCCCATGGTGTCCGCCTCGGTGACCACGCCCAGCGGGCGGCCGGCCTCGTCGACCACGATCACCGCGCCGTGCGAGCGCTTCGGCAGCAGGTGGATGGCGTCACCCACGGTCTCGGTCGGGCCCAGGGTGATGGGCGTGTCGTAGACCAGGTGCCGCTGCTTGACCCAGGCGACGACGTTCGCCACCACCTCGATCGGGATGTCCTGCGGGATCACCGCGATCGCGCCCCGCCGGGCCACCGTCTCGGCCATCCGCCGGCCGGCGACAGCGGTCATGTTCGACACCACCAACGGGATGGTGGTGCCGGTGCCGTCGCCGGTGGAGAGGTCGACATCGAGCCGGGAACCGAGGTCGGAGCGGGCCGGCGCCATGAAGACGTCGGTGTAGGTCAGGTCGTGCGCGGGGACCGCGCCGTGAAGGAACTGCACCCGGCCATCATTCCCGCTCGTGCGCCGTACCGCCGCTGGTGGTCACGTAAAACACTCCCGCCGGCGTTCGCCTGATCCCAGGAGGTGTCACCTGTCCCGGGAGTGGTCAGCCCAACAGGAGCGCCGCGGCGAGCCCGGCCATCACGATGGCGATGACCGCGTCCAGGACCCGCCAGGCGGCGGCACGGGCGAGCAGCGGCGCGAGGCGCTGCGCACCGGCGCCGAGCGCGGTGAACCAGACCACGCTGGCCAGGGCGGCCGCGGCGCCGAAGACCCAGCGGTGCGGGTGCTGCTGTGCCACCCCGCCGAGGAGCAGCACGGTGTCCAGGTAGACGTGCGGGTTCAGGTAGGTGAAGGCGGCGCAGGCGAGCAGGGTGGCCCGCAGGGTGGTCGGCGGCCGCTCGGTGGGCAACAGGGCGCCGGGACGCAGGGCGCGGCGGGCGGCGAGCGCCGCGTAGCAGAGCAGGAACGTCGCGCCGCCCCAGCGGATCGCCGTCAGCACGCCCGGGCGGCCCGTCACCAGCGTGCCGACCCCGGCGACGCCCGCCGTGATGAGCAGGGCGTCCGACGCGGCGCAGGTGAGCACCACGGGCACGACGTGTTCGCGGCGCAGGCCCTGGCGCAGGACGAACGCGTTCTGAGCGCCGATGGCGACGATGAGGGCGATGGAGATCGAGAAGCCGGCGATGGCGGAGGTGAGCACGGATCGACGCTAGGGCCGGGCGCTAACACCAGTCCAACTAAACATTCTCACCTAGCTTAAGCTCTGCTGATGGAAGGTCTCGACTCGGCGCAGCTGCGGACGCTCGACGCGGTGGTCGCGGAGGGCAGCTTCGAGGCGGCGGCCCGGCTGCTGCACGTCACACCGTCGGCGGTGAGCCAGCGGATCAAGGCTTTGGAGGAGACCGTCGGCCAGGTGCTGGTCCGCCGGACCCGACCGTGCGTGGCGACCGAGGCTGGCCGCCCGCTGCTGCGCCTGGCCGGCCAGCTCACGCTGCTCGAACGGGAGGCGCTGGCCGACGCCCGCGGCCCGCTGGCCGGCGGAGGCCGCGTCCGGGTCGCCGTGGTGGTCAACGCGGACTCGCTGGCCACCTGGTTCCCCGCAGCCCTGGCCCGACTGCCGCAGCGGAACGGCCTCTCCTTCGACCTGCGGCAGGACGATCAGGACCACACCGCGGAACTGCTCCGGGACGGTTCGGTGACGGCGGCGGTGACCGCCCAACGGGAGGCCGTGCAGGGCTGCCGGGTGCTGCGGCTCGGCGCCATGCGCTACCGCGCGCTGGCCACGCCGGAGTTCGCCGCGTCCCACTTCGTCGGCGGGTTCACCCCTTCCGCGCTGGCGGTCGCGCCGCTGGTCGTCTTCGACCGGAAGGACCGGGTGCAGCACCGCTTCATCCGGGCGGTGGCGGGTCGCCCCCTCGACCCGCCGGTGCACTACGTGCCGTCGGTGCCGGCCTTCAGCGAGGCGATCCGGCTCGGGCTCGGCTGGAGCCTGGTGCCGGAACAGATCGCCGAGGCCGACCTGGCCGCCGGTCGCTGCGTCGACCTCGCGCCGGACCGGCACCTGGATGTCCCGCTCTACTGGCAGCACTGGCGACTGGAGTCGGACGTACTGAACGCCTTGACCGCCGCCGTCCGCGGAGTCGCCGCCGAGACCCTCCGCTGACGGCCGGCGCGTCGCGCCGACTGCCCGCCAGGCTGTTAGGGAGGGACCCTTCCCAACGGCTCAGGCGATGGTGCAGATCGCGGCACCAGCGGTGATCACGGCGCCGACCTCGGCGGAGAGTCCGCTGACCGTGCCGGTCTTGTGGGCGTGCAGCGGCTGCTCCATCTTCATCGCCTCCAGCACCACCACCAGGTCGCCCTCGACGACGGTGTCGCCGTCCGCCACGGCGATCTTGACGATCGTGCCCTGCATCGGCGAGGTGAGCGTGTCGCCACCGACCGGTGCGCCGGCCTTGGCCCCGCCACCGCGCCGGGTCGGCTTGCGGGAGGCGGGCGCGGCGGTGGTCGTACCCCCGCCGAAGCCGGCGGGGAGGCTGACCTCCAGCCGCTTGCCGCTCACCTCGACCACGACGGTCTCGCGTTCGGCCGATGCCTCGGCGGCGCCGGCGGCGGCGGCGAAGGGCGGCACGGTGTTGTGGAACTCGGTCTCGATCCACCGGGTGTGCACGGTGAACGGCTCGGCGGTGAACGCCTCGTCCCGTACCACCAGCCGGTGGAACGGCAGCGCGGTGGCCATCCCGTCGACCACCATCTCGTCCAGCGCGCGGCGGGCCCGCTCCAGCGCCTCGGTTCGCGTCTCACCGGTGATGATCACCTTGGCCAGCAGCGAGTCGAAGTTGCCGCCGATCACGTCACCGGCCGAGATGCCGGTGTCCACCCGGACACCGGGGCCGGTGGGCAGCCGCAGCGCGGTGACCGTGCCGGGGGCGGGCAGGAAGTTGCGGCCCGGGTCCTCGCCGTTGATCCGGAACTCGATGGAGTGCCCGCGCGGCGTGGGGTCCTCGGTGCTGCGCAGCTTCTCGCCGTCGGCGATCCGGAACTGCTCGCGGACCAGGTCGATGCCGGCGGTCTCCTCGGTCACCGGATGCTCGACCTGGAGCCGGGTGTTGACCTCCAGGAAGGAGATGGTGCCGTCCACGCCGACCAGGTACTCCACCGTGCCGGCGCCGTGGTAACCGGCCTCGCGGCAGATCGCCTTGGCACTGTCGTGGATCTGGGCCCGCTGGGCATCGCTGAGGAACGGCGCGGGGGCCTCCTCGACCAGCTTCTGGTGCCGCCGCTGCAACGAGCAGTCCCGGGTGCCCACCACGATCACGTTGCCGTGCTGGTCGGCGAGGACCTGCGCCTCGACGTGCCGCGGCTGGTCCAGGTAGCGCTCGACGAAGCACTCCCCCCGGCCGAACGCCGCGACCGCCTCCCGGGTGGCCGACTCGAACAGCTGGGGGATCTCCTCCATGGTCCGGGCCACCTTGAGCCCGCGTCCGCCGCCACCGAAGGCGGCCTTGATGGCGACCGGCAGACCGTGGTCGACGGCGAACGCCATCACCTCGTCCGGGCTGGCCACCGGGTCCGGGGTGCCGGGGACCAGCGGTGCGCCGGCGCGCTGCGCGATGTGCCGGGCGGTGACCTTGTCACCGAGGTCTCGGATCGCCTGCGGGGTGGGGCCGATCCAGGTCAGCCCGGCGTCGATGACCGCCTGGGCGAACTCGGCGTTCTCGGACAGGAAGCCGTAGCCGGGGTGCACGGCGTCGGCGCCGGCCCGCGCGGCCACGTCGAGCAGCTTGTCGATGCGCAGGTACGTCTCGGTCGCGCTGTCCCCGCCGAGCGCGTACGCCTCGTCGGCGAGCGTGGCGTGCAGGGCGTCGCGGTCGGAGTCCGCGTACACGGCGACACTGCCCAGGCCGGCGTCGCGGCAGGCGCGGATCACCCGGACGGCGATCTCGCCGCGGTTGGCGATAAGGACCTTGCGCACCTTCGTGGCTCCTCCCGGCAGGTTACTGACCGGGAGTGTATCGGCCACCCTGGTGGCCCTAACGATCGCTCAGTGTGGGATGCCGCACTGTGCCTGCCGCGTTCTAGTCAAACTTGCCTATTACGCTTGTCCGGTGTCTGCGACTCGGATGATGATTCTCGGTCTGGTGCGGTGGATGCAGCCCGTACACGGCTATGACGTGCGCCGCGAGCTGCTGAGCTGGAGCGCCGACAAGTGGGCCAACGTGCAGCCCGGGTCGATCTACCACGCGCTGCGCAAACTCACCGAGGAGGGCCTCCTCCGCGCCGTCGCCACCGAGCAGGTCGGCGCCCGTCCGGCGCGTACCACCTACGAGGTGACCCCGAAGGGCGAGGACGAGTTCGAGACGCTGCTGCGCGGCCTCTGGTGGAACTTCTCCGAGCCGGTGGACCCGTTCGCGGCGGCGTTCTCCTTCCTGCCCGCGATGCCACGTCCCGAGGCGGCGGCGGCCCTGCGCAACCGGGCCAACCTGCTGCGGGCCGGCATCGAGTCGATGCGCGCCTCGCTGGATTCGGACTGGGTGCGCAACACCAAGCCCGCGCACGTGGGGTGGATGTTCGAGCTCTGGTCGGCGCGGGCCGAGGCGGAGATGGCCTGGTGCGAGCGGATCGCCGAGAAAATCGATTCCGGAGTGTCGTACCTACCTGCTGAGCTGGAGAACGCCGAGGGCTGGCCGCAGTGGACGGACGGGGCCGAGCCGACCGCTCGCAACGCGGAATAATCAACGTTGACCATAAGAGTTATATCGCGTTAGCCTGCTGACGGCACAGCGGGGGAGTGCGCCGTTCGGCTCGTCCCCTTCGACGGCCGGCAGCGGCCGGCCCGGACGACCAGGAGCAGAGATGATCGAGACCAGGGGGCTGCGGAAGTCGTTCCGCTCCCGCGCGGGTCGAGAGACGAAGACGGTGGACGCCGTGCGGGGCGTCAACCTCGAGGTCGCCGAGGGCGAGATCTTCGGCTTCCTCGGCCCGAACGGCGCCGGCAAGACCACCACGCTGCGGATGCTCGCCACGCTGATCGAGCCGGACGGCGGCGAGGCCACGATCGCCGGCGCCGACCTGCGCAAGGATCCGGCCGAGGTGCGCCGCCGGATCGGCTACGTCCCCCAGGGCGGCAGCACGTGGGACGAGTCGACCGCCCGCGAGGAGCTGGTGCTGCACGCCCGGATGTACGGCATCGGCAAGGCCGACGCGCAGCGGCGCGCCGCCCGCGCGCTGGAGGCCTTCCAGCTCACCGAGTACGCCGACCGCAAGTGCAAGACCTACTCCGGCGGCCAGCGCCGGCGGGTGGAGATCGCGCTCGGCATCATCCACGAGCCGAAGATCGTCTTCCTGGACGAGCCGACCACCGGCCTCGACCCGCAGAGCCGCGCGCACATGTGGGACGAGATCCGCCGGCTGCGCCGGGACGGGATGACCGTCTTCATCACCACGCACTACCTGGACGAGGCTGACGCGCTCTGCGACCGGATCGCGATCATGGACAACGGCGAGGTGGTGGCCGAGGGCACTCCCACCGAGCTCAAGCGGGAGATCTCCGGTGACGTCGTGCTGGTCGGCCTCGACCTGGCCGCCACCCCGCAGGCCGCCCAGGCGCTCGACGGCGAGCCGTACGTCAACAAGCTGGAGACCGCCGACGAGGGCGGCCTGCGTCTCTACGTCGACGAGGGCGCCACGGCCATCCCGCAGGTCCTGCGCAGACTCGACCAGGCCGGGCTCGACCTGCGCTCGATCGAGCTGCACCGGCCCAGCCTGGACGACGTCTTCCTGACCAAGACCGGCCGCTCGCTGCGCGAGTCCTGACCACCCGGAGACGACTCATGAAATTCGCCCGTGACACCTGGCTGATCTTCCAGCGGCAGACCCAGCTGCTGCTGCGCAACCCGGTCTGGGTCTTCGTCGGCGTCTTCCAGCCGGTGATGTACCTGCTGCTCTTCGCCCCACTGCTCAAGCCGGCGCTGAACGCGCCCACCCAGGCCGCCGCCTACAAGATCTTCGTACCCGGTCTGCTGGTGCTGCTGGCCATCTTCGGCGGCCTGTTCCAGGGCTTCGGCCTGATCGCCGAGCTGCGCGCCGGGGTCATCGAACGCTCCCGGGTCACCCCGATCAGCCGGCTCGCCCTGCTGCTCGGTCGCTCGCTGCGCGACGTGGTCTCGCTCCTCGTGCAGGCGGTCATCATCACCCTGCTGGCGCTCCTGTTCGACCTGCGGGTGTTCATCGGGGACCTGCTGCTCGCGTACCTGATGCTCGCCCTGATCGCGCTGATGACCTCGGCCGTCTCGTACGGCGTCGCTCTCAAGGTCAAGAGCGAGGACGCGCTGGCCCCGCTGATGAACACGGTGGCGCAGCCGGTGCTGCTGCTCTCCGGCATCCTGCTGCCACTGACCTTCGCGCCCGGCTGGTTGCAGGCCATCGCCGACTGGAACCCGTTCTCCTGGGCGGTCGACGGCACCCGGGCGCTGTTCGCCGGTGACCTCGGCAGCGACAAGGTCTGGCAGGGCCTGACCATCACCGCGGTGCTCGCCGCGTTGGGTGTCGTCTGGGCCGCCCGCCAGTTCGCCCGCAGCGTGCGCTGACGCTCGCCGTCCGGCTTCGTCTGGCGGCCGCGCTTGATCAACACGAGTTCCTGAATATCGGGGTGTCCCTCGCACGAGGACACCCCGATATTCGGGTTCAGCGGTTGCCGGCGCTCAGCGCACCCGGGCCAGGGTCAGGCCGTCGGCGACCGGCAGCATCACCGGGTCCACGCGCACATCGGCCAGCACCTCGTCGTTGAAGGCGGCGATGGCCCGGTCGGCTTCGTTCTGCGGCGCGATCACCCGGCCGCCGCGCAGCACGTTGTCAACGGCGATCACCCCGCCGGGACGCATCCGGGGCACCAGCTCCGCCCAGTAGATCGGGTAGCCGGTCTTGTCCGCGTCGATGAACGCGAAGTCCAGGTACCGCTCGTGCGGCAGCTCCCGCAGCCGGTCCCCAGCCGGGCCGATACGCAGGTCGATCCGGTCCTGCACTCCGGCGCGAGCCCAGTAGCGCCGGGCGATGCCGGTGAACTCCTCGGAGATGTCGAAACAGGTCAGTCGCCCGCCCTCGGGCAACCCACGGGCGATCGCCAGCGACGAGAGCCCGGTGAACGTGCCCACCTCGACGACGTGCCGTGCGTTGAGCAACCGGGTGAGGAAGGTCAGGAGCGCGGCCTGTTCCGGAGCCACCTGCATCGTGGCGTGCTCCGGCAGCACCGACCGGGTCTCCTCGGCCAGGTCCCGGATGATCTCGTCCGGTGGGGCGCCGTGCGCGACCATGTACGCGTGCAGCTCGTCGGTGAGCGGGATCGATTTGGTGGTCATGACCGGACGTTACCGAGCGGCTCGACCGTCTGACCGCCGGGCGCGACCTTCGTCCACAGATCCGTGATCTGCAGGCCCAGCTCGGCGAGGAGGCGGCGCAGCAGCGGCATCGACAGCCCGACCACCGTCCCCGGGTCACCCTCGATCCGCTCGACGAACGGCCCGCCCAGCCCGTCGATGGTGAACGCGCCGGCCACCGCCAGCGGCTCACCGCTGGCCACGTAGGCGGCGATCTCGTCGTCGCTGATGTCGGCGAAGTGGACGGTGGTCGAAGCGACCGCCTCGGCGCGCCGCACGGCGACAACGTCGATCAGGCAATGCCCGCTGTGCAGGACGCCGCTGCGCCCCCGCATCCGCTGCCAGCGCCGGGTGGCGTCCGCCGGATCGGCCGGCTTGCCGAGGATCTCCCCGTCGAACGCGAGCACCGAGTCGCAGCCGATCACCAGCGTCCGCTGGTCGGTCGCCGGGCTCAGCCGGGTCAGCACGGCCTGTGCCTTGAGCCGAGCCAGCTCCAGGCACAACTCCTCGGCGCGATCGGTCACCACCAGGGACTCGTCCACCCCGCTGACCAGCACGTCCGGCTCGATGCCGGCGGCCTGGAGCAACTTGCGACGGGCGGGGCTCGCCGAGGCGAGCACGAGACGGAGCGGCAGGGATGCAGACACCCGACCGACGTTACCGGCTCACCACCCCCGCCACGACCATCCGACCCGCGCGCTCCCGGTCGGCGCTCTTGCGCGCATTGATCCACTCCACATCACCGACATCGCGCTATCCCACCCCCGCGGACACCCCCAGATCGCCGACCTCGAGTCGATCACCGCTTGATCGACTCGGGTTCCTTGACCTCGGGCTGTCCCAGCGCCGAGGATGCCGCGACACCACTGATCCCGGGTCGATCACGGGTCGTCGACCTGTCAGCGACTGATACGAGGTGGCGGACCGTCGTCGCGTCGCCTTCGCCGCACCACCAGCGCCCATCCGACGCCGGCGGCCACGAGCACACCGAGGGTGGCGAGCCCACCTACCGCCGCGCCGTCGTCGTCCGGCTGAGCGCCGGCCGTCGTGGTCGGGCCACCGCCGGCCGGCGCGCTCGCCGACTCGAACCCCAACGGGGGTACGTCCGCCGTCAGCGCTGCCACGAGGTCGATCACGCCATAGCCGTACTCGTCGTCGCGCCCGGGCGGACCCTTGTCGACGGCGGTGGCCGTCAGGCGGTGTGCCACCTCCTGAGCGGGCAGGTAGGGGTACTTGGACCTGATCAACGCCGCTGCCCCCGCCACGATCGCCGTCGCGCTCGAGGTCCCCGTGCCTTTCGAGTACTTTCCGTCGTAGCTGGTGCTGTAGATGTCGACCGCCGGCGCTACTACGTCGATTTCCGGTCCAGTCACCGAGACGACCGCATGCCTTCCTGCGCGGTCGACACCGCCGACAGCGATTACGCCAGTTTCGCTGGCCGGGTATCCAATGGTCTGGTCGCGAGGCAGATTGCCAGCACCAGCGACGATAACTATGTTTGCGTTGAGGGCGGCTCGGATCGCTTGGCGCAGTCTTGAACTACTTCCGCCGACAGAGGCAACACTTATCACATCCGCGCCGTTCGCTATTGCGTACTCTATTCCTTCCGCGAGATCGTTCGGCTCGCCATAGGCGTGTGGCGGGGAATCATATATTGGCAAAATTTTCGCTTCGGGCGCAATGCCTAGCGCGCCCAGTTCCCTACCCCGGCCATGAGCAGCAATCAAGCCAGCCATGGACGTCCCATGACTATCCCTGTCTCGTCGACCGTCGCCATTTCCGCCAGCGATGATGTCTGTTCCCGCGAGCAGGTTGCTGCGTAGATCGGGGTGCGGATCAACCCCAGTATCTGGTACAGCGACAACTACTCCCTTGCCGCGACTAATCTGCTGGGCCGTGGTCGCCTGAAGATAGCTGAGGTGCCACTGCTCTGCCCGAATCCGGGCGGCAGCATCAGCTGCTTGGCTAGGTTGTGTCGAGAAATTTGTTGGCATGGCTAACGCGATGAGTGTCAACAATGAAGTCAGGGGCACGGTGGTGCAAATAGTCACCGATTGAATCCAATGGCCGGGCCAGGGTCAATCGGGCCCTGCTCATCTCCTGGGCGGACAACGGGGTTCACCCCTTGGTCGGTTTCCCACGGATTATCCGGATCCCATCGGCCAGCTTGGTCGCCGTCTCGCTGGTGACGGCTTGGGCGTCCGGGAGGTAGGCCAGTGCCTGTATTGGCTCCCATGAAAGGTGCGCCGCCGATTGGAGTAATGCCTCCGTGGATGCCGCCAGGTGCGCGGCCGCCGCCCGGACGAGACCCAGCGCCCCCTGTAGGTCCTGTGCCAGCCCCACCGCCGCCGATCACACCTCCAATCGGATTGACCTTCCGGGGCGGAGTGGCCCCGGGGCCTGGTAAACCGAGCCCCGGTCCGGGCGGGCCGCCAATCAGTCCGCTAGGGGGCGTCAGGCGTGGCTGCGCCATCGGAGACGACGCCTGCGGCCGATTCATGCTGCCGCCCGGTGGCTGATTAGTTGAGATCGGCAGGCCTGCGGCGCGGGATGGGATCGACGGGCTGGGTGGCAGCCCAGGCCCTAGATGTGGGCCGGTCGACGTCGGTAGAGGCGTGTTCCCTGTGTTCACCGTGGCGGGGCTGTTCACTAGGCCAGTTCCTGCACTGCCTAGGACTGGTCCCACGCCTTGCGCTTGCGGCATGGGCACCGCGAGGTCGGCTTTTGCAGGTGGGGCCGCCACAGGCCTGCCGACCGTTGGCATCGGTACAGGGACGATCGGAGGGATAACCGGCGCTGTGGAGGTCGGGCCTAATGCGTCAGGATCCCCAGATTGAATCGGTGGCCGCAGCGCCGGTGGTTTTTGGAGGGTGGCTTGGGCTTGTTGGAGTTCACCGCTGAGGTTGAACATCATGCCCCGCGCCTGCGTGTTCAGCCGCTCCAGTTCGGCGTCGGTCACCGGTGATTCCGTGACCCGGCTGCCCATGACCGCTTTCGGGTCGGCGGCCGTCGCCTCGTACGCCTGCTTCTGCTGGAGCTTGGTGGCGTACTCCTCATGGACCTTGCGAAGTTCGGAGCGGGTGGTGCCGATGGCCTGGGTGGCGGCGGAGAGCGCGGTGTAGTTGGCGGCGGCGGCGTCGTGGGTGTGCCGCACCTTGTCGATCAGCTCATCGAGTTGAGCGAGGTACGTACGGGAGGCGGCGCTGGTCTCGGGCGGCCACGCCTCGGCGAGCCCGCGCCGGTACTCCTGGAGCCGGCCGAGGTGGATCTGGGCCAGGTCGCACACCTTGCGCCAGCCGGCGACCTGCTTCCAGTGGTTGGCGGTGTCGTGGTCCTGCAGGCACGCCCACATGCTGTTGACGTCCATCAGTTGCCAGTCGGTGACGCCGGAGGTGCGGCCGCTGCCCCGTTCGATCACGGCAGCACCACCGGCCTGTCCCCTTCGGGGCCGGTCGGGTCGGCCAGCATCGGCGTTGGGCCGCCGGGCAGGACGGTCCCCGGGTCGGCGAGTGCCCGCTGTACGTCCACCACGCGGGCGGCCGAGAAGGCGTCGGCGTCGGAGTACTGGGTGGCGACGCGGTCGGCGACGGCGGCCAGGTGGCCGGTGGCCCCTCGGACGGCGTACACCATGTCGGCGGTGGCCTGCTGCGTCTCGTGGTGTGCGTGCAGGAAGGTGACCAGCTCGATGAAGGCGTCGCAGGGGTTGGGCAGTTGGGCGGACATGTCGTCGGCGATGTACGACAGGTGTGGCGCGTAGTTGCGTTCGACCTCGGCGGCGAGCCGGTCGGCGAACTCCCGGAGCTGGCGGATGTCGGCCTCGATGCCGCCGTAGTTGCGCAGCCAGGGGGTTGGCCGGTCCTCTTCGGGGATCATCGATCCTCCCTACCCGTCACGGCACCGTTTCCCTGAGTGAGGTTAACGGCTGGGAGCGACGCTGGCAGCCCCCGTGCGGCGGGTCGGGTCAGCGGGGCAGGCCGGCGGAGCGCCATCCGCCCGGGCCGGCCGCGAGCGCCGCGCCGGCCGGTCGACCGCTGCGAGCCCAGGCGGACGTCGCCACCGGCGCGGGGGCGACGGCCGGGCGGGACCGGAGGACGATCGCACCCACCAGGGCGGCCAGTTCCTCGGCGGTGGGCACGCCGCGGACGACCCGGAACAGCGGCTCTTCGGCAGACATGACGCCAGGGTACGCGGCGCGAAGTTACAGGGAACGCAGAGTGGCGTGCCGGCGGTGTGACGATCAGCGGCTCCGGGTACCGTCTCACCGATGTCGAACGCGCTTCCCCAACTCGTCGCTGACCGATACCGGCTTCTGTCGCCGCTCGGCCAGGGCGGCATGGGTCGGGTGTGGAAGGCGCGCGACGAGGTGTTGCACCGGGACGTCGCCATCAAGGAGTTGGTGCCGCCGCCCGGCCTCACCGACGAGGAACGCCGCGAGATGCGGGAGCGTTCGCTGCGCGAGGCGCGGGCCATCGCCCGGCTCAACCACGTCAATGTTGTCCGCATCTTCGACGTGCTCCGCACCGATGGTGATCCATGGATCGTCATGGAGTACGTGGCGTCGAAGTCGTTGCAGGACACCCTCGCCGAGGACGGGCCGGTGTCGCCGGCCCGCACGGTCGAGATCGGCCTCGGCGTGCTGGGTGCCCTCAACGCCGCCCACAAGGCGGGCGTCATGCACCGCGACGTCAAGCCCGGCAACGTGCTGCTCGGCGACGACGGCCGGGTGGTGTTGACCGATTTTGGTCTCGCGACCATCCCGGGCGACCCGAACGTCACCCGCACCGGCATGGTGCTGGGTTCGCCGGCGTACATCTCGCCGGAGCGTGCCCGGGAGGGCACCGCCGGGCCGGAGGCCGACCTGTGGTCGCTGGGCGCGACGCTCTACGCGGCGGTGGAGGGCAAGTCGCCGTACGCTCGGCCGTCGGCGATCGCCACGCTGGCCGCGCTGGCCACCGAGCCGATGCCGCCGCCGAAGAACGCCGGCCCGCTCAAACCGGTGCTGAACGGCCTGCTGCGCAAGGACCCGAACGAGCGGATCAACGCCGAGGTGGCGGAGCGGCTGCTGCGTCGCGCCGGTGGCAAGCGGGCGCGCGGCATCTCGCTGCTGGATGGCGTACGCCGGCCTGGGCCGAACGGCCCGCGCGAGCCGCGCCCGCCGCTGGTGCCGGCACCGCGACCCGCCGAGGGGAGCGCCGACCGTCCGGTGTCGCCGCCGGCGCCGCGGACTCCGCCGGCCGCTGCGGCCGCGACCTCCGCGAGTGATGCCACGCCGACGGCCGTCGTTCCCTCCGCGCCGGACGCCGAGCCGACCGCGCCCGTGCCGGCCGAGCCGACGGCCACGATCGACCGCCCGGACACCGCCGACGCCGAGCCCACCGCGGGCGTCAGCGTCGGGGACGGCGCACCCGCCGACGATACGACGAACGCCGACGACGAGCCGACCGCGGTCGACGGTCCGCCGGTGGCGCCGGAACAGCGCAGGCCGTCGACCCCGACGTCGGTCATGCCCCCGGTCAGCCCGGCCGGGCGCGCGGCGGTGCCGCTGTCGGACGGTACGAAGCCGAACAACAGCCGGCGCAACCTGCTGATCGGGGCCGTGGTTGCCCTGCTGTTGATCGGCCTCGTGGTGATCGTGCCGTTGCTCACCAAGGGCGAGGGCGGCGGCGACAACAGCCCGCAGGCCGGCCCGACCGGGGGTGCCGCCACCTCGGCCCCGGCGCCGCAGACCTCCGCGCCGGACGTGCCCCCACCCACCAGCGGCGCTCCCAGCCCGACGGCGTCGGCCACGCCCTCGGTCGACCCGAACGCGCTGCCGGCCGGCTGGAAGCTGCACAAGGACCCGGCCGGCTTCTCCCTGCCGCTGCCCGACGGTTGGGTGCGCCGGCAGGTCGATGGCAGCACAATTCTGTTCGACCAGTCCAACGGGCCGGGTGAACTGCTCGTGCAGTGGACCAGCACGCCGAAGGACGACGCGGTCAAGGACTGGCAGGAGCAGGAGTCGGACCGCAAGAGTCGGGTCAACAACTACCAGTACCTCAGCATCAAGCCGTGCAACTTCTGGAAGACCTGCGGGGACTGGGAGTGGCTGGAGACCCGTGATGGCACCCGGATCCACGTCCGTAACCGTGGCTTCGTGACGGCCAGCAATCGCGGGTACGCCCTGCGGTGGGAGATCGCGGAGAAGGACTGGCAGGCCAACCTGCCGAACTTCGACCGGATCGCCAAGGGCTTCGTGCCCGACCGCACGGACTGAACGTCGGAGCGAAATCCATTCACATGACCTTGCGTCGTCCGGGGTATCTGACCTCCGACGACGGAAGGAGGTACGACATGGGTTACCGACGGAGGGATGCTCGGCCCCGGCTGGCACTGTGGATGCTGGTCGCGCTCGGCGACGCGGTCCTGCTGCTGGTCAGCGCGGGAATCTGGGCGCTCATCGCACTGCTCAGCGTCGTGACCATTGCCGTCTTTGGGGTGGCTGCCTGGCGGCTGACCCGGCGGAGTGCTCTGACCAGTAAGGACACTCCGGTGGTGGTGCCGGCGATGAGCCGACGCGGGCCTGACCCGTACCGGTGGCGTGGCGGCAGCCGGACCGATTGTCGACCGTGAGGTGACAGCCGATCCCGCTGCCGCCAACCGCCTCCCCAGGCGGATCGGGCGGACCGGGCCGGTCAGGCCGTGTTGTTGGCCAGCGCGATCAGCCGCGAGCGGTCGCCGTTCCAGTAGTTGCGGTCCACGCCGCCGCTGATCCCCGGGACCGAGCCGGTGCTGGTGTACTGCCAGAAGCTCCACACCGGCGCGCCGGCCGGCAGCGCGCCCGGCGTGCTCGACCAGCGGGCCAGCCAGAGCGGGTGGTTCGCCCACGGGCCGGTCCAGCTGCCGGTGCACTGGTTCCAGAAGCTCGTCGTGGTGTAGATGACCGCGTGGCGGCCGGTGCGGGAGCGGTAGGTGTTCAGGAAGTCCTGGACCCAGTTGCGCATCCCGGTCGTGCTGAGGCCGTAGCAGTAGCCGCCGGCGTACGGGTTGGCTTCCAGATCCAGCGCGGCGGGAAGGGTCCGGCTGTCCGCCGACCAGGCGCCGCCGTTGGAGGCCAGGTAGTTGGCCTGGGTCGAGCCGGCGGAGATGTTCGGCCGGGCGAAGTGGTACGCGCCGCGGATCACACCGGCGTTGTACGCGTTGACGTAGTTCGCGTTGAATCTCGGGTCCTTGTAGCTGGTGCCCTCGGTGGCCTTGATGAAGGCGAACTGGATGCCGGCGTTGCGCACGCTGGTCCAGTTGATGGTGCCCTGGTAGTGGGACACGTCGACGCCGGGCGTGGTGGCGGCGGCCGCCGGTCCGGCGGTCGCGACCAGGGTCGCCGCCGCGGTGGCGAGGAGGGTGAGGCCGGCCGCGAGCACGCGGCGCAGCGGTGATCTGGTACGGGCCATGGCTGCCTCCAAGGACGTCGGGCTATTGATGCCCATCTTTGGAGGTAACTGCCCTAGATCACAAGAGTTGTTGAAGAAACTTTCATCGACGGGTGTCGGTGGGACCTGGACATCGCGGTGGGACGGATCAGCGCAGAGCGGCGGGGTCGAGCTGCCAGCGGAACGGTTCCACGATGGTCAGCACCTCGCCGGGCTTGGCCACCTGGTCCTCGACGTAGTGCTCGCCGTCGAGCCGGAACAGCCGCAACGACTGACCGTCGCCGTCCTGTTCGACCAGCAGGTACCAGGGGATCCGCGCGATGGCGTAGAGCTGCATCTTGACCAGCCGGTCAGCGGCGGCGTTGCCTGGCGAGACGAGCTCGCAGACCAGGACCACCTCGGCGGCCTCCACCACGGTGCCCTCGTCGTCGGTGTCCGCGACGACCACGTCCGGGATGGCGATCCGGTCCACCCCGAGCCGCACGTTGACCGCCTCGAACACGAGAAGGTTATGCGGCCGTGCTGCTGGCCGCAGGCTGTCGACGAGATTCCACGACACCAACTGGTGTCGCTTGCTCGGGGCAGGGCTCACGATCAGGCTCCCGTCGAGCAGCTCGATCCGGTCCGGGGTCTCACCCAGGGCGAAGTAGTCGGCCTCGGTCCAGAGCCCGACGTGGTGCCCCAGGGGTTCCGCGCTCATCGGCGGCCACCTCCCGCTCCGCTCGCCACCCGATCAGTCTCACACGATACGAGGCGGTGGCCCGGGACCGACACCGAACGCCGCCGGTAGGCTCGCGCCCCATGATGTCGATCGACGGGCTGGGCGACCTGTGGGACACGCTGTTCGGCGCGCAGCCGGACCCGCCCCCGCTGCTGGTGCTGATCACCGCGGCCGTCGCGCTGGTGGTGGTCAGCACCCGACTGCCGTGGCGGATCGCCCGCAACGCCATCACCATCGCCCACGAGGGCGGGCACGCGCTGATCGCCCTGCTCACCGGCCGCAAGCTGCGCGGCATCCGGTTGCACTCGGACACCTCCGGGCTGACGCTCTCCGCCGGCCGGCCCACCGGGCCGGGCATGATCCTCACCCTGCTCGCCGGCTACATCGCCCCACCGCTGGTCGGGTTGGCCGGCGCCTGGCTGCTCGGCGGCAACCGGATCACCCTCCTGCTCTGGGTCGCGGTGGCGCTGCTGCTCGCCATGCTCGTGATGATCCGCAACGCCTTCGGCGTGGTGTCGCTGCTGGTCACCGGCGCCCTGGTGCTCGCCGTCTCGTGGTACGCCACCCCGCAGGTGCAGGCCGCGTTCGCGTACACCGGGGTGTGGTTCCTGCTGCTCGGCGGGGTGCGGCCAGTGGTGGAACTGCAACAGCTGCGCTCGCGCGGCCGGATGCCCGCCTCCGACGCCGACCAGCTCGCCGGGCTCACCCCGTTCCCGGCGTTCTTCTGGGTGTTCCTCTTCGCCCTGGTCAACCTGGCCGCGCTCGTCGCCGGCGCGCTGCTGCTCACCGGCCCGATCCTCACCGACGCCGGCCTGACCGTCTGAACGACCACGCCCACCGTGTGCCGAACGGCGACGAGCGCGACCATCTCGCCGGACGGGCAGAATGAGGCCATGCGATACGTGATCATCGGGGCGGGCGCGGTCGGCGGGACCATCGGGGTGCGGCTGGCCGAGGCCGGCCGGGACGTGACCCTGGTGGCCCGGGGCGCGCACCTGGACGCGATCCGCGATCGGGGCCTGACCCTGCGCCAGCCCGACGGCGAGATCACCGCCCGGCTCGCCGCCGTGGACGGCCCCGGTGACCGCCCGCTGCCGGCCGACACGGTGCTGATCCTCACCGTGAAGTCGCAGGACACCGCTGGCGCGCTGGCCGCCTGGGTGGACGCGCCGGTGGCCGGGGGTGGCACGGCGGGTGAGCGGCTGCCACTGGTCACCGCGCAGAACGGGGTGGCCAACGAGCGGGCCGCGCTGCGGCTCTTCGCCACGGTGCACCCGGTCTGCGTCTGGCTGCCGGCCACCCACCTGGACCCGGGCGTGGTGGTGGCCAACGGCTACCCGTACCCGGGAATGCTGCACGTCGGGCACTACCCGGCCGGCGCCGACGACACCGATCAGGCGATCGCCGACGACACCGATCAGGCGATCGCCGCCGACCTGACCGCCGCCGGGTTCGTCGCCCCGGTCCGGCCGGACGTGATGCGCTGGAAGTACGGCAAACTGCTCGCCAACCTCGGCAACGGCCTCCAGGCGCTGCTCGGCCGGGACATCCCGGACGCGCTGGCCGAGCGGGTACGCGCCGAGGGCGTCGCCGCGCTCGCCGCCGCACGCATCGCGCACACCTCGCCGGACGAGGAGCGAGCCGAACGCGGTGACCGGGTTCAGCAGCGCCCGGTCGCCGGCGAGGGCCGCTCCGGCGGTTCCACCTGGCAGAGCCTGGCCCGGGGCGCGGGCTCGACCGAGGTCGACCACCTCAACGGTGAGATCGTGCTGCTCGGCCGGCTGCACGGCGTACCGACGCCGGCCAACGTCGCCGTGCAGCGGGCCGTACGCCGGGCGGTCCGGGAGCGGATCGGAGCCGGCGCGTTCCCGCTCGCCGAGCTCGAGAAGATGATCGCCTGACCTGGGCAACCGATCACCCTGCCCGGCGCGTGTTTCCTGCGACCGACACGGGGAGGTAGCGGGTGCCGGACGTCGACGGGTTCGACGAGTTCTACCGCGGGAGCCGACAACGACTGCTCGGTTTCGTCTACGTGCTCACCGGCGACCGGGGCGAGGCGCAGGACGCCGTGCAGGAGGCGTACATCCGGGCGTGGCAGCGCTGGTCGACGGTCAGCGGGTACGACGACCCGGAGGCGTGGGTGCGGGTGGTGGCCAGCCGGATCGCGGTCAGCCGGTGGCGCAGCCTGCGCAGCCGCGCCCGCGCGTACCTGCGGCACGGGGCCACCGAGACGGTTCCCGGCCCGGGTACCGACACCGTCGAGGTGGTCGCCGCGCTGCGCCGGCTGCCCGAGGAGCAACGCGTCGCCATCGCCCTCTACTACCTGGTCGGCATGCCGGTCGCCGAGGTGGCGCGGGAGACCGCCGCCCCGGTCGGCACGGTCAAGGCCCGACTCTCCCGGGGGCGCGCTGCGCTCGCCGGGCTGCTCGCCGTCTCTGATCTGGAGGAGGCCACCGATGCGTGACGACCCGACCTTCGTCGAACACATCCAGCGGGAACTGCGCGACGTGCAATGGCCCGGCCCGGAGGAGATCCGCGCCCGGGCCCGTCGCCGCAGCCAGCGCAGGATCGTGGTGGCCACCGTCGTGCTGGCCCTCGCCGGGGTTTCCGCCGCGGCGGTCGCTGCGCCGAGGAAGTCTCCGCCGCCGGTTCCGCCGGCCGCCGCGCCCTCCGCCTCGCCGACCCGGCACGAGATCACCACCGACGCCCTGTTGCAGCCAGCCGACCTGCCGCAGCAGGTCGATGTGCAGCTCAGCCAATCGGGGCTGGGCGAGCCGGTCCTGCTGGACCACATGCTCGGCGCTTGCCGGACGAGTCAGGGGCGCTCGGCCGGCTGGCAGCATTCGATCCTGTCCCGCTCGCAGACCCTGGTGCCGAAGCGCGCTGCGGCAATCCTCACCCAGTCCGATGGTCTGGTCACGCAGGATGTCTACCGGCTGACTCCGGACGCGGCCATCCAGCTTCTCGCCACTCTGGACGACCTGGTTGCCCCGTGTGCCGAGTGGAACAGCATCGGCGGGTACAAGGTGGGGAGCGCAACGGGCACCGGGTCGGCGACGCACCGCTGGGCGGTGGTCCAGCGGGACTTCGCCGGCGACGGGGCTGCGCTGCTGCGGCACACCGGTTCGCAGCCCGTTGACCAGAAGACGGGCGAGCCCATCGGTGCGCCACCCCGGCCGACCACCACCGCCGTGGTCCGGGTGGGCGACCTGATCACCGTACTCAGTCTGGGACAGACCGGCACCGAGCTGGACCTGGGCCGCCTGACGGAGGTCGCCGCCAGGCGGATGTGCGCCGCCGCCAACCCCGCCTGCTGACCGCTGTTGATCCGCACAACATCAGGGTTGTTGCTGCCTCCCGTCGTTCGGAGGCAGCACTTTCCCCGAGGTTGTGCAGATCAAGGGAGCGAGATCAGAGCGGGATGTTGCCGTGCTTCTTGGGCGGCAGGGTCTCGCGCTTGGTGCGCAGGACGCGTAGCGCCCGGACGATCTGGGTGCGCGTCTCGTGCGGCGGGATGACCGAGTCGATGTACCCGCGCTCGGCCGCCACGTACGGGTTGGCCAGGGTGTCCTCGTACTCGGCGATCTTCTCGGCCCGGACCGCCGCCGGATCCTCGGCGCCGGCCAGCTCGGAGCGGTAGAGGATGTTCACCGCGCCCTGCGCGCCCATCACCGCGATCTGCGCGGTCGGCCAGGCGAAGTTCAGGTCCGCGCCGAGATGCTTGGAGCCCATCACGTCGTACGCTCCGCCGTACGCCTTGCGGGTGATCACGGTGACCTTGGGGACGGTCGCCTCGGCGTACGCGTAGATGAGCTTGGCGCCGCGGCGGATGATGCCGTCCCACTCCTGACCGGTGCCGGGCAGGAAGCCGGGCACGTCCACGAAGGTCAGCACCGGGATGTTGAACGCGTCGCAGGTGCGGACGAACCGGGCGGCCTTCTCCGAGGCGGCGATGTCCAGGGTGCCGGCGAAGTGCATCGGCTGGTTGGCCACCACGCCGACCGGGCGCCCCTCGACCCGGCCGTAGCCGACCACGATGTTCTGCGCGTAGAGCGGCTGAACCTCCAGGAACTCCCCGTCGTCGAGGACGTGCTCGATCACCCGGTGGATGTCGTACGGCTGGTTGGCCGAGTCCGGGATCAGCGTGTCGAGCTCCCGGTCCTCGTCGCTGATCGTCAGCTCGGCGGGAGCCTCGAAGACCACCGGCTCGTCGAGGTTGTTCGACGGCAGGTACGACAGCAGCGCCCTGACGTAGTCGACCGCGTCCTCCTCGTCGGTGGCGAGGTAGTGCGCGTTGCCGCTGCGGGAGTTGTGCGTACGGGCCCCGCCCAGCTCTTCCATGCCGACGTCCTCGCCGGTCACCGTCTTGATCACGTCCGGGCCGGTGATGAACATGTGCGAGGTCTGGTCGACCATCACGGTGAAGTCGGTGACCGCCGGGGAGTAGACCGCGCCGCCGGCGCAGGGACCCATCACCAGCGAGATCTGCGGGATGACGCCGGAGGCCCGGACGTTGCGGAAGAAGATCTCGCCGTAGAGGCCGAGCGAGACCACGCCCTCCTGGATGCGCGCCCCGCCGGAGTCGTTGATGCCGACCACCGGGCAGCCGATCTTCATGGCCAGGTCCATCACCTTGACGATCTTCTCGCCGAAGACCTCGCCGAGGGAGCCACCGAAGACCGTGAAGTCCTGGGCGAAGACGCAGACCTGCCGGCCGTCCACCGTGCCGTAGCCGGTGACCACGCCGTCGCCGTACGGGCGGTTCTTCTCCAGCCCGAACGCTGTGGACCGGTGCCGGGCCAGCTCGTCGAGCTCGACGAAGGAGCCCTCGTCGAGCAGCATCTCGATCCGCTCGCGGGCGGTCTTCTTGCCCCGCGCGTGCTGCTTCTCGACCGCGCGCGCCGATCCGGCGTGCACCGCCTCGTCGACCCGGCGCTCCAGGTCCGCCAGCTTGCCCGCGGTGCTGTGGATGTTGGTCCCGGTCTCGGTAGTCACCCAGGGAATATAACGATGGTTCAGGACGACGCCGCTGTGCAGTACGCCTCAGTGCCGGTACGGCCACCGCCGTAGGCTGGCGGGATGCCGGGCTCCCCGTACACCGATCTGGACCGCCCGCCGCTGTCGATGACCCGGCTGCGGCGCGCGTTGGTCGCGCCGCACGGCCCGTGGGCCCGGCTGGAGCTTCGCACCGAGACCGGCTCCACCAACGCCGACGTGGCCGAGGCGGCCCGGGCCGGCGAGCCGGAGGGTCTGGTCGTGGTCGCCGAGCGGCAGACCGCCGGGCGGGGCCGGCGTGGCCGGGTGTGGCAGTCGCCACCGCGGGCCGGGATCACCACCAGCGTGCTGCTGCGGCCCGGCGAGGCCGTGCCGGACCGCGGCTGGCCGGCGGCGCCGCCCACCGGGTACGGCTGGTTGCCGCTGCTGGCCGGCGTGGCGCTGGTCGAGGCGGTGGCCCGGCTGGCCGAGCTGGAGGCCACCCTGAAGTGGCCCAACGACCTGCTGATCGGCGACGCGAAGTGCGCGGGCGTGCTGGCCGAGGCGGTGCCGGGCCGCTCGCCCGACCAGCCGCCGGCGATCGTGCTCGGTATCGGGCTCAACGTGACGCTGCGCGCCGACGAGCTGCCGGTGAACCCGACCGGGCTGCCGGCGACCTCGCTCCAACTGGCCGGCGCGGCGGCCACCGACCGGGACCCGCTGCTGCGGGCGTTGCTGCGCGCGGTCGCCGACTGGTACGACCGCTGGCGTGCCGCCGGCGGGGACGCGGTGGCCAGCGGCCTGCGCGACGCCTACCTGGCGGCGTGTGCCACGGTCGGCCGTGAGGTGCGGGTCCTGCTTCCCGGCGGTGACGACCTGACCGGCACCGCCACCGGCGTGGACCCCGACGGTCAGCTCCTGGTCACCACCCCCACCGGCGACCGCGTCCTGGCCGCCGGCGACGTCCTCCACCTCCGGTGAGAGGAAGGGCACCTTCTTCACGCCTGCGGTAGAGGAAGGGTCCCCTGTTGACACAACCCACCCCGTGCGGCTGATCCGCCGGGGCGGTTGGACCGGTTACGGTCTGCGCGTCGGAAAAATGGCGATGGAGGTTCCCGTGGCGTTCCCCGAAGACGTGCTCACCGAGGACGAGCATGTCGTGCTGCACCTGCACCCGCACTGGAAGGCGTTGATCCGGCCGATCGCGGTGCTGGTGCTGGCCATCGCCGCGGTGGTGGCGGGCGTGCTCCTGCTGCCGGCGAGCGGCGGTGGTTCGATCGCGCTGGCCGTGATCGGGGTGCTCGCCCTGGTCGCCGTGCTCTGGCTCGGGCTGTGGCCGTTCCTGGTCTGGCGCACCACGCACTACCTGTTCACCAACGAACGGGTGCTGCTCCAGCAGGGTGTGTTCTCCCGGGACCGGCGGGACCTTCCGCTCACCCGGATCAACGACCACTCGATGAACCAGCGTTTCATCGAGCGGCTGCTCGGCTGCGGCACGCTCACCATCGAGTCGGCCGGCGAGCGTGGCCAGTCGGTGCTCGCCGACGTCCCGGGGGTCGGCCAGGTGCAGACCACCCTGTACGAGCTGGTCGAGGCGCAGCACGACAAGCACTCGCTGGGCGACGGGGAGATGCGCGACATCCTCGCCGACATGCGCGAGGGCAAGCCGCTGCGCGACACCACGAGCTGATCCCGACTTCCGCGACCGCCCCGGCCACCGTGCCGGGGCGGGTCACGCGGGCGGTTCGGTCCCGGACGGTTCCGTGGCGGGCGGTTCGGTCTCCGGCAGGGGTTCGACCGGGCGCAGGGCGAACCAGCCGCGGAAGCGGGTCCGCAGCACCTCCTGTTCGGGCCGGTCGTCGGGGCCGAGGCGGAGCATCGTGCCGGTGAGGCTGGCGGTGCCGAGGCCCGGGCGGGCGGTGGACGGCCGGGCACCCATCACGTCGACCCGGACGGCGAGCCGGTCCCCGGCGCGTACCGGGGCGAGCCAGCGCAGCTCCTCCAGGCCGGGGGAGGCGTCGGCCGCCGCGCGGGACAGCAGGTGGTCGACGTACGCCCGCATGAACAGGCTGACGGTGTAGAAACCGCTGGCGATGAGCCCGCCGTGCCGGCTCGCTCCGGCCAGCTCCGGGTCGACGTGGTACCACTGAGGGTCGAAGCGACGGGCGAAGGCGACCATCTCGTCACCGTCGACCGTGACCACGCCGAGGTCGACGGTGAGCCCCGGAACGAGGTCCTCGAAGAACAGCTCGGCGCGTGCCCCGGTGCCGGAACGGGCGGTGGGTGGTGTCACCGGCGGGGCGCGCGGCGGGTGCCGGCGTGCAGCTCCGCGGCGAGTTCCGCGTCCAGGTCGGCGGAGAAACCAGCGCTCAGGGGCATGGGCCGCCCCTGGGTGGGAGCGCCGATCGGGCCGGGTGTGGGCGCCGGGCGATCGGCGGACTGCGACTCTTCCAGCTCGGAGACGGATTCGGCAAGCTCGGCGACCGGGTCCATCTCGGCCATGTTGTCCCACTCGTCACGCGGGATGCTGTGCCAGGTGGGCTCGGCCTTCGCCTCGTCCTCGGCCGATACGACGGGCTGGAAGACGAAGGTCCGGTAGGACCAGAACCGGAACAGTGTGGCCAGCAGCACGCCACCGGTCTTCGCCACGTTCAGCGCCAGCAGGCCGTGCACGCCGAGGCCGTACTTGGCTGCGGCCAGCACGCCCAGCTCAATGAGCAGACCGGTCGCGTTGAAGAGGAAAAACAGGACGTACTCCCGCCGGAGCGCCGATTTCGGCCGATCCCGGTACGTCCAGTGACGGTTCATAAGATACGACGTGATCGTGGCGACGATGGTCGCGATCACGGTGGCCTTCAACTGACCATCGGCAAAGACGGTGAGTGCAAGGACATTGAACACCGCGTAATTGATGACGGTGTTGATGCCGCCGACGATGCCGAATTTGAGCGCCTCGCGGATGAACTTCTGCCAGCGCTCAGGCAGCAGACGGACAAGACGCATGCGAAACACCTTAGGGCAGTCGGTGAAGCCGGCGATCACCGGCTGGACGAGGTGGGCGGCAGGTCACGCCCCGTGGTCTCGGTCGTGCTTCACCTGCGGAACGGTCCGGGTTCCCGCTTCGATGAAGACGAACCGCCGGTAGGACCAGAATCGGAAGAGCGTGCCGAGGCCCGTGCCGACGATGAAGCTGGCGATGTTGTCGGCCAGCGGCGTCTGGAACACCTCCGGCCAGATGCTGCCGAGCCCGTACCGGCTGATCGCCAGGCAGGCCACCGCGATGCCGAGGCCGACCGCGTTGAAGAAGAAGAAGAGCGCGTACTCCCGGGCCGGGTTGTTGCGTTGGCGGTGCCGCCAGGTCCAGAACCGGTTGCCGACGAAGGCGAAGGTGGCCGCGATGATGGTGGAGATGGTCTTCGCCGTCACCTGTTCGACGCCACGCGCGGTCGTCAGGTAGTTGAACAGCGCGAAGTCGACGAGGAAGGCGATCCCGCCGACCGTGGCGAACTTGCTCATCTCGTGGACGAGGTGACCGAAACGGTCGAGCAGCGCCCGGACCAGACCCGGTCGGGTCTGCCGGGGACCCGGTTGCTCCCCGGTCATCGTGGCGGCCACGGGCCGAGCCTACCGGCTGGCGACCAGTCAGCGGGGTAGCAACGGCGAGCAGGCGTGGTCGCTCGTGCGGGGCTGGCGTCGGGTGCGCCGCTGTTGAACGCAGCGTAACCAATCGGAAGGACTGACGCGCCCCGGAACGGGAATCCACGCACCGGTCGGCGGGGCCGGTTCGCCGCCCGACCGCAACACACGTCGGCTGGGGTGCACAACAAGATTTGCGTGAAACTGCGCGGGAAAGCGGGTATCAGCTCCCAATGCCGCAGCGTAGCCGTACCTTGTGCAGTTCTTCACAACCAGTCCCACTGACTCGGAAGGCTGCCCGGTTTACGCTGAGCCCAATCCCAGGTTTCCACGAAGGCGACGCATCGCGCCGCTGAGTCTCGTGCATCCCATAGATCGGTCAGCGTCGACCACAAGGAGATGTGTCATGGTTGCTCCGGCTGTTGTGCGGGGTATCGATCAGGCCCCGACGTCCCATCCGAAACTGCTCGCCTGGGTCCGTGAGGTCGCGGAACTGACCACACCCGACCGGGTCGTCTGGGTGGACGGGTCCGACGAGGAGTGGCGCCGCCTCACGGATGAGCTGGTCGAGGCCGGCACCCTGATCCGCCTGAACCCGGAGAAGAAGCCCAACTCGTTCTACGCGCGCACCGACCCCACGGACGTCGCCCGGGTCGAGGAACGCACCTTCATCTGCTCCGTCGACGAGGCGGACGCCGGCCCCACCAACAACTGGATGGCGCCGGCCGAGATGAAGCGGACGATGACCGACCTGTACCGCGGCTCGATGCGCGGTCGCACCATGTACGTCATCCCGTTCGTCATGGGCCCGGTCGAGGCCGAGAGCCCGATGTTCGGCGTCGAGATCACCGACAGCCCGTACGTGGTCGCCTCGATGCGGATCATGACCCGGATGGGCGCCAAGGTCCTCGAGGCGATGGGTGACGACGCGGACTTCGTGCACGCGCTGCACTCGATCGGCGCCCCGCTCGCGCCGGGCCAGCAGGACGTCGCGTGGCCGTGCAACGAGACGAAGTACATCTCGCACTTCCCGGAGACACGCGAGATCTGGTCGTACGGCTCCGGGTACGGCGGCAACTCGCTGCTCGGCAAGAAGTGCTACTCGCTGCGGATCGCCAGCGTGATGGGGCGCGACGAGGGCTGGCTCGCCGAGCACATGCTGATCCTCAAGATGACCTCGCCGGAGGGCAGGGTCTACCACATCGCTGGCGCCTTCCCCTCCGCCTGCGGCAAGACCAACCTGGCCATGGTGGAGCCGACCATCCCGGGTTGGAAGGTCGAGACCATCGGCGACGACATCGCCTGGATGCGGTTCGGCGAGGACGGTCGCCTCTACGCGGTCAACCCGGAGTACGGCCTCTTCGGCGTCGCGCCGGGCACCGACTGGAAGACCAACGCCAACGCGATGCGGACGCTGGACCGGGGCAACTCCATCTTCACCAACGTGGGCCTCACCGACGATGGGGACATCTGGTGGGAGGGCATGGGCGAGCCTCCGGCGCACCTGATCGACTGGAAGGGCAACGACTGGACGCCGGAGAGCGACGCCCTCTCCTCCCACGCGAACAGCCGGTTCTGCACCCCGATCACCCAGTGCCCGATCCTGGCCGATGACTACTACGACCCCAACGGCGTGCCGATCGACGCGATCCTCTTCGGCGGCCGTCGCAAGGACACCATCCCGCTGGTGACCGAGGCGCGGGACTGGGTGCACGGCGTCTACATGGGGGCGACGCTCTCCTCGGAGACCACCGCCGCCGCGTCCGGCGCGGTCGGTGTGGTCCGCCGCGACCCGATGGCCATGCTGCCGTTCATCGGCTACCACGCCGGAGACTACTTCCGGCACTGGATCGAGATGGGCAAGGGCACCGACGGCGACGAGGCCAAGCTGCCCAAGATCTACTACGTCAACTGGTTCCGCAAGGACCCGGACGGCTCGTTCCTCTGGCCGGGCTTCGGCGAGAACTCCCGGGTGCTGAAGTGGGTCGTCGAGCGGATCGAGGGCCGGGCCGAGGCGGTGGAGACTCCGATCGGCATGGTTCCGGCCCCGGACTCGCTGGACGTCGAGGGCCTTGACATGACCCCGGAGGACGTCCGGATCGCGCTGAAGGTCGACCCGGACGAGTGGCGCAACGAGCTGCCTCTGGTCACCGAGTGGTTCGAGAAGTTCGGTGACAAGCTGCCCGGCGTGCTCTGGGCCGAGCTGGACGCGCTGCGAGCCCGCCTGGATGCCGCGCAGCCGCAACGGTAGGTGTGAACACCGCCCCTGCCGGGCATCATCGGATCCCATGAGGACGGCCGCCGAGACCGAGGTCCGGCGGCCGTCCGCCGTCCGGGTGCTCACCATCCTGCTCGCGACGACCGCGGCGGCCACCGTCGTGGTCGAGCTGCTCAACTGGTGGTACGCCCCGGAGCAGGGCTTCGGCCTGGCGGTGCGGACCGGCTGGGCGATGCTGCGCTCGTTCGGCTTCCTGCTGCTGATCGGGCACGTACGGCGGGGCCGCACGGTCGCGCGCCCGTTCGGGCTGATCCTCGCGGTCACCACGATCTTCGCCGTCGGCCGGCTGATCGTGCCTCGGCAGGGAGTGCCGCCACTGCCCGGGTTGCTCGGCTTCGCCGCGCTCACCGCACTCTGTGCCGCGGTGGTCTGGCTGCTCTACCATTCGCCGGCGCTGGCCGGGCACCTGGTTCGGCACCGGCCGCGGCTGATGATCGACCGGGGCGGCATCTCCTGGCGGGAGACCCCTCCGCGCCGCCCAGAGGCCAGTGGTGGGCTGCTGACAAGCCGGGTGGCGGCGTTCACCTACAGCCCGCTGATGTTGGTCCCGTCGCTGGTGGCCGGTGGATCCATCCTGGACGGTCGCCTGACCGCGGTGCCGGCCGTGCTGTTCTGGTTCGGCGCCGGGATCGCGGCCAGCTACGCGGTGCTGTTCTGCACCGCCTTCCTGATGCGCGGCAAGCACTGGGCGCGCGGCCTGCTGGTCGTCGTCACGGTGGCCGTACTCGCCGTGGACCTGCCGCTGTGCTGGTGGCTTCTGGGCGTGGACGGCCTGGTCCGCGACGGCGGCCCGCTGCTCGCCGCCGCCCTGACGCTGTACGGGCTACGGCGCGCGGCCAGCGCCGAAGGCGCCGCCACCCCGGCCTGACCCGCGCGGCCCGCGGCCCCGGTTACCGCGCCGACCGGTCGGGTCGTCCGGCGACGATCCGCCCGGTGCGGCCCGGCGGCCGGTCCGATGAGCGCCATACCTCAGGGTCATAAATATGACTCTGAGGTATGGCGCTCTTTCGCCCACGACAGGGTCGAGCAGCGGCCGGCAGCGTTGGTCTCCGACCACGCACCTGCTGGCGAAGGTGACTGCGGCACGCACCCGCACGGCATGAGGAATCCTCGGGCCGGAGCGTTTCGGCCGGATCGGGCGCCTCGGTGTCGGTCGACCCGGACGGGCAGGAGGCAGGATGGCGGGTGGCGTCGGTCACAGCGGCCGGCGGCGCAGGCGGATCGTCGGCGGGGCGGGACCGGCCGCGCCGCACCGGCTGGAGGGAGGCTTGCGGTGGGCGACGAGTTCGACGTGGTGGTGGTGGGAGCGGGGCCGGCCGGAGCGGCCGCCGCGCTGACGGCCCGCCGGGCGGGTGCCAGCGTGCTGCTGCTTGACCGGGCCGACTTTCCCCGGGACAAGGCGTGTGGTGACGGGATCGCCGCGCACTCGGTGGACGTGCTCGCCGAGCTGGGGGTGACCGAGGCGGTGGCGGGCTACGCCCCGCTGCCGGCGCTGCGCATGATCGCGCCGAGCGGTGGCGCGGTGGCCCGGGCGTTGCCCCGCCCGGCGTACACGGTGCCCCGGCAGGTCTTCGACGCACGGCTGGTGGCGGCCGCGGTGGCCGCCGGCGCGCAGCTGCACCGGCACACCGTCCGACGGGTGCAGCCGCTCGCCGACCGGGTGGTGCTCGACGGGGAGCTGTCCGGCCGGGTGGTGGTGGGCGCGGACGGCGCCGGGTCGGTGGTGCGCCGCGCGCTCGGCCACCCGGTGAACCCCGACCGGCACCTGGCGCTGGCCATCCGGGGGTACGCGCCGGCCCTGCCCGGCCCGTCCGAGCAGCTCATCGTCACCTCGCGGGCGCGCTGGCCGGCGTACGCCTGGTCGTTTCCGATCGGCGACGGGCGGGCGAACGTCGGGTACGGGGAGGTGCTGCGCGGTGAGTCGTTGAGCCGGGCGTACCTGCTGGACCGGCTGGCCGCGCTGCTGCCCGGCACCGACCTCGCGACGGTGACCGCGCTGCGTGCCCACCACCTGCCGCTGTCCACCCACCGGCCGGCACCGGGCCAGGGCCGCACCCTGCTCGTCGGGGACGCGCTGTCGCTGATCAATCCGTTCACCGGGGAGGGCATCTTCTACGCGCTGCTCTCCGGTGCGCTGGCCGGGGCGGCGGCGGCCCGCGCACCGGAGGCCGCCGCCCGCCGCTACGCCGACGGACTCCGTCGTCGCCTCGGCACCCATCTGCGGCACAGCTCGGTTGCGGCGTGGTTGGCGCGGCGTCGGCGGGTGGTCGACGCGGCGGTCCGGGCGGCCCGCCGGGACGACCGGGTGTTCGACGACGTGGTCGAGTTGGGGCTGGGCGACGGACGGCTCACCGCCCGTACCCTGGCCATGATCGGCATCGGACTCCCCGGCGGGGATGGGGCTCCGAGGCGGTGATCCGCCCGGCGGGTCGCTACGCTGCTAGGTGATGACGCTGCGGAACCTTATCTACTCCGTGTACGAGCGCCGACTCACGGCGAAGCTCGCGGGTAAGCCGGTGCCCCGGCACGTCGGGGTGATGTGCGACGGCAACCGCCGGTGGGCGAGGGAGATGGGCTTCGTCGACCCGAACGACGGGCACCGGGTCGGCGCCGCGAAGATCAAGCATGTCCTCGGCTGGTGCGACCAGGCCGGTGTCGGGCACGTCACTCTCTACCTGCTGGCCACCGACAACCTGCGCCGGCCGGCCAGTGAGCTGGACCCGCTGCTCAAGATCATCGAAGACCTGGTGGTGGAGCTGGCCGAGGAGGGCAACCCCTGGCGGCTGCGCATCGTCGGCGCGCTCGACCTGCTGCCCGCGCAGACCGCGGTGGCTCTCAAGGGCGCCGAGGAGCGCACCCGGGAGCGCAGCGGCGGCGCCGAGGTCAACATCGCGGTGGGCTACGGCGGCCGGCGCGAGATCGCCGACGCGGTGCGCTCGCTGCTGCTGGAGCACGCCGCCTCCGGCGGCACCATCGAGGAGCTGGCCGAGGTGCTGGACGTCGAGCACATCGCCGAGCACCTCTACACCCGCGGCCAGCCCGATCCCGATCTGGTCATCCGCACCAGCGGCGAGCAGCGGCTGTCCGGCTTCATGCTGTGGCAGTCCGCGCACTCGGAGTTCTACTTCTGTGAGCTCAACTGGCCGGATTTCCGGCACATCGACTTCCTGCGTGCGCTGCGCTCGTACGCCACCCGACAGCGTCGCTACGGCGCCTGACCGGGTCGCGCCCGAGCCGGCCGTGCCGCCGCGACGCGACTGAGACCGCCCGGCCCGGTCAGGGCAGGTGGGTCAGTGCCCGGGTGAGGAAGTCGCCCAGGGCAGACGGGGACTCGATGGTCAGATCGGCGGCGTTCGCCACCTCCTGGCCGGTCTCCGGGTTGGCCACCGCCACGCAGACGCCGAAGAAGTCCGGGTCGGCTGCGGCTCGGGCGCGCAGCGCGGCGAAGGCCTTGATGTCCGAGACGTCGTCGCCGAAGTACCAGGCGCCGGTGGCCTCCCGGATCACTTCGCCGATGACCATGCCCTTGTCCCGGTCGACCGGCGGCTTGAGCTCCAGCACCATCCGCCCGGCCTGTACCCGCAGCCCCAGCCGGTCGGCCTGTGCCTGCCCCCACTGCTGCGTGGTCGGGCCGAGCTGCGGCGCGGTGCGCCAGTGCAGCGCGACGGAGAGGCGCTTGTACTCGACCAGCGTGCCGGGCGGCAGCTCCGCACGGGCGCGGTCGGCCAGCTCCGCCATCGTCGGCACCCAGGGCAGCGCGGCCGGCTCGGTGACCGTCTCCCCACCGGAGTGGCTGTGCTCCAGCCCGTAGAGGCCGTAGAGGTCCACGCCGGCCAGCCCGCCGAGACGGTCCCGGAGGAACTCCACCGGTCGGGCGGAGACGATCGCGATCCGCCGCACCACCGGAGCCAGCGCCTCGATCGCGGCCAGCGCCTTCGGAGCGGGGCGTACCGCGGTCGGATCGTCGTCGACGGGCGCGAGCGTGCCGTCGAAGTCGAAGAAGAGGACGGTCCCGGCGGCCCGGCCGGCGGTGATCCGCCAGGCCCGGTCGGCGTTCAACGGGGTCCTCGGCTGCTGATTGCCCAGATTCAACGGCGGCACGCGCGTCAGCGTACCCCGGCGAAGGAGGCTCATTCCTGGCCGAGCGGGCCCACTCGGCGGCGCATGATCAGCGTTCGGCGGCTCCTCGTCCGCGACGGCCGAACGGCACCACCGCCGCCTCCTGGCCATGACTCAGCAGATAGCCCTCCACGAACCCGGTGTTGCGATCGCCGGTGTGGTTCTCGATCTCGTTGAGCCGTGCCACCAGGAACTCGGTGAGTGCGCTGATCCGGTCGTTCAGCCGCTCGTGCAGCTCCGCCACGACGGCCAGGACGACCGCGGTGCCGGCGCTGGTGAGCACGAGGAGGTTGACGAGCAGCGGAAGCTGCCCGCCGTTGACCACGAGGGTCACCACGTTGCCGGTCGCCCACAGTGTCATCGACACCGTGGCCACCACGACTGCCAACCACTTCAGGGTCATGGACAGACCCCTCCTTCTGTCCCGCAGGGCTGGGTTCGGCCTTGTCCCGTCCCCCCGCCGACGACGAGCCCAAGCAGTACGAATAGGGACGCTAGCGTGCCCGTTCCGGCCCCGGAGCCAAACGAATGAACCTGACCAGGCGTTCTTTCGCCATCTGAGGAACTAGCCGGCCTGATTCCCTCTTTTTCGGACATCGACCGGCAGCGTTGGGCGGTATGCGAGGTATCGGATGGTCTCGCGGATGTGGAACTTCTCCGCGTCCGACACGTTCGGGTCGACCAGCCGCCGTAGCAGTGCTTCCACGTCCGGGTCCATCGGCGGTGCCGGTTGGCCAGCACGCGGGCCGGCGGCCGTACGGTCCCAGCCGAGGGCGGCGAAGGCCGCGGCAGGGTTCAGCCCCAGGCCCTCGCAGAAGGCGACCACCCGTTCGGCCTCCGGGTCGCTGGCCCAGTCACCCCGGACCCACCGGTTGATGGTCTGCCGGGAGACGCCGGTGCGCCGGGACACCTCGGTGCCGCTCCAGGCCCGTGTCGCCCGGGCCTCGTCGAGCGCGCGCCGGACGAAGGTGGCGAAGGCGATCTTCCGCGCATTGGCCGTCTCGGTCACCCCGTGACGGTACGGCCAGTCGGCCGCTGGCGCGCCCCCGGGCACGCCGTCGTCACGCGGACGTGACGGGTTCCTCGGATTTCCGGTAAACGATCCAGTGCCACTGTTGAGGGGTGTCACCCGGGCAGAATAGATGCCCTTAGGGGCGGCGGTAAACGGACGAAAAGCTGATACTGTCACGCTCATGGGACAATCTACGGTGTGTCACGTGCATGAGACGATTGGTGCTCACATGCGTCACGCCCCCGGCGCGAGGGGGGTGTGGTGACCGAGCTCGCCACCCGGGCCCAGGCCTTCGGGCTGATTGCCGAGGGGGTGGCCGCGGGGCTGACCGCCCCGTGGCGCCTCTACCTCGCCCGAGGCTGCCGCTACCTGTCGCTGAGCGTCGGCGATCGCACCGAGTGGAACGCCTGGCGTACCCATCTCGGCTGCCCCGAGCTGAGCGTGCGGGTCTACGACGCTGGCGGAGAGATCCGCCGTTCCTCCGTGGCCGAGGTATTGCTGGACGGCTGCCGGATCAGCGTCGAGCTGGTCGAGGAGGTCAGCACCGACGACCTGGACCGGCTGCTCGTCGCGGATCCCACCGCGGTCGAGCCGGAGGAGCGATGATCCGGCGTGCGGGCCGGGCTGGGGCCGCCCGATGAGCCCGTTCCTCGCGGTCTTCCTCGTCCTGGTGCTCGGCGCCACCAGTTATGCGGCCGGCCGTCTGCACGGCCAGCTCAGCTACCGCATCGGCTACCGCTTCGGCTACCGGCAGGGCTACTTCGACGGTGACCGGGGTGCCTGGAACCGGCGTCGGCGCGACGCCCAGGCGGCCATCGCCTCCGCCCTGTCGGTCTCACCTGCGGGCGTCGTGCGGTCCGCGGGCACGGTCGCCCGCCCCGGCACCACCTACACCGGCTCGTCGTTCACCGCGCCGGCCGCTCCGATCACCGGGCGGCACCCGACCGGCACACTCGTCCGACGGACCGGCTGAGGCCGGTCGGCGGGCCGCCGGGCGCGGATCCGCCGACCGGCGCCACGAGCGCGGTGCGTCGTCCGCGGCGGACACGCACCGTCGGGGCCACGTCAGACCGGTGACGGTGGCCCCACCGGCCGGGATGCGCGCAGGGGGCATGCATCCCGGCCGGCTCCGCCGCGCCCCGCCAGCGCCGGCCCGGACGCGGTCGCGTCGGGCTGTGCGGTGTTCACACGGCGGTCTCCGAAGATCCACGATCGCCCTCTAGCCGGGAGGGTCCGCCGCCGCTAGCGTCTAGGCATGGCACGGGGTTCTCCCGGGCCAGCCGGTCCGCCCGGATCTGCGACCTCGCGCACGGGGTTCCGCATCCGACCCCGTGTCCCCGGGCGCCGGAGGAGGCGGAACACGGGTGGCGGGTGCCCATCCGTCGGAGCAGGCCTGTGACGACTCGCCGTTCGACCGCCGGTGCCGATCAGACCCCGGCCGCGACTGCCACGACCCGCCGCGCCACCAGGGGTCGCCGTACGGCGGCCGCCGCGCCGGCAGACCTCAAGGAGCCGCGACCAGCCGGCCAGGCCTTCGTCCTGGACACCTCCGTGCTGCTGTCCGACCCGGCGGCCTTCCACCGGTTCGCCGAGCACGAAGTGGTCCTGCCCCTCGTGGTCATCACCGAGCTGGAGGGCAAGCGGCACCATCCGGAGTTGGGCTGGTTCGCCCGGCAGTCGCTGCGGATGCTCGACGAACTGCGCATCACGCACGGGCGACTCGACCACCCGGTGCCCGCCAACGACCACGGCGGCACGTTGCGGGTGGAGCTCAACCACACCGACGACGGAGTGCTGCCGCCCGGGTTCCGCACCGAGAGCAACGACGCCCGGATCCTCTCCGTGGCGCTCAACCTCGCCGCCGAGGGGCGGGAGGTCACCCTGGTCAGCAAGGACATGCCGCTGCGGGTCAAGGCCGCCTCGGTGGGCCTGCGGGCCGACGAGTACCGGCACGGCCAGGCCAGCGACCCGACCTGGACCGGCATGTCCGAGCTGGAGCTGGGCGAGGACCAGATCGGCCGCCTGTACGCCGGCGAAGCGCTCGACGTGGACGAAGCGGCCGGTCTGCCCTGCCACACGGGCCTGGTGCTGCACTCGGGGCGCGGCTCCGCGCTCGGCCGGGTGCTGCCGGACAAGTCGGTCCGGTTGGTCCGGGGCGATCGGGAGGCGTTCGGGCTGCACGGCCGCTCGGCCGAGCAGCGGATCGCCCTCGACCTGCTGCTGGACGAGTCGATCGGGATCGTCTCGCTGGGTGGTCGGGCCGGCACCGGCAAGTCGGCGTTGGCGCTCTGCGCGGGGCTGGAGGCGGTGATGGAGCGCCGCCGGCACAAGAAGGTGATCGTGTTCCGCCCGTTGTACGCGGTCGGCGGCCAGGAGCTGGGCTACCTGCCCGGGTCGGAGTCGGAGAAGATGTCGCCCTGGGCCCAGGCGGTCTTCGACACGCTCGGGGCGGTGGTGCACGAGAACGTGCTGGAAGAGGTGACCTCGCGAGGCATCCTCGAGGTGCTGCCGTTGACCCACATCCGTGGACGCAGCCTGCACGACGCCTTCGTGATCGTTGACGAGGCCCAGTCGCTGGAGCGCGGCGTGCTGTTGACGGTGCTGTCCCGGATCGGGCAGGGCTCCCGGGTGGTGCTCACCCACGACGTGGCCCAGCGGGACAATCTGCGGGTCGGGCGGCACGACGGCGTGACCGCGGTGATCGAGGCGCTCAAGGGCCATCCGCTCTTCGCCCACGTCACGCTCAGCCGTTCGGAGCGGTCGCCGATTGCCGCCATGGTGACGGATCTGCTGGAGGACATCCCGCTTTGATGGTGCTTATGTAGGGGTTCGTCCACATTTTCGGTGTGGCGCAGATCACAAACGGCGCGGTTGGTTTCCCATCGGTCTCACTGTGCGCGATGGTGTCCAACGAGCGCCCACGCACCAGGGGAATCGTTGGTGATCGTTCGTCCCGAGATGGACGACATCGGCGAAGGCCGGTGCGTCGGCGCGACCGGCAACCGGTCGGGGCGCTCGCGGCACGGCTGGCGGCCCTCGTGTGGCTGGCGCCGCGCCGCGTCCTTGCCCCCGACGAAGGGACCACTTCGTGAGTCGGCTGTGGAGCCGGTTGGGCGCCCGTACGGCTGCTGTCGCGCTGCTCTCCGTGGGCGTTGCCGGTGGCTTCTACCTGGGCGAAGACCGCGAAACCCAGCAACAGGGCCTGACCGCGCAGGTCGGCCTTGAGGTCGACCGCGCCGATTTCGCCTACCAGCGCGAGCGGCAGGCCGCCCACCAGGTGAAGTTCGCCAAGCAGCGGGCCGCCGAGTACGAGGCCAAGCTCCGGGCGGCGCAGGCCGCCAAGGAAGCCGCCGAGCGGGCCCGCAAGGCCAAGGCCGCCGCGGCGTCCCGCAAGGCCGCGCGCGAGGCGGCGGAGCGGGAGGCGGCGGAGAAGCCCAAGCCGTACGACGGGCCGATTCCGGCGTCCTGCGCCGAGTACAGCGGCAACCGCAAGGTCGGCTGCGCCATGATGATCGATGCGGGTTTCGGTATCGCCGAGTTCCCGTGCCTGGAGAAGCTCTGGACCAAGGAGAGCGGCTGGAACCACAAGGCCAGCAACTCCTCGTCCGGTGCGTACGGGATCCCACAGGCCCTGCCGGGCAGCAAGATGGGAACCGTCGCCGACGACTGGCGGACGAACCCGGCCACCCAGATCAAGTGGGGGCTGGGCTACATCAAGGGCAGGTACGACACGCCCTGCGGCGCCTGGGGCTACTTCCAGAGCAACGGCCACTACTGACGGTGTCGACGGCGGGGCGGGTGTGCGACGGCAACCCGTCCCGCCGTCGCGCGTCGCGGTGCCGGTCCCACGGGACGTGAGTGGCGGTCAGCCCCTTTTACTGATAGCAGTTGGGGGGTGACCCTGCACCCCGGAAGCGGCGACCCCCACCGGTTCGGCACCGAGGCGTTCTACGCCGCGCTCGGCCGGGCCTTCGTCGCGATGTGCGCGGCGGTCCCGTTCCTCTTTCTCATCGAGGCCGTCGACCAGGGGCTCGAGTTCGGCCTGGACGCCACCGCCGGCATCATCCCGCAGCGTATCGACGGGCTGGACGGGGTCTTCTTCTCCCCGTTCCTGCACCACGGCTTCGACCACCTCTACAGCAACAGCATCCCGCTGATCCTGCTGGGCACCTTCGTGCTGGCCGCCGGCGCCCGCCGTTTCCTCTGGTCGACCCTGATCATCATCCTGGTCAGCGGGCTCGGCGTCTGGTTCACCGGCTCGCCCAACTCGGTGGTGGTCGGCGCCAGCGGGGTGATCTTCGGGTACCTGGGCATTCTGCTCACCCGGGGCATCTTCGAGCGCAGCTGGTGGAACTTCGCCGTCTTCCTGCTGGTCGGCCTGCTCTACGGCTGGCAGCTGGTCGGCATCCTCCCCACCGACGAGCGGATCTCCTGGCAGGGGCACCTGTTCGGGCTGCTCGGCGGGGTGGTGGCCGCGATCCTGTTCCGTCGTCGCCGGCCCGTCGTCGGTGGCTCGGACTACACGGGGTCCACGCTCAGCCTTTCCTGACCGGTTCCTCGGCGCGCCTCTGGGACGTGCTTGCCCGACCGCTGCCACCCGCCTACCGTCGAGATCAGCAAGCGTTGATCCGTGAGCGGAAAGCGACGGTACGCCATGCGTGAGGTCGATGTTGCCGTGATCGGGGCCGGTCCGGCCGGCCTCTTCGCCGCGTACTACGCCGGGTTCCGAGGGCTGTCGGTGGCGGTGATCGACGCGCTGCCGGAGCCGGGCGGTCAGGTCACCGCGATGTACCCGGAGAAGCTGATCCTCGACGTGGCCGGGTTCCCCGCCGTCAAGGGCCGCGATCTGGTCGCCAACCTGGTGGCTCAGGCCGCCCCGTTCGGCCCGCGCTACCTGCTCGGCACCCGGGCCGAGAAGCTCTCGTACGCCGATGAGCGGCCGGTGCTCGGGTTGGCCGGTGGCGAGCAGCTCGGCTGCGGCGCTGTGGTGATCACCGGCGGACTGGGCAGCTTCAGTCCTCGGCCGCTGCCCTGCGCCGACAGCGCGCCCGGCGCCGGGATCGTCTACTTCGTACCCGAGCCGACCGAGTTGGCCGACCGGGACGTGCTGATCGTCGGTGGCGGCGACTCCGCGTTCGACTGGGCGTTGACGCTGCAACCGCTGGCCCGCTCGGTGACCCTGGTCCACCGGCGGGAGAAGTTCCGGGCGCACGCCTCGACGGTCGCCCGAGTGCTGTCGCTGCCGGTGCGGGTGGTGGTCAACGCCGAGGTCACCCGGCTGTTCGGGGATGGCACGGTGACCGGCGCCGAGGTGACCGTACGCGGTGGCGCGACCGAGACGCTGCCGGTGGACACCGTGGTGGCCGCACTCGGCTTCACCGCCGACCTGGGCCCGCTCGCCGAGTGGGGGCTGCGACTGGACCGCCGGCACATCCTGGTGGACAGCGCCATGGCGACGAACCTGTCCCGGGTCTTCGCGGCCGGCGACATCACCGAGTACCCGGGCAAGGTCCGGCTGATCGCGACCGGCTTCGGCGAGGCCGCGACGGCGGTCAACAACGCTGCGGTGGCCATCGACCCGAGCGCCCACCTGTTCCCCGGGCACTCGTCCGACGCCGGCTGACCTCGGTGCCGGCAGCGGGCCGGTTCGGGTCCGTGACCGTCGGTCACTCCGGGCGGGGCAGGCCGATCAGGTCGGCCATCAGCCCGACCTGGTGGTCGAAGTACCCGTCCCGGTGCGCGATGGTCTGGTTCAACCGGCCGAACAGTTCGAAGCTGATCAGCCCGAAGAGCTGCGTCCAGCCAGCCATGCCCCGGGCGAGAAGGGCGGTGGGCAACCCGGGGAAGAAGGCGTCGGCCAACTCGGCCAGGTCGGCGTGGACCGGCTCCGGCAGGTCGTCGGCGGGCACCGTGAGCAACCCGTCGGCCAGGCCGTCGCGGAGGATGCCGACGAGGGTCAGCGGGGGGCGCTGGGCCGGTAGGACGGTGTCCTCGGGGGCGGCGTACCCGGGCACCGGGCTGCCGTAGAGCAGCGCGTACTCGGCGGGGTGGGTGATAGCCCAGTCCCGCGCGGCCCGGCACACGGCGTGCCAGCGGCCGCGCAGGTCGTGCCGCTCGGTGCTGCCGTCGGCGGCCTCCACCGCGTCGCCGAGCCCGTCGTACGCCTCCAGGATCAGCGCGGTGAGCAGGTCGTCGCGGCTCGGGACGTAGCGGTAGATGGCGGAGGAGACCATCCCCATGTCCCGGGCGACCGCCCGCAGCGACAGGTTGGCGCCGTCGGTGGCCAGGTGGCGGCGGGCCACCGCCTTGATCTCGTCGATCATCTCGGCGCGGACACGGGCGCGGATCGAGGAAGCGGGCATGGGATCACTCTGCCACGAAACGGAGCGCCAATCAAAATAGAGAGCACTGCTCTTGACGAATGGTCCGACCAGCAGGCATGGTGGTGGTGCACCGAGAGCACCGCTCTTGTTTCGTACCCCCGCTTCGAAAGGTCTTGTCATGGCACTGCACGTGATCGTCGGCACCGGCCCGGTCGGCACCGCCACCGCCCGTCTCCTCGCCGAGCGCGGCGAGCAGGTCCGCGTCGTCAGCCGCCGGGGCAACGGACCGGAGCACCCCGCCATCGAGCGGGTCGCCGCCGACGCCGCCGACGCCGAGCGCCTCACCACACTCACCACCGGCGCGCAGGCGCTGTACAACTGCGCGAACCCGGCCTACCACCGGTGGCCGACCGACTGGCCGCCACTGGCCGGCGCCCTGCTCGCCGCCGCCGAGCGGACCGGCGCGGTGCTCGCCACGGTCGGCAACCTCTACGGGTACGGGCCGGTCGACGGTCCGATGACCGAGCAGACCCCGGAGAACGCGGCCGGCACCAAGGGTCGCGTGCGCAACCGGATGTGGGCCGACGCGCTCGCCGCCCACCGGGCCGACCGGGTCCGGGTCACCGAGGTGCGCGGCTCCGACTACGTCGGCGCCGGTGGCACCTCGCTGGCGATGATGGTGCTGCCCCGGGTGCTCGCCGGGCAGCGGGTCTTCCTACCAGTCGACTGGGACGCCCCGCACACCTGGACGTACATCGCCGACGTCGCCCGTACCCTCGTCGCGGCAGCGGCCGACCCGCAGGCCTGGGGACGGGCCTGGCACGTGCCCAGCGCGCCGGCAGCGCCGATGCGCGAACTGGCCAACCGGGCCGCGGCGCTGGCCGGGGCACCCGCGCCCAAGTTGATCCGGATGCCCTACCCGGTGCTGTGGCTGGGCGGCCTGACCGACCCGTTCATCCGCGAACTGCGGGAGACCGCCTACCAGTTCGACCGTCCGTTCCTGATGGACTCGACCGCGGCCACCGCCACCCTCGGTGTCCGACCGACCCCCATCGACCAGGTGGTGAAGGAGACCGTTGGGGCCCTGCGCCGCTGAACCCCGCCCGCCACCCGGCCGGTCCGCTCAGCGGCGGCCGGGCGGCGCGAGCGCGGCGATCAGCACGGCCACCATGGTCAGCGCGGCGCCGAGCAGGGTGTTCGGGCCGGGGTGCGAAGCCGCGGTGGGCAGCACCAGGTCCAACAGGACGGCCCCCACGATCTGGCCGGCGATCGTGGCGAGGCCGAGCAGCAGCACACCGGTGAAGCGCACGATCGCCGCGGCGATCGCGATGAACACGATGCCGATCGGGCCACCCAGGTAGAGCCACGGTTCGGTCGGCAGCTGGCCGGTCGGCCAGCCGCGTACCGCGGTGTCGACCGCGAACGCGACGAGCAGGGTGACCGTGCCGACCGCGAAGTTGATCAGCGTGGCGGTCAGCGCGCTGTCGGCCGCCGCCCGGACCCGGCCGTTGACCGCCTGCTGCCAGGCGGTGCCCACCCCGGCCACCAGCGGCAGCAGGGCCAGCACCAGCGTGCCCGGGTCACCGAACCGGTCGCCGACCGCCAGACCGACCGCCAGCACGGTGAGCACCGCGCCGGCCAGCCGCTGCCGGGTGACCGGCTGCCGACCGGTCGGCCCGATCCCCGCCCGGTCCACCGCCAGGCCGCTCCCGGTCTGCCCGGCGACCACCGCGACGGTGAACACCGCCACGCCCAACGTGCCGATGGTGAGCCCCTGGGTGGCCACCAGCAACGCCCCGCACATGCCGCCGAGGCACTGCCACGGCCGCAGCGCGCCCGACGCGAGGGCGGCCCGCACCCCGACCAGCCCTCGCCGGCCGCCGGGGGTGGCCGGCACCAGAACCAGCAGCACCAGCAGGCCGATGCCGAACGAGACGATCGCGGCGGCGAACCCGTCGGCCAGGCGTACCCCCAGCTCGCCGTTGATCCGAGACTGCACCGCCACCGCGACCCCGGAGACCGACGCCAGCGCGACGCCGGTGATCCGGCGGGTTGCTGACAGGGTCTGCGGCGTCGCCGTGCCGGTGACGCTCACTCCTGCTCGGCCAGTGGACGACCGTCGAAGTCGACCGCCGAGTAGAGCGCCAGCTTCTCCAGCCGGTGGTACGAGTCGATCACACGGATGGTGCCGCTCTTGGAGCGCATCACGATCGACTGGGTGTACGCGCCGCCGGCCCGGTAGCGCACCCCGCGCAGCAGATCGCCGGAGGTGACGCCGGTCGCGACGAAGAAGCAGTTGTCCCCGGTGACCAGGTCGTCCGTGCCCAGCACCCGGTCCAGGTCGTGCCCGGCGGCGAGCGCCTTCTCCCGCTCCTCGGCGTCGCGCGGCCAGAGCTTGGCCTGCATCGCCCCGCCCATGCACTTCAGCGCGCAGGCGGAGATGATGCCCTCGGGGGTGCCACCGATGCCCATCAGCACGTCGACGTCCGACTCGCCCCGGGCCGCCGCGATGGAGCCGGCGATGTCCCCGTCGGAGATGAACCGGATGCCCGCCCCGGTCCGGCGGATCTGCGCGACCAGGTCGTCGTGGCGGCTGCGGTCCAGCACGCAGACCGTCACCTCGGAGACGTCGGTGCCCTTGACCTTGGCGATCCGCCGCAGATTGTCGGCCACCCCGGCGTTGATGTCCACCACGTCGGCGTACGCTGGCCCGACGGCGAGCTTCTCCATGTAGAAGACGGCGCTCGGGTCGAACATCGCGCCGCGCTCGGAGACGGCGAGCACCGCCAGCGCGTTCGGCATGCCCTTGCTCATCAGCGTGGTGCCGTCGACGGGGTCGACCGCGACGTCCACCTCCGGGCCGGTACCGTCGCCGACCTGTTCGCCGTTGAAGAGCATCGGGGCGTTGTCCTTCTCGCCCTCGCCGATCACCACGACGCCGCGCATCTGGATCGAGTTGATCAGTTTGCGCATGGCGTCGACGGCGGCCCCGTCGCCGCCCTCCTTGTCGCCCCGGCCGACCCAGCGGCCGGCGGCCATCGCCGCGGCCTCGGTGACCCGGACCAGGTCGAGGGCAAGGTTACGGTCGAGATCCTGTGGGATCCGCGTCCTGGTGTTCGTCATGACGGCTGCTCCTCCTCGCGACGGTGCGGGGTGGACCGACTGCGGGACGCCTCCCGCTGCCGGCTTTGTCGCTGATCCTCACACGATGGCTGACCCGGCATCGGCCCGGGGCGGTGATGGCCCGGATACCGCCGGTCGGGCGGCTGCGAAGATGGCAGGGTGGAACCCGCACAGCCAGCCGACCGTGTACCCGACGACCGCACGCCGCCCGACGGCCAGCCGCCGGCGGGCCTCCCCGCCGGATCCGGTGCCGAGCCTGCCGCGACCGACCCGACGGCGCCGGCCGACGAGCCGGCCCTGGTCGAGCCGAGCCCCGCGGACGAGCCGGTCCGGAGCGGTCCCGCCACCGACGCCGCCGCCGAGACCGGCGAGCGGCCCGCGCCGCCGCCGCGGGCGGAGGCCGCCCGATCCGAGCGGTCACCCAAGGACATGGCGATCTCGCTGCTGGTGCTGCTGATCCCGATCGCGCTGCTGCTGGCGTTCTACCGGGGTTTCCTCGGCGGCGACGAGCCGACCACGGTCGATCCGGCGCCGGCGATCGAGCAGGCCCGGTCGGCCAACGTCTTCCCGGTGAGCCAGCCGGAGGGCCTGGGTTCGGACTGGCGTACGGTCAGCGCCCGCTACCAGACGGTGGAGGACGGCGCGAACCTGCGGATCGGCTACCTCACGCCGGAGGGGCGGGGCGTTCAGCTGCTGCAGAGCAGTGTGCCGGCGGAGCGGCTGCTCCCGGCCGAGCTGACCGGCCAGGGTCAGCCGCAGGGCCCGACGGAGCTGGCCGGGCGCACCTGGCAGCGGTACACCGCCCGGGGCAACCAACAGGCGCTGGTCCTGCTGGAGCCGGCCCGTACGGTCATCGTCGTCGGTGATGCCCGGGACAACGAACTGCGCCACCTCGCCGAGGCGCTGCGCTGACGGCGGCCACCCCGTTCCGGTCGGCGGCGCTACGGCCGTACGAAGGCCGCCCCGTTCCCGTCGCACGGGCCCCGGCGACAACCGGACAGTCGGGTGATTGTGCGACGTGTCGACAGGGAACAAGGAGGGAGTGACCCGGGCGCGCTGCTCGGCCCGGGTCGCGCGGCGCAGCCGAAGGTGCTGCTGCGTCGCCCGGTTTCCGGCGCCGTCCTGGTCGTCGGGTGACCCCCTTGGGAGACACGTATGACTGTTCGACGACTCAGTGCCGGCCTGGTAGCCGCCGCCCTGTTCACGCCCGGTCTGGCCGCCTGCAACAGCAATGGGACCTCTACCGCCGGATCGACCGCGTCCCCGACGGTGAGCGCCTCCGGCGCGCCGAGCCCGTCCGGCTCGCCCGTGGCGGGCGACGCCAAGCAGGCGCTGCTCGACTCCACCAAGGAGATCAGCAACGGAAACTTCCGCTTCACCCTCGCCGGCGCCGGATCCACGGCGGAGGGCCAGGTGCACCAGCCGAGCCAGAGCGCGGCCATGAAGATCGCCATCGGCGGCCCCTCGTCCGACCTGGCCATGAAGCTCGACGTGATCCATTTCAAGCCGGACAGCTGGGTGAAGCTGGAGCTGACCGGCCCCACCGCCGACAGCCTGCCCGCCGTCAAGCAGCTCAACCTCGGCAAGTACCAGCACCTGGACCAGACCCGGATCAAGGGCAACCGGAGCCTCGGTTTCGACTTCGAGAAGGTCGACCCGGCCGGCAGCGCGGTGCTGACCCAGGGCATCACCGAGGTCCGCAGCACCGGCACCGGCACGTACGCCGGCACCATCGACGTCACCAAGGCGGCCGAGGCCGGCTCGCTGAACGCCGCCACGATCGCCGCGCTGGGCACCCAGGCGAAGACGGTGCCGTTCACCGCGAAGGTGGATCCGCAGGGCCGGCTCAGCGAGCTGGTGCTGCAACTCCCGGCCGCCGGGCAGACCGCGGCCCAGGAGATCCGGATGACGTACTCCGACTACGGTGCCGCCACCGCCGCGCAGAAGCCGCCGGCGAACCAGGTCGTCGAGGCGCCGGCCGAGCTGTACAGCCTGTTCAACTGACGGTCGTACGCGGGTGGGGCGGCTCCGGTCGCCCCACCGGCGGTCAGGAGGCGGGCTCCTGCCGGGCGGCTTCGATCCGCGCCCGGGCGCCGTCCAGCCAGCGCTGGCAGATCACCGCCAGGGCCTCGCCGCGCTCCCAGAGCGCCAGCGACTCCTCCAGGGAGGTGCCGCCGGCCTCCAGCCGCTCCACCACCGAGGCCAGCTCGGCACGGGCCTGCTCGTAGCTGAGCCGCTCGTCCGGCCCGGCCTTCGTGTCGTCAGTCATCGCGTCCATCTCAGCACACCACTCTCCGACCGCCGCGCCCCGCCACTCAGCCGTCCACCGTGGCGGCCAGCTCACCGTCGGCCAGGCGGACCCGCAGCGGGTCGCCCTTGCCGACGTCGGCCGCCGCGCGGACCACGTGACCGTCCGCGCGCTGCACGATCGCGTACCCCCGGTCGAGGGTGGCGGCGGGTGAGAGGGCGCGGAGCCGGGCCAGGGTGTGCCGCAGCTCGTCGTCGGCCGCGGCGAGCCGGTGGTCCAGGCACCGTCCGGCCCGTTGACGCAGCGCGCCCAGGTCGGTCGCCCGCTGCTCCACCATCACCTGGGGCCGGGCCAGCACCGGACGGGAGCGCAGCCCGTCGAGCCGGTGGGACTCCCGGTCGACCAGGTTGCGTACCGCCCGCTCGAGGCGGTGCCGGGCCTGGCCGATGAGGCGTACCTCCTCGGTGAGGTCGGGGACCACCCGTTTGGCCGCGTCGGTCGGGGTGGAGGCGCGGACGTCGGCGACGTAGTCGATCAGCGGGGCGTCCGTCTCGTGACCGATCGCGCTGACCACCGGGGTACGGCAGCCGAACACCGCCCGGCAGAGCGCCTCGTCGGAGAAGGGCAGCAGGTCCTCGATGCCGCCGCCGCCCCGGGCGATGACGATCACGTCGATGCTCGGGTCGGCGTCCAGCACCTTGAGCGCGTCGATGATCTGCGGCACCGCGGACGGGCCCTGCACGGCCACGTTGACCGTCCGGAACTCCACCGCCGGCCAGCGCCGCCGTGCGTTGGTCAGCACGTCCCGCTCGGCGGCCGACGCCCGGCCGGTGATCAGCCCGATGCGGCCGGGCAGGAACGGCAGCCGGCGCTTGCGGGCCCGGTCGAACAGCCCTTCGGCGGCGAGCAGCTTCTTGAGCTTGTCCAGCCGGGCCAGCAGCTCACCCAGCCCCACCTGGCGGATCTCGTCGGCGCGCAGGCTCAGCGTGCCCCGGGCGGCGTAGAACTCCGGTTTGGCGTGCAGCACCACCCGGGCGCCCTCGCGTAGCTCGGGAGCGCCGGCGTCCAGCACGTCCCGGTTGGTGGTGACGGTCAGACTCAGGTCGGCCGACGGGTCACGCAGGGTGAGAAAGACGGTGCTGGCCCCGGGTCGGCGGCTGATCTGCGCCACCTGCCCGTCCACCCACACCCAGCCGAGCTTCGCGATCCAGGCGCCCACCTTCTGGCTGACCACCCGGACCGGCCACGGCTCCTCCGCGCTGCTCCGCGCCCCGTCACTCACCCGCCCACCCTACGACCCACCCCGCCCGACCCGTTGATCATGAAGTTATCGCCCGCCTTGACGGCGGGTCGGGGCAACAACTTTGATCAACGAGGGCTGGGCGGAGCTGGCGCGGGGTCGCAGCCGCTGCCGCCGGGAAATCGGACACGTACGATGGGCGGGTGACCGAGGCTCAGGCGACCCCCCAGACCGGCAAGCGCGTGCTCCTGGCCAAGCCCCGCGGCTACTGCGCGGGCGTCGACCGCGCGGTGCAGACCGTCGAGGAGGCGCTGAAGCTCTACGGCGCCCCGATCTACGTCCGCAAGCAGATCGTGCACAACAAGCACGTCGTGCAGACCCTGGAGGCCCAGGGCGCGATCTTCGTGGAGGAGAACGAGGAGGTCCCGGAGGGCGCCACCGTCATCTTCTCCGCGCACGGCGTGGCCCCCGAGGTCTACGAGCAGGCGAAGGTGCGTTCGCTGAAGGCGATCGACGCGACCTGCCCGCTGGTCACCAAGGTGCACCAGGAGGCGAAGCGGTTCGCCGCCGAGGACTACGACATCCTGCTGATCGGTCACGAGGGGCACGAGGAGGTCGTCGGCACCGCCGGCGAGGCTCCCGCCCACATCCAGTTGGTGGACGGCCCGGACGGCGTCGACAAGATCACCGTCCGCGACCCGGAGAAGGTCGTCTGGCTCTCCCAGACCACGCTCTCGGTGGACGAGACGTTGGAGACGGTCGCCCGGCTCAAGCAGCGGCTTCCGCTGCTCCAGTCGCCGCCCAGCGACGACATCTGCTACGCCACCTCCAACCGGCAGCACGTGGTCAAGGAGATCGCCCCGGACTGTGACGTGGTGATCGTCGTCGGCTCGCGGAACTCGTCCAACTCGGTCCGGCTGGTCGAGGTGGCCCTGGACGCCGGCGCCCGCGCCGGTCACCTGGTCGACTTCGCCCACGAGATCGACGACGCCTGGCTGGCCGACGCCCGCACCGTCGGCGTGACCTCCGGCGCGAGCGTCCCCGAGGATCTGGTCCGGGATGTGCTCACGCACCTGGCCGCGCGCGGTTTCGCCGACGTCGAGGAGATCACCACCGCCAACGAGCGGCTCACCTTCTCGCTGCCGCAGGAGCTGAAGCGGGACATGAAGGCCGCGGCGGCCCGCGGTTGAGTGGCGTCGGCCGGGTTCCGGCGGGAACGCCCCGCCACTCCGGCGCGTCGAAACCGGCATGAGGACCTTTCGGCTCGTCGTCTCCGCCCTGGTGGTCTGCGCGGCGCTGAGCGCCTGCGGCGACACGGACGGCCCTGCCACCCCCGCCCCGAGCGGATCGTCACCGGCGACCGGGCAGCCCAGCCCGTCGGCGACCGTCCCGTCGACCCCCGTCCCGTCGACCCCCGTCCCGTCGACCCCCGTCCCGGGGACACCCACCCCCTCCTCGACGCTCAAACCACCCGGTGGACCCACCGTCCCGCCGCCGGTCGGAGCCACCGAACTCACCGGCACGATCACCCCTGGCGTGGAGCCGAACTGCGTGCTGCTCGACGGCTACCTGCTGATCGGCGGCCCGCGGGACGTGCTGAGGGCCGGCGCCAAGGTGACCGTCACCGGCCGGGTGGAGCCCGGCATGATGACCACCTGCCAGCAGGGCACGCCGTTCGTCGTGGAGGGCGCGCACCGTAGCTGACCCGGCTCCCGTGGGCCAGCGGGTGGCCCGCTGCCCACCAGCCGGCGGACCGGTCAGCGGTCGCGGTCGACGGGGACGGCGTCGTCCAGCAGCTCGGGCGCCTGGGGCTGACGGGGGGTCAGCTCGACCTGGGCCGGGCTGGCCAGCTCCTCGTCCGAGACACCCAGCTCGGCGAGCTTGCGGGCGCTGACCAGCACCCGGGCCTCCAGCGAGCCGACCGCCCGGTTGTACGCGGTCACCGCGCCGGCCAGCGACGAGCCGAGCTTGCCCACGTGGTCGCCGAGGGTGGCGAGCCGGCTGTACAGCTCCCGGGCCAGCGTGTGCACCGCGAGCGCGTTGCGGGCCAGCGCCTCCTGCCGCCAGGAGTAGGCCACCGTGCGGAGCAGGGCGACCAGGGTGGCCGGCGTGGCCAGCACCACGTTGCGGGCGAAGGCGTGCTCCAGCAGCGTCGGGTCACGCTGGAGCGCGACGTCGAGGAACGGGTCGGCGGGGACGAACAGCACCACGAACTCCGGCGAGCTGTCGAACGCGGCCCAGTAGGACTTGGCGGCCAGGGCGTCGACGTGCCCCCGCAGGTGCCGGGCGTGCGCGTCGAGGTGCGTGTCCCGGCCGCGCTCGTCGCGGGCCTCCATCGCGGTGAGGTACGCGTCGAACGGCGCCTTGGCGTCCACCACCACCGACCGGCCGCCGTGCAGCCGGACCACCAGGTCCGGGCGGACGACCTGCTCGTCGGTGGCGGCGGTGACCTGCTCGGAGAAGTCGCAGTGCTCCAGCATGCCGGCCGCCTCGACGATCCGGCGCAGCTGGTGCTCGCCCCAGCGACCCCGCACCTGCGGCGCGCGCAGCGCAGCCACCAGCTGCTTGGTCTCGGTGCGCAGCTCGCCGGAGACCGCGTTCATCGAGCGGACCTGCTCACGCAGCTCGGCGTACGCGTCGACCCGGTCGTGCTCCAGATCGGCGACCCGCTGCTCGTAGCGGCGCAGGGTCTCGTGCAGCGGCGCCACCGCGCGGGCCACCGCCTCCTGGGACTGGGCGGTGGCCTCGTAGCTGAGCGCCCGCATGGACTGCTCCAGGCGCCCCTCGCCCTCCCGGGTCGCGGTCAGCGTGGCGTCCAGCCGGGCGATGTCGGCCGCCGACCGGGACCGGGCCGCGAGCCAGCCCACCGCCCCGCCGGCGCCGAGGCACACGATCACCAGGAGCAGCGTCGAGACGTCCATCACCGGAGCTTGCCAGACGGATACGATGTGCGAGCCGGGGGTACGTTCGATGACATGGAACTTCTGCTGTGCCTCGCCGTCGTGGTGGTCGGCGTGCTGGGCGCCGCAGCGATCATCCGCGCCCAGGCCACCGCCCGGCAGCGCACCGCCCTCGGTGACGCCCGCGCGGAGGCGCAACGCTGGTACGAGCGCCTCGGCGGCCAGTTGATGACCCTGCACGGCGACGAGCCGGCGGTCCGCCAGGCCCTGTCCGACGCCGGTGAGCGGTACAACGCGGCGGGCTCGCAGCTGGAGCAGGCGCGTACGCCGCACCAGTTCGCGCTGGCTCGGGAGACCGCGCTGGAGGGGCTGGCGTACATCCGGGCGGCGCGGACGGCGCTGGGGATCGACCCGGGGCCCGAGGTGCCGGCGCTGGCCGCCGCGCGGGGCGTCGGGCAGCTCACCAAGGAGCGGGAGGTCGACGTGCAGGGGCAGACCTTCCGGGCCGGTCCGCAGCCGGGTCGGGAAACGCCCTACTACTACCCCGGTGGTCGTTACCAGGGCCGGCCGGTGCCGGCGGGCTGGTACTCGACGCCCTGGTGGAAGACGGCACTGGGCGCCGGCGCGGGCGTGCTCGGCGGCATCCTGATCGCCGACGCGCTGTTCTCGCCGGCCTTCGCCGACCCGGGGTACGGCTATGACGAGGGCCACCAGGAGGGCTCCGGTGACGGCGCCGACCAGGGCGCGGACGCCGGTGACCAGGGCGGCGATCAGGGCTACGACGGTGGGGACCAGGGCGGCGACGTCGGCGGCGGGGACTACGCGGGTGGCGACTTCGGCGGCGGCGGTTTCGGTGGGGGCGACTTCGGCGGCGGTGATTTCGGAGGCGGCGACTGGTGAGCGCCGCCGAGTGACACGCGAACAGGCCCCGGTCGCGCAGACCGGGGCCTGTTTCGTGCGGTCGCTCAACCGGTGTTGCGCATCCCGGCGGCGATGCCGTTCACCGTGGTGAGCAGCGCCCGCTCCAGCGCCGTGCCATCGCTCGGGGCGCGCCGGCCGCCCGGCGCGGTCGCCACCGCCCGTCCGGCGGCACCGGACTCCCGGTACTGCCGCAGCAACGCCACCTGGAGGTGGTGCAACGGCTCCAGGTAGGTGTCCCGCACCGCGAGGGTGCGCTGGAGCACCGGCGAGTTCTCCAACAGGGCGGGTGAGGCGGTCACCGCCAGCACCTCCCGCTTGGTCAGCTCGTACTCCTGCTCGATCTGCTCGAAGATCGGGTGCAGTTTCTTCGGCACCAGCGTCTCGACGTACCGGCGGGCGATGCTCAGGTCGGTCTTGGTCAACATCATCTCGACGTTCGACAGGAACGTGCGGAAGAAGTGCCAGTTGCGGTGCATCTCGGCCAGCACGTCCGCCAGCCCGGCCTCGCGGGCGGCGGCCAGCCCCGCGCCGACGCCGAACCAGCCCGGCACGATCTGCCGCGTCTGCGTCCAGCCGAACACCCACGGGATGGCCCGCAACCCGGACAGCCCGGCACCGGTGTTCGGGCGCTTCGCCGGTCGGGAGCCGATGTTCAGCGCGCCGAGCAGCTCGGTGGGGGTGGACGCCCAGAAGTACGCGGGCAGGTCCGGGTCCTCGACCAGCGACCGGTACGACCGGTACGCCGACTCGGAGACCACGTCCATGGCGGCGTCCCAGCGTTCGAGCATCTCCGCCGGCTGCCTGGGACCGGTGTGCAGCAGGGTCGCCTGAAGCACCGCGGCGAGGGTGAGCTCCAGGTTCTCCCGGGCCAGCGAGGGCAGGCTGTACTTGTCCGAGATCACCTCGCCCTGCTCGGTCACCTTGATCGCGCCGTCCAACGTGCCGTACGGCTGGGCCAGGATCGCCTCGTGCGTCGGCCCGCCGCCGCGCCCCACCGTGCCGCCCCGGCCGTGGAACAGCCGCAGGTGCACCCCGTGCCGGGCGGCCACGTCGCGCAGCGCGCGCTGCGCCCGGTGGATCGACCACTGGCTGGTGGTGATCCCGGCCTCCTTGTTGGAGTCGGAGTAGCCGAGCATGACCTCCTGCACGTCACCCCGGGCGGCCACCAGCGCCCGGTACGCGGGCAGCGACAGCAGCTCGTCGAGGAGTTCGCCGCCGGCGTTCAGCTCGGCCGGGGTCTCCAGCAGCGGCACGAACCCGATCCGGGCCCGCCCGCTGTGCACGTCGACCAGCCCGGCCTCGCGGGCCAGCACCACCGCGGCCAGCACGTCGTCCACGCCAAGGGTCATCGAGATGATGTACGACTCGATGACCTCGGTGCCGAACCGGTCCTGCGCTTCCCGGATGGTGCCGAACACGTCGAACGTCTTGCGGGCCGGCTCGGAGAGCGGAGTGTCCAGCGTGGACAGCGGCCGGCGACCGGTCAGCTCGTCGGCGAGCAGCTTGGTGCGCTCCAGGCGGGACAGCGCCGGGTAGTCGGAGACCTCGCCGACGGCCCCGTACAGCTGGGCGAGCACCGCGTGGTGCGCCTCGGCGTGCTCCCGGACGTCCATCGTCGCCAGGTGCAGGCCGAACGCGGAGACCGTCCGGATGGTGGAGGCCAGTCGGCCGACGGCGGTGAGCTGCCCGGAGTTGCGGGCCAGCGAGGCGCGCAGCAGCTCCAGGTCGGCGATCAGCTCGGCTGAGCCCCGGTAGTCGCGGCCCGCCACGTGCGCGGTGCCCTGGCGCAACCGCTGCCGGGTGTTGGCCAGCTTCGCCTTCACGCAGCGAGCCTTGAGCCGGTACGGCTCCTCGGCGTTGACCCGGCGGAACCGGGGCGCCACCTCGGGCAACGCGTCCAGGTCGGCGGCGAGGCTGGCGGAGAGGTCCAGTGACACCCCGCGCAGCCGGCGGGAGACCGAGACCTCGTTGATGAGGTGGTCCATCGCCTTCTCGGTGGCCGCGATGCCGTGCTCGTGCTGGATGGTCAGCACCTCGCGGGTGACCGCCGGGGTGACGAAGGGATTGCCGTCCCGGTCACCGCCGATCCAGGTGCCGAAGCTCAACGGCCGGGCCGTCGGCGAGGTCTCCACGCCGAGCGTGCGCAGCGTGTCGGCCAGGTCGTCGAGCACCTGGGGCGCGGCCTCGGCGTACAGGTCACGCAGGTAGTAGATCGCGTTGCGGGCCTCGTCGGTCGGGTCCGGCCGGTCCAGCCGCAGCTCGTCGGTCTGCCACATCAGGTCCAGCAGCTCGGCCAGCCGACGGTTCGCCGGGCCCTCGTCGCTGGCGCCGTAGAGGATCGCGTTGGCGGTCTCGGTGTCCAGCTCGTCGGCGATGGCCCGCAGCTTGGACAGGATCGAGCGGCGGGCCGCCTCGGTGGGGTGCGCGGTGAAGACCGGCCGGACCGCCAGCCGGCGGGCCGCGGCGGCGATCTCCTCGGCCGGCACCCCGCGCTCGGCGATCATCTTGGCCGCCTGGTCCAGCCAGCCGCCCTGCACGGCGCGGCGGCGGCGCAGGTCCCGGGCACGGTGCACCTGCTCGGTGATGTTGGCCAGGTGGAAGTAGGTGGAGAAGGCGCGGGCCAGCTTGGTGCCGGTGGTCACGTCCAGCCCGCCGAGCCGCTGGGCGGCCGCCGGGGCGTCGGTGCGGACCTGGGCGCGGATCTCCTCGACGAGGTCGAGCAGTGGTCGACCCTCCTGGCGGGCCAGGGTCTGCCCGAGGAGGGTGCCGAGCCGGCGGATGTCGGCGCGCAGCGCGGCGTCCGGGCCGTCGTGGTCGTGCTGGTCGGTCACGATGCGCTCCTTACGTGAGTACGAAGGACAGCGCTGTCCGACTCCCTGGATGGTATCCGCGCCGGGCCGGATGGCAGGAGGGGCTCTCCGCATGGCGCGCCGTGACGCGGAACACCTCGGAGATCACCTCAACGGCCCGCGCGGGGTCTCGCCCGACGGCCCCGTCCGGCGCCTCGTCCACCAGGCAGCCCAGGGAGGCTCCTGCCCTGCCTGCGGTGTTTCGCCCGGCGAAATCCGCTGGTCCTGCCCGCTACCGTCTGATCATGGATGTGCCGCGATACCCCACCAAGCCGAAGCCGGGCGACCGGGTCGCTGTCGTCTCACCCTCCGCCGGCCTGCCGGGCCTCTTCCCGCATGTCCACGAGCTGGGGCTGCGGCGGCTGTGCGAGGAGTTCGGCCTGGAGCCGGTGGAGTACCCGACCACCCGGGTGATGGGGGCCGACCCGCGCGATCGCGCCCGCGACCTCACTGCCGCGTTCGCCGACCCGACGATCGCCGCCGTGCTCGCCACCGTCGGCGGGGACGACCTGATCAGGGTCACTCCGCACCTCGACGACGACGTGCTGCGCGCCAACCCGAAGCCCTACTTCGGCTACTCCGACAACACCAACGTGCTCAACCACCTGCACCGGCTGGGGATCGTGGCGTACCACGGCGGGTCGGTGCTGGTGCACCTCGGAAGGCCAGGCGCGCCGCACCCGCTGACCTTCGGCTCGCTGCGCGCGGCGCTCTTCAGCACCGACTGGTACGACCTCAGCCCGGCGACAAGATGGGGCGACGAGCCACGCGACTGGCGGGACCCGACGACCCTCGCCGAGGAGCCGGTGATGCTGCCGGGCGAGGGCTGGCACTGGCAGGGCCCGGCCCACGTGGTCCGCGGACGCACCTGGGGCGGAAACCTGGAGGTGCTCAACTGGCTGCTCGCCGCCGACCGGGTGGCCCCGGCCGCGTCGCTGGCCGGCTCGGTCCTGCTGATCGAGACCTCTCAGGAGCTGCCCTCGGACACTGAGGTGTACCGGATCCTGCGCAACCTGGGGGAGCGCGGCCTGCTCGCCAGCTTCCCGGCGGTGCTGGTCGGGCGGGCCAAGGCGTGGGACTTCGACCGGCCGCACACCATCGACCAGCGCCGGGCGTACGCGGCGGCCCAGCGGGCCGCGGTGACCCGGGCCTGCGCGGAGTACGCGCCCGACGCCGTACTGGTCTTCGACGTCGACCTCGGGCACACCGACCCGCAGGTGATCATCCCGTACGGCGGAGAGGTCCTGGTCGACGCCGAGGCCCGCCGCATCGCGGTCCGCTACTGACCTGTCCGGCCGCCGGGCTGCCCGGCTGCCCGGCTGGTTTTCACAACGTTAGGGAAGCCGTGGTGTCCGGGTCCACCGGAGGCCACTACCTCCCTGAAGTTGTGTAGATCTTGGGCGCGGGGCTCGGCCTCTCCGGTGCTGGCGGCGGCCGAGGCTCGGACGGGCCCGTCCGTTGTGAGCGCGCTCAGCTGTCGACGATGGCGAAGGCGCGGACCGGAAAAGTGCCCATGCCGGCCACCATCGGTGGGGCCGCGGTGAAGCGGAAGCCGCTCGGCGGCAGGGCGCCCAGGCCGGTCAGGTGCTCCACGATCGGGATGCCGGCGGCGAGCAGCGCGCTGTGCGCGGGGCGCTCACCGCCGGCCGCTGGGCTCATGTCGTCGATGTTGATCGAGTCGATGCCGACCAGGGCCACGCCGGCGTCGGCCAGTGCCTGGGCGGCGTCCCCGGTCAGGTGCGGCGCCTCCGGCGTGCCGTACCGCTCGGTGCCGAAGTGCGCATCCCAGCCGGTGTGCAGCAGCACCGCGCGCCCGGCCACCTCGTACGGGGCCAGCATCAACCGGTCCACCGCCCGCGTGCCGGCCGGCACCCGGACCACCACACCGGGCAGGTCGGCGAGCCGGTTCAGCGGCACCCCGGCCAGGTCATCGCCGCCGGTCCAGCGGTGTGCGGGGGTGTCCAGGTAGGTGCCGGTGTTGGCGATCATGTCGATCCGAGCCACCCGGAACTCGGTGCCCGGCGCATAGCTGGCGCGGGACGCCGCGAACGTCAGCCAGTCGCCGATCTGCGGCGCGGGCCAACCGGGCAGGGTGGTCATCCCGTCGCTGATCACGTGGCTCAGCTCGACCAGCCGCCGGCTGCCGCCGGGTTCGCCGACGGCGACGCCACGGCCACCCTTGTGCGGCTCCTCGATGATCGTCTTCGCGCTGATCCGGACCTCGGCGACCATCAGCAGCCCGAGATGCCGGACGAACAACGCGGCCAGGTCCTGGTCGGCGATCTCTCGACCCGGAATGTCCAGCCGGAACCCATCGGTGCGCAGCCCACCGCCGTTGGCGAAGCTCACCTCGGCGTCGAACTGCGCCCGCCACTGCCCGCTCATGCCAAGACCCGATCACGACCGCCGCTCCCCGTCAAGATCCACGTCGTCCGGTCCGTCCGCGTGGTCCGCCCGGCCCGGACACAGCAGCGCGGGCGGCGTGGGCGGCGTGGGCGGCGCGGCGGCGCGGGCAGCGTGGGCGGTGCGGCGGCGTGGGCGGCGTGGGCGGCGCGAAGATCCACACAACTTCAGGGAAATAGTGGTCTCCCGGCGCGCCGAGGCCCCTACATCCCTGAAGTTGTGTGGATCTTGGGCGCGGGGCGCGGGGCGCGGGGCGCGGGGCGCGGGGCGCGGGGCGCGGGGCGCGGGGCGCGGGACGGCGGGGCGCGGGACGGCGGGGACGGCGGGGACGGCGGGGCGCGGGATGCGAGGACGGCGGGGATTGGCGGGGCGCGAGGACGGCGGGGACGGCGGGGACGCGGGACGCGAGGACGCGGCGGACGGGGGCGCGAGGGCGCCAGGGTGCGGCGGTTTCGGGGTGGCGCGGCGTGGACCTGGGCGGAAGGGGGTGGCTGTCGGTGGACGGGGATAGGCTGGTCGTCGTGCACCCCCCGTCCGACCGGACGAGGGGCAGCCGTCGTGTGCGTCGACTCCCCTGGAAGTGATCACATGCTCACCGGTCTGTTCTCCGCCGCCCTGGCCGACCCCGGGCTGGCCCGGGCGCGTGACCTGGCGCGCTCCGGTGCCGCCCAGGTCGACGGCCTCGACATCACCGCCCCACCGGCGCTGCGCCCGTTCGCGGTGGCCGCTGTCGCGGCCGATCCCGACGGCCCCGGTGGCGGGGCCGGCCGGCCGGTGCTGGCGGTGACCGCCACCACCCGCGAGGCCGACGACCTGGCCGCTGCGCTGGGCGGGCTGCTGCCGGCGGAGCAGGTGGTGGTGTTCCCATCGTGGGAGACGCTGCCGCACGAGCGGCTCTCCCCGCGCTCGGACACGGTCGGCCGGCGACTGGCGGTGCTGCGCCGGCTGACGCACCCGGAGTCGGCCGACGCGCACGGCAGCACCGGGCCGCTGCGGGTGGTCGTGGCCCCGGTCCGCTCGCTGCTCCAACCGCAGCTCAAGGGGCTCGGCGACCTGGAGCCGGTGCAGCTCGCCGCGGGCGAGGAGGCGGATCTGGAGGAGGTCGCCCGCCGGCTGATCGACATGGCGTACGCCCGGGTCGACCTGGTCACCAAGCGCGGCGAGTTCGCGGTGCGCGGCGGCATCCTGGACGTCTTCCCGCCCACCGACGAGCACCCGTCCCGGGTCGAGTTCTGGGGCGACGAGGTGGAGGAGATCCGCACCTTCGCCGTCGCCGACCAGCGGACCATCGAGCAGGTTCCGCTGCTCTGGGCGCCGCCGTGCCGGGAGCTGTTGCTCACCCCGCCGGTCCGTGAGCGGGCCGCCGCGCTCGCCGAGCAGCACCCGGAGCTGGCCGAGATCCTGGACAAGCTGGCCGAGGGCATCCCGGTGGAGGGGATGGAGTCGCTGGCTCCGGTGCTGGTCGGCCCCGACTCGCTGGAGCTGCTGCTGGACGCCATGCCGGCCGCCACCCACGTGCTGCTCTGCGACCCGGAGCGGATCCGCACCCGGGCGCACGACCTGGTGCGTACCTCGGAGGAGTTCCTCCAGGCCAGCTGGGCCGCCGCCGCGGTCGGCGGCCAGGCCCCGGTGGACGTCGGCGCCGCCGCCTTCCGCACCCTCGGCGAGGTACGCGCCGCCGCGGGCAAGCTCGGCCAGCCGTGGTGGACGGTGTCCCCGTTCGGCCTGGTGGAAGCGGAGACCCCCGAGACGCGGCAGCCCTGGGAAGATGCGCCGGAGCAGGCCGCCGTCACTCCGGACGACGCCATCGCGGTGACCCTGTCCGCCCAGCCGGCGCCGCTCTATCACGGCGAGACCTCGCGGGTGGTCGAGGACCTCAAGCGCTGGGCCGGCGAGGGCTGGTCGATCGCGCTGGTCTTCGAGGGGCACGGCCCCGCCCAGCGGGCGGTGGAGGTGCTGCGGGACGCCGGGCTGGGCGCCCGGCTCGTCGAGGAGGTGCCGACCGCCCCGGTCGCGGGCGAGCTCGTGGTCACCTGTGGCGCGCTGAGCAGTGGATTCGTCGACGAGGCGTCCCGCTTCGTGCTGCTCACCGGCAATGACGTGACCGGTGGTCGGGGCACCTCGACGCGGGACATGCGCAAGATGCCGAGCCGGCGGCGCAACACCATCGACCCGCTGGAGCTCAAGGCCGGCGACCACGTGGTGCACGAGCAGCACGGCATCGGCCGCTACGTCGAGCTGGTGCAACGCACCGTCAACGGCGCCAGCCGGGAATACCTGGTCATCGAGTACGCGGCCAGCAAGCGCGGCCAGCCCGGCGACCGGCTCTTCGTGCCGACCGACCAGCTCGACCAGCTCTCCCGCTACGTGGGCGGCGAGCAGCCGACCCTGCACAAGATGGGCGGCTCGGACTGGCAGAAGTCCAAGGCCCGTGCCCGCAAGGCGGTCCGGGAGATCGCCGCGCAGCTGATCCAGCTCTACGCCGCCCGCAAGGCGTCCAAGGGGCACTCGTTCGGCCCGGACACCCCGTGGCAGCGGGAGCTGGAGGACGCCTTCCCCTGGCAGGAGACGCCGGATCAGCTCGCCGCGATCGACGAGGTCAAGCGGGACATGGAGCAGACCGTCCCGATGGACCGGTTGATCTGCGGCGACGTCGGCTACGGCAAGACCGAGATCGCGGTCCGGGCGGCGTTCAAGGCGGTACAGGACGGCAAGCAGGTGGCGGTGCTGGTGCCGACCACGCTGCTGGTGCAGCAGCACTACAACACGTTCGCCGAGCGGATGAGCCAGTTCCCGGTGGAGATCCGGCAGCTGTCCCGGTTCCAGACTCCGAAGGAGACGGGGCGGACGCTGGAGATGGTCGCCGACGGCACCGTCGACATCGTCATCGGCACCCACCGGCTGCTCCAGACCGCCACCCGGTTCAAGCAGCTGGGGCTGGTGATCGTCGATGAGGAGCAGCGCTTCGGTGTCGAGCACAAGGAGCACCTGAAGACGCTGCGTGCCTCGGTCGACGTGCTGAGCATGTCGGCCACGCCGATCCCGCGCACCCTGGAGATGGCGATCACCGGCATCCGGGAGATGTCCACCATCGCCACCCCGCCGGAGGAGCGGCACCCGGTGCTCACCTTCGTGGGCGCGCAGGACGACCGGCAGGTGGCGGCGTCCATCCACCGGGAGCTGCTCCGCGACGGGCAGGTCTTCTACCTGCACAACCGGGTCGAGTCGATCGACCGGGCGGCGCGGCGGCTGCGTGAGCTGGTGCCCGAGGCGCGGGTCGCGGTGGCGCACGGCCAGATGGGCGAGGAGGCCCTGGAGAAGGTCATGGTCGGCTTCTGGGAGAAGGAGTTCGACGTGCTGGTCTGCACCACGATCGTGGAGTCCGGCATCGACATCCCGAACGCCAACACCCTGATCGTGGAACGGGCGGACCTGCTCGGCCTGGCCCAGCTGCACCAGATCCGTGGCCGGGTCGGCCGGGGCCGGGAGCGGGCGTACGCCTACTTCCTCTACCCGCCGGAGAAGCCGCTCACCGAGCACGCCCACGAGCGGCTGGCCACCATCGCCCAGCACACCGAGCTGGGCGCCGGCATGTACGTGGCGATGAAGGACCTGGAGATCCGGGGCGCCGGCAACCTGCTCGGCGGCGAGCAATCCGGGCACATCGAGGGTGTCGGCTTCGACCTGTACGTGCGGATGGTCGGCGAGGCGGTCTCCGCGTTCAAGGGCGAGCGGCCGGAGGAGGAGGCCGATGTCAAGATCGACCTGCCGGTCGACGCGCACCTGCCGCACGACTACGTGGGGGTGGAGCGCCTGCGGTTGGAGATGTACCGCAAGCTCGCCGAGGCGCGCGACGAGGAGCGGCTGCGCGAGGTGGTCGCCGAGATGACCGACCGGTACGGCGAGCCGCCGGCCCCGGTGCAGAACCTGGTGGCGGTGGCCCGGTTCCGCCTGCTGGCCCGCCGGTACGGCCTGTCCGATGTGTCGATGCAGGGCAAGCACGTCCGGTTCGGGCCGCTGCCGCTGCCAGACTCGAAGCAGCTGCGGCTCAAGCGCTACCACCCGGACGCGGTCTACAAGCAGGCGACCGACCAGGTCAGCGTGCCCCGGCCGACCACGCGTCGGGTCGGTGGCGAGCCGCTGCGCGACCAGGCTCTGCTGGAGTGGTGCGCCCAACTGCTCTCCGACGTGCTGGGCGCCCCCGCTCCGGCTGTGGCGGCGGGAGCGACCGCCTGAGCCCCGGGGCTTCCCGGTCAGGGATGGTGTCGGTGCCGGGTGCGCCGACACCGTCCCTGGTCGACCCGGACTGCGAGGGACGCGTGTGGTGGGGGGCGTCACAGCGACGTGTCCTGCCGTGAGAGAGTGACCGTCATGCGTGCTCGCCGTCTTGTCGCCGTCGCCAGCGTGGCGGTCGGTCTCGTCGCCCTCTCCGGTTGCCGTGCCGAGCCCGGTATCGCCGCCTACATCGGTGACCACCGCATCACCGATGACCGGGTCGCCGCCGTGCTGAAGGACCTGCGCGACAAGAACCCGAAGCCGACCCCGTCTCCGACCCCGTCGTCCACCGCCGGCGGCCAGCCCGCGCCGCCGGAGCCGCAGCTGCCCGGGGCCGTCCAGGTGGCCAGCGTGCTGGTGTTGAGCGAGGTGTGCGAGCAGGTCTCCGACGAGAAGGACTACCAGCCGCGCGGCCAGGTGGCGCCCGAGCAGGTCGCTGAGGTTCTCGGGCTGGCGCCCGGGACCGGGTACGTGCGGCAGGTGGCCGACCTCTACACGTGCCTGTCGGGCGTGCCGTCCGAGCCGGTCGCGCCGACCGAGCAGGAGATGGCCGCCCTGATCACGGTCGGCCGCAACGCAGGCCTGATCCCGGCCACCATGACCGACGAGGACGCCGTCCGCCAACTCGACGGCGAACAGCTGCGCGGCGCGCTGGCCACCCGACGGTCGCTGGTCGAGGCGGCCGAAAGCTACGACGTGACGGTCAGCCCCCGCTACCGTCCACTCGAGTTCCCGGTGCTCAGCTTCCCCAACGACGTACCCGCCGTGAGCGTGCCGCTGGGTGAGCTGGGCTCCGACGCGGTCACCGACATCTCCACCCCGGAGTCGGTCCAGTCGACCGCCACTCCGGAAGCCGAGGGCACGGCCAACTGAGCATGACCGCACGGATCATCCTGCTGGTCACCTCGCCCCGGCTGCCGGCCGGTCTGCTGACCTCCGCCGCCTGGGATGTCGTACGTCAGCATCCGGTGCTGACCGGCGCGGAGAGCGAGCTGGTCACGGCCGTGCGCCAGGCGGGCGCCGAGGTCGCCGTCGTGGACGGTCCGGCGACGCAGCCGCTGCTGGACGCGGTCGCGGCGCACGGCGCCGCGGTCTGGCTGGCCGGCCCGGCCGGCGACGAGTCCTTGGCCCGGGAGCTGGGTCTGCGGCTGGCCCGTGAGCCGGGGCTGGCCGAGTTGGAGCTGATGTACGGCTCGTGGGATCCGCCGGGCGCCCGGCTGCTGGACGCGGTGGCCGTGCTGGACCGGCTGGCCTCGCCGGGTGGCGACCCGTGGAAGCGGGCACAGACGCACCGCAGCCTCGCGGGTTACCTGCTGGAGGAGAGCTACGAGGCGTACGACGCGATCAGCGCCGGCGACACCGATGCGCTGCGCGAGGAGTTGGGTGACGTGCTGCTCCAGGTGGTGCTGCACGCCCGGCTCGCCGAGGAGCTGCCCGAGGGCGAGCGGTGGAACGTCGACGACGTTGCGGGTGGCCTGGTCGACAAGATGATCCGACGCAATCCGCACGTCTTCGCCGGTGCGGAGGCGGGCACGCTGGAGCAGATCACCGCCAACTGGGAGCGGATCAAGCGGGCCGAGAAGGCGCGCGACTCGGTGCTGGACGGCGTGGCGCTGAGCCAGCCCGCCCTCGCCCTGGCCGCGACGATCCTGGACCGCGCCGCCCGGGTCGGGCTGGCCGTCCCGCCGCCACTGGCGGACTCTCAGGTGGACGCGGAGGCGAGGCTCGGCGCCAGCCTCCTGACCACGGTCGCGGCGGCCCGCCAGGCCGACCTGAACCCGGAGGCCGCGCTGCGCCGCACCACCCTCGCCTACGCCGAGGCGGTCCGCGCCGCCGAGCGTCCCACCCCGTCCACCGGATGACGTTGATCAGGAGGTCTTCGTCACCTCCGTGCCGGATCCGGACGCAAACCTCTTGATCAACGCGGCTGGCCGAGGGGCGGTCGGTAGGGTCGGGGGGTGGAAGCGTTTGGGGTTCTGGCGGAGCGGGTCGTCGAGGCGTTGTTGGAGAGTCGACCGGGTGTCGCGACCGCGGCGGGGGACCACCGGTACGACGACCGGCTACCGGATCTGTCCACCGAAGCGCTGGCCACCGACCGGGCGATGCTCTCCGACGCGGCCAACGCACTGTCCGAACTGGACCCCGACTCGCTGGACGTCGAGGAGCAGGTGGACCATGCGCTGCTCACCTCGTTCGTGGATCGGGAGCTGTTCGAGCTGACCGAGATCCGGTCGCACGAGTGGGATCCGCTGCACCACAACCCCGGCCCGCTGCTGCACCCGCTGCTGGCCCGCCCGTACGCCCCGGCCGAGGTGCGGCTGACCCACCTGGCCGGCCGGCTCGCCGCCGTACCGGACGCGCTGGCGACCGCCCGCGCGACGCTGCGGGACATGCCACGGATCCACGCCGAGACGGCGGTCGGGCAGTTCACCGGCACGGCCGCGCTGATCCGCGACGAGCTGCCGCCGCTGCTCGCCCAGGCGCCCGGCAGCTTCGACCGGGTGGAGCCGGCGGCCACCGCGGCGATCGCCGCGCTGGAGGAGTTCGTCGCCTGGCTGCGCATCGGCCTGGCCGCCGACAGCGGCCCCGGCCGTGATCCCCGCCTGGGCCGCCGCCGCTGGGAGGCCCGGCTCTGGCACACCCTGGACACCGAGCTGGGCGCCGCCGAGATCCAGCGCCGCGCCTGGGCCAACCTGGACCGGGTCACCGCGGAGATCCGCGAGGCGTCCGTCGAGCTGGTCGGCGGTCGGGCCGACGACGCGGCGGTACGCCGGGCGCTGGACGTGCTCGCCGCCGAGCACCCGGACGACCGGACCATCGTCGAGCTGGCCGGGGTGACCCTGGACGAGGCGACCGACTTCGTCCGCGCGCACGATCTGGTCACCCTGGTCGACGACCGGTGCGTGATCCAGGAGATGCCGGAGTTCGCCCGGGGCGTCGCGGTGGCGTACTGCGACTCGCCCGGCCCGCTGGAGAGCGCGGCACTGCCGACGTTCTACTGCATCGCGCCCACCCCCACGGACTGGCCGGCGCACCGGGTCGAGTCGTTCTACCGCGAGTACAACGATCACATGATCCGCAACCTGACCGTGCACGAGGCGATGCCCGGGCACTTCCTCCAGCTCGCCCACGCCCGCCGTTACGTCGGTGGCACCCGGGTTCGGGCGCTGGCCGAGTCGGGCCCGTTCATCGAGGGCTGGGCGGTGTACGCCGAGGAGCTGATGGCCGGGCTCGGTTTCGGCGGCCTGCCGGTGCGGTTGCAGCAGCTCAAGATGCAGCTGCGGATGACCATCAACGCGCTGCTCGACCAGTTGGTGCACGCCGAGGACCTGCCCGAGGCCGAGGCGATGGCGCTGATGACCGGGCGTGGCTTCCAGGAGGAGGGCGAGGCCGCCGGCAAGTGGCGCCGTTCCCTGCTCACATCCACGCAGCTCTCCACCTACTTCGTGGGGTACAGCGAGGTGGCGGAGATCGCCGCCGCCCGCCCGCACGGGGTGTCGGTGCGTGACTGGCACGACGCGATGCTCGCCCACGACTGCCCGCCCCCGCGCCACCTACGCACCCTGCTCGACGTCTGAGGAAACCGCTCGGCTTCCGCTTCGACGCCGAGGGGGTGGACACCTGGCTCGCCGAGCTGAACGGTGACGTCCACGGGCGGAGTCAATGACCAACCACCTGCACCCGTGGGGCATTACTGCTCCAGCTGCCCGACCGCGACCTCGTGGCCACCGTCGCCGACGACCGGGAGGACTGCGGCCCACCCTCTACCTGGCCTCGGCCTGACCGCGCCCGGGCCGCGACGCCAACGCGCGCCAGCGCCAAGATCCGCACAACTACTCGGAAGTTGCTGCCTCCGGCGCACCCGAGGCAGCAACTTCCCCGAACTTGTGCGGATCTTGCACATCCCGCCCCGCGGTCGCGCCGGTCACCGCCGTCCGGCGGTCACCGTCGCGTCGATCAGCCAGCGCGAGATGGAGTACGCGGGCGGCAGCTCCGCCGGCAGCGCGTCCAGGCCGAACCAGCGGGCCTGGGTCAGCTCCCGGCCGTCGACCACCGGCTCGGCCAGCGGGTCGGCGGCGCGGGCGGTGAAGCCGGCGAGCAGCACCCCGGGGCCGGAGATCGCCCACGGCTGGCTGCCGAAGTAGGCCAGCCCGTCGACGCTGAGCCCGACCTCCTCGCCGACCTCGCGGTGCACCGCCGCCTCCAGGGTCTCGCCGGCCTCGACGAAGCCGGCCACGAGCGCCCACAGCCCCGTCGGTCCGGTGGCGTGCCGGACCAGCAGCAGCTCGTCGGCGCGACCGGTCGGGCCGGACCGGGTGATCGCGACCAGCACCGCGGCGGAGAGCTGCATCGGGACGTACAGGCCGCAGTCGGGGCAGCGCCGGGCGGTCTCGCCGGGCTGGTCGGTCAACCCCGCACGGCAGGCGCCGCACCACCGGTGGGTACGCCGCCAGGTGACCACGGCCAACGCCCGGCCGGCCAGCGTGGCGAGCGGCTCGGGCACCTCGGCGGCGAGCGACGCCCAGCCGCGCGTACGGCCGGGGACCCCGTCGGCGGTGGCCAGGTCGGTCGCCCACGCGGGCACCCCGTCGAGGGTGCCCAGCGGCACCCAGGGGGTGTCGGCGGGCAGGTCGGCGACCCGGGCCACCGTCCCGTCGGCGGCGGTCAGCAGCTTCGCGCCGATCACCGGCAGGGCCAGGTCGGTGGGCGCGGGCGGGCGCCCGTCGTCGGCCCCCGGCTGGAACCCGGCGCGCTGTGCGGTGGGCACCGACCCGACGGCCGGGCGGGTCACGAGCCGCCCGGCCGGTGGTCCACCACGCTGGCACCGGCGGGCGGGTCGAACGCGTCCTTCGCCACCGTCTCGGAGTAGCTGCTCAGCGCCAGCTCCATCGGCTTGCCGTCGACCGGCCCGGTGAAGCTGCCGAGCACGCCGTCGGTGGTCACGCAGGCCGTCAGGTCGCCGTCCGACCGTTGCACCTCGACGCAGGTCGCGTGGTGTCCGGCGACGGTGGTGTCGCTCTGTCTGATGACCGCCTGCGGGTCCAGCGCGGCGGCGGTCAGCAGCCCGACCACCACCGGCGGGGTGACCAGGCCCTGCTCGTTCGCCTCGGCGAAGAGCGCCACCGTGGGCTTGCTGCCCGGGGTGGGTGGCGTGGCCACCGTGCACGCCGTGCGGCCGCCGGCCGCCGTGCACCTTGTGATCGCGTCCGGGGTGACGGTGAGTCGGCCACCCGGGTAGCTGTACGCGGAGCGGGCCGGGTCCTGGGCCTGCACGATCGCGGCGGTCTCTCCGCCGGGTAGCTGGTATTCGGCCGAGTAGGTCAGCTCCAGCGCCCGGTCGAGCCGGGCGGCGAGGTCGTTGACCAGATCGGAGCGGCCCATGGCGCGTCCGGCGTCCTCGAATGTCTGACAGCCGGTGACCGTGAGCGACGCGATGACCGACACGGCGAGCATGCGGAGGGTGGTCGAGGCGGCGGGCATGGCGACCAGCCTGGTGGATCGAGTCGGCGCAGCGCAAACCCGTTGCCGGTTGACGCCCGGAAATCCGGGAATGTCCGTCACTGTGGGGCGACTCGGGTGCGCGGGCGACGCCGTGCCCGTTCTCGTGGCCCGATACGCTGCGTTCAACACCTGCCTCAGCCGCACCGTCGCGGCCCACCCACGGACCGGATCACAACAACGAGGAGCGACTCAGTGGCAACCATCGAGGGAATCGTCGCCCGGGAGATTCTCGACTCGCGGGGCAACCCGACGGTCGAGGTCGAGGTCGGCCTGGACGACGGCACGGTGGCCCGCGCCGCCGTGCCCTCCGGCGCCTCAACCGGCGCCTTCGAGGCGATCGAGCTGCGCGACGGTGACGCCGACCGCTACCAGGGCAAGGGCGTGGAGAAGGCGGTCTCCAACGTCGAAGACAAGATCGTCGACCAGATCATCGGGTACGAGGCCAGCGAGCAGCGCCTGATCGACCAGAAGATGCTCGACATCGACGGCACCGACAGCAAGTCGGAGCTGGGCGCGAACGCCATCCTGGGCGTCTCCCTCGCGGTCGCGAAGGCCGCCGCCGGCAGCGCCGAGCTGAGCCTCTTCCGCTACCTGGGCGGCCCGAACGCGCACCTCCTGCCCGTGCCGATGATGAACATCCTCAACGGCGGCGCGCACGCCGACTCCAACGTCGACATCCAGGAATTCATGATCGCGCCGATCGGCGCGCCCACCTTCCGCGAGGCGCTGCGCTCCGGCGCGGAGGTCTACCACGCGCTCAAGTCGGTGCTGAAGAAGAAGGGCCTGTCGACCGGGCTCGGCGACGAGGGTGGCTTCGCGCCGAACCTGCCGACCAACGCCGCGGCGCTGGACCTGATCGCCGAGGCGGTCGAGAAGGCCGGCTACCGGCTCGGCAGCGACATCGTGTTCGCGCTCGACGTGGCGGCGACGGAGTTCTTCGACAACGGCACCTACACCTTCGAGGGCACCCCGAAGTCCGCCGAGGAGATGAGCACCTACTACACCAAGCTGGCCGACGATTACCCGATCGTGTCGATCGAGGACCCGCTGGCGGAGGACGACTGGACCGGCTGGCAGACGCTGACCGCCTCGATCGGCGACCGGGTGCAGATCGTCGGTGACGACCTGTTCGTGACCAACCCGCAGCGCATCGCCCGCGGCATCGCGGAGAAGGCGGCGAACGCGGTCCTGGTCAAGGTCAACCAGATCGGTTCGCTGACCGAGACCCTGGACGCGGTGGACCTGGCCCACCGGGCCGGCTTCAAGTGCATGATGAGCCACCGCTCCGGCGAGACCGAGGACACCACCATCGCCGACCTGGCGGTGGCCACCGGCTGCGGCCAGATCAAGACCGGCGCGCCGGCCCGCTCGGACCGCGTCGCCAAGTACAACCAGCTGCTCCGGATCGAGGAGGAGCTGGCCGACGCGGCGCGCTACGCCGGTGTCGGCGCTTTCCCGCGCTACCGTTCGGCCTGAGACGCAGAGCCTCGGGGGAGGGGTGTGACGATGCAGCAGCGCCGCACACCGGGTGGTCAGCGTCCCGCCCGCCGGCCGGGTCAGTCCGGTCGGTCGGGTGGCGGCCGCGCCACGCGGGGATCGGTCCGGGAGGCCGGCGTACGCGCTGAGCCACGCGGCGCCGCTGGTCGGGCGCCCGGCGCGGCCCGGGGCGCCGAGGGGGTTCGCTCCGCGAACCGCCCGGCCGCGGCACGACGTACCGCCGCCGGTGGTGCCGTCAAGCGGCTCGCCGCACCCCACCCCCGTCGCTTCACCGGTCGGGCCACCGTGCTGTTCGCGGTCCTGATCGCGCTCGCCCTGGCCTACACCTACCCGGTCCGGGTCTACCTGGACCAGCAGGCCGACATCGAGCGGATGGAGGCGGCACAGGCGGCGCAGGAAGCAGAGATCGGCAAGCTCGCCGCCGAGGCCGCCAAATGGCAGGACGACGAGTACATCAAGACCCAGGCCCGGGAACGGTTCTTCATGGGCCGACCGGGCGAGAAGATGATGGTGGTGCTCCACGACCCGGAGGGCGCTGCCCGGGACGCCGGGAAGTCGGCCGGAGCGGCCCCGGCGGCCGGCCCGGTGACCTGGTACGACACGCTCTGGTCGAGCGTTCAGGCGGCGGACAGCCAGCAGCCGGGCAAGTGAACCACCGACCAGCGCACCAGGAGAGATGGGCACCGTGACTGTCGCACCACCGCCGGAGTCGGCGGCGGATTCCGTACCCCTGCCGCACCGGGAGCCCGCCACCGAGGCCGACCTGGCCGCGGTGGCCGCGCAGCTCGGCCGCCCGCCCCGTGGGACCCGGGCGGTGGCGCACCGCTGCCCGTGTGGCCTGCCGGACGTGGTGGAGACGACGCCCCGCCTCGCCGACGGCACCCCGTTCCCGACGCTGTACTACCTGACCTGCCCCCGGGCCACGGCTGCGTGCAGCCGGCTGGAGTCGGCCGGGCTGATGAAGGAGATGGCCGACCGGCTGACGACGGATCCCGAGCTGGCCGCGCACTACCGGGCGGCGCACGAGGATTACCTCACCCGCCGGGAGGCGATCGGCGAGGTGCCCGAGATCGCCGGCATCTCGGCGGGCGGGATGCCCGGCCGGGTGAAGTGCCTGCACGTGCACCTGGGTCACGCGCTGGGTGCCGGCCCCGGCGTGAACCCGTTCGGCGACGAGACGCTGGCGCTGGTCGAACCCTGGTGGACGGCCGGCCCGTGCGTGGACGTGCCGGCGGGCGAATGAGCGCGGACGCCGGGTCGTCGGCACCGGTTGCCGAGAGCCAGATCCTGGTCCGGCGGGCCCGCACCGGGGATGTGCGGGGCATCCGGCGACTGGTCGACACGTACACCGACGACCGGCGGCTGCTCAGCAAGGCCACCGTCACCCTCTACGAGGACGTGCAGGAGTTCCGGGTGGCGGTCCGCGCCGCGGACGGCGCCGTGGTGGGCTGCGGAGCGCTGCACGTGATGTGGGAGGACCTGGCCGAGATCCGCACGGTCGCGGTGGATCCGTCCTGCCGGGGCCAACGGATCGGGCACCGGTTGGTGGGCGAGCTGATCGACGCGGCCCGGGAACTGGGCGTGGCCCGGATCTTCGTGCTCACCTTCGAGACCCGGTTCTTCGCCTCCTTCGGGTTCCAGGCGATCGACGGCGCGCCGGTGCCGCAGCCGGTCTACGAGCAGCTGCTGCGCTCGTACGACGAGGGCGTCGCGGAGTTCCTGGACCTGGAGCGGGTCAAGCCGAACACGCTGGGCAACACCCGGATGCTGCTGCGGCTCTAGGCCTTGCGGGGGTGCGCGGCGAAGAACTCCCACATCAGGTCGGTGGCCGACAGACCCGCGGCCGATGCGGCGAGCTGACCGGATGTCGCCCCCGGCCAGCTGTGGCCCATGTTCTCGATCGTGTAGACGTTGACATCGCTGCCGTCCGCGCAGCCGGCCACGGTCCGGGTCACCCCCGGCACCCCGGACGCCTTCGGGCTCGGCCGGCAGGTGAGCCGCTGCTGCCACGTCCGCATGCCCGCTGGAAGATCGAGGCGTACCGGTCCTGCCCGCCGATGAAGGTGATCACGGAGACCGGCTTCTGCGGCACGTAGCTCTCGGCCGTGGTCAGGGATCCGCTGTAGCCGCCGCTGACCACCCCGATCGCGGCGCCACCCTGCCCGTCGGGGTAGGCGACCAGCACGTTGTCCTTGTCGGCCTTGGCGTCCAGGCCAGTCAGCTCCCGCCGGCGGGGCCGGTTCCGGGATAGAAGTGCAGCGCGATGACCAGTGCGGGCGACCGGCCCGGGTCGTACCCGGGTGGTGCGTGCAGGAGGTAGGTGCGGTCCAGCCCGTTGTGCTTCAGGGTGAGCCGGTGGTCGCCCGGCGTCGGGCGTTCGCCGGAGGTTGCGGCTGGCGGGGCCGACGAGGACTGCCCCGCTCGTCACAGGCCGCGACCACCACGATGAGGCACAACCCCGTCAACACCGCCATCGTCCGCCGCACGCCGGCCACCCCCCGTCGACCCCGACGTCCACCCTGGAGGCGGTTCCCGTGCGGATCAACCCTTTCGGTCCTGGGCGAAGGCAGGCAGGCTGTCCCTATGCTTCGCCTCCAACTCGGGCCGGCGGACCTGTGCCGGGTGCGATTCGCCGACCGGCTGCACCCGGTCGGCACCGCGCTGCTGGCCGGTCAGTGGCTGCGTGATCCCACGGTCGCGGTGATGGCGCCGTCCCTGGCCGAGCGGGCAGCGGCTGTCGAGGCCGCCGGTGCCGCCCAGGCCGCCACCGCGGTCCTGCGGCACCTTCTGCCCGGTCGCGGGAGCCTCCCGGATTTCGTCACCCCCTTCGACGGCCTGGAGTCGGTGGCGGCCGGTCTCGAGGTCATCCGGGCCACCCCGGCGGGGCGGGTCCGGGCGGAGGTCACCGCTGCGTACGCCGAGGTGGCCGCCAGCCCGCTGCGGCGGCGGTTCGCGGCGGCCGACCCGGAGTTGCTGGACATGTTCGGCGGGGCCGTGCGCACGTGGTTCGAGGCGGTCCTGGCGCCGCACTGGCCCGATCTGATGGCAGCGCACCGCCAGCAGGTGGTCTGCGCCAGCCAGCGGTTGGTGCGGCACGGCCTGGCCAACCTCTTCGACGGTCTGCACCCGGCGATCCGGTGGCGGGAGCCGGTGCTGTAGGTGCGGACCTGGTGGCATGGGGAGCTGACCGGCACCGGGCACGGGCTCGTCCTGCTGCCCTCCCCGTTGGCTGGTCCGCGTCCCCGGGTGCTGGTCGAGCCGGGTCGGCCGATCCTGCTCGTCTACCCGGTGCCGATGCCTCGCCGGGCCGCGTCCGCGGGGGTCGACTCCCTCGGGCGGCTGCTCGGCGCCACTCGGGCACTGGTGCTCCGCCGGCTCGCGGACGACGGTGGGCTGACCACGACGGTGCTGGCCCGGGCCGTCGGGATCAGTCTCTCCTCGACGTCGGAGCACGCCACCGCGCTGCGGTCGGCCGGGCTGATCGCCAGCGAACGGGACGGCGGGGCCGTCCGGCACCATCTGACACCGCTCGGCGCTCACCTGCTGGGTGCGGGCTCGGAGGCGTCGGTGTCGGACCTCTCCGCGGCGTGCCCCTCGGCCGGACAAGCCGCCGGGCGACCGCCTGGCCTGCCGTAAGGTTGCTGCCGTGACGACGCGTGTGGCGGCCATCGACTGCGGGACCAACTCGATCCGACTGCTGGTCGCCGACCTGCCCGACCCGTCGGCCGGGCCGCAGGCGCCGTTGACCGACCTGACCCGACGGATGGAGATCGTCCGGCTGGGCCAGGGCGTGGACCGGACCGGCCGGCTGGCGCCGGAGGCGATCGAACGGACCAGGGTGGCACTGGCGTCGTACGCCGCCGACATCGAGAAGCTGGGTGCGGAGCGGGTGCGGATGTGTGCCACCTCGGCCTCCCGGGACGCGGCCAACGCCGCCGACTTCACCGAGATGGTGCAGCGGACCCTCGGCGTCGCGCCCGAGGTGGTCAGCGGTGACGAGGAGGCGCGGCTCTCCTTCACCGGTGCGGTGCGTGGGCTTCCCACGGACGCGAAGGAGCCGTTCCTGGTCGTGGACATCGGCGGCGGTTCCACCGAGTTCGTGGTTGGTGACCGGGCCGACGGGGTGCGGGCGGCGATCTCGGTGGACATCGGCTGCGTGCGGATGACCGAGCGGCACCTGCCGGGCGATCCGCCGACGCCGGAGCAGGTCGCCGCCGCGCAGGCCGACATCGCGGCGGCGGTGGACCGGGCGCTCGCGGTGGTGCCCGGCCGGGAGGCGGCCACGCTGGTCGGTCTCGCCGGGTCGGTCACGACCGTGGTCGCCATCGCCGAGGGCCTGCGGGAGTACGACCCGGAGCGCATCCACCACGCTCGGGTGTCCTACGACGCGGTGGCCGGGGTGACGGCCGACCTCTTGAGTCGGACCCGTGAGCAGCGGCTGGCGATCCCGGTGATGCATTCGGGCCGGGCCGACGTGATCGGCGCGGGCGCGTTGGTGCTCCGCGTGATCATGGAGCGGGCCGGAATGCCGTCGGTGGTCGCCTCGGAGCACGACATCCTCGACGGCATCGCCTGGAGTCTTCAGCCGGCCTCGAACTAGCTGGGATTGATCAACACGAGATCCGCGAAGTCGGGGTATCCCGCTGGTCCGGATACCCCGACATCGCCAATCTGGAGTCGATCACCGCCCAGCTCCCGGTCTGACCCCGGACGTGCCCGGTCCTCTCAGGCGAAATGTCCAGACTGGGACGACACGCCGACCCTGCGGCCCGGCGTGTCGGGGGCCGAATCGTTGACGCTACTTCGCAGTGCACAGTAGTGTGCAGTGCGTGGACACCACACAGTTGCTGAAGGGCGTGCTCGACCTGGCCGTCCTGGCCGTGCTCCGGGAGGAGGACGGCTACGGCTACGACATCCTGCGCCGGCTCCGCGAAGCCGGGCTGGAGGAGGTCGGCGATGCCTCGGTCTACGGCACGCTGCGCCGCCTCTTCGCCGCCGGCCTGCTCACCACCTACGTCGTGCCGAGCGAATCCGGGCCGCACCGCAAGTACTACGCACTCAACGCCGCCGGGCGCGACCAGTTGACCCGCTCCGGCAAGCTCTGGCGCTCGTTCGCCACCACCATGGACAGTCTGCTCGACGATCGGGGGATGGCGGCATGACCGTCACGGAGCAGGAAATCACGGACTATGTGGCGCGGGTCCGAGCGGCGCTGGCCGACCTGCCGCCCACCCGACGCGACGAGCTGACCGAGGATCTGGCCGACCATCTCGCCGAGGTGGCCGCCGAGGCCGACGGCACCCTCGTCGAGCGGCTTGGGGAGCCCGAGACGTACGCCGCCGAGCTGCGCGCCGCGGCCGGAGCACCGGGCGGTGGGCGCAACCTCGACCAGCGGGTCGCCACCGCGGTGGTCCGGGTCCGTAGCCGGCTGCGCTCGATCGACACCCGGCTCGGCCCACCCCTGGGGTACGCGACGGCGAGCGACTTCCTCCGGTTGCTGCGCCCCGGTTGGTGGGTCCTGCGCGGCTACCTGGCGGCGATGCTGGTCACCGTGATCAGCACGGGCGGCAGCTTCGGCCTGCTGCCCCGGTTCGGCGGAGAACTGCTCGCCGGATTCATCATGCTGGTCGGCTTCGTGCTCGCCTCCATCTGGATCGGCCGTCGTTCGGCCCAGCTGACCCGCTGGCCGCGCTCGGCGGTGCAGGTTGGCAGTGGGGTGCTGGTGGTCTTCGCGCTCTCCTCCCTGATCCAGGCGGAGGACCGGATGCGCTACGGCGACTACGGCATCGACCCGACGTCGATCAACGGCCCGTACGACCAGGTGCGGGACGTCTTCGTCTACGACAGCGAGGGCCGGCTGGTGGAGAACGCCCGGCTCTTCGACCAGAACGGCGACCCGATCCGGCTCGGCTACCCGGACTGCGAAGGCCGTGTCGACGAGTACGGCAACCCACTGCTGCGGCCGTACCCGTACTGCCCGGATCTGGCGCCCTTCGGGCCCCGGGCCCCGGGCGCGCCGATGCCGGTCCCGACCGCGACGCCGATGCCGGCTCCTACCGCGACGCCGATGCCGACCCCGACCGCGATGCCCGAGCCGACCGGGACGGCCACCGTTGAGCCCACGGTGGGCCCGACCGCGACGCCGACCGGCACACCGACCCCGACCGCGACGGGCTGAACGACGGGTGTGAACTGGATCATGCACACGAAGCTGGGAAATAGCTGAACGGACGAGGCGAGCGGGACGACGCCGGAAATCAATGATCGTTACGGTGTCGTCTGCTCATCAACCCCTCGGAAGGAACCCCCGTGTCAGAGCAGGTCGCACCGCCCCCCGCGTCCGACGTCGCGCCGCCCCAGCCGGCCGTCGAGACGCCGTCGCCGGTCGAGCCGGAGGCGAAGAAGCCCGGTGCAAGGAAGGCCCTCGGCATCATCGGCGCGATCGTCGTGTTCGTCGTCATCGCCGGCCTGAAGTTCGGTCTCGCCACCACGATCGGCAACTTCCTGAACAAGGACGAGACGGCCGACGCGAAGGCCGGCGACTGCATCGCCGAGCTGCCCGAGGTCACCGGCACCGAGGAGGAGGAGGTCGACGGCGCCAAGGTCGTCGAGTGCACCTCCACCGACGCGGCGTACAACGTGGTCGGTCGGGTCGACGGGCAGACCGAGACGCAGGCCAAGACCGGCACCGCGTGCGACCAGTACCTCAAGGAGGGCGAGGAGGGCTACGTCTTCTACAGCATCGAGCCGGGCAAGACGGGCTACCTGCTCTGCCTGACCAAGAAGGCCTGACCGGAGCGTCAGCAGACCGGGCGGCAGCACCGACGGCGGCGGGGGAACCTACCCCGCCGCCGTCGGCATACGCGGAGTCACCACCCGCCGAACGGGAGGTGAACGCCACTGTTCCCGCGTCTTCCCGGCGGCGGCGCGGCATGGCAGGCTACCGGCACGTAGGACCACTGGGCGACCAGCCAACGATGACTGACCGCTAGGAGGACGGCCGATGGGCGAGATGGTGAGCTACCGCAGCAACGGGGGCGCGAGCGAGGGGTATCTCGCGATACCTGCCAGCGGCATCGCCAGCCCCGCCGTCATCGTCATCCAGGAGTGGTGGGGCCTGGTCCCGCACATCCGGTCGGTGGCGGACCGGTTCGCCGAGGCCGGCTTCGTCGCCCTCGCCCCGGACTTCTACCACGGTGAGACCACCAGCGAGCCGGACGATGCGCAGCGGCTGCTGATGGCGATGCGGATGGACGAGGCGGCCAAGGACATCGCCGGCGCCGCCGACTACCTCGCCGGGCGGCCGGAGGTCACCGGCAAGGTGGGGGCGGTGGGCTTCTGCGCCGGCGGCAGTCTGGCCCTCTGGTCGGCCACGCTCTCCGAGCGCATCGTCGCCAGCGTGGGCTTCTACCCCGTTCTGCCCTGGGAGTCGATGCGCCCCGACTGGGCCGACTACGCCGGCAAGGCCGCCGTCATCCACTGCTCAGAAGAGGACGGCACGTCGGCCGCCGAGGGTGTGCAGACCGCCCGCCGGGCCATTGAGGAGGCCGGCGGCACCTGCCACCTCTACGACTATCCCGGCACCTCGCACGCCTTCTTCAACGACGACCGGCCGGAGGCGTTCGACCAGCGGGCCGCCGCCAGCGCATTCGCCCGCACCCTGGAACTCTTCCGGGCCAAGCTTGGCTGAGTCGCGTACCCCTGAGCAGGTGGTCGTCCGCGCCGCGCGGGCGACCGGCCTGGCCGACCTGGACGCGGCGGTGAGCGACTGTTTCGCCTGCCCTCGCCTGGTCCAGTGGAGGGAGGAGGTGGCCCGCACCCGCCGGGCCGCCTTCCGCGACCAGGAGTACTGGGGCCGGCCGGTCCCGGGCTTCGGAGCCGCCGACGCGCGGATCGCCATCCTCGGGCTGGCGCCCGCCGCGCACGGTGGCAACCGGACCGGCCGGATCTTCACCGGCGACCGGTCGGGTGACGTGCTCTTCGCCGCCCTGCACCGGGCCGGGCTCGCCAACCAGCCGACCAGTGTCGCCGCCGACGACGGGCTGGCTCTGCGGGACACCCGCATCTTCTCGGCTGTCCGGTGCGCGCCGCCGGACAACAAGCCCACCCCCGACGAGCGGGACAACTGCGCGCCCTGGCTGCACCGCGAGGTCGCGCTCATCCGGCCCACCCTGCGCGTCGTGGTCGCGCTGGGCGCGTTCGCCTGGGCAGCGTGGTGGCCGGTGCTGCACCAGGTGTACGGGCAGCGCCCGCCCAGCCCGCGACCGAGGTTCGGCCATGGGGCACACTGGTCCGGCACGGCCGCACCAGAATTGCTCGGCTGCTACCACGTCAGCCAGCAGAACACCTTCACCGGGCGGCTGACACCAGAGATGCTGGACGATGTCTTCGGCCGGGCCAAGCAGCTGGCCGGAGTGGACTGAGAGTGCGTGGGGCGGTGGCCATGACAGACGGAACGCGCCCGCCCACGCCGTACCCCGCCGGTGAGCCCGGGGTGCTGCGCCAGGTGCTCGGCCTGCTCCGCCGATGGTGGCCGGTGGGTGCGGTCGCCGTCCTGCTCGCCGGGGCCGCGCTGGCCTCCGCGCACTCGTCGATCGGGGCCAGCCGGATCCCCCCGGCCGCGGAGAACGTCCCCTGGGTCCCCGAGTACCCGACGGCGCAGCCATCGCCGTCGATCCCGGTGGAGCCGCGTGACGCCGGCGAGGCCACTCAGGCGCACATCCCGCAGTGGATCGCCACAGTGGCGATGGTGCTGCTCGGGCTGGCCATCGTCGCCGTGTTCGGTTACCTCGCCTGGATCCTCATTCGCGGCGCGGTGCGCCGTACCACCCGGGCACTGCCGGCGCAGCGGGCCCGGCGTACGGCCGAGGGCACCGCCCGCGAGGTGGTCGCCGCCCTCGACGCCGGCCTGGTGGAGCTGGACGACCGGGACACCGATCCCCGGGTCGCGGTGATCGCCTGCTGGGTACGCCTGGAGGAGGCCGCCGCCACGGCCGGTGTTCCCCGGCGACTCGGCGACACCCCCACCGACCTGGTCACCCGGCTCCTGCGCGGCGACCCGTCGGCCGGGGTGCCGGCGATCGTCAGCGCCGACGTGCTGGCCGAGTTCGCGCACGTCTACCGGGAGGCCCGGTACGCGACCCGCCCCATCGACGAACGCACCCGCGACCAGGCCCGAGCCGCGCTGCGCCGGCTGCGCCACGAACTGGCCACGGTGGCCCCCGCCCCGGAGGTGCCGGCTTGAGCAGCACCAGCATCGACGACCTGCTCGCCTTCGAGGAGGAGCCGGCACGGCCCGACCCGCAGTCGCGTGGCGGTCGGGCCCGCCTGGCGCTGCGCTCGCTCGCGGTCGCGGCCGCGTTGGTCGCGGTGCTGGTCGCCGGGCTGCGCGCGGTCGGCCTCCAGGTCTCCCTGCCCGTGCTGATCGCCGGGGTGCTCGCCGTGCTGGCGGTCCGCCGGGTCACCGGCCTGCTCGCGCCGCCACCCCCGCCGCCGGGCGGCCGGATGGCGACGGGCGAGGAGGATGGCAGCTACAACTGGGGCGCCCGGGACGCGCTGCGCACCGCGGTCAACCGCTGGGAATGGCCGCTCGACTGGTCCACGACGCGACCCGAACGCTTCACCGGAGTGGTCCTGCCCCGGATCGCTGAACTGGCCGATGAGCGGATGCGCCTGAAGCACGGCGTCACCCGCGAGTCGGACCCGGCCCGCGCCCATGTCCTGCTGGGCGACCGGCTGTGGACGTTCCTGGAGAGCCCGCCTCGCCGCCCCCCGTCGCCGCGCGACCTCGCGGTGATCGTCGCCGAACTGGAGAAGATCTCATGAACGACGTGGACCCGAGCATGCCCGCCGCCGAGGTCGGCCGTCTGGCCCGGGCGGTGCTGGACGCGGTCGGCACCGTCGTGGTCGGCAAGCGGGACGCGTTGGAGCTGGTCCTCGCCGGCATCCTGGCCGGTGGGCACGTCCTGCTGGAGGACCTGCCGGGGCTCGGCAAGACGCTCACCGCCCGTTCCTTCGCCCAGGCGCTCGGGCTGGACTTCCGCCGCCTCCAGTTCACCCCGGACCTGCTCCCCGCCGACGTCACCGGTTCGTTCCTCTACGACCAGCGCAACGGCGACTTCACCTTCCGGGCCGGCCCGGTCTTCACCAACCTGCTCCTCGCCGACGAGATCAACCGGACGCCCCCGAAGACCCAGTCCGCTCTGCTGGAGGCGATGCAGGAGAAGCAGGTCTCGGTGGAGGGGGTGACCTACAAGCTGGACGAGCCGTTCCACGTGCTGGCCACCGCCAACCCGATCGAGTACGAGGGCACCTATCCGCTGCCCGAGGCGCAGCTGGACCGGTTCCTGCTCCGGGTCTCCTTCGGCTACCCGGAGCACGACGAGGAGTGGGAGGTGCTGCGCCGCCGGATGGGTCGCCGCCGCGAGGAGGCGGAGATCAAGCCGGTGGTCGACGCGGCCACCCTGCGGACGATGCAGGCCGCCCTGGAGGACGTGGTGGTGGAGGACTCCGTCGGCCGCTACATCGTGGCGCTCACCGCGGCCACCCGGGAGCACCCGTCGGTGCTGGTCGGCGCGTCGCCGCGCGGCTCGCTGGCACTGTTGCTGCTGGCCCGCGTCCGCGCGGTGTTCGGCGGCCGGGACTACGTGGTGCCGGAGGACGTCAAGGAGGTGGCGGCGCCCGCGCTGGCCCACCGGATCACCCTGCGCCCCGAGATGTGGCTGCGCCGGGTCGACCCGGCGTTCGTGGTCGGCGAGGTGCTGGAGGGCACCCCGGCGCCGGCCAGCGGCGCGCTGCCCAGCTACGCCGCCGGCGGGTCCCGACGCTGATGACCGGACCGACAGTGCCCGCGCCGCGATCCGCCGAGCCGGAGCCGGCCACCGGCTGGGCGCCCACCTGGGCACTCGGCCGGGCGGTGCTGCTCGCCGGCCTGTTGCTGGTGGTGGGGGTGCTGCTGGGGCGGGTCGACCTGATCGTGCTGGCCGCCCCGTTCGCGCTCGGCACCGCGTACGCGTTGCGCCGCCGGCCCTCCGCGCTTCCGCAGGTCTGGGTCACCCCTGGCGAGGACGGGCCGTTGGTCGAGGGCGGCGAGGTGACGGCGGCGGTGACCGTCGGCAACCCGGACACGGTCGACTACGACCTGGTGGTGGTGCGGTCCCGGGTCTCTCCGTGGCTGCGGATCGAGCGGGCCGGCTTCGGCCTCGACGGGTCGTCCGGCGACGCGACGCCCAGCGGTGGTGCGGCACCGGCCGGCGGCGCGGTGCGCTCCGTCGCCGACCGGCCGTTCGTGACCTCGGTGCCCAGGGCGACGGCCGTGGACCTCGAACTGGCCGGCAGGGCCCTGCGCTGGGGTCGGCACCCGATCGGTCCGGCCGGCGCGCGGGTCGCCACGGCGGGTGGCCTGCTGGTCTCCCGGGCGGTGATCACCGAACCGGTCCGGGTCCGGGTCTACCCGCGAACCGAGCCGTTCGAGGCGGTGGAGGCGATGCCGCGGGCCGCCGGCCTGGTCGGAGCGCACCACTCCCGACGGCCCGGCGAGGGTGGCGAGCTGGCCGGCGTCCGGATCTTCGGGCCCGGTGACCGGTTACGCCGCATCGACTGGCGGGTGTCGCTGCGCGCCCGGCAACTGCACGTGGCGGCCACCCTCTCCGACCGGGACGCCGAGGTGGTGGTGCTGCTCGACGTGCTCGCCGAGGCGGGCCGCTCGGGCGGGGTGGGTGGCGCGGCTTCCGTGCTGGACACCACGGTGCGGGCCACCGCCGCGATCGCCGAGCACTATCTGCACCGGGGCGACCGGGTCTCGCTCCTGGAGTACGGGCCGGCGGCGCGACGTCTGCGCCCGGCCGCCGGTCGCCGGCAGTACCTGACCGTGCTGGAGTGGCTGCTCGACGTACGCGCCGAATCCTCCCCGCACGAGCCGTACGACCAGGTGTTCGGCCCGCAGTTGCTCTCCTCGGACGCGCTGGTGGTGGTGCTCACCCCGCTGCTGGACGAGCGGTCGGCGCAGATGCTGGCCCGGCTGGCCCGCGCCGGGCGGTTCGTGGTGGCGGTCGACACGCTGCCGGCCGACCTGACGCCGCCGAAGGACCGGGGCTGGGCCGAGGTGGCGTACCGGCTGTGGCGGCTGGACCGGGAAATCATGATCGGGCAGCTCCGGGAGCACGGCGTGCCCGTGGTGCGCTGGGCGGGTGCCGGCAGCCTCGACCAGGTGCTGCGGGATGTGGCGCGGCTGGCGATGGCCCCGAGGGTTGGTGCCCGGTGAGCGCGAGGAGTGAGCTTGCGAGCCCCGCAGTCGCGAACGAATGCGGGGCTCCGGTGAGCGCGAGGAGTGAGGGCGGAAACAGATGATCGACGCCGTCGCCGGCCGGGTCAGGGCGGGCCAGAACGCCTTCGCCCGGATCAGCCCCGCTCCGCTCATGGTCCGGGCCGGGATCTTCGTCACCGTGCTGGCCGGGTTCGCGGTGGCGTTCCCGGCCGAGGTGCTGTCCGGCCGGCCGCTCCTCTTCATGGCGGTGGCCGCGCTGCTGCCCGCGGTGGGTCCGCGTCGGGTCTGGCCGACCTTCGCGGCGCTGGTCGCGGTCGGCGGCTGGCTGCTCGCCACCGACGGTTACGGCCGGCCGGTGGCGCTCTGGCGGCTGCTCGCCCTCGCTGCGCTGCTCTACCTGGGGCACACCCTGTGCGCACTGGCCGCGCTGCTGCCCTACGACGCGGTGCTGGACCCGGAGTTGATCACCCGCTGGCTGCTGCGGGCGGGCGCGGTGCTGCTGGGTACCGCCGTGCTGGGCGTGCTGCTGTTGCAGGTCGCGGGCATGGGTGGGCAGAGTGGCCACCAGTGGGTCACCGTGCTCGGGTTGCTCGTGGCGGTGGCGATAGCCGCGTTGCTGGGCTGGCTGCTGCGACGCAGGTAGTTGGTGGGTGGGGCGGGGTTAGCCAGGTCACAGAGGTTGTGCTCCGTCACAGATGGGGGGCGCGAGCGGGATTACCTGAGCCGGCCGGGGAAAGATAGATGACGTGAATCCGAAGCGGATCCTTGTGGTGGGTGCCGGGCACGTTGGTCTCTATGCGGCCCTGCGCCTGTCGAAGAAGCTCAGCTCCCGTGAGGCTGAGGTCATCGTCGTGGACCCCCAGCCGCACATGACGTACCAGCCGTTCCTGCCCGAGGCGGCGGCGGGCAACATCTCCCCGCGGCATTCCGTGGTGCCGCTGCGGCGGGAGTTGCGCCGGTGCACGGTGGTGTCAGGCACGGTCACGCGTGTCGAGCACGACCGCAAGGTGGCCACCGTGCAGCCGATCGTCGGCCCGGCCCGGGAGATCGCGTACGACCATGTGATCGTGGCGCCGGGTTCGGTGTCGCGGACGCTGCCGATCCCCGGCCTGCACGAGCAGGGCATCGGGTTCAAGACCATCGGCGAGGCGATCTACCTTCGCAACCACGTGCTGGACCGTCTGGACGTGGCTGCCGTCACCCCGGATCCCGAGGTTCGCCGTTCGGCGCTGACCTTCACCTTCGTCGGTGGTGGGTACGCCGGCATCGAGGCGCTCGCCGAGATGGAGGACATGGCCCGGGACGCCATGCGCTACTACCCGGAGCTGGAGCCCGAGGAGATGCGCTGGGTGCTGGTCGAGGCCACCCAGCGGGTGCTGCCGGAGGTCGATCGGGACATGGGCGCCTACACGGTGCAGCAGCTGCTCAAGCGGAACATGGACATCCGGTTGGACACCCGGCTGGAGTCCTGCGTCGACGGGTTGGTCAAGCTCTCCGACGGCGACAGCTTCCGCTCCGACACGATCGTCTGGACGGCCGGCGTGAAGCCGTCGCCGATGCTGGACGCCACCGACTTCCCGCGCGACGACCGCCGGCGGGTCACCTGCCTGCCCACTCTCCAGGTGGTCGACGGTGACCGGGTGGTCGAGGGCGCGTGGAGCGCCGGCGACTGCTCGGCGGTGCCCGACCTGACCAAGGAGCCGGGCAACTTCTGCTCGCCGAGCGCCCAGCACGCGGTGCGTCAGGCCGCCCTGATGGCCGACAACATCGCAGCGGTGATCCGGGGCCGGGAGCCGGTCAACTACAAGCACAAGCACGCCGGCAGCGTCGCCAGTCTCGGCCTGCACAAGGGCGTCGCCCAGGTATACGGCGTCAAGATGACCGGCTGGCCGGCCTGGTTCATGCACCGGACGTACCACATGAGCCGGATCCCGTCGTTCAACCGCAAGGTACGGGTTTTGGTGGACTGGTCGCTGGCGTTCTTCCTCAAGCGTGAGGTGGTCGCCCTGGGTCAGCTGCACGACCCGCGCGAGGAGTTCGTCGAGGCATCCCAGCCGGTCGGTGCCCCCCGCGTCTGACCGAGATGTGCGCAGGGGCCCCTTCCTATCGTTTCCGGTAGAGGAGGGGCCCCTTCTTAACGCCCGGAGCGGGGCCGGGGCGCGGCGCGCCGGTGGCGTCAGACCCGCCAGATCCAGGCGTCGGCGATCCGGGTGGCCGGGCCGTAGAGCTGCTCCAGCGTCGCGCGCAGGCTCTCCACGTGTGGGGCGTCGTCCGCCAGCGCCACGCAGGAGGCGCCCCAGAAGTCGGCGTCCCGGGCGGCCTGCCGGCGCTGCTCGTCGCCGATGACCGGCTGGTCGCCGCGCCGCGCGACGTCCGCCAGCAGGGCGGAGGTGGGCTGCTTGAAGGTGCCCATCGCCGCGGTGCCGCCCCGCCCGTACGGCCCGATGAAGAATCCCTCGGGCAGACCGAAGCCGGCGTCGGCGGCGGCCGCCCAGCGCATCGGCCACGGTTCCTTGGGCGTGGGCAGCGGTACCGGGACCAGCACGCCGCCCGGGTGGACGCACTGCCGCCAGTGCCCGCCGGTGATGAACTCCGGCACGGCGGGCCGCTCGGCCGTCGGCAGCGGCGTCGGGAAGATCGGCAGCAGCGCCGCGACGACGCCCAGCGGCACCAGCCGCCGCGCCCGACCGGTGCTGCGGAGGGCCTTGTCGAGTGCCAGCACCAGCAGTGTCGCGACGATCGGGAGCAGCGCCAGGCCGAACCGCATCGGCAGCGCGCCGTCCACCACCGGCAACCCGGCCAGCAGGGCGTACGGGCCGGGCAGCGCCGTCCTGGTGCCGCCGAGCACCACCTCCGGACCGAGTGAGAGCGCGCCCATCGCCAGCGCCGCGACCACGCAGGCGAGAACCAGCCGGCGCCGCCCCATCCAGACCCAGATCGCGCAGAGCGCGGTGACCAGCAGCAGCGGCAGGCCGAGGAAGGTGTTGTACTCAGCCGGGCCGGTGGTCAGCCGGGCGGATTCGGCGCTGCCGGCCACCGACAGTGGGGAGACGGTCCACCAGCTGCTGAGGTCGGCGGAGAAGTAGGCCGGACTGAACATCCCGTCGGCGACCCCCTGTGGTCCGGCGAACTGGAACCACAGCGGATATCCGAGTACCAGCAGGGCCAGCCCGGCGGCGATCGCCAGCCCGCCGGCGAAGTTGGGCAGCGCCCGGCGGGCCAGGTCCCGGTCCGCCACGGCGTAGCTGACCGCCATCACCAGCAGCGTGACGGCGGCGAGGAAGAGCACCTCCTCGCCGATGAAGACCTGTGCGGTGACCGTCGCGGCCAGCCCGGCCGCGGAGCTGAGCATGCGCCGCCGGTCCGGTGCGGCGCGCAGCGCACGGTCGGACCCGGCGCGGGTGGCGGGCGGCGTGGGCCCCGGGTCGGACGCCCGCAGCAGCCGGGCCACCAGCCAGACGATCACCGGCACCAGCCACTGGGCGGTCATGTGCAGATGACTGTTGGTCTGCGAGATCATGCCGGGGCCGAACCCGCACAGCCCTCCGCCGAGGGCGGCGGCGAACCGGCGGACGCGCATCGCGCGGTGGAACAGCAGGTACCAGGCGACGGCGGTGCCGGCCAGGTTGGCGGCGGCGAGCAGCGCGAAGGTGACCGGCGCGCCGAGCAGCAGGGTGATCGGCGCGCAGACGATGCCGAGCGCGATGACCGTGGTGTTGGCCATCAGGTTGACCCCGTCGGGGGCGTTGAGCCGGTCGGTGAGCAGGCTGAAGTCGCCGAGCAGCGCTCGCGCGTCGACCGCGAGGAACCACTCGTAGAGGGCCTGGTCCTCCGGGTTCAGCGCCAGCGTCCGGCCGGCCGGGTCGGGCCACAGCCCGTGGGTGAGCCAGCCGGCCACCACCGTGCAGATCAGCGCGACGAGCAGGTCCGCCCGGTGCCGACGGACGGCGGCCAGCAGCCGGACGGCCCAGGCTTGGCGGTTGACCTGATCGGCGAGGCGGAAGGCCTGCTCAGGGGCGGCGTCGGGGGCCGTGGGGGCTGCGCTGCTCACGGCATCGACCCTAGTGCGGCCAGCCTGGCGGGGTACGCCGGGTCGCCGTGAACCGGCTACGGTGACACTGCACCGTGCGTGTCGGCGCGCCGGTGCCACCCCGCCCGGGTGGTGGAACGGCAGACACGGCCGCCTTAAAAGCGGCTGCCGCAAGGCGTGCGGGTTCGACCCCCGCCCCGGGCACCAGCGGGCTTGAACGCATTCTCATTCGTGATCACCAGGAGTTGGCCGGGCCGTTTACTCTTGGAGGGCACGTTCACGTGCAAACGACCCCCTGAGGGAGGCCAGACAGTGAAGACCTCGAACCCGGTGCTCGCCCGGCTCGGCCAGGCGGCCGAGCGGGAGCGTTCCGCCGGGTACGCCCCGACCGGGCCGTACGGACAGCCCGGCATTCCCCAGCAGTACCCGTCCCAGGCCGGTTACCCGGCAGCGCCGCCGACCGTGGCGCCCATGACCGTCGACGACGTGGTGGTCAAGACCGTCGCCCTGCTCGGCATCCTCGGCATCTCCGCCGCAGCCGCCTGGGTGCTCGTGCCCGACGCGCTGGTCGGTGTCGCCTGGATCGGCGCGGCGGTCGTCGGCCTGGTGCTCGGCCTGATCATCTCGTTCTCCCGGATGGCCAACCCGGCGCTGGTCATCACGTACGCGGTCGTCGAGGGCGTCTTCGTCGGCATGGTCAGCAAGGCGTTCGAGACGGCGTTCGACGGCATCGTGCTCCAGGCCGCGGCGGCCAGCTTCGGCATCTTCTTCCTGATGGCGATGCTGTACCGGGCGAAGGTCATCCGGGCCACCCCGGCCTTCGTCAAGGGCATGATCGCGGTGATGACCGGTCTCTTCGCGGTCATGCTGATCAACCTGGTGCTGGCCCTGTTCGGTGTCAACACCGGCCTGCGCGACGGCAGTCCGCTGGCCATCGGCTTCAGCCTGGTGTGCATCGTGGTCGCCTCGCTGAGCTTCGTGCTCAGCTTCAAGGAGATCGAGGACGGCGTCCGGATGGGCCTGCCGCAGCGCTACTCCTGGACGGCCGCCTTCGGCATCCTGGTCAGCCTGGTCTGGCTGTACATCGAGATCCTGCGCCTGCTGAGCTACTTCCAGGGTGACGACTGATCTCGTCCGCAGTGCCGACCGGCGCCCGCCCCGCTTCCGCGGTGGCGGGCGCCGTCGTCTGCGCCGGCCGTGCCGTTTACCCGCCGCCGCCGGTCCGCCCGGGGCAGAGTGACTGCGATGGGGTACGCGGCGAAGGAGGCGGCGGTGCGCAGCAACAACCCGGTGCTCAACCGGCTGGACGAGACCGGCCGGTTGGAGGCCCGGGTGCTCGGCGCCCGCGACGTCGAGGCGATGACCGTCGACGACGTGGTGGTCCGCACCGTCGGGTTGCTGCTGCTCACCGGCGCGGCCGCGGCGGTCTCCTGGGCCGTGGTGCCGGAGGCGGCCTGGCTGCCCGCCGCGCTGGCCGGTAGCGCGCTCGCCTCGATCGCGCTGGTCCTGGTCATCTCGCTGCGCGGGATCACCAACCCGGTGCCGATCGTCGGCTACGCCCTGCTCCAGGGGCTGCTGCTGGGGGTGGCCAGCCGCGCCTTCGAGCTGGTCTATCCGGGCATCGTGGTGCAGGCGGTGGCCGGCACCTTCGGCGTCTTCCTCGGCATGGCGGCGCTCTACCGGGCCCGGATCATCCGGGCGACGCCCCGGCTGGCCCGCCTGGTGATCGGGGCGCTGCTCGGCATCGCCGTGCTCAGCGTGGTCAACCTGGTGTCGTACCTGATTTCGGGGCGGCCGGGGCTGGCCGTCTACAGCGTCAGTGGCGAGGTCGGCTGGCTGCCGTACGCCTTCTCGGTCGTGGCCATCATCGCTGGCGCGCTCAGCTTCATCCTCGACTTCGACCTCGTCGAGCGCTCGGTGCGCGACGGCCGACCCCGCCGGTACGCGTGGCTGAGCGCGTTCGGCCTGCTCACAGGGCTGGTCTTCCTCTACTGGCAGCTGCTGCGGCTGCTCAGCTACCTGCGCCGCTGACCGGCCCGACGTCCAGCGCCCGGCGCCGGCCGTAGACTCGGCGGCGATGAGCGCAGCGGAGTTGGACCAGGCCGTGCAGCTGCTGGTCCGTCAGGTCGGGCACTGGCAGCAGCCCCGCTGGGCGGCGGCCGCGACCACCGGCAACATGTCCCGCGCCGACCTGGTGCACCGGCTCGTCCAGGAGATCGCCAACCTGGCCGCCGATGCCGAGGGCGAGCCCCGCCGGGTGGTGCCCCGGCTGGACAACGACCTGGCCCTGCCCGACCAGGTGCGGGTGGTGGTGGCGGACCTGATCGCCGCCGGCCCGGGTGCCGAGGTGCTGGCGCGGGCCGCCGCCGAGGTGACGGCGACCCGCAGCGCTCTTTGAGAGACTGTCGGCTCAGCTGAGCCGCTCCAGCACCATGGCCATGCCCTGACCGCCGCCGACGCACATGGTCTCCAGACCGATGGTCTTGTCGTGCCACTCCAGTGCGTTGAGCAGGGTGCCGGTGATCCGGGCGCCGGTCATGCCGAACGGGTGGCCGACGGCGATCGCGCCGCCCATCACGTTCAGCTTCTCCTCCGGGATGCCCAGCTCCCGGTACGAGGGAATGACCTGCGCGGCGAACGCCTCGTTGATCTCGACCAGGTCGACGTCGTCGATGGTCATGCCGGCGCGGCGCAGCGCCTGCCGGGACGCCTCGACCGGACCGAGGCCCATGATCTCCGGTGACAGCGCGGTCACGCCGGTGGAGACGATCCGGGCCAGCGGGGTCAGCCCGAGCTCCTCAGCCCGCTGCGCGCTCATCACCACCACGGCGGCGGCGCCGTCGTTGAGCGGGCAGCAGTTGCCGGCGGTGATCCGGCCGTCCGGACGGAACACCGGCTTCAGGCCGGCCACGCCCTCCACGGTGACGCCCGCCCGCGGGCCGTCGTCGGTGCTCACCACCGTGCCGTCCGGCGTGGTGACCGGGGTGATCTCCCGGGCCCAGAAGCCGTCGGCGATGGCCTTCTCGGCGAGGTTCTGGCTGCGGACGCCGAACGCGTCCATGTCGGCGCGGGTGACGTCGTACACCTGGGCCAGGTTCTCCGCGGTCTGCCCCATGGTCAGGTAGATGTCCGGCAGCTCGCCGGACTCGCGTGGGTCGGTCCACACCTCGGCGCCGCCCTGCGCGCGACGCTTCGAGCGCTCACCGGCCGCCGCGAAGCGCGAATTTTCCCAACCGCCGCCGACCAGCGCCTGCGCCTCGGGGGGCAGCCCGTCGGAGCTGCCCCGGGCGTACCGGGAGACCATCTCCACGCCGGCGGAGACGAACACGTCGCCCTCGCCGGCCCGGATCGCGTGCATGGCCATCCGGGTGGTCTGCAAGGAGGAGGCGCAGTAGCGGGTGAGCGTGGCGCCGGGCACGGTGTCCAGCCCGAGCAGGGTGGTCACCACCCGGGCCATGTTGAAGCCCTGCTCGCCACCGGGCAGGCCGCACCCGAGGTAGAGGTCGTCGATCGTGGTCGGGTCGAGCTGGGGGATCTTGTCCAGGGCCGCCTGGACGACGGTCGCGGCGAGGTCGTCGGAGCGGACGTCGCGCAGGGACCCCTTGTGCGCCCGGCCGATGGGGGAGCGGGCGGTGGCGACGATGACGGCGTCGCGGGACGACTCAATCGGCATGGACCCACGTTAACCCGACGGTAACTTGGCGCGGAAGAAGGCGGCCCGGCGGGAAATGTCACCCCGAGCCCGGTCGATCTAGCGGCGCGAGGCGACCACCGCAGCGGCCGCTACGGCGGGGAGCAGGGCGTGCGCCCACACCCGGTAGCCGTCGGCGGAGGGATGGAAGCCGTCGTGGCAGAGCGTGCCCGCGTCGGCCCGGAACACCGGCCCGGTCTCGGTGGCCAGATCGACCACCGCGCCGCCGGCATCCAGCACGGCCGTGGTCTGGGCTCGGGCCACGCGGCGCCCGGACCAGCCGACGAGCTGACGCAACGGGGGCGCGATGGCCCGTACGGCGCCGAGATCGGGGCAGGTGCCCACCACCACCTCGACCCGCGCCTCGCGCAGCCGGTGCACCGCCGCACCGAGATACGCCGCCGCGTCGGCGGGCCGGCGCAGCCCGGTGGCGTCGTTCGACCCGATCAGGACCAGCGCCACGTCGGGCCGCTCGCCGAGCAGGGCCCGGGCCACCTGGGTGGTCAGGTCCGTCGAGCGGGACCCGGAGACGCCGACGCTGGACAGGTGCACCCGCAGCCCGGCGGGGCCCTCGGCGAGCAGGTTGGCCAACTGCCCGCCGATGGTGTCCTCGAGCCGGTCGACGCCCACGCCCAACGCCGACGAGTCGCCGAGCAGCACCAGCCGCAGCGGCGGCGCGCCAGCCCGGCCGATCGTGGCCCGCAGCGCCAGCCCCAGCTCCGGTTGCGCGTAGCGCCGGTGCCGGGCGACGAACGCCTCGCCGGCCAGGACGGCAGCGCCGCCCACGGTGCCGGCGAGCAGCGAGAGGGCCGCGGCCCGACCCAGTCGGCCCGAAAAACCGGCGGTCACGTCCCGCTCGCTGCGCTCGTTCATGCCAGTCCCTCCACTGTCGAGGTGTCCGGGGCGGCCCCGCGCTGCGGCACCGCACCGACACCGAAGAACGCCCGGCGGCGCAGCTGCGCCCACCGGCCGGCCGGCCCGCGGTCGTGGCCCCGGACCTGGGTGCCGCTGACCTCCGTGCCGGCGTGCCGGGCCGCCTCCTGCGCGGCCTCCGGCAGCGACCGTACGCCCTCGCCCGGTGTAGGTGTGACCCGTCGTTCCTGCCCCGTGCCGAGCGCGGAGAGCATCGTCGGAAGCAGCGCGGCGGCGGCCACCGCGTACCCCTCGGCCGAGGGATGGAACCGGTCCCAGGCGAACATCCGGTGCGGCTCGGCCACGAAGCGGGGGCCGAGCAGGTCGCCGAGAGAGACCGTCCAGCCGCCCGCCTCGACCACGGCCACCGTCTGGGCGGCGGCGAGCTGCCGGCTCCACCGGTGCGCCAGCCAACGCAGCGGTGGCTGGATCGGGCGGATCGCGCCCAGATCGGGGCAGGTGCCGACGACCACCTCGCATCCGGCGTCGCGCAGTGTGCGGACCGCCTCAACCAGGTAGCGCACGGCCAGCCCGCGCGGGGTGCGGTTGGTGATGTCGTTGCCGCCGATCAGGATCACCGCGATGTCGGGCTGGCGCTCCAGCGCCGCTTCCACCTGGTGCCGGAGCACTGCCGAGATGGCCCCGACCACCGCGAAACGGTGCAGCCGCACCGGCCGGTGCAGCCTTCGGGACAGGCCGGTGGCGAGCAGAGCGCCGGGCGTCTCCCGGCGGCGGTGCACCCCGTAGCCGGCCGCCGACGAGTCGCCGAGCACGACCATGGTGAGCGCCGGGCCAGGGAACTTCGCGCCGTACACCCCGTCACAGCGCGGCGGCGGCGCCTCGGCCATCGGGATGGTGCGCCGGGCCTGGCGGGCCTGGCCGAGCAGCACGCCGCCGGTCGCGATCGCGGCCGCCGCGGTGGCGCCCGTCCCGAGGGCCGCCAGGCGGGCGACCCGCCGGGCCTGCCGCCAGCGCGGATCAACGGGTACGACGGAACCAGCCACCCCCATACCACGACATTATCTCGCCGGGCCGACACGCCGCTGTCGTCGTGACGGCTCGCGGGTGCCTGGAAACCGACGCGACGGGGTACCTGTCCCGGGGGAGGCCGGCAGACTTGCGCCGACCCGCCACGCTGATCCGGCGGAGAGGAGCGCGACCATGGCAAAGACACTGAAGCGCAGCGCGGCGTTCACGGCGCTGGCCCGGGCACTGGCGTCCGGGGCACGCGGCGGGCCGTCACTGGGCGCCCGGTTGGCGGCACTGCCCCGGATGATCCGGGCCACCGCCCGTGGGCAGTACGACGGTGGCCTCCGGCTGGCCCTGATGACCGCGGCGACGGCGTACATCGTCTCGCCGATCGACCTGCTCCCCGAGATCCCACTGGCGATCTTCGGGCTCGCGGACGACGCGGTCATGGTCACTTGGCTGGCCGGGAGCGTGCTCGCCGAGACCGACCGCTTCCTCGAGTGGGAGGCCCGGCGCAGCTCGGTCATCCCCGGGGGGCTGGTGCCCTGACGGCACGTACCCTGGGCGGCGAGGAAACGTCTGCCCGGCCGCCGTCGCCGGCGCCGCAACGAAGGGCACACCGTGCAGTACTACGACAACGTCGTCGACATGATCGGCAACACCCCGCTGGTACGCCTGCGTAACGTCACCGAGGGCATCCAGGCCACCGTGCTCGCCAAGGTCGAGTACGTCAACCCGGGCGGCTCGGTGAAGGATCGGATCGCGCTGCGGATGGTGGAGGACGCCGAGGCGGCCGGCCTGCTCAAGCCCGGCGGCACCATCGTCGAGCCGACCAGTGGCAACACCGGCGTCGGGCTGGCCCTGGTGGCCCAGCTCAAGGGCTACCGCTGCGTCTTCGTCTGCCCCGACAAGGTCAGCCAGGACAAGCAGGACGTGCTCCGGGCGTACGGCGCCGAGGTGGTGGTCTGCCCGACCGCCGTCGCCCCGGAGGACCCGCGCTCGTACTACAACGTCTCCGACCGGCTGACCCGGGAGATCCCCGGCGCCTGGAAGCCCAACCAGTACAGCAACCCGGCCAACCCGCGCTCGCACTACGAGACGACCGGCCCGGAGCTGTGGAAGCAGACCGAGGGCGGGCTCACCCACTTCGTGGCGGGCGTCGGCACCGGCGGCACCATCTCCGGCATCGGCCGCTACCTCAAGGAGGCCTCCGAGGGCCGGGTGCGGATCATCGGGGCCGACCCGGAGGGCTCCGTCTACTCCGGCGGCACCGGCCGGCCGTACCTGGTGGAGGGCGTCGGCGAGGACTTCTGGCCGGAGACGTACGACCGGGGCGTCGCCGACGAGATCGTCGAGGTCTCCGACAAGGCGTCCTTCGAGATGACCCGGCGGCTGGCCCGCGAGGAGGGGCTGCTGGTCGGCGGTTCCTGCGGCATGGCGGTGGTCGCCGCGCTGGAGGTGGCTCGCCGGGCCGGCCCGGACGACGTGGTGGTCGTGCTGCTGCCGGACGGTGGCCGGGGCTACCTTTCCAAGATTTTCAACGACTCGTGGATGGCCCGGTACGGCTTCCTCGACAACTCCGGCACCGAGCCGACGGTGGCCGACGCGCTGGCGAGCAAGCCGGGCGGGCTGCCCGAGCTGGTGCACGTCCACCCGACCGAGACGGTCCGCGACGCGATCGACTACATGCGCGAGTACGGCGTCTCGCAGCTGCCGGTGCTCAAGGCCGAGCCGCCGGTGGTGACCGGCGAGGTGGCCGGTTCCATCGCGGAACGGGACCTGCTCGACGCGCTGTTCACCGGGCAGGCGCACCTGCACGACACGATCGAGCGGCACATGGGCGACCCGCTGCCGATGATCGGTGGTGGCCAGCCGGTCAGCGAGGCCGTCGGCCTGCTGGAGAAGTCCGACGCCGCCCTGGTCCTCGTCGACGGCAAGCCCAAGGGCGTCCTCACCCGCCAGGACCTCCTCGCCCACCTGGGTGCCCACTAAGTCCCTCTCCGCCCTGCCTTCGAGTTCCCAGGTGCGGGCGGCACCGACCTCCACCGTGTCCTTTGCTCTGCTTCACTCCACGCAACATCGAGTGTCCGATAATCGGACGTTCACTGTTGCGTAGGTTGAAGCAGAGCAAAGGCCCTGAAATAGGGGTGGGCGCCTGACGCGCGGAGGCGCCTGGCGCGCGGAGGCGCTCACCCGGTCTTCTCAGCAGAGGCGTGTGTAGCGAAGTTGAGGCGTAAGGGCGGCACCGATGTGCTCCTCGCGCTCCAGACCGGTCGGGATCCACCCGCCGCGCTCGTAGAAGCCACGGGCGTGCACGTTGTCCCGGAGCACCCAGAGCACCGCTCGCCGCCAGCCCCGCCCGCGCATGGCGTCCAGCGCGTCGACCATCAGCGTGCGGCCGATGCCCCGCCCCTGCTCGGCCGGGTCCAGGTGGATGGCGTTGAGCAGCCCGGTGGCCGGATCGTCCTCGTCGTCCGGGCCGAGGTAGCTGAACCCGACCAGCGTCCCGGCGCGCTCCGCCACGGTCAGCCGGTGGGTGTCCCGCTCCCAGCCCCACCGCTCGGACCAGTACCGCCCCATCGCCTCCGGTGTCGGGTCGGCCAGCGCCTCGGCCGGCAGGAAGGAGGAGTACGTGGCGACCCGGGAGCGCTGGTGCAGGGCGCCCACCCCCATCAGGTCGTCACCGGTGGCGGGGCGGAGCGTGACGGTCACCCGGCCGAGGCTACCCGGCGTGGTGGGAGCTGCACCGTGGTCAGGTCCTCGGCGATGATCAGGTCGCCGTCGAAGTGCGCGCGCGCCTCGTCGTGGAACCGGCGCGGGTCGGGGTACCGCTGCGAGAAGTGGGTGAGCAGCAGCCGCCGTACCCCGGACTCGGTCGCCACCCGGGCGGCCTGCGCCGCGGTCAGATGGCCGACCTCGGCGGCGAGCGCGGCCTCCGACTCCAGGAAGGTCGACTCGATGACCAGCAGGTCGGCGTGCTCGGCGAGGGCGTAGACGCCGTCGCAGAGACCGGTGTCCATCACGAAGGCGAACCGCTGCCCCGGCCGGGGCACGCTCACCTCGTCCCGGGTGACGCGGCGTCCGTCCAGGTCGAGGTGGCCCACCCGGATCAGCTCGCCGACGGCCGGCCCGGCGATGCCGTACGCGGCCAGCTTCTCCGGCAGCATCCGGCAGCCGTCCGGCTCGATGAGCCGGTAGCCGTACGTCTCAATGGGGTGCCGCAGCCGGCGCGCCTCCAGCGTGCCGCAGCCCAGGGTGATCCGCTGCCCGTCCGCCTCGATCGGTTCGACCCGCAGCTCGGCGGTCTCGTAGAAGGAGGTGGCGTGCCGCAGCCGGGCGAAGTATTCGGCGCCGCCGGCCGGGAAGTGCACGGCGACCGGGTGCGTCACCCGGTCCAGCGAGAGCCGCTGGATGGTGCCGGGCAGGCCGAGGCAGTGGTCGCCGTGGAAGTGGGTGACGCAGATCCGGGTCAGGTCGGTGGCGGTGACCGTGGTGTGCAGGAGTTGGCGCTGGCTGCCCTCGCCCGGGTCAAAGAGGATCACCTCGTCGTCCCAGCGCAGCACGTAACCGTTGTGGTTGCGCCGCCGGGTCGGGGCCTGACTGGCCGTCCCGAGCACCACCAGCTCGCGCATCGACACGGCGCTCTCCTCCGGCTGACCTGACCGGCCCGGCCCCTGCCGGGAGATGAAGCGACCCCCGGGGTGTTCCGCGCTCTCGCGCGGGCCGGCTGGACTGGGCCGGCACCCCGGGGGTCGGGTGGCTGTCGTGGATTCGCCGCACCGCTGCCACACGGTCTCGACGTTGTTGCTGGTGCCCGCCTCGCGGCGGACCGATCACTGTCGAGGACAGCGGCTAGCGGACAGCCACCTCACGAGTCCGATTGCTATACAAGTCTGGACCACCTCCTTTCACGTGTACCGCCACGCTATCGAGTCCCGGCCGGGCTCGGCAACGGATTTCGATCACACGCCGGACGGGAATGCCCGGCCGCCTCTCGGCGGCCGGGCATCGTGGTCGTGCGGGTGGCTGGCGGTCAGCCGGCGGTGCGCGCCACGCCGACCGGGCAGCTCAGCCCGTTCGGGCCGTGGTTGCAGTACCCGTTCGGGTTCTTTGTCGGCGCCAGGTACTGCTGGTGGTAGTCCTCAGCGAAGTAGTAGCCGGCGAGCGGGGCGATCTCCGTGGTGATCTCACCCTTGCCGGCCCGCGTCACGATGGGCCGGAACGCGTCCCGGGACGACTCCGCGGTGGCCCGCTGCTCGTCGGTGGTCGTGTAGATCGCCGACCGGTACTGGGTGCCCACGTCGTTGCCCTGGCGCATGCCCTGGGTCGGGTCGTGGTTCTCCCAGAAGACCTTCAGCAGATCCTCATAAGCGATCTTGCTCGGGTCGTAGACCACCTGGACGACCTCGGCGTGCCCGGTCCGGCCGGAGCACGTCTCCTCGTACGTCGGGTTCTTGGTGATGCCACCCGCGTAGCCGGCGGAGGTGGTGAACACCCCTGGCAGCGTCCAGAACAGCCGCTCGGCGCCCCAGAAACAGCCCATACCGAAGACGGCGACCTGGAGGCCCTCCGGGTACGGGCCCTTCAGCGGGGTCCCGAGCACCTCGTGCCGGTCGGCGACCGGCATGGGGATCGAGCGGCCCGGCAGGGCCTGGTCGGGGGTGGGCAGCTCAGCCTTGGACTGGCGAAGGAACACGGTGGAACTCCTCTCCTACCTCTGCCGCATGCAACGCCGGCGGGCCCAGGTTCCTTACCCGCCAGGCCGGCAGTCAGGCCGCCGGCCGGGCGGGGGTGGCAGCGCGTCGGCCACCCGGGCGGCGACGTCCCGGGCGTCCTGATCGCTCGGGTAGCGGGTACGCGGCCAGAAGAACCCGCGCAGCCCGTCCTTCTTCGTCCGGGGCACCACGTGGGTGTGCAGGTGCGGCACGGATTGGGACACCTTGTTGTTCATCGCTACGAACGTCCCACCAGCCCCCAGACCGGTCTCCACAGCCACCGCGAGCCGCTGGACCAGCGCGAAGTAGCCCGGCAGCAGGTCGGCCGGCAGCTCGGCCAGGGTCACCAGGTGGGCCCGGGGCACCACCAGCACGTGCCCCACGAAGACCGGGCGGGTGTCCAGGAACGCCACTCCGTCCGGCTCGTCGGCCACCCGGAACGCGGGCACCTCGCCGGCCACGATCCCACAGAAGACGCACCCGCTCATCGGTCCAGGCTATGCCGGCTGCCCGGCCCCGCCCCGGACCGCCGGGCGGGGCACTAGCCTCACCAGAATGAACCACGGCTTCGAGACGCTCGCCATTCACGCCGGTCAGGACCCTGAGGCCCGCACCGGCGCGGTGATTCCACCGATCTACCAGACCAGCACGTACGCGCAGGACGCTGTCGGCGCGCCCCGGCTCGGCTACGAGTACAGCCGCTCCGGCAACCCGACCCGCGACGCGCTCCAGGAGTGCCTGGCCGCGCTCGAGGGCGGGCCGGTGGGGCTCGCCTTCGCCAGCGGCCTGGCTGCCGAGGACACCCTGCTGCGGGCCGTCTGCAAGCCGGGCGACCACGTGGTCATCCCGGACGACGCGTACGGCGGCACGTACCGGCTGTTCGCCCGGGTCGCCCAGCGGTGGGGCCTGGAGTTCACCCCGGCCAAGGTGTCCGACGCGGCCGCGGTCCGGGCCGCCGTGCAGCCGGGCCGTACGAAGATCGTCTGGGTGGAGACGCCGACCAACCCGCTGCTCGGCATCGCCGACATCGCCGCCCTGGCCGCCGTGGCGCACGACGCGGGCGCGCTGCTGGTGGTCGACAACACCTTCGCCTCGCCGTACCTGCAACAGCCGATCGCGCACGGCGCGGACGTGGTGGTGCACTCCACCACCAAGTACATCGGTGGCCACTCCGATGTGGTCGGTGGCGCGCTAGTCGTCGCCGACGCCGCGCTCGGCGAGGAGCTGCGCTACCACCAGAACGCGATGGGCGCGATCAACGGCCCGTTCGACGCCTGGCTCACCCTGCGCGGCATCAAGACCCTCGGGGTACGGATGGACCGGCACTGCGACAACGCCGAGCGGCTCGCTGGATACCTCGACGGGCACGCCAAGGTGGCCCAGGTGCTCTACCCCGGGCTGCCCTCGCACCCCGGCCACGAGGTGGCCGCCAAGCAGATGCGCCGGTTCGGCGGCATGATCTCCTTCCGGGCGGCCGGCGGCGAGGACCACGCGGTGGAGATCTGCAACCGGGCCAAGCTCTTCGTGCTCGCCGAGTCGCTGGGCGGGGTGGAGTCCCTGATCGAGCACCCGGGGCGGATGACACACGCAAGTGCTGCCGGCTCGCCGCTTGAAGTTCCCGGCGATCTCGTGCGACTGTCTGTCGGCATCGAGACGGTCGACGACCTGCTCGCCGATCTGGAGCAGGCACTGGGCTGACCGCTGGGGAGGATGGCCGTGCAGGACATCATGGCGACCTGGGTCGGGGCGACCGCCAAGCAGATCGCCCGGGGCGTACGCAGGGGAGACGTCTCGGCCACCCAGGTCGTCGCCGATCACCTCGAGTACATCGCGCGGGCCGACGGCGAGCTGGCCGCGTTCCGCGCCGTGCGCGGCGGCGAGGCGATCACCGAGGCGGAGAAGGTCGACGAGCAGGAGGACCTGGCCAACCTGCCGCTGGCCGGGGTGCCGGTGGCGGTCAAGGAGAACACTCCGGTCGCCGGCCTGCCCACCTGGAACGGCTCCGCCGCGGTGCGTACCGAGGTGGCGGAGGCCGACCACGAGGTGGTGCGCCGCCTGCGCGGAGCCGGCGCGGTGATCCTCGGCGTGACCCGGATGCCCGAGCTGGGGCTGTGGGCGCTCACCGACGACAACGGTGCGGTGACCCGCAATCCGTGGGACAGCGGGCGTACACCCGGCGGCTCCTCCGGCGGCGCCGCCGCCGCGGTGGCCGCCGGGCTGGTGCCGATCGCGCACGGCAACGACGGCCTCGGTTCGATCCGGATCCCGGCGGCCTGCTGTGGCCTGGTCGGGCTCAAGCCCGGCCGGGGCGTGGTCCCCCGCCAGCTCGGCGCGGAAGACTGGTTCGGCCTCACCGAGCACGGCATGTTGACCAGCACGGTGGCGGACGCGGCGGTCAGCTTCTCGGTGCTCGCCGGCCGGCGACCGGAGAAGCTGGTCCCGCCGCAGCGGCTGCGGGTGGGCGTCTCGCTGCGCTCCCCGGTGCGCGGTGTCTCGCCGGACGCGCCCAACCGCGACGCGGTCGCGGCCGCCGGCCGGCTGCTCGCCGCGGCCGGGCACGACACCGTGCCGGCCGATCCGGTCTATCCCACCGCGCTCGGCCTGCAGGGCATCGCCACCTGGTTCGCCGCCGCCGCGGCCGACGTCCGGGCCGGCGGGCTGGACCGGCGCGACCTGCAACGGCGCACCCGGCGACACGTCGCCCTGGGCGAGTGGGCGCAGCGCCGCGGCTACGTCCGGGAGGCCGACCGGGCCGCCTGGCGGCAGCGGTCCATCGACTTCTTCACCGACCACTCCGTCGACCTGCTGCTCACCCCGGCGCTGGCCAGCGCGCCGCCGGAGGCCGCACGCTGGTCCGACCGGTCCTGGCGGGCGAACATGACGGCCAACATCCGGTACGCCCCGTTCGCTGCGCCGTGGAACATCGCCGGTCTGCCGGCGATCGTGGTGCCGGTGGGTCGCCGCCCGGACGGGCTGCCCGTCGCCGTGCAGCTGGTCGGTCCGCCCGGCTCGGAGCTGCTGCTGCTCGGCGTGGCCGGTCAGTTCGAGATGGCCGCCCCGTGGTCCCGGCACGCCCCCGGCTATCCCCGGGTCGGAACGGGGTCGCCGGCCGCCGCATGATCGTCTACGGTGTGCGCGCATCGTCGCGCTGACCGGGAGACATCAATGCGCTGCCAGACCTGCGGGGACGCCACTTCCCCCGAGCACCACGAATGCCAGCGCTGCTACACGCCGATCGGCCAGCCCGCCGTCACTCCGGGGCTGCCGACCTACTCGGTACGTGGCATCGGCCTGGCTGCCCGCATCGCGGTCGGCGCGACCGCTGTGCTGTACCTCGTAGCGGCACTCGCTCCGCTGGTGGGGATGGCGATGGCCCGGCAGGCCAGGGCCGAGGGCAACGCGGACCTGCTGCTCGGCGCGGCGATCGTCGGAGGGCTGCTGTCGCTGCCCATGTTGGCCGCGTACCTCACCGCCGCCGTGCTGGTCATCATCTGGACGTGGCGGGCGCGGAAGAACATCGAGGCGTTCCCGGGTGCGCTGCCGTCGCTCGCGGCCGGCTGGGCGATCGCCGGTTGGCTGGTGCCGTTCGCGAACTTCGTGATGCCGGCCCGGGTGGTGGCCAACGTGGCCCGCGACAGCCTCTGGCGGCGGTTCACCCCGAGCCTGTGTACGTCTGGTGGGCCGCCTGGCTGGTGTTCCTCCTCGGCGAGCGGCTGGTCAGTCGCGCCGACGGCGAGGCGTACGACAGGCTGCCGGAGGCCCCCTTCACCGATGCCGGCTACCAGGCGTACGTCGACCACTACCGGGACTCCGTGCTCCGCAACACGCTGCCCGCCGTGGCCTGCGTGGTCGCCGCCGTGGCGCTGATCGTGCTGGTCCGCCGGATCTCCACCATGCAGGAGGCGCGCATCGCCCGGGCCATGCCGGTCTGGCCGGTCGCCGCCCCGGGCTGGCCGGTGCTCCCGGTCCTCGGCGTGCCGGCGCCGGGTGAACCCGTGCCGACCGGGTTGCCTCCGGCGTCCGCGGTGTCGCCGCAGGGGGCGCCGGGGGCGGGTGGCACGATCGGGGCATGACGGAACTGGTCGGTCTCGACGACGTGCGGGCCGCGCGCGAACTGCTCGCCGGCGTCACCCGGACCACGCCGCTGGAGCCCTCCCGGCCGCTGAGCGCGGCGCTGGGCGGGCCGACGTGGCTGAAGTGCGAGAACGTGCAGCGGGCCGGCTCGTACAAGGTGCGCGGTGCGTACGTGCGGATCTCGCGGCTGTCGGCGGCGGAGCGGGAACGCGGCGTGGTCGCGGCGAGCGCGGGCAACCATGCGCAGGGCGTGGCGCTGGCCGCCGGTCTGGTCGGCACGCACGCCACGGTCTTCATGCCGGTCAACGCGCCGTTGCCGAAGGTGGCCGCCACCAAGGGGTACGGCGCGCAGGTCGAGTTGGCCGGCAACACGGTCGACGAGGCGCTGGTCGCCGCGCACACGTACGCCGAGCGCACCGGCGCGGTGCTGATCCACCCGTTCGACCACCCGGATGTGATCGCCGGCCAGGGCACGGTGGCGCTGGAGATCCTCGAACAGTGCCCGGACGTGCGTACCATCATCACCGGGGTGGGTGGCGGCGGTCTGATCTCGGGCATGGCGGTGGCCGCCAAGGCGCTGCGGCCCGACGTCCGCATCATCGGTGTGCAGGCGGCCGGCGCGGCGGCCTTCCCGCCCTCACTGGTGGCTGGGGAACCGGTCCGGTTGCCCGCCTTCTCCACCATCGCGGACGGCATCGCGGTCGGCCGGCCGGGGGAGATCACCTTCAGTCACGTCCGCAAGCTGGTCGACGAGATCGTCACGGTCTCGGAGGAGGACATCTCCCGGGCGCTGCTGATGCTGTTGGAGCGGGGCAAGCAGGTGGTCGAGCCGGCCGGCGCGGTCGGCGTCGCCGCGTTGCTGGCCGGTGTGGTGCAGGTGGAGGCCCCGGTGGTCGCGGTGCTCTCCGGCGGCAACATCGACCCGCTGCTGATGCTGCGGGTGATCGAGCATGGTCTGGCCGCCGCGGGTCGCTACCTGAGGGTGACGGTGCGCTGCTCGGACCGGCCCGGGCAACTGGCCTCGCTGCTCACCCAGATCGCCGAGCATCGGGCCAACGTGGTGGACGTGGAGCACCAGCGGGCCAACCCGCACCTCGGCCTCGGCGAGGTGGAGGTGGCGCTGTCGGTGGAGACACGGGGGGTGGAGCACTCGGACACGCTGATCAGCGCACTGCGGGCCAGCGGTTACCAGGTGGTCTTCGCCGGCGAGGCGTGACACCCGCAGGTGCCACGCCTCGCCGGCGGTGCGCCGCAGCGTGTGGTGGGGCCGGTGGCGATCAGCCGGAGAACGGGTCGAAGCTGACCACGGTCACCTTGATGTCGGCACCGCTCGGCGCCGTGTAGGTGCAGGTCTGCCCGGGCCGACCGCCCAGGATCGCCTTGCCGAGCGCCGACTCGGGGCTGTAGACGGTCAGGTCGGTGGTGGCCGCGATCTCCCGGGAGCCGAGCAGGAAGGTCTCGGTGTCCTCGGTGTCGTCGTCGAAGTAGATCGTCACCACCATGCCGGGCGACACCGCGTCCGTCGTCGGCGCCTCGCCGACCTTGGCGGTGCGCAGCAGCTCCTGCAGGTAGCGGATCCGGCCCTCGGCCTTGCCCTGCTCCTCGCGGGCGGCGTGGTAGCCGCCGTTCTCCCGCAGGTCGCCCTCCTCGCGCCGGGCGTTGATCTCCGCGGCGATCGCCGGGCGGTTGGCGATGTGCTCGTCGAGCTCGGCCTGGAGGCGGTCGTACGCGTCCTGGGACAGCCAGGTGGCGGGCGCCTCGTTGCCAGTGGACACAGGCGGTCTCCTCAGTTGTGCGTGGCTGGCTGACAGGTGAACTACCAAGTTACCAGTGCGGTACGACACAGGGTGTCGGTGATCACCGCTGGTGTCCGCCTCCAACACCGGGGGTACGGGTCCGCACCGGCCCCTCCCGACCGCCTGCCGCGGCGCTGTCGTGGCAGCTCAGGCCGGGGCTCGGCAGCGCAGCACCTCGCCGATGAACGGCCGGCCGGTGGTGGCCAGGCGGTGCCGGGCGGTCACGTGCCGGTTGCCCGGCTCGGCGGTCACCGTGACCTCCTCGCGGGCCACCTCGGCGCCAGCGCGGTCCCGGGCACGCAGGACGCAGACCGTCGATCCACCCGGTGGCACGGTCACCCGGAAGTCGACCAGCACCTGGTTGTCCGTGATGTCGGTATAGGTGATCACTTGGGCGTCGTAGACGGGGTCGCCGTACTGCCGGTAGAGCCGGACCGAGATCAGGCTCAGCGCCCCCACCAGCACCACCAGCGCCAGCGCGGTCAGCAGCGTGCGGCGGCGCCCGCCGCCGGTCGCCCGACGGCGGCCGTAGCGGCCGGCCGGAAAAACCGGCGCGCCCGGTGGAATTGTGGCGTGCGTCTCGGTCACCGGCGGGTATCTCCTGGCGTTGTTGTCGGCGGCATCAGCAAGAATGACAGAGTCCATCCTCCCAGCCCGGCTCAGCGGCGGGAATGGCAGGTCGGGCACCCCTGGTGCCGATCGGCGACCGGGTGCGGAGGAGGATCCCGGCAGGTCAGCCGGTCGAGCCCGGTCGGGTCCACCGGCCGGCACAGACGAGGAGTGCCGAAGTTGGCAGAACAACTGCGTCTCATGGCCGTCCACGCGCACCCGGACGACGAATCGAGCAAGGGTGCGGCGACCATGGCCAAGTACGTCGCCGAGGGCGTGGATGTCCTGGTCGTGACGTGCACCGGCGGGGAGCGCGGCAGCGTGCTCAACCCCAAGCTCGACCGCCCCGACGTGTGGGCCAACATCGGCGAGATCCGCCGCGCCGAGATGGACGCCGCCCGGGCGATCCTCGGCGTCGAGCAGGCCTGGCTCGGCTTCGTCGACTCCGGGCTGCCCGAGGGTGACCCGCTGCCGCCGCTGCCCGGGGGCTGCTTCGCCCTCCAGGACGTCGAGGTGGCCGCCGGCCCGCTGGTGCGGCTGATGCGCGAGTTCCGTCCGCACGTGGTCACCACGTACGACGAAGAGGGCGGCTACCCGCACCCCGACCACATCATGTGCCACAAGGTGAGCGTGGCCGCCTTCGAGGCGGCCGGCGACCCGGAGCGCTACCCGGAGCTGGGCGCCCCGTGGCAGCCACTGAAGCTCTACTACGACATCGGCTTCTCCAAGGCCAAGATCATGGCCTTGCACGAGGGCATGCTCGCCGCCGGCCTGGAGTCGCCCTACGACGAGTGGCTCAAGCGCTGGGAGGATCGGCCGGACAAGGGCCCCCGGATCACGACCCGGGTGGACTGCGCCGAATACTTCCCGGTCCGTGACGACGCGCTGCGCGCCCACGCCACCCAGGTCGACCCGGACGGCTTCTGGTTCCACGTGCCGATGGAACTCCAGCGGCGCGCCTGGCCGACGGAGGACTACGAGCTCGCCCGTTCGGTGGTGGACAGCCCGATGCCCGAGTCCGATCTCTTCGCCGGGGTGCGGGAGACGGCGCACGCGCGCTGATTCCGCACGGGGCTACCCTGGTAACCAACCGCACATCGGAGGAACGCCATGCTGACCGCTGCCCAGGTGCTCGCGGCGAACAACTTCGGGGACACCCGCACGGGTGGCCTGGCCGGTCCGATGGGCCTGTTCCTCATCCTGCTGCTGGCCACCGCGACCATCCTGCTGATCCGCAACATGAACGCCCGGCTGCGCCGGCTGCCCGACCGGTTTCCGCAGCAGACGCCGCCGACCGACCCGCCCAGGGCCGAAGCGGCAGTCGCCGATCCGACAGACGGGACCGGAGCGCGTGATTCCTCCACGCCCGCTCCCAACGGGCACCAGCAGCACCGGAACGGGTAGTCCACGCATGATTCACGCCGAACCGGGTGGTCGCCCCCTGTTGCGACCACCCGGTTTGGCTTAGCCTTCCGCCGGGGGGACCAAAAGTCCCCGAGCCGTGCGCGGAAGGGGGCGCCGATGACCGTCACAGCACCGGCCGCCCGCCGTATCGTCGTTGGTCGCTCGGCTGACGGGGGAGGTCGATGACCTCCGGCCCGGCCGGCGACCCGTTCGACCGGCTCGGGGTGCGCGGCACGCCTGCCCGGCTGCTCGTGCTCACCGCCGCCGTGACGCTGACCGCCCTGGTCGCCGCCGCGGTCGGGTTGACCCTCCCGCACCGGCTGCCGGCCGACGATCCGCTCGGCGGACCGGCCCGCTTCGGCATCGCCGTGGCCGTCTTCGCCGTCGCCCAGTTCGCACGGCTGCGGTTCCGCTCCGCCGCCGGCATGGTCAGCATCACCTGGGGCGAGGCGGCGCTGATCGTCTGCCTCTATCTGGCGCCGGCCGGCTGGCTACCGTCGGCCACGCTGCTCGGCGCCGGGCTGGCCTGGGCGGTGCTCTCGCTGCACAACGACCGTCGACCGGTGCTGGAGATCGTCCGGATCGCCGCGTCGCTGGCCGCCGCGTCGGCGCTGGCCGTGTCCGTGGCCACCGCGCTGGGCCACCCGCTGCTCGCCGCGCCCACCCCGAGGCTGGCGCTGGCCGTGATCGCGGGCTCGGTGACGTACCTCCTGGTGACCGCGTGGCTCGGTGGGGTGACGCTGGGCCTGCGGCACGGGCTGCCGATCGGGCCGCCGCTGCTCGCCGCGCTGCGCGGCAAGCTGCTGATGTTCGTCGGCAATGTGGCGGTCGGCCTGGTGGTGGTCGCGCTGCTGGAGCTCGACCCGCGCTGGTTGCTGCTGCTCCCGCCGCTGCTCTGGCTGCTCCAGCAGACCTACCGCTACCGGCTGCGCGCCGACCAGGAACGCCGGACGTGGCGGGCCTTCGCCGAGGCCACCGCGGCTCTCAACCAGCTCGACGAGCGGGGCGTGGCCAGCGCGGCGGTGACCGGCGCGCTGGCGCTGTTCAACGCCGAGCTGGTCGATGTGGACGTGGCCCGGGCCGACGGCCGGTGGCGCCGCTACCGGGGCGACGCCGGCGGCCAGTTGGTCGACCGGGAGGTGGGCCCGCCGGACCGGTCGGAACCCGACGAGGACGAGCTGATCCGTCCGCTGTCGGTGGGTGCCGCGCCGGTCGGTCGGCTGCGGGTCCGGTTCCCCCGGTCCGCTCCGCCCACCGCCCGGGAACACGACGCGGTGGCCGCGTTCGGCGACGCGCTCGCCGCCGCGTTGCACGACGCCGCGACCCACCGCGAGCTGCGGCTGGTCACGGCCCGGTCGTCGTACGAGGCGGTGCACGACCCGCTCACCGGGCTGGCCAACCGGCCCGCCATGCTCGGCAAGGGCGATCAGGCGCTGCGGCAGCTCGCGCACGACCACCCGGTGGCGCTGCTGCTGCTGGACATCAACCAGTTCAAGGAAGTCAACGACACGCTGGGGCACGCCGCGGGTGACCAGCTGCTGCGGCTGACCGCGAACCGGCTCAGCGCGCTGGCCCGCTCCGGTGACCTGCTCGGCCGGCTCGGTGGCGACGAGTTCGCTCTGCTGCTCACCTCGGTGCCGGTGGTCGGCGACCGGGCCGCCCCGATGGCGCACGCGATGCGCCAGGCCCGGGAGATCGCCGAACGGCTGGCCGCGCCGACCGAGGTGGCCGGGGTGCGGATGTCGATCGAGGTCTCCGTCGGGGTGGTCGTGGCCGACGCGGGCACCGCCGACCTGACGGAGCTCCTGCGCCGGGCCGACATCGCGATGTACCAGGCCAAGGAGGGCGGCGGCAGTGTCGCCGCGTACGACAGCGCCCGCGACGCGGCCAGCACCGACCAACTGGCCCTGCTCGCCGAGCTGCGCGAGGCGCTGAAGGTCGACGACCAGCTGGTGCTGGCATTGCAGCCGGCGGTCGACCTGGCCACCGGCGCGCCCACCGGTGTGGAGGCGCTGATCCGGTGGCGGCATCCCCGGCGCGGCTGGCTGGGCCCGGCCGACTTCATCCGCCCGGTGGAAAACAGCGAGCAGCTCGGCACCTTCACCCGGTACGTGCTGGACAAGGCGCTCGGCGTGGCCGCCGGCTGGGCCCAGGAGGGGCTCGACGTCCCGATCTCGGTGAACCTGTCCGCGCGTAGCCTGCTCGACCCCCGGCTGCCGACGGAGATCGCCGACGCGCTGCGGCGGCACCAGGTGCCACCGCGCCGGCTGGTCCTGGAGATCACCGAGACGGTGGTGATGAGCGAGCTGGAGGTCATCGACGAGGTGCTGGCCACGCTCCGGTCGATGGGTGTGCAGCTCGCGGTGGACGACTTCGGCACCGGCTTCTCCTCGCTGACCTTCCTCACCCGCATTGCGGTGGACGAGTTGAAGGTGGACCGCTCCTTCGTGATCCGGATGGCGGACTCGCCGGAGGCGGCGGCGATCGTGCGGACCACCGTGGGCCTCGCCCACGAGCTGGGGCTGCGGGTGGTGGCCGAGGGGGTGGAGACCGCCGAGCAGCGGATGGCGCTCGCCGAGCTGGGGTGCACCTCCGCGCAGGGCTACCACTTCTTCAAGCCGATGCCGGCCGACAAGATCAGTGCCGTGCTCGGGTCGCTGCGCGACTCGGCGGAGTCGAACGTCTTCCGCCTCCGCGCCGACGGCGCCTCCTGACCGCCGGGGCCACCTCCGCTGATCTGTTTCGGACGGGGCAGCCAATCGTCCGTCGACGCCCTAGAGTCGATTGAGCTGTGTGGATGTCGTGCCCGGGTCCCGCGGCCCGGGGCGGGTGCTCGGCGGGTGACCGCCCGGCGTGACCGGCCGGGGCTGGTTATGGTCGTCGGGTGAACCGACTAGCCACTGCCACCAGTCCGTACCTGCTCCAGCACGCCGACAACCCGGTCGACTGGTGGCCCTGGTGCGACGAGGCGTTCGCCGAGGCGAAGCGGCGGAACGTGCCGGTGCTCATCTCGGTGGGATACGCCGCCTGCCACTGGTGCCACGTGATGGCACACGAGTCGTTCGAGAACGAGCAGGTCGGCGCCCTGATGAACGACGACTTCGTGTCGATCAAGGTGGACCGTGAGGAACGCCCGGACGTGGACGCGGTCTACATGACCGCCACCCAGGCGATGACCGGTCACGGCGGCTGGCCGATGACCGTCTTCGCCACCCCGGACGGCACCCCGTTCTTCTGCGGCACCTACTTTCCGCGGGCGAACTTCGTCCGATTGCTCCAGTCGGTCGCCACCGCGTGGCGGGACCAGCGCGAGGAGGTGCTGCGCCAGGGCGCCGCGGTGGTCGAGGCGATCGGTGGCGCCCAGGCCGTGGGCGGCCCCACCGCGCCGCTGGACGCCCCGCTGCTCGACGCCGCAGCCGCGAACCTGGCCGGCGGGTACGACGCGACCAACGGCGGCTTCGGTGGCGCCCCGAAGTTCCCGCCGCACATGAACCTGCTCTTCCTGCTGCGCCACCACCAGCGAACGGGCGACCCGCGCAGCCTGGAGATCGTCCGGCACACCGCCGAGGCGATGGCCCGGGGCGGCATCTACGACCAGCTCGCCGGAGGCTTCGCCCGGTACTCGGTGGACGCGCACTGGACGGTGCCGCACTTCGAGAAGATGCTCTACGACAACGCGCTGCTGCTCCGGGTCTACACCCAGCTCTGGCGGCTGACCGGGGACCCGCTGGCGCGCCGGGTCGCCCGGGACACCGCCCGCTTCCTCGCCGACGAACTGCACCGGCCGGGGGAGGGCTTCGCGTCCGCGCTGGACGCCGACACCGAGGGCGTCGAAGGGCTCACCTACGCCTGGACGCCGGCCCAACTCGTCGAGGTGCTGGGCGAGGAGGACGGCCGCTGGGCCGCGGACCTGTTCGCCGTGACCGACGAGGGCACGTTCGAACATGGCACGAGCGTGTTGCGGCTCGCCCGGGACGTCGACGATGTCGCACCCGAGATCCGGGCTCGCTGGCAGCAGGTGGTGGGGCGGCTGCTCACGGCCCGGGACGACCGGCCACAGCCAGCCCGTGACGACAAGGTGGTGGCGGCCTGGAACGGCCTGGCGATCACCGCCATCGTCGAGTTCCAGCAGGTCGTCGCGCTGTACGCGTCGCCCGAGGACGACGACGCGAACCTGATGGAGGGCGTCGTCATCGTCGCCGACGGTGCGATGCGCGACGCGGCCGAGCACCTGGCCACCGTGCACCTGGTCGATGGCCGGTTGCGCCGGGTCTCCCGGGGCGGTGCGGTCGGTGCGCCGGCCGGCGTGCTGGAGGACTACGGCTCCGTGGCCGAGGCGTTCTGCGCGCTGCACCAGCTCACCGGCGAGGGCCGCTGGCTCACTTTGGCCGGCGGGCTGCTGGACACCGCGCTGGAGCACTTCGCCGCGCCCGGTGGCGCCTTCTACGACACCGCCGACGACGCGGAGCGGCTGGTCGCCCGTCCGGCGGACCCGACCGACAACGCGACCCCGTCCGGTCGGTCGGCGCTGGTCGCCGGGCTGGTCGCGTACACGGCGTTGACCGGGGAGACCCGCTACCGGGAGGCCGCCGAGGTGGCACTCGGCACGGTCGCGCCGATCGTCGGGCAGCACGCCCGGTTCACCGGGTACGCGGCCACGGTCGGCGAGGCGCTGCTCTCCGGGCCGTACGAGATCGCCGTGGCGACCGACGACCCGACCGGCGACCCGCTGGTGGCGGCGGCCCACCGGCACGCCCCGCCCGGCGCGGTGGTGGTCGCCGGGCGCCCGGACCAGCCCGGGGTGCCGCTGCTGGCCGACCGGCCGCTGGTCGACGGGCGGTCCGCCGCGTACGTCTGCCGGGGCTTCGTCTGCCAGCGCCCGGTCACGTCGGTCGAGGAGTTGATTGCCGAGCTCAGCTGAGCGTCCCGCCGGCCCGACGGTTGCCCGGCGTAGCGGCCCGCGAGGTGGCCCGCGCCCCGGGCCCGGCACCGGGGGCGGTGCCCGGACGGTTCGACGGCGGGAGCGCCGGCCCTGCGGGTAGCCGCGTCGGCGGCCCGGATAGGCTGGCCGCGCTATGGATTCCCGTACCGGTCTGCCTGTTGTCGGCATGGTGGGCGGCGGCCAGCTGGCCCGGATGACCCACCAGGCCGCGATCGCCCTCGGCCAGTCACTGCGCGTACTCGCGGCCGCCCCCGACGACGGCGCGGCGCTGGTCGCCGCCGACGTCCAGTACGGCGACCACACCGACCTGGCCGCACTGCGCACCTTCGCCAAGGGCTGCGACGTGGTCACCTTCGATCACGAGCATGTGCCCACCGAGCACATCCGCACACTGGCGGCAGAGGGCGTGACCCTGTACCCGCCAGCGGACGCGCTGCTGTACGCCCAGGACAAGCAGGTCATGCGGGAGCGTCTGGCCGAGCTGGGCGCACCCAATCCGGCGTGGCGACCGGTCGCCGAGCCCGCCGACCTGGTCGGATTCGGTGAGCAGGTCGGCTGGCCGGTGGTGCTCAAGGCGGCCCGCGGTGGCTACGACGGCCGGGGGGTCTGGCTGGTCGACGACGCCGCCCAGGCCATCGAGCTGGCACGGACGCTGCTCGCCGGCGGCACCCGGCTGATCGTCGAGGAGCGGGTGCCGCTGCTGCGGGAGCTCGCCGTGCAGGTGGCCCGCTCGCCGTTCGGCCAGGTGGCCGCGTACCCCGTCGTCGAGACCGTGCAGCGGGACGGCATCAATGTGGAGGTGCTGGCGCCGGCGCCCGGCCTGGACGAGGAACTGGCGGTCACCGCCCAGCAGCTCGCCATCGACCTGGCCACCGCCCTCGGCGTGGTCGGCCTGCTCGCGGTGGAACTCTTCGAGGTGCGCGACGCGACCGGCCGACCGGCGATCGTGGTCAACGAGCTGGCGATGCGTCCGCACAACTCTGGGCACTGGACCATCGAGGGGGCCCGGACCTCCCAGTTCGAGCAGCACCTGCGGGCGGTGCTCGACTACCCGATGGGTGACACCGCGCTGGCCGCGCCGGTTGTGGTGATGGCGAACGTGCTCGGCGGCGAGCCGGGCGGGATGTCGATCGACGAGCGGCTGCACCACCTCTTCGCGGCCGAGCCGGGCGCCAAGGTGCACCTCTACGGCAAGCAGGTGCGGCCCGGCCGCAAGGTCGGGCACGTCACGGTGCTCGGTGACGACCTGGACGACGTACGGGCGCGTGCCGCGCGGGCCGTGCGCTGGCTGCGCGAGGGGCAGGAGTGAGCGCGAAGCGCGAGCCCGCGAGCCCCGCGGTCGCGAACGGAGGGGACACCGGAGTGACCAAGGTCGGGTTGATCATGGGCAGTGACTCGGACTGGCCGACCATGCGGGCCGCAGCCGAGGTGCTGGACGACTTCGGGGTGCCGTACGAGGTCCGGGTGATCTCGGCGCACCGGACCCCGGTCGCGATGATCGAGTACGGTCGTGACGCCGCCGACCGTGGCCTGAAGGTCATCATCGCCGGTGCCGGTGGGGCCGCGGCGCTGCCCGGCATGGTGGCCTCGGTGACCCCGCTACCGGTGATCGGCGTGCCGGTGCCGCTGAAGCACCTCGACGGCATGGACTCGCTGCTGTCCATCGTGCAGATGCCGGCCGGGATTCCGGTGGCCACCGTCTCGATCGGCAACGCCCGCAACGCCGGCCTGCTCGCCGTGCGGATTCTCGGCGCGGCTGACGAGCACCTGCGCGCCAAGATGACGACCTACCAGCAGGACCTGGAGAACCTGGTAGCCGCCAAGGAAGCCGCCCTCCGGGCCACCCTCAGCTAACCCGCCGCAGGTCCTGGCCGTCGGGGTGGGGGTGCCTGGGTCTGCGCACTTTCAGGGAAAGTGCGGCCTCGGAAGTGTTCGAGGCAGCTTCTTCCCTGTTGTTGTGCGGATCTTGGGTGCCGGCCGCAAGCGGCGCACGCAGCCCGGCGCCTCCCAGCGCAACCGGCGCACGTACCCGGCCCGCTCACCGTGCCCACCCACCCACGCCGCAGGGACCCTCCGATCAATTTCATCTCATGCCGCGAAGGGCGGTCTGTAGGCGTTCCTGGGCGCGGCGGCGGCGCTCGTTGCTGGCGCCGAGTATCAGCAACAGGATGCCCACCGGGATCAGTGCCAGCCACGGGCCGAGGCTGAACAGCGCGTGGATCGCGGCGATCGCGGTGACCGACGCGCCGACGATCACTGGTGCCTGCTGCCGGCTGGACGAGCCGAAGATCAGCACCGCCACCGCGCCGAGCAGCAGCAGCATCTGTCGCAGGGTGCTGGATTCGGTGGCCAGCACGATCGCCAGGGTGGGCAGGAACGCGGCGACCAGCGCCGGCCCGTACGCCACCCAACTGCTCATGTCCGATCGGTGGCGCAGCTCCAGCACACCGACCAGCAGGGCCAGCGCGGCGAACGGCAGGGTGTACGCCTCGGGCAGCGCCACGTTGGCGACCCGCATCAGGATCCACCAGGCGCTGATCTCGCACGCCACCACCGCCCAGAACAGGATCCGCCGCTCCACCGGCCGGCGACCGGGTCGCGTCGCCGCCACCCCGAGGACCGCGCCCCAGGCGGCCAGCAGGGCGGCGATGTGCCGGGGCGAGTCGAAGGCGAGGGCGAGCGCGATCAGCGCCGCCGCGTACCCGCTCCACTCCACGGTCGCGGCCTCGCGCTGCGCCTCGGGGCGGCGCAGCCGGGGCAGGGTCGCCGCGAACACCTGCAGGACCGCACCGACCGCGAGCACCCCGAACGCGGACCAGACCGCGGCCAGCCCGGCGACCAGGCCAGCGGTGAGCACGAAGAGCTGCGCCATCAGCGAGGCGAAGAGCCAGCCGAGAATGCGGGCCCGCTGGGTGGTGCCGTACAGCGCCGCCACCACGCCGACGCCGACCGCGCCGCCGAGAGTGAACAGGGTCAGCTCCCGGGTGGCCAGGCTGCCGGCCAGCCCGGCGCCCCCGGCGGCGAGGCCGATGACGAACACCAGCACCCGGGCCAGCCGCAGCGAGCGGGCCGGCTCGACCAGCGGCGGAGGCGGGGTCAATGCGAGGCCGAGCATCGCGATGGTGAAGACCGAGAGCGCGGCGAGGGCGCTCGCGGGCCAACCGTTGCCCAGCGCGATGGGCGCGATCAGCAGCGTGACGGCGGCACCGGGCAGCACCACCGGCACGGCCCGGGACCGCCGTCCGCCGCTGAACCCGGTGGCGGCCAGCGCCGCGGTCGCGGTGAGCAGCAGCGCGGTCAGCACGTGGGTCGGGTCGGCCACGTCCGGCGGCGGGGCGAGCAGTTGTGGTGGCGGACCCTCCCAGATCCGGGTCAGCGTGCGGTGCGGCTCGACCAGGGCGGTGACCAGGGCGGGTGCGATCGAGGCGAGCGCCAGGGCGGTCGGCAGGGCTGCTGCGGCCAGCGCGCCGGCGGACGGGCTGACCCGCCACCGCCGACGCTCCGGGTCGTCCGGCAACCGCCGCAGTGCGCCGTCGAGCAGCACCGCCCAGCGCCGGACCGGCTGGGCCGAGCCGGTCGGCGGCACGGTGGCCGCGCGGATCAGCTCGGCCAGTACGCCGAGTAGCGCCGCGGCGGCCGCGTAGACGCCCGAGGCGAGGCCGGTGGGGATGGCGGCGAGCGCGCTGATGGTGGCCCCGCCGACCACGGCCACACTGACCCAGGGCAGGTACTGCGGGACGTGCCGGCGGACCGCGGCCACGGCGGCCAGGCCCAGGCTGGACGCGGCCAGCGCGGCGGTCAGCACCACCTGTGCCGAGTGTTCGAACTCGGCGGCCAGTGCCGCCACCGAGCCGGGCAGAGCCAGCAGCGCGGCACCGGCCGCCGCACCGCCGATCTGCACCAGGTGCGGTGGCATCCCCTCGGTCTCGATGTCGGTCACCTGTGGGCCGGCCAGTACGCGGGCAAGCGCGGCCACCACCACGCCGATCAACGCGATGAAGCCCAGCGCCAACGCGGTGGTCCACGGCCGGACCAGGCCGGCGCCGGCCGCGTGCAGCGCGACCACTCCGGCCACGGTGGCCCGGGACAACCCGGCGCGGGCCTCCTCGGTGGCGACCGCGGCCATTCCGTAGACGGTGGCGACCATTCCGCCGACCAGGACCGGTGACCACCAGGGCAGGTCGAACGCCGCCGGCGCGCCGATCGTGGCGAGCACCACGGCCGCGCCGGACACGTCCCACCGCCACGGAGGGGGTAGCAGGATGCCGGCGGCGATGGCCAGCAGGGCCAGCGCGACCGGGGCCTGCCAGGTGGCGCCACCGGTCGGCGCGGCCGGCCAACCGCTCAGGTCACCGTCCCAGATCGGGCCGGGGGTCGCCAGCACACCCAGCCCACCGCGCAGCGCCGTCCAGCCGGCGAGTACGCCGATCAGCAGGCCGCCGACGGTGACGCCGAGAATCGGCCCGCGCCGCCACTCCTCGGGCATGGCGCGGGCCCCGACAGCGACCACCAGCACCAGGCCGGCGGCCACCGCCAACTGACCGCCCGGGGTCAGCACAGCGGCGATCCGGACCAGTGTCGCGATCAGGGCGGTGGTGACCGCAGCGGCGGCCAGGTCCGAGCCGTCCAGGGTGAGGTCGGAGCGGCGGCCGGCGTCGATCGACGGTGCCAGGAAGAGCAGTACGGCGGCGACCAGCAGCAGGGCGCCGACCCAGGCGTCGGCGACGGTCGCCCCGGGCGCGCCGAAGGCGGCGGCGGTGACCACCAGCGCGCCCAGCCCGGTGCCGACGGACAGCGGCGCCGGGATGCGCCGCTGGGACACCTGCACCACGGCGGCGTAGCCGAGGGTCACGCAGACCGCGAGGAAGCTCGCGGCCAGCACCGGAACCGTCACCTCGCGCAGGCTGGCCGGGGTGGGGGTCGGGTCGGTGGGCACGGTGGCGGCCACGAACGCGGCGACCGCCCCGGGCAGCGCGAAGGCGGCGCCCCCGGCGGCCCAGGCGGTCACCGTGTCGGCGGCGGCCGAGGCGATCCGGACGCGGGGTGCCAGCGCGACCAGAGCGCCGGCCGCGAAGAGGGTGAGCAGGACCGCGGCGGTGAGCGCCGGCCCGGTCAGGCTGGCGCCCGCACCGAACAGGCCCACCACGGCGGCCCCGACGCCATGCGCCAGCGCGGCCCGGCTGGTCCGCGCGGAGAGGCCGATCACCCCGATGCCGACGGCGGTGAGCACCATCGGCCAGGGTGCCGTCGCCCAGCCGAGACCGAACGAGGCCGGCACGGCCAGGGCGGTCAGCGCCGCCCCGGCGACGGCGAACTCACGACGGATCTCCGCGGGCAGGGCCAGCACCGCGGCGATGGTGAGCAGGAACGCGGCGGCAGCGAGCTGCCAGGTGGTCGGGCCGACCGCGGCGGCCAGCTCGGCCGGGTACCGGTCGAGGTCGGCGCCCCAGGCGGGCAGCGCCGACCGGACCGGGGCCACGCCGGCGCGCAGCGCGCCCCCGGCGACCACCATCCCGCTGACGGTGAGCGCCACCGCCGAGGCGACCTGCGGGCCGCGTTGGGCGGCCTGGGGAACCGCGCGCACCGCCAGCCCGGTCACCGTGATGACCGCCGCGATCAGCAGCAGAGCCCGTCCGGGCAGCGCCACCGAGGCGATCCGGCCGAGCGTCCCGATCACGGCCAGGGTGAGGATGCCGGCCGCGACGTCGGGCAGCGGCGGGCGGCGCAGCACCAGCGCGCCGCCCAGACCGACCGTGGCGGCCAGCAACAGCACCATCCCGGCGCCGGTCGCCGCCGGCACGGTCTCCGCCCGGAGCAGGGCGGTGACCGCGTACGCCAGGGCGACGGCGACGGCCACCGCGTGGAGCAGCCAGATCAGCTCGCGCAGGCCGGGCACCGGGCGGGTCGGCAGGGTTTCGGCGGCCCCCGCGTCGGCATCGATCAGCTCGGCGGCCTCCTCCGGGTCGCCCTCGGGCCGGCTCTCGGCACTGCGTTGCCGGGGCGCCGACGGCGTGCCCGGGGCCGGCAGGTCCTGCCGGACGGGTCGCTCCACCGTGACCCCGGTGCGGGTCAGCCAGAGGTCGAGGAGGGCGACCAGGGTGAGCACCAGGGCCCAGCCGCCCGGCCCGGTGATCCGGTCGTACGCCAGCAACGGCAGCACCGGCTGCGCGGCGAGCACGGTGGCGAAACGGGGTGTGCGCAGGCCCGTCCAGCCGGCGTACCCGAACGCGACGGCGGCGGTGACCGCGAAGATCACCCCGGCGAAGACCGCGCCGGAGGCGCCGCCGTTGCCGATCCGGTCCACCGCCCAGAGGGCGTTTCCGGCCAGCGGCACCAGCAGCAGGCCGACCGCGGAGATCGTCTCGGCGGTCGAGGTGAGCCCACGTCGAGCCAGCGCCGGCGGGGCGAGCAGCATCAGGACCGTGGCGAGGACCAGGATGCCGAGCCGGGCCAGCGCGTCCATCGAGCTGGTCGCCACCGCCGCGAAGACCACCGCGGCCACCCCGAGCAGCAGCGCGCCCAGCCCGAGCGGGATGTTCTGCACCTCTCGGGAGGACGCCTCCGGGGGGTGCTCGGGGTCGTCCGCGTCGAGCCAGGACGCCTGGGGTGGGAGCGGTGGCGGGTCCTCCGCGGTGGGCGGGGTGCCCTGGCGGGGCACCCGGGGCGGGGCGCCGGTGGCGGCGGTCGGCGGCCGGCGACCGGGACGGCGGCGCAGCACCCGGCGCGGCCGGGTGGCCTGCTTGAGCCGTTCCTCACCGGCGTGCGCGAGGATGTCCCGCTGGAAGAGGGCGGCCTGCATCTTGGCGGCGATCTGCCGCTGCTCGCGGGCGATGGCGGCGTCGCGCGCCTTCATCTCCGCGATTGAGCGCTCGATGTCGGCCAGGTGCTCGACCCACTGGGCCTGATCGGCACCGCAGTGGGGGCAGCGGACGGCCGGCTTGATCTCCCGGCCGCACGAGGAGCACTGAAAGGTCGCCACGACACCCCTCCGCCCGCACTGTGGACTCCCACTGTCGCAGCATGCCCAAAGCTGGCGTGGATTTCGACACTTGTCGGCGGGTCCGGGGCAAACAACGACACCGGCCGGCCACGGAAGGGTGCTCCGCGACCGGCCGGTGGGGTCGGATCCGTCAGGGGCGGCCCATGCCCCGGTACTCCCAGCCGGCCTGGGTCCACAGTGCGGAGTCGAGGCAGTTGCGACCGTCGACCACCTTGCGGCCGGCGACCAGCTCGCCGAGGGCGACCGGGTCGGCGTTGCGGAAGTCGGCCCACTCGGTGAGGACGCAGACCAGGTCCGCGTCGGTGACGGCCTCGTTGATGCCGGTCTCGTAGGTCAGCTCGGGTACCGCGCGGCGAGCGTTCTCCGTGCCCTGCGGGTCGTACACGTGCACGTCGGCGCCGGCCTTCTGCAGCAGCGCGGCGACGGCGAGCGCCGGGGCGTCGCGGACGTCGTCGGTGTTGGGCTTGAAGGTGGCGCCCAGCACGGCGATCCGGGTGCCGGAGAAGTCCGGGCCGGCGGGCCCGGAGCGGCGGCCGAGCAGCTCCGCGGCGAGGTGGAGCACCCGGGTGCGGCGACGCAGGTTGATCAGGTCGACCTCGTGCAGGAAGCGCAGCGCCTCGCCGGCACCCAGCTCCTGTGCCCGTGCCTGGAAGGCCCGAATGTCCTTGGGCAGGCAGGCGCCGCCGAAGCCGAGGCCGGCCTGGAGGAACCGGTTGCCGATCCGCGGGTCGTAGCCGATCGCCCGGGCCAGTTGGGTGACGTCGCCGCCGGAGGCCTCGCAGACCTCGGCCATCGCGTTGATGAAGGAGATCTTGGTGGCCAGGAAGGCGTTCGCGGCGACCTTGACCAGCTCGGCGGTCGCGAAGTCGGTGACCACGAGGGGCACCTCGCGGTCCTCGGTGGCGGCCAGGTCGAAGACGCCCTTGTGTGCGGCGTAGAGCATGCCGTTGGCCCACTCGCTCTTCACGCCGACCACGATCCGGTTCGGGCGCAGCACGTCGTCGACGGCGAAGCCCTCCTGGAGGAACTCGGGGCTCCACGCCACCTCGACGCCCAGGTCGTTGGGAGTGTGCTTGCCGACCAGCTGCTCCACCCAGTCGGCGGTGCCCACCGGCACGGTGGACTTGCCGACGATCAGCGACTTGCGGGTCAGGTGCTGCGCCAGGCTGGTCACCGACGCCTCGACGTACGACAGGTCGGCGCCCATCCCGTCGGCCCGCTGCGGGGTGCCGACGCAGATGAAGTGGACATCGCCGAACTCGGCGGTCTCCGCGATGTCGGTGCTGAACCGCAGCCGGCCGGCGGCCAGGTTGCGCTTGAGCAGCTCGTCCAGGCCGGGCTCGTGGATCGGCACCTGACCGGCGTTGAGCATCGCGATCTTGTCAGCGTCCACGTCGAACCCGAGCACCTCGTACCCCAGCTCGGCGTAGCAGATGGCGTACGTCGCACCGAGGTATCCGGTCCCCAGGAAGGTCACCCGCGGACGGGGTGCGCCCGAGGGCGGCGTCACCGTGGCGATGGCGGGGGTCGGCTGGATGGTGGGATAGGGGATCGTCACGCCTGTCTTCTCCGCTCGCACTGGCGGCGCTTCGTCGCGTCGCATTCTGCTGCGGCGCCTGGCCGGGCACCGGAGGGGTGGCTCATTGTCTGTCTTCCATCATCGCTCAGCGGCGTGGGTGCTCCCTCGAGCCTGTGCCTACGCGCCGGTAACATCCCCCTGAACTGCAGTCGTTATCCTTCAGTCTGCGCGGTCGGCGGTCAGGGGAAGCTACAGACTGCGCATGATAGCGGTGAAGGGGAGGGCCAACGTGGCCGCAGGGGAGTCGTTCGACGTCTACCGGTTGCCGGAGGAGCACGAGGCGATCCGGGAGGCGGTCCGCGAGGTCTGCACGGCGAAGGTGGCTCCGCACGCCGCCGAGGCCGACGAGACCGGTGAGTTCCCGAAGGCGTCCTACGACGCGCTGCGGGCGGCCGACTTCCACGCCCCGCACATCCCCGAGGAGTACGGCGGCGCGGGCGCCGATGCGCTGGCCACCGCCATCGTGATCGAGGAGGTGGCGCGGGCCTGCGCATCGTCCTCGCTGATCCCGGCGGTCAACAAGCTCGGCACGCTGCCGCTGCTGCTGTCCGGCTCCGAGGAGCTCAAGCGGCGATACCTGACGCCGGTGGCGGCTGGCGACGCGATGTTCTCGTACTGCCTCTCCGAGCCGGAGGCGGGCAGCGACGCGGCCTCGATGACCACCCGTGCGGTACGTGACGGGGATCACTGGGTGCTCAACGGAGTGAAGCGCTGGATCACCAACGCCGGCGTCTCCGAGTTCTACACCGTCTTCGCGGTCACCGACCCGACCGCGCGGTCCCGGGGAATCTCGGCCTTCGTGGTCGAGAAGTCCGATGCCGGGGTGAGCTTCGGCGCCCCGGAGAAGAAGCTCGGCATCAAGGGCTCGCCCACCCGCGAGGTCTACCTGGACAACGTGCGGATCCCGACGGACCGGATCATCGGCGCGGAGGGCACCGGCTTCGCCACCGCGATGCGGACCCTCGACCACACCCGGGTCACCATCGCCGCCCAGGCCATCGGGATCGCGCAGGGCGCGCTCGACTACGCCAAGGGGTACGTGGCCGAGCGCCGGCAGTTCGGCAAGGCGGTCGCCGAGTTCCAGGGCGTCCAGTTCATGCTCGCCGACATGGGCATGAAGCTGGAGGCGGCACGGCAGCTCACCTACGCCGCGGCCGGTAAGTCCGAGCGCGGCGACGCGGACCTGACCTACTTCGGCGCGGCGGCCAAGTGTTTCGCCTCGGACGCCGCCATGGAGATCACCACCGACGCGGTGCAGCTGCTCGGTGGCTACGGCTACACCCGCGACTACCCCGTCGAGCGGATGATGCGGGACGCCAAGATCACCCAGATCTACGAGGGCACCAACCAGGTGCAGCGGATCGTCATGGCGCGGCAACTGCTCAGCGGCGCCGTCTAGGCCACGACCTGATCGAGCCCGACCGCCCCACCGCCGCCCGGCGGTGGGGCGGTCGGCGTGTGCACGTGAGGCCCCACACAGTCGCCATGTCACACGGGTCTGCGACGTTGGGGAAAGACAGAATCACGAAGCCGATCGCCCGCCACCACCGCTCGCCTCGTCCCTCGCTGCCCAACGTCGGGCACGCCCAACGACGTCTGACCACACGCAGAGAGATCGAGATGATGAAGCAGTTGGTGGAGAAGACCGCCCCGGACACGGCCTCCGAGCGGGAGGTGCTGCCCGGCGATCTGATGACCAACCGTCAGCGGGCGCGACTCGTCCTCGTGCTGGGCGCGATGATCGCGATCGGGCCGCTGACCATCGACATGTACCTGCCGGCGCTGCCCGCCATCACGACCGGCCTGCAGACCACCGAGACCGCGGTGCAGTTGACGCTGACGGGCACGCTGCTCGGCCTCGCGCTGGGCCAGCTGCTGGTCGGGCCGCTCTCCGACGTGGTCGGGCGGCGGGTGCCCCTGCTGGCCGGGCTGGCCCTGCACGTCGCGGCATCCGTGCTGTGCGTGTTCGCGCCCAGCATCGCCGTGCTCGGCGTGCTCCGGGTGCTCCAGGGGCTCGGGGTGGCGGCCGCCACCGTGGTCGCCACCGCCGTCGTACGCGACCTGTTCAGCGGCGCGTCCTTCGCGCGGATCTTCTCCCGGTTGATGCTGGTCATGGGCCTGGCCCCGATCCTCGCGCCGACCCTCGGCAGCGGCCTGCTGCGCTGGACCGATTGGCGGGGCGTCTTCGCGGCGCTGGCCGTGCTGGGCGCGCTGCTGATCGTCGTCGCCGCGTTGCGGCTGCCGGAGACCCTTCCCGTGGTGCGCCGTCGGCGCGGCGGGGTGGGGGCGACCCTGCGGGACTACCGGCGACTGCTCAACGACCGGGCGTTCGTCGGTCTGGTGCTGGTCGCCGGGCTGGCCATGGCCGCACTGTTCGCGTACGTCGCCGGGTCGTCCTTCGTGCTCCAGGAGCAGTACGGCCTCGACGAGCAGCAGTTCGGGCTGGCCTTCGGGGCGGGCGCGGTCGGCCTGATCGGGGCCACCCAGTTCAACGTCCGTCTGCTGCGCCGCTACACCCCGCAGCAGATCCTGATCAGCGCCCTGATCGCCGGGACCGCGGCCGGGCTGCTGCTGGTCATGTTCGCCGCGACCGGCCTCGGTGGTCTCGGCACGCTGCTCGCGTCGCTGTGGCTCGTCCTGGCGGCGGCCGGCCTGGCCCTGCCGAACGCGCCGGCGCTGGCGATGACCCGGCACAGCGAGGCCGCCGGAACAGCCGCCGCGCTGCTCGGCGCCGTGCAGTTCGGCATCGGCGCGCTGTCGGCGCCCCTGGTCGGCCTGTTCGGCACCGGGAGCGTACCGATGGCGATCGTGATCGCGGGCGGCATGGCCGCCGCGACGCTGGTCATGCTCCTCGTCGTTCCCCGCGCCGATCTCGGCACCGTCGACCCGGACCTGGCCGTCGCACTGCACTAGTACGGCCGGCGCCCGTCCACCGCACAGGTTTGGGGGCGGGCCGGTCGCCCGGCCCGCCCCACGGTCAACGGATTTCGGTGGTGTCCTCGGGGCGCGACTGGCCGCGCGGCGGCGCGGACCACGGCGACTCCCCACCCACCCGGCGGGGCAGTGGGTCGGTCGGAGTCGGATCGGCCGGGTAACCCAGGGTGGGCGGGGTGGCATCGCTCTCGGCTGGCTCGGGGGGCGGCCAGTCGGTCAGGGTGAAGTCGTCGCTCCGGGGACCACCCGCCGTCGCCGGTGCCGTCGCCGGCTCGGTCACCGGTCGCGGCCACTGCTGCCAACGTTGCCTGCTGAACGCCGCCATCAGCAGCAGCAGGCCGATCAGGAAGAGGGTGCCGTTCTCCACCGGAAGCCGCAGCGGCAGCGGATCGCCGAGCACCTTCCACCCGTGCGGAATCGCGTCCCGCACCTCGAACGGCGCCACGAACATCCCGACGTACGGGGTGACCAGCAGCAGCCCGGCCACCAGCGGGCCCAGCGGCGAGACGCGCAGTGTGCCGAGCAGGCCCAGCAGGACACCGCCGACACCGAGGTACACGGCCGGCTCGATCAGGTTGGCGGTGTTGAACGTGCCGATCTCCACCCAGCGGTCGACCGTCCGGCTCGACCCGTCCTGCCCGAGTGTGACCAGCACCCACGTGACGGGTACCACCACCAGCCCGGCGAGGAAGCTCCAGAGATGTCGCATCCGCGCACCGTACCGTTTCCGGCATGACCGAGCACCCCTCCGCCGCTCCGACCGGCAAGCCGACGTCGTACTCCCGCGTCACCCTCAGCAAGATCATGACCGCCGTCGACGTGAACCTCTACGGCACTGTGCACGGCGGAGTTCTGATGAAGTTCGTCGATGATGTGGCGGGTGCCGCAGCCGCCCGGCACAGCGGCGGGACCGCGGTGACCGCGGCGATCGACGAGATCGTCTTCTCCGAGGCGGTCCGGGTCGGCGACCTGGTGCACGCGCACGCCCAGGTGAACTGGACCGGGCAGACCTCGATGGAGGTGGGCGTGCGGGTGGTCGCCGAACGGTGGGACTCGGCCGAGGACGCGCCGGTCCGGGTGGCCACCGCGTACCTGGTCTTCGTCGGGGTGGACGTGGGCGGGGCGCCGCGGACGGTCCGCCCGGTGCTCCCGGAGACGCCGGAGGACGAGCGCCGGTACCGGGAGGCCGAGATCCGCCGGGCGCACCGCCTCGCCCGCCGCCGCGCCATCCAGGCGCACCGCGCCGGCTGAGGTGTGTACGGAAGGGCCCCTTATTAACGCCAGTTGTTAATAAGGGGCCCCTGTACCACTCCAGGCGTTAAGAAGGTGCCCTTCCTTGTTCCTTCCCACATGGGTGGGTGGGGTGGAGTGTGGGGTGGGCACGCGTCGGTGGCCGTACCCGGTGCGCAGAATGGCGCTTCGAGGTAGGGCAAGATGGCGCCACGGCCCATTCACAGTGTCGTGCCGGGCCAGGGGAGGGTGGAGCAGTGGGTGACGTGCTGTGGACGCCGCCGGCGGACGTACGCGAGCGGTCCCGGATCGGTGGCTACCTGCGCTGGCTGCGGGAGCACCGCGGGCTGGACTTCGCTGACTACGACGCGCTGTGGCGCTGGTCGGTCACCGACCTGGACGGGTTCTGGCGCTCCATCTGGGATCACTTCGAGGTGGTCGCGCACACCGCGCCGACCGCCACCCTGGCCGAGCGGGGGATGCCCGGGGCCCGCTGGTTCCCCGGGGCCACGCTGAACTACGCCGAGAACGTGCTGCGGATGCCGGGGAGGGCCGACGACGACCCGGTCGTGATCGCGCACGGCCAGACCCGGGCGCCGGTCACGCTGACCGCGGGGGAGCTGCGCGAGCAGGTTCGCCGGGTGGCGGCCGGGCTGCGCCGGTTCGGCGTCACCGCCGGTGACCGGGTGGCGGCGTACGCCCCGAACATTCCCGAGACGTACGTCCTGCTGCTGGCCACCGCCAGCCTGGGAGCGATCTTCTCCTCCTGCGCGCCCGAGTTCGGCACCCGTAGTGTCACCGACCGCTGGCAGCAGATCGAGCCGACCGTGCTGGTCGCGGTGGACGGCTACCGGTACGGCGACAAGCCGGTGGACCGCCGCGCCGAGGTCGCCGCCATCCGGGCCGCCCTGCCGTCGGTGCGGCACACCGTCAGCATCGGCTACCTGGACCCGGTGGGCGACCCTCCGGTGGGCGCGCTGGGCTGGGCCGAGCTGGCCGCGCCCACCGACGAGCCGCTGGCGTTCACTCCGGTGCCGTTCGACCACCCGCTGTACGTGCTCTACTCCTCGGGCACCACCGGGCTGCCCAAGCCGATCGTGCACGGCCACGGCGGCATTCTGCTGGAGCACCTGAAGATGCTCGCCCTGCACCACGACCTGGGCCCGGCCGACCGGTTCTTCTGGTTCACCACCACCGGGTGGATGATGTGGAACTTCCTGGTCTCCGGCCCGGCGGTGGGCGCGACCATCGTGCTCTTCGACGGCAACCCGGGCCACCCCGACCTGGGTGGGCTGTGGCGGTTGGCGGCGGAGACCGGCACCACGTACTTCGGCACCTCGGCGCCGTTCCTGCTGGCCTGCCGCAAGGGTGGGCTGGTGCCGCGGGAGGTCGCCGACCTGTCCGCGCTGCGCGGCGTCGGCTCCACCGGCGCGCCACTGCCCGCCGAGGGCTTCACCTGGGTGTACGAGACCGTCGGCGACGGCCTCCAACTCCAGTCCCTGTCCGGCGGCACCGACGTGTGCACCGGTTTCGTCGGCGGGGTGCCGCTGCTGCCGGTGCACGCTGGCGAGATCACCTGCCGGGCGTTGGGCGCCAAGGTGGAGGCTCGCTCCGCCGACGGCACCCCGGTGATCGGCGAGCTGGGTGAGCTGGTGATCACCGAGCCCATGCCGAGCATGCCGGTGGGCTTCTGGAACGACCCGGACGGCACCCGCTACCGGGAGGCCTACTTCGACATCTACCCGGGCGTCTGGCGGCACGGCGACTGGATCACCATCAACGACCGGGGCGGCTGCGTGATCACCGGACGCTCGGACGCCACTCTCAATCGCGGCGGGGTGCGACTCGGCACCGCCGAGTTCTACTCGGTGGTCGAGGGGCTGGACGAGGTGGTCGACTCAGTCGTCGTGCACCTGGAGGACGACGAGGGCGGCGCGGGCGAGCTGCTGCTCTTCGTGGTGCTCGCCGAGGGTCTGAAGCTGGACGACCCGATGCGCGCGAAGATCTGCCGCGAGCTGCGTACGGCGCTGTCCCCCCGGCACGTGCCCGACGAGATCCACCAGGTGCGCGCGGTGCCCCGCACACTGTCGGCGAAGAAGCTGGAGGTCCCGGTCAAGAAGATTCTCACCGGCACCCCGGTCGACTCGGCGGCCGCGAAGGGCGCTCTGGCCAATCCCGAGTCCCTGACGGCCTTCGCCGCGTTCGCCCAGCGCCGAGCCACCGACAACACGCCCGCCTGACAGCCCCTGTGTGACGGCTCACTCGTTCACGTAACCCAGGCGTGGCGACCAGCCCCCGCCCCGCGCCCAGCCCCTGCCCCGCGCCCTGCCCCTGCCCCGCGCCCTGCCCCTGCCCCGCGCCCTGCCCCTGCCCCGCGCCCTGCCCCGCGCCGATCATGGAGTTGTGGTGCCTGACAAAAAGGGCCCTCCCGCATCAGTTGCCCACCACGACTCCATGATCGACGCGACCGGGGGACGGGGTCGCGGGGAGGGACCGGGGCGGGGTTACGGGAGCGGGTGGGTCACCTGTTCCGCGTTCAGGCGGGCGGGCAGGTCGGCGGGGGCCAGGTTGGCGCAGAGGACCACGGTGGCGGCCCGGGTCAGGGGGGCCAGCAGCCAGTCGACCGGGTCGGGGTAGCGGGCGGCGTCGATCAGGATCCGGGCACCGGGCTCGATGCCCAACGCGGCGGCACGGGCCTCGGCTTGGGCCAGCAGGTGCGCGTCGGCGGAGCCGGGGCCGGGCTGCGGGCGGAAGTGGTCGCCGTGCCGGCGTACCTCGACCACGTAGTCGGCGAACCCGGGTGGCACCTGCCGCAGCGGGGCGGCGAGCGGCGACAGCCCCAGGGCGTACCGTTCACCGGCGGACCAGGACTGCGCCTCGTCGAGGCGGTCGGCGGCGGCGAAGAGCACGTCCACGTCGCCCGGCGTGTCGATCACGCTCAGCTTGGCCGACCAGCAACCCAGCAGCACCGCCGCGGTCTGCCAGTGCGGCGGCAGGAGCACGCCGGCCGGATCGCCCGGTGCGAGGGCGACCTCGTCGACGAGGAGGTTGGCGGTCTTCGCCACCCAGTTCGCCAGTGTGGCGCCGGAGAGTTCGGTGCGGTCGCCGCTGGCGTCGTCGTACCAGGTCAGCAACGGTCGGGTCGGGTCGGTCGCGATCGCGTCGGCGAACACCCGGGCAATGTTGTCGGCCATCGGCGCGAACGATACGCCCCTGAGGGCCGTACTCGAAGACGATGACAAGTCGGCGTACCGTCGGGTCGCAGTCAGCGTCGGCCCCGTGCTCCGGCGTAGGCTTGGCCCCGGAGTGTTGTTCCCCACAGACCCGCCAGTACAAGGAGTCGCCCCGTGACCGCCGGTCGCCCGCCCCGCGTGCTCATCGACGCCACGAGTGTCCCCGCCGACCGTGGTGGTGTCGGTCGATACGTCGATGGTCTGCTCGGTGCCCTCGGCAAGGTGTGTGGGTCGGGGGTGGAGCTGGCGGTGGTCAGCCTCCGCACCGACCTCGAGCGGTACACCCGGATGCTGCCCGGCGCGGAGATCGTCCCCGCCCCGGCCGCCGTGGCGCACCGCCCGGCGCGGCTCGCCTGGGAGCAGACCGGCCTGCCGCTGCTCGCGCAGCAGGTGGGCGCGCACGTCCTGCACTCGCCCTTCTACACCTGCCCGCTGCGGGCCGGGTGTCCGGTTACGGTCACCGTGCACGACGCGACGTTCTTCACCGAGCCGGAGCACTACGACAAGTCCCGCCGGACCTTCTTCCGCAGCGCCATCAAGACGTCGTTGCGCCGGGCGGACCGGGTGATCGTGCCCAGCAAGGCCACCCGGGACGAGCTGATCCGGCTGCTCGACGCCGACCCGACCCGGATCGACGTGGCCTACCACGGGGTGGACCACGCCGCCTTCCACGCGCCGAGCGAGGAGGAGAAGGCCCGGGTGCGTGCCCGGCTGGGGTTGGGCAACAGCAGCTACGTCGCCTTCCTCGGCGCCAAGGAGCCGCGCAAGAACGTGCCCAACCTGATCCGCGGTTGGGCCCAGGCGGTGGCCGACCGGGTCGACCCGCCGGCCCTGGTGATTGCCGGCGGGCAGGGGCACGACGACGACATCGACCGGGCGGTGGCCGAGGTCCCGTCCCATCTGCGGCTGCTGCGCCCCGGCTACCTGCGCTACGGCGACCTGCCCGGGTTTCTCGGCGGCGCACTGGTCGCGGCCTACCCCTCCTACGGCGAGGGGTTCGGGCTACCGATCCTGGAGGCGATGGCCTGCGCCGCCCCGGTGCTGACCACGCCCCGGCTCTCGCTGCCCGAGGTGGGTGGCGACGCCGTCGCCTACACCTCGGAGGATCCAGAGCAGATCGGCATCGACCTGGCCGCCCTGCTGGATGACGAGCAGCGCCGGTTGTCGCTGGCGAAGGCCGGTTTCGACCGGGCCAAGGAGTTCACCTGGGAGTCCAGCGCCGAGGTGCACATCGCCGCATGGAGTCGCGCCCGCTCGTGACCGTCCGGGCTCCGGATGGCGAGCCGTCCACCCGGCCGGGGTCCGTCGGGCATGATGTGCGGATGCTCTATGCGGTCATCCCGGCAGGTGGCAGCGGCACGAGGTTGTGGCCGTTGTCCCGAGCCGGTCACCCCAAGTTCCTCCATCCGCTGACCGGCTCCAACGCGTCGCTCCTCCAGGCGACCGTGGCGCGGCTCGCGCCGCTGACCACACCGGACCGCATCCTCGTGGTCACCGGAGCCGCGCACGTCGCGGCGGTGGCCCGGCAGCTGACCGGGTTGCCCGAGGAGAACATCCTGGTCGAGCCCTCGCCCCGGGACTCCTGCGCGGCGATCGCGCTGGCCGCCGCGGTGATCGCGCTGCGCGATCCGGACGCGGTGATGGGCAGCTTCGCGGCCGACCACCTGATCGGCGACCCGGAGAGCTGGGTGCGGACGGTCCGCGAGGCGGTCCACGGCGCGGAGCAGGGCATGCTGATGACGGTCGGGATCACCCCGACCCGGCCGGAGACCGGCTACGGCTACCTGGAGACCGGCGATCCGACCGAGGACACTCCATGGCGTCCGGTGGCCGAGTTCAAGGAGAAGCCGGCCGCCGAGGTCGCCGAGGCGTACGTCCGTTCGGGCCGGCACCTGTGGAACGCGAGCATGTTCGTCTGGCGGGTGGACGTGTTCCTCGCCGAACTGCTCCGCCAGCAGCCGGCCCTGCACGCCGGGGTCACCGCGATCGCCGCCGCCTGGGGCACGCCGGAGCAGGACGACGTGTTCGGTACGGTCTGGCCGACCCTGCCGAAGATCTCCGTCGACTACGCGGTGATGGAGGGCGCGGCGACCACGGGGCGGGTGGCCACCGTGCCAGGCGACTTCGGCTGGAACGATGTCGGCGACTTCCACACCCTCGGCGAGGTGCTGCCGGCCGACGCGTCGGGCAACGTCGTGCTCGGCACCGACGCCAAGCCGGGTGTGCTGCTGCGGGACAGCTCCAATCTGGTGGTGGTGCCGCAGTCCGGCCGGTTGGTGGCCGCCCTCGGGGTGCGCGACCTGATCGTGGTGGACACCCCGGACGCTGTGCTGGTCTGCCCGCGCGACCGGGCCCAGGACGTCAAGGCCCTGGTAGACGAGCTCAAGGAGCGAGGCGAAGAGGGCTACGTCTGAGGGCCGCGAGGGCCGGCGCGACCAGTTGCACGGTCCCGCCGGCCAGTGGCTCGGGGAGTCGGTCCGGCGGGAACCACCCCAGTGCCTCGGCCTCGTCGCTGACCTGCTCCACCGCGCCGGGCGGGGCGAGGACGGCGAACCGGACGTCGTGGTGCAGGGAGCCGCCCTGACAGCTCACCGGGTGGATGTCCACGTCGATCGGCACCGGGTCGATGCGCAGGCCGGCGATCCCGGACTCCTCGGTGGCCTCGCGCAGCGCGGCGCCGGCCAGGGTCCGGTCGGTCGGCTCACAGTGCCCGCCGAGCTGCACCCAGCGCCCGAACTTGCCGTGCAGGCAGAGCAGCACCCGAGAGCCGGTGGCGTCCAGCACCAGCGCGCTGGCGGTGATGTGCCCGGGGCGGTGCGGCCGACTCATCGTGACGGGCCCGGCGTCGAGCAGCGTGCGGGTCCGGTCCCGGGCGGCGGCAGCGGCCGGGCTGGTGGGCCGCCAGCCGGCGAGCAGCGCGGAGGCGTCGGCGTGCAGCGCCGCGTACGTCTCGGGGTCGGTCGGGTGGGCGGCGGGTCCGGTGAGCGCGGTGTCGGGCACGCCGCCACTCTACGAGCGCCCGCTCCGTACGCTGGCGCGATGACCCTGCGAGTCCTCGAGTTCGTGGTGGCCGGCAACGAGGCCAGTGATCTGCTGCCGGTGCGGTCGGCGGCGTTGCTGCGTGCGCACGGCGCCCGGCGGGGTTTCTGGACCGTGTTGGACGAGGGGCCGGTGGAGCGCTGTCTGGCCCTGCTGCTGGAGTTGGACGACGGCGAGTGGACGGCTCGGCACGTCGCGGCGGACGCCGGCGTGGAGAACGGCCGGACCGAGGATGGTGAGGCGCTCGCCCACCACGACGGCTGGGTGTACGTCCTCGGCTCCCACTTCGGCTCCAAGGCCGGTCCGTTGCGGCCCCGGCGCGCCTTCGTGGCCCGGTTCAGGGAGGACGACGCGGCGTCCGGACCGGTGCCGGTGCATGTGGTGCGCAACCGGTTCCGGTTGCACCGGGCGGTGAACGACGCGCTGGTCGCGGCGCCGCTGACCCCGTTGCCGCCGGGGGAGCGGGTGCGGGCCCGGTTCATCGTGGAGACCCTGGCGCGGGGGACCGCCCGCGAGAAGAGCTGGGTGAGCCGGCTGGCCCCGGACGACCTGCCGCTGAACGTGGAGGCGGCGGCCTTCACTCCGGCCGGCACGGTGCTGCTGGGGCTGCGCTTCCCGGTCACCATGGCCGGGGAGCCGATCCTGGTCGAGGTGGCCGGTGTGCCGGGCATGTTCGCGGCGGAGCCGGCCTGGCCCCGGGCGGTGGGGACGTACGCGGTGACCGGGGTGACGCCGCCGGGCGCGCTGACCGGGTTTCGGGCGATCGCCCCGACCTCCGATGGCGGGTACGCCGCCGTGATCGGCTCGATCGACGCGCTGGGCAAGGGCTCGGTGCTGCTCGACGACCATCCGGGTGGGGGTGACGTGGCCTCCCGGCACGTCCGCTTCCGGTTGCCCGCCGGCGACTCGCGCGTCGCGGCCCCGGACCGGCACCTGCTCGCCGGGGAGCTGGTGGCGGACCTAGCGCCGTTGCACCACGTCGAGGGGCTGGCCGAGCTGGATGGGCGGTCGTTCTACGTCACCGACGAGGATCACCGGGTCGCGCTCTGGGTCGGCTGAGCCGGGAAACATGTGCTGCGACGATGGGGCGACCGGACGGCACCTCTGCGGAGCAAGGGCCGCAGACCCTCGTGGTGCCGCCCGATCACCGGTCCTCCCCCGGTCCCGGTGCCCGGCGCCGTGCGCGTACGTGGCGCGTGGTTGCCGTGCTCGGGCACTGGAAGCATGCCGAACCGGCCCGGGAGGCGTCGAGGTTTTTCAGTTCAGGCTTAAAGATGGAGATAAGTGCCGGCCAGGTAGAGTCGAACAGCCACGCGGTATCCCCCTGCCCGGCGGCTCAGGAGCGCTGCATGCTGAAGATCCACTTTTCTGGCGAGGACATCCTCCGGACCCGGGTGGCGCCGGCGGCGGACCCGGTCTGGGAGTTGGTCCTCAGCCTGCACCTGTTGCAGGGCCGCGGCCGTGACGCGCTGACGGACAATTGGCGGCGCGCAGTGTCCCGAGGGCTGCGCCAGGACGCCGCCTCCGACCAGCTCCGACTGCTCTTCGCGCTGAGCCCGCCGCGCGGCTACTTCCCCGACTTCCTCACCCCGTATGCCAGCCTCGACGGCTTCGAGGCCGGGCTGGACGCGGTCCGCAGCACCCCGACCGAGCGGCTGCACCGCGACCTGAGCGTGCTGGCCACCGAGAACCCGTTGCCGTCCTCGGCCGGCGCGCTGGCCCGGGGCGAGGCGGTGGCGCTGCGCCACCTTGTCGAGTCGATGGAGCAGTACCGGTCGCTGGCGATCAGCCCGTACTGGAGCCGCATCCAGTCCGCGGTGGCGGCGGACCGGTCCCGTCGGGCCCGGGCCCTGCTCGACGGCGGCATGGAGGGCCTGCTCACCAGCCTCCGGCCGGCGATGCGCTGGGAGAACGGAGTGCTCGAGGTCCGCGACTATCCACACAGCCGGGAGCTGCACCTGGACGGCCGCGGTCTGCTGCTCGTGCCGTCGTTCTTCTGCGCCGCGACCCCGGTCGCCCTGCTCGACCCGGCGCTGCCGCCGGTGCTCGTCTACCCGGTGGACCGGCTGGGCGGGCTGGCGGCGGCCGACGGGGCCGGCCCGGCCGGCCGCGACTCGCTCGCCGCGCTGCTGGGTCGGACCAGGGCGGCGGTGCTGCAGGCCAGCGACGACGGCTGCACCACCGGCGAGGTTGCCCGCCGGCTCAACATCTCACCGGCGGCGGCCAGTCAGCACGCGACCGTGTTGCGCAACGCCGGCCTGCTGGTCAGCCACCGGGACCGCAACACCGTGCTGCACACGTTGACCCCGCTCGGCCGGGCCATGCTGGACGCCTGACCCGGCCGGCTGTCCGTCACAGGGCGAGCGTGGCGCTGGCCGGGCTGCCGGCGGGCGGGGGCAGCAGGCTCGACCCGACGCCCTCCGCGGCCAGGGCGACGCGCAGCCGGTGCAGGTCGGCGCCGAAGCGGACCAGGACCATCGGGTCCACCGGGGCCGGTGGCGAGCCGAGCACCAGGGCGGTGGCGCCGTCCGGCCAGCCGGGCACCTTGGCGATCAGGCCGGAGCGTACGTCCGCCTCGTCGACCAGGGTGAAGACCGTGCCGGGAGCGACCAGCCCGGCGACCGCGTCGATCGCGCGTCGCGCGGCGGCCGGGTCGGCCGGCGTGGAGCCGGGAGCGTCGGTCAGGGTGGCGGCGGCGGCCAGCCCGGCCGCCCGAGCCTCGGCGGTCCCGAGCGAGAAGAGGTCCTGCGCGGCATCGCGCACCAGTGCCTGCGCTCCACCGGAGTCGTCCGCGCGGGTGGCGGAGAGGTAGCCCCGCACCACCGCCACCGGGACCTGGTCGCACTTGCCCTTGATCAGCTCGCCGGCGCCCGCCAGTTCGTCCACCACGGCCATCTGGGTCAGCTGGAGCTCGTTGCCGTACGGGTCCACCTCGCCACGGTGGTCGCGGATGGCCGGCATCCCGGCCACCCCGAGCGCCACATCGGTCAGCCCGTTGCGCCAGGGCCGGCCCATGGTGTCGCTGATGATCACGGCGACGTCCAGGTCGTAGCGCTCCCGCAGCGCGGCGCGCAGCGCCCGGGCGGAGGCGTCCGGATCCGCCGGCAGCAGCACCAGCCGGGTCTTGTCCACGTTCGACGCGTCGATGCCGGCGGACGCCATCACGAAGCCGTGGTGCGTCTGCACGATCCGGGTCGGCCCCCGGCTGGCCACCACCCGGGCGGTCTCCCCGGCCAGCACCTCGTCGCGCGCGGCGAGCCGCTCGGGCCCGTCCGCCGGGACGTCGACCACCCGCCCCTCCGCCTTGGAGACGATCTTGCTGGTGACGACCAGCACGTCGCTGTCGCGCAGCCAGGGCGCGGCCGTGGCGATCAGTGCCGCCAGGTCGTCGCCCTCGGTCACGTGGCCGATGCCCAGCACCGGCAGGATCTCCAGCCTCACGTCAACTCCACCGCGGCGCGGACAATCGCCGCCGTCGCCGCCTCGTCGGTCATCCGCAACGGCACCGCGCGGACCGTCACCTCCGGCACCAGCGTGTCCGCGTCCTCCTCGGCCACCAGCCAGCCGTCCAGCAGCCCGCCGGCCGCCCGGCCGCCGTAGAGCCGGCCCACCCCGGCCGCGCTGCACTCGACGCCGAGCACCGCGAGGCAGCGGTCGGCCATCCCGCGGACCGGCGCGCCGCCGATGATCGGCGAGACGCCCACCACCGGGGCCGGGCCCGCCGCGACCGCCTCCCGCAGCCCCGGCACGGCCAGCACCGGCGCCACGCTCACCACCGGGTTGCTCGGCGCGATCAGCACCAGGTCGGCCGTGCCGATCGCCTCCAGCACCCCGGGCGCCGGCTTCGCCGTCTCGGCGCCCACGAAGACGAAGCGGTGGGTGGGGATGTCCGCCCGGTGGCGCACCCACCACTCCTGAAAGTGGATCGCCCGCTGGCCCTGGTCATCCTCGATGACAGCGTGCGTCTCGAGCCGGTCGTCGGTCGCCGGCAGCAGGCGTACGCCCGGCTCCCAGCGGGTCGCCAGCGCCTCGGTGACCGCGTGCAGGGGGTAGCCGGCGTTGAGCATGGTGCTGCGCACCAGGTGGGTGGCGATGTCCTTGTCGCCGAGGCCGAACCAGGTCGGCTCCGCCCCGTACGCGGCCAGCTCCTCCTTGACCGTCCAGCTCTCCCCGATCCGGCCCCAGCCCCGCTCGGGGTCGGCGCCGCCGCCGAGGGTGTACATGACGCTGTCCAGGTCGGGACAGATCTTCAACCCGTGCAGCCACAGGTCGTCGCCGACGTTGACCACGGCGGTCACCTCGGCGCCGACCTCTCGGGCGTACGCCCGGACGCCGAGCAGGAACCGGGCGCCACCGATGCCGCCGGCCAGAACCACGATGCGCATGTCGACCATCCTCGCGCACGTGACGCCTCCGGTCCGCCGGTGGCCCGGGAGACTAGGCTCACGTGCGCCCTGTCCGTCCATGCCCCGAGGGGGAGCTCGTGACCAGCCCCGCCGAGCCCGCGTCCACCGACGCGACCCAGGCCCGCCACCTGACCAAGCCACTACGCGAACTGGGTGCGCTCGCGCTGCTCGGCGCCAACGCGGTGTTCCTCTTCGTGGGCCTGCTCCGGCTGCTCACCCCGAACGACTACAGCTCCTTCACCGACCGTGCGGGCAGTGCCTTCTTCACGTTCATCGGGTTGGAGGCGGTGGGACTGCCACTGCTGGCCGTGCTGCTGGCCACCCACGTCTCACCGGTGTTGCCGAAGGCGAAGCTGATCACACAGATGGCTCTCGGCGAGTACGCGGTCAGCGCGCTGCTCGGCACGCTGACCATGCTGATCTGGACGGTGGGCCGGCTGGCCGAGGCCGAGGTGCTCGACGCGCTGCTCGGCGTGCTCACCCGGTTCGCCTGGCTGATGATCTTCGCGGCCGCCGCCTGGGTGGTCTACGCGGTCTGGCGGAAGCTGTACTACGTGCCGCGGCCGAAGCCCCAGCCGGGCGTCTACGGCCAGCCGCAGCCGGGCTGGCCGCAGCAGCAGGGCGGCTGGCCGGCCCCGGGGCAGCCCGGTGGCCAGCCGGGCGGCGGTTGGCCCGCCCCGGGCCAGCCGGGCGGATACCCGCCGGCGCAGCACCCGGGCCACTACGGCCAGCCCTCGCCGCCGTTCGGGTCAGCGCCGCAGTCGGCGCCGCCGTTCGGGTCCGCGCCGCAGTTCGGGTCCGCGCCGCAGTCGCCGCCGCCGGTCAACCCGGCGCCGCAGTCCGCCCCGCCGTTCGCGCCAGCCCCGCAGTCCGCCCCGCCGTTCGGCCAGCCGCCGTCGGCGGACCCGACCCAGGCGATTCCGCGCCAGTCCGCCGACCCCACCCAGGCGATCCCCCGCCCCGGCGACACGGACACCGACCGCACCCAGCACATCAACCCCGGCGACAACCCCCAGCCACCCCGCTGACCCACCCCCCCCATCCGGGTCCTCGCGCCCATCCCGCCCGCCGCCCCGTTGATCATGAAGTTGTTGTCCGTCGCCACGGCTTGGGGTCAAGGGTTGAGTGCAATCGTTAAGGCGCGATGAGTTCCGCGAGGCGTTGGGTGGGGGTGGCCCAGCCCAACGTCTCACGGGGGCGGGTGTTGAGTTCGTGGGCGACGTCGTCCAGGCCGTGCTGGTCGATGGTGCGGAAGTCGTAGCTGCTCTTGGGGAAGTACTGGCGTAGGAGCCCGTTGGTGTTCTCGTTGGTGCCGCGTTGCCAGGGGCTGTGTGGGTCGCAGAAGTAGATCGGGCAGCCGGTGGCGACGGTGAAGGTTGGATGCGTAGCCATCTCGACGCCTTGGTCCCAGGTCAGTGAGCGGCGTAGGTGCTCGGGCATTCGGGCGGCCAGGGCGGTGAGGACACCGATGACGGCTTCGCTGTCACGGCCGTTGGGTAGCGCGCCGAGCATCACGTAGCGGGTGGCGCGTTCCACCAGAGTCACGATCGCTGAGGCGCCGGCCTTGCCGATGACCAGGTCACCTTCCCAGTGTCCGGGCACCGCCCGGTCGGTGGCCTCGGCGGGGCGGGCGCTGATGTGCAGGTCCCCGATCCAGGGCCGCCGGCTACGGGCGGCGCCCGCGGCACGCGACTGCGAGCGCCGCTGGGTACGCCCTGAGCGCAGCGCCACCTGCCGGGTCAACTCGGCCCGCAGGTTCCCCCGCGACTGCACATAGATCGCCTGGTAGATCGTCTCGTGCGACACCTGCAACTCCGGCCGGTCAGCGAACGTGGCCCGCAGCCACGCGGCGATCTGCTTCGGAGACCACCTACGCGCCAGTTTCCCCGCCACCACCTGCCGCAGCCGCGTACCCACCCCCAACTTCGACGGCTTCGACCGCCGACGCGCCGCGTCAGCACGCCGCTGCGCCCACTGCGCTTGATACCCCCACCGATACGGGGCCCGAGCCCGCCCCGACGGCAACGACCGCCCGAGCGGGTTCTTCGTCCCATGCCGCGCACTGTGATACCGGGCCACCTCCCGCGACACCGTGCCCACCGACACCCCGAGAAGCCCCGCGATCTGCGTGATCGTCCGACCCGACCCCCACAAGTGCTCCAACACCTGCCGATGCCCGAACGTCACCACACCAGGTCTCGCCACCAGCACCTCCACCACAACCAAGATCAGTTGCACTGAAGCCTAGAAACCACCCGGCGTGTCGTGGCAACAACTTCATGATCGACGGGGGAAAGCGACGGGAGAGCCGACGGGGACAGCCGGGGGGACCGGGTGGGGATTGGTGGGGTGGGTGGGCGCAGCGCATAGGCTGAGCGGATGGTTGATCGCACCCACTCCGGCCCGAGCGAGGCGAGCGTGCGGCGGGCCCTGGGTCGGGCCGCGACCGGGCGGGCGCTGGACGTCGACGAGGCGGCGGCGTTGCTTTCCGCCCGCGGTGACGCGCTCGACGAACTGCTCCGGGTGGCGGGTGGGATCCGCGACGCCGGGCTGCGCGAGGCCGGCCGGCCCGGCGTGGTCACGTACTCGAAGAAGGTCTTCATCCCGCTGACCCGGCTCTGTCGGGACCGCTGCCACTACTGCACGTTCGCCACGGTGCCGCACCGGCTGCCGGCGCCGTTCCTGGACCGCGACGAGGTGCTGGCCATCGCCCGGGCGGGTGCCGCGCAGGGCTGCAAGGAGGCCCTGTTCACCCTCGGCGACCGGCCGGAGGAGCGTTGGCCGGCCGCCCGGAGCTGGCTGGACGAGCGGGGTTACGACTCCACTCTGGATTACCTGCGTGCCTGCGCGGTGGCGGTGCTGGAGGAGACCGGGCTGCTGCCCCACCTCAACCCCGGGGTGCTGTCCTGGTCGGAGCTGCAACGGCTCAAGCCGGTCGCGCCGAGCATGGGCATGATGCTGGAGACCACCGCGACACGGCTCTGGTCCGAGCCGGGCGGCCCGCACTTCGGTTCGCCGGACAAGGAGCCGGCGGTCCGGCTGCGGGTGCTCGACGACGCGGGCCGGGTCGGGGTGCCGTTCACCACCGGCATCCTGATCGGCATCGGGGAAACCCCGGCCGAGCGGGTGGACGCGCTCTTCGCGATCCGTCGCGCGCACCGGGAGTACGGGCACCTCCAGGAGGTGATCGTGCAGAACTTCCGCGCCAAGCCGGACACCGCGATGCGGGGGATGCCCGACGCGGAGCTGCACGACCTGGCCGCGACGGTGGCGGTGGCCCGGCTGCTGCTCGGGCCGAAGGCCCGCATCCAGGCCCCGCCGAACCTCATCGCCGGCGAGTACGACCTGCTGCTGCGGGCCGGCATCGACGACTGGGGCGGTGTCTCCCCGCTCACCCCGGACCACGTCAACCCGGAACGCCCCTGGCCGCAGATCGAGGAGCTGGCCCGGCACACCGAGCTGGCCGGGTTCACGCTGCGCGAGCGGCTGACCATCTACCCCGAGTACGTGCGCGCGGGTGACCCGTGGCTCGACCCGCGGCTGTCGCCGCACGTGGGCGCGCTGGCCGACCCGGCCTCCGGGCTGGCGGTCGAGTCGGCCCGGCCGCAGGGCCGCCCCTGGCAGGAGCCGGAGGAGGTGTTCGGCGGGCGTACCGACCTGCACACGACCATCGACACCACCGGCCGTACCGAGGACCGGCGTGGCGACTTCGACAGCGTCTACGGCGACTGGGCGGAGGTGGCCACGAAGGTGACCGCCGGGCCGACCGCGGTCGCCGGCGATCACGACCTGCGGGTCGGGCTGCGGCTCGCCGCCGACGACCCGGCCGCGCTGCTGGAGCCGGGGCACACCGATGCCGCCCTGGCGCTGTTCGGCGCGGACGGGCCGGCGCTCGACGAGTTGTGCCGGCTCGCCGACGAGGTGCGTCGGGACGCGGTCGGCGACGACGTCACCTACGTGGTCAACCGCAACATCAACTTCAGCAACGTCTGCTACGTCGGCTGCCGGTTCTGCGCCTTCGCGCAGCGCGAGCGGGACGCCGACGCGTACCGTCTCTCGGTCGATCAGGTCGCCGACCGGGCGGAGGAGGCGTGGGCGGCCGGGGCCAGCGAGGTCTGCCTTCAGGGCGGCATCGACCCGAAGATGCCCGTCACCGGGTACGCCGACATCGTGCGTGCGATCAAGGCCCGGGTGCCGGGGATGCACGTGCACGCGTTCTCCCCGATGGAGATCGTCACCGCCGCGGCGAAGGCGGGCGTGCCGGTGCGCGAGTGGCTGACCCAGCTGCGCGAGGCCGGGCTGGACACCATCCCGGGCACCGCCGCGGAGATCCTCGACGACGACGTGCGCTGGGTGTTGACCAAGGGCAAACTCCCGGCCGCCGCCTGGGTCGACGTGGTCAGCACCGCCCACGAGCTGGGCATGCGGTCCAGCTCCACCATGATGTACGGCCACGTCGACCATCCCGGGCAGTGGCTGGCGCACTTCCGGGTGCTGGCGGGTGTGCAGGACCGCACCGGCGGTTTCACCGAGTTCGTCGCGCTGCCGTTCGTGCACACCAACGCCCCGATCTACCTGGCCGGCATAGCCCGACCCGGGCCGACCTGGCGCGAGAACCGGGTGGTGCACGCGATGTCCCGGCTGCTGTTGCACGGCCGGATCGACAACATCCAGTGCTCGTGGGTGAAGCTGGGCGACGAGGGCACGGTGGAGATGCTCCAGGGCGGCTGCAACGACCTGGGCGGCACGCTGATGGAGGAGACCATCTCCCGGATGGCCGGCTCCGGCAACGGCTCGGCGCGGACCGAGGAGCAGTTGTGGGCGATCGCCACGGCGGCCGGTCGACCGGTCCGCAAGCGCACGACCGCGTACGGTCACGTCCGGCCCTGAGTTCGAACCTTTTCCCGCCGTCGGCCGTACCACGCGGTGCCGGCGGCGGTCGCGGCGAGGACCGCCGCCGGTGTCCCCCACGGGCCCGGCGGCGTCGGTAGGCGGCAACGGACCCGTCCGTCTCCGCGGGCGCGTTCGCGCCACCGCCGGAAAGGTTGCCCATGACCAGTGATCAGCGGAAGCGGCCCTGGCCGCGACTGACCCGCCGGCAGACGTTGACCGCCGCGGCCAGCGCCACCCTCGGCGCCGCCGCGCTCACCGTGCCGGGCCTGTCGGCCGCGCAGAACGCTCCGGGCGCGGCGGGCCGGGCCGACGAGCCGATCCTCGTGCACCTGCGTGACGCCGCCTCCGGAACGATGGACGTCTTCGTCGGTGACTCGCGGATCGAGGTACGCGACCGCGGCCTGGCGGATCGGCTGCGGCGCGCCGCCCGGCGCTGACCCGACGTTCCGCTCGCCGTCCTGTCCCCGCCCAGTGAGGTTGGTCCGCCATGTCTTCCCACCGCGAGGCCCCGGAAATAGCCAAGGATCCGGTCGCCGACAGCTCCGACCTGTACGCGTTCGTCAGCCCCGACAAGCCCGACTCGGTCACGCTGATCGCCAACTACGTGTCGTTGCAGCTCCCCTCCGGGGGCCCGAACTTCTTCGAGTTCGGCGACGACGTGCGGTACGAGCTCCATATCGACAACGACGGCGACGGCCGTCCGGATGTCACCTACCGGTTCGAATTCACGACCGAGATCACCAATCCGAACAGTTTTCTCTACAACACGGGCCCGATCGATTCGCTGGACAGCAGGAACTGGAACCGGCGGCAGTTCTACAGCCTGACGCGGGTGGCCGACGGTCGGGAGCACCGGTTGGCGCACAAACTGCCCTGCCCGCCGTGCAACGTCGGCCCGCTGTCCACCCCGAAGTACGCGGAGCTGGTCCGGCAGGCCACCTACTCGCTCTCCACCGGCGAGCGGGTCTTCGCCGGGCAGCGGGCGGACGGCTTCTTCGTCGACCTGGGGGCGGTCTTCGACCTCGGTACGCTCCGGCCGTTCCAGCAGCTGCACGTGGCCGGCAAGAAGATCTTCAAGGCCGAGGGGGAGCCGGTCAACGCCACCGACCGGATGAACGTGCACAGCATCGCCGTGCAGGTGCCGCTGAGCCGGGTGCGCCGGCGTGCCAACCGGTACGGCGCGGCCGACCGGGCGTCGGTGATCGGCGTGTGGACGTCGGCGTCGCGCCGGCAGGTCCGGGTGCTCGGTGACCGGGTCGCCGCGGACACCTCCACCGGCCCGTTCACCCAGGTCTCCCGGCTGGGCAACCCGCTGTTCAACGAGGTCATCGTGCCGATGGCCAAGAAGGACCTGTGGAACTCCCTGCCGCCGTCGGAGGACAAGCGGTTCGCACGGTTCGTCGAACAGCCGGAGCTGGCCGCGTTGCTGCCGGCGCTCTACCCGGACGTCTTCCCCAACCTGGACAAGCTCACCAAGGCGAAGAAGCCCCGGGCGGATCTGGTGGCGATCCTGCTCACCGGCGTGCCAGCCGGGCTGATCGACGGCTTCACCAACGCCACCGGCGATGTGCAGGCCGACATGCTGCGGCTGAACACCGCCATCCCGCCCAGCCGGCGCCCGGACCGGTTCGGCGTGCTCGGCGGTGACCTGGCCGGCTTCCCGAACGGCCGGCGCGTCGGCGACGACGTGGTCAGCATCGCGCTGCGGGCGATCGCCGGGGTGACCGTACCGCTGGTGGACAAGACGTTCCGCCCGGACGCGGCGGCCGCCGCGGTCACCCCGGGGTTGAGCGCCGCCGACGTGACCGCGCCGTTCCTCGGGAACTTCCCCTACCTGGGTACGCCGTACGACGGGTTCAACAACCCGCCGGCTGCGTCCTGACCGGCGCGGGGGAGCGGCGGATGCACGAGCACGCGTACGGGCCGTCGGAGACCGGGAGCGTCGTTCTCGATCTGGGCGGCGAGACCGGCGCCCTGATCGTCCACACCGGCCGGAATCTGCACGGCCGGGAAATCGAGATCAGCCGGGAGGAGGATCGGCGGACCCACTCGGCGGTGCGGGAGCGCCGGGTGCGGGACGGCTCGTTCCACAGTGCGGTCTACCCGGACCTCCCGGCCGGGATCTATACCGTCTGGTGGGACGAGAGTACGCCCGTCGGGACGGTTTCTGTCCACGGTGGAGCGATAGCCGAGTTCATGTGGCCGAGCAGCGGGTTCGGGGCCGCCGGCTGACCACAGCATGCCTCTTTTTCTGTCGCGCCCCGTCCATATTGTGGACGGGGCGCGTGCGGTGCCCGCAGCTCGACGGGCGGACTGGCCCGCGCCGCGTTAACCTGTCTCCCACCAAGATCAGCTTTGTGGAAAGGGGTCGTTCGGTGCTCCAGGCGTCGTCGCGGGGGTGGCCTGCCGAGGGAGCGCCACGGCAGAAAAGTCGGGCAACTCGCCGGAGAGGGCGTTACTCGGCCGGGGTCTGAATCGATAGGGCAGGTTGCGAGGCTGGACGGCCCGAGTGGCCGGCCGGGGGTGTCGGGAGGGCGACTCCATTATCAAGTTTGGCTTGACGGCGCACGCATTACACGCGTGTAATTTGAATGGGGTTGTTCGCACGGAACGCAACAAAAGGGACCGGACGGACAAGCACGCCTTTCGCGTGGGGGGTTGCAGCGGCGATGACGCCGGTGCGCGACAAGGAGGCATTTGATGGACGGCCAGCTTGAGGTGGCCGACCTGCTCGGAAACGCGCCGGAGTGGCAGGAGCGGGCGCTGTGCTCGCAGACCGACCCCGAGGCGTTTTTTCCCGAGAAGGGCGGCTCGACCCGTGAGGCGAAGCGAATCTGCTCGCGCTGCGAGGTCAAGACCGAATGCCTCGAATACGCTCTCGGTCACGACGAGCGGTTCGGCATCTGGGGTGGGCTCTCGGAGCGGGAGCGGCGCAAGTTGAAGCGGCGGGCCGCCTGAGCGGTGCGGAGTCGGGGCGGTGGGGGCCGCCCGGCTCGCCCGCGCGGGGAGGGCTCAGGCCAGTTCGTCGGGGTCGACCCCGAGCAGGTTCGCCACCTGTTCGATGATCACGTCATGCACCAGGTCGGCGAGGTCCTCGCGGTCCATCGCCCGGAACTCCAGGGGCCGCCGGTACAGCACGATCCGCGGTGGCACCTCCTGTCGGCCCGGACGGCCCGGCAGGAGCCGGGCCAGCGGGACCTCGCCGTCCTCCAGCACATCGGAGTCGTAGACGTTCAGGTCCGGCGGGACGTCCTCGACCGCGAACTCGACGCCGGCCAGCTCCTTGGCGAACCGCCGCTCCAGCGTCTCGACGGTGTCCAGGACCAGGTCGTCGAAGACCTCCGCCTTGGTCCGCGCCAGCGGCACGGTCGCCGGTACCAACCGCCCACGCAGCCCGCGCCCGTGCCGGTCGCGATGGGCGCGCCGGCCGGAACCGGGGCGGCGGTGTTCCGGGCTCGTCATGAGGCAAAGGGTAGCCCCCGCGTCGGGCTGGTCAGCGGCAGCGCCGCTCCTGTGGCGCGCCGTGCGGCGGACGGGTGGATTGTGATCACCACGACGGGCGTGTCGCAACGCGAAGCGATGCGCCGGACCCGGTAATGGGGATACCCTGCCGCCGTGAGGTCACCACGGCGCTGCTCCCGTAACGGCTGCCCCCGGCAAGCGGTCGCCACATTGACCTATGTCTACAACGAGTCGACGGCGGTGGTGGGTCCGCTGGCGGCGTTCGCCGAGCCGCACACGTACGACCTGTGTGAGCCGCACGCCCGCAGCCTGACCGCGCCGCGGGGCTGGGACGTGGTCCGGCACGAGGGCGAGTTCGAGCCGCCGCCGCCGACCACGGACGACCTGGTCGCGCTCGCCGAGGCGGTCCGCGAGGCCGCTCGCCCGGCTCCCCGCCCACCCGAGCCCGACCAGCACTCCGACCACCCCCACCACGCGACCGGCCGCCGAGGCCACCTCCGCGTAATCCCCCCCAACCACTGAACCCGAACCCCCTCCCATGCCCCTCCTCCGGGACGCACCCTCGCGTTGATCATGAGGTGGTCAGCTCGGTGCGCTCGCCGCGGATCAGGTCCGCCAGGGTGCGGCCGGCGAGGTTGCTGGAGCCCACGATCGCCACGTCGGCGTCGGCGTCGCCGGGCAGCGCCGGTCGCGGGGTCAACGGGTCGTCCAGGGTGGACAGCCAGTGCGACAGCTTCCGGTAGTGCCCGCCGGAGTCGCCGCTCAGAGTCGTGCCCATGCCTCGGTGAGCACCGTGCGCAGAATCTGCTCGATCTCGTCGAAGTGCTGCTGCTCGGCGATCAGCGGCGGGGCGAGCTGCACGACGGGGTCGCCCCGGTCGTCCGCCCGGCAGTAGAGCCCGGCCTGGAACAGGGCCGTGGAGAGGAATCCACGCAGCAACCGCTCCGACTCGGCCTCGTCGAAGGTCTCCCGGGTCGTCTTGTCCTTGACCAGCTCGATGCCGTAGAAGTAGCCGTCGCCGCGGACGTCGCCGACGATCGGCAGGTCGTTGAGCTTCTCCAGAGTGGACCGGAACGCGTCCTCGTTGGCCCGTACGTGCCCGACCAGGTCCTCGCGCGCGAAGACCTCCAGGTTGGCCAGGGCAACGGCGCAGGAGACCGGGTGGCCACCGAAGGTCACCCCGTGGGCGAACATGCCGGTCTCGGTGAGGAACGGCTCCATCAGCTGGTCGCTCGCGATCATCGCGCCGAGCGGGGCGTACCCGGAGGTGATGCCCTTGGCGGTGGTGATGATGTCCGGCTGGTAGCCGTAGCGCACGGCGCCGAAGTATTCGCCGAGCCGCCCCCACGAGCAGATCACCTCGTCGGAGACGAGCAGCACGTCGTACGCGTCGCAGATCTCCCGGACCCGCTCGAAGTAGCCGGGTGGGGGTGGGAAGCAGCCGCCGGAGTTCTGCACCGGCTCCAGGAAGACCGCGGCGACGGTGTCCGGCCCCTCCCGTTCGATCGCCCGGCCGATCTCGTCGGCGGCCCAGCGGCCGAACGCCTCGGGGTCGTCGCCGTGCTCGGGCGCCCGGTAGAAGTTGGTGTTCGGCACCTTGATCGCGCCGGGGACCAGCGGCTCGAAGTCGCTCTTGATGCCGGGCAGCCCGGTGATCGACAACGCGCCCATCGAGGTGCCGTGGTAGGCGATGTAGCGGCTGACCACCTTGTACTTGTTGGGCTGGCCGGTGCGCTTGAAGTAGGCCCGGGCCAGCTTCCACGCCGCCTCGACGGCCTCGGAGCCGCCGGTGGTGAAGAAGACCCGGTTCAGGTCACCGGGGGTGAGCGAGGCGATCTTCTCGGCCAGTTCGACGGCCTTGGGGTGGGCGTACGACCAGAGCGGGAAGTAGGCCAGCTCGCCGGCCTGCTTGGCGGCCGCCTCGGCCAGTTCGGTGCGGCCGTGACCGGCGTTGACGACGAAGAGCCCGGCGAGCCCGTCCAGGTAGCGGCGGCCCTGCGCGTCCCACACGTACGCGCCCTCGCCGCGCACGATGGTCGGCACCTCGCCGGCGGAGTAGCTCGCCATCCGGGTGAAGTGCATCCAGAGGTGGTCGGTGGCGTTGGCCATGTCAGCCCCATCGGTCGTCGGGCCGGTCAAAGGGGTGAGGCCGGCCGCTCTGCCCACGGTTATCGCACAGTCTCTGCCGCCGAGGCAAGTGGTATCAGTGGCATTGCGGGTCGTGTGCGACGGATTTAGCGCACGAGAATCGAAGATGCAACGGATTCCGCACTGCCGTAGCCGCCGACTGGCGGTCCGCGCGGGAGGCGGAGGTGTGGTTGCTGCCTATGGAGCTGAATCGTTTGCGACATCACGGCCAGGCGGCTGCGACATCACGGCCGGGGCGGCTGCGAGGTCACGGCCGGGGCGGCTGCGAGGTCACGGCCGGGCCGGCTGCGACGTCACGGCGAAGCGGCTGCGACGTCGCCGGGCCCGGCTGCCGGCCGAGTCGTTTGCGTCATCAGCTCCAAAGTGCCCGCCGGTGGTGGCGCATCCCTCGTGGCGCGGAGCATGACCGGGAGTTTGGCTCGGCCTTCGCCCCCATGGCCCGCCGCCAGATCCTGGTCGATACCGCGATATCGGTGACGGCGAGTGGATCAACCGGGGAGGGGGCGCCGGACGGGCCTTGAGCGTCAGGCCGTGCCCCAGGTGTAGGTCTGCTTGCGCAGCTTCAGGTAGACGAACGCCTCGGTGGAGAGCACCCCGGGCACCGTGCGCAGTCGCTGCAGGATCTCCAGCAGGTGGTCGTCGTTGCGGCAGACCACCTCGGTGAGCAGGTCGAACGACCCGGCGGTGATCACCACGTAGTCGACCTCCACCAGCTCGGCCAGCCGGTCGGCCACCGCCTCCAGATCGCCGTCGGTGCGCAGGCCGATCATCGCCTGGCGGGGGAAGCCGAGCTGGAGCGGATCGGTCACCGCGACGATCTGCATCACGCCGGCGTCGAGCAGCCGCTGCACCCGTTGGCGAACCGCCGCCTCGGAGAGCCCGACCGCCTTGCCGATGGTGGCGTACGGCCGCCGGCCGTCCTCCTGGAGCTGTTCGATGATCCGCTTGGCCACGTCATCCAGCAGAGCGTGATTGGCACCTTCACGGACAGCGACGCGTCGACCGCCGTTGCCGTTCTCGTGCTGCCGGTTCGTCATCGTCCGCTCCCCATGTCCCCGAATCGTGATGTCGCGCGTGCGTCCTCGCGCAGTCTGGCGTATTTCGTCGTGCATCGCTATTCCCGCAACGGAATCCCTTGTAAGGAAGGTCACCTCATGTCAGGATCAGTCGTCCATGGCACCTGACCCTCCCGCCGGCGCGCCACCCCCGTCCCGCCCGCCGACGATGACCCCTTAGGAGTCGTCATGCGTACTCCCCTCCGGCCCCTCACCCGGCGTGGACTGCTCACCGGCACTCTCGGTTCGGCCGCACTCCTCGCCGCGTCCGGCAGCCTCGCCGGCTGCGGCACCAAGGGCGCGCAGCAGACCGAGGCCGGCTGCGTCAGCGAAGACCTTTCCGGCACCGAGAAGAAGCTTGCCTTCTCCAACTGGCCGCAGTACATGGACGTGGACGAGAACGACGAGTCCAAGCGGCCCAGCCTGGACGGGTTCATCGCCAAGACCGGCATCCAGGTCACGTACACCGAGGACATCAACGACAACAACGAGTTCTTCGGCAAGGTGCAGAACCAGCTCGCGGCCTGCCAGAGCACCGACCGGGACCTCATCGTGCTGACCGACTGGATGGCAGCCCGGATGATCCGGCTCGGCTGGATCCAGAAGCTCGATCCGGCGAAGATCCCGAACGTCCAGGCCAACCTGCTCCCGTCGTTGCTCAACCGCTCCTTCGACAGCGAGAACCGGATCTCCATCCCGTGGCAGTCCGGTCTCGCCGGTCTGGCGTACAACGGCGACGTCACCAAGGAGCTGCGCACCGTCGACGAACTGCTCACCCGTCCCGACCTCAAGGGCAAGGTGACCGCGCTCAGCGAGATGCGCGACACGATGGGCCTGCTGCTCGGCTCCAACGGGCACGACCCGGCCAACTTCACCACTGCCCAGTTCGATGACGCGCTCAACAAGCTCAAGAAGGCCGTCGATTCCGGGCAGATCCGCAAGTTCACCGGCAACGACTACGCACCCGACCTGGCCAAGGGTGACATCGCCGCGTGCATCGGCTGGTCCGGAGACGTGATCCAGCTCTCCAGCGAGAACGCCAAGGTGCAGTTCGTCGCGCCCGACTCGGGCGTGATGCTGTTCAGCGACAACATGATGGTCCCCAACAAGGCCACCCACAAGGGCAACGCCGAGGCGCTGATCAACTACTACTACGAGCCGGCCGTCGCCGCGACGCTCGCCGCGTACGTCAACTACATCTGCCCGGTCAAGGGCGCCCAGGCCGAGATGGAGAAGATCGACCCCGAGCTGGCCGCCAACCCGCTGATCTTCCCGGACGAGGCGCTGCTGTCGAAGTCCAAGGTGTTCATGGCCCTGGACGAGAAGCAGGAGAAGGAGTACGAGGGCAAGTTCCAGCAGGTCATCGGGGCGTGAGGGGATGACGCGCGAGACACCGGCCGGCGACCTGCGCCTGGCCAACCTCACCAAGCGGTTCGGCATCTTCACCGCGGTCGACGACCTCAGCCTGACCGTTCCGCAGGGCTCGTTCTTCGCCCTGCTCGGCGCGTCCGGCTGCGGCAAGACCACCACGCTGCGGATGATCGCCGGCCTGGAGGAGCCGACCGGCGGTCAGGTGCTGCTCGGCGACCGCGACATCGCGCGGCTGCGGCCGTACAAGCGGCCGGTCAACACCGTGTTCCAGAGCTACGCGCTCTTTCCGCACCTGAACATCTTCGAGAACGTGGCGTTCGGACTGCGTCGGCGCGGCATCCGCTCGGTGGACGACGAGGTCATGCGGATGCTGTCGCTGGTGCAGCTCGACGACTATGGCAGCCGCCGTCCGGCCCAGCTCTCCGGCGGCCAGCAGCAGCGGGTCGCGTTGGCCCGCGCGTTGATCAACCGGCCGCAGGTGCTGCTGCTCGACGAGCCGCTGGGCGCGCTCGACCTGAAGCTGCGCCGGCAGATGCAGATCGAACTGAAGCGGATCCAGACCGAGGTGGGCATCACGTTCGTGCACGTCACGCACGACCAGGAGGAGGCCATGACCATGGCCGACACCGTGGCGGTGATGAACGCCGGCCGGATCGAGCAACTCGGCGCCCCGGCCGACATCTACGAGTTCCCCGCCACCGCGTTCGTGGCGAACTTCCTCGGCCAGTCCAACCTGCTCGCCGGCGAGGCCGCCGGCACCGCCGGCGGCGAGGTGGCGGTGACGGCGCACGGCGCGCGCTTCTCGGTGCCCGCCGGCCGGGCCCGGTCCGACCGTGGCCTGGTCCACCTGGGGGTACGCCCGGAGAAGCTGCACCTGGTCGGCTCCGCCGACCAGGTGCCCGCCGGCCACCAGCACGTGACCGGGGTCGTCACCGACGCCTCCTACGTCGGGGTCAGCACGCAGTACCTGCTGCGTACCGGCTGGGGCACCGAGCTGTCGGTCTTCACGGCCAACAGCGGGGCGGCGACCCAGGTGCCGGTCGGCAGCGAGGCCGTGGCGTACTGGGATGCACGGCACGCGTTCCTGCTGTCCCGGGACGCCGCCGACAGCGACCGGACCGCGCCGGTGGTCGACGAGCCGGTGGGTGCGTCGTCGTGACCGTGCTGGCCCAGGTGCCGACGGGATCGGGGCAGCCGCCGCCCACCCCGCCGGCTGCCCGGTCCGGGCGACACCGCCTGCTGCCGTACCTGTTGCTGCTGCCCGGGGCGGCCTGGCTGCTGGTGTTCTTCGGCGTGCCGCTGGTGCAGCTCGCCGCCGCCAGCCTCTACGACCCCAGCGGCTCGCTCTCCACCGGGTACGCGCTGACCTGGGCGTTCGGCAACTACCCGGACGTGTTGCAGGCGTACTGGCCGCAGTTCCTGCGTTCCTTCGGCTACGCCGGGATCGCCCTGGTGCTGGCGCTGCTGCTGGGCTACCCACTGGCCTACGCCATCGCGCAGAAGGCCGGCCGCTGGAAGAACCTGCTGCTGGTCTGCGTGATCGCGCCGATGTTCACCAGCTTCCTGGTGCGCACGCTGGCCTGGAAGACCATCCTGTCGGACAACGGCGCGCTGGTCGGCCTGCTGCGCGACGTGCACCTGCTCGCCCCGGACGGCCGGTTGCTGGCCACCCCGTTCGCGGTGGTGCTCGGCCTGACGTACAACTTCCTGCCGTTCCTGGTGCTGCCGCTGTACGCGAGCCTGGAGCGGCTGGACCACCGGCTGCTGGAGGCGGCCAGCGACCTGTACGCCAGCCCGGTGCAGGCGTTCCGCCGGGTGACCCTGCCGCTGTCCATGCCGGGCCTGGTCGCCGGCACGCTGCTGTTCTTCATCCCGGCCAGTGGCGACTACATCAACGCCGAGCTGCTCGGCACCCCGAACGAATACATGATCGGCAATGTCATCGACTCGGCGTTCCTGGTCCGGCTGGACTACCCGCAGGGCGCCGCGCTGTCGTTCCTGCTGATGGCGGCGATCCTCGCGGTGGTCTTCGGCTACCTGCGCAGGGCCGGCACGGAGGAGGTGCTCTGAATGAGGCTTTCCCGTTGGCTGGCCGACCGCTGGGTGATGATCGTGGCGCTGCTGGTGCTCGGTTACCTGGCGCTGCCGATCCTGGTCGTGGCCGGGCTGTCGTTCAACCGTCCGTCCAGCCGGCTGTCGTACGACTTCAACGAGTTCACCCTGGACAACTGGCGTCAGCCGTGCGCCACGTCGGACATGTGCGACGCGGTCGTCCGCAGCGTGCAGATCGGCTTCATCGCCACCGTGGTGGCCACCGTGCTCGGCACCCTGATGGCGTTCGCGCTGGTCCGGCACCGCTTCCGCGGTCGTTCCGGTATCAACGTGCTGATCTTCCTGCCGATGGCCACCCCGGAGCTGGTGATGGGCACCTCGCTGCTGGCCCTCTTCGTCTCCGCCGGGGTGCCGCTGGGCTTCTGGACGATCGTCATCGCGCACGTGATGTTCTGCGTCTCGTTCGTGGTGGTGACCGTCAAGGCGCGGCTGGCCGGGATGGACCGGCGGCTGGAGGAGGCCGCCATGGACCTCTACGCCAGTGAGTGGCAGACCTTCCGGCGGATCACCCTGCCGCTGGTGCTGCCCGGCATCGTGGCCGCCGCGCTGCTGGCCTTCTCGCTCAGCTTCGACGACTTCATCATCACGAACTTCAACGCAGGCGCCACCGTCACGTTCCCGATGTACGTCTGGGGCGCTGCCCAGCGGGGCATCCCGCCGCAGGTCAACGTGATCGGCACCGCGATGTTCGCGATCGCGCTGCTGCTCGTCGGGCTCAGCTCGCTGCGGGGGCGGCGGTCCCGCCGCGCCAATCTGCTGGCCGGCCCGGCGCAGGGCCGTCAGGCGCGCCGGCCGTCATGACCGTCCCGCACACCGGCCGGGCGCTCGCCGACGCGGCCCCCGTGCCGTACTGGCTCGACCGCCCGGACCGCCCCGACCCGCTGCCGCCGCTCGCCGGCCCGCAGCGCGCCGACCTGCTGGTGATCGGCGGCGGGTACAGCGGGCTCTGGGCCGCCCTGCTGGCCAAGCAGGCCGATCCCGACCGGGACGTGCTGCTGGTCGACGCGGGCACCTGCGGCTGGGCCGCGTCCGGGCGCAACGGCGGGTTCTGCGCCGCCTCGCTCACCCACGGCCTGGCCAACGGCGTCGAGCGGTTTCCCGACGAGGTCGGCGAGCTGGAACGCCTCGGCCGGGAGAACCTGGACGCCATCGCCGCCACCGTCGCCGAGTTCGGCATCGACTGCGACTTCGAGCGCACCGGCGAACTCGCGGTCGCCGTCGAGCCGTACCAGTTGGCCGGGCTCGCCGCCGACGCCGAACTGGCCCGCCGGTACGGACACCAGGTGCGGCTGCTGGACCGCGACGAGGTGCGCGCCGAGGTTAACTCGCCGACGTACCTGGGCGGGATGTTCGACGCCGGCCGGGTGGCCATGCTGGACCCGGCGAAGCTGGCGTGGGGCCTGCGCCGCGCCTGCCTCGACCTCGGCGTGCGGGTGCACGAGCACACCCGGGTCACCGGGCTGCGCGCCGACGGCCCCGCACTGCTGGCGCGGACGGCCGGCGGGTCGGACGGCGCGCCCGGGTCGGTGCGGGCACGGCGGGTGGTGCTGGCCACCAACGCCTTCCCGCCGCTGCTGCGCCGGCTGCGCGCGTACCTGGTGCCGGTCTACGACCATGTGCTGATGACCGAGCCACTCACCCCGGCTCAACGGGACGCGATCGGCTGGCGCAACCGGCAGGGGCTGGCCGACACCGGCAACCAGTTCCACTACTACCGGATCACCTCCGACGGGCGGATCCTCTTCGGCGGCTACGACGCGGTGTACCACTACGGCAACCGGGTCGCGCCGGAGCTGGAGCAGCGCCAGACCACCTTCACCATCCTCGCCCAGCATTTCTTCACCACCTTCCCGCAGCTCGCCGACGTGCGCTTCAGCCACCGCTGGGGTGGCGTCATCGACACCTGCACCCGGTTCTGCCCGTTCTTCGGCACCGCGTACGGCGGTCGGTTGGCGTACGCGGCCGGCTACACCGGTCTCGGCGTCGGCGCGACCCGCTTCGGGGCCCGGGTGCTGCTGGACCTGCTGGCCGGCGGGGACACCCCGCTGACCCGGCTCGACCTGGTCCGCACCAGGCCACTGCCGTTCCCGCCGGAACCCGTCCGCTCGGTCGGCATCAATCTCACCCGCTGGTCACTGGCCCGCGCCGACGCGCGCGACGGCCGGCGCGACCTCTGGCTCCGTACTCTCGATCGTCTCGGTTTGGGGTTTGATTCCTGATGCGCGTCCTGCTCGTCGGCGCCGGTGGCGTCGGCTCCGCCGCCGTAGCCATCGCCGCCCGACGGTCCTTCTTCGAGACCATGGTGGTTGCCGACCACGACCCGGGCCGCGCCGAGCGCGCGGTCGCCGGGCACGGTGACCGCTTCGTCGCCGCCCAGGTGGACGCGTCCTCGGCCGACGCGGTCGCCGCCCTCTGCCGGGAACACCGGATCACCCACGTGCTCAACGCCGTCGACCCGCGCTTCGTCATGCCGATCTTCGACGGGGCGTTCGCGGCCGGCGCGGACTACCTGGACATGGCAATGTCGCTGTCCCAGCCGCACCCGTCCCGCCCGTACGCCGAGACCGGGGTGATGCTCGGCGACGCGCAGTTCGCACTGGCCGACGCCTGGTCCGCGGCCGGTCGGCTGGCGCTGTGCGGCGTCGGTGTCGAACCCGGCCTGTCCGACGTCTTCGCCCGGTACGCCGCCGACGAGCTGTTCAGCGAGATCGACGAGATCGGCGTCCGGGACGGCGCGAACCTCACCGTCGACGGATACGATTTCGCGCCCTCGTTCTCCATCTGGACGACGATCGAGGAGTGCCTCAACCCGCCGGTGGTCTGGGAGCAGGACCGGGGCTGGTACACCACCGAGCCGTTCTCCGAGCCGGAGGTCTTCCACTTCCCGGAGGGGATCGGGCCGGTCGAGTGCGTCAACGTCGAGCACGAGGAGGTGCTGCTCATCCCGCGCTGGGTCAAGGCCCGCCGGGTCACCTTCAAGTACGGCCTCGGCGACGAGTTCATCGAGGTGCTCAGGACGCTGCACAAGCTCGGCCTAGACTCGACCGCGCCGGTCAGCGTGCGCGGCGTCCGGGTGTCGCCGCGGGACGTGGTGGCCGCCTGCCTGCCCGACCCGGCCACCCTCGGCGAGCGGATGCGCGGCAAGACCTGCGCCGGCACCTGGGTGCGCGGCCTGGGCCCGGACGGGCGGCCCAGGGAGGTCTACCTGTACCACGTGGTCGACAACGAGTGGTCCATGCGGGAGTACGGCCACCAGGCGGTGGTCTGGCAGACGGCGGTCAACCCGGTGGTCGCGCTGGAGCTGCTAGCCAGCGGCGCCTGGTTCGGCGTCGGGGTGCTCGGCCCGGAGGCGCTGCCCCCGCTGCCGTTCCTCGACCTGCTGGCCGGCTACGGGTCGCCGTGGGGGATGGAGGAGCGATGAGCCGCTACGGAGCCATGTACGGGCCGGACATCACCTTCCTCGGGGTGGACCGGTGCACGCTCGACGACCCAGGGTCGTACGCCGACGCCGACGTGGTGATCGTCGGGGCACCCTTCGACGGCGGCACCTCGCACCGGCCCGGCACCCGGTTCGGGCCGTCGGCGATCCGCCAGGCGTGCTACCTGGCCCACGACGGCTCCCGCCCGTCGCTCGCGCTGCGCGTCGACGCGCTGCGCGACCTGCGGGTGTACGACGCCGGCGACGTGGAGATGTTCTCCGGCGACATCGAACGTTCGCTGGGCGCACTGGAAGCCGCCGTCTATGCCGTGTCGTCCTCCGGCGCCATCCCGGTGGTGCTCGGTGGGGACCACTCCATCGCGCTGCCCGACGCCACCGGCGTGGCCCGGCAGCACGGGCACGGGCGCGTCTCGCTCGTGCACTTCGACGCGCACGCCGACACCGGAGAGATCGAGTTCGGCTCGCTGCACGGGCACGGCCAACCGATGCGCCGGCTCATCGAGTCCGGCGCGGTACGCGGCGACCGGTTCCTCCAGATCGGGCTGCGCGGCTACTGGCCGGGCCCGGACATCCTGTCCTGGATGGCGGGGCAGCGGATGCGGTCGTACGAGATGACCGAGCTGGTCGCCCGTGGGCTCGACCCGTGCCTCACCGAGGCGTTCGCGATCGCGGTCGACGAGTGCGAGGGGGTGTTCCTCTCCGTCGACGTGGACGTGGTGGATCCCGGGATGGCACCCGGCACGGGCACGCCGGAACCGGGCGGTCTGACCTCGCGGCAACTGCTCGACGCGGTCCGCCGGGTCTGCTACGAGCTGCCCGTGGTCGGGGTGGACGTGGTCGAGGTCGCCCCGCCGTACGACCATGCCGACATCACCGCGTACCTCGGCAACCGCGTGGTCCTGGAGGCGCTCTCGGCGATCGCCCGCCGTCGCCGCGACGCGGCCGGAGGCCCACCCTGGAACCCTCGCCAGCCCCTCCTGGACGCCCGCTGACCAGCGGATAGAGGACAACGGACCGCGTAAGCGGTCAGACCGGTCGTCTTCTGTGGTCTGATCGTGGCAGGACATGCGCCTCTCGATCAGCGGCGAGGTGTCAGCGGCCCCGTCAAGGTCATCGGCGACGACATCTACGACCTGGACCGCGACGGCGACGGCACCGCCTGCGACTGATCCTGCGGCGCGCCCAACGCCATGCGGCGTTATCCCGCGCGGGAGAGGACTGGGTTTGAGCGTTATACCCCTGAGTCATATTGATGCCTCAGAGGTATAACGCTCACCAGCGCGGCATGCCTCCGCCGCCGCCCACTCCACCGGTGCGGGGTGACCTAGGCGGCGAGGTGGGAGCGGATGAGGAAGCGGAGGCCGTCGGGGGCCTCCAGGGAGAAGCCACTGCCTCGGCCCGGGACCACGTCGACGGTGAGCCTCGTGTGCTTCCACAGCTCCCACTGGGCGGTCGACATCCAGAACTCGACCGGCTCCGGCACCCCGTCCACGACGAGCGAGGCGAGCAGGACGTCGGAGGAGCCGGTGCGGAACTCGCCCGCCGGGTAGCACATCGGGGCACTGCCGTCGCAGCAGCCGCCGGACTGGTGGAACATCAGCGGCCCGTGCCGCCCCCGCAGCGACCGGATCAGGTCGGCCGCGGCGGGGGTGACGGAGACGACGGACATCAGAAGAAGCCGAGCTTCTGGGTCGAGTAGCTGACCAGCAGGTTCTTGGTCTGCTGGTAGTGCTCCAGCATCATCTTGTGGTTCTCCCGGCCGATGCCGGACTGCTTGTACCCGCCGAAGGCGGCGTGCGCCGGGTACGCGTGGTAGCAGTTGGTCCACACCCGGCCCGCCTGAATGGCCCGCCCGGCCCGGTAGGCGGTGTTCATGTCCCGGGTCCAGACACCCGCGCCCAGCCCGTACAGCGTGTCGTTCGCGGTCTTGACGGCGTCGTCGAGGTCGGCGAAGGAGGTCACCGAGACCACCGGTCCGAAGATCTCCTCCTGGAAGACCCGCATCGAGTTGTCGCCCTCGAAGATCGTCGGCTCGACGTAGTACCCGCCGGACAGCTCGCCGCCCAGGTCCGCGCGGGACCCGCCGGTGAGCACCCGGGCGCCCTCCTGCCGGCCGATGTCCAGGTAGGACAGGATCTTCTCCAACTGGTCGTTGGAGGCCTGCGCCCCGATCATCGTGTCGGTGTCGAGGGGATGCCCGGCGACGATCGCCTCCGTGCGCGCGACCGCCGCGGCGAGGAAGTCGCTGTAGTGGCCCTGCTGGATCAGCGCCCGCGACGGGCAGGTGCAGACCTCGCCCTGGTTGAGAGCGAACATGGTGAAGCCCTCGAGCGCCTTGTCGAAGAAGTCGTCGCGGGACGCGCTGACGTCGTCGAAGAAGATGTTCGGGCTCTTGCCGCCGAGCTCCAGCGTGACCGGCTTGATGTTCTCACTGGCGTACTGCATGATCAGCCGCCCGGTGGTGGTCTCACCGGTGAACGCCACCTTCGCCACCCGCGCCGAGGACGCCAGGGGCTTGCCGGCTTCCACGCCGAAACCGTTGACGATGTTGAGCACGCCCGGCGGCAGCAGGTCCGCCACCAGCGACAGCCAGTAGTGGATGGACGCCGGGGTCTGCTCGGCCGGCTTGAGCACCACGGCGTTGCCGGCGGCCAGCGCGGGCGCCAGCTTCCAGGTGGCCATCAGGATCGGGAAGTTCCACGGGATGATCTGCCCGACAACGCCGAGCGGCTCGTGGAAGTGGTACGCGACGGTGTCGTCGTCGAGCTCGCCGAGCGAGCCTTCCTGGGCCCGGATCGCCCCGGCGAAGTACCGGAAGTGGTCGATGGCGAGCGGGATGTCGGCGGCCAGCGTCTCGCGGATCGGCTTGCCGTTCTCCCACGTCTCGGCGATGGCCAGCGACTCCAGGTTCTCCTGCATCCGGTCGGCGATGCGATTGAGGATCAGCGCCCGCTCGGCCACCGAGGTGCGCCCCCAGGCGTCGGCGGCGCCGTGCGCGGCGTCCAGGGCCCTCTCGACGTCCGGGGCGGTGCCTCGGGCCACCTCGGTGAAGGTCTGCCCGGTGACCGGGGTCGGGTTCTCGAAGTAGCCGCCACCGTGCGGCTTGACGTACTCGCCGCCGATGAAGTGGTCGTAACGGGACTGCCAGTGGGTGGGCGCGTCGTAGCCCGTCATGGTTACCTCCGCCGTCGTTGTGCGGGTGTGCCGACGGCGACGTTAGTTTCAGGAACGTTGCAGCCACGTTGCGCGCGTCAGGTCGTACTCCCCGGCGAGCTGGTCGATGCGGGCGAGCGCGAGCGGCCGGCGTGGCGCGCCCGTCGGCAACGCCCGCGCCAGGGCCTGCCACGCGGTCAGGTCGTCGGCCCCGGCGGGCGTCGCGGTCCAGGCCGCGAGCAGCGCCGGGTCCGCGGTGGCCAGCACGGCCGCGCGGAGCTGCCCGTCGATGAGGCGGCTCAGTCGCGTCACTCCCGGCGCGTCCGAGCCGGGCAGCAACGACCCGGAGTACGCGTCGAGCGCGCCCGCCGGATCGCCCTGGTCCAACCGGTCGGCGACGATGGTGAAGTCGGCGCGGACGGTGCCGCGCAGCCGGTACGGGCGGGAGTCGAGCAGTTCGGGGCCGAGCACCCGGCGCAGCCGGGACAGCTCCGCGCGCAGGGTGACCGGGTGCAGCCGGTCGTCCCCGTACAGGTCGAGGCCGAGCTGTTCGCCGGTGCGCCCCTCGGGATGATGCAGCAGCAGCACCAGCAGCTCGCTGTGCCGGCGGCCGAGCCGGATCCGCCGGCCGTCGACCCGCAGCTCCGCCTCGTCCCGGCCGAGCGCGGTCACCGTGGCGACGCCGGGCTCCACCGGTCGGTCGGTGGCGAGCTGCGCCTCGGCGGCCCGGGCGGTGGCCCGGACCAGCGCCAGGCTGTGCGGGTTGGCCAGGTGGTCGCCGCCGGTGATGTCGACGGCGCCGAGCAGCCGCCCGGTGGCCGGGTCGTGGATCGGCGCTGCGGCGCAGGTCCAGCGCTGCACCGGCCGGCTGAAGTGCTCGGTGGCGAAGATCTGCACGCTGTGGTCGACGGCCAGCGCGGTGCCGGGGGCGTTGGTGCCGGCGTGCCTCTCGTCCCACAGGGCGCCGGGCACGAAGTTCATCCGTTCGGCGTGCCGGCGCACCCCCGGGTGGCCCTCCACCCAGAGCAGCCGCCCGTACGCGTCGCAGACCGCCATCAGGTGTGCGCCGTCCTGTGCGATGCCGCCCAGCAGGTCCCGGAACAGCGGCAGCACCCGGGCCAGCGGGTGAGCGGCCCGGTAGCCCGCCAGCGCGTCGTCGGTCAGGTCGACGGGCGGAGTGGCCTCCGGGTCGAGCCGCGCCGAGCGTTCCCACGAGCGGCGTACCACCTCCCGCACCCGGTGCGGCGCGGCGCCGGCGGCGAGGAACGCCTCGTGGGCGGCGCCGACCTGCGCGATCCGCTCCGCCGGATCGACGCCGAACTCCAGGGCGAGCCACGGGTCAGCCATCGGGCGACCTCCTCGGCCCCCATCGTGACGCAGCTCACCCCTGATCGCCAACCGCCCGGTGCCCCTGGGACGGATGGCGCAGAGTTCTTTACAGAACCCTTAACCTCGGCCTGCCACGGTATGCCGGACGAGCGGAACCACGGGGAGCGGAAACGTGCGGGTGCTGGTGGCGGACGACGAGCGGTTGCTGGCGGACACGGTGGCCGAAGGGCTGCGACGCCTCGCGATGGCCGTCGACGTCTGCTACGACGGCGACGGTGCGCTGGAGCGGATCGGCGTGAACCGGTACGACGTGGCGGTCCTGGACCGGGACATGCCCGGGCACACCGGCGACGAGGTGTGCCGCAGCATCGCCGGTTCGCAGGTGGGCACCCGGGTGCTGCTGCTCACCGCGGCGGCCGGCATCCGGGACCGGGTGGCCGGTCTGGACCTCGGCGCGGACGACTACCTGACCAAGCCGTTCGCCTTCGCCGAGCTGGTCGCCCGGGTGCAGGCCCTCGGCCGGCGGTCCACTCCGGCGCTCCCGCCGGTGCTGATCCAGGACGGTGTGGTGCTGGACGTGGCCCGGCACGTGGCCACCCGGGACGGCCGCCCGCTGGCGCTGAGCCCGAAGGAGTTCGCCGTGCTGCGCGTGCTGCTGCGCGCCGCCGGGCAGGTGGTCAGCGCCGAGGAGCTGCTGGAGCAGGCCTGGGACGAGTTCGCCGACCCGTTCACCAACGCCGTACGGGTCACCGTGATGACCCTGCGCAAGAAGCTCGGCGACCCGGCGGTCATCCACACCGTGCCCAAGGCCGGCTACCGGCTCGGCGGCGCGGCGTGAGCTGGACCCCCCGTCGCCGGGTGCTGCTGGTGGGTCTGCTGGCGCTGCTGGCCGGGCCGCTCCTGCCGGCGGTCGGCGGGTGGCTGACCGGGCTGATCTGGTCCCGCGGCCGGGGGCTCTGCGACCTGCCCGTGCCCGGCCTGATGGAGGTCTGCGCGCCGGTACGCCAGGTCGCGTTCGTGCTGCCGGTGCTGGCCGTGCTGGTCGTGGTCCTGACCACCCTGGTGGCGCTCTGGTTCGGCGCGGTGTGGTGCCTGCGCCCGGTCCGCGACCTGGCCGAGCCGATCGGGCACCTCGGCCCGCAGAACCTCGGCCACCGGATCCGGCCCCGGGGTCGCGACGAGCTGGCCCGACTGTCCCGCGCGATCGACGAGATGATGGAGCGCGTCTCCGCCGGGTACGAGGGGCAGCGGCGGTTCGCCGCGAACGCCTCGCACGAGCTGCGCACTCCGCTGGCGGTGCAGCGGACGCTGATCGAGGTCGGGATGGCCCGGTCGCTCACCGCCGAGCAACTGGAGCTGTTGACCGGCCAGCTGCTGGAGACCAACGAGCGCAACGAGCGGCTGATCGAGGGCCTGCTCGCGCTCAGCGAGAGCGACCAGGGCCTGCGCTCGCGTACCCCGCAGCGGCTCGACGAGATCGCCGGCGCGGTGCTCACCGGGTACCGGGACCGCGCGCGGGACGCCGCCGTGACCATCGACACGCACTTCACGCCCCGGGTCGTCATCGGCGAGCGGGTGCTGCTGGAACGCCTCGTCACGAACCTGGTGGAGAACGGAATCAAGTACAACCGGCGCGGCGGCGCGCTGACCGTCACGGTCGGCGGCACGCCCGCCCTGTCCGTGGTCAACACCGGGCAGCCCGTGCCGTCCGAGGCGGTGGCCGGCCTCTTCGAGCCGTTCCGCCGCCTCGCCCGGGATCGCACCTCGCACGGCGGCGGCGCCGGTCTCGGCCTGGCCATCGCCCGCTCGATCACCCAGGCGCACGACGGCATCATCGCGGCCCGACCCGCCGAGGACGGCGGCCTGCGGGTGGACGTCCAGCTACCCACCCCGCCCTAGCACTCCCACGCCGTCCCGGGTTCCGCGTGTCGCGGCATCCCTGCCTTCGGCGTGCCCGAAAACAACCCTCTGCCAGCCGTGGACCCGGTCCCGGCCGCAGCGCGACAGAAGGAGAACCATGTCTCGCACCGCTGCCCCGGCCGGTCTGCGCCGCGCCGACGTCGAGGAGGCCGCCTCCTGGCTCTCCGGCCGGGTGGTCCGTACGCCCGTGCTGCGGTCCCCGGTGATCGACGGGCTGGCCGGGGCCCGGGTCCTGCTCAAGGCGGAGAACCTCCAGGACGGCGGCTCGTACAAGATGCGCGGCGCGCTGCGGGCGGTCGGCCGCCTCGCCACGGCCGGGCACGCCGGGGTGATCGCGCAGAGCACCGGCAACCACGCGGTGGCCGTGGCGTTGGCGGCCCGGCGGCACGGGCTCACGGCCACCGTGGTGCTGCCGGTCGACGCGGCGTCGACCAAGGTCGATCGGGCCCGGGCAGCGGGGGCGCGGGTGATGTTCGCCGGCAGCAGCGTCGAGGAGCGGGTCGCGGCGGCCCGGACGCTCAGCGACGAGACCGGTCACCCCGTCATCGACGCGTACGACCACCCGGACGTGATCGCCGGGCAGGGCAGCGCCAGCCTGGAGCTGATTGAGGAGGCGGAGCGTCTCGGAACGCCCCTGGACGCGCTGGTGGTCCCGGTCGGTGGCGGCGGCGGGGTGGCGGGCGCCTGCCTGGCCGCCGCCGGCACCGGCATCGAGGTGTACGGCGTGGAGCCGGTGGGCTGCGACTCGTTGGCCCGCAGCCTCGCGGCCGGCGAGCGGGTTCCGGTCACCCCGGCACCCACGATCGCCGACGGGCTGCGGCCGTCCTGCGTGGGTGAACTGCCGTTCGCCATCCTGCGGACCGCCCTGCGCGGGGTCGTCCGGGTCGACGACGAGGAGATCGCGGCGGCCTTCCGGCTGCTCCTGATGGAGCTGAAGCTGCTGGTCGAGCCGTCCGGGGCGGCCGGTCTGGCCGGTGCGCTCCGGTGCGCCACCGAGTCCGGTGTGCGGCGGCAACGAACGGTCGGCGTGGTGCTGACCGGCGGAAACGTGGAAGCGGCGCTGGTGGCCCGGTTGACGGTCCAGCGGCTCGCCGAGCTGACGACTGTGGAAGGAGCGGCGGCATGAGCGCGCCAACTCGGATCGGAATCCTGTTCGGCGGCCCGTCGGCGGAGCACGAGGTCTCCTGTGCCTCCGCACTCGGCGTGGCCCGGGCGCTGGCCGGGGGCGGGTACCGCACGGTCGCCATCGGTGTCACCCGCACCGGCGCGTTCCGGCTGGTGCCTGACGCGGTGCTGGCCGAGTTGCGCGACCGGCCCGCCGCGGAGCGGGCCATCGACGACCGGCTGGCGGTGACCGGGCCGGCGGTCGAGCTGCGCTCCGGCCCGCGCCCGGGCACCGTTCAGGTGTCCGCGGTGAACGCCCCCGGCGCGGTGCACGCCGAACTGGACGTGGTCTTCCCCGTGCTGCACGGCCCGTTCGGTGAGGACGGGGTGGTGCAGGGGCTGCTGGAGTCGTTGGACGTGCCGTACGTCGGGTGCGGCATCCTGGCCTCCGCCGTGGGCATGAACAAGGTGGCGATGAAGCGGGTGCTGCGTGCCGACGGCATCCCGATCACCCCGCACGTCGCGTTCGACGCGCACACCTACCGCGCGACCGACGACCCGGAGAAGCTGGTGCTCGGCCTGCGCCGGCCGCTGTTCGTCAAGCCCGCCAGCATGGGCTCCTCGATCGGGATCTCCCGGGTCGCGGAGGGCGACGACCTGGCCGCCGCCATCGAGGAGGCGCTCCGGCACGACCAGCTCGTCATGGTCGAACAGGGGGTCACCGGCCGCGAGTTGGAGTGCGCGGTGCTCGGCGGCTGGCGCCCGGAGGCGTCGGCCGTGGGCGAGGTGCGCGTCGCCGGCGGCTGGTTCGACTACCAGCAGAAGTACTTCGGCGACGCCGACCCCATGATCGTCCCGGCTGTGCTGCCGGACGAGGTGACCGAGCGGGTTCGCGAGCTGTCGCTGCGCGCGTTCGCCGCGATCGGCGGCTGGGGCCTGGCCCGGGTCGACTTCCTGTACGACGAGACGACCGGTGAGCTGTACGTCAACGAGCTGAACACGATGCCCGGCTTCACCGCGCACTCCATGTACCCGAAGGTGTGGGCGGCTGTCGGTGTCGGCTACCGCGAGGTGGTGGACCGGCTGGTCGAGCTGGCTCGTACCCGGCACGCGGCCCGACCCGTGACCGCCAGGCGGAGCGCCCGATGATCCTGCTCTCCGATCCTCGGGTGGCCGCGGTGCCCAGCGCCGACGACGGCGACCCCCTGGTGGACCTGCGCGAGCTGCCGGAGCTGCGACTGGACGGGCGCGCGGCCGACCCGTCCGGCGCGTACGCCCGGCTGCGCGCCGGCGTCGCGGACCGGCTGCTGGCCGCGCAGCGTGCGCTGCCTGCCGGGGTGCGCCTGCTGGTTATCGAGGGGTACCGGCCGTACCAGGCCCAGCTGGCCATCTTCACCGGCTACCGGGATGAGCTGCGCATACGGCACCCGGGCTGGTCCCCGGAGCGGCTGCACCGGGAAACCGCCAAGTTCGTCTCGCCGGTCGAGGTGGCCCCGCACAGCACTGGCGGGGCGGTGGATCTGACCCTGTGCACCGACGACGGCGTGGAGCTGGATCTGGGCACGGCCCTCGACGCCACGCCGGAGGACAGCGCGGACGCCTGCTTCACCGACGCCCCCACCATCGACGCGGCCGCCCGGCGGCACCGGCAGATCATGGTGGACGCGCTCGGCGGCGCCGGGCTGGTGAACTACCCGACCGAGTGGTGGCACTGGTCGTACGGGGACCGCTACTGGGCGCTGGTCACCGGGGCGCCGCGCACCCGGTACGGGCCGGTCGATCCGGCCGCCACGCGGATCGGTGTCCGTGTGGGGTGAACGGTAGGGCACTCCCATCCGTACCAGGCGGTGAAGTACCCACCGAGGACGGGAGTGACGGCGATGAGGGTGCAGCGCAGGCACGTGCTGGCGGCGACCGTGGCGGTGCTCGCCGCGGCGGGCGTGGCGGTGGGGACCGGTTTCGGGTTCGCCGGAACCGCACCGGCGGGTCGGTCCGTCTGCTCGGGCTCGGTCACCTTCTCGGCGGAGGGCGGCGCGCCGGCGGCGACCAGCGACCGGTTCCCGGTGGGTACGCGGCTGCGGGTGACCAACCTGGACAACAACCGGGCGGCCACGGTGACGGTGACCGGCCCGTCGGGCAGTTGTGTGCTGCTCAACGCCGCCGCGATGGAGCTGGTCCGGGAGCCGGGGAAGAACGTGGTCCGCCGCAACGTGGTGGAACGTCTCGACGGCGAGGCCGCGCCGCCCGCCGCGCCGCCGGCAGCCGGCACGGTCCGCCCCGGTGCCGCGTCTCCCGGCGCGCCGGGCCCGGCGCCCCGCTCGGCCTGCTCGGGCGCGATCACGTTCTTCGCCGAGGGCGGAGTGCCGGCGGCGGCCAGCGGGCAGTTCCCGGTGGGTACGCGGCTGCGGGTGACCAACCTGGACAACAATCGGGCGACCACGGTGACGGTGACCGGCCCGTCGGGCAGTTGCGTGCTGCTCAACACCGCGGCGATGGACCAGATCCGCGAGCCGGGCAAGAACGTGGTCCGCCGCAACACCGTCGAGGTGCTCCGCTGACCCTGCCGTTAGGAAGGGCCCCTTCTTATGCACCAGGCGTTAACAAGGTGCCCTTCCTTCGGTCAGCGGAAGGCGGCGTCGAGGATGTCGGCGCCGCGGGTGAGATGGGCGTCGGAGATCACCAGCGGGGGTAGGAAGCGCAGCACGTTGCCGTACGTGCCGCAGGTCAGGGTGAGCAGGCCGGCGGAGTGACAGGCGGCCGAGACTGCCGCCGTGGCCGACGGGTCGGGGATGAGCGTGCCCGGCTGCACCAGCTCGACGGCGAGCATCGCGCCCCGACCGCGTACCTCGGCGATCCGGGGGTCCCGCTCGGCGATGGCCCGCAGCCGGGGAGCCAGCACGGCCTCGATCCGGCGGGCCGCGCCGGCCAGGTCCAGATCGTGCATGGTCTCGATGGTGGCCAGCGCGGCGGCGCAGGCGAGCGGGTTGCCGCCGTACGTGCCGCCGAGCCCGCCGACGTGCACCGCGTCCATCAGCTCGGCCCGGCCGGTCACCGCCGCCAGTGGTAGGCCGCCGGCGATGCCCTTGGCCAGGGTGACCAGGTCGGGCTCGACGCCCTCGTGCTGGCAGGCGAACCAGTCGCCGGTGCGGCAGAAGCCGGTCTGGATCTCGTCGGCGACGAAGACCACCCCGGCCGTCGTCGCCCAGTCGCGCAGTGCCGGCAGGAAACCCGGCGCGGGCACCACGAAGCCGCCCTCGCCCTGGATCGGCTCGATCAGCAGCGCGGCGACGTTCTCCGCGCCGACCTGCTTCTCGATCATCTCGATCGCCCGCGCCGCCGCGTCCGCGCCGGACAGCCCGCCGTCGCGCAGCGGGTACGACATCGGCACCCGGTAGATCTCACCGGCGAACGGCCCGAACCGGTGCTTGTACGGCATGTTCTTCGCGGTCAACGCCATGGTCAGGTTGGTTCGGCCGTGGTACGCGTGGTCGAAGACCACGACCGCCGGACGACCGGTGGCGTGCCGGGCGATCTTCACGGCGTTCTCCACCGCTTCGGCGCCGGAGTTGAACAGGGCCGAGCGCTTCTCGAACCCGCCCGGCGTCAGCGCGTTGAGCTGCTCGCACACCGCCACGTACGACTCGTACGGCGCGACCATGAAGCAGGTGTGGGTGAACCGCTCGACCTGCGCCCGTACCGCCTCGACCACCTTCGGCGCGGAGTTGCCGACGCTGGTCACCGCGATGCCGGCCGCGAAGTCGATCCACTCCCGGCCGTCGACGTCGGTGAGGGTCCCTCCGCCGGCGTTGTCCACGTAGGACGGAATGACGCTGCCGACGCCCCGGGCGACCGCCGCCCCGCGCCGCTTGTGCAGCTCTTCGGATGTGGTCACAGGTATCAACCTTCGATGTTGTGCATGACGTGCTTGATCCGGGTGTAGTCCTCCAGGCTGTAGACCGAGAGGTCCTTGCCGTGCCCGGAGTGCTTGAAGCCGCCGTGTGGCATCTCGGAGACGAACGGGATGTGCGTATTCACCCAGACGCAGCCGAAGTCCAGCCGCCGGGTCATCCGCATCGCCCGGCCGTGGTCCTTCGTCCAGACCGACGCCGAGAGGCCGTAGTCGACGCCATTGGCCCAGCGCACCGCCTCGTCCTCGTCGGAGAACCGCTGCACGGTGATGACCGGCCCGAACACCTCGTCCTGGATGATCTCGTCGGCCTGGCGGAGCCCGGAGACCACGGTCGGCGCGTAGAAGTAGCCGCGTTCGCCCTGCCGTGAGCCGCCGGTCTGGATCGCCGCGTGGTCCGGCAGCCGGTCGACGAAGCCGCTGACCCGGGCGAGCTGGTTGGCGTTGTTCAGCGGGCCGTAGAGCACGTCGGCGTCGTCCGGTGCGCCGGTCCTGGTGGTGCGGGCCTGCCCGGCGAGCGCTGCCACGAAGTCGTCGTGGATGCCCGGCCCGGCGAGCACCCGCGTGGCCGCCGTGCAGTCCTGCCCAGCGTTGAAGTAGCCGCCCAGCGCGATGGCCTCGGCAGCCGCCGCCACGTCCGCGTCGTCGAAGAGCACCACCGGGGCCTTGCCGCCCAGCTCCAGGTGGGTCCGCTTCAGGTCGGGGGCCGCCGCAGCGGCGACCTCCATGCCCGCGCGGGTCGAGCCGGTGATCGACACCAGCTGCGGGGTCGGGTGCGAGACGAGGGTACGACCGGTGTCCCGGTCGCCGCAGACCACGTTGAGCACGCCCGGCGGGAAGAACTCCGCGGCGATCTCGGCGAGCAGCAGCGTCGACACCGGCGTGGTGTCCGACGGCTTGAGCACCACCGTGTTGCCGGCGGCGAGTGCCGGGGCGATCTTCCAGACCGCCATCATCAGGGGGTAGTTCCACGGGGTGACCTGGGCGCAGACGCCGATCGGCTCGCGTCGCACGTACGAGGTGTGGCCGGCCATGTACTCCCCGGCGGACCGCCCCTCCAGCAGTCGGGCGGCGCCGGCGAAGAAGCGGAACTGGTCCACCGCCGGCGGCAGCTCCTCCTCGGCGGTGAGCTGGCGCGGCTTGCCGGTGTTGCGGACCTCGGCGTCGACCAGTTCCGCCGCCCGGGCCTCCACGGCGTCGGCGAGCTTGAGCATGGCCCGCTGCCGCTCGGCCGGGGTGACCTCCCGCCAGCTCTCGAAGGCGGTCGCGGCAGCGGTCATCGCCGCGTCCACGTCCGCCGCGCCGGACACCGGGGCCTGGGCGAACACCTCACCGGTGCAGGGGTCGATCAGGTCGGCGTAGCCGCCGTCGGCCGGTTCGACGTAGGAGCCGTTGACGAAGTTGCGCAGCTGCTGCTGGTCACTCATGGCTGGATCTCTCCGAGGGGGCCGGGGGTGCGGTCTGCGGCGGTTATCGCAATCTGTCTGCCATCTTGGCTACTGAATTCGCGGCAGACAAGGGTCGCGGCGACTGTTTCCGTCGGCTGGTCTCTCGTCTACGCTGCTCGGCGTGGAGCCCGCAGCCTTCTTCGTCGCCTCCCGCCCCGCTCACGGCGAGGGCGAGCTGACCGTCCACCACCCGTACGACGGTCGCCCGGTGGGGCGTACCACCCTCGCCACGGCCGACCAGGTCGAGGCCGCCGTCGCGGCGGCGACCGGAGTGGCCGCGCAGGCCGCGGCCCTGCCCGCGCACGCCCGAGCGGCGGCCCTGGACCACGTCTCCCGGCGGCTCGCCGAACGTGCCGAGGAGGTCGCGGCGCTGATCACCGCCGAGAACGGCAAGCCGGTGAAGTGGGCCCGGGCCGAGGTCGGGCGAGCCGTGTCCACCTTCCGGTGGGCGGCAGAGGAGGCCCGGCGCTTCTCCGGGGAACTGCAACGCCTCGACACCGACCCGGCCGCCAGCGGACGGATCGCCCTGGTCCGGCGAGTGCCGAAGGGGCCCGTGCTGGGCATCGCGCCGTTCAACTTCCCGCTCAACCTGGTCGCGCACAAGGTGGCCCCGGCCATCGCGGTCGGCGCGCCGATCATCGTCAAGCCGGCCCCGGCGACGCCGCTGTCCGCGCTGCTGCTCGGCGAGCTGCTGGCCGAGACCGAGCTGCCGGCCGGCATGTTCTCGGTCCTGCCACTGCCGAACTCCCGCGCCGCCGAGCTGGTCACCGACCCCCGACTGCCGGTCGTGTCGTTCACCGGGTCCGGGCCGGTCGGCGCGGCCATCCGTCGGCAGGCGCCCGACAAGCACGTGACGCTGGAACTGGGCGGCAACGCGGCCGCGGTGATCTGCGCGGACTGGACGGCCGACGAGGACCTGACCTTCGCCGCGAAGCGGATCGCCACCTTCGCCAACTACCAGGCCGGCCAGTCGTGCATCGCCGTCCAACGGATGTACGTGCACCACACCCTCTTCGCCGACTTCCTGCCCCGGCTGGTGGCGGCGGTGCGGGCGCTGCGTACCGGCGACCCCGCCTCCGAGCTGACGGACGTGGGCCCGATGGTGTCCGAGGAGGCGGCCCGCCGGGTCGAGACGTGGGTGGCCGAGGCGGTGGCGGCCGGCGCCACCGTCGAGGTGGGCGGCGAGCGCGACGGCGCGACGTACCCGCCGACCGTCCTCACCGGCGTGCCGGCGGGCGCCAAGGTCGTCGCCGAGGAGGTGTTCGGCCCGGTGCTCGTGGTCGCCCCGGTCGCCGACGACCAGGCCGCGTTCACCGCGGTCAACGATTCGGCGTACGGGTTGCAGGCGGGCGTGTTCACCCGGCGCCTGGACGTGGCCTTCTCCGCCGCGCGGTCGCTGGAGGTGGGCGGGGTGATCGTCGGTGACGTGCCGTCGTACCGGGCGGACCAGATGCCGTACGGCGGGGTCAAGGGCAGCGGCGTTGGCCGCGAGGGGTTGCGCAGCGCGATGGACGACTACACCGAGCCGCGGGTCATGGTGCTGACCGGACTCGCGCTCTAGCCAACCCGCCAGGAGCCGTCGTCGCGGACCCGGGCGGGGGCACGGCCGAGCAACAGGGTGGTCAGCGCGGCGTCGATGGTGTCGCCGAGGAACCACTCGCCGGCCTGGTCCAGTGCGAAGACCCGGCCACGCTCGTCCACCGCCAGGATGCTGTCCTGCTGCTCGGTGCCGATCGGGAAGAGCCGTACGCCGAGCACCGCCCCGAAGCCGGCGAGTGTGTCGGCGGTGTGCGAAATGGTGTGCGGACGGATGTCGAAGCGCGAGATCCACACCCGCTCGCCCGGGCCACGCCGCGCGCCGACCAGGCTGGGGAACGCCGTCAGCGCCTCCACGGCGGCGGGGAAGGCCGCGTGCTGATGGGCCTGCCCCGACACGGCGGTGACGTCCCGCACCGCCGCGGCGGCCATGAGTTGATCCCCGATGTGCGGCCGCCAGCCGGCCGCCACCAGCGGGTTGGCCACCTCCGGTGGAAAGCGGCCCGGGTCGGGGTCGGGTGCGGCCTCCGGGTGCCAGGGCTCCGAGAAGGCCCGCTGCGAGATCGGCAACACGTTGACGTGCACCAGGAAGTTGATGCACGAATCGCAGGGGCGTTCGGCCGGACCGCCAGCCGGGTCACCCGGCTCACGGACCCGGAAGGTCTCGAACCGGGCGTCCTCCAGCAGCGTCGCCGCCTCGCCCGGGCCCATCGGGGCGATGCCCTCGGCGGCCCGCCGGTGGTCGTACTCGTGCAGCACGTCGGAGACGACGATCAGCTCGGCGTGCCGGTCGCCGCCGCGCACCAGCGCGCCGGCCGGCAGCTCGTCGAGGTATGCGCGGACCAGCGGATGGTGACGCAGTCGCCCGTCGCCCTTCGCGCCCTGGGCCGTCCAGATCCGGCCCCCCACGGTCAGGTGCGCGACGGTGTCCGGGGTCGGCAGCCGGTGGATCTCCCGCAGTAGCCGGCTCTCCGGCTCGACCGTGCGGGGAGCGGCGGGTCGGTCGGGCCGGCTGCGCCGGTACATCTCCGCCACCACCTGGGTCGGCACCCGCGGCCAGGTGGTCACCTCGCCGGTCGCCTTGTCGACCACCGTGGTCGGCAGGTCGCCGGGGAGCGCCCGCTCCTGCGTGGCCACAGTGGACAGGATGACGTAGCCGAGGTCGAACTCGTCGACCGTCGGCGTGCACTCGTAGCCGAGCCGCAGCGAATCCCGGTGCGCCCAGGCGGCCGCGAGCTGCTCGGCCTGTTGACGGTCGATCACGTACCGAAACTACCGGACTACGCGGATCGGTGGCAGCCGGTATGGTGCGCCCTACCGACGGTGACGGGAGGAGCGGCGGTGAGCGAACGCGTGGACCGGGACGCCAATCGCGAGCTACGGGCCCGATTCGACGACGTGTACGGCCAGTACCAGCAGCTCAGGTCCAACTTGGACACTCTGCGGACGCGACTCGCCGAGCTGCGGGTGACCCGGCGGTCAGCCGACGGGCAGGTGAGCGCGACCGTCGGCGCCCGGGGCCAACTGGTCGCGGTCGAGCTGGACCCGGCCGTCTACCAGGACCGCGACGCCGAGGCGCTGAGCCGGAAGATCACCGAGACGGTCCGCGCAGCCACCGCCGCCGCCACCGAAGCCACCCACGAGCTGGTGGCCGGCAGCATGCCGACCGGCTCAGGGTCGGCGGAGTTCCTGCGTACCGGGGACTACGGCGCGCTGCTCGGCCGTGCCGATGCCGTGCTCGGGCGGGGCGAGGAGCCGGCATGACCGATGAGCAGCTCTGGCTCGATCCGGGCCGGGCCCGTCGGGGCGGTGCCGATCTGGCCCTCGCCGGCGAGGCGGTGACGGCCCGCCGCGCGGCGGAGGGCGGCGAGATCGAAGCCGCCAGCGGCGCCCGGCCCTGGGGCCGCGACGACATCGGCGCCGCGTTCGAGCGGAGCTACCGCGGCATCGAGCAGATCGTCCTGCGGGCCTGGACGGGTGCCGGGCACCGACTCACCGAGCTGGGCACCGACGTGGTCCGCACCGTCGACGCGAGCGTGCAGACCGACGGGACCAGCGCCGCCCGGCTCGACCGGGCCGCCGACCAGCGCTGACGGCGGGGCGATCCGGATGAGCGTGCTGCCCAGCCCGATTCCGCACCCACTGGACTACGCACCTTGGGACGTGCCCGGCTGGATCTACGAGGCCCTCGACTGGGCGGTCGGCGTGCAGTGGCCGGAGGGGAACGAGCGAGCCGTCTGGGACGTCGCCGACCGGTGGTACGACGTCGCCGCCGTGCTCGCCGGCCCGCACACCGACGCCGCCGCGGCAGCCGCCGAGGTACGCAGCGGATACGGCGGCGTCGGAATGGTCGACGCCGCGTTCGAGGCGACCTGGCGGGCGATCGCCGAGGGCGACGACGCACCGCTGCCGGTGCTGCTCGCGGTCACCGCCGACCTGGGCCGGCTGGTCGAGGAGTGTGGCTGCGACATCGAGGGCGCCAAGCTGGAAGTCTGGATCGAGCTGGGCATCCTCGTCGTCGAGCTGCTCGCGGTCGCGGTGACGGCGCTGCTCACCGCCGGTGCCGCATCCCCGGCGGCGGGCGCGGCGATCACCGCGACCCGGCTGCTGATCCAGCAGATCGTCAAGCGGCTGATGGGCCAACTGGCCAGCAAGTCCCTCAAGCACGGGCTCAAGGAGGCCGGCGAGCGGGCGGCCAAGGAGGTCACGCGGGGCGGTGTACGCGGGCTCGCCACGCGAGCCGCCCGTGGGGGGTTGGAGGAGGCGGGGGAGGAGGCCGGGATCAGCCTCGCCACCCAGGCGTACCAGACCTCGACCGGGCGCGCGCACGGCGTTGACCTGACCGATCTCGGCGCGTCGGCGGTCGGCGGACTCGCCGGCGGGGCGGTCGCGCCGCTGGCCGGCCTGGGCCGGCACGCGACCGGGCGCGCGGCGCGGGTCGGTGAGCACCTGGGGCGGGAGATGACCGGCGAGGTGCTCGCCGAGAGCGCCGCCAGCCTCGCCACCGGCCAGGGTCTGACCTCGGTGGAGGACGCGGTGCGGGCCGCCGCGTCCGGTGCCACCGGTTCGGCGACCGGGCAGGCCGACCGCGCGTTGCACGCCCGGCTCGACGCGCAGACCGCCGCCCTCGCCGGCGCCCCACTCGCCGGACCCTCCCTCACAGCGGTCGCTCCGGTGGCCGCTGCTGCGGCGGTCCCTCCTGAGGCGGCTTCCTCCGCTGCGGCCTCTCCTGCGGTGGCTTCGACTGGTCTGGTTCCGTCTTCGGTGGTCCCGGCGCAGGCGTCGGCGTCGGTCGCCGGGGTGGACGTGGTCGCATCGCCGGTGCCGGTGGCGCCCGACCACACGCCGACGCCGGTGGTGGTGCCCGATCCCGTGCCGCCGGCCCGCGCTGAGGATCCGACGTACCCGGGCGCGGTCGACCTGCCGCAATCCACGAACGGGTCGTCGCCGCTGGGCGTCGTCGGGCTGTCCGAGGTCGAGGCCGGATCGGGCCGTTCGCTGCTCCCACCCGAGACCGGGCCCTCGTCGGACGAGCCCGGCGACCTTCCTGTGCCGCAGCCGGTCGACCGACCGGGTGCACCGCCTCCGGTCGCGGCAGATCCGACGCTCTCCGCCGTGGCCGCCGATCCCATGCTCTCCTCGGTCGCCGCTCCCGTGCCGGGCACCCTCGACCCGACCAGCGGGCCGGCCGCCGGTGTCGTGCCCGGCAACCCGGCCAGCCCGCACGCCACCACACCGGGTGCGGTCGCGCCGACCGTGACCGGTCCACCGCCGCCGGTCACGTCGACCGGCCCGGCGGTCGGCCCGCCACCCAGCGTCGTCAGCACGCCGGGCGCGCCGGTGGCCGGCGCCTGGGGCGCAACGGCTACCCGTTCGCTGGTGGGTCGATCCGCCTTTCCGACGCGGGACGCGCCCCCGCCGGTCCGCGTACCCCCGCATCCGGCTCGCGGCCGGGCGCCGATCCCCACCGACGTCGCGGCGGTCGACGATCCGTCGCTGCCCACCCTGGAAGACCGCGACTGGTACGCGGCCCGGTGGGCCGCCGAGGCGGACGCCGTCGAGCGGCGGCGCTACCAGGGCTACTACGAGTTCCAGCGGACCTCGTTCGAGAACAACCGCCGGCAGTCCGAGGCCGATCGGTTGCGCGCCCGGGCAGCGGAGCACGACCGCCGGGCCGCCGAGTACGCCAGCTACGCCCGGCAGTTGCGCCAAGCCGGTCACCCGCGCTGGGCCGACGGCTGGCAGCGGACCTCGTACGACGAGATGCGCGCGTACTCCGAATGCCACGACCTTGCCGACGCGGTGCTGGCCGGCGCCACGGCGCCACGGGTCGTGGACATCGGCGACGCCCACTTCCGGCAGGCCAACGAGGACGTGGGCGCACTCGCCCTCGGTGCGGTGGAGACCGTCGACCGGTCGGTGCTCACCGGCGACGGCGTACCACCGCCGATCGACGACTCCCGGCCGTACGGGCGGCCCGGCGGGCTCCGTCCGCCGCTGGCCCTGCACCAGGTCGACGTCGAACGGCGGATGCCCCGCGAGCCGGACGGCACCGTCACCCGCACCGCCGACCCACGCCGGGGCGGCTGGTTCCGGCTCCTGAACGACGGCGGTCCCCGGGCCGACGCCACCCGGGGCATCAACTGCCTCGACTGCACGCTGTCGTTGTTCGAGACGTGGATGCACGGGCGACCGCGGGTGTCGGCGCCGCGCACCTTCGACGGCTACCTGGACGGTGACACCCGGCGCCCGATCCGGGGCGAGGCGGGCGGCCCGGGCCGGGTCGAGGACGTGACCGGTGGACGCTTCCAGCAGCTCCTCGCCCCGCCCGGCGGTCAACGGCCGAATTCGACCCAGGCAAGGCGGACCGCCGAGCGGGGCTACGCCAACCTGCACGACCAACTGCTGCTGGGAGGCCACGGCAGCTACGCGTTCCTGGTCACCGAGTGGGCGCACGGTGGCTCGCACGCCTGGGTGGCGCTCAACCAGAACGGCACGGTGCTCTACGTCGACCCGCAGACCGGCCTCATCCGGGACCGGCCGTTGTACCCCGACGTGGTCGGCATCGACGCGCTGGTGCTGAGCGGCGACGGCCGGCCGATGCCGCTCGGCGGGCTGCCCCGGGGCCGGTTCAGCGAGCGTCCCGACCTGCCGGACCACCCGCCGGCGCGCGACGACGGCGGCCACGGCGACCCGTACATCAACCGGATGCACCTGCTGCTGGACGGTCCGGGTTCGGCGGAGGCGCCGTCGCCATCGCATGACGCCGAGCCGTCGGGCCTTGCTCACGGGGAGCCGAAGGCAAGCGGCGGCCCGGCTGGGGCTGTGTCGGTGGCTGGCAGCCTGGACGAGGTTTTCGTGGGCGGGGTGAGTCCCGCTCAGTTCGCGACGGCCGTGGACCCGTCGACACTGCGACGGCTGGTGCCAGAGTTGGACGAGGCGTCGGCCCGGGATCTGACGCGGCTGTTCGCCGATGTCCGCGTCCGCGACATGCTGGACAGCGCTGGACGGGAGCCGCCGGCGACCGCGCCCAAGTTGGCCGAGATCCTGGTCCGGCAGTTGGTACAACAACCCGATCTGGCGCGGATGATCCTGACCACGCCGGAACTCGCGAACTCGCTGACGGCTCGCCCGCTGACCGTGCATCACCTGGCGAGTCATCAGCAGGCGATTGACGCCCTCGGTGAGGTGCTCGACGATGTCGCTCAGCAGGAGTCAGTGGGACTGGAAGCTACGGCCGACAGGGGGGTCCCCAAGCCAGAGCCGACTCCGCTCACCGGCGAGCAATTGAGGATCAGCACCAGCATCCAGGTGCGCCGGGGCCCGGTGGCGCAGGCAGGATTCGACAACCACCGCTGCGCTGACGATGCCTACCGGGCGCGCTACCTAGATGATCTCTACTCCGCGGCAGTCGTGGCGCAGACCGAGCTGAACCAACTGGCGGTCTCCCTGGCCGAAGTCGATGGTCGTCGTGTCGGCGAGCCCGGCTGGCGTTCTCAACCCAAGGATCGACGCCGGGCCGAGGACAAGGTGAACAAGTATCAGGGCGATGCGTCCAGGTTGCTCGACCTTGCCGCCGCGAAGGTCGAATTCCGCTGCCTGGATGATCTCTACGCCGCTCTCAGCCGGATTCGCGATCACCCCAATGTCCTGGTTGTGAGCTGTGAAGACAGGTTCGTGTCGCCCGAGGACAGTGGCTACCGCGACGTGCAACTCGTGGTGCGAATGCGGAACGGCCATCTCGCCGAGCTCCGGCTGCACCTGGCCGCGCTCGACGTGATAGCGACCTGGGAGCATGCGCTGTATGAGGTGCGCCGTGACGTGGAGGCCATTGCCCGAGCGGAGGGCCGAGCCTTGACGAGGCGTGAGGAATCGATCGCCGATGGGATCCTGCGTCGCCAGCAACTGTTGTTCTGGCAGGCATTGCAGTCGACGTACGAGGGAGACGCGTGATGACCGAAATGCCGGGCCTGGTGCTCCCCTCCTACTACATGTATTACCAATCGCCGGTGAAGATCGTGGAGACACCTGACGGTGGTGCCAGGGTCTGGCGGGTATATATCGGCACGGGTGCCTGGCAGGAGAGGAACGACTTGTTCGGAGAGATAGTGTTCGATGTCGGAGGAGAGGTGTTCCGCCGTACGACCGAAGATTTCGTGCAGGAGGTGGAAGCATTCCGGGCGCATTATCTCAGCGGTGAGGGACCGATCTTCGCCCTCTACGAGACGGTGCGCTCCATCGAAGACCTGGCAGACGCCGAAGGGCGTCACCTGACGCCTAGAGAACAGGCTCTCATCCGAGGAATCCGACAGCGGACATTCGTGATGTTCGAGGAGCAGCTTCGCGCTGCCGGTGACCCGGGCGCGGACCCCGAGCTGGCGGCGAGTTAGGTGGCCTGCGAGCTCTCCTAGTACGTGCTCTACCGACTCGACGAGAGGCTGGCCCCGGCCGGGCTGTTCGTCATGGATGTCGGCCTGGGCCAGGCAATCCTCTGGGACCACCGCAGCAGAGTCTGGGCCTACGATCCGGATCTGGTTGCGCGCTTCGTAAACGGCCACCGAAACTTCGATCGCTATGAAACCGTCGATCGTTCAGCGGCCGAGGGCGTGGCTGAGATCGTCACGAGTGGCGGCAGCTTGCCTGACGAGGAAGCCATCCGTGCCATATTCACGGCGGCCGGCGGGGGCAGTCCACGGTCACCATCCGACGCTCGGTGATGCATAACGGCAGATTCCTGGTAGGCGGCACCTTGCTCAACCCCGCCAGCGAGCCTGATCCAGGTTGCGGACCCGGTCGGGGATCGACGAGGGTCGTCGTATGGCTGACTCCCTCGCCGACTCCGGCGCGACGACCTCCGACGGTGAGCCCACCAGGACCTTCGGTTGGGCGGACCTGTTCGTTCACCCGGACGACGATCCCCGTTCCCACCGCAACTTCCTCGACGAGCGGACCATCCTCGTCGAGTACCTGCGCGACCAGCGCCTGACCTTTCAGCTCAAGTGCGACGGCCTGGACGTCGACCAGATGGCCCGGCGGCCGGTACCGCCGTCGACGATGTCGCTGCTCGGTCTGATCCGGCACCTGGCCGAGGTGGAGCGCGGCTGGTTCCGGCGAACGATGGCCGGCCAGGACGCACCCAGGCTCTACTGCTCGGACGACGATCCCGACGGCGATTTCGACGGTGCGGTGGCTGATCCGGAGATGGTCGCGGAGGCGTGGCGTGCCTGGCGGGCGGAGGTGGAGTTCGCCGAGCGGTTCGTCGAGGCGTCGGACCTCGGGGTGCAGGGGCGGCAACGCAAGGGCGACACCATCGTGCTGCGTGAGCTGCTGGTGCACATGATCGAGGAGTACGCGCGGCACAACGGGCACGCCGACCTGTTTCGCGAGCGGATCGACGGCCGGGTCGGTCAGTGAGCGGTAGCGGAGCCCGGCTCGACGTGGGTGTGGCGGCGGGCCGGCTGGTGCGCGCGGCGCGCCGTCTGGGAGCGGCCGAATAGCATCGGGGGATGGCAGCAGAACCGGGGACGGAGAAGAGCAGGTCCAATGCCTGGGCCTGGCCGGTGGGCATCCTGCTCGGTCTGGCGATCGGCATCCCCTCGTTCGGTTCGAAGGGCGGGGTCGCCTTCGGAGTCGCCATCGGCATCGCCTTCGCGATCGCCTTCGGTGCGACAAGGAAACCTGCCGAGGGCCACAGCGGCGGTGACCCGGGCGGCGACGCCAGCGCCACCGAGAGCGGCCCGACTGGGGGCGTGCCGCAAGGCAACGCCACTGGGGATGACGCCGGCGGCTCGCGCCAGCGGTGATCGACTCCGGATCGTGGATATCGCGGCATCGAGGGCGGTGGGACAGCTCGATGTCGCCGATGTCGAGTGGATCATCGCAAGAGGCCGCGCAAGAGGCCGCGGTGGCCGTACAGGAGGAGTTGCGGCCGCTGGTCGACCTGGTTGGGCCCGGGCCGGCCGCGCCCGCCACGGTGGCTGGCCTGGACGTCGCGTACGCGAAGAGCGGCGACCTCCTCGCGGCGGCCGTGACGGTGCTGGACGCCCGGACGCTGGCCGTGGTGGATTCCGCGGTCAGCGTGGGCCGGCCCGCGTTCGGCTACGTCCCGGGGCTGTTCGCCTTCCGTGAGCTGCCCGCGTTGCTCGCCGCGCTGGACCGGCTGACCACCCTCCCGGCCCTGCTGGTCTGCGACGGGCACGGGCTGGCCCATCCGCGCCGGTTCGGGCTCGCCTGTCATCTTGGGGTGGTCACCGGGCTGCCAGCGATCGGGGTCGGGAAGACGCCGCTGGTCGGCGAGTGGGCTGCGCCGCCTGTCGAGCGGGGTGCCTGGTCGCCACTGCGGGACGGGGGCGACGTCGTCGGCCGGGTGCTGCGGACGCAGGCCGGGGTGAAGCCCGTCTTCGTCAGCGTCGGGCACCGGATGAGCCTCGCGAACGCGACCGCTCAGGTGCTCGCGCTGACCCCGCGCCACCGGTTGCCGGAGACCACCCGGACCGCCGACCGGCTCTGCCGGGATGCCCTCGCCGGTGCGGCCTGACCAGCCGGAGGCCGACGCCAGGAGGCACCCGCAGTAGGTCGGCGGGTCGGGGTCGGAAACCGTAACGCCGCACACATGCGGGCCGCTCTATGACCGGTGGTGGGGGCGGCCCGGTAGTAGCCTGACCCGCGGACCCCACCCGGGGAGGAACGGTGAGGTGATCATGACGGTACGTCGGCGCGCGGCGCGTCTCGCGACGGTCTGCGGTCTGGTGGGCGGCCTGGTGGGCGGCCTGGTGATGCTCGGTGCGTCGCCCGCGCTCGCCGACGACGACTCGGTCCGGGTGGGTGCGGCCAGCAGCTTCGCCGCCGGCGGCTCCCCGCAGGGGGTGAACGTCGCGGTGCGCAAGCGCTCCGACGGGTGCGTCCTGCTGCGTACCGCCCTGGGTCTGCGTCTCTCGGGTCTCCAGCCGGATCAGGTGACGGTGCATGTCAACGCGGGCGGGCGCTGGTTCCCGGTGCCCGTGTCCGGTGGTGGCGGCAGCGCGGTGACCGGGCAGACCTCGCCGGCGAAGCCGACCCTGTGCAAGGGCAAGGGCATCACCGTGCGGTACCGGGTGGCGTTCGCCGCCGGCGCGCCGGCTGGGCGGCTCGCGGTGACCGGCGTGGCGCTCAACGCGACCGGCCAGGAGTTGGGTCGGGGTTCCGACTCGTCGAAGGTGACCAGCCGGGCCTCCGCGTCGCCCACCCCGACGCCGTCGAAGAAGCCGTCGCCCACCCCGAGCGTGACCACCGGGGCCGCCCCGCCCGCCGACGCGGTGAACGAGGCCGCGCTGGGTGGCGTGTCCGGCGCGCCCGACACCACGGCGACCGCGGCCGAATCGTCCGGCGGCTCACCGGTGATGTTCTTCGGCATCGCGATGGTGGCGGTCGGGCTGCTGCTCATCGTGCTGCTGTTCCGCCGCTCGCGTCAGGACCGGAAGCCGGCCGACGAGCTGTCCGGGCCGCTACCGGGAAACTCCGGCGGCACCACCTACCGCTCCGGGGGTGGGTCGCCGGCCGCGCCCGGTGCCCCCGGCCCGGTGTACGGGCAGCAGCAGCCGCCCGGTGGCTACGGCGCGGTGCCGGCTCCCCGGCCCGCAACCGGTGGCGTCTACGGCGCCCGGCCGGACGGGCCCGCGTCGCCGCCCGACGCGACGCAGGCCATGCCGGGCACTCCGGGTGGCCGGTCGGGGCCCGACGACCCGCCCGCCGCCGCTGGCGGCGACCACACCGTGTTCATGCCTCGGCTCCCCGGCTGAGCGGGGCTCGACCCTGACCCTCCGATACGCTCAGGTCCGGTGAAACCTGCGGCCAAGGAGCGGTACCTGTGTCTGATCTGTCCCAGATCGTGAAGGCGTACGACGTCCGAGGGACGGTGCCGGACCAGTGGGACGAACGGGTCGCCGAAGCGCTCGGAGCCGCATTCACCCAGCTGCTCAACAGCACCGACGAGCCGGGCGACGCGGTCGTCATCGGGTACGACATGCGGGCCAGCTCGCCCGGGCTGGCCGCGGCCTTCGCCGCCGGCGTCCGCGCCGAGGGACGCTCGGTGATCGAGATCGGGCTGGCCTCCACCGACCTGCTCTACTTCGCGTCCGGCTCGCTCGATCTGCCCGGCGCGATGTTCACCGCCAGCCACAACCCCGCGCAGTACAACGGCATCAAGATGTGCCGCTCCGGTGCCCGGCCGATCGGTCAGGCCAGCGGTCTGGCGGAGATCCGTGAGCGGGCCCAGGCCCTGCTGGACTCGGGCGAGGCCCGGCCGGCCGGCGACCCGGTCCGGCCGGCCGAGCGGCGCGACCTGCTGCCCGACTACGCCGCCTACCTGCGCAAGCTGGTCGACCTCTCCGGCATCCGGCCACTGAAGGTGGTGGTCGACGCCGGTAACGGGATGGGCGGCTTCACCGTCCCCACCGTGCTCGGCGACGCCGCCCTGTCGGCCCTGCCGCTGCAGATCGTGCCGCTCTACTTCGAGCTGGACGGCACCTTCCCCAACCACGAGGCCAACCCACTGGACCCGGCGAACCTGGTCGACCTCCAGCGGGCCGTCGTCGAGCACGGCGCCGAGATCGGGCTGGCCTTCGACGGCGACGCGGACCGCTGCTTCGTGGTGGACGAGCGCGGTGAGCCGGTCTCGCCGTCGGCGATCACCGCCCTGGTCGCCGCACGCGAGCTGGCCAAGCACCCGGGTTCCACCGTGATCCACGGCCTGATCACGTCCAGCGCGGTGCCGGAGATCATCCGGGAGCACGGTGGGGAGCCGGTGGTCGCCCGGGTCGGGCACTCCTTCATCAAGGCGGAGATGGCCCGCACCAACGCCGTCTTCGGCGGCGAACACTCCGCGCACTACTACTTCCGGGACTTCTGGTTCGCCGACACCGGGATGCTCGCCGCGATGCACACGTTGGCCGCGCTCGGCGAGCAGTCGCTGCCGCTGTCCGTGCTGGCCGGCGAGTACGAGCGCTACATCGCCTCCGGTGAAATCAACTCGACGGTCGTCGACCAGGCGGCGGCGGTGGCCGAGGTGCGGGCCGCGTACCCCGAGGCGGCGGTCGACGAGATGGACGGGCTCACCCTGCGTTTTCTCGACGGCGCCTGGTTCAACCTGCGAGCCTCCAACACGGAGCCGCTGCTGCGGCTCAACGTCGAGGCGCCCACCCGTGAGCGGATGGTCTCGCTCCGGGACGAGGTGCTGGGCCGGGTTCGCCGATAAGATCGCCTGCGCCGGTCGGCACCGCCGCCGGTGAAGCCGCACACGTGGAAGGAGCCGTGCCATGGCCCTGGATCCGCAGTTGCTCGAGATTCTCGCCTGTCCGGACACGCATCACGCCCCGCTCACCTACGACGCCGAGGCGCAGACGCTGACCTGCACGGAGTGCGGCCGGATCTTCGAGGTCCGCGACGACGTGCCGGTGCTGCTGCTCGACGAGGCGCGCGGCGGCCCCGGACAGCCGTCATGATCGACGGTACGGCCGGGGTCAGCGGACGTCGCGACGCCGACGAAGGCCTGCTCGACAGCCCGGAGGCGCTGGCCGAGCACGACCCGGGCGGCATGCTCCGGCACACCGCCTCGGCCGGCGCGCAGGTCCGCGAGTCGGCCGCGCTGGCCGCCGAGGCGAACCTGGCGGTGCTCGCCGACGACGGGCGGCCCCGTGCCGTGGTGATCGCCGGCATCGGCACCGCCGGGCGTACCGGGGACGTGCTGGCCACGGTCGCCGGGCCGCGCTGCCCGGTCCCGGTCATCGCGCACCGCAGCGCCGGCGTACCCGGTTGGGTTGGCGCTGCCGACGTGGTCATCGCGGTCAGCGCGTCCGGTCGTAGCCCGGAGGCGCTCGGCGCCGCCGAGGCGGCGCACCGGCGTGGCGCCCGGCTGGTCGCGGTCGGTGCCCCCGACTCGCAGTTACAGTCGGTCGCCGAGCGGGCCCGGGCGCCGTTCATCCCGGTGCCCCGGCGCGCCCCGGCCCGGGCCAGCCTCTGGGCGCTCACCGTGCCCGTTCTGCTCGCCGCCCGTTCCCTCGGGCTGGTGAAGGTCAACGAGGCGGACCTGGCGGAGACCGCGGCCCGGCTCGACGCGGACGCCGACCGCTGCCGGTCCACCGCGGAGTCCTTCGTCAACCCGGCGAAGTCACTGGCCCTGGGCCTGGCCGGCTCGGTACCGATCGTCTGGGGCTCGTCCCCGCTGGCCACCGTGGCGGCCCGCCGGTTCGGTGACACCCTGTCGGCGAACGCCCGCTACCCGGTGGTCACCGGGGCGCTCGGCGAGGCCGGCCGGGGCCGGGTCGGGCTGCTGGACGGCGTCTTCGGTGGCCTGGCCGAGGGGGAGCGGGACATCTTCGCCGATCGCGCGGAGGACGACGGCGAGGGGACCCGGCTGCGGCTGGTGCTGCTGCGCGACGGCGGGCTCAATGCCGAGGACGACACGGATGAGCCGCTGGCGGTCGAGGAGCGCCGCGCGGACGCGGTGCAGACCCTCGCCGAGCGCCGCGGTGTCCGCTGCGACGTGGTGACCGCCGAGGGTGGATCCGCGCTGGAGCGGCTGGCCTCGCTGATCGCCGTACCGGACTTCGCTTCGATCTACCTTGCCCTGGCCCACGGGCTGGACCCGATGGCGGTACCGGCCATCACCGAGATGAAGGAGCTGTCGAACCAGTGAACGAGCGCAGTGGGCGGCGGATCACCGTCGAGCCGGGCGGTGCCGCGCGGCGAAGCGGAGCGGTGGCGTGAGCGCCAACGGCGGTACGAAGGCGATCGTCGCGGCTCTACTGGCCAACGTCGGCATCGCCGTCACCAAGTTCATCGCGTTCATCCTGACCGGCTCGTCGTCGATGCTGGCCGAGGCGATCCACTCGGTCGCCGACTCCGGCAACCAGGGCCTGTTGCTGCTCGGCGGCAAGCGCGCCAAGCGGGAGGCGACCCCGCAGCACCCGTTCGGGTACGGCCGGGAGCGCTACATCTACGCGTTCATCGTGTCCATCGTGCTGTTCAGCGTCGGTGGCCTGTTCGCCCTGTACGAGGCCTATCACAAATTCTCGGATCCGCACGCGATCACCGAATGGCACTGGGTGCCGGTGGTCGTGCTGGTGTCGGCGATCATCATGGAGACCTTCTCCTTCCGGACCGCCATCAAGGAGTCCAACCTCGTCCGGGGCAACCAGTCCTGGGTGCACTTCGTCCGCCGGGCCAAGGCGCCGGAGCTGCCGGTGGTGCTGCTGGAGGACCTGGGGGCGCTGGTCGGTCTGGTCTTCGCGTTGTTCGGCGTCACCATGACGCTGATCACCGGCAACGGCGAGTGGGACGCCGCCGGCACCGCGATGATCGGCATCCTGCTGGTGACCATCGCCGTCGTGCTGGCCATCGAGACCAAGAGCCTGCTGCTCGGTGAGGGCGCCGAGCAGCACGACCTGGACGCCATCGAGCGGGCGATCACCGACGGCCCCGAAGTGGAGCGGATCATCCACATGAAGACGCTCTACCTGGGGCCCGAGGAGCTGCTGGTGGCCGCGAAGGTCGGGGTGCGGGCCTGCGAGAGCGCCCAGGATCTGGCCCGGGGCATCAACGCCGTGGAGGCGCGGATCCGTGCCGGCGTGCCGATCGCCCGGGTGATCTACCTGGAGCCGGACGTCTACAGCGCCGCCGCCGCCGAGGCCGGCACCGGTGCCGCGGCCGACACCGCCGTACCGCGTCCCCAGGACGCGTCGGGCGAGGCGACCGGGCGGCCCGGGGGCTGACGGGTGGAGCTGCTGTACGGCCCGATCCGGGACTACGCCTGGGGGTCCCGCTCCGCGATCGCCCTGCTGCAGGGGCGGCCGGTGCCCAGTGCCGGCCCGGAGGCGGAGCTGTGGCTGGGCGCCCACCCGGGCGCCCCGGCGAGCGTGGATCGGGCCGGTCTCCGGGTCAGCCTCTGCGACCTGGTACGCGACGAGCCGGGGCAGTGGCTCGGCCAGCGGGTGTCCGAGCGCTTCGGCACGCGGCTGCCGTTCCTGCTCAAGGTGCTCGCTGCCGACGCTCCGCTGAGCCTGCAGGCCCACCCGGACGCCGAACAGGCCCGGGTGGGCTACGCGGCGGACGCGGGGCGCCCGCCGGGGGAACGCAACTACTCCGACCCGCACCACAAGCCGGAGCTGCTGGTGGCGCTCACCCCGTTCGAGGCGCTGTGCGGGTTCCGGGACCCGACGGTGTCGGCCGAGGCGCTCGCCGCGTTCGGCGTACCGGCGTTGGCGCCGGTGGTCGCCGCGTTGCGGACGGGGCCGGTGGGGCTGCGCACGGCTGTGCAGACGCTGCTCGCCTGGCCGGTCGCGGAGCGCGACGAGTTGCTGGGCTCCGTGCTGGCGGCGTCGGCCGACGGTCCGGACGCGGACCTGGCCCGCCGGCTGGCCGTGGCCTACCCGGGGGACCCGGGCGTGCTGGTCGCGCTGCTCCTGCACCACGTGGGCCTGGCGCCGGGGGAAGCGATCTGGATGCCCGCCGGCAACCTGCACGCCTACCTGAGCGGCTGCGGAGTGGAGATCATGGCGGCCAGCGACAACGTGTTGCGCGGCGGGCTGACCCCGAAGCGGATCGACGTCGATGAGCTGCTGCGGGTGCTGCGCTTCGAGGTGCTCGAGGATCCGGTACGTGCCGCTGAGTCGGTCGGGCCGGGGGTGGACTGCTGGTCGGTGCCGGTGGACGACTTCGCGCTGCACCGGGTGCGGGTCGGGACGGCCGTGCCCTCGGTCACGCTGCCGCTCCCCGGTCCCCGGGTGGTGCTCTGCGGCGCGGGCTCGGTCACCGTGGACGACGGGGCCGGCGCGCTGACGCTCGCGTCCGGCCAGGCGGCGATCGGCACCGCGGCCGGCGAGCCGCTGCGGATCAGTGGTGACGGTGAGGCGTACGTGGCCACCGCAGGAGTGGGCTGACGCGCTCGACGCCACGCCGCAAGTCCGACTTTCCCGGAATAGCTTGACGCTGCCCATGCCGAGTGTGACTCTATGAGTACGCAGCGTTATCGCGACGACGGTCCGACAACGTGCGGGGAACCAAACCGGGGGGATGCACGGGGCGGCGGGAGTGGACGGAGTTTCTGTCCATCACCGACCGCCCCGTGCGCTGTCCACCGACCGTCCCCCGGGCGCCCGTCACCGGCGCGCGTAAGGTGGAGGGTCGGCGCAGACATCGTTCGACAGGAGCTTTCATGACCAGCACCCTCCCGGCGTCCGCCAGCGGTACGCCGTCCGAGGCCCGGCCGAGCACGCTCGCCGAGGGCGACTTCAAGGTGGCGGATCTGTCGCTCGCCGAGTTCGGGCGTAAGGAGATCCAGCTCGCCGAGCACGAGATGCCCGGCCTGATGTCGATCCGCCGGGAGTTCGCCGAGGCACAGCCGCTCGCCGGGGCGCGGATCACCGGCTCGCTGCACATGACCATCCAGACCGCCGTCCTGATCGAGACGCTGGTCGCCCTCGGCGCGCAGGTGCGCTGGGCGTCCTGCAACATCTTCTCCACGCAGGACCACGCCGCCGCCGCGATCGTCGTCGGCCCGGACGGCACCCCCGACGCCCCCGCCGGCGTCCCGGTCTACGCCTGGAAGGGCGAGACCCTCCCGGAATACTGGTGGTGCACCGAGCAGGTGCTCGCCTGGCCGGACGGGCAGGGCCCGAACATGATCCTCGACGACGGCGGTGACGCCACCCTGCTGGTCCACAAGGGCGCCGAGTTCGAGAAGGCCGGGGCCGTTCCGCCGGTCGAGTCCGCGGACTCGGAGGAGTACGCGGTCATCCTCGAGCTGCTGCACCGCTCGATCGCCGAGGACGGCCAGCACTGGACCCGGATCGCCTCCGGCATCAAGGGCGTCACCGAGGAGACCACCACCGGCGTGCACCGGCTCTACGAGATGCACCGCGCCGGCACGCTGCTCTTCCCGGCGATCAACGTCAACGACTCGGTGACCAAGAGCAAGTTCGACAACAAGTACGGCTGCCGGCACTCGCTGATCGACGGCATCAACCGGGCCACCGACGTGCTGATCGGCGGCAAGATGGCCGTCGTGATGGGCTACGGCGACGTGGGCAAGGGGTGCGCCGAGTCGCTGCGCGGCCAGGGCGCCCGGGTCGTGGTGACCGAGGTCGACCCCATCTGCGCGCTCCAGGCGGCGATGGACGGCTACCAGGTGGCCACCCTGGACGACGTGGTCGAGCAGGCGGACATCTTCATCACCGCCACCGGCTGCTTCAACGTCATCACCAACGAGCACATGGCCCGGATGAAGCACCAGGCCATCGTCGGCAACATCGGCCACTTCGACAACGAGATCGACATGGCCGGCCTGGCCAAGCGCTCCGATGTCGAGCGGGTCAACATCAAGCCGCAGGTCGACCTGTGGCGCTTCGCCGACGGGCACGCCATCATCGTGCTCTCCGAGGGTCGCCTGCTGAACCTGGGCAACGCCACCGGGCACCCGAGCTTCGTGATGTCGAACTCGTTCGCCAACCAGACGATCGCCCAGATCGAGCTGTACACCAAGACCGAGGAGTACCCGATCGGCGTCTACGTGCTGCCCAAGCACCTGGACGAGAAGGTGGCCCGGCTGCACCTGGGCGCGCTCGGCGCCAAGCTGAGCACGCTCACCAAGGAGCAGGCGTCGTACCTGGGCATCTCCACCGAGGGGCCGTTCAAGCCGGACCACTACCGCTACTGATCGACGCTTCCGCACCGGGTCGGCTGTTCGCAGCCGGCCCGGTTCGTCGTCTCCGCACCCGCAGCCACGCTCGGGCCCGTGCGCCGCGGCCCCGCACGCGTCGATCTAGGGCATATCGTTGTGAGTTGATCTCCTGCAACGACGATATGCCCTAGATCGACGCGGAGGGGGTGCGGGGGTGCGGGGGGTGCGGGGGTCAGCGGCGGGTGGGGCGGAACCAGGTCCAGATGCACCAGGCCAGCCAGCCGAGCGACACGACGGTGGCCAGTGGCCGCAGGCGCAGCGCGCTGAGCAGCAGCACCACGGCCAGCACCGTCAGCCACGGCAGGAGTCCCTTCACAGCGGGGATCCTTTCACAGCGCGATCGCGGGCGGCTGATCGTCGGCCGGCGGAGGGCCGTTGAGCAGGCCATGAGCGACTTGACGAGGCCTCTGAACTGGAGGAAGGGGGATGGCTGCCCCGAGTTAGCTGAGGCGTCCCTAATGATCTCGGAGCCCCGATGTTCAGTCGCCGGGGTGGCGGCCGGCGCGGGCGTGCCGATCAGCGACTCCCATGACCCGGCCGCGGGCCAGCGACCACCCGGCGGGTGCGGTGCCGTTCCACGGCGAGCACCAGGCCGGCATCGTCACCCCGGCCCAGGACCGGCTGCACTTCGTCGCCTTCGACGTGATCACCAAGGATCGCGCCCGGCTGGTCGAGCTGCTCCAGGAGTGGACGGCTGCCGCCGCGCGGATGACCGCCGGGCGTGACGCCGGGGTGCTCGGTGCGGTGGGTGGGATGCCGGAGGCCCCGCCGGACGACACCGGCGAGGCGCTCGGCCTGCCCCCATCGCAGCTCACCCTGACCATCGGCTTCGGGCCGACGCTGTTCCGCGACGCCGACGGCCGGGACCGGTTCGGTGTCGCCGACCGGCGCCCGGCCCCGCTGGCCGAGCTGCCGAAGTTCCCCGGCGACGCGTTGCAGCCGTAGCTCTCCGGCGGCGACCTCTGCGTGCAGGCGTGCTCGAACGATCCCCAGGTGGCGGTGCACGCGATCCGCAACCTGGCCCGGCTCGGCATGGGTGTGGTGAGTATCCGCTGGTCGCAGCTCGGCTTCGGCTGTACCTCGTCGACCTCCCGCGACCAGGCCACGGCGCGCAACCTGTTCGGGTTCAAGGACGGCACGGCCAACCTGAAGGCCGAGGAGACCGACCTGCTGCGCGACCAGCTGTGGTGCAGCCGGGCGACGGGCCGGACTGGATGACCGGCGGCTCGTACCTGGTCACCCGCAAGATCCGGATGCTCGTGGAGACGTGGGACCGGACCTCGCTGGCCGAGCAGGAGGAGATCGTCGGTCGGACGAAAGGCAGCGGCGCGCCGCTGGGCCGCACCGACGAGTTCGACGAGCCGGATTTCGCCGCGCGCGGTGACGACGGTCAGCCGTTGATCGCCGAGCACGCCCACGTCACGCTGGCCCACCCCAGCCGGAACAACGGCGCGCTCCTGCTGCGCCGCGGCTACAACTTCGTTGACGGCTCGGACGGCCTCGGCCGGCTCGACGCGGGCCTGTTCTTCATCGCCTACCAGCGGGATCCGCGCCGGCAGTTCGTGCCGATCCAGACCCGGTTGGCCCGGCACGACGTGATGAACGAATACCTTCGGCACGTCTCCAGCGGCCTGTTCGCCTGCCCGCCCGGCGTGCGCGACGGCGGCGACCACCGGGGGCGGGCGCTCTTCGGCTGACGGCCGTCCGGATCGCGACAGGCCGACCGGCCGAAGCGGCGGTGGCGCCGGGCGGCACCGAAGGGGGATCATGGGTGGTCCGGGCCGGGATCCATCCGTGCCTGGCCTCGCACCACGTGGCGCCGCCGCCGCGGGTCGCGGTGACACGCTTGCCGGCGGCGCTATCCGTTACCGGCTGACGCCGGTCCCACCGAACTGAACGGGGATGCAATATTAATCCCATGAGAGCCCGGGTACTGGTGGTCGACGACGACCCCGCGCTCGCCGAGATGCTCGGCATCGTGCTGCGTAGCGAGGGCTTCCTGCCCTCGTTCGTGGCCGACGGCGAGCGGGCGTTGGCGGCGTTCCGCGACAGTCGTCCCGATATCGTCCTGCTCGACCTTATGCTGCCCGGGATGAGCGGCATCGATGTGGCTCGGTCGATCCGAGCCGAGTCCGGCGTGCCGATCGTGATGCTGACCGCCAAGAGCGACACCGTCGACGTGGTGCTCGGCCTGGAGTCCGGCGCCGACGACTACGTGGTCAAGCCGTTCAAGCCCAAGGAGCTGGTCGCCCGGATGCGGGCCCGGCTGCGCCGGGGCGAGGACGTGGCACCGGAGATGCTCACCATCGGGCCTCCCGGCAACCAGATCACCATCGACGTGCCCGCGCACACGGTCAGCCGCAACGGCGAGGAGGTGAAGCTGACTCCGTTGGAGTTCGATCTGCTGGTCGCGCTGGCCCGCAAGCCGCGTCAGGTCTTCACCCGCGAGGTGCTGCTCGAGCAGGTCTGGGGCTACCGGCACGCAGCCGACACCCGGCTGGTCAACGTGCACGTGCAGCGGCTGCGCGCCAAGATCGAGCCGGACCCGGAGCGGCCGGAAATCATCCTCACCGTGCGGGGCGTGGGCTACAAGGCGGGGACCGGATAACCTGGTCACACTGTGTCAACCTCCCCGCCCCCGCACCCTCAGACGACGGCTGCCCGCCGGCCCAGCGCCGGCTGGGAGCTCTGGCGTGCGCTGAGCGGGCGGGGCGCCCGGATGGTGGCCCGGTTGCACCAGACCTGGCGCCGCTCGCTCCAGGTGCGGGTGGTGACCATCACGCTGGTCGCCTCCAGCCTGCTGGTCGGCGGTTTCGCGTACCTGATCGCCGACAAGATCACCACGATCCTGCTCGACAGCGCCCGCACCGACGTCCGGCAGCGCGTGAACAGCGGCGCCGGCTACGCGGCCAAGCAGGTCTCCCTGTACGGCCAGCCGCAGGAGGCGCAGCTCCAGGAGACCATCGAGGGCACGGTCAACTACCTGGCCGGCGGCGACCCCGAGCAGATCAGTGGTGTGGTGGTGGCGATCACCGCCGACGGCTATCCGAACGTCATCCAGACCCGCACCGCACCCGCGGCGAACGTCCAGCCGTTGATCAGCCCGGAGCTGCGGGCCGCGGTCGCCAGCGGCAAGGTGGCCAGCCAGATCCGCACCGGCCAACTGACCGGAAAATCCACCAAATATCTGGTCTACGGCTCGCCGGTGCCCACCCGGTTCGGCCAGATCGAGCTCTACTACCTCGTGCCCTTGACCCGGCAGGACGGCACCGCCGCCGACGCCCGAGCCACCGTGGTGGCCACCGGGGTCGCTCTGGTGATCCTGCTCGGGCTGCTCGCGGCCCTGGTCACCCGGCTGGTGGTCAATCCGGTCCGGGTCGCCGCGCGGACGGCCCAGCGGCTCTCCGCCGGCCTGCTCGACCAGCGGATGGTGGTCAACGGCGAGGACGACCTCGCTCTGCTCGCCGCGTCGTTCAACCAGATGGCGACCAACCTGCAACGGCAGATCCTCCGTCTGGAGGAGATGTCCCGGTTGCAGCGCCGGTTCACGTCCGACGTCTCGCACGAGCTGCGTACCCCGTTGACCACGGTTCGGATGGCCGCCGACCTGATCTTCGCCGAGCGCGACGAGTTCGACCCGGCGGTGGCCCGCAGCGCCGAGCTGCTCCAGGCCGAGCTGGACCGGTTCGAGGAGTTGCTCACCGACCTGTTGGAGATCAGCCGGTTCGACGCGGGCTTCGCCATGCTGGACGCCGAGCCGACCGACCTGGTGCCGGTGGTGCACCGGGTGGTCGACCGGCTCGCCGGCCTGGCCGAGCGGGTGGGCGTCCCGATCGAACTGGACCTGCCGGGCACGCCGGTGATCGCCGAGGTCGACCCGCGCCGGGTCGAGCGGGTGCTGCGCAACCTGGTGGGCAACGCCGTCGAACACGGTGAGGCGCGGCCGGTGCTGATCACTCTCGGCATCGACGACACCGCTGTGGCGATCACCGTCCGGGATCGTGGCGTGGGGCTCAAGGTGGGCGAGGAGAAGTTGGTGTTCAACCGATTCTGGCGGGCGGACCCGTCCCGGGCCCGGCAGACCGGTGGCACCGGTCTGGGCCTGTCCATCAGTCTCGAGGACGCCCGGCTGCACGGCGGGTGGCTGGAGGCGTGGGGTGCGCCCGGGCAGGGCGCGCAGTTCCGGCTCACCCTGCCGGCCCGCGCGGGTGACCGGCTGACCACCTCGCCGTTGCGGCTGGTGCCCGCCGACGCCGCGCTGCCCTTCGGTGGCCCCCGGGACGGCGGCCCCCTGGCCATCGGGCCCGGCACCGGCGGCACGGTGGCGATCGGCCCGGCGTCGGCCGAGGACGGACAGCGTGCGGAGGTGCGATCGTGAGGCGGCAGGTCCTGGTCGGGGCACTCGGCGCGGCGCTGCTGCTGGGCGGGGGGTGCGGCATCCCGGCGTCGTCCGACGTGCGGGTGGACGGCAAGGGCGGGGCCGCGACGGAGGCCGGTTCGGTCGGCGGCCGTAGCAGTGAGCCGCCGACGCGTACGGCCAGCGGCAGCGACATCGACGCATTCGTGCGCAACTTCCTGGACGCCGCCGCTGGTGAGCCGGAGCGGGCCTACGAGCGGGTCAAGCTGTTCGTCGCTCCGGAGCACCAGACCAAACTGCAGGAGAAGAAGGGCAGCGAGGTCGCGCTGAACGTGGTGCGGCTGCGGGAGGCGGTCTTCACCGGCAACAGCGACTCGACCACCACCGTGAAGATCAAGGTGCAACAGCTCGGCCTGCTGCGGGCCAACGGCACCCTGGCCCCGCCGGTGGCGACCGAGACGGGATACGAGTTCCGGGTGCGCAGCGCGGCCTTCGGCGGTGACGACGAGCGCGCCGGCCTGTACGTCCTCGACCCGCCGAACGTGCTGCTGCTCAGCGACAACGCCCTCCAGCGGTACTACCAGGGCGAGTCGATCTACTTCTGGAGTTCCGACGGCAGCCGCCTGGTGCCCGATCAGCGCTATCTGTCGGCAGCGGTACCGGACGAACGCCGGGTCAACGAGGTGGTGAAGTGGCTGGTCGGTGGCCCGTCCGACTGGCTGCGCCCCGGCGTCGTCGGGCTGCCCGACCGCACCGAGCTGATCAACAACGCCACCGGCGCGAACGGCCGGTGGGAGGTCAACCTGGACATGTCCGGTGACGACCAGACCCAGATCGACCGGCTGATCACCCAGCTCGCCTGGTCGTTGGGCGACCGGCAGGGCGAGCTGGAGCTGAAGGTCCGCAACAACTCGCAGCCCGTGCAGGATCTGGAGGAGCTTCGACGGTCCGACCCGCTCTACCCGGTCGATGCGGGCCCGCAGCGGTTCGGCGTGTACGAGGGCGCCATCCGTCCGCTCGACTTCGCCGGCGAGCCCAGCGGCGTGGTGCCGCTGGTTGCCGAGGTCAACCGCACCATCGTGTCCGCCGGCCTCGCCAGGGCCGATGACAAGATTCTCGCCGCGATGGTGGTGACCGGCGGCAGGAGCCGGCAGCGACTTGCGGTGGGCACCGGCCCCGATCCGGTCTCCGGGCTCAGCCGGAGCGGGTCGGACTATGCCTCGATCAGCCGTCCGGTCTGGCTGCGCACGGTCGACTCGCGGCCGGGCCGGGGCCTGGTGGTGGCCGAAGGCCGGCTCTACCGCTTCGACGAGGCCGCCGGGATGCACCAGGTGCCGCTCAACCTGCCCACCGCCGAGGTCACCGCGGTGGCCGCGTCGCTGGACGGCCAGCGGGTCGCGTTGATCGCCGGCGGCCGGCTCTACGTCGCGGCCGTCAACCTGGACGGCGGCGGGGTCTCCATCGGCCCGCCCCGGGCGCTGGTCACCTCGCTGACGGGCCTCAGCGCCGTGGACTGGAGTGGGGAGAACCGCCTGGTGGTGGCTGGGTCGGCCGGCCAGCCGGCGATCTACGAGATCAGCGTGGACGGTGCCCTGGAGACGCCGCTGAAGACCGACGTGGGTGCCAGGGTCACCCACCTGACGGCGTACCCGACCAACCGCACCGTGCCGCTGCCCAGCGGGGCTTACATGTACGAGGCGAACGGGGTGGCCTACCGCAACAGCCCGTTCGAACGGATCGAGGTCGAACAGGTGCGGGACATCACCCCACCGCCGACCAGGGTCCGCCCGAGCAATCCGTCGGCCCCGTTCTTCCTCTACTGACATCGTGCGCGGGCTCTGGGCCGACCTCGGCGACCTGGTCCTGCCCACCGACTGCGCGGGCTGTCGGGAGCGTCGGCCCGGTCTGCGGCACGGGATCTGCCCGGCCTGCGTGGCGGCGCTGAGCGCGCTGCGTCCTCGGTCGGTCCGTCCGACCCCCGTCCCGCCGGGCCTGCCGCCCTGCGTCGCCCTCGGCCCGTACGCCGGCCCGCTGCGCGAGACCCTGCTGGCGTACAAGGAGCACGGCCGGCACGGGTTGGCCCGTCCGCTCGGCGCGCTGCTCGCCGAGGTGGTCGCGGCGGCGGTCGGCGGGGCCCGTCCGCTGGCGTTGGTGCCGGTGCCGGACACCGCGGCGGCGGCCCGGGCCCGCTACGGCGACCACCTGGACCGGCTGGCCCGGCACTGCGCGGCGCGACTGAGCCGGGCCGGCTGGCCGGTGCGGGTGCACCGGCCGCTGCGGGCGCTGCCCCGGCCCGACTCGGTGACGCTGGACAGCGCCGGCCGGGCGGCGGCGGCCGAGGCGGCCTTCCGGCCCCGCTCCGGTGCCCGGGGCGGGGGCGGCACCTCGCGCGTGGCGCCCGTCGTGGTGTTGCTGGACGACATCGTCACCACCGGGGTCACGCTGGCCGCATCGGCCCGCGTGCTGGCCGCGACCGGGCACGCACCGGGAGTCGCCGCGGTGCTCGCGGCGACCGAGAAGAGACGCCGTTCGTAACCGTTCGTGTTTCCGTTTCACCCGTTGGTGTATGAGCTGCGAAAAATCCCGGGCGGTCTCGGCAACTTGGGGTGACTGCCGGGCGAACAGGAGTTAGCGTTTCGCTGTCGGGGGTAGGAGGTTCATCCCACCCGCCCCCGGCGGTGAGAGGAGGCGTAGCCGCACTGACCGGTCGACGCCAGCGGGGCTCCCCACGGCGCGCGACCGGGTAACCGGATCGAAGACCGTCCGAACAAGGGAGGTCACGTGGACATCGTGGTCAAGGGCCGTAACGTCGAAGTGCCGGACCATTACCGGGTGCACGTAGCCGAGAAACTCGCAAAGATCGAACGCTACGACCACAAACTCATTCGTGTCGATGTCGAGCTGTTCCACGAGCGCAATCCGCGCCAGGCCGACCACTGCCAGCGGGTGGAGATCACCTGCGTTTCCCGGGGCCCGGTGATCCGGGCCGAGGCGTGCACGAATGACTTCTACAGCGCGCTCGACGCGGCCATCGCGAAACTCGACACCCGGCTGCGCCGCGCCGCCGACCGTCGCCGCGTACACCGGGGCCGGCACGCGCCGATCTCCGTCGCCGCCGCCACCGCCGGCCTACCGGTCGCGGACCTGGTGGCCGCCCCGCTGAGCGCGCCGGGTGACGGCGCCCGCGCCGGCACCGCCGTCGCGGAGCGGGCGGAGGACGAGTACGACGAGCAGCCGTGGCACATCGCCCGGGAAAAGGTCCACCCGGCGGAACCGATGACGATCGACGACGCGCTGTTCGAAATGGAACTGGTCGGCCACGACTTCTACCTGTTCCAGGACAAGGAGTCCGGCCGTCCCAGCGTCGTCTACCGCCGTCACGCCTACGACTACGGCATCATCTCCCTCGCCACCTGAGACCGGTCCTGAGCCGGCTTGATCATGGAGCTGTGGTGGGTGCGGACGCCGCGAACCGGCGCCGACCGCCCACCACGGCTCCATGATCTGTCAGCGGAGGTCGGCGGGTAGCAGGGCGAAGGTCAGGTCGTCGAGGCGGGTGCCGGCCAGCCCGGGCAGCCGGCCACGTTGCAGGGCCTCCCGGTGGAAGCCGACCCGCTCCAGCACGCGGTGGGAGGCGGTGTTCTCGGGCACGGTTCCGGCGGTCAGCCGGGCGACACCGGCCGGCCCGAACGCCCAGCCGGCGAGCAGCCGGACGGCCCGGGTGGCGTACCCCCGGCCCCGCCAGTCGGGCAGCAACGCGTAGCCCAGCGACGCCTCGCCGCTGGCCACATCCGTGTACGACAACCCGCAGCTGCCTGCCGCCTCGCCGGTGGCCAGGTCGGTGATCAACAGTCGGGCGATGTCGCCGGTCAGCCACCCGCTCTCCGCGAGCCGGCAGCGCCGCTCGATCGCGGCCCGTTCCGGCGGCACCGGCGGCGCCTGGTTGGCCACCACCTCGGGCCGGCTGTGCAACTGGTACATCAGCTCGGCGTCGTCCGGCGCGAGCCGGCGCAGCGCCACCACCTGATCGGTGAGCACCCCGCCGGGCAGGTCCGGCAGCAGCCGGGCGGTCGGGCCGGGCGGGTCGCCGGCGAGGCGTACCCAGGCCAGCAGGTCGTGCCGCCCGCCGCCCCGGCTCGGGCCGGCCGATCGGCGTACCCCCTCGTAGCGGAAGCCGGCGGCCAGCGCGACCCGTTGGCTGGGCCCGTTCTCCGGGTCGGTGAGCAGCTCCAGCCGGACCGTCCCGGTGGCGAACGCGTGCTCGCTCAGCGCGCGGGTGGCGGCGGTGGCCACCCCTCGCCCGCGCGCCTCCGGCCGCACCCAGTAGCCGATCTCGGCCTGACCCCGGTCGGGCACCGGGTTGCTCAGCCCGACCCCGCCGAGCAGCCGGTCGGTGGCCGGGTCCGCGACCGCGTACGCCGCGCCGCCCCCGGTCCAGGTCGCCGGGGCACCCGAGTCGATCCACCAGTGGGCGTCGGTTTCGGTGTACGGCGCCGGCAGGTTCGGCAGGAACCGCTGGCTGACCGGGTCCGCGCAGGCGGCGACCACGTCGGCGGCGTCGTCGGCGCGGAACGGGCGCAGGCGTACCCCGTGTGCCTCGACGACGTGCCGCATGGTCACGTGAGGTCCTCTGGGAGCAGTGCGGCCACCCAGGTGTCCACCCGCTCACCCCGGTGCTGCACCCCGCCCCGGGCGGTCCCCTCGAACGCGAAGCCCGCCTTCTCCGCCACCCGCCGGGAGGCCGTGTTGCCCACGTTCGCCTTCCACTCGATCCGGGCCAGGCCCAGCGTGGTGAAGCCCCACGCGCTCAGCGCGGCCAGCGCGGCCGGCATGTAACCCCGGCCGCGGGCCGCCGGGGCGGTCATGAAGCCCACGTCGGCCAGCAGCGGGTCGGCGGGGGAGAGCCGCAGGTCGACGGAGCCGGCGTACCGGTCGTCCGGGTCGGCGATCACGTAGCAGGCCGCGTCTCCCCGGGCCCAGACCTCCCGGCTGAAGCCCCGGTACCACTGCGCGTCGGCGCGCTCGTACGGGTCCGGCACGGTGGTCCAGCGAATGGTCTCCGGGTCGTGGCAGGTCTCCACCACGTCGTCCAGGTCCTGCTCCTCCATCGGCCGTAGCCGCAGCTCGCCGGCCCCGGCGGTGGCGAACAGGGTGGGTTGCGGGCGGCCGAAGACGGCGGCCCGCCGGGCGGCCAGGGTGCCCGGCCCGGCTGGCCCGGTGGCCCCGGGGGCGGTCACCTCGCCGGGCAGCAGCGACCCGATCCAGCCGTCCGCGCTGCCGTTGGGTGCCGGGTCGGCCAGCCGCAGCCGGCCGTCGATCCGGAACCCGGCGCGGAGCGCGACCAGCCGGGAGGCGTGGTTGCCCACCTCGGCCTGCCAGACCAGCCGGCGCAGCCCGAGCGTGTCGAAGGACCAGCGGGCCACCGCCCGGGCGGCCCGGACGGTCACCCCGCGGCCACGCGCCCACGGGGCCGTCCAGTAGCCGATCTCGCCGGTGCCGGCGCCGCTGATGGAGATCAGCCCGCACGAGCCGAGGAGCTCGCCGGTGACCGGGTCGCAGACCGCGAATGGCGCGCCGGTGCCCTCCGCCCAGGCCCGGCCGCTCAGTTCGGTGACAAACCCGTGGGCGTGTTCCGGCAGGTATGGGCGCGGTACGGTGGTCCAGCGCTGGATGTCCGGGTCCTGGCACGCGCGGTGCACCGCGTCGGCGTCGGCGTCCCGCCAGGGCCGCAACAGCAGGCCGTCCTCGATGATCTCCACAGGCTCCACCCGTGCATCGTGCCGGAACGTTCGCCGACGGCGTAACCGGATAACCTGCGGTACGCACCCGGTGCGCGAGTTATGTCGGGTTCGGCGGGGTGGACCGCCGCCACCAGTGACCATCGCGCCGATGGAGCGCCTACGATGGTTCGAGACTGTCTAGGGGAGCGTTGATCCGTGTCGATTCTGGAAAAGGTCCTTAACGCGGGCGAGGGCCGCATGGTGCGCCGGCTCAAGGCCATCGCCGCCGCCGTCAGCTCGATCGAGGACGACTACGTCAACCTCACCGACGAGGAACTGGCCGGCATGACCGAACAGTTCCGGGAGCGGCTCGACGAGGGTGAGACCCTCGATGACCTGCTGCCGGAGGCGTTCGCGGTGGCCCGCGAGGCGGCCGCCCGGGTGCTCGGCCAGCGCCCGTACGACGTCCAGGTGATGGGCGGCGCGGCGCTGCACTTCGGCAACATCGCCGAGATGAAGACCGGTGAGGGTAAGACGCTGACCTCGGTCATGGCCGTCTACCTCAACGCGCTCTCCGGCAAGGGCGTCCACGTGATCACGGTCAACGACTACCTCGCCCAGCGTGACGCGGCGTGGATGGGCCGGGTGCACGAGTTCCTCGGGCTGACCGTCGGCGTGGTGCTGCCCAACCGGCCGGCCAGCGAGCACAAGGCCGCCTACGAGTGCGACATCACCTACGGCACCAACAACGAGTTCGGCTTCGACTACCTGCGCGACAACATGGCCTGGTCGAAGGACGAGCTGGTGCAGCGCGGGCACAACTTCGCCGTGGTTGACGAGGTCGACTCCATCCTGATCGACGAGGCCCGCACCCCGCTGATCATCTCCGGCCCGGCCGAGCACTCCGCCCGCTGGTACGGCGAGTTCGCCGGCGTGGTGGCCCGGCTCCAGCCCGGCACCGACGGCGAGGGCGACTACGAGGTCGACCACTCCAAGCGCACCATCGCGGTGACCGAGCGAGGTGTCGCCAAGGTCGAGGACCGGCTCGGCATCGACAACCTGTACGAGTCGGTGAACACCCCGTTGGTCGGTTACCTCAACAACGCCATCAAGGCCAAGGAGCTCTACAAGCGCGACAAGGACTACATCGTCAGCGACGGTGAGGTCCTGATCGTCGACGAGTTCACCGGTCGCATCCTGCACGGCCGTCGCTACAACGAGGGCATGCACCAGGCGATCGAAGCCAAGGAGGGGGTGGAGATCAAGCAGGAGAACCAGACCCTGGCCACCATCACCCTCCAGAACTACTTCCGCCTCTACGAGAAGCTGTCCGGAATGACCGGTACGGCGCAGACCGAGGCGAGCGAGTTCAACAAGGTCTACAAGGTCGGCGTCGTGACCATCCCGACCCACCGCCCGATGGTTCGCGAGGACCGGCCGGACGTCATCTACAAGACGGAGAAGGCCAAGTTCAACGCCGTCATCGAGGACATCGCCGAGCGGCACCAGATGGGTCAGCCGGTGCTGGTGGGCACCGTCTCGGTGGAAAACTCCGAGATCCTCTCCCAGCTGCTGCGCCGCCGTGGCATCCCGCACAACGTGCTGAACGCCAAGTTCCACGCGCGGGAGGCCGAGATCGTCGCCCAGGCCGGGCGTAAGGGCGCGGTCACCGTGGCGACCAACATGGCCGGCCGCGGCACCGACATCCTGCTCGGCGGCAACGCCGAGTTCCTCGCCGCGAACGAGCTGCGCCAGCGCGGCCTCGACCCGCTGGAGAACGAGGAGGAGTACGCCAAGGCGATGGAGGAGGTCCTTCCCACCTGGAAGCAGGCCTGCGACGCCGAGGCGGACGAGGTCTCCGCCGCCGGTGGCCTCTACGTGCTGGGCACCGAGCGGCACGAGTCCCGGCGGATCGACAACCAGCTGCGCGGTCGCGCCGGCCGGCAGGGTGACCCGGGCGAGTCCCGTTTCTACCTGTCCCTCCAGGACGAGCTGATGCGGCGCTTCCGGGCCGGGGCGGTCGAGGCGGTGATGGAGCGCTTCAACATCCCGGAGGACGTGCCCATCGAGTCGAAGATGGTCACCCGGCAGATCAAGAGCGCCCAGGCCCAGATCGAGGGCCAGAACGCCGAGATCCGCAAGAACGTGCTCAAGTACGACGAGGTGCTCAACAAGCAGCGCCAGGTCGTCTACGCCGAGCGGCTCCGGGTGCTCAACGGTGAAGACCTCTCCGACCAGGTCCGCAACATGATCGACGAAACCGTCGAGGCGTACGTGCGGGGTGCCACCTCCGAGGGCTACGGCGAGGACTGGGACCTTGAGCAGCTCTGGTCCAACCTCAAGCAGCTCTACCCGGTCGGCGTGACGATCGAGGAGCTGGAGGAGGAGGCCGGCGGTTCCCGGGCCGGCATGGACGCCGACTTCCTGGTCGCCCGGCTCAAGGAGGACGCGCACGCCGCGTACGACCGGCGCGAGGAGCAGCTCGGCACCGAGGGGGTGCGCCAGCTCGAGCGGATGGTGCTGCTCCAGGTGATCGACCGCAAGTGGCGCGAGCACCTCTACGAGATGGACTACCTCCAGGAGGGCATCAACCTCCGGGCGTACGCCCAGCGCGACCCGGTGGTGGAGTACCAGCGCGAGGGCTTCGACATGTTCGCCACCATGATGGACGGCATCAAGGAGGAGACGGTCGGCTTCCTCTACAACGTGGACGTCCAGGTAACCGAGCCGGAGCCGGCCGCGGAGTCGGAGGAGGTCACGCTGCTCGACAAGCCGGTGGAGATCCGGGCGAAGGGTCTCAACCGCGCGCCGCAGCGTCAGGGCCTGCAATACTCCGCCCCCACCATCGACGGCGAGTCGAGCCCCGGTGCGGTGGCCGTCGAGCAGGCCGAGCAGCAGGCTCCGGCGCTCGGTGTGGGTCGACCGGCCCCGGGTGCCCCGGCGGCGCCGGGACGCACCGCTCCGTCGGCTCCGCAGCGGCCGGCCTCCGGGCTGCGTGGCCCGGCGGTCCCGTCGGCGGCCGCCCGACGGCCCGCGCCGAACCAGGCGGAGGCCAGCAACGGCCCGTCCCGCAACGCGCCGTGCCCGTGCGGCTCGGGCCGCAAGTACAAGCGCTGCCACGGTGCCCCCAACGGCGGCAACTGACCGACAGCAGTGCGCGACAGGCCCCGGCCGATCTGGCCGGGGCCTGTCGGCGTCTCCAGCCCGTCGCCGGAAGCGCCGGCGAAGACCGGCAGGGCAGGTGGGCGGCGATGTGGAGTCGATCAACCCCCGACCGGCGGCGGGGGAGTCTCGGGTGGACGTGGCCCCGCTCAGAGGATGTGCAGCGCGGCGCAGAGCCAGCGGCCTCGTCGGTGCTCCAGGCGGACCGCCATCGCCCAGCTCCGGCCGCCCGCGCCGGTGACCACTGCGGCCGCCTCCACCGCGGCCTCGCGGGGCTCGCAGACCCGCAGCCGGAGCAGCCGGACCACCGGCCGTGCGGCGCGGCGGCGGGGCGACCCGGCCCGGCCGGACGCGCGGGCCAGCTCGGTCAGCAGCTCGGTGGCCCGGGCCGGGTCGAGCAGTGGCCGCACCTGCGCTGGCGACCGGTAGCCGTTGACCACCTCCAGGCAGGTGCCCACGAAGCGGTGCGCGGCCCGGGTCGCCTCCGGGGCGGTCGACGGCGGTAGCGGCGCGCCCGGGTGGGTGGCCGGCCGGGTGGGCACCCGGCGGAGGGCGGCGCGGCGGTCCGGCGGCCGGACCGGATCCGGCCGCGTCGAGGCGAACAGGTCGAGGGCGAGCTGGCCGTGGGTCGGCGCCGGCCAGTACGCCCCGTCGGCCTCGTCGACGTACGGCGGGTCGATCGGCGGGACGGGGCGCAGCCGCACGGGTGGCCGGGACGGACCGGATCGCGACTCACTCATCGCTACCCCCTTTGATCTTGCGTTTGCTTACGTTTGCCTTCGACACGCTCAATTCTGAGTGATGGAACGGCCACGGTCAATGGCGCAGGGCTGGCGGACGCTACTCGGCGTCGCGGTCGACGAGTGGGTTGCCACGGACCCAGTCGGCGGTTTCGGCGTACTTGTGCGCGATGTACTCCTCCAGCCGGGCGCGCTCGACCCGCCACTGGCCGCGGCCACCGATCTTGATCGCCGGCAACTCCCCGCTGCGCACCATGTGGTAGACCTGCGAGTCCGACACGTTCAGCTCGGCGGCGACGTCGGAGAGCAGCAGGAACCTCGGCTCCACAGAAACTCCCGGGGTTGATGACGTTTGCCTCAGTTTGCCATCGACAGCTCGAATGGCCCAGCAACTCCACTGCCCGGCCGCGAACCAGGTGCGGCGGGACACACCGGCGGGGAACTTCCACCGGCCGGAGGCGAGGTGTATGACGGTCACGGCGTGCGGCATGATCTGCGCCCGTGCCGGCGGCCGCCGGTGGTGAACTGAGCGGGGAGACGACCGGTGACCGACGAGCTTGTCCGGGTGTACGTGCCGGCGACCGTACCCATGCTGGCCCGCCTGCGTGAGCAGGGGCTGACCGCCGACCAGGCGCACGCGGTGACCCCGGCGCTGCGCGAGTGGTACGCCGAGGGCGATGAGGAGGAGTTGGAGTACGTCGCGTTCACCCGGGCCGCCCAGGACGCGCTGCTCCTGCTCCGGGCCGACCCGGCCGCGCCCCGCCGCCGGGTCGTCGTCTCGGCCGACCTGCCGCGCGCCGCGCTCGGCCGGGGCGACGGTGAGCTGGGTTCCAGCACGGTGACGTTGGCCGAGGCGGTGCCGGTGGGTGCCGTCGCGGCGATCCACGTGGACGGCACGGACGCGGTCGAGGAGGTCGCCGCGGCGGCCGACGTGGTGGCCGAGGCCGCCGCCGGTGACCCGGACGCCCAGTTCACCGTCGACGGCGCCGAGGACCACGAGTTGGAGTGGTACGACGTGAGCGAGCTGGACCTGCTGCTGCGCGCCACCGGCTGAACGGGACGCCGGGCGGTGTCAGCGGGCCCGGTCCGCCTCGGCCGGATCCGCGTCGGCCGGGTCCGGTTGGTCCGCGTCCAGGGCGGGGGAGTCGTCGGCCGCGACGGGTTCGTCGTCGTCGGAACGGGCCGGGCCGAGCGTGCGGCCGAACGCGATGAGCGCGGTCAGCGCCCCCACGAAGAGCAACCAGATGCCGTTGTCCACCCGCGAGGTGCCCAGCGAGGTCTGCGCCACCGCGTCCGCCTCGCTCAGCGCGCCGGCCAGGTCCAGCAGCGACCGGCCACCGATTCGGATGATCACCTCGGCGAGCAGCAGGAGCAGCCCCGGCCCGGCCCCGGCGAGCAGGTACGCCGGCCAGCGCAGCGCCGGGGTGTCGGGATCCCGCCGGACGGCCCGCCGCCGTGCCCAGCTCAGGTAGCCGAAAGCGAGCAGCCCGGCCAGCAGGCCGGCGACGAGCGACTCGGTGCGCGACACCCACTTCGCCGCGTTGACCAGCGACTCCTGGCTGTCGCCCGCGCCGAAGAGGTCGAAGAGCGGGTCCCGGGCGCGGCTGAACGCGACCACGAAGACCAGCGTGCCCAGCGCGGCGGCCGTCACCGCGCCGACCGCCGGTGCCGTCCGCGCCCCGGCGACCGCGCCACCGATGATCGCCGCAGCGGCGGTGGTGCCGGCGATCACGTTGGTGGTCGAGGTGTCGAAGTAGGTGAGGTTGATTGCGAGCGCGGCCGCCAGGCCGACCAGCATCCCCGCCCCGATCGCCCCGAAGAAGCGCAGGGTGGACCAGTCGCCGTACCGGCGGGACAACAGGTTGCCGCAGGCCAGGGCCACGGCGGCCCCGGCCACCAGCGCGGCTGAGATCACGCCGGGCAGGGCGAACGCGGAGAGGCTGATGGCGGTGACCCCGGCCGCCGACGAGGCGATCGCCTCCCGGGTCGACCAGAGCATGGCGGCCAGCCAACCGAGCGCCAGCAGCGCGAGCACGCCCGCGCCGGGTGCGGGCGCCGGCACGGGCCGGCCGCTGGGGCTGGCCGGGTCGACCGCCGGCTCGTCCGACTCCGCGGCTGGGACGCGGCCGGGCTGCTTGGTCATCGTCTCCCCTTCGAGGCGGCAGGTCACCGACCATTCAGGGTACGCGGGTCCGGTGGACCTTCCGCCGTCACGGGACGGCCGTGACCGGTACCGCCAGGAGCAGCTCACGCCGGACGGGTCCCGCCGTCCGGCCCGGGTCGCCCGCCCGCGCCCCGCCGGTAAGGAGAGGATGAGTGGGGCGGTCCTTGGCGGGAGGCGGTGGTGGAGGTGAGGCGAGCACCCCCGCATGGAAGAATCGCGGGAGGTCCCGCCGCTGCTCGGCAATCCCGCGCCGCGTCCGGTGACCGGCCGTCCGGTCGGTGCCCGCGGGTCCGGTTTCGCCACCGCAGTCGAGATCGCCAGGAGCGTTGATGGATGCCGTGTTCTCCGTACCCGAGCCGCGCAACGAGCCGGTTCGCAACTACGAGCCGGGCAGCCCGGACCGGGACCGGCTCCAGCGGCGGCTGACCGAGCTCACCGCCGAGCGCATCGACCTGCCGATGACCATCGGCGGCGAGCAGCGGATGGCCGCCGGTGACCCGATCAACGTGGTGCAGCCGCACAAGCACGCGCACGTGCTCGGTGTGACCGCGCACGCCACCCACGACGACGCCCGCGCCGCGATCAAGGCCGCCAAGGACGCCGCCCCGATGTGGCGGGCGCTGCCGTTCGAGGAGCGCGCCGCGATCTTCCTGCGCGCCGCCGAGCTGCTCGCCGGCCCCTGGCGGGACACGCTCAACGCCGCGACCATGCTCGGTCAGTCGAAGACCGCGATCCAGGCGGAGATCGACGCGGCCTGCGAGTTCATCGACTTCCTCCGGTTCAACGTGCACTTCGCCCGGCGCCTGCTCGAGGAGCAGCCCAGTTCCTCGGCCGGGGTCTGGAACCGCTTCGACCACCGCCCGCTGGAGGGCTTCGTCTACGCGGTCACCCCGTTCAACTTCACCGCCATCGCCGGCAACCTGCCCTCGGCGCCGGCGCTGCTCGGCAACACGGTGATCTGGAAGCCGGGCCCGACCCAGCAGTTCGCCGCGCACTTCACCATGCGGCTGTTCGAGGCCGCCGGCCTGCCGCCCGGCGTGATCAACATGGTCACCGGCCGGGGCGAGGAGGTCTCCGACGTCGTGCTCGCCGACCCGGACCTGGCCGGCATCCACTTCACCGGTTCGACGAAGGTCTTCCAGCAGCTGTGGCGGACCGTCGGCGACAACATCGCCCGCTACCGGGGCTACCCCCGGCTGGTCGGCGAGACCGGCGGCAAGGACTTCGTGGTTGCGCACACCAGCGCCGACGTGGACGCCCTGCACACCGCGCTGATCCGCGGCGCCTACGAGTACCAGGGCCAGAAGTGCTCGGCGGCGTCTCGGGCGTACGTGCCGCGCTCGCTCTGGGAGGGCGGCCTGCGGGACCGGCTGGCCGCCACCACCGACTCGCTCACGTACGGCGACGTGGCCGACTTCAGCAACTTCGGCGGCGCGGTGATCGACGACAAGGCGTTCTCCCGGCACACCGCCGCGCTGGAGCTGATCGCCGGCGACGACACCTGCCGGGTGCTGGCCGGCGGCACCGCCGACGACTCGGTCGGGTACTTCGTCCGGCCGACGCTCTTCGAGTGCAGCGACGCCGCCCACGAGACGTTCACCACCGAGTACTTCGGGCCGATCCTGGGCGTGCACGTCTTCGACGACGCACGCTTCGACGAGGTGGTCGCGCAGGCCGAGTCGATCGCCCCGTACGCGCTGACCGGGTCGGTGTTCGCCACCGACCGTCGGGTGATCGACGCGGTCGGTGAGCGGATGCGGTACGCGGCCGGCAACTTCTACATCAACGACAAGCCCACCGGCGCGGTGGTCGGGCAGCAGCCCTTCGGTGGCGCCCGGGCCAGCGGCACCAACGACAAGGCGGGTTCCTGGCTCAACCTGGTCCGCTGGGTGTCGCCGCGGACGATCAAGGAGACCTTCGTGCCGCCGACCGACCACACGTACCCCCACATGGGCTAGGAAGGCGACGACCGCCGGCGGCGCGCGAGGCGCAGCCGCCGGCGGTAGCCTGGCCGGGGTGACGCACCCCACCCCCGCGCCCGACCCCCGCTTCGGGGAACAGGGCGGCCTGCTCACCTACAGCGACTACCTGCGGTTGGCCGACCTGCTCGCCGCGCAGGTGCCGGAGTCCGACCCGGCCTCCCACGACGAACTGCTCCTCATCACCATCCACCAGGTGTACGAGCTGTGGTTCAAGCTGCTGCTCACCGAGCTGTCCGACGCCCGGGACCGGATGCTGGCCGGCGAGACCTACCTCCCTCGGGTGCGGCTGGAACGCTGCCACGTGGTGGAGCGGGTGCTGGTCGGCCAGGTCGACGTGATCGACACGATGACGCCGCAGGACTTCCTGGCCTTCCGTACCAAGCTCGCCCCGGCCAGCGGGTTCCAGTCGGTGCAGTTCCGCGAGATCGAGTTCCTCTCCGGGCTCAAGGACCCGGACTTCCTGCACCGGTTCCGCCGGTTGCCGCCGGCCGAACGGGACCGGCTGGAAGGGCGACTGGCCGAGCCGAGCCTCTGGGACGGTTTCCTGGCCGTGCTCGCCCGGGCCGGGTTCCCGGTCGGCGACGCCGAGGCGCGCTTCGCGGCGTACGCCGGGATCGCCGCGGACCGGGAGCGGTTCGGGCCGCTCTGGGACCTCGCGGAGGCCCTGGTCGCCCACGATCAGGCTTTTTCCCTGTGGCGGGCTCGGCACGTGCTGATGGCCGAGCGGCAGATCGGCACCAAACCGGGCACCGGCGGGTCGGCCGGCGGGGCCTACCTGCGGTCCCGGGTGGAGACGCGCTTCTATCCGGAATTGTGGGAGCTGCGCAGCCGGCTCTGACCGGGTCGCCGCGACCGGTCCGCCCAACCCATCGATAGTCCTCAACGGACAGTCTGTCGCCGACAGTGCACATAGGAAGTCCTGTCGGGTGGCAAACCGTCAAATCCTGGACGCCGCGAGCGCAAAGTGGCAGCGTAGTGGGCATGGCGGATTCCGGAGTCAACCCCACGGCGGCGGCCCTGCTCGGGCTGCTCCATGAGGGTCCCATGACAGGCGGTCAGTTGATGGCCGCCGCTGAGCGCCGGCTGGCGCCGTACTGGTCGATGACCCGCAGCCAGGTCTACCGCGAGTTGCCGGTGCTGGCCGAGCGGGGTTTGGTGCGGCTCGGCAAGCCGGGGCCGCGGATGAGCCAGCCGTACTCGCTCACCGCAAGTGGAAAACGGACATTTTCCCGTTGGCTGACGGAGAACCCGGGGCGGGACACCATCCGCAACCCGATAGCGCTCCGGATGGCCTTTGGCGAGTTGCACTCCGCCAGCCAGCTCAAGGGCCTGTACGCCTCAGCCAACGAATACCACACCGAGGCCCTGGCCCAGGTGCGGGAGCAGGTCAAGAACGCCAAACGGGACGGGGAGACGTACGACGCCAGCGCGCTGGAGTTCGCCGTCGCCTACCACCGCGCGGCCCTGTCGTGGCTGAAATCCGCCCCCGTCGGGTGATCGTCGGCAGGTTCGCGCATAGGGAACGAGCTGCCCGACCCGCCGAGGCGCAGTGTCACTTTCGCGCGGGACTGCGGGGCTCGCAAGCTCACTCCTCGCCCGCGCAGTACGCTTATCTGTCGTGACCGCTGCCGATTACGCCGAACAGCTCAAGGAACTCGACGCCACCCTGCGAAACATCGAGGCCGTCCTCAACCTTGACCGTCTGCACGAGGACAAGGCCCGGCTGGAGGAGGAGGCTTCCGCCCCCGACCTCTGGGACGACCAGGCCAAGGCTCAGCAGGTGACCTCGCAGCTGTCGTACGTCAACGGCGAGATCAGCAAGCTGGGCAGCCTGCGGTCGCAGCTCGACGACGCCAAGGTGCTGCTGGAGCTGGCCGAGGCCGAGTCCGACCCGGGCGTGCTGATCGAGGTCGAATCGGAGATCACCGGGCTGACCAAGGCCATCCAGGAGATGGAGGTCCGCACCCTGCTCTCCGGCGAGTACGACTCCCGGGAGGCGCTGATCGCCATCCGGGCCGGCGCGGGCGGCGTGGACGCGGCGGACTTCGCCGAGATGCTGCTGCGGATGTACCTGCGCTGGGCGGAGCGGCACGGCTACCCGACCGAGGTCTACGAGACCTCGTACGCCGAGGAGGCGGGCCTGAAGTCGGCCACCTTCGCGGTCAAGGTGCCCTACGCGTACGGCACGCTGAGCGTCGAGTCGGGGACCCACCGGCTGGTGCGGATCAGCCCGTTCGACAACCAGGGCCGCCGGCAGACCAGCTTCGCGGGCGTGGAGGTCCTGCCGGTCACCGAGCAGACCGACCACATCGACATCCCGGAGAACGAGGTGCGGGTCGACGTCTACCGCTCCTCCGGCCCGGGCGGGCAGAGCGTCAACACCACCGACTCGGCGGTCCGGCTCACCCACATTCCGACCGGCATCGTGGTGACCTGCCAGAACGAGAAGTCCCAGCTCCAGAACAAGGCCTCCGCGCTGCGGGTGCTCCAGGCTCGGCTGCTGGAGCGCAAGCGCCAGGAGGAGCAGGCCAAGCTGGAGGGGCTCAAGGAGAACGCCGCCGGCTCGTGGGGCGACCAGATGCGCTCCTACGTCCTGCACCCGTATCAGATGGTGAAGGATCTCCGAACCGAGCAGGAGACCGGCAATCCGAGCGCGGTCTTCGACGGCGAGTTGGACGGCTTCATCGAAGCGGGTATCCGCTGGCGCAAGCAGCGTCAGCTCGCCGGCGACGGTGCGTGATCACACGCAGGCGGAGCGCGTCGTCGATCTCCTGGTAGAGCCCTAATTCCAGGACGCGCACCCCCTGTGCGGGGCGTGGGGCTTGGCTCTGTCGTCACACCGCGTAGACTCACCACCCGTGATTCAGCTTGAGCAAGTGACGAAGACGTACCCGAAGGCGTCCCGGCCTTCGCTCGACAACGTGTCCGTCTCGATCGAGAAGGGCGAGTTCGTCTTCTTCATCGGTCCATCCGGCTCCGGCAAGTCCACGATCATCAAAATGCTGCTGCACGAGGTCGCCCCCAACAAGGGGCGCGTCGTCGTCAACGGCAAGGACGTCACCTCGATGCGCTCCTGGAAGCGACCCCACTTCCGGCGCTCGATCGGCTGCGTCTTCCAGGACTTCCGGCTGCTGCCGAACCGCACCGCGTACGAGAACGTGGCGTTCGCCCTCGAGGTGATCGGCAAGACCAAGGCGGTTGCCCGTCGGGTCGTGCCGGAGGTGCTGGAGCTGGTCGGGCTCGGCGGCAAGGAGCACCGCTACCCGCACGAGCTCTCCGGTGGTGAGCAGCAGCGGGTCGCCGTCGCCCGGGCGTTCGTGAACCGTCCGCTGATCCTCCTGGCGGACGAGCCCACGGGAAACCTGGACCCGGACACCTCGATCGAGATCATGCGTCTGCTGGACCGGATCAACCGCACCGGCACGACCGTCGTGATGGTCACCCACGACTCCAACATCGTGAACCAGATGCGCCGCCGCGTCGTAGAGATTGAGAGCGGTCGCATCGTCCGTGACCAGGCCCGCGGCGTTTACGGGTGAGCCGGCGCTCCACCCCTGCGCAGCCTGACGACGAACACCTCATGCCGGAGACCCGGAGGAACCCCCGATGCGCGTGAAATACGTCCTGTCCGAGGTACTGGTCGGACTGTGGCGCAACGTGACCATGACCATCGCGATGATCATCACGATGGCGGTCTCGCTGACCATGCTCGGCGCCAGCGGTCTCATGTACCGCCAGGTCGACGACATGAAGGACCTCTACTACAAGAACATCCAAGTCTCGATCTTCCTCAAGACCGACGTGACCGAAGAGCAGCGCGAGCAGATGAACGCGAAGCTCAATGCCGACCCGCTGGTCAGCGAGGTCATCTACGTCGACAAGGCCGAGGCGTACAAGCGGTTCCAGGAGATGTTCCAGGACGCGCCTGACCTGATCAGCGCCGTCAAGGAGGACAGCCTTCCGCCGTCGTTCCGGATCAAGCTGAACAACCCGGAGCAGTACAAGATCATCTACGACCAGTACAAGGACACCGAAGGCGTCGACGAGATCATCGACCAGAGTCGACTACTGGACAAGGTCTTCAACATCCTCACCGCGATCCAGAACATCGCGCTGGCCGCCGCCATCGTGATGGCGGTCGCCGCTCTGCTCCTGGTCGCCAACACCATTCAGGTGGCCGCGTACAGCAAGCGGCGTGAGGTGGCGGTCATGAAGCTCGTCGGCGCATCCAACTGGTTCATCCAGGCGCCGTTCGTGCTGGAGGCCGTGGTGGCCGGCCTGATCGGCTCGTTGCTCGCACTGGTCGCCCTGATAGCGGCGAAGTATCTGCTCTTCGACGGGTCGCTCAAGGCGTTGGAGGGCCTGCTGTCGCCGGTCAGTTGGGGCGACCTCCTGTTCGTCTTCCCGCTGATGGCCGGCGTCGGTGGCCTGATCAGCGCCGCCACCGCCTGGACCACCCTCCGCTTCTACCTGCGGGTGTAGCGACCGTACGGGTCGTCCCGTCGTCTCCCGGGGACCCTCCCGCGCCGGAAATAAACGGCGCGGGAGGGTCCTTGTCATTCAGGTAGCATGATCGGTTGTCCGGCCGGGGTGACCCCGGCAGCGGATGATCAGGAGAGGGGGTGGCGCCGATGCCACGGGAAAAGGGGCGCAAGGTGGTCGCCTCCAACAAGAAGGCGCGCCACGACTACTCGATCCTCGACACGTACGAGGCGGGCATGGCGCTGACCGGCACCGAGGTCAAGTCGCTGCGGGCCGGGCGGGCGTCGCTGGTGGACGCGTTCGCCCAGGAGCGCAACGGCGAGTTGTACCTGCACGCGATGCACATCCCGGAGTACACCCAGGGCACCTGGACCAACCACGAGCCCCGGCGTACCCGCAAGCTGTTGCTCAACCGTGGGGAGATCGACCGGCTGATCGGCAAGACCCGCGAGGGGGGCCTGACCATGGTCCCGCTGCAGGTCTACTTCTCCGACGGCTGGGCCAAGGTGGAGATCGCCCTGGCCAAGGGCAAGAAGTCGTACGACAAGCGCCAGGACCTCGCCAAGCGGGACGCGGACCGGGAGATCGCCCGGGTCAGCGGCCGGCGCGGCAAGGGAATGGACGACTAGTTCGTCCCGTTTGTCCGGGTCGGCACGCCGGCCCGGGGCTCGGGATGAAACCCGTTGCGGCAGGCGTTAGTCTTGTCAGTGTCGCCAACATCGGCGGCCCGTCGAGGGGGTGACTGGTTTCGACTTCGTACGCAGCGACAGGGGAAGCGAGCCGAGGAAGCCGACGTCGTCTCGAGAATCGGTCGTCGGAAACTTATAAGCGCCAAGAACAATCGCGCTGACTTCGCTCTCGCCGCCTGAGGCGAGTAGCTAAGTCTGTCGGCCTGGGAACGCCTTCGTCCCAGTAGCCGGCATCAGCTAGGAGGCTGGCCAATCGGACCCGGTCGCGGGGTCCGTGCGGCGAGATCAATCAGCGACTGGGCCCGTCACACCAACTTGCTCGCGTGAGCGGTGGGGCCGAGTAGAGGCACAGCGAGCTGCGCTCGGAGAAGCCCTGACAAACCGGCGAAGGACCCGGGTTCGATTCCCGGCACCTCCACCAAACGATGCGCCCCGGCCCACCGGCCGGGGCGCATCGTCGTATCCGGGGTCCCACGGCTCCGGTGTGCGCACCCCGGCAGGTGCCAGGACGCTGCCGACAGCCCGGCTCGCCTACGCTGCCGACTGTGCGGATCGAGGAACTACGGCTGTCGGTCGGCGCGTCACCCGGCGAGCGCACCGTCTCGGTGCTGGCCGGCGTGTTCGTCGCGGCCGTCGGTGCCGCGTTCGTGGTGCTGCCCCTGATCGCCGACGGGCTGCTGCGCCAGCTGACCGGCCCGGGCGACGGGTTCGCCTCCTACGAGGAGGCTCGCGACCTGCCGCCCGGGATGCTGCCACCCGCCCTGCGGGACTCCGGCGGCGGTGGCGGCTGGGACCAGTCCGGGTCCGGCCGGCTCGTCGGGCTGTGCGGGCTGCCGTTCGCCCTGCTCGGCGTCTATCTGGTGCTGCGGGTGCTGCGGACGGCCGCCTGGCTGCACGGCAGTCGGGCGCGGGTGCGCGGTGCGTTCGGCAGCCGGACCGTCGACCTCGCCACCGCCCGGATCGACGCCGTCGTGCCGTATCGCGAGGCGGGGGACGACGACCCACGGGCGCGGGGGCATCGGGCGCCGGCGATCGTCGCCACCGACCACGACAGCGGGCGGCGGGTCACCATCCCGCTGCGCGGCATGGGGCTGCCCACCCTGCCCCCGTCCGAGCTGCGGGCGTTGGCCGACGCGATCACCACCGGGCGTCCCACCGGCGGCGGCCGTGACGGCGACGCGCATGCCGTCGCGGGCGCGCTGCGTCGCCTCGCGGAGCACCCGCTGGACGGCTGAGCCGCGTACGGGTGGGGCCGGCGGGACCTGTGCGACAGGTGGGGCAGAAGAGGCTGCCAGGGCCCCTGGACAGGGGCGGACGGGCGGGTTCACCATCGCGGTATGCGGTAGCAGCGCAAGCGCGGGAGGTGCCCATGGTCACCGGTCCGGTTCAGCAGCCGTCAGTCGTCGCCCGGCCGTCCGCCGGGCCACCGCATCCGGCCAGCCTCCCCATCGAGCGGCAACGCACCGGGCTGCCCGGTGACCCGCGCCCGGCTGGGCTCGCGGGTGACCTGCACGCGCTCGCCCGGGCCATCGCCGCGGCGCCGACCGAGCCGCGCTGGCGCGAACGCGTGCTGCTGCGGCTGCGCCCGGTCGGGCAGGGCTTCAGCGAGCACGTCCAGGTCACCGAGGGTCCCGCCGGGCTCTACCGGGAACTGCTCACCCATGCGCCCCGGCTCCACCACGGGGTCCGGCTGCTGACCCGCGAGCACGCCGCGATCGGCGCCGCGCTCCTGGCCGTGCAGCGGGTCGCCGAGCAGTCCGACGCCAGCCCCGACGAGCTGCGCCACCGGGCCGCGTACCTGCTGCGGACGCTGGCACGGCATCGGCGGCGCGGCGCGGACCTGCTCTGGCAGGCGTACCAGACGGATCTGGGTGGAGAGACCTGAGCGCGGGCCCGCCGGCGAGCGGGAACCGGGGCGTCGGCGGACACGTCGAACCCGTATGCGTCGATCGCTTCTGCTCCTCGGCCTGCCCCTGGTGGTGCTCGCGGCCGGCTGCGCCCCGGCGGGCGGCGGCCCGGCCGATGGACCCACCGCCCCTGCGCACCGGTGGGAGGCGTTCGACCAGCGGGCCACCGAGGTCGCCGAGGCGTGGCGTCCCGGCCCCGAGTGGCGCACCGGGTACGTCCCGTTGCAGGGGCCGACCGTGCTGACCGGCGACCCGCGCTTCACCCCCGACACCGAGGCGGCCTTCCGGGCCGGCTGGTACCGGGAGCAGGTGCCCATCCCGCCCACCCGGGTCGGCGGGGAGATCCGGTTTCCGGACGGCACGCTGACCGTGCCGTTGGTCAGCGCGGCGGAGGCGTACCGGCAGCTCGACCAGGGTGACCCGCTGCCCTGCCCCGGACGGCCGAAGCGGCCCGGGCTGCCGACCCCCGGCCCCAGCGTCGAACCCGGACCGGACGGCTGGGTCAGCAGCGCCCCGGAGACCGCCTGCCTTCCGCTGACCGTCACCGGCGTCACGCTCGGCACCGTGCCGGTCCGCACCAGCCGAGGCGAGGCCCAGGTCCCGGCCTGGCTGTTCACCATCGAGGAACTGGCCACTCCGGTGGCGCGGCTCGCCGTCGCGCCCACGGTGGTCACCCCGGTTTCCGAGCCCACCACGCCCGCGCGGCCACTGCCGGACGGACTCGTGTCCGCTCAGGACCTGACGGCCGTCGACGGCACGCGGCTGACCGTCCGGCTCGGTGTCGGCGCCTGCGACACCGGGATCACTCCGCTCGTGCAGGAACGGCCGGACGTGGTGGTGGTCGGCGGCGGCGTCACCCGGTCCACCGGCGTCTGCCCCGATCTGCTCAAGCTGGAGCCGGTCACCGTCACCCTGGCCGCGCCGCTGGGCGCCCGGCCGGTGCTGGACGTCTCCACCGGCGCCCCGCTGTCGATCGCCCCGCGCTGACCGGGTGAGGCGTAAGGAGTGGCGGTCAGAGGATGCTGGGCACGTCGGTGCTGATCGGCACCGGCAGCACGGTGGGACGGTCCGCGCGCAGTCCCGCGGCGAGCGCCGAGCCGAGCTGGTCGGGTGTCTCGACCACCTCGGTGGCGCAGCCGTAGCCGGCCGCGATCGCGGTGATGTCCAGACCCGGCAGGTCCAGTCCGGGCACCCCGGGCGTCTTCTTCAGCTCGGCGAACGCCTTGAGGATCGCGTACTGCTGGTTGACCGGAACGACCACCACCACCGGCAGGGACAGCCGCGCGGCGGTCCACAGCGCCTGCACCGAGTAGTGGAACGAGCCGTCGCCGACCACCGCCACCACCGGCCGGCCACGCCCGGTGTCCCGCTCGGCGAGCGCCACCCCGACCGCGGCCGGCAGGCCGTAGCCGAGACCGCCGCTGGCCATCGTGAAGTACGACGCCGGGCGGGTGATCCGCAGCCGGCGGCGCAGTGCGGACAGGTTGGACGGTGACTCCTGGACCAGCACCCCGTCCGCCGGCCAGTGTGCGGCCAACGCGGCGAACAGGGCGTCGGCGCTCAGCGGCGCGGTGACCTCCGGCGGGGCCAGGGCGGTCCGGGGCCCGGGTGGCGGCCGGTCGGCCGGCGGCACCAGGTCGAGCAGCGCGGCCAGGGTCAGCCCGGGATCGCCGAGCAGGCTGTCCCCGACGGGGGCCCGGGCGGCCTCGTCCGGGTCGTCCGTGACGTGCAGCAGCCGGGTGCCGTCGGGCAGATGAGCGCCCGGCACGTACGGGTAGTAGCGGAACACCGGAGCGCCGACCACCAGCACGGTGTCGTGTCCACGCAGCGCCTCGGCCAGCGGCCCGATGGCGAACGGCAGCACCCCGCGAAACTGCGTGTGGTTCTCCGGGAACACGGCCCGCTCCGGCGCGGGGGCCGACCAGACCGGCGCGGCCAGCCGCTCGGCCAGCGCGACCGCGGTCGACCAACTCCCGGACCGGTCCACCCCGGGCCCGAACACCAGGACGGGGTCGCGGCTGCCGGCCAGGACTCGGGCGAACTCGCCCAGCCGCTCCGGGTCCGGCGCGAACCGGGTGGCCACCGTGCGCGGCGCGGGCGGGGAGTCAGCCGGCTGGTCCCAGTCGTCCATCGGCAGGGAGAGGAACACCGGCCCGGCCGGAGGTTGCACCGCGGTCGCGTACGCGCGCAGCAGCGCCGCCGGGATGTCCTGCGCCCGGACCGGCTCGTAGCCCCACTTCACGTACGGCTGCGGCAGTTCGGCGGCCCGGCGGCTGGTCAGCCTGGGTTCGAGCAGCAGCATCTCGCGGGTCTGCTGGCCGGCGGTGACGATCAGCGGGGTCTTGTTGTGCCAGGCGGTGACCATGTTGCCCATGCCGTTGCCGGTGCCCGGGGCGGTGTGCAGGTTGACGTGGGCGGGTGCGCCGGTGGCCTGGGCGTAGCCGTCGGCCATCGCGACCGCCGTCGCCTCGTGCAGCGCGTGGACGTAGTGGAAGTCGGCCGGGAAGTCCCCCAGGAACGGCTCCTCGGTGGAGCCGGGGTTGCCGAAGATGGTGGTCATGCCGAGGGCACGGAGCACGTCGTACGTCGCGTCCCGGACCGTTGCCATCGCCACCTGCCTCCGTCTCGCGCGCAGGGACGACCGCGCCGCCCTCCCGATCAACCGAATCTATCGGGATGTGACGGACCTTTCGGGCGTTTCCCGGGCGTCGTGACCGGGCGCACCATGGCGGGCCACGCCCGTGCCGGCTCAGGGCAACGCGAAGGGCAGAGAGATGCCGTCCAGCGCGCGGCCGCACGCGCAGTCCTGCGTGGCGGGCAGCCCGGCCAGCGCGTCCAGCAGCACGTCCCGCAGCCGATCGGTGTTCGCCGCGAAGACCCGGAACACCTCGTCCTGGGTCACCGACTCGCCGGCCCGCACCCCGGCGTCCAGGTCGGTGATCAACGCGATCGACGAGTAGCAGAGGGCGAGCTCCCGGGCGAGCACCGCCTCCGGGTGGCCGGTCATGTTGACCACCGTGCCGCCGATCGAGGCGAACCAGTGCGACTCGGCCCGGGTGGAGAACCGGGGGCCCTCGACCACCACCACCGTCCCGCCGTCCACGGCGGTGACGTCCCGGGCGGCGGCCGCGGTGAGCAGCGCCCGCCGGCCACGCGGGCAGTACGGATCGGCGAACGGCACGTGCACCGCGCCCCGGTCGTAGTAGGTCTGCGCCCGGCCGCTGGTCCGGTCGATCAGCTGGTCCGGCACCACGAACGTGCCCGGGCCCAACTCCGGGCGGAGCCCACCGACCGCGCACGGGGCGAGCACTTGGCGTACGCCGAGGGAGCGCAGCGCCCAGAGGTTGGCCCGGTAGGGGATCAGGTGCGGCGGGTACCGGTGGTCCCGGCCGTGCCGGGGCAGGAATGCGACCCGCCGCCCGGCGACCTCGGCGATGGTCACCGCGTCCGACGGTGGGCCGTACGGGGTGTCCAACTCGTGGGCGGTGCCGTCGAGAAGGGCGTACAGGCCCGATCCGCCGATCACCGCGAGGTCCGCTGTCGGTGCCAATCGACCCTCCGTCTCAACTGTCCGATCACCCGCCGGTCAGACCTTAGCCAGCACCCGGGCCGCAGGCTATGGTGCCAGGCATGGCGTTGACAGCACGGATGACCCCGGTGCACCGTGCGGATCCGGTGGGTGACGGATCCCCGGCGCGGGTTCACGGTTGACGGGTGTGTGGGATGCAGGGAGAGGGCCAGGCGATCGGCGGACGGGCGATGGAGTCGATGACCGGGCGGCTGCTGGTCGCGACTCCGGCCCTCAAGGACCCGAACTTCGACCGTACGGTGGTGCTGCTGGTCGCCCACGAGCCGGGCGGCGCGCTCGGTGTGGTGCTGAACCGGGCCACCGAGGTGCCGGTCGCCGAGGTGCTCGGCGACTGGAACGACCTGGCCCGCCACCCGGCGGTGCTCTTCGAGGGCGGCCCGGTGCAGCCCGACTCGGCCATCTGCCTGGCGCGGATGCGCCAGCCGCTGCGCCGGGTCAAGGGCTTCCATCAGGTCTCCGGGGCGGTCGGCACGATCGACCTCTCGGTCGACCCGGAGCGGCTGCGGGAGAGCATCGGCGGCATCCGGGTCTTCGCCGGCTACTCCGGCTGGGGGAGCGGCCAGCTGGAGCAGGAGATCGCCGACGGTTCCTGGTTCCTGCTGGACGCGCTGCCCGGTGACGCCTTCGTCGACCGGCCGGACGACCTGTGGCCGATGGTGCTGCGCCGGCAGGGCGGGATGATGGCCGCCGTCGCCCATTTCCCGCCGGACGTGGCGCTGAACTGACCCGGTCCGGTGGGAGCCCCGGGGGTGGCTCGGCGGGGACCCCGCGAGATGACCATGCCGGCCGGGATGTGTATAGTTTCCCAGTGCCCGGGCGACCGGGACACAGCAAGGGGCCGTGGCGCAGCTGGTAGCGCACCACACTGGCAGTGTGGGGGTCAGGGGTTCGAGTCCCCTCGGCTCCACCCTTCGCGACAAGGGCGTTCGTCAGACATGACGGACGCCCTTCGTCGTTTCGGACATCAGAAGTAGCCACAGCTGTTGCCCGTCGTCCCACAACACGTTCTTCATGGCGTCGACGGGGTGGACGAGCTCCGTGGGCAGGACGTGACCGCAGATGTTCATGGTGACGCCGGTCTCCGAGTGGCCCAGGAGTCGCATGAGCACTCGGGCCGGCCACGCCCTGGGCTGGCATGTCACCGCCGCCATACCCCTCCAGTACGGCCAAGAGGGGCCCAGCCCGGCCCCGCGACAGCAGTCGCCCCGGGGGCCTTGGCCGGGGCCAGCTCAGCCCAGGTAGAAGTCCCTGCGGGCGGCCACGAACGCCTCGATCGACTGGGCGTGGACGCCCGTCACGCGCTCGACGCCGTCGGCCGTGCGGTCGTAACGGTTGTCCCGGTGGAGCTGGGCCATGGTGGCGACGTGCTGTGCAATGTGCGGCGGCATCCCCAGCTTCGGGAGCTGGGCCTGCCACCGGTCGAGCGGTAGGTCAACATAGGACACCGGACGATCCAGGGCCCGAGAGAAGGCCGCGGCCAGCTCCGTCATGTCGACCGAGCGTGGCCGGTCAACTCGTAGACCTGACCGATGTGCGGAGCCGGGTCGCAGAGCACGGTGGCGACGACCCGGGCGACGTCGTCCACGGCGACCGGCGAGGTGCGTCCGGTGCCGAACGGCAGCGCGATCGTGCCGTTCTCCTTGATCGACCGCGCCGCCATCGTGGTGAACAGCGGAGTGTCCAGGAACGCCGTCGGCCGGATGTGCACCACGGGCAGGCCGGACCAGTTCAGTACCTGCTCCGCCAGCCAGTGCAGCCGCTGCTGGTGCGACTCCCCGCTGCTGGTAGCGGTCATCTGCGACACCGTCATCTGCGACAGGTCGACCAGGGCCTCCAGCTTCCCGTACTCCTTGGCAACGGAGGCCACCACGGTCGCCGCCAACAGGTGGTCCGGCGACACGGTCATCGCGAAGAGCATCCGTGCCACGCCCTGCAGTGCGGCCGCTACCGTCTCGGGCCGGGTCAGGTCCCCGATGACGACGTCCGCGCCGGGCGCCCGCACCTCGGCGGAACGCTCGTCCTCGCGACGGACCATGAAACGCACCGGCACATCCTGCGCCCGCAACTGCTCGAAGACCGTACGGCCCACGCCGCCGGCACCGGGGATGAGAACAAGGTTGCTGGCAACCATCAGTCGATCTCCTTCAGAAACCTGAGTTGAGGTGTGAGCAGAGCGTCAGCGGAGCTGTCAGCAAGGCGTTGGCCGCGGCGAATTGCCCGAATGGGCACGCACGCACCCGAGCATAGGAGTCACACGGGGCCTGACCTGAGTGTTCCTGGCAGCGGGCCCTCAGCGTCCGGTGGCGACCTGTCGGGCCCGGTTGGCCGCGTGTCGGGCCAGCAGGCCCACCAGCAGCGCCCCGAGCACGGCCCACAGCGCGAGGGTGATCAGCGGGCCGGCGACGTGAGCACCGTCGAAGTAGTTGAGGTCGGTGACGGCCCGTATGGCGGCGCCGGGCGGGAGCAGCCCCGAGACGATGCGGGCCGGAGCGGGCAGCAGGTCGGCGCCGATGGCGGCGCCGCTGGTCGAGTTGCCGACGGTGAGTAGCAGCAGCGTGGCCACCGGGACGCCGATCGGGCCGAGCCAGGTGCCGAGCAACTTGGTGGTGAACGCCGTCGCGGCTGCCAGCAGCGCGAGCGTGCCCGCCAGGGGCAGGAACGGTGCCGGTAGGGCTCCCAGGATCGGTCCGGCGATGGCGGCCGCGACGGTGCCGCAGGCTGCCGCGAAGCCCCAGATCAGCCGGAACCGGTGGCGCAGGGCCAGCACGTGGCCGAGGCCCAGGGTGGTCTGGCCGAGGACGAACCCGGCGAGGGTGACACCGAACGCCACATAGAAACCGCACAGTCCACGACTGTCGAACTTGTCCAGCGGGACGATGTCCGGGTCTGCAGGTGCTGCCCCGCGTGGTTCGCATAGGTGGCGGCGAGGCCGCTGACGGCGTTGGTGGTGGACAGGCCGTTGGCTGCGGCCACGTCCAGCCGCAGTCCGCCGTCACCGTCGGGGCCGAGGGCTGCGACGGCGTCACGGTGGAGGACCGCGTGGCGCGCCGTGTCGGCGTCGGCTGCCTGGTGCACGTCGACTCGGTCGCCGAGCGTCTGCTGGACCTCGGTGGCGAGCTGCTGCCCGGTGACGGCCAGCGGCACGCCGTGCGGCTCGGGGTCGCGCTGGAGGCCCACATATAGGCCGACGAAGGCCGATACCACGATCAGTCCGATGATCGCTGGTTGCAGCCAGGCCCGCACCGGCACCTTCCGGCGGGCGGACGGTCCGGGCGACACAGGTGGCGTGGACGCCGCGGGCGTCGAGGACCCGGTGGGCGCGGTCGGCGATGTCATAGGGGCTCCACTGCTGTCGGTGTTAGATGTCGTCAACAATCTAAACGAAGGCTAGGATAGATTGCAAATGACATCCATTTGAGGAGAGTGATCCCGTGAGCCGCGTGTCACAGGCGCAAGCACAGGAGAACCGGCGGCGCGTCGTAGCCATCGCTTCCCGGATGTTCCGCGAGAAGGGCACCGCGGTCAGCGTCGCCGATGTGATGAAAGCCGCCGCGCTCACCCATGGCGGGTTCTACAAGCAGTTCGCCTCGAAGGAGAACCTGATCGACGAGGCCACCGCCCACGCCTTCGACAAGCCGGCGGCATACTCGGCGGAGGCGCTCGAGGAGCACGCCGGGGAGCACGAGGCCGCCCGCCGGACACTGATCGAGCAGTACCTCTCGCTCTGGCACCGCGATCACGCCGGGGACGGCTGCCCGGTCTCCGGATTCGCCGCTGACATGGGACGCGAGACCGACCAGGCCGCCCGCGCCCACCACGTCTACATCAACGGGGTACGGAACCTCGCCGCCCGGCTGGACACCGGCGACGACGACGGCATGGCCCAGCTCTGCACCATGGTCGGTGCCCTCGCCCTCGCCCGCGCCACCCGCGGCAACCCGATCTCCGAAGAACTGCTGCAGGCCGCGCGCACGTCTCTCACCGAGAGCGGAACCGGGCAGTCCGCCGAGTAACGCTGCCGCTCGTGAACGAGTAGCCAAGGCGGTGTCCGTACCTCGGCGGACTGGTTGGGCAGCGCCGGGCGAGGTTGACCAAGCCCCGCCCGCTGCTGGCAGTGTGGGGGTCAGGGTTCGAGTCCCCTCGGCTCCACAACTCTTTGATCTGCGGTTTTTCGCTGTGCTGCAATCGCCATGCGAACCCGCTGATCGAGGGACAGAGCGTTCCTGGGCAGCGGGCGAGAGATGCATGCATAATGAATGCATGGTTGCTCTCCAGATTCGGGACGTGCCGGAAGAAGTACGAGACGCCCTTGCGGCCCAGGCCAAGGCGCGCGGGCAGTCACTCCAGGCGTACCTGCTGGAGTTGGTCGAGACGCAGGCTCGACGTCTGCGCAACTCGGCGGCCCTTGATCGCTTCGCCGGTCGATCGGACGGTGCTCGCTCCCTGCCGGGGGAGAGTGCCACCGAGTTGACCGACCAACGGGAGCAGCACGGACCACGGGGAAGTGCCGCGTGATAGTCGTGGATGCGTCGGTCCTGGCCGATGCCCTGGTCGACGACGGGCCGGTAGGCGACGCGGCGCGGCGGGAACTGACCGGAGATCCGCACTGGGTCGCGCCCGGCCATCTTCTGGTCGAGGTCATGTCGGTGATCAGGGGCAAGGTCCTCGGTGGGAAGCTCGGTTTTGCCCGGGCTCAGGAGGCGATCAATACTTTGCCTTCGTTGGTCATCGACGAGGTTGGCGTCGCGATGCTGCTCGACCGGATGTGGCAGTTGCGCGGCAATGTCACGGCCTACGACGCGGCGTATGTCGCGGCGGCGGAGTTGATGGCCTGTCCGCTCGTGACCGGTGATGGTCGGCTCGCCAAGGCCAGCGGCGTCCGCTGCGAGATCCGACTGCTCGCTGCTCCCTGACGACGGCTGTCCAATGATCGTCGCCCTCGGGCCTTTGAGTTGGTCAATCCAAGTGACAGCGGCTCACCGGCGATAGTCGCAGGCTGGTTCGCACGGTGGTACCTCCGGCCCACCTTACGAAATGCCCTGGCACGGGACCGATCCCGCACCAGGGCGTTGTCATCGGTGTCGCGGCGTGGATACCCCTGCCTTCAGGCGAAACGCCGCTCCCTCCAGAGATGGGCTTACATGAACTACTGGCAGAATGGGAGGCATGGGTGAGGCGGTGAAGCGGGCGTACAAGTACCGCTTCTATCCGACCCCCGAGCAGGCCGACCAGCTCAACCGCACCTTCGGGTGCGTGCGCAAGGTCTACAACCTCGCGTTGGAGGCGCGCACCCGTGCGTGGGCGGTCGACCGGCAGCGCAGCACCTACGTGCAGTCCTCGGCGTGGCTGACCGAGTGGAAGCGCACCGAGGAGCTTGTGTTCCTCAATGAGGTCAGTTCCGTGCCGTTGCAGCAGGCGCTGCGGCACCTGCAAGCCGGGTTCGCGGCGTTCTGGGGCAAGCGGTCGCGCTACCCGCGGTTTAAGTCCAAGCGCAAGTCTCGGGCGTCGGCGGAGTACACCCGCTCGGCGTTTCGCTGGCGCGACGGGCAGCTCACCCTGGCCAAGATGGAGACCCCACTGGACATCGTGTGGTCCCGGCCCCTGCCCGACGGCGTCGAGCCGTCCACGGTCACGGTGTCCCGCGACCCGGCCGGTCGGTGGTTCGTGTCCATGCTGGTGGAAGACCCCTCCATCGCAGCCGTGCCGCCGGTGGGCGCCGCGGTGGGGATAGACGCGGGCATCACCAGTCTGCTCACCCTGTCCACCGGGGAGAAGATCACCAACCCGCGCCACGAGCGCGCTGACCGGCGCAAACTGGCCAAGGCGCAGCGGAACCTGTCGCGTAAGGCCAAGGACTCCGCCAACCGGGCCAAGGCCCGCCTCGCGGTGGCCCGGATCCATGCCCGCATCGCCGACCGGCGGCGGGATCACCTGCACAAGCTGTCGACTCGACTCGTCCGTGAGAACCAAACGGTCGTGATCGAAGACCTCAGCGTGCGCAACATGCTGCGCAACCACAGTCTGGCCCGCGCCATCTCCGACGCGGCGTGGACACACCTGCGCAGCATGATCGAGTACAAGGCCGCCTGGTACGGGCGGACCGTGATTGCCATCGACCGCTGGCATCCGAGCACGAAGACCTGCTCGGCGTGCGGGCGGATCAACACCGCCATGACCCTCGGCGTTCGCGCCTGGACGTGTCCGGGCTGCGATGCCGTGCACGACCGGGACGCCAACGCCGCCCGCAACATCCTCGCCGCCGGGCTGGCGGAGAGGTAAAACGCCTGTGAAGGGACGATAAGACCCGACCCGCGCAAGCGGTGAAGGCACGGCCCGGTGAAACAGGAACCCCCTCGGGTGACCGAGGGAATCCCCGCCCTTCAGGGCAGTGGAGGATGTCAAGACCGTAGATCTGTTCGGGCGAGCGCCTCCAGCCCCTGCAGGGAGGGGTTGCGGTCCCGGCCCTGCTCCAGGCGGAGGTAGTAGTCCGAGCTGATGCCGGCGAGCTGGGCGACCTCTTGGCGGCGCAGGCCGGGGACCCGGCGCAGGCCCGCACCGGCGCCGATGCCGACGTCCTCGGGTCGGACCAGTTCCCGCCGGGCCCGGAGGAACTCGCCGAGCGGGTTGTCGCCATCCATGTCACCCACGGTAGGTCGGTTGCCCCGGCGGTGGCTGGCCCTCCCACTACCTGCCACCGAGGTGGCCGCCGCTGGCTGCGGCCCGGCCCGGACGGCCCCCAACGGCACCTTCTCCGACCGCGAGGGACCGCTGCCCTGGTAGGTACGGAGCCGTAGACGCGACACGCCCTGACCGGAGGCATCCGGTCAGGGCGTTTTCGACTGTATGTCCGGTCAGGCCGTGATCAGCCCTGGCGGCTCTTCCACTGCGGGTTCGCGCGGTTCACCACGATGACCCGGCCGTGCCGGCGGACCACCACCGAACCGGGCTTCTGCTTGAGCGCGCGCAACGAGGTGCGTACCTTCATGTCTGCCTCCTCGGCCTGAGGGATCGGCCTCGATCCGTACCGTCTGTCGGAACGCCGTGGCCCGTGCCGCGATTCCCGGCGGCCCCGGCGTCGAACCTTTGCCGTCCCGCGCCCGTACCACTGCGCGGGAGGTCACACCATGCGCGTGCGCCGAGTGCTCGCCGCCATGCTGGTCGCCGTCGCGACCGTGCCGTTCAGCGCCGCGCCCGCCGCCGCGCACGGCGCGCCGACCAGCCCGATCAGCCGGGCCGCGGCCTGCGGACCCGAGGGCCGGTACGCGGCCACCAGCGCCTGCCGGGCGGCGGTCGAGGCGGGCGCGGCGGTCCGCGAGTGGGACAACGTCCGGGTCGCCGCGATCAACGGTCGGGACCGGGAGCGGATCCCTGACGGTGAGCTGTGCAGCGGTGGGCTCTCCGCGTACCGGGGGCTCGATCTGCCCCGGACCGACTGGCCGAGCACCGAGCTGACCGCCGGCGCCCGGTTCACCTTCCGTTACCGGACCACCATCGAGCACCGGGGCACCTTCCGGCTCTACGTCACCCGGCCCGGCTACGACCCCCGCGCGCCTCTGACCTGGGGGGACCTGGAGTCGCGCCCGTTCCTGACGGTGACCGACCCGCCGGTGCGGGCCGGGGCGTACCAGCTGGCGGGTCGGCTGCCGGCGAGCCGGGACGGCCGGCACCTGATCTACACGATCTGGCAGAACTCCAACACTCCGGACACCTACTACTCCTGCTCCGACGTGGTGTTCCGCCCCGCGCGGGGCGGCGCGGCGACGGGTACCCCGCGGCCGGCCGTCGCGACGAAGGGCGCGCCGGCGGTGCCGCGTACCGCCGCGGGCCGGCCGGCCGCCACCGAGCCGGCGGTGGCGGCGGCGGCCGACCCGGGCGTGCCGGTGGCGTCGGTGACCGACCTCAGCAGCCGGTGGCCGGTGCTTGCCGGTGCCGCCGCCGTGCTGGTCATCGCGCTGCTGGTCGGCGCGGGTCGGATGCGCCGCACCGTCGGCGCGCCGGTCGGGCGGCAGTGCGAGGTGCGCAACCATCGGGCCGGGCGGCGCCGGATCTGGTGATCCGGCCCGCCACCGGCCCGGCGGCGCTCAGCCCAGGTGCCGGTCGATCTCGGCCAGTTCCTCGGCGCTGAAGTCGAGATTGTCCAGCGCGGCGATGTTCGTCTCCAGCTGCGCGACGCTGCTCGCCCCGATGATCAGGCTGGTCATCCGCGGGTCGCGCAGCGCCCAGGCCAGCGCGAGCTGGGCCAGTGACTGGCCGCGTCGCTCGGCGACCTCGCCCAACCCCCGGATGGTGGCCATCTTCTCGTCGCTGAGGTCGCTCTCGTTGAGGAAGACGCTGGTGCGCACCCGCGAGTCGGCCGGGATGCCACCCAGGTAGCGGTCGGTCAGCAGGCCCTGGGCCAACGGGCTGTAGGCGATGCAGCCGGCGCCGACCTGCTCGAGCGTGTCGAGCAGGCCGTCGGTCTCCGTCCACCGGTTGAGCATCGAGTACGACGGCTGGTTGATCAGCAGCGGCGTGCCCAGCTCGCGCAGGATCGCGGCGGCGCGGGCCGTCTGCTCGGAGTTGTAGTTGGAGATGCCGACGTAGAGCGCCTTGCCGGAGCGGACGATGGCGTCCAACGCGCCCATCGTCTCCTCCAGCGGGGTGTCCGGGTCGAACCGGTGCGAGTAGAAGATGTCGACGTAGTCCAGCCCCATCCGGCTCAGGGACTGGTCCAGCGAGGAGATCAGGTACTTGCGTGAGCCCCACTCGCCGTACGGGCCGGGCCACATGAGGTAGCCGGCCTTGCTGGAGATGACCAGCTCGTCCCGGTATGGCTTCAGGTCGGTGGCGAGCATCCGGCCGAAGTTCTCCTCGGCTGCGCCGGGTGGGGGGCCGTAGTTGTTGGCCAGGTCGAAGTGGGTGACACCCAGGTCGAAGGCGCGTCGGACGATGTCGCGTTGCCGCTCGAACGGGCGGTCCGGGCCGAAGTTGTGCCACAGGCCGAGGGAGACGGCGGGCAGCCGCAGGCCACTGCGTCCGCTGCGCCGGTAGGTCATCGTTTCGTAGCGGTCATCCGCGGCGAGGTAGGTCACGATCATGAGCGTAGCTCCGGCTCGGGGTACGCGGGATCGGGCGTGTGAACCCGGACAACGGGGTAGCTTCGAGACCATGCGTCTCATCGCGCTCGACACGCCCAAGCCGCTGTCCAGGATCGGGTTGGGCACGTGGCAGTTCGGCTCCCGGGAGTGGGGCTACGGCCCGGATTTCGAGCGTCAGGCGGCGCAGATCGTCCGGCGGGCGCTCGAGTTGGGTGTGACTGTCTTCGACACCGCGGAGATCTACGGCTTCGGGCGCAGCGAGCGGATCCTCGGCGCGGCGCTCGGCGACGACCGGCCCGAGGTGGTGATCGCGTCCAAGATCTTCCCGGTGCTGCCGGTGGCCGCGGTGGTGCAGCAGCGGGCGGTCGCCTCGGCGGCCCGGCTCGGCGTGACCTCCCTGGACCTCTACCAGGTGCACCAGCCGCACCCGCTGGTCGCCGACCACAGCACCATGCGCGGGATGCGCGCGTTGCAGGACGTCGGGCTGGTCGGCGAGGTTGGGGTGAGCAACTACGGGCTGCGCCGATGGCAGGTCGCCGAGGCGGCGCTCGGCCGGCGGGTGCTCAGCAACCAGGTCCGCTACAGCATGCTGGACCGCGCGCCCGAGCAGGACCTGCTGCCGTACGCGCGGGAGGCCGGTCGGGTGGTCATTGCGTACAGCCCACTCGCCCAGGGCTTCCTCTCCGGCCGCTACGACGCGAAGAACCCGCCGACCGGCGCCGTCCGGCGGGCCAACCCGTACTTCCTGCCGGAGAACCTTGAGCGGGGTGCCGCCCTGATCGACACGTTGCGCCAGGTCGCCGACGCGCACGACGCCACCCCCAGCCAGATCGCGCTGGCCTACGTGCTGCGCCACCCGAACGTACTGGCCATCCCCGGCGCGTCCGGCGTGGAGCAGATGGAACGCAACGCCGCCGCCGCCGACATCGACTTCACCGACGACGAGTACGCCGCACTGGCCGAGGCCGCCAAACGGTTCCGGCCGGTCACCGGCCTCGCCGCGATGCCCCGAATGTTGCGCGCCCGGTTCACCGGCCCGACGGAAAAGTGAGCACAGTGGACGACATCACCGCAATGATTCTGGACGACCACGCCGCCTTCCGGCGCGGCTTCGCCCGCCTCGACGATGCCCGTGGCGAGCAGGAGCTGTTGGCGATCTGGGACGCACTCGCCCTGCACCTGGACATCCACGCCGAGGCCGAGGAGGCGATCCTCTACCCGCACCTGGTCAAGCACGGCGACGACGGCGAGGACGAGACCGCCGACGCGATCGGCGACCACAACAAGATCCGGGACGCCATCGCCGAGTCCAAGCTGCACCCGGTCGGCTCGGATCGCTGGTGGGCGGCGGTCGGCACGGCCCGTCGGGAGAACAGCGAGCACCTGGCCGAGGAGGAGGACGAGGCCCTGCCCGACTTCCGCCGGCATGCCAGCCCGGAGCTGCGCGCCGAGCTGGGCCACCGCTGGCTCACCTTCTACGGCGAGCACAAGAACGGGCGTGACCTGCCCTTCCGGGACAAGGACCCACAGTCGTACGTGGCCGACCACCGCTGAACGCGGCTCGATCTCCCCGGCACGGGGGAGTCGCAGAGGTTGGCGACGGCAGCAGAATGACGGGGTGACTCCCCGAGCAGCCCTGGCACCGCTGGTCGCCGGCAGCACCTGGCGGCGTGGCGTGTTCCTGCTGCTGGGCGGGGTCCTGGCGCTGCCGTACGGGCTGCTCGCGGTGACCTTCGCCCAGCTGCTCACCGGCTCGGAGATCCCCCGTTCGCTGGTGTTCGCCCTGCTGGTGATCGCGCTGGTGATCGCCGTGGTGCCGCTGCTGCTCGACGGCAGCCGGGCACTGGAGATCGCCGCCGTACGGGCGCTGCTCGGCGTCGACCTGCCCGACCCCGCGCCGGGGCACCGCGGCGACCGGGACACCCGGCTGCGCAGCGCGCTCTGGATCGCCACCCACCTCACCATCGGCGCGCTGGTGATGGTTGCGCTGATCACGGCCGTGCCGATGGCGTTGGCCTTCATCGCCCAGCAGTTCGGCATCGGCGCCGACCTGGTCAGCCGGGAACGGTTCGGGCCACTGGACGGGCGGGACACCGGCTGGCTGACGCTGACCGGGGTGGTCCTGCTGGCCGGTCTCGGCTACGCCGTCGCCGGGCTCGGCGCGCTCGCCGGGTCGATGGCGCCAGTGCTGCTCGGTCCGACCCCGGCGGAGCGGATCGCCGCACTGGAGGCGCAGGCCACCCGGCTCGCCGAACGCAACCGGCTGGCCCGGGAACTGCACGACTCGGTCGGCCACGCGCTGACGGTGGCCACCCTTCAGGCCGGCGCCGCCCGCGAGGTGCTCGACACCGACCCGGAATTCGTCCGGCGAGCGCTCGGTGCCATCGAGGAGTCGGGTCGGACCGCGATGGACGAGCTGGACCACGTCCTCGGGCTGCTCCGGGAGACCGGCGGTGGCCGGACCGCGGTGGCGCCGCAGCGTACCCTCGCCGACCTGGACCGGCTGGTCACCGACACCCGCGCGACCGGGCTGGCGGTGCACGCGCACCGCTCCGGCGACCCGGCGCGGGTGCCGCCGGCGGTCTCGCGGGAGGGCTACCGAATCGTCCAGGAAGGGTTGACCAATGCGGCACGGTACGGCCACGGGCCGGTGACGCTGCGGCTGGACCTGCACCCGGACGCGCTGGACCTGGAGCTGGTCAACGCGCTGGGCCGCGCCGGCCGTGCCGACCCGGGCCGGGGCGGCCGCGGCCTGGACGGGATGCGGGAACGCGTGCTGCTGCTCGGCGGCCGGATCAGCGTCGGCCCGGACGGCGGCCTGTGGCTGATCCGGGCCCGCCTGCCGTACGAGGGGACGCGATGACCACCGGTGTGCTGATCGTCGACGACGACGAGCTGATCCGGGTCGGGCTGCGGGCCATCATCGACGCCCAACCCGACCTGCGGGTGCTCGCCGAGGCCGCCGACGGCGCCGAGGTGCCGCCGCTGGTCGCCCGGCACCGGCCGGACGTGGTGCTGATGGACGTGCGGATGCCCGGCATCGACGGCATCCAGGCCACCCGACACCTGCTGGCCACCTCCGCCGACCCGCCCCGGGTGCTCGTCGTCACCACCTTCGCCACTGACGAGTACGTCTATGAGGCGCTGCGCGCCGGCGCCGCCGGCTTCCTGCTCAAACGGGCCCGGCCGGCCGAGGTGGTCGAGGCGGTCCGGGTGGTCGCGGCGGGTGAGTCGCTGCTCTTCCCGGCCGCGATCCGCCGGCTGGCTGGCGCGTACGGGCCGACGGGCGGTGATCGGCTGACCGCCGCCCGGCTCACCGAGCGGGAGGCCGAGGTGCTGCGGCTGATGACCACCGGCCGGTCCAACCCGGAGATCGCCGCGCACCTGGTGGTCGGGGTGGAGACGGTCAAGACGCACGTCGGCAACGTGCTGGCCAAGCTGGGCGTACGCGATCGAACCCAGGCGGTGATCGCCGCCTACGAGTCCGGTTTCGTCACCCCGTCCGGCTGACCGGTCCCTCCCACGGGGGAGCGGGTTCACCGCCGCCCGGGAGGGGTACGGCCGGCCACCGGCCGAGGCTGGAAGCATGACGACGATCACTGCCTCGCCACCCCGTCCCGACTCCCGATGGCCCGACCGGCTGGCCCCGCTGGCCGCCGGCTGGCTCGGTCTGTGGGGCGTGCTCGCCCTGTTCGGCACGCTCACCGGGGCCGGCTACCCGTTCGGCGCGAACGACCCGCACGGCGGCGACGCCAACCTGCTGCGCCTGGTGCCGGTGCAGCTTGCCACGCCGCTCTTCGCCGGGGTGCTGCTGACCGCCGCGGTGGCGGCGCTGGCGATGAGCCGTCCGGCCGTACGCCCGCTCGGCGCGCCGCGGGCGCTGCTCGCCGGATACGCGTGGACGGTGGCGTTCGTGCTCGCCGTGGTCGTGCCGGACGCCCGGGTGCTGGTCATCCTCGGCTACCTGCCGATGCTGATCATCGGGGCGCCGTTCGGCTGGCCGCCCGCCGACTACGCCGAGGTGTTCACCTGGGCGCTGTTCGCCCGGTTCGCCGCGCTCGTCGGTGGGCTGCTGCTGGCCGGGGCGGTGCTCGCCTGGCAGCGCCGCACCGCCGGGGCCTGCGTCGGCTGCGGCCGTCACGACACCGACCGGGGCTGGACCACCCCGGCCGCCGCCGCGCGCTGGGGTCGGTGGGCCGCCGGCATCGCCGCGGCCATCCCGCTGGCGTACGCGGTGACCCGGTTCGCCTGGGCGGCCGATATCCCGCTGGGCATCTCTGAGGAGTTCCTGACCGAGATGCAGGAGACCGGGATGGTGTGGGCCGGGTTGGGGCTGGGTGCGTTCGCCACCGTCGGCGCGATCCTCACCCTCGGGCTGGTGCAGCGGTGGGGCGAGCGGTTCCCCCGCTGGATGCTGGGACTGGCCGGCCGCCGGGTGCCGGTGAAGCTGGCCGTGGTGCCGGCCACCCTGGTCGCCGTCGCGGTGACCGCCGCCACTCTGGGGCTGCTCAGCAACCCCGAGTTCTGGCAGCTCACCCACGGTTTCAGCCTGGCCGGGGCGCCGATGATGCTCTGGCCGTTCTGGGGAGTGGCGCTCGGCGCCGCCACGTACGCGTACCACCTGCGCCGCCGCGGAGCCTGCCCGCGCTGCGACCGCGGCTGAGCGTGTAAGGAGGGGACCCTTGTTGTCGGATTTCGTTGTACAGGGGTCCCTTCCTAACGTGAGCTAGCGTGGGTCGGGTGACTGCGCCCTCCCCGGTAATCCCGGTTCCACCGGCCGACCTGCCCGGCACGCTCGGCGCGCTACGGGCGGCCGGTCACCAGTACCGCACCGTCAAGCAGGAACTCCGCGAGAATCTCCTGGCCCGGATGCGCAACGGCGAGGCCCGCTTCCCCGGCATCGTCGGCTACGACGACAGCGTGCTGCCCGAGGTCGAGCGGGCGCTGCTCGCCGGGCACGACATGGTGCTGCTCGGCGAGCGCGGCCAGGGCAAGACCAGGCTGATCCGCTCCCTCGGCGCCCTGCTCGACGAGTGGACCCCGGTCATCCCCGGGTCGGTGCTCAACGAGCACCCGATGCATCCACTCACCGCGGCGTCCCGCGCCGAGGTCGCCGAGGCCGGCGACGACCAGCCGGTCGGCTGGCTGCACCGCTCGATGCGCTACGGCGAGAAGTTGGCCACCCCGGACACCAGCGTCGGTGACCTGATCGGCGACGTCGACCCGATCCGGATCGCCCAGGGCCGCACCCTCGGCGACCCGGAGACCATCCACTTCGGGCTGGTGCCCCGTACCAACCGGGGCATCTTCGCCGTCAACGAGCTGCCCGACCTGGCCGAGCGGATCCAGGTGGCGCTGCTCAACGTGCTGGAGGAGCGCGACATCCAGGTCCGCGGCTACCAGCTGCGGCTGCCGCTGGATTTGCTCCTGGTGGCCAGCGCCAACCCGGAGGACTACACCAACCGGGGCCGGATCATCACCCCGCTCAAGGACCGGTTCGGCGCGGAGATCCGTACCCACTACCCGGTCGACCTGGAGTTGGAGCTGGAGCTGATCCGGCAGGAGGCCGACCTGGTCGCCGAGGTGCCGGAGCACGTCCTGGAGGTCCTGGCCCGGTTCGCCCGCGCGGTGCGCGAGTCACCGTCGGTGGACCCGCGCTCGGGCGTCTCCGCCCGGTTCGCCATCGCCGCCGCCGAGACCGTGGCCGGTGCCGCGCTGCGCCGGGCCGGCCTGCTCGCCGCCGCCGGCACCCCGGAAGGGCGGCCGGAGGCCGCGGTGGCCCGGGTCGGCGACGCGGTGTCGGTGACCAGCACCCTGCGCGGCAAGGTGGAGTTCGAGAGCGGCGAGGAGGGGCGGGAGATCGAGATCCTGGCCCACCTGCTGCGGACCGCGACCGCCGAGACGTTCCGCGCCCACCTGGCCGGGCTGGACCTGTCCGGCTTCACCGGCCTGGTCGAGGAGGGCGCGGCGATCGAGACCGGCGAGCTGGTCGGCGCCGCCGAGCTGCTGCGCCAGGTGGGTACCGTGCCCGGGCTGGCCAAGGTGCTGGACCGGCTCGGCCTGGGCGACGCGCCCACCCCGGAGGAGGCCGCCGCCGGTGTCGAGTTCGTGCTGGAGGGGCTGCACCTGACCCGGCGGCTCGGCAAGGACGTGACCGACTCCGGGCGCACCGTCTACGGCGGCCGGGGCTGACCGTGGCCGGCAACCGGTTCCGGTACGGGCAGTGGCGCGGCGGCCCCGACCCGCTCGCGCCCCCGTACGACGTGCGCGAGGCGGTGGACGCGGTCGGCGCCGAGGTGCTGGCCGGCGGCAGCCTGCGGGAGGCACTGCGCGACCTGCTGCGCCGTGGCCCGCAGGGGCGTGGCGGGCTGGACGACCTGGCCGCCCGGGCCCGCCGGCTGCGCCGGGAGGCGCTGCGCCGGGGTGACCTGGACGGCGCGGTGACCCGGGCGCGGGCCCTGCTCGACCAGGCCCTCGCCGCCGAGCGGGACGAGCTGCGGGGCCGCGACGACGATGGCGCGCGGTTCGCCGAGTCGGTGCTGGACAACCTGCCCCGCTCCACCGCGCGTGCGGTGGAGGAGCTGGCCGGCTACCAGTGGGCCAGCGCGGACGCCCGGCGGTCGTACCAGCAGATCCTCGACCAGCTTCGCGGCGACGTACTCGGCCAGCGCTTCGCCGGCCTGCGCGACGCGGTGCGCGCCTCCGCGGACCCGGCCGTCCAGCGGCGGCTCGCCGAGATGATGAGCGATCTGAACGACCTGCTGGCCCGGCACGGCCGCGCGGAGGACACCACCGACGCGTTCGCCGAGTTCATGCGCCGGCACGGCGACTTCTTCCCGGAGCGGCCGGAGACCGTCGACGAGTTGATCGACGTGCTGGCCCGGCGCTCGGCGGCGGGCGAGCGGCTGATGAACTCGCTCTCCGATCGGCAGCGCGCCGAGCTGGCCGGGCTGATGCAGCAGTCGCTCGGCGACCAGCTCGCCGGGGAGCTGTCCGCGCTCGACGCGAACCTGCGGGCGCTGCGGCCGGACCTGCGGTGGGGGCGCGGCGAGCGGGTGCGGGGCGAGCAGCCGCTGGGCTACGCCGACGCGGCCGGCGCGTTGGGCGAGATCGGCGAGCTGGACGACCTGCTGGACCAGCTCGACCAGGAACACCCCGGCGCCACCCTGGACGACGTGGACGTCGACGCGGTGGCCCGGACGCTGGGCCGGAGCGCCGCCGACGACGTCCGTCGGCTGCGTGAGCTGGAGCGGGAACTACGCCGGCAGGGCTGGGTGAGCCGGGACGCGGACGGGCTCACGCTGAGCCCGAAGGCGCTGCGCCGGCTCGGTGGGACCGCGCTGCGGCGGGTCTTCGCCGACCTGACCGCCGGGCCGCGCGGCCAGCACGATCTGCGTTCGGCGGGTGCCGCCGGCGAGGTCAGCGGCGGTTCCCGACCCTGGCAGTACGGCGACGAGCAGCCGTTGGACGTGGTCCGCACGCTGACCCGGGCGGTGAGCCGGGCCGGGCCGAGCGTGCCGGTGCAGCTCGTGGTGGACGACTTCGAGGTGGTGGAGACCGAGAAGCGTGCTTCGGCGGCGGTGGTGCTCTGCGTCGACCTCTCGTACTCGATGATCTCCCAGGGGCGCTGGGGGCCGATGAAGCAGACCGCGCTGGCGCTGGCGCACCTGATGGAGACGCGCTTCCCGCAGGACGCCCTGCAGATCGTCGGCTTCGGCCGGGAGGCGATGACGCTCAGCCAGCAGGAGTTGGCCGCCGTGGAGCCGGACATGGAGCAGGGCACCAACCTCCAGCACGCGCTGCGGCTTGCCGGTCGGCACCTGCGTCGGCATCCGGACGCCGAGCCGGTGGTGCTGGTGGTCACCGATGGCGAGCCGACCGCCCACCTGGATCCGGACGACGGGGAGGCGCTGTTCCACTGGCCGCCGCTGCCGGAGACGATCGAGGCGACCGTCCGCGAGGTGGACCGGCTCAGCCGCTACGGCGCCACCCTCAACCTGTTCATGCTCGGCGACGACCCGGGCCTGCGCCGCTTCGTCGACGCGGTGGCCCGGCGCAGCCGAGGCCGCATGTTCACCCCGGACACCGACGACCTGGGCGAGTACGTGGTCAGCGACTACCTCCGCTCCCGCCAATCCCGCCGCTAACCCCGGCCCGGCGGGGTTGACTGGGGGCGTGGAGAGCGGGGGGCTGCGGCGGGCGTACGGCGGGGTGTTCGCGGAGATCGACGGGGCGGGGTTCGGCCCCCCGCCGGAGGGTCAGCTCAGCGCCGAGCAGATCGTCGCGCACCTGGTGGCCAACGACGAGCTGATGATCCAGGCCACCGAGGCGTTGCTGGCCGGGTCGACGTTCGCCTACTACGACCTGGACGACATCCACCGCCCGCAGCTCGACGCGCTGGTCGCCGAGCAGGGTGGCCTGCGTGGCCTGGCCGCGCTGCTGCACGGCACCAGTGACCGGCTCTGCGCGCTGGTCGACCAGCTCGGCCTGGCGGCGGACACCCCGGTCGAGACGCACCTGCGGGAGGGCTTCGACCTCATCGTCCAGGACACGCTGCCCTGGTCGCGCACCCTCGACCTGCACGCCCGCGTCCACCTCCCCAAACACCAGGCCCAGCTCCACATGCTCCGCACCTGAGCCGCCTCGGTCAGGCTCGCTGTCCGGCGTGGTGGGTCCCCGGCATCTCGGTGCGATGAGCGATATACCTGTGGGTCATAAATATGACGCACAGGTATATCGCTCATCGCAGTCATGCCTCCGGCAGGACTGTCACGTCTCGGTGCGGATGGGGGAGGTCCGCTCACGTCGGAGCCGGCAGCGGGTCGGCAGCATCCGGCCTGCCGGGTACCACGGCCGGGTGGGCAGCCGTCGTCGGGCGGGGGCCGGCTGCGGGTGGTGGATCAGGTCCCGATCAGCTCCGGGCGCGGGTGGAAGGTGCGGCGGTAGGTGGAGGGGGCGACGCCGATGCGCTGGTGCAGTTGCTGGCGCAGGGCGGCGGTGGTGCCGAAGCCGCAGCGGGTGGCGATCTGGTCGACGGTGAGGTCGGTCGTCTCCAGCAGCAGTCGAGCGTGGTCGGTGCGCTGTTGGAGCAGCCACTGCGCCGGGCTCAGTCCGGTCTCCGAGCGGAAGCGCCGGGTGAAGGTGCGTACGCTCATGCGGGCCTGTTCGGCCAGGTCGCGCAGCGCGATCGGCTCGTGCAGCCGTTGCCGGGCCCACTCCCGGGCGCCGGCGGTGCTGGTGTCGGTGGCCTTCGGCACCGGCCGCTCGATGTACTGCGCCTGGCCGCCGTCTCGCCAGGGTGGCATCACACAGCGGCGCGCGGCCCGGTTGGCCACCTCGCTGCCGTGGTCGAGGCGGATGACGTGCAGGCAGAGGTCGATGCCGGCGGCCACGCCGGCGGAGGTGAGCACCCGGTCGTCGGCGATGAACAGCACGCCCGGGTCGAGGTCCACCCGGTCGTGCAGCCGGCGGAACTGCTCCGCGTACGCCCAGTGGGTGGTGGCCCGGCGCCCGTCGAGCAGCCCGGCGGCGGCCAGCACGAACGCCCCGGTGCAGATCGACATCACCCGGGCACCCCGCCGGTACGCCGACCGCAGCCCCTCGGCCACCTCCGGCTCGACGGTGCCCGAGGTCAGCGCGCTGCCGTCGTGGATGCCCGCGACGATCACGGTGTCGGCGGTGTCGAGCAGTTCCAGCCCGTGGTCCGGGAGCACCTGGAAGCCGGCGGTGCTGCGGACCGGCTGACCGCCCGGGGTGCACACCCGCACGTCGTAGTAGGAGGTCCCGTCGGCCCCCCGGGCGGTGCTGAACACCTGCGACGGGGTGCCGAGGTCCAGGCCGACCACCTGGTCGAGGGCGAGTACGGCGATCCGGTGCGGGCGTACGGTCATGGCCCGATTATTGCGCACGATGGCTTTCCGGCCACTCGTCGGTGCTGGCGGCGCCGCCCAGACTGGTCCACGTGAGAAAGAACCGCCGCCTGCACCCCGCCTGGCTGGTCGCCGCCGTCGCCTTCGTGGCGCTGGTCGGCGCGGCTGGCTTCCGCGCCACCCCCTCGGTGCTGCTGCACCCGCTGCACGAGGAGTTCGGCTGGCCGCTGGCCACCATCTCCGCGGCCGTCTCGGTCAACCTGCTGCTCTACGGGCTCACCGCGCCGTTCGCCGCCGCGCTGATGGACCGGTTCGGCATCCGCCGGGTGGTCTCGGTGGCGCTGCTGCTGGTCGCCGCGGGCAGCGGGCTGACGATCTTCATGACCGCCTCCTGGCAGCTGCTGCTCTGCTGGGGCGTGCTGGTCGGGCTGGGCACCGGCTCGATGGCGCTGGCCTTCGTGGCCACCGTCACCGGGCGCTGGTTCGTCCGCCGGCGGGGCCTGGTCACCGGGGTGTTGACCGCGGGCGGGGCGGCCGGGCAACTGGTCTTCCTGCCGCTGATCGCGGTGCTGGTCCGCGACCACGGCTGGCGTACGGCGGCACTCGTCGTGGCCGGAGCCGCGCTGGCGGTCGTACCCCTGGTGGTGTGGCTGCTGCGCGAGCACCCGGCGGATCTCGACCTGCCCGCCTACGGCGCGACCGAGGTCGTCGCGGCGCCGCCCGCGACCGGAGGCGCGGCGACCCGGGCGCTGGGCGCGCTCACCACCGCGGCCCGGACCCGACCGTTCTGGCTGTTGGCCGGCGGGTTCGCGATCTGCGGCGCGACCACCAACGGCCTTGTCGGTACGCACTTCGTGCCGGCCGCGCACGACCACGGCATGCCCCAGACCACCGCGGCCAGCCTGCTCGCCCTGGTCGGGCTCTTCGACATCGTCGGCACGGTCGCCTCCGGCTGGCTGACCGACCGGGTCGACAGCCGGCTGCTGCTCGGCGCCTACTACGCGCTGCGCGGGGCGTCCCTGCTGCTGCTGCCGAGCCTGTTCGCCGGCACCGCCGAGCCGAGCATGCTGGTGTTCATCATCTTCTACGGCCTGGACTGGGTGGCGACCGTGCCGCCGACCGTGGCGCTGTGCCGGGAGTACTTCGGCACCGCCGGGGCGATCGTGTTCGGCTGGGTGTTCGCCGCCCACCAGTTCGGCGCGGCGGTCGCCGCGACGGGCGCGGGGCTGGTCCGGGACCGGCTCGGCGACTACGCGATGGCCTGGTACGTGGCCGGCGGGCTGTCGATCGGCGCGGCCGGGCTGTCGTTGCTGCTGCGTCGGCGGCCGGGCCGGCCGGTGCCGGAGGCCGTCCTGGTCGCCGCGGCCGCGCCCAGGGCCTGGAGCTTTCGTGGCTGAGGCGACGCGGCGCTCCTCGGGTGCGGACACACGGCCAACCTCACCCACCTCGACGGGCCGGTGCCAGCCCGCCGTCAGTCGACGACCCGGACGTCCTTCCAGAACGCCACCCGGTCACGCACCATCTCGGCGTTGGGCTTCGGCTCGGGGTAGTACCAGATCGCGTCCTCGCTGCTGCTGCCCTCGTGCTCGAGGGTGTAGTAGGAGGCGGTGCCCTTCCACGGGCAGACGGTGTGCGTCGTGGACTCGCGGATCAGGTCGTCGCGCAGGGCGGAGCGGGGGAAGTAGTGGTTGCCCTCCACCAGCACGGTGTCGTCGCTCTCGGCGATGACCAGGTCGTTCCACACGGCTTTTGGCATACGACCAAGACTAGGCCGTGCAGCGACGGCGACAGCTCAGCGGGTCGGCTGTGGATCCGTGACGTCGGCCACGGTGGCCGCGAGCGCGGCGATCGCGGCGTCGGCGGCGACCGCGACGGCGAGGCCGCGCTCGCCGGCGCCGAGGGTGATCTCCCGGCCGCGCAGCCGCTCGTCCGCGATCACCGGCCAGGCGGTGCTCGCGCCGAACGGGGTGATGGTGCCGCGCTCGTAGCCGGTGGCGGCGAGGGCGCCCGCCGCGTCCGGCATGGAGATCCGTTGCACCCCCAGCAGGGCGCGCAGCTTGGGCCAGGAGACGACCCGGTCGCCGGGGGTGAGCACGAACAGGTGGTCGTCCGTGCCCCGGCGGACCACGATCGTCTTGACGACGTCCGGGACGGCCACGCCTCGGACGGCGGCGGCCTCCGCCAGGCTGCCGACCGCGCCCTGCGGGATCAGCCGGTAGGGCAGGCCGGCGGAGTCCAGGGCGGCGATCGCGGGCGACGGCATGCCCGTCACGGTAACCGCCGGGCCTGCCACCGGACGGGAAATGGCCACCGTCGACATCCCACGGTTTTGGGGGTACGGGCGTAAGGTGATCACATGCGCGCGGAGCGTGTGGATCACTCGGTTGACCATGATCAAGCGGTGGACACGCTGCGGCGGTCGTACGCCGCGGTGCCCACGGGCGAGCCTGTCCGGCTCGCCAAACGCACCTCTAACCTGTTCCGCCCCCGGTCCGCTCCCCGGACCCCGGGGCTCGACGTGAGCGGCCTCGGCCGGGTGCTGTCGGTCGACCCGACCGGGCGCACCGCCGACGTGCAGGGCATGTGCACGTACGAGGACCTGGTCGACGCGACGCTGCCGCACGGGCTGATGCCGCTGGTGGTGCCGCAGCTACGCACCATCACACTCGGTGGGGCGGTCACCGGCCTCGGGATCGAGTCGACCTCCTTCCGCAACGGCCTGCCACACGAGTCGGTACGGGAGCTGGACGTGCTCACCGGCTCCGGCGAGATCATCACCGCCCGGCCGGAGGGCGAGCACGCGGACCTGTTCACCGCGTTCCCCAACTCCCTGGGCAGCCTCGGCTACGCCACCCGGCTGCGCATCGAGCTGCAACCGGTCGGCCGGTACGTGGCGCTGCGCAACATCCGGTTCACACGGTTGGAGGCGCTCACCGACGCGATCGCCGAGGTGACCGCGACCCGGTCCTGGGCCGGCGAACCGGTCGACGCGATGGACGGGGTGATGTTCAGCCCCGGCGAGGCGTACCTGGTGCTCGCCACGTTCACCAACGCGGCAGAGCCGCCCAGCGACTACACCGGCCAGGCGATCTACTACCGGTCGCTGCGCCAGCGCACCCGTGACGTGCTCACCGCGTACGACTATCTGTGGCGCTGGGACACCGACTGGTTCTGGTGTTCGGCGGCGTTCGGCGCCCAGCACCCGGTGGTGCGGCGGCTCTGGCCGGCGCGCTACCGGCGCAGCGACGTCTACCACCGACTGGTCCGGCTCGAGCACCGGCATCAGGTGGCGGCCCGGCTCGACCGGCTGCGCGGCCAGCCGGCCCGGGAGCGGGTGGTGCAGGACGTGGAGATCCCGCTCGAACGTACGGCCGACTTCCTGCGCTGGTTCGCCGGCGCGGTGGGGATGAACCCGGTGTGGCTCTGTCCGTTGCGGTTGCGCGAGCCGGCGGGTCCCGGTTCGGCGCGGTCCTGGCCGCTGTATCCACTCCGGCCGGGGCAGGACTACGTCAACATTGGGTTCTGGGGGAGCGTGCCGGTCGCGCCGGGCGCCGCCGACGGCGACGTCAACCGCACGATCGAACGCAGGGTGTCGGAGTCGGGCGGGCACAAGTCGCTCTACTCCGACGCGTACTACGACCGGGACGCCTTCGATCGCCTCTACGGCGGCGACACGTGGCGCGCGGTGAAGGACCGCTACGACCCGGACCACCGGCTGACGGGACTGTACGAAAAGGCGGTAGCACGAGCATGAGCCTGACCGACAGAGATCAGGGGGCGGCGAGCGTCCCCGCCACCCCGCCGGCGGGGGGCCGGCACACGGGTCCGACCGTCGCGGATGTCGTCCGCGCGGTCACCATGGGGCCGTTGCCGGTGCGGATCACCGGGTACGACGGCAGCGCCGTCGGCCCGTCCGACGCCGGCATCACCTTGGCGATCCGTTCCGAGCGGGGGCTGTCGTACCTGCTCACCGCACCCGGCGACCTGGGCATGGCCCGGGCGTACGTCAGTGGTGACCTGGCGTTGCAGGGGGTGCACCCGGGTGACCCGTACGAGGCGTTGCGGGTGCTCAAGGACGAGCTGCGGTTACGCCCACCGTCGCTGGCCGAGGGGCTGGCGCTGGTCCGTGGGCTGGGCTGGGAGCGGCTGCTGCCGCCGCCGGCCCCGCCGCAGGAGGCGCAGCCGCGCTGGAAGCGGGTGATGAACGGGTTGCGGCACTCGCGGGTGCGTGACAGCACGGCCATCTCGCACCACTACGACGTCTCCAACGCCTTCTACGAGAAGGTGCTCGGCCCGTCGATGACGTACACCTGCGCGGTTTTCCGGTCTCCGGACGACACCCTGGAGCAGGCCCAGGCGGCGAAGTACGACCTGGTCGCCGGCAAGCTGGCGCTGAAGAAGGGGATGCGGCTGCTGGATGTGGGGTGCGGCTGGGGTGGCATGGTCCGGCACGCCGCGCGCGAGTACGGCGTCAAGGCGCTCGGGGTGACCCTGTCGAAGGCACAGGCCCAGTGGGCGCAGGCGGCGATCGAGCGGGAGGGGTTGACCGAGCTGGCGGAGGTGCGGCACCTGGACTACCGGGACGCGCCGGCCGAGCAGTTCGACGCCATCTCCTCGATCGGGTTGACCGAACACATCGGGGTGCGCAACTACCCGGCCTACTTCGGGGCGCTGCGCAATCGACTGCGGCAGGGCGGGCGGCTGCTCAACCACTGCATCACGCGGGCGGACAATCGCGCGCCGCACCGCTCCGGCGCGTTCATCGACCGGTACGTCTTTCCCGACGGGGAGCTGGCCGGTCCGGGTCGGCTGATCAGCGAGGTGCACGACGCCGGGCTGGAGGTGCACCACGAGGAGAACCTGCGCCAGCACTACGCGCTGACGCTGGCCGCCTGGTGCCGCAACCTGGTCGAGCACTGGGACTTCTGCGTCTCGGAGGTGGGCGCGGGCACCGCCCGGGTGTGGGGTCTGTACATGGCCGGGTCGCGGATGGCGTTCGAGCGCAACGGCATCCAGCTGCACCAGGTGCTGGCCACCCACAACGGCCCGGAGGGTCGGAGCAGCTATCCGCTGCGGCCCGACTGGCTGCCCTGACCGTCGCCGCCTGAAGCCGCGCCGAAAATCGGCGCGGCTTTTCGCGAACCCATTGACAAACAAATTTTGTACGTACAAACTGATTTTGCCATGAGAGACGTCCTGTACCTGGAGCAGATCGAGCAGGCCGAGGTCCTGCTCAAGCCGCAGCGCGTCGAGGTGCTGCGGCAACTGGCCGAACCGCGCACCTGCACCGAGGTCGCGGCCCGACTCGACCAGACGCCACAGCGCGTCTACTACCACGTCAAGCAGCTCGTCGCGGCCGGCCTGGTCGAGCTGGTCAACGAGCGCAAGGTCCGCGGCATCACCGAGGGCATCTACCAGGCCGCCGCCCGCTCCTACTGGCTCTCGCCCCGCCTGGTCGGCCGGATCGGGCTGCGCCGGGCGCGGGACGAGCTGAGCCTGGGCTACCTGCTCGACCTGATGGAGGAGGTCCAGGCCGACATCGCCGCCCTGGACCGGGCGGCGCCCGAGCTGCCCTCGATCGGGGTCTCCGGCGAGATCCGGGTGCCGGCCGAGCAACGCCAGCAGTTCCTGCACGACCTGCAAACCGCACTTCAAGACCTGTTCACCCGCTACGGCGGCGCCGAAGGAGATGCCTTCAAGCTCGCCGTGGCCTGCTATCCGAAAGGGAACGACCATGAGTGAGCCATTGAAGGTGCAGGCCCGCCTCTCCGCGCCCGTCGGGCGCGCCCGCCAGGCCCTCACCGACCCGGCCGAGCTGCGCCTCTGGCTGGCCGAGCACGCCGAGGTCGAGCTGCCCCAGCGGTACGAGTTCTGGGGCCGGTACACGCCCGAGGGTGACGCCCCGCACCAGCGGCTGCTGCACGCCGACGACGACACGCTGCGCTTCACCTGGCTGCTGGACGGCGTCGAGACCACCACCGAGTTCCAGTTGACCGCCGACGGCCCGGACAGCACCGTGCTGACGCTGACGCAGAGCCACTTCGACTTCGCCGAGGCGATGAGCGGCTCCAGCATCCGCGGCGTGCTCCAGACCTACTGGGCGCTGGCCATCGCCAACCTGGCCTCCCACCTGGAGGGCCGGCCGCTGCTGCCGCGGACCGACTTCACCTCCGCCGACCTGCGCGGCGAGCTGGTCATCGCCGCCCCCGCCGACAAGGTGTGGCAGTCGCTGACCGACTCCGAGCAGGCCAGCGCCTGGTTCGGCTACCCGATCGGCATCGAGCCCTGGGTCGGCGGCCGGTACGCCATGGGCGGCTTCGACGCCGGGTACGCGGCCAAGGTGGTCGACGTGGACCCGGGCCGGAAGATGTCCGTCGACTGGGGCCCCACCGGCGTCAGCACCTGGGAGCTGGCCGAATCCGGCGGCCGGACCACGCTGACGTTCGTGCAGAGCGGCTTCGACGAGAGCAACCCCCCGTACGCGGCCTGGAGCGGGTCGGTGTCCGGCCTGTCGGAGCTGCGCCGCTTCCACGAGGTGCCGGACTGGCAGCCGATCTGGATCGCCGCCGACGTGCCAGGCCTGGAGCCCGAGCCGACCGGGGCGGCTGGCTGACGCGATAACAGCCCTTGCGAGCGCCGGCCCACAGGCACCACGGGCCGGCGCTCGCCGCGCTTCCGGTGGCCGCGGGGTGATTTACCGGGCTGGAGTGGGTACTGGCGTGCGATGTTCTTCATCTTTGGTCTCCGTACCAAGGTCGACCGTTCGGGTGTCGTGCAGCAGGTCTGCCGCAACTGCGGCAACCACGCCGCGCAGGTGATCACCCGTCGGTCGACCAAATTCACCTTGTTCTTCATCCCACTCATCCCGATCCGCACCCGGTACGCACAGCAGTGCACGTTCTGCGGGGCGCAGTACGAGATCTCCAAGTCCGACGCCGAGCGCCTCCCGGTGGGCTGAACCGCAGATGGCCCGTTTCCTGTGTTGGCTGATCGGCCGTCAACCTCCGCCTGCCGGCGCTCCGGTCCACACCGTCCCGCGCGCGCCCTGCACGCCCGGGCGGCGGAAACGCCGCCGTGCCCGCCGCCCACTGGCCGGCACCGCGCTGCCCCGCTCACCCTGGAACCGCTCCGCCGGCCGCTGACCACCTGCGGCGCAGCCCGCCGGTCAGGTGTCAGCCATCGGTGCCGGGGCGAACAGGGGCGGCACCGGGTCGGCCGCCCGGATCGCGGCAACGACCTGTGTCAGTTGCTGGTAGTCGCTGCCGGCCGCCCTGATGAGGGTGTCCGCATCGGCGCGGTTGCCGAGGTGACACTCGGCGATGGCCCGCAGGAGAAACGCGACGCTGCACAGGTCCGGCAGGTCAGCACCCGGCCGAATGTCGAGAAGCAGCAACCGGGCGTGCTCCGGCCGCTGGTTGAGCAGGTGAGCCAGGCTCATGGCGACACGAGCGGACATCGTCTGCGGCCGCACGTGGAGAACGATCTGGGCCAGTTCCGAAGATCTCCAACACCTCTCGGTGTGCGACCGGCGATCTGCTCACCACTGCGGCGTACAGGTACCACATCCCGAACTGGACGGTAAGCACCTGTGCAATTGCGGCGGCGGCTCTGGGATTGGTGCTGTCGGCGCGAGCCAGCGCCGCGAGCCGCTCTGCGTCGGCGATGAAAGCCGTCGTCGACTGCGTGTGTGCCGTGCTCCAGCGCCGTTGGAAGGCAGCGAGCGCGAGTCGCGGGCCGTTGTCGTCGCGAACCGGATTCCCGAGACGATCGTCGTCGACCTCCCCCTGGGCGATCGCCCGCAACGTCCTGCTCACCTCCTCCTGGTAGTAGGCCGCCCGCAGCGCGGCGCCGGTGGCTGTTGGTGCCAGGAGCCAGTGGAGCAGGTTGCGGCCGTCACTGTGGGGCGACCTTCCGGGAATGAGATTGACCACCCCGAGCAGCGCCGCGAAAAGCGCCGCGCCGAGCAGCGCGACGCGTGTCAACGGCGTGCTCGTCAGGGTCGTTGTGGCACCGAGCACCGCTGCGGTGCACAGGTTCGTCATCGGGCCGCCGAGGTAGAACAGCACCATCCGCAGCGGCAACGCGGTCGCCGACGGCGCCGGCCGGACCGACACCTCGCTTCGCCACCCGGTGAAAGGTGCGATACGGACGGCGACGACCGGCAGACGCAGCACCTTCGCCACGACGAGGTGCCCACACTCGTGCAGGACGACGTGCGCCCACAACGACACGGCGGTGAAGCCAACGGCCGCGATCGCACCCGTTACGGACTCGGTGACGAGCAGCGCGAACGCCACCCCCTCCAACGCCAAGAGGACGGACGCGACGACCAGCCGTCGGCGGGGGAAGACCACCGGGAGATGGTACGGCCGGAACAGGTAGCGGCCCAGGTACTTGCCGTACGCCTTCCCCTCGAACCACCTGTGCGGCCGTAGAGCGGACCATTCAGATCAACTCCCCATGAATAACCCTGACGGTCGGATCAGGGAAGACAGCCCGGATTAGGGAAGGCAGCTCCGGTATCGGCCGAACATGTGACAATTTCACTAAAGGGCGCCAACGAACCGAGTGCCGGAGGTCCGACGACCACGTTCTCCCGGTGCGCGGCGCCCTCGCGTGCCTGCGCCCTTGACGGGTGGTCAAGTGCCCCTGCCGATACCGGGCCCAGGCCTCGTCTAGGAGGGAACAGCAGTGATGGTGGGACGTACTCGACTCTGGGCTTTGGCGGTGGCGGCCGGCGCGGCGGTGGCGACCACCGCCGTGGGAACCGCGGCCGTGGGCGACGGGCGAGGCGATTCGGGCGACAAGCGCGAATCGCACGACTCGTGGGACTGGAGTGACTCGCGGGATGGGAAGGAGCGGGACAAGGAGACCGTGCGGGCGAGACTCAGCGGCTACGAGGAGGACCCGCTCACGGTCTCGACGCCCGGGAACGGGCGGTTCGAGGCGAAGATCGACGAGCGGAACAAAGAGATCACGTACCGGCTGAGCTACGACGACCTGAAGGACGTCCAGCAGGCGCACATCCACTTCGGTGGGCGGCACCAGAGCGGCGGCATCGCGGCCTTCCTGTGCTCGAACATCAAGGACGGGAAGGGTGGCCCGTCGAAGGGCGTCCAGTCCTGCCCCGAGGCTCCGGCCACGATCAAGGGGACCATCAAGCCGGATGACGTGGTCGGCCCGGCCGACCAGGGCATCGAGCCCGGCGAGTTCGACGAGCTCGTCGACGCGATCGACGCCGGTGTCACGTACGTCAACGTGCACACCAAGAAGTACCCGAACGGCGAAATCCGGGGCCAGATCAAGACCGACGAGAACCGGGAGAAGAAGGACGAGGACCGAAACTGGGGCGCCGGCGACAGCCGGGCCTGGGACGAGAGCGGCTCTGACAAGGGTGACGAGTGGGGCTTCGACAAGGGTGACGAGTGGGGCTCTGACAAGGACGACGAGTGGGGCTCGGACAAGGGTGAGGACCGGGAGTCGGACAAGGGCCACGACAAGGCCGACGACAAGGCCGACGACAAGGCCGACGACAAGGCCGACGACAAGGCCGACGACAAGAGCTACGAGAAGTGATCCATCGGCACCCGACCGACTGAACGCCCGACCCGCATGACGGGGGCCGGGCGTTCGGCCGTGCCGGGTCCCACTGCGGTGCCGCCGTTCCCGCCGGGACCGGGAAGGCCGGGCTGCCGGGGCCGCAGTGTCGGGGACGCGACCGCCAGGGGTGCCCGGAACTCGCCGGTCGGCCCTGGCGAGGGCACGCGGGCGCTGGCTAGGCTCTCCAGATTTGCCGGGGACCGGACCGTCCATCGAGGTGCCCGCATGAGAGGGAGCCGGAGCGATCGTGCCGCCGCAGGACGTGAAGCAGGCCGACTCAGCGCGCGCCGCCCCGCCCCCCAGCGGCCCCGTGTCGGCCGGGGCACCGCCGGTCGGCTCTCTGTCGGCCGGACCCAAACCGACGACCGTCGTACCAACCCCGGCCGGTCGCGCCGGCCTGCTCGCCGCAGCCGGTGTCGTGGTGCTGGAGGCGCTCTGGCTGGTTGCCGCGCTACCCGGCGCCGCGCTGGTCAGCGACCTGGGCGCGCTGCTGATCGCCGGTTGGGCCACCGTCGCCTGCGCCGGGGCCGCTCGCCGTCAACCGGCCCCGCTGCGCCGGTTCTGGACGCTGCTCGCGGCCACCATGGCGCTCGCCGCGCTGGGCCGGGCGATCTGGACGGCGCAACGGCTCGGCGGCGGCGACCTGCCGCACACCCCGCTGATCGGGGCGGTCTTCACCGCCGGCATCCTCACCGGCACCGCGGCACTGCTCTGTTCGCCCTCCGCGCCCCGGACCGCCGTCGGGCGGGCCCGGACGCTGCTGGACGGGGTGATCGTCGCGCTGGCCCTGGTGCCGATCGGCTGGGTGCTGGTGTTCCGTGGCGTCGCCGCCGCCGAGCTGGCCGACCCGGCGCGCACGCTGGGGTTGCTCTACCCGATGTTCGACCTGATGCAGCTCACCATCCTGGTCGCGGTCGCCGGTCCGGCCCGAACGGTGTGGCGGCCGATGAGCGTGCTCGCGGCCAGCCTCACCATCCGGGTGCTCGCCGACGTCGGGTACGTCTCGCTGGTCGCGCGCGGCGACTACGCCGCCGGTCACCTGATCGACCTGTGCTGGCCGCTGAGCTACCTGCTGATCGGTCTGGCCGGCAGGTACCCGCCGCCGCCGGACTGCGACGGCACCGACGACACCGCCGAGTCGTCGCCGCCGCCGTGGTGGCGGGTGGCGCTGCCGTACCTGCCGGTGGGTGGGGCGATCATCGCGGTGGTGCTGGCCCGCCGGCCCACCGGGCAGACCCCGCAGCTGGTCTTCGCGACGATGATGGCGCTGCTCGCGGCCCTCGCGGTACGCCAGGGGCTGGCCGCCAACGAGAACCTGCGCCTGGTGGCCCGGCTGCGCCGCCTCGCGTACGGCGACCAGCTCACCGGGCTGCCCAACCGGCTGTTGTTCAACCGGCGACTGCGCATGGCCCTGCGCGACGGCCGGCCGGTGGCCGTACTGCTGCTCGACCTGGACGGGTTCAAGCAGGTCAACGACCGGTTCGGGCACGCCACCGGCGACACCCTGCTCACCGGGCTGGCGGCCCGGATGCGGGCCGCGGTCAACGGTGACGGCACCATCGCCCGGCTCGGCGGCGACGAGTTCGCGGTGCTGGTCCACGGCGACCGACCGGTGCCCCCGGAGCAGCTCGCCGAACGGCTGCTGGGCGCCCTGCAACCCTCCGACGGAGACGAGGACGTGGGCGTGCATCCGTCGGCGAGCATCGGCATCGCCGAGTACGGGCCGCAGCACGCCTCGCACACCGACCTGCTGCGCGACGCCGACATCGCCATGTACGCGGCCAAGGCGGCCGGGAAGTCCGCGTACCGGACGTGCACCCCGGCGCTGCGCGAGTCGGCTGTCTCCCGGGCCGAGCTGATCGCCGACCTGCGGCGGGCCTTCGACGAGCAGCAGCTGCATCTGGAGTTCCAACCGATCGTCGACCTGGGCACCGGTGCGATCCGCAGCGCGGAGGCGCTGGTGCGCTGGCGGCACCCGCGGCTCGGGATGCTGCCGCCGGCCCGGTTCCTGCCGCTGGCGGAGGAGACCGGGTTGATCCTGCCGATCGACCGCTGGGTGATCCACGAGGCGTGCCGGGCCGCGGCGACGTGGCGGGACCGGGCGCCGGAGGCGACCGTCGCGGTGAACATCTCCGCGGCGCACCTGCGCCGGCCCGACCTGATCGCCACGGTCACCGAGGCCACCGCCGGGGCCGGGCTGGCGCCGCGCGCGTTGACCCTGGAGCTGACCGAGTCGGCGTTGATCGAGGGGACCGACGCGGTGCTGGAGCGGCTGCGTCAGCTCCGGGAGCTGGGCATCGGCATCGCCATCGACGACTTCGGCACCGGCTACTCGTCGCTGAGTTACCTGCACCGCATCCCGGCCACCGAGCTGAAGATCGACCGTTCGTTCGTGGCCCGGCTGGGTGCGGACGACCGGGCGTACGCCACGGTGGAGATGGTCACCCGGCTGGCCGGCGCGTTCGACCTGGCGGTGGTCGCCGAGGGTGTGGAGACCGAGCGTCAGCACGAGGCGGTCACCGCGATCGGCTGCCCGCGCGGCCAGGGCTATCTGTACGGGCGGCCGGACGGCCCCGGCACGGTGGGTCAGAATCGGCCTTGACCCTGACGTAGCGGCAGGCGGGAGCCTGGTTCCCGGAAGGGAGGGGAACCATGGCATACACGGTGGGTCAGGTGGCGAGAGTCGCCGGCGTGACGGTACGGACGCTGCACCACTACGACGAGATCGGCCTGCTCTCGCCGAGCGGGCGGACCCCGGCCAGCTACCGCCGCTACGACGACGCGGACCTGGAACGGTTGCAGCTCGTCCTGTACTACCGGGAGCTGGGTTTCCCGCTGGAGGAGATCGCCGCCATCATCGACGACCCGGCGGCCGACCCGGCCGCGCACCTGCGCCGCCAGCACGAGTTGCTGACGGTACGGATCAAGCGGTTGCAGGAGATGGTCACGGCGATCGAGTTCGCGATGGAGGCGAGCAAGTTGAACATCCAACTCACGCCCGAGGATCGGTTCGAGGTCTTCGGCGACTTCAACCCGGAGGAGCACGAGGCCGAGGCCGAGCAGCGTTGGGGCGACACGGACGCGTACCGGGAGTCGAACCGGCGGGCGTCGCGCTACACGAAGGACGACTGGCTGCGGATCAAGGCGGAGAACGAGGACTGGGGCCGACGGATCGTCGCGGTGCTGGCCTCGGGCGTCCCGGCGGACAGCCCGGAGGCGATGGAGCTGGCCGAGGAGCACCGGCAGATCATCAGCCGCTGGTTCTACGAGTGCTCGTACGAGGTGCACACCGGTCTGGCCGACATGTACCTGGCCGACGAGCGATTCACCAGGCACTACGAGGACGTCGCCCCGGGGCTGGCGGCGTACCTGAACGAGGCGATCCACGCCAACGCGATCAGCCGCGCCTGATCGGCCGGGAGGCCGAGCGGAAACGGCGGCCGGTGCGGTCCGGCTAGTATGGCCCGACCGCACCGCGGTCAGCGTCGATCGGCCACCGGCCGACGGGCGCGCCGCTCGGGGAGATGACCGTGAACAAGCCGAAGCTGGTCGCCGCGGGCGCCGTCCTGGCCGTGGCGATCGCCGCCGGGGTGTGGGCCCTGGTCGCCGGGGGCGATGAGCCCGACGCGGGTCGCCCGGCTGCCGGCGCGTCGCCCGTCCCGGCCGCGACCGACCCGGTCAGCGTGCTGGTCGCCGCCGCAGCGAAGATCGACCAGCAGACCTACAAGCTGACCCTGGGCGCCGGCGGGGAGGCGGGCGGGGACGGCACGGTGGTGCTCTGGGACCCGAAGGCGCGGCGCGGCCTGGAGACCACCTCGCTCAAGGTGCCCACCGGCGAGGTGAAGATCGAGCGGCTGACGACCGGGCCGGACGTCTACGTGCGGATCACCGCCCCGGACCGCCGGATCCCGGTCTGGGACGGGCGTACCTGGTGGCACGTCGGCGCCCCGGGCGCGCCCGCCGCGCAGCAGGGCCTGGACAACACCCGGCTGGCCGGCACGTTGACCGCGCCGGCGGAGGTCCGGCAGACCGGCGTCCGGGAGTACGCCGGCACGTTGGACCTGCGCGAGAGCGGCGCGGTGCTGGGCAGCGGGGTCGGGACCGTGCTCGGCGACCGGGCCGCGGCGGTGCCGTTCACCGCCACCGTGGACGAGCAGGGGCGGCTGGTCCGCTACCGGATCGAGCTGGCCAGCGAGCAGTCGCAGACCGCGCGGCTGGACCTGACGTACTCGGACTTCGGGCTGCCGGTGACGGCCGAGCCGCCGGCGGCGGACCTGGTCGGCGAGGACCCGCCGCCGAACATCCCCGGCGCCTGAGCCGGTTCACTCCTCGTACGCCCCCTCCGTCGGCGTGACCAGGTAGTCGTAGACGGTGCGGGCCATCCGGCGGACCGTCTCGTCGCCGGTGTCCATCGGCCCGGCGGTGAGGAACGCGACGGCGGTCTCCGAGCCGGGGATCAGGTAGTAGCCGACGTCGTGCGAGGCGTCCGGCAGGTCACCGGTCTTGTGCGCCACCGGCACCCCGGACGGCAGCGCCGCCGGGATCTTCGTGTTGAGGGTCTGCTCCCGCATGAAGCCGATCATCAGGTCCCGGGACGCGGGGCTGAGGATCTCGCCGTCCCAGAGCGCGCCGAGCAACGACACCACGTCGTCGGGGCTGGTGTAGTTCTCCTCGCCGCGCAGCGCGGCCGCGCTGTCGAGCATCCGGCGGGCCAGGATGGTGGACCGCTGGTTCATCGAGTCGATCAGCGCGTTGACCGGGGCGAACCCGCCCAGGTAGGTGATCAGCACGTTCGCGGCGATGTTGTCGCTGTACTTGATCAGGTACTGGGCGAGCCGGTGCAGGGTGACCACCTGGGGGAACGTCTCGAACTGGAGCTGACCGGTGCCACCGACCACGTCGGCCGGGGTGACCAGCACGCCGTCGTCGAGGGAGACCTGTCCACAGTCGACCCGGCGGAGCAGCTCGACCAGGATCCACAGCTTGATCACGCTGGCCGCCTTGGGGCGGAGTGCGCCGTTGACCGCGATCTGCTGATCGGCGTACCGGCCGGACAGGTCCCGGACGGTGACCCCGGCGGGGTTGAGGCTCGCGTCGGCGACCACCCGGGCGAGCTGCCCGCTGAGCGGGAACAGCCGGGCTCCCGCGACCGGGTCGGTGGGCGGCTGCGGGCTGGTGACCACCTCGCCGGTCAGCTCGGTCGGCGGATGGTGGCGCCGGATCACCTCTAGCGCGCCCTGGCTGCGCCCGACCAGCGGTACCCGGTAGCGGTAGCTTTTGCCCGCGACGGTGACCTCGCCGCTGGCCACTCCTGCGGCGACGCGCATGTCGGGGTCGGCGACCCGGCCGGTGTCGCCGTCGCAGGCCCGGTACCGCACGGTGTGCCCGAGCGAGTCCACCGCGAACACCCCGCCGGGGAACGACAGCCAGGACACCTCGCTGGTGGGTGCCCGCTCCGGCGTCGGCTCCACACCGGGCTCGTGCCCCGCCCCCGGCTCGCCGCCCGGCTCGGCCCCGTACCCCGGGTCGGCCTGCTGGCCCGGCGCGGCCGCCGGCCCCGGGTCGGGGTTGTCCGCGGTGGCCGGCCCGGTCGTCGCGACCAGGGCGAGCAAGACCGCCGCCGCCAGCCACTTCAGGGGTACGCGGATGAGTGGACCTGGCCGCGAAGATGAGCCGTTATTGTCGCTTTTTCTCACGTTTGCACGATATGAAGCGCGGGCGGCCGGCGGGGTCGTCGGGATTGGCGTCACCCGTCCGGGGCGGTCGTGTCCTGATGAGCGCTATACCTCAGCGGTATAGATATGACTCTGAGGTATCACGGTCATCAGGAACACCAGGCCCGGCGGGGACTCCGAGCAGGACGGGTCAGGTCGGTGGCGCCGCGGGGAAGTGCTCCGTGGGCAGGCCGGGCGCCAGCCGGCGCATGGAGAAGAAGGTGGGCACCAGCGCTTCGTACAGCTCGGCGAAGAGCGGCAGCAGCGCCGCGTACGTGGCCGCGGCGGCCGGGTCGGGGCGGACGGTCTCCTCGATCCGCCCCAGATCGGTGGCCATGTCGATGCTGGGGATCAGCCCCAGCGCCTGCATGCCGAGCAGGGCCGCGCCGAAGCCCGACCCCTCGGGCCCGGCCGGGAAGCTCACCGGCAGGCCGAGCACGTCGGCGAGCATCTGGCGCCACAGGCCGCTGCGGGCGAAGCCACCGCCGGCCCGGATCTCGCGGACCTCGTTGCCGGCCGCGCGTACGGAGTTGAGCACCAGCGCGAGCTGCTGGCAGACTCCCTCGAGCGCGGCCCGTATCAGGTGCTCCCGGCGGTGCGCGTGGGTCAGCCCCACGTACGCGCCGCGTGGCAGGGCGCTCCAGTGCGGCGCCCGCTCGCTGTTCAGGTAGGGCAGCATGATGAGCCCGCCCGAGCCGACCGGCGCGCGGGCGGCCAGCGCCACCAGCTCCTCCTCGGAGCGCTCGCCCAGGTCCGGGGCGAGCGCCTCGCCGGCCCAGCGGAGCACGATGCCGCCGTTGTTGATCGCCCCGCCGACCACCCAGCGGTCCTCGGTCAGCGCGTAGCAGAACACCCCGCCGAGCGGGTCCACGCCGGGCCGTTCGACCATCACCCGCATCGCGCCGCTGGTGCCGATCGTGCAGGCCACCATGCCGGGGCGCACCGCGCCGAGGCCAAGGTTGGCCAGCGGCCCGTCGCCGGCGCCGACCACCACCGGGGTGCGCTGCGGTAGGCCGGTCGCCGTCGCCGCCTGCGGGGTGAGCCCCGGCAGCACGGTGGTGGTGGAGACCAGTTGCGGCAGCTGCTCCGCGGTGATGCCGGCGATGGTCAGCGCCTCGCCGTCCCACTCCAGCTTGTGGATGTCCATCAGGCCGGTGGCCGAGGCGACGGAGTGGTCGGTGACCAGCGCGTCGCAGAGCCGCAGCAGCACCCAGTCCTTGATGCCGACCCAGTGGGCGACCCGTTCGAAGAGCTTCGGCTCCTGCTCGGAGAACCAGAGCAGCTTGGGCAGCGGCGACATCGGGTGCATCGGCGTCCCGGTCCGGCGGTGCAGGGCCAGGCCGGACGGCACCGCCCGCAGGCGCTCGGCCTGCCGGGTGGCTCGCGCGTCGGCCCAGGTCACCGACGGGGTCAGCGGGCTGCCGACCGGGTCCAGCCCGATCAGGCTGTGCATGGCGGAACCGAACGACAGCCCGGTCACCGGCTCGGTCAGCTCGGCCACCACCGCGCGGATCGACTGCAGCACCGCGTCGAGGATGAGGTGCGGGTCCTGCTCGGCGTACCCGGGCTGGGGATCGTTGAGCGGGTAGCCGATCGACTGGCTGGCGAGCTGCCGGCCGCCGGTGTCGTACGCGACGGTCTTGGTGCTGGTGGTGCCGATGTCGACGCCGATCACCACCCCGAACCGGGTGTCCTGCGGCACGATCGTCACCCCCTCCGCACAGCGGTGCCGCGGCGTCGCCGCCGGCTGCGGCTGACGTTACCGAGATGGCGACCGCCCCCGCAGGGCACGTGGAAAGGTGCGCTATCGGCCTATCGTTCGGTTTGCTCCGCCGATCGGTTACTTCGCCCCTTTCTGGCGTGTCCGGGTGGCGCGCCGCCACTGTTAACACGTGTGACACCCCGGTTGGTGGCCGGCGCGGCGAAGGAGTCGGCGTGGCAAAGACTGATTCGACGGGTTCCACATGGCGGTACCGGTGGGCGCGACGGCAGAACGTTCGGCGGGTCCGCACGTTCCGCGGCGCGGAGGCGGCGTGGCGGCGACGCGACGACGAGTTGCGGCGGCTGCGCGCGCTGGCCGCTGACTTCCAGGGCTCCGCGGCCGCCGGTGCCGGCCTGCCGCTGGAGCTGGCCGGTGACGAGGTGGTGCTCTGGGCGCTGCCGGCCGCGCAGCTGGTCGAGGTGCGGCACACCACGGTGCTGCCCGCGCCGGACCTCACGGTCGCCCCGCCGGCCGGGCCGCTGCGCCCGCGCCGCCCGGACGGCGTCCGGGTCACCGACGCCGGCATGGCGGTGATCACCAGCCGTCGGCTGGTGCTGCTCGGCGGTCGCGGCCGGCGCGACTGGGCGTACGGCAGGATGACCGGCCTGGCCCACGACCCGGCGGCGCCGGTCACCCTGATCCAGGTGCTGGACCGGCGGCGTACCTCCGGGCTGATGCTGCCCACCGACGCGGCGGCGGACTTCCGGTTCAAGCTCACCCTGGCCTTCGCCGACGCGATCGAGCAGCGTGCCTCGGTGCTCGCCCAGCTCGACGAGCTGATCGCCGAGCACGCCCAGCTCAAGCCGTTCCGGCCGGCCGTGGCCACGCCCGCGCAGGCCCGGCTCTCCACCCTGGTGCCCGGTGGGCGGCGGACCGTCGCGGTGGCCGCGGCCGTCGCGCTGCTGGTGCCGGCGGCGCTGCTGGAGTCCGACCCGTCCGACCCGACCGGTGGCGGCGAGATCGCGGTCGCGGCCACCGCCGCGCCCACTGCCAGCGCGGTCCCGGCGCTGGTCCGCCCGGCGGCCGCACCGTCGGCGCCCCGCACATCGCAGAAGCCGGCGAAGTCGCCGCGCCCGTTGCCCACCGCGGCAGGCGACCCGCGCTGCGGCGCTCCGGTCAATCCGCTGGGGTACGACTTCTGCAGCGGCACCCGCATCCGCCGGCCGGCCGTCGAGGTGTGCGACTGGTTCGACTGCGTGCCGCAGTTCTGGGCCGGCCGGGGCTACCTGGTGCAGTGCCGCGACGGCTCGGTCAGCCTGACCGGCGGCCGGTCGAACGCCTGCGCCGAGCATCGGGGCGTGCGGCGAACCGTTGCGAAGTGACCGTTTAACGCCCGTTTAGACCCGCTCGTCGGCTTCAATCGGCCAGAATCAACCGGGTGGAGATCCGGTCTGACGACGGTGCCCGGGTGCGGGTCCGCCCGGTCGGCTACCAGCCTGGCATCGACCCGCCCGACGACCCTGACCGGGCCGCGCCCGGTTGGCACGACTGGCTGCTGATCGAGGTGGACGCCCGCACCGCCGACGGCCAGACCTGGTCGCACCACTACCCGAGCCTGATGGTCGAGGAGGCTCGCGCGCTGGGCGGCTGGCTGCGCGGGCAGGCGAAGGCGGCCGCCGGGCCGAGCCCACCACCGGCGACGGTCCGTTTCACCGAACCCAACCTGGCCCTGCGGACCCGGGTGATCCGCCGTCGCCGGCTGGAGCTGACCGTGGAGTTCTCCGCCGAGTCGCTGCCGCCGTGGATGCGCCGGCCGCCCACCGCGATCTATCCGCTGATCCTCACCGTCTCCGCGGACGCGCTGGCCGTCGCCGCCGAGCAGTGGGCCGAGCACTGCGAGGCGTACCCGCCGCGCGCGCCGTCGCGGTTTCCGGCCCGAGGTCCGTTGCCCGGCCCGCTCGGGTAGGGTGATCTTCGTCAGCCATGAGAGGAGGTGAGCCCGGTGATTACCAATCGTCATTCCTGGGCGCTCTTCTCGGCCGTCCCCCTCAGCTGACCTTCGCGTCGGGGAGCGCCCTCCTTATCGGAGGATCAATGACCTTCTCCCCGTTCCGCATCGACGTATCCGACGCGGTCCTCGACGACCTGCGGGCCCGGCTGGCCCGTACCCGCTTCACCGACCGCAGCGGCGACCAGCCGTGGCAGGGTGGCACCGACCCCGACTACCTGCAGGACCTGGTGTCCTACTGGCACGACGGGTTCGACTGGCGGGCCCGCGAAGCGGAGCTGAACGCCTACCCGCACCACCTGGCCCTCGTCGGCGGCCGGACGCTGCACTTCCTGCACGTCCGCGCGGTCCGCCCGGCCGGCGCGCCCGCGCCGTCGCCGCTGATCCTCAGCCACGGCTGGCCCAGCAGCTTCGTCGAGATGCTGCCGCTGGTCGACCGGCTCACCGACCCCGCCCGGTATGGCGGCGACCCCGGCGACGCGTTCGACGTGGTGGTGCCATCACTGCCCGGCTTCGCCTACTCGGCGCTGCCGAAGGAGCCGCTGACCCGGGCGGTGCTGGCCCGGACGCTGCACGAGCTGATGACCGACGTGCTCGGCTACCGGCGCTACGGCGCCTTCGGCGGGGACGTCGGCGGGGTGGTCACCGGCTGGCTCGGTGCTCTCTATCCGGAGCAGGTGGCCGGCATCCACATGATCCATCCACCGTTCCCGGCCAGCTTCGACGCCCGAGCGCTGTCGACGGCCGAACAGGCGTACCTGGACGCCGAGGCCGCGTACGACGAAACCGACGGCGGCTACAGCGCCATCATGGGCACCCGGCCGGACACCCTCGCGGCGGCGCTGGTCGACTCCCCGGCCGGGCTGGCCGCCTGGCTCGTCGACAAGTACCGGGACTGGAGCGACAACCACGGGGACCTGGCGAACAGCTTCGACCGGGACACCCTGCTCACCATCATCACGCTGTACTGGGCCACCGGCACGATCGGCTCGTCGTTCCGGCAGTACTACGACTTCGACCACAACACCCCGCGACCCGACATCACCGTGCCCGCCGCGTTCACGCTGAGCACCGAACCATCGCAGGCCAACTTCCCCCGGGAGATCGCCGAGCGGGCCTGCACCGACATCCGGCACTGGAGCGAACCGGGCCGGGGCGGGCACTTCATGCCCCTGGAGGAGCCGGACCTGCTCGCCGGTGAGCTGAGACAGTTCTTCACCGCGCTGCGCCCGTAGTCCGTTGGTGGAGCCGGGCCGCTCGTCGGCCCGGCTCCACCGCCGATCGGCTGTCACGTCGAGGTGGGTGGTCTCGTCAGGGGCGTATGAGAACAATCGTGCGGCCCGCCGCCGCCCTGCTCGGCCTGGCCAGCGCGATCGTCGGGGTGTGGGCGCTGCTCTCGCCCGCCTCGTTCAGCGCCTGGGCCGACTTCCCGCCGCACCGGCACTTCGTGCACGACGTCGGCGCCTTCCAACTCGGCATCGGCGTGACCCTGCTGCTCGCCACCATCTGGGCCGACGCGCTCACCGTGGCGCTGGCCGGCTACGCCGTCGGCGGAACGGCCCACACGGTGGTGCACGTCGCCGACCGCAATCTCGGCGGCACCACCGGGCAGACCCTCGCGATCGCCGGCGCCGTGGTGGTGGCCGGGGTGGCGTTCGCGTACCGGTGGCGGGAGCGGGGCTGGGTGCTCGGCACGGTTGAGCCGACCGGTGTGCCGGAGCTGACCCCGTTCGGCGTGCAGAAGACGGTCCTGCTGACGACGTACCGCCGCGACGGCCGTCCGGTCGCGACGCCGGTGAGCATCGCCGTGGCCGGTGACCGGGCGTACGTGCGCAGCTTCGAACGGGCCTGGAAGACCCGGCGGATCGGCAACAACCCGACGGTCACCGTGGCGGCCTCGACCGCCCGCGGCGTGCCGACCGGACCGGCGGTCCAGGGCACCGCCCGCCGGCTGACCGGCCCGGAGTACGACGCCGCCGCCCGCACGCTGCGCCGCAAGTATCCGCTGCTGCACGGGGTGCTCGTGCCCCTGATGCACCGCCTCGGGCGGCGCAGGACCGGCCGGACCGTCCACTTCGCGATCGTCCCTGCTGAGGCGACGGCGCGGCTTGAGGTGCTCTAGTCTGTCAATTTTCTCCTTTCGGGAACAAAGGGAAGCATCGATCCCGTCCGCGTTGCCTGTCTCGTACATGAGCGGTTGTACCGCGTGTGACCGTGACCTCACGCCCCACCGTTCTGGGGACTCACTGGCGGATTGCCTGGGCCGAGCGCGAGAACGAACGGCGACGGCGTGAGTACCGCGGCGAGACCGACGCCTGGCTCCGCCGCAACGACCACCTGACCCGATTGCGGATCGAAGCCGCCGGGTTCCTCGGGTGCACGCAGCCGCGCACCGGCCTGCCGGTGGACCTCGCCGACGACGAGCTCGTCTTCCGCGTACTCCCCATCGCGGAGCTGGTCGAGGCCGAGGCGCGGCACGTCGCCGGCCTGCCGACGCCAGGTCCCGTGACCTTTGCCGACACACCCGCCGGCGTCCTGCCGACCGGCCTGCGGGTCGTCGACGCCGGCGTGGCCGTCGTGACCAGCCACCGGGTGGCCTTCGCCGGGCGCGAGCGCCGGCGGGAATGGCGGTACGCGGACCTGGCGGCCTCAGCCCACCACCCCGACGTCCCCCTCACCCTGCTGCACACCACCGGCCGCGGCCCGCTCGCCGGGCTGCTGGTGCCGGCCACCGCCGCGGTGAACGCACGCTTCTACCTCGCCCTCGCCATCGCTGCCGCCGCCGGCGACCGCGCCGCCCTCACCGCGCAGCTCGACGCCCTGCTGGACGCCCACCGGGGCGCGCGGCCGACGCCGCCGCCGTTTGCCGAGCCGGAGGAAGCGCCGTTGACGGCGGTGCGCCCCGATCGACGGGTGACTGCCGTCGCCGCCGTCGCGCTGGTGGTGTTCGCGACACTCGGCCCCGGAGCTTTCGGGCCGGAAACGACCGGCCCTGTGCAGCGGGCGGAAGCGGGGACCGTCGTCGCCGCGGACGGCCCAGAGGCCATCGGCGCCCTCGTCCCGGTCCTTCCCGTCGGCCCGGTGGCGCCGGAGCGGGGCAGGGCCGGGTCGGTCGGCCGTACGCTGCCGGCCCAAGCCACAGGCGACGCGCCGTACGGCCCGGCGAGCACGACTTCCGCCCGGCCGGCGGTCCCGGTCGCGCCGGCACCGTCCACCGTTGTGGGTCCGCCGACCGCTGTGGGTCCGCCGACCGCTCCAGTCCCGCCGGCCAGTACGGCGCCGACGCCCGGTCCGGCTCCGACCAGCGACCCGCCTCCGGTGGCCCGCCCGGTCGTGCCCACTCCTTCGGCCTCACCGACCGCTCCGGCCCCGCCCAGCCCTTCGCCGTCGACGGACGCCGCCCTGATCACGCTCTGCCTGGATCCCCTACAGCTACCGCTGCTGGATCGACTGCTCTGCCCACCGACCGAGCCCTGATGCGTTCAGCTGCCGCCGTTTGTAGCGTGGCTCAGCCGGTGGTGCCGAAGTCGGGGACGGTGATGGTGCCGTCCTCGGCGAGGGGGAAGCCGGGGTTCCAGGCGATCTCCCACACGTGACCGTCCGGGTCGGTGAAGTAGCCGGCGTAGCCGCCGTAGAACGTCTCCCGGGCCGGTTTGGTCACCTCGGCGCCGGCGGCCACCGCCGTGGCGATCACCTCGTCGACCTCGGCCCGCGAGCGGACGTTCTGCGCCAGGGTCATGCCGCCGAAGCCGCCGGTGCCCGGATCGTCGATGCCCGCGTCGGCGGCCAGCTTGTCCCGCCCCCACAGCACCACCGCCAGCCCGCCGGCCTGGAAGAACACCGTCTCCTCAACCTCCTGGCCCTGCCAGCCGAGGTGTTCGTAGAACGCTCGTGCGCGCGCCACGTCGGTGACGCCGAGGGTGACCAGGCTGATCCGCTGTTCCATGTCGGTAACCTAACGCGCGGTCATTCGGGGGCGTGGCAGACGGCTTCGACGTTGTTGCCGTCCGGGTCGCGGACGAACGCGGCGAAGTAGGTCGGGTGGTACTCCGGCCAGACGCGCGGCGGGTGCAGCACCTCGGCGCCGGCCTTGACGGCGGCGTCGTGGAACGCCTGGACGGCGGCCCGGTCATCGGCGGTGAAGGCCAGGTGCAGCTCGCGGGCCTCGCCGGGGGTTTCGGTCGGGCCGAGCCAGAACTCGGGGTTCTCTCGGCCGTAGCCGATGACGTTCGGGAACTCCAGCAGGCGGCGGCCGCCGAGCGGGGCGAGCACGGCGTCGTAGAAGGCGGCGCTCGCCGCCACGTCGCGCACCTGGACGGACAGGTGGTCGATCATCGCGGGCTCCTCCAAGCGTCACCGGGCAGGGCTGACGTCACGCTAGCGGCGGGGTATGACGCGCCCACGTTCGTGGCGGCTCGCCACGGGACAGCGCCCCCGCCGTTCCGCCCGGGTGCCGACCGAGCCGCGCTTCGACCGGCGCGTGCGTTGGATCGGCGGACGCTCACCTCCCCGGAGGCTGGTACTCGGCGTTCCGCTGGGTCGCCTCGTCGACCTCTTTCGGCGTCAGCACCGGCGTGATCCTCGTGTCCACGCCGCCCGCCGCCCGGATCGCGATAGCCAACCCGGCCGCCGCGCTGTTGTCGGGCAGGTCGCACAACACGTAGGTGTCGTGATCACCGAACCCGAAGTACAGCGACTCCATCTGCCCACCGGCCGCCTCGATCGACTTGCGGACGACCTCGGCGCGCTTCGTGCCGCCGTCGTTGGCCAACCCCTTGACCCCGTCGATGGTGTAGGTCGACCTCAACAGAAACTTCGCCATGCGTGTGTCTCCTCCCAGAGGTGTCGGCACCTGCCCGGTCGCCACCACGGTCGCGTGTACCCCGCGGCGGAGCGGCTAGTCATGAGCCGAGGGCCGGATCCGCGACGGCGGGCGCAGCAGGTCGGCAGCCAGGTCCAGCGCGCGATCTGGCCCGGGCTGCCGACTCCCGCGAGATTCCTACGAGGCCGCCGGTGCCCGCTCGGTCGGCGGTGCCGCGACCGGCCGGAACGTTGGCCGTGCCAGGGCGCTCGGCCACCAGGTGCGGGGGCCGATGTGCAGCGCCAGCGCCGGGACGAGCAGGCTGCGGACGAGGAACGTGTCGAGCAGCACCCCGACGCCGATGATGACCGCCGTCTGCACGGACGGCACCAGCGGCAGCACGCTGAGCGCGCCGAACGTGGCGGCCAGCACCACGCCCGCGCTGGTGATCACCCCGCCGGTCACGGTCAGCGCATGCAGCACGCCCTGCCGGTGCCCGAGCCGCGCCGTCTCCTCCCGAGCCCTGGTGGCGAGGAAGATGGTGTAGTCCACGCCGAGGGCGACGAGGAACAGGAACGTCTGCAGCGGGATCCCGACGAAGAGCTTCGGGTAGTCCATCGCGTCGAGGATCAGCCCGGCCGCGCCCATCGCGGCGGCGTAGGACAGGACCACGCTCGCGAGCAACAGCAGCGGCGCGACCAGCGACCGCAGCAGCAGCACCAGGATGATGAAGACGACCGCCAGCACGAGCGGCACCACGACCCGGTTGTCCCGGCCGACCGTCCGCTCCTCGTCGAGCAGGTACGCGGAGTCCCCGCCGACCAGCGCCTGCGCGCTCGGCACCGCGTGCACCGCGGCGCGGAGCCGGTTGACGGTGTCCAGCGCCGCGTCGCTGTCCGGGGTGTGGGCCAGGACGGCCGCGATGCGCACCCAGCGGCCGTCCGGCGAGGGCTCCGGCTCGCCCACCTCGGCAACCCCCGGCACGGTACGGGCGGCGGCCACCACCTGGTCGGCCGGACCGGCGGCGGCCAGGATCTCTGCGGGTGCGACCGCTCCCCTTGGATAGTGCGCCTCGATCATTCGTTGGCCGGTGACCGAGCCGACCTCCTTGGTGAAGGACTCGTCATGCGGCATGCCGATGCTGAGGTTGCCGATGCCGAAGCTGAGAACCACCAGCGCCGCCGCCGTGCCCAGCCACACCGCGCGGGGCCGCCGGCCGACGAAACCGGCGATCCGGCGCCACACCCCGTGCTCGGCCGCCACGTCGAGCCCGATCGCGTCCGGTACGTATCGCGGCACGAACGGCCAGAACAGCCACCGCCCGAAGATGACCAGCACGGCCGGCAGCAGCGTGGTCATGGCGAGGAACGCCGCCGCGATCCCGACCGCGCCGACCGGTCCGAGCCCTCGGGTGGACGGCAGTTGCGCGGCGAGCAGGCACAGCAGGCCGATCGCGACGGTCGCCGCCGAGGCGGCGATCGCGCCGATCGACCGTCGCAGCGCGACGGCCATCGCCGCGTGCCGGTCGGCGTGCCGGCGCAGTTCCTCCCGGTAGCGGGCGATGAGCAGCAGGGCGTAGTCCACGCCGACACCGAAGACCAGCACGGTCAGGATGCTCTGGCTCTGGAAGTCCACGGCCAGCCCGGCGTGCCGGGCCAGCAGGTACACCACGGCGCTGGCGAGCTGGTTGGCCACCGCGACCGTGATGAGCGGGATCAACCACAGGACCGGGCTGCGGTACGTCACGAGGAGCAGCAACGCGACGGCGGCCGCGGTCGCCAACAGCAGCGTGCTGTCCATGCCGGCGAACGCGTCGAAGACGTCGTCCTCGCCCCCGGCCGGACCGGTGAGCGCGGTCCGCAGGCTGGCCGGTGCGTCCCTACTCAGCTGCTCCTTGACGTCGGCCACGGCGTCGGCCCGCTGGTCGGCGTCCCCCGCGATCGGGAAGGAGAGCAGCAGCGCCTGCCCGTCCTCGCTGGCCACCGGCGGGGGCACCTGGCCGCCGTCGGCGTACCGGGCGAACGCCGTGCGGTCGCCGTCGACCTTCGCGCGGTCGGCGTCGGTGAGCCCGCTCTCGCGGACGTAGACGGCGACGGCCAGGGGCTTCTGCGAGTCCGGGAACGCCTCCTCGGCCCGCTGCACCGCCCTGCTGGCTTCGGCGGTGGCGGGCAGCGCGCCGAGGGAGTCGTTGTCCTGCACCTCGGTGAGCTTGATCGCCAGCGGCCCGGCCGCCGCGACGAGGACGAGCCAGAAGACGAGCATCATGTACTTGCTGCGTCGGCCGGACGGCATTGCGGCCAGTCGGTGCCGCGCGGTTTCCTTTTGCCTGGTCATGCCTTCGATCCTTCGGCCGTCGCAGGTGGAAGGCAGGGGTGGCAGGTCCCGAAGGCAGGTGGTGGTAGCACCACCGATTCCGGTGGCGCGTCGGGCGGAGAATGACGCCGTGGACCGCTCCGTACGCTCGACCGTCTGGCAGCAGATCCGGCCCGGCGCGCTCGCCGCCGTGCAGGGCCTGGCTGTGGCCCTGCTCAGCCTGAGCACCAACGTGCTGCTGTTCGCGCTGTCGGTGGTCTCCCTCGCGCTCATCCCCGCCCTCGGCATCGGGTTCGCCCTCTTCCCGGCGGTGACCGTGCTCGTACGGCTGTCGCTGACGCTGCAACGGCGCCTGAGCCGGTCCGCTGGCGTGCCGATCGCCTCGCCGTACGCGCCGGTGCCCGCCGGCGCCCGGCTCGGCACCTGGCAGCGGTTCCGGTGGGTGGTCTCGGACCCGGCGACCTGGCGTGACTTCGCCTGGCTGATCCCCGGCGCGGTCACCGGCGGCGCCTGCGTGCTCGCGTTCGCGCTGGTCGTGTACGGGCTGGAGGGGGCCCTGTTCGTGCCGCTGGTGCTCTACCTGAGCATCGACTGGTACGGCTACGGCGTGTTCTGGCCGATGGACAACTTCGCGAAGGCGTGGCTGGCCGCGCCGCAGGGCTGGCTGCTCCTCGCCGGTGGGCTGGCCGTCGCACCGTGGCTGTTGTGGCTGCACTTCCGCTTCGCCGGCTTCTTCCTCGCCCCCACCCGGGCGCAGGAGCTGGCCCTGCGGGTCCGGTACCTCGCCGTCACCCGCGCCGACACCATCGACACGCAGGCCGCCGAGCTGCGCCGCATCGAACGCGACCTGCACGACGGTGCGCAGGCCCGGCTGGTCGCACTGCGGATGAGCATCGGCCTGGCCGAGCAGCTCATGGCCAACGACCCGGCACGGGCGGCGCGACTGCTCAGCGAGGCGCAGGAGACCAGCGGTCACGCCCTCGCCGAACTCCGCCACCTCGTCCGCGGCATCTACCCGCCCGTACTCGCCGAACGCGGCCTCAACGGGGCGGTGCAGGCACTCGCCCTCACCGTCGCGCCGCCCGTGGACGTGGACGTCGACCTGGACCTGCCCGGCAGCCCGCCCGCGGCGGTCGAGTCCGCGGCGTACTTCGCGGTGGCCGAGCTGCTCACCAACGTGGCCAAGCACAGCGGCGCCCGGCGCGCCTGGGTCTCTCTGGTGCACCGGGACGGTGTGCTGCGCGCGGAGGTCGGCGACGACGGGCGCGGCGGCGCCACGCCGGATGCAGGGACCGGCCTGGCGGGCGTACGACGCCGTCTGGCAGCCTTCGATGGCACGATGACCGTGACCAGTCCGCCCGGCGGACCCACCGTCGTGACCATGGAGCTGCCGTGCGAGTTGTCATCGCGGAGGACCTTGCCCTCCTCCGGGACGGGCTGACGCACATCCTGCACGCGAACGGACACCAGGTCGTCGAGGCCGTCGCCGACGGGCCGTCCGTACTGCCGGCGCTCACCCGGCACCGCCCCGACATCGCCGTCGTCGACGTACGCCTCCCACCCACCTTCACCGACGAAGGCCTGCAAGCCGCCCTCGCGGCCCGGATGCAGATGCGCGGGCTGCCGATCCTCGTGCTGTCCCAACACGTCGAGCAGCTGTACGCCCGGGAACTCCTCGCGGACCGCAGCGGGGGAGTCGGCTACCTGCTCAAGGACCGGGTGTCCAACGTCGGCCAGTTCATCGACGCGCTACGCCGAGTGGCTGGCGGCGGGATGGTGATGGACCCGGAGGTGGTCACCCAACTGCTGGCCCGTAACTCCGGCATGCAGCCACTGCAAGATCTCACCGCCCGGGAGCGGGAGGTGCTGGGTCTGATGGCCGAGGGGCGGTCGAACGCGGCGATCGCGGGCCGGCTGTTCGTCACGGAGAAGGCGGTGAGCAAGCACATCAACAACATCTTCAGCAAGCTGGGCTTGCCGCCGTCCGATGACGACAACCGGCGGGTGCTTGCGGTGCTTGCGCACCTGAACAGCTGAAACTCACGTAGTCCCCGGAGCCCAACCATCCGAAAAGGAGTGCCAGGCGACGGTAGTCTGCACAACGGGTAGCGAGGACTGCCCGGCAGAGTGACGGGCGGGTGCCCTGCGCGCTTCGGGCCCAGATGTCGGTGGTGCCGAACACGCGGGGGAAACCATGTTCGAGCGGCTGGGCAGATTCGTTGTGAGCAGAGCGTGGTGGGTGATTGCCGGGTGGGTGCTCGCGGCAGCCGCCATCATCCTCACCACACCGTCGCTGAGCGACATCACCTCCGCCGATCAGGAAAGCTTCCTGCCCCGCTCGTACGAGTCGGTGCAGGCCACCGAGCTCGGGCAGAAGGTGTTTCCGCAGCAGGCCACCGCGACGGCGATCATCGTGGTCAAGCGCGCCGACGGGCAGAAGCTCACGCCGGCGGACGAGGCGAGGGTGGGCCAGCTCGCCCAGTCGCTGAAGGCCAAGAACATCCCGCACACGTCCGGCTACCTGACCGGTCCGTCAGCTGTGGCGCCGGACAAGTCGGTGCAGGTGGTCAACGTCGGGCTCGACGCCCCCGCGCCAGACGACCCGGCGTTGCTCGACGCCGTACGCGATCTGCGGGCGGATATCGGCCCGGAGCTGGCGAACAGTGGGTTGACCGCGGGCGTGGCCGGCGACGTGGCGAGCTTCGTCGACAACGAGGACACCTTCAACAATGCCTTCGCCGTGGTCGGCGTCGCGACGATCATCCTGATCATCGGACTGATCCTGATCATCTTCCGCAGCCCCATCGCCGCGCTGCTGCCCGTGGTGGTCGTCGGCGTCGTTCTGAGCATCACGACGGGTCTCGTCGCCGCCGCGGGCAAGGCATTCGATCTCAGTGTCAGTCAGGATCTGCAGACGATCCTGCTGATCGTGCTGTTCGGCATTGGCACCGACTACATCCTGTTCCTGCTCTTCCGCTACCGGGAGCGGCTGCGCGCCGGTGACGACAAGCGCACCGCGATGATCGTCTCCGTCCAGCGGGTCGGCGAGGTCATCACGTCGGCCGCCGGAGCGGTCATCGTCGCGTTCCTCGTGCTGGTCCTCGCCTCCCTGGGCTTCTTCGGCTCGCTCGGCCCGGCGCTCGCGATCGCGGTCGGCGTCATGCTGGTCACCTCGCTCACTCTCGTCCCGGCGGTCGTCTCGCTGCTCGGCCGATACGTCTTCTGGCCGTCGAAGGCGTGGCAGCGTGCGCCCAAGGCCACCATCTCGCACCGGCTCGGCACGCTCGTCGGGCGCAGGCCGGCACTCGTCGCGGCGGCATCCGGCGTCCTCCTGGTCGCGCTCGCCGCGGGCGTGCTGGGCTACAAGGCCGACTACGACTTCAGCGCCGGTTTCCCGCAGGACACCGAGTCGGCGAAGGCCGCGCAGGATCTGCAGCGCGGGTTCGCCGCCGGTGCGCTCGCCCCTACCGAGGTCTACCTGACCAGCAGTGACGGGTCGCAGTTGACCGAGCAGCAGGTCAACGACTTCGCGGCGGCCGTTGCGAAAGCCCCGGGTGTGGGCCAGGCGCAGCCCCCGGAGCGCAGCACCGACCCGGGTGTGGCCCGGGTCAACCTGCTGCTCGACGAGAACCCGGTCTCCAACGAGGCGATCACCCTCGTCCGCGAGGACCTGCGCGGTGCCGTGCACGCGGCGGCCCCGCCCGGCACCCGGGCGCTGGTCGGCGGGACTACCGCGATCTTCGCGGACATCAACTCGGCGAACAACCGCGACCTGTCGGTGATCCTGCCGGTCGCGGCCGGCCTGATCGCGCTCATCCTCGCGCTGCTGCTGCGTAGCCTGGTCGCGCCGATCTACCTCGTGATCGCGGTGCTGCTCAACTTCGCCGCCACGCTGGGCGCCACGGTCTACCTCTTCCAGGGGCTGCAGGGCGAGCCCGGTGTCACCTTCCAGCTGCCGATCATCCTTTACCTCTTCGTGGTGGCGATCGGGACCGACTACAACATCCTGATGATCGCCCGGCTACGCGAGGAAGCGCGGGAAGGCAACGAGCCACACGAGGCTGCCGCCATCGGTGTGGAACACGCCGGCCCGACCGTCGCGGCTGCAGGGCTGATCCTGGCCGGGACGTTCGCGGTGCTGCTGCTCGCGCCGATCTCGTTCCTGCAGCAGATGGGCTTCGCGGTGGCGATCGGCATCGTGCTGTCGGCGTTCGTCATGTCGATGTTCTTCGTTCCGGCGCTGACCGCGCTGATCGGGCACAAGGCGTGGTGGCCGGGGCACGGCGACGAGCGGCCGGCCGGCGGGCCGCACACCCCGGAGCCGGCGACTGTGGCGAACGGGTAGCGCGAGTTGTCAACGTCGATCGTGCCAGTGCCGATGGAGGAACCGTGACCGGGCTGCGTACCGACCTGTACGAGCTGCGGATGGCGGCCAGCTACCTGCGGCGGGACATGGTCGAGCGCGCGACGTTCAGCCTGTTCGTGCGCCGCCTACCGCCGCAGCGTGGCTTTCTGGTGGCCGCCGGGCTGGCCGAGGCGCTGGCGTTCCTGGAAGGCTTCGCGTTCGACGAGGGCGAACTCGGTTACCTGCGCGACACCGTCGGACTCGACGAAGCGACGCTGGCAGCGCTCGCCGGGCTGCGGTTCACCGGTGATGTCTGGGCCGTGCCGGAGGGCCGCGTGGTGTTCGCCGACGAACCGCTGCTGGAGATCACGGCGCCGATCGCCGAGGCGCAGCTGGTGGAGACCGGCGTGCTGAACCTGATCACCTTCCACACCACGATCGCCAGCAAAGCCGCCCGATGCCGCGTCGCGGCCGGCGACGCGCAGCTCGTCGACTTCGCGTTCCGCCGCACGCACGGCATCGAGGCCGGCGCGGCCGTGGCCCGGGCGTCCGCGATTGCCGGCTTCGCCGCGACGAGCGACGTCGAGGCCGCTCGACGCTACGGACTGCCGCCGTCCGGGACCATGGCCCACTCGTACGTCGAGGCGTTCCCGGACGAGCGTGCCGCGTTCCGCGCGTTCGCGACCGACTTTCCGACGAACCCGGTGTTCCTCGTCGATACCTACGACACGCCCGCCGGGGTGCGAGCCGCCGTCGAGGTCATCGCGGAGCTGGGACTGACCGGCCCGATGGGCGTGCGGCTCGACTCCGGAGATCTTGCCGCGCTCGCCGTGCAGACCCGCGCGATCCTCGACGACGCCGGGCTGACTCAGGCTCAGATCGTGGCCAGTGGCAGCCTCGACGAGGATGTCATCGCGGCGCTCGTCGCCGTGGGCGCACCGATCGACGCGTACGGCGTCGGCACCCGCATGGGCGTCTCGTTCGACGCGCCGTCCCTGGACAGCGCCTACAAGCTGGTGGCCGTCGGCGACCGGCCGGTGCTCAAGCTGTCGCCCGGCAAGGCCACCCTGCCCGGTCCCAAGCAGGTCTTCCGCGATCCCGCCGGTGCCGACGGCGACGTGGTGGGGCTGCGCGACGAACCGCCACCGGGCGACCGCGAGCCGCTGCTCGTGCCGGTCATGCGCGGCGGCCGTCGCCTGGCCGTCGCCGACCCGGCCGGTGAGGTACGCGCCGCGCGCGGCCGGTTCGACGCGGACCTCGCCTGGCTACCGGAGCCGGCGCGCCGGCTGGCGGACCCGGAGCCGCTCACCGCCGCCGTCAGTCCGGCCCTGGCCGCGCTGCACGAGCGAGTGGCCGCGCAGGTGGGGCGGGGCGGGACGTACTGACAGCCAGGCCGGGCGGACTTGTCGGGGCGGCGGTCATCGCGGCGGGCTGGTGGCAACCCCGGGCTGGCGCGTCGGCGCCAGCCCGGAGCAGCGTTCGCGTTACCGCAATGCCAGCACGGCCAGGTAGCCGAGGTGGTCCGAGGCCCACCGGCCGTCGGGGGTCTGCCGCTCGGTGCCGAAGATGAGGCTCGAGACGGGAACGACCGCCCCCCGGAACAGGACCATGTCGATGCGGTGTTCGACGGCGTCGGCCGGTTGGTTCAAATCGTCGCCCAGACCCGCGGTGTAGCCGGGTTCACCCGGATGCAGGATCTGCCACGTGTCCCGCATCCCGCCGGCCACCAGGGCGGCGTAGGCGAGCCGGTTCTCGGCGACGGGCAGGTCGGGGCCCGTGTTGAGGTCCCCGGCGAGGATGACGTCACCCGGTGCCGTGGCGAGGGGGCCGGCCAGCAGCTCGCGCGCCTGCAGCACCCGGACACCGGCGTGGAAGGCCTCCAGGTGGGTGTTCACGAACCGGAACGGGCGTTGCCCGTGCACCACGTCCACCGCGGTCCAACCGCGGGTGCTGGTCACGGTCCCGTTCGTTGCCGCGAGCGTGAAGGTGAGGTTGTTGGCGAAGGTGCCGGACGAGGAGTCGGTCACCTTCACCCGGCCGCCGTGGCGCACCAGGATCACGTCGCGCATCGTGAGCCGGACGTCGAGGAAGTGCGGCGCGCCCGCCGGCGCCTCCAGGTCTGCCTCGGCCTGTACGACCGCGACGTCGTACGCGTGACCGGAGCGGCTCAGCTCGCTTATGAGCAGTGCCAGGTAGTCGTACCGGATTTCGGTGGCTGGTGCGGGGTCAGCGAACGTGCCGGTGCGCCACAGGGCGACCTCCTGCAGTCCGACCAGGTCCGGCTTGTTCTTGGTGATCTCGCGGGCGAGCAGCTTCGCCCGGGCGGGAAAGTCGACCAGGTCGACGTGGCTCAACAGCGCGGAGTTCGCGGCCAGGAACGCGCCTGGTGTCGGCGCGCCGATGGATGGCGTCAGATCGCCGCCCAGATAGAGGTTCCGGGTCATCACGGTGACCTTGGATTTTCCTTCGGCGTGGACGGGTGCGCCGAAAACGCCGAGGCTGACCAGGGCGATGGCGGCTGCGAGGGTGACTCTCGCGGTTCGCCGGGATGTGGTGGGTGTTGGGAGCATCCTCTTCGATCCTCTCTCCCGGCGACTGCGCCGGCGTCGGACGTGAGATCGATCCGGTGGTGCGGATGGGGACGCGTGAGGCGGCGTCGCGACCTGTCGGCGGGGCGCGGCCCGAGGCGGTGCGTGCACCGTATCGCCGCGAGGCGGTCGGAGACAGCTGTGGATATCGGCGGTTCGGCCCCACCCGCCAACCGGTACGGGTACTCGACGCTGATGTCGGCATCCGCGTCGGGCCGGCGGACGCCGATCAGGGCGGCGGCTGTCGAAAGCGGAGCCCGGTCCGGTCGGCTGCCCGCCTGCGTCGGCGGCGACGCTCGGCTCGTCAATCGGGCAGACAGGTCCCGTCGGGCAGGAGGCCGACGATCTCCTCGCCGCTCACACCGCTCGGCACCTGCTCGAAATGGCCGACGACACAGACGTCATCGAGGCGAGCCGCGTAGAGCAGCCCGCCCACAGGACCTGGATCGCCCGGACGAGCCAGCCGTGCCGTCCTCGCAGAGGCCTCCGTCCGGCTCAGCCACAGCCGAGCCGCGTCGACATCGTGCTGCGTCGGTTCGTGTGACGCCGGCTGACGGGCACATTCCGGCTGGGCGCCGGTCATGCACCAGCCGGCGTGCGGCCCGGATCGCGTTCGAGCTGGGCCAGACGGCGCGGGAGCTGCGGGAGCGCGCCGGTCGCATGGTTTCCCGCCGGTGCGACGCGGTGGTCGCCAATCGATGGATACCGCCGGCGGCACCGTTCCTGGTCAGCGCCATCCAGGCCCTGGGTACCACCGCTCCACCGGGTTACCCGAGCGCGACCTGGACGGCGACGTCGCGCTTCGGGTAATGCGCCTCCACCTGATCCGCGCCGTACTTGTCGCGGAACATCTCCACGACGTGGTTGACCCGGTCGCCGTCGGTGATCGGGGTGGCGCTCGTACTCAACGCCGTGCCGTTCGAGGCCACCTGGATCATCGGTGTCCGCTGCACGTTCTTGTACCAGTCGCTGTCCGACCCGGTGATCGGGACCAGGAACAGGCTCTCTTCCTCCTGCACGAACCACACCGGGTGCGAAATCTGCCGCCCGGTCTTCCGGCCGGTTACGGTGAGGTCGATCTCGCTGACGCCCTCCAGGGCGTCCCTGATGGCTTCGGTCACGGTGTCCTCCGTCGATCCTGCCGGAAGTGCTCCCGCTTCCCAGGCTATGAGCCTTGGTGTGCGCTCGCGGCGGATCCGGGACACCAGAAGTAGCACCTGCCGCCACGGGCACCTCACGGGGGCGTGGGACACCGATCCGGCCGTCAGGAGCGAGCCCCGCGACCGCGCGGTGCCGGGCGCGGCAGCCGGCCGCAGCCCGTCTTAGTTCAGTGTTGCCGTCTAGCGCTGTGGCAGGTAGATCTCCCAGCCGGAGGTGGTGAGGTTCGGCACCGGAATCCGGTGCCAGTCCTTGGCCCAGTCGGGCGGGGCGGAGCTCCTGGCCAGCAGGGCGAAGCGTCCGGTCGCCGCGGCCTGCCGCAGCTGCGCGGTGCTCGCGTTGCGGTTGTATCCCCGGTCTTCCAGCGCCCGGCACCCCGCGTAGTAGGCGATCGGGATGGCCTCGTGGCCGGAGATCACGCACGGCGGTCGCACGTCGTGCGATCGCAGGGTCTGGACGAGGCGGATCCAGTCGCCGCGGCTGCGGACCTGCTCCGCCACGACGTGGTGCAGGATGCCGGCCTGGATGGCGAGGTGGCCGGCGAAGCCCAACGCCACCACGGCGGCGACGACCCGCCGCTGCTGACCGACGGCCGTGGAGAACAATGCGGCGAGCCCCGGGATGGTGCAGACCAGAGCAACGGCGTAGGTCGGCAGCAGGAACCGGGGTGCGGAGTATCCGATCAGGAACAGGTAGGGGAAGGCCATGGCGGCGGCGACCACGAGTGGCAGCCATGCCGTCCGTGCCCGGCTCGCCCGGTGGGCCGCCCGGACAGCCAGTGGCACCAGCACCGCCAGCGCCAGCCACCACAGCACCGCCGGCCACCGCACGGGGCTGCCGCACGGGCGGCACAGGATCGGCCCGTCCAGGGTGCTGATCACGTGCCCGAGAGAGAACTGCAGTTTCGTACCGCCCTGCACGTGACCGGCCTGACGGATGCGCTCCAGGAGCCCGCCGTAGCGCAGCTCGGCCTCGACCGCCCACGGTGCGCCGCCGAGCACGAGGCCTGCGACCACTGCCGCGGTCAGCCGCCACCGCCGGAACGCGGGCACCGCGACGGTGGCGGCGAGCAGCGGGAGCCCGAGCCAGAAGGCGTCGGCCGGACGCATCAGGGCGGCCACGGCGAGGGCGGCGACGATCCCGAGGTACGCCCCGGGCCGGGCTGGCTCGGCCACGGCCAGCAGGAAACACCCGACCGCTGCCACCGCCGCCATCGCCGTGTAGTGGTTGGGCATTGCGGCGTTCGCGTAGAACAGGGCGGTCCAGAGGCTCGCGTACAGCCCGGCGGCGATCGCGGCGGTGCCGGGCCGCCGGGACACCCGCGACCACACCCAGAACGCCAGCCCGAGCGACGCCGCCGCGGTGACGGTGAGGAACAGCCGGAGGACGACGGTGGAATCGAGCCAGGACGCTACGGGCCACACCAGCAGGGTCACGCCCCGGGCGCGCGGCGCGCTCATGAACGCCGGCGGCGCATGGTTGCCGTGCTGGCTCACATAGACGACCTCGTCCCAGCCGAGGTCGAGACTGGCCGGCACCGCGACCAGCGATGCGGCGGCGAAGATCACGCACACCGCGACCAGGGGTCGCGCGCCGGACCGGGATGTCACGGATGAGGACAGCACCAACACCTCGCTCGACGAGTCACGCCAGGCCGCGCCCAGCGAGGAGGGTGGGGATTGTCCGAGCAGTCCTCACTTTAGTGGGAAACGGGACCTACTGGGTCTTCTCCGCAAGTCTTGGGTCTTCTCCGCGAATCGACCATCGGTCAGACCTTGATCGGTCCGTAACCCGGTGATCTGTTCGGGGAAGCCGATGCCGAGCGGCACACGGCGCTCTCGGGCGTCACGTGGTCAAGGGCCGCAAACAGCCAGTCCGTCCCCGACCGGAGACCGGCGACGCACTGCGGGCCCGGCTCGCCGCCGGTCCGGTGACACTGTCGTGGACCGGCATCGCGAACAGCCCGTACGTCTACAACCTGGCGCTGACCAGCGACCACAAGGTGCCGAACGTGCTGTCCTTTGGACGCCGCCGACTCGGCGGCGGCCGCGGCCGACAAGCAGCGGGCGGCGCGGCCACCACCATATTGACCGTGTCCAGTACCGCGTCGCCTGGCCGGAGCGTGGGCCAGGACCGCCGCGATACGGGCCCAGCGGCCGTCCGGTGAGCGCTCCGGCTCGCCCACCTCGGCGGACCCGGACACGGTACGGGCGGCGGCCACCACCTGGTCGGCCGGGCCGGCGGTGGCCAAGATCTCAGCAGGTGCGACCGCTCCCCTCGGGTAGTGCGTCTCGATCATCCGCTGGCCGGTCACCGAGCCGACGTCCTTTGAAGAGGACGGCTACGAGCTGTCCGACGCCGAGGCGGATATGCACGCGGCGCTCATCGCCGAGGAGGAGGAACGGAAGCGCGCCGAGGCCGAGGAGGAAGCCGAGCGCCTGCGGTACGAGGCCGAGGAGGACGACGAGGACGGCGGCGAGCCGCCGATCGTCGACGTGCGCCTGCCCGAGGAGGATGTCGAGCCCGACCCGGACCCGTGCGCCGAGGCCGACCTGACCCGGACGAGGCCAACGAGCTGGCGCACGACGAAGAGCCGCGCCGCATCGTCGCCGAGGCCGACGCTGAGCAGCCCGAGGCCCAGGGAGACGAGTGAGCCCGACGCTGACGCGTCGGCTCGCTGAGGAGGCGCGCACCTGGTTTGGCCAGGTGCGCGCCTCCGGCGAGTCCGACCAGCCGGTGCCGGAAGGCACTGCGGCCGCCGTGTGGCGGCGGATCACGACCGAAGCGGACCCGTCATGCCGATGTTGAGGTTGCCGACGCCGAAGCTCAGGGTGATCAGCGCCGCCGCCGTTCCCAGCCACACCGCGCGGGGCTAACACTCCACCGGACTGACGTCAAGGCTCCGTGGCGGATCCGCGCAAAGTTGGGGGTTGACTCGAGGGTGTTCCCGGGGCGTACTGGATACACGTTCCCGCACTGCCGGCTGGCGCGGTCGGCCAGAAAGAGGCGGGCAGGCACTCCCAGAGTCGGGTTGCCTGCTCCTGTTCGCGCCGACGGTGCTGGGACCGTCGAGAGAAGGAGGCCCCCACATGAAGGATCGTTCGTCGGCGAGTTGAGCCGCCGCACCACCATGGCGCTTGTCGAGCGCTGCCGGTGTTCTGACCCCTTGTGGCTCGGCTTGGCCGTCCGCCCCCGTGTCCGCCTGTTGACCGCAGCCTGCTGTGCCGGTTGTGGCGACGCCTGCTGCCCTGGTGCCTGCCCCTGCGCATGACAGGAGGGGTTCGGCCCGGACGGGCGTCACCGGCCAGGGTCGCGCCTGCCCAAGCCCTGATCCGAGCGGACTGGACTGCGCCCTCCATCGCCCGCACCTTGAACATCATTCAACTGGAGCACATATATGACATCAACTAAAATCAATCGAACGAAGCCGACTGTCAGGTCGGTCCGCCCCTGTATGACGACGGTAGCCAAGATTGCGCACGCGCTACCTCACCATGGGAGGTGGGCCGTTGGCGACAACTGAACAGCGATCGCACGACGTCCGCGCCGATCAGCGGTCGGGGCGCGAGCGGCTGGAAAACCGCATTCAGGTGCTGATCATGTTGTTGATCGGCGGCGCGGCCGGCGCGGCCTCCTTCCGGCACGTGCATGACGTCGCGGCGGCACACGGCCAGCCGGGATGGCTCGCCTGGGCCGACGCGGTCGTGCTGGAGTTGACGTCGATCGCCGCCGGTCTGGAACTGCGCCGCCACCGCCGCTCGGGCACCAGCGTCGCCTTCCCGGCGACCGTCCTGACAGTGGCGGTGTTCCTGTCCCTCGCCGCCCAGGTAGTGGAGGCGGAAGCGTCGGCGATCGGCTGGATCGCCGCCGCGCTGCCGGCGCTCGGCTTCCTGACGATGGTGAAGATCGCCCTCGGCCGCGCCGACCCCGCCCCACCCGAGCGAACCGCCCGCCCCACGCAGGTCGCCCCAGGACCGCCGCTGATCGCGGACGCCGCGGTCCCGGACACCCGCGAGCCGGTCCCCGCACCGCCACTGCCGGTCCCCGCGAGCACTGAAGCGGTCCGGGACTGCACCGCCGCGGTCCCCGCCCCGGCGGACCAGGACCCGGCGGCCCCGGACCGACGGGCCGAGGACACGCCGGTCCGGGACCGAGGCCCGGGGATCACCGCGCTGGTCCCGGCCGCCCGGACCGCCGCCCGCACCCTCGACGCCCACGGAACACCGCTGTCCCGCAAGGCCCTCGCCGGACAGCTGCGCGCGGACGGGCACCAACTGTCCAACGCCACCGCCTCAGTACTCGTGCGCGTCCTGCGCGGCGAGAGCACCCCACCCGCGCCGGACCTGTCACACCGGGAGGCCGCGTGACAGAACCACCATCTGCGACCTCTGTCAGCCATAGCAGTCGCCGTGAGACCAGCACACGGGTCTGTCAGGAAGCCCGTCTCCTGACAAAACCTGACCCGACCTGGCAGAGGGAACACCGGCCCGTCCGTCACCGCAGGGCGACCAGTGCACACCGTGCCCTCCATCGCCCTGTTCGGATCCTCGAAGGAGCAACACGCATGCTGACGCAGCTCAGCGGCCCTCACCCGCACCACCAGAGTCATCACCGACCTGCGGCGCACTCGCTGTCAAACCACTGTCAAGGCGGAACCGGTGTGGCCGGCCGTGTCGACGTCGGTGTCGGTCTCCGTTGCACCGTCCGCCTTGATCCTGACCCCCAAACCGACCCGCCGATCCCGCCTACAGCCCAGGTCAGGCCCCCTTTCAGAAGTGCGGGGCGGCTCCAGACACACCCTCATGTGTGGGGTGTCCCCCCAGGGGCAGCCCATGCGTAAACCGCTACCGGATCCGGACCCGCTGCTGCGTCTACAGGCCAGCATCACCGCCCGCGACGACCGCCTCCTCGGCTGGCTCTACGACCATGGAGTCCTCACCACCGATCAGATCGGCGCCGCACTGTTCCCCTCCCTGGACTTCGCCCAACGCCGGCTACGCCGCCTCACCGTCCTGCGGGCGACAGACCGGTTCCGGCCCAACCGGGCCTACGGCGGCTCCTACCCGTACCACTACGTCCTGGACCAGCTCGGCTACGACCACGTCCACGCCCAACGGGGACTCGGACGACCACGCCGGGACCAGGCCCGCCGCCGCAAGCAGTCCCTGACCGCCCGGCCGGACCTGCCGCACCTGCTCGGCGGCAACCAGGTCTTCATCGACCTCGCCGCCCACGCCCGCACCCACCCCGACACGGCCCTGGACCGGTGGCAGCCCGCGTCCGCCTTCCACGAGCCCGGCGTGTTCTACCGCCGAGGTGGCAATCCGCAGATGATGGTCCGCGGACCGAGCGGACTGCCCCGCCCCGACGGCGCCGGGGTGTGGACCGAGCACGGACGGTCCGTGCCGTTCTTTCTCGAGTACGACACCGGCCGCGAACGCCTCAACATCCTCACCGAGAAAATCGCCAAGTACGAACGGCTGGTCTGCCTCAGCAACTGGGCGTGGCCGGTCCTGTTCCATCTACCCTCCGCCCGCCGCGAGGCGAATCTGCACCACCGCCTCGCCGAGGTCGGTCCGCAGGCGATCATCGCCACCACCACCGCCGAACTGCGCGCCGCCACCGGCGCCAGCCCCGCCGAGCAGGTGTGGCAGCTATCCGGCTCCGGCGCCGGCCGGCACCGCCTCATCGACCTGCCCTACACCGACACCACCCACGACGCCGAGTTTCCCAACCTCGCCGCGCCCGGCCCGAGCGGGCGGGCGGCCTGACGGCGGCGGGGCAGACGGACGCGTCGCGCGGTGTAGGTGGCCTTACGCCGCCCCCGCGCGCCCACACCCGCCACCTCGTGGCAGCGAACGCCGCGCATCGTATGGCCCCGGGGGCGGGACAGGGGCGCGGGCCGTAGGTCACCAGTGCAGCGCCCGGCGTACCTCAACAGCTCTCACGGACCTGTCAGGTCGGCCTCCGGCGACAGAACCGGCGACCGCCCCTACACCCACACCAGCCACCCTGCGCTATGCCCGGCGTGGCGGAGAGACCAGCCGGTCGATCTCAGGCGGCGATGGCCCGAGCGGCGGCGTACATGTCGGCCGGGAGCCGATGCTGCAGCCGCCAGATGATGCGCATGGGTCGATCGCCGCTGTGCTCTTGGTACGTCATTGGCCCGGCGTACAGGTACGGCGGCACGCCCAGGTCGCGGTCGGCAAGCTTGGTCTCTCGGACGAACAGGTGCACCGTCGACCCGCGCTCGGCGTGCTGGATGTAGCGCTGCCCGGTCCCCGACGCCGACGACGTGGTGCTCTGCGACTCCCACTGGAACAGGCTGTCGGTGATGGCCCGGTCGGCATACATCGTGGTGGGGGAGTAGTGCTCCTCGGACTTGACCAGGGTGACGAAGAAGAGGTCGGCCCGCTCGTCCGGCAGCCACTTCACGCCCTCGCGCAGCGACCCCGGGTTCGTCATCCCGAAGGCCGCGCACGCCTCGTTTCGGCTGTAGCGAGCGTGCACCCGCAGTGGCACCCGGTCCGACGCCGGCTCCGGCGTGACCCGGTGGATCCGATCCCGTAGGACCTCGGCGACCTGGCGCAGCTCGGCGCAGCGCGCCGGCTCCGCCCAGAGCCGCTTCAGCCGGGCGTCGCGCTCGGTCAGCGACACCGACGGCCCCCAGAGGCTGAAGTGCAGCAGGTCCAGCAGTCGGCCGCCGCCGGGGCGTTCGCCGCCTGCGACCCGGGCCAGCAGGTCCAGCCGGTCGACGTCGTCGGTGTGCAGCATCCGCCCGATAGCCCGTCCGAGCTCGCGGTCGTCCGGCCCGGCGGTCGAGGTCTCGATGCCCGCCAGGCGCCGCAGCCCGGCCCACCCGCCGATGCTGGCTGACCGGTAGACGTCCTCGATCTCCAGGCTGCTTCCGTGCAGGAACTCGGCCAGGCTCACGTCGCCGAGCTGCCGCAGCTCCGCCACCAGGCCGTTCTTCGACGTCGGCAGGGCCGACTTCAGGTTGGCGAGCACCACCGCCTTAGCCACCCGGTTCAGCTCGACGTGACAGCCGCTCGGCAGCGACGGGAAGTCATCCCGGACGGCCGCCTCGACGGCCCGCCGGCTGACCCCGGTCAGCGCCCGCCAGCGCAGGTCGAACCGGAAGTTGGCGTGCTGCCCGCCGATGAAGTCGAGCACCGTCAGGCAGGGCTTGTCGTCGTCCAGGCGCAGACCGCGGCCGAGCTGCTGCAGGAAGATCGTGGCGCTCTCGGTGGGCCGCAGCATGAGGATCGTGTCGACCATTGGCAGGTCGATGCCCTCGTTGAACAGGTCCACGGTGAAGAGCACCCGCAGTTCACGGTTGCGGAACGCTGTCAGCAGCGACTGCCGCCCGGCGGCGTCGACCCGCGAGGTCACCGCCGCCGACGGTACGCCGTGCTGTGTGAACCAATCCGCCATGAACTCGGCGTGCCCGATGCTCACGCAAAAACCGAGGGCCCGCATCCGCCCGACGTCGGCGGTGTCGCGTACCGCCCGCAGGATCATCCGCGCCCGGGCGTGGTTGCCGGTGTAGACGCCGTCCAGCTCGGCCGGGTCATACCCCTGCCCCCGCTTCCAGCGCAGCTGCGACAGGTCGACGTCGTCGTGCAGCCCGAAGTACTGGAACGGACACAGCAGTTGTCGCTCCAACGCCTCCCACAGGTGCAGCTCCACGGAGGCGCGGCCTTCGAACCACCGCCGCACGTCGCCGCCGTCGCTCCGGTCGGGGGTCGCGGTCAGCCCCAGCAGTACGCGTGGCCGCAGCCGCTCCAGCAGTCGCGCGTACGTTGGCGCCTCGGCGTGGTGGAACTCGTCGACGATGACCATGTCGTACGCCTCGGGGTCGATCTCCTGCCGGTGTAGCGACTGGATCGAGGCGAAGACGTACTTCCAGTCCTTCGGCCTATCGCCGCCGACGAGGGTCTCGCCGAAGCTGCCGTCCCCCATCACCTGCCAGAACACCGAGCGGCTCTGCCGGAGGATCTGCTCCTGATGGGCGACGAACAGCAGCGAGTCGACGCGGCCGGCCTTGCGCAGCCGGCGGTAGTCCAACGCTGCCACCACGGTCTTGCCGGTGCCGGTCGCCATCACCACCAGGTTCCGCCAGCGGCCGTGGACCAGCCGCTCGCCGTCGAGGTCGTCGAGGATCTGCTGCTGGTACGGGAACGGCCGGACGTCCAGGTTCGCGATCTCGGTCTGCGCCTCGTCGGGGCGCTCGCCGCGCAGCGCGATGCGCAGCCGCTCGGCGTCCTTAACCGGGTCGTACGCCTCGAAGGCCGAATCGTTCCAGTAATCGGTGAACGTCGCCTCGAAGGTGTCGATGACGTGCGGCTGCTCCAGGTTCGAGATCCGCACGTTCCACTCGATGCCGTCGACCAGCGCAGCCTTGGAGAGGTTGGACGAGCCGACGTATGCGGTCGTCGTGCGGTTGGTGCGGCGGAACAGCCACGCCCTGGCGTGCAGCCGGGTGGTCCTGGTCTCGTAGGAGACTCTGATGTCGGCGCCGAGTTCGGCGAGCCGGTCCAGGGCCCGCTGGTCGGTCGCCCCCATGTATGTCGTGGTGATGACGCGAAGCCGGCCGCCGCGAGCGATCAGGTCCCGGATCGCCGGCTCCACGATGCGTAGGCCATGCCACTTGATGAACGCGCAGAGCAACTCAACCTCATCGGCCGAAGCCATCTCGTGGGTGACCTCGTGGCCGATGCGCGGCTGGTGGCGGCCGTTGACCAGCAGCGCGCCGGTGGAGAGCGGGGTCGTGGGGCGCACCGGGAAGGTGGGTGCGGCGGGCGGCGTCGTTGGGGCGGCGATGCCCCACAGCAGGCGCTGGGCATCGGCGACCGCGCCGTCGGCGCCGATGGCGCGCGGCTGGGCCTCAGCGATGCTCTCCACGATCCGGTTGGTCAGCTCAACCTGGCGCGCGACCTTGTCGTCCCCACCGCCGATGGCGAGCAGCGCCCGGCGGGCCAGCGCCGCGATGTGCCGGGCGAGGACATCATGCGTATCGGCCGGGTCGAGCTTGTTGTGCTGGATGAGGGCGGGGTCGACGTGCTCAAGCCGGTCGGCAAGTTGCTGGGTGATCAGGTGCTCGTAGATGCCCCGCTCAAGATCCGACATCGGAGTAACCTAACCAGCCCGCCGCGAGTTGTGGAGGCCGCTGTACCGCTAATGGCGGGACCGATCCAGCTTTGCCCGAGTTGATGCCATGTAGTGGCAAGGTTGTCGGATCTCGGACAGAGGCTACGTGTATCGATGAAACGGGTCCTTTACCGACCGCCGCCTCCCATGCCTTCATGTCGTGGTGGCCTGCGGCGGTAGGGAAGGGCCGGTGACCTGGGATGGGACGCACCGCCCGGGCAGTAGTTGCCGGGCGGCAGCATTAACTGCGGAGGTTATTGACAGCGCAAGAAGGCCGGTCTAGGCAGACCGATCGGTTGAATACCGAGGGTCTCGCTAGAAGGACTCCTGACGGTAGGGTCCAGGAACGCCTTGTGGGAGGTGGGTATCGATGCTTGCTGGGCTGGAAATGCCGCCCGCGGCCGAAGCGGGGCGGGTTATCACTGCGGGCCTCCCAGGCCTGCACTCCGGTAACCACCGTGGCGTCGTGGTTCACTCAGTGACGGGGGCGGGCAAGTCCAACGTGATGGTGCGGGCGGCCGTCGAGGTTGCCGGCGCCGCCGAGCCGCTGATCGTCACCGCTCCGAACAACGAGGAAGGCGACCACCTAATCGCCGTCCGGCTGCACAAGGCGCCGAAGCCGCCCATCGGCGGTCTCCTCGCTGCCGACTCCAGCCCTCGAACCGAGTCATGGTTCATAACGTGGTGTGGGGCGGCGCCAAGCGGTTTCGGGCCGCGGCCATCCAATACGGCGGCGCTGGCCGCTAGGCAGGTGACGCCACGTGTCCACTGACGCTGTCACTAGGGTCGGTGACATCTTCGTCCGACATCCAACCTACGGCATCGGTAAGCTTCGGAAGGGTTCCGGCACCGTTCGATTCTTCGACGGACCGACAACTGGCGAGATTTCCATCCCCGTGGATGGGCTCACCTTGGCACCGATGCGATTGGAAAAGCACCAGCGGGTATGGTGTCGCCACGGCGGCACCTGGCAGGCGGGGTTCGTGGATGCCTGCGACTTACGCGGCAAGGAATACCTGGTCGACTTCCCCAATGGTAATTCCGAATATGTCAGTACCGATCGCCTGTACGTTCGGTGGTCACAGCCAGTTCATGATCCGGTGACCCTGTTGAAGGCTGGCACCACGGAAAGCCGCTTTCTGCATAATCGCCGGGCGGCATTCGTTGCTGATATTCTCCGTCAGCGTGCCGCTGCGCAAGGGTTAGCCGGAATTTGGTCGTCCGGCGTCGAGATTCATGCTCATCAGGTTGGGGCTGCGCGGCGAATCCTTGCTGACCCGGTGAAACGATACCTGCTCGCCGATGAGGTTGGTCTGGGAAAGACGGTCGAGGCCGGCATGGTGCTGCGCCAACTCCTGCTCGACGGCGCAGGGGATGCTCTCGTCGTGGCTCCGGACGGTTTGACCGACCAGTGGCGAGCCGAATTGCTGTCGAAGTTCCGTGTAGATCAGTTTCCAGGACGAGTGCATGTCCTTGATCATTCGGATATTGAGTCAGTTACCCCGACCGGCCGGCTTATCGTCATCGTCGATGAGGTTCACCGGCTGACAGCGACCGCAGACGGCGGCAGTGGAAACTCCTATCGGCATCTATGCGAGGTTACTCACGAGGCGTCGAGCGTGTTGCTGCTGTCGGCGACGCCGGTGCGGTCGAACGAAGACGGGTTCTTGCGGATGCTTCACCTGCTCGATCCCACGGCCTATCCCCTCGATGGCCTTGCGCAATTCCGGCACCGTGTGGAAATCCGCGATGATCTAGCGCAGGCCCTGGCTTCGCTCGGCGAGGACACCCCGCTGATGTTCTTGAATGAACCTAGCGCGACCCTGCGCCGATTGCTGCCGGATGAGGAGTGGCTTCAGCAGGAACTTGACGTGCTTGATCGCCGAATCTTGGACCGGGATACCGAGGCGGTACGCGATGTCTGCCGCCGGGTGCGCATGCAACTCGCCGAGACGCATCGCATCCACCGTCGGATGATCCGAACGCGTCGGAGTGCGTCGCTGGCCCGCCTCTTTCCGGTGCGCGGGCGGACGGTTGTACGGGATTGGCTGCTGACCGATCCCGACCAGCGGCGGCCAGAAATCCTGACAATGATCGAAAATCTTCGCGTTGAGCTCGCCGCACTTGAGTCGGGGGACCCACAAGACGTATTCCGCACGGTCCTCGGCCGGGCCATGGCGCCGGTGACTGCGCTTGCCGATCTTGCACAGGCACTGCGGCGCGAGTCCGGCCACGACCTTGACGACGTGGAGGCGGCATCGCTGGTGGGTTTTGCTGGCACCGCACTTGCATATTCGATTGCGGCTCAAATCGAAACGATCCTTGCCTGTGACACTGACGTGGACCGTCTCACGGCAATGGTGCAATGGGCATGGCCGTGTGTCGGCAGTCATCGCATTGCGGTGGTCTGTTCGTTTCCTGCGACCGCCGAAGCCGCCGCCGAACGGTTGGAGGCCCAGTTCGGTGTGGGCCGGGTGGTCCGCCTGTTGTCGAAGATGAGCGCAGCGGAGAGGGCCGAGGCGGCCCGGCGCTTCGTCGAGGAGCCGTCCGGTGCTGTGATCGTGATGGACCGTGGCGGCGAAGAAGGTGTAAATCTGCAGGTCGTCGAGGAGGTGTTGCACCTGGATTTACCAGTGAACGTCGGCCGGATTGAGCAGCGTCTTGGGCGATTTGATCGGTGGGCTCAGAGCAATTACTCAGCCAGAGCCCCGGTTCGCTCGAAAGCGTTCCGTGAGACAACCGCCAGCCTTGACGTGCACCTGGGAGGATGGCGCCAAGCCCTTGATGAAGGGCTGAGCTTGTTCGGGGAGTCTAGCGCAACCCTGCAATACGTCCTCAGGGACGTCGAACGCGAGTTCCTCGCCGACGCGATCGACCGCGGGCTGCCCTATGCCAGTGAGCGGATGGCCGAGCGCCGCGACGATCTCGACGCGCAGCGGCGGCGAATCGACGGTCAGGACCTGCTCGACGCAATTGAGGAGCGCGCCGAGGACGAGCAGCTGGCCAACAGTATGAATCAAGCCGACCGCGCGGACGCCACACTTAGCAGGTTCCGAGGCTATGTGGTCAAGATGCTCGGGTTCACCGAGGACGTTGACAAGCACAGCACTCGTTTCGGCATCAGCACCAAACACCCACCCCGCGTGACAGAATCGGACGTACACAAGATCGGACCGGAAAACCTGCGCCGCCGCTACGCCCACCGGCGCGTTAGGGCAGTGAACGGATCCGGATTATTGCGATGGGGTGAACACCTCGTCGACCGGTTCGCCGACCTGGCGATGCGCGACGACCGTGGGCGCGCCTTCGCGATCGAGATCCGCCAACCGCGCCGCGAGCCCGGCTCCAGCCTCGTTCTGTTCATGTTCAGCGTGATCGTCACGGCGGACCCCGCGCCGGTGGACGATTTGCACGTCGTCGACCAGGCGGCTGCGGCCGCGGCAACCGTACGGCTGGGCCAACTGTTTCCGCCACGCCAGGAGCGGGTGTGGTGGCGACCTGACTGGGGGGAGCCCCCCGAGGAGGTCTGCCAGACCCTCGATGCTGCGGACGGCGACAACCTGGGCAGCCGCCCGGAGCGATTCGAACAGCTGACCCAGTTTCTGAACTGGTCGGATCTGTGCGAAGGGGCGGCGCGCGAGGCGTCGCGGTTGGTCGCGCAGCGCTCGAGCGTTCAGCAGCATGTGTCCGCCGCTTCGGTCAACGCGAAGATTATGCGAACACGGGAAGAGGCGGTGGTCGAGGCTCGTCGCCGCGCCGGGGCGGACGCGTTGAGTGACCCCCGTGTTCTCGACACGGTATCGGCGGCCGCCGAGGCGCCCCAGTTGACGATCGACTCCTGTGGCGTCGTCTTTCTCACCGGCCCGGAGGCATAGGCATGACCAGCGTGACGCTGGACGAGTTGCGCGCGCGGGACCGACGGCTGGACCGACGGTTGGTCAGGCAACGGGCGTCGGCGGCTGATCTCGCGGTCATGATCCGATCAGGGCTGATCGCCGCCGGATACGCGTCGCTGGCGTTGCCCGGTACGCCTTTCGAGCATTGGGACCCCGGCGTGTGGGCCGACTGCGGTCTGCTACGCGAGGAGACGACGGTGCGGCCGGTCATGTGGAAGCCTGGCTGGCTCGACCACTACGACACCACCGCGCTTGACGATGCCCCGAGCCGCCGCGCGAGGCGACGGTTCGACGAGGACGTCCGCGCCGACCTGTTCTACCGGCAGACCATGGATCATGCCACCGCCAGGAGTCGTGGACAGCGCGACGCCGTGCGGGCGGCCGCCCTCGCCGGCCCTGGCGACACCGTCATCTGCGTGCTGCCCACCGGCTCGGGTAAGAGCGATGTTGTCCTTACCCGGGCGCTGCGCAACCGGCCACGGCAGGCTTTCATCGTCGTGCCCACGGTCTCCCTCGCTCTAGATCTTGAGCGGCGGGTGCAGGGCTTGCTGGGCGACGACTGCGACCGATTTGCATACTTTGGCGCCGCCAACCCGTCCGACAAGGAGCGCATCCGTGGCGGTATCGCGGCGGGGTCTCAATGGCTGACGATCGCCGCGCCTGAGGCGGCTTGCACTGTGCTCGCCCCGCCGCTAATGGAAGCCGCCAAGCGGGGGACGCTCGACCTCATCGTCCTTGACGAGGCCCACATCGTCACCGAATGGGGAGATGCGTTCCGGCCGGCGTTCCAAGCATTCGCCGGTCTTCGCCAGATGCTGCTCGACACCGCTCCGGACGGTCAGCAGGCCGCCACCGTTCTGCTCACGGGAACGTTGGATACCTATAGCCTCTCCACGCTGACCCGGCTGTTCCCTGGCCGCCACTGCATGCTCCTGTCCGGACAGACGACGCGACCGGAGCCGGCGTGGTGGTCGGCACCCTGCCGCGATGAAGACGACAAGCGCGAAAAGTTGATCGAGGCGTTGCGGCACCTGCCTCGGCCGGCACTGGTCTACACCACGCTGCACATGTCCACGCGATCCACCAACACCAGCACGGCAAGGTCCTGGCTGGCCGATGCGGGGTTCGCCGCAATGACCGAGATCGCCGGCAACCCTAAGCCGAGCGTACGGCAGGCGGCTGTGCGCGGCCTGCGCCTCGGGGGCACGACGGACGAGGACCTGGACATCGTGGTCGCGACCTCCGCGTTCGGGCTCGGCATCGACATCGACGACATTCGTAGCGTAGTCCACCTGTGCGTGCCCGAATCCGTCGATCGGCTCTATCAGGAGGTGGGACGCTCCGGCCGAGACGGGTGCGCGGCGGCATCCCTGGTCCTATGGGCTCCTGTGGACATGGATGTGGCGAGCGACATCGCGCGCGAGCGCCTGATCGGCCCAGATCTCGCATGGAAGCGCTGGCAGAGCATGCGACGCGGACGGTGGGTGGGCGACGAACTCACCGTTGACCTGCGCGCGGAACACGCCGGAGTCACGTATCCGTCTAGTGACGCCAACATCTACTGGAACGTGCAGACCCTGGCGGCGATGGACCGGGCCAGAATGATCCGGCGGCGGTGGCCAATACCGCAGAACGTGCCCGTCGACGCCGCTGACGACGAGGTAGAGGCGTTCTTCGACACCCAGCGGACCGCGGCCACGGTCGAGGTCCTGCACAGCGACCTCGACGACGCGGCCAGCTTCCGGTCACGCCTTACCGCCGGTCGGCGGTCCACACGCGACGCCGCCGAAGCTGCGCTCACCGCTGCGACGGTGCTGATACGCGGGATCGACGAGTGCACCAACCAATATCTGGCGCGTCGCTACCGGCTGGAGGACGACGCCGGGAACCAGTTTCCGGTGTCGGTGGCTTGTGGTGGCTGTCCGCACTGCCGCCGTAGCGGCAGGCTGCCCACCCCGGCTCCGGCCCACAGCACCCTCCTAGCCGGCGAGTTACGCGCGGAAGCCACCGACGACCTGCAATGCCTGTCGACGGACGGCAGGATGAGCGTCCGGCTGGAGGCGCCTAACGACCGCGCTGTACGGACACTGGTTGACCGCCTTCTCCGGCGGGGCGTCCTCACCGTCGTCACCGCCGACCCGGAGGCCGTCACCTGGCCTACCCGGACGATGGGGCCATGGTGGGTTGAGGACTTCCACGAGTGGGCCGACCAGTTGGAGACGCCGTGGCGCGTCCCTACACTCCTGGTGGTTGACACGTCGGTCGACGACACGGTGCTGGCGCGGGCGTTGTCACGGCTGGCCCGTCAGCCACTCGGGATCGTGCTGGCGCCCCGAACGCGACGCGATCCATCGGATCCGAGGCAGCTTCTGCACGAAGCTTGGGCGCCCAGCTACGAGATTGAAGATCTGTTGAGGAGGATTTGACATGCCGATGCTCAACCCTCCCGATATCTTGCCCGAGGCGATGCGGTACCTGGTGCGCGCTGTGATGGCCCACCGAGGGGCTCGATGTCCGAAATCGGAGTTGCTGGAGTTGGTGGCCCCAGGCGGCCTAGCCGAAGCGATGAAGCCGCTGGACAGTGACCGGGATGCGGATCCAGACATCGACAACACGGGGACGAGTGGCCGACTGATCGCCGATAGATCCCTGAGCGCGCTGGCTGCCCTCGGGTTCGTCGAGCTAGCCGGGACGGACGTGGCGGCGACCGAGACCGTGCTCGGTCGCTGGCGCACCGCGCGGGAGGTCACGGCTGCCTCGTTCAGCCGGCTGCTGCGGTCCCGGATCTGGCACATCGCGGCGACCGACATCGGCAGTGACGCGGATGCCCGAGTCCGGGACCTGGTCGACGCCCTGGCGGTCCTGTTCGCCGCCCGTCAGCCGCTGCGGCCGATCGAGTTCGAGGCCGGCCCTGGCCGGCGATTTGCCGAGGCTCAGACGCAGTGGTTTGGACCGAAGAAGAGCGACTGGCCCGTCACCAACTCCACACAGTTCCTGCCGTTCTGCCGTTGGGCCCCGTACCTCGGCTTGGCGCAGCCGATCAGCGGCAGGTCACTCGTCGCCGACGCCAGCAGGGCGATGCTGGAAGACCTGATTGACCTGCCGCACGGGCGGATCCGGGCAGCCGAGTTCATCGCGCACTGCGGCAAAAAGTTGCCCATCAGCGACGACGGGCCCCGGTCACTGTGGAAGGCCGATGACGGCCAGGAGTTCTCTCCGGGGTTGTCAATGTCGTTGCACCAACTCGAAGTGGCTGGACACCTCACCTTGCCGACGGCTGAAAGCGACACGGACACCCTCGTGGTCACGCTCGGCGTGCCCGGCGAGTCCACCCGGATCTCCCACATCGACTGGCATCCCCGAATCTCGGGGAAGGAGCGCCCGTGACGCCGACACCGATCCCGCCCTGCTGGTCCCGGGCCGAGATCCAGGTCGCTGCACAGGTTGACGCCGGTGGACTGGAGTTCGGCGACCCAGCCGCCGATGCGGTGTTCAGCGCGGTGCACCAGTCAGTCCCACTGGCTCGGCGGACGAAGGCAGGTACGAGCCAACCTGTTACCGAAAAGGACGTTCTGGCGGACCTATGCCAGGCGCTCACCTCGAACGAGCCGCATATACGATTTATCACCGGCCGTGTAGGTACGGGAAAGAGCCACCTCGTACGGTGGCTGCGCGTTCACGCTCCCCGTCGCGACGACTGGCACTTCGTCTACATCGAAAAACGCAACACCTCGCTGCGACGGATCATCGAACAGGTTCTCGACGGCATCGACACGCCCACCGCGGATAATTTGCGAACGAGCCTGGCGCGGGCGGCGTCCCGCGTGACCACCGTGCCGGAGGCGATGCTGGCGTTGCTGAACCACCTGCATCGGTTGGTCGAATTCGACGACACCCCCGTCATCCAGAACCTGGCGGGTGCAGACCTGCTCGATATCCGCCAGCGCGTCGCGCGCCTGGTCGGTGACTACACATTCAAGCAGCAACTATCGCGGCCCGGTGGGCCGATCGAGCGAATCGCGAAGCTCGCTAAGGACGGCCACGAGCCTGGCGCCGACGTTAACGCCGAGGACCTTCACATCAGCGAAGCCGACCTCAAGGTCAGCCCCGAAGCGTTCCTAGAGGCCAACGTTGACTTCCAGAGCAAGATCCGGCAGTTCGTTTCGAACAGGAGTCTGCGTTCCGCAGCGGCGGCCGTGCTCGACTACTACCTTCCGCGCGCCACGGCCGAGGTCTTCACTGGCAGCTCTACCGACCTCCTCCAGGTCTTCGAGGACGTCCGGGGCGAGTTGGCCCGGCGCGGCCACGAATTGTTCCTATTCATCGAGGACCTGGTCCTGCTGCACGGCATCGACGCTCAACTGGCCCAGGCCCTGACGGTACCGGCACGCGCAGATCTCTGCCCCATCCGCGCTGCGATTGCGGTCACCTCCGGGTATCTTGATGACCGGTATGCCACGTTTGCTGACCGTGGCGTGCATTACACCATGGACGTGGACCGCACCCAGGTCAACGCCGAGGACCTACGGTCCTTTGTCGGCAGGTACCTCAACGTCGGCCGCGTCGGTCGCCGCGAACTGGCCGGCGCCGCCCAATCCGGCAGGCCGACACCCAACAAGTGCACCGATTGTGTGTACCGCGATCGATGCCACCCGGCATTCGGAGTGACCCGCGAGGGCCACGGGCTGTTTCCCTTCAACGCCGCCGCCGTCGACCATCTGGTGGCACTCGCCAGCCCGCGTGGCTTCGACCCCCGCAATATCCTCCGGGAGGTTATTCGCGAACCGCTCGAGGTGGCCGAGGCCGGGTTGGCCAGACCCGGGGAGTTCCCCTCGGCGCGCTTCGCTGCGGGCCTCGCGCCCACCAGGATGGCGGTACCCGTCGAGCAGCGCGACGCGATCGCCCGGCAGTCAAGCACTCCCCAGGCCGAAATCAGCCTGCGCGCCTTCTACGCGGCTAACCCGCCGGCCGTCGATGACGAGGTGCGCCGCATCGCCGATATCCTCGGCGTCCACCTCACCGAGCTCGGCGACGACAACGGCCCGGCGCCCACGGTCGTCGAACCTGTTCCGGCGGCACCGGCAGCAGCATCCGAGCTTGATCAGTGGGCCGGCGGCAGGCGGATGGGGGCATCCACGGCCCAGAAGATTCGCCGATGGATTCTCGACACGCTGGCCGCCCGCCTGCAGAACGGCCCGCACGGGCTGAGCGTGAAGCGATCCGCTAGCAACATCCTGGTCGGGCCGGTGACCATCAAGCCCAGTCACGTGATCGTGGAGAACGCGGCCGGTGGCGGAAGCACGCCACCGGATAGCCTTACTATCACGTTCTCGAGCAACGACCGCGATGCGGTCCTCCTCAAAGGGGTTGTTGCCGCTTCGTCAGGTGACCTGGCAGGCCCGAACGGTGGTCGCTGGTTTTTCGAGGTGCAACACCGGCTGGCCAGACTCGAAGCGGAAATCGTTGAGCGGGCTCGGCACGAGGCGACGTCGGGGATTGCGCCGGCCCTCGCGGTCCTAGGGGTACTGAGCACCGTCGACGATCGCAGCGTCGATTCGCCCGCTCAGGCTCTCGCCGTCATGATCTGGCCCAAGCCCTCCGACGACATCAGTCCGGGCGTTGTGAAGTTCCTCAACGAGGTGGAGCGGTACCGCACCTCCGCTCTGGCCGTTGTACGGGACAGCCTGACCCAGCGCAAGGGCGGCGGCGCGCCTTCGATTTTCGACGCCGGAGCCATCCTGACGGAACTTGTGCGGTACGCGCGGCTCACTCAATTGCCAGCCGAGCTGCGGGACGAGGCGAGCGCCCGCATAAACGTACGTGGCTTCCATGAAAAGCAGAGCAACGCGGCCGACACCCTGTGGAAGCCGGTGCGGGACTCCATAGGAAAGATCGGCCAGTACGTCGCCGAGGGTGAGGATCTCCGGGGCACATTGGCGATCATGGACAAGTTTGTAGAGCAGGCGCACCGGGAGTCTGCCCTGGCCCGACCGGATGCGAAGGAGATCTACGACCGGTCGCGGGCACAGGTCACCGACACGCGGCTGAGCACGCTGCGGCGAATCACCGGACTGGGAGGCTCCGCATCAGATGCCGGGTCGTTGTGGCATTTGTTATCGGATCCTCTCCCCGTCCTCACCGATATGATCGGCTACTGGCGGCTGTGTGACCAGCTTTTGCGCACGCTGCGCGACACCGCACCGTCTCAAAGTGGCGCGTCGGACACATACGATCGGGCCCGCCTTCAGCGTGCGCTGCGAGGGCTTGCGGACACTCTGGAGGGGCTGATCAGGCAATGACCGAGCCAACCGGTGCTGCTGTCGACCCCGGACCGGGCTCGCTGGGGGAACGCGCTAACCAGGCACTCCTAGCCCTTGCTGACCGGGCCGACCGGAAGAAGACCGAAGCCGAACGGAGCGCGATTACCACGGCCTGCAACCGTGCGGAGAAGTTCGCCGCCCGCCTTGCGGCCTGCGCGCGTATCGGTGCCCAACTCGAATCCCTCGACGTCGAGTACGTCCGGCCCCGGGTGCCGCAGCCTGCGGTCAAGGCGATCCCGTACCTGCGCAGGGTCGCGACGCAGGCCGCCGACCCGGGCCAGGAACTGACCGAACGGCTCCGCGGCGGAGCAGTTCAGGGAGCCCTCGAAGCGGCGGAGACTATCGCCAAGCTCCTCGAGCAAGCCTTGATCCGCGCGGCGGATGCCGAACGGGCCCGCGTTACACCGGCCGACTTCGGCCGCCCCATCCCGAACATGCCAGGCCATGAGTCGCTGCAGGCCCGCATCAGTAGAATAAAGGCATCCCTGTCGCGTCCATTCGTCGGATCAATTGACGACGTTCCCGCCACATTGGAGCGATGGAGAAGGGATGCGGCGCAGTGGGATGACGTCCGCGACGAAATCGGGAAACTCCTCGCCGAGCTCCCGCTGGAGATTAAAGCGTTTGTTGAGGCGGCGGCCAGTGATAGCGGCGCACCGTGGTCGATGGTCACGCCGGCCGTACGTGAGTGGCTTGACAACGATAGGCGCGGCGACGGGTACGGGGTCCGCAAGTGGTGAGCGGGCTTTCCGATATCCTCCGTGTACTCGACGCCCTAGAAGACGCGGAGGCCCGCCACCTGGTCTGGGGCCTGACCGAGGAGACCTGGACGGAGGACCGGCTGATCGAGGCGATCAGCGAGGTCGCGCCGTCGAACGACCCACACGATCTCCTCGAGCAGCTTCTCCAGCACAATCTCGTCTTCGAGTTGGACCGGTGCTGGCCCAAGGAGTACCGGACCCGCATGGCCGAGACCATGCGACTCATGGCACACCTACGCCAGCAGTTTCCCAACCGTTCTTGGGAGGCCGCCCCCCGTTTGGTGGCCGACTTCCGCTTCCGTCACGAACCCCGGTGGTTTCCCGAACGTGATTTGACCCCGGACGCGGCCGCAGCACGGTTGACGGCTCACCAGGTCGCCAGCGCCAAGGTTGAGGCTGCGCGGCAGGTCCTCGGCCGACGGGAGCTGTCGACGTTTCAACTGGACTCGACCATCCAGGTGCTCGCCGCGATGGCCGGCCGTGACCGGGGTGTGGTCGTCAGCGCGGGTACCGGCAGCGGCAAGACACTCGCCTTCTACCTGCCCGCTCTGGCCTATCTCGCCACCCGGCCGATCTCCTCGCGCGGTGTTGGTGTCGTGGCGATCTACCCGCGCAATGAGCTCCTCAAAGACCAACTCGCCTCGGCTTTGGATGAAACGCGGCGGCTGCGCCAGGCGGGCGGGCGACAGATCCGCATCGGCGCCTACTTCGGCAACACGCCGCACACGATCTACCCGCGAAGCGCGCCGAATCGGGCCTGGCGCAAGGCGGCTAGGGGCTGGATATGTCCGTTCCTTACCTGCCCCGCTGCGGCCGGTGGCGGCCGCTGCGGAGGCGACCTGGTGTGGCTCTTCGCCGACTACGACGCTTCGCCCCAACGACAGCGCGAGCGGCTAACCTGTGCCGCGTGTGGCGACGTGGTCGGTGACGACGAGGTCCTGCTGACCCGCAGATCAATGCAGCAGAAGCCACCGGACCTGCTGTTCACCACCACCGAGATGCTCAACCGCTCGCTGAGCGACGGGTGGAACATGCATGTGTTCGGAGTGGGGCCCATGGCGCTCACCCGCCCCGGGCTGGTCCTGCTCGACGAGGTACACACCTACGAGGGCAGCGACGGCGCCCAGGTCGCATACCTGCTACGACGGTGGCGGCGCCTGATGGGCCGACCCACCACCTGGGTAGGGCTGAGCGCGACGCTGGCCAACGCGGATCGCTTCTTCGAGAGTCTGTGCGGGCTGGTTGAAGGCACGGTAGTCACCGTCGAACCGCAGCAGGAGCACATGAAGCCGCGTGGGCGGGAGTACCAGGTGGTGCTGCGTGGTGATCCCGGCCAGCAGACCGCCCTGCTGTCCACCACGATCCAGTCGCTGATGCTGCTGCGCCGGGTCCTGGACCCGCAGCCGACTCAACTAGGCGCCTACGGCAATCGTGTCTTCGCGTTCTGCGACAACCTCGACCTGGTCAACCGACTCTACCGCCAGATGTTGTCGGCGGAGGGCGTCACCGCGACGGGCAGGCGCGCCGGTAACGGCTTAGCCCTCGCTAGTCTCCGGATGAGCCGGGCCACACACCGAGAAGGCCCAGTGGTCGACTGGGAGCGGCGGGACGCCGACGGCCAGCACTGGTGGATGCCTGAACTGCTCGGCTTCAACGATCGAGGGCTGACGATCGGTCGAACATCGTCGCAGGACACCGGTGTACGAGTGGGCGCGGAGATCGTGGTGACCACCTCCTCGCTGGAGGTGGGTTTTGACGACCCGACCGTGGGGGCGGTGCTGCAGCACAAAGCTCCGCGTGATGTGGCGTCGTTCCTACAGCGGCGTGGACGCGCCGGGCGTACCCAGACCCAGCGGCCGTGGACGATCGTGGTGCTGTCGGACTTCGGCCGCGACCGCACCGCGTACCAGGACTATGAGACGCTGCTGACCCCGGCCCTGCCCGAGAAGCGCCTGCCTCTGGGCAATCAGTCGGTGCGCAAAATGCAGGCCGCGATGTGCCTGATCGATTGGGCCGCCCACACGATGGATGTGACGGCCCGAGCCTGGGGCCGCGGTCGGAGTATGCGCAAGGTGTTCATCCAGCCCGACACTAATCACGCGCAACTGCGCGAAGCGGTGGCCGACCTGCTCACGCGGGTGATGAACGGCGGTCCGGAGCGCGAGGACCTAGTTACCTTCGTCAGGTCCTCTCTGCGGCTGACCGCCGAGGAGGTCGATGCGATGTGCTGGGAACAGCCCCGATCGCTGCTCTTGGATGCGGTACCGACCGCTCGCCGCCGGTTGATGAGCAGGTGGGCCGCCTACGACAACGGTGAGTTGAAACCCGAGGGGGAGGAGTGGGTCAACGACTCACCGCTACCGGAGTTCATCCCTAAGGCACTGTTCAGCGATCTCTGCTTGCCTGAGGTGGCCATAGAGCCGCCAAGCGACTACGACCAAGCGGCCCGGGAGTCGATCGCGGTACACATGGCCCTTAACGAACTGGCACCGGGCAAGGTCACCATGCGGTGGGCCGTGGAACGGGGTCAAGGCTTGTGGATCGAACCCGCGCCCGATGGCTCCGCCGTCGCCTTGGAGTGCGGTCTTGCCCGAAGCGGACAGATCATCGGGGAGGTCCCTGGAGAACAGGGACTGGTCCCGTTGGTACGTCCGCTCATCACCGCACCGAATGTCCCCGACAGGGCGGTGCAGCCGTCCTCGAACGGCCGCCTGCACTGGCAGGTGCGCCGGCAGGCGCCCGGCGGGGCGATTGAGTTGATACGACCCCGCACCGGCCCACTGGTCGCCGACGTGATCTCCGTGCAGGCATACCTGCACACCGGACGCGGTGCTCTGCGCACCTGGCGATACGCTCTGCAGGCGTCAGCAACATTGGTGCGCCGCCCCGGTGGACGCCAGCAGATCACCAACAGCTTCACCTGGCGTGATCAACCCGCCGCTGTTGGATACGAAGCGACTGTCGATGCTCAGATCGTCACGGTCGCGGTACCGCGGACGCTAGCAGCGTTCGGTCTGCACCACTCGCCGCGACGCCTTCGCCAACTGCGCCGGGACTTTTTCGTCGACCAACTCCGTACCCGGCTGCACGCGCTTCAGGTCGATACGTTCCTGTCACGCAATATCGCGGAGGCCATTGTCGCGGCGGCAGCCGTGGCCGTCCGGGACAACGCTGACCCAGCGCAGTTTTCGGCGCTGCCGGCCGCGCAGTGGCGACGACTCGTCGCCGATCTGCTCAGTGAAGGGGTGATCGGGCTTGACGACGACGATGACGACGTCGACGCCGAGAACCCCGGCCTGAGCCCGCGGCACCAGCAGTTGCTTGATGTCTTGATCGATGGCCCCGTAGCGCAAGTGATCGCCGAGACCACCGGTCTGCTGGTGGCCGAGCCTGACGACACGTGGCTGTCCTGGCTGCGTACACGTTATGTGCAGACCATGGCTGCCGCGTGGCAAGCCGCCGCGCAGCAGATCTGCCCGGATTTCGACGCCGACCTCGACAGCATCATCGATGTCGATCCGGTCGCAGACGGTCCGACCGCGACGTTCGTGCTCAGCGACGCCACGATCGGCGGCGGCGGAATGTTGGAGGCACTGACCTCACGAATCAGCGACGATCCGCGACAGTTCGACTATCTCGTGGTCACGGCCCTGCAACCGTCCGACCTAGAGGAGGTCGACCGGTCGCTGCGCCACACCTTGGCGTTGCTCGAAAATAAGGTTGCTGACGCCGCACACCGGTTTCGGGTCGCCACCGGCGATCGGCTCACAGCCTGGCAGGACTTGCTTGCGCTGCTCACCGCTCACGGGGTCAGCCTGTCCCACGTCACCGTCACCACTCTGGCCAGCCGCGTCTTTCGGGCGAGGTCCGGGCCTGAGCTGGACACCCTGCTGCGAGATTGCCTAACCCGCTGGGACGACATCGAAGCCAGTTCAGGGTTCGCAATCGACCATCGTAGCATCTGTATGGCGCTGGCCGCCGATCCTGACATCCGCGCGGGGCTGGTTAGGGCGGTTCCCGAAAGCGGCAGCGAAGGCGAGACGTGGGCCCGGTCCGTGCTACAGGGCCTGTTGTGGCCGAGCGCGGAGGCACGACGGGCGCAGTCTCTCGTGGCATCGAACCGATTCGTCAACGAGGCCCCGATGACCGAACGGACTCTAGTGCTGGATGCTCTGCCTGACGCGGTCGAAGACGTCGACGTCGACCATTCGCACTGGGTCCGCCACCTCACCGAGCGTATCGCCGCCTCGGGACGGTGCCGCCTAGTCTCGGGCACGGATGACCGAGCCCGCCTCAAGCAGGCGCTTCAGCATCTCGTCACCCACCCCGTCGAATTGGGCTGGCTGCACGTGCACCCACACGTGGAAGCCGCCGCACGCCGCGACGGATTTCTTGCCGTAAACGTGTCGCTGGAGGAGTCGCCGCAGTGAGCACGCGCCACATTCACCGGCTCGCCGCCCGCCCGCACCGCCTCATCGCCGAGGCTCTCCAAGGTTTGATCGTTAGTGAGCTTCTCGCGCCCGGACGCCGACTCTTGATCGCCTCGCCGTGGATCAGCGATGTACCGCTGCTGGACAACCGCAGCGGACGTTTCAGCGTTCTCGACTCCACATGGGGGGCGCGAGTGATCCGCCTTTCGGCGATCCTGCGCACACTTCTAGGGCAGCAGACGAGCGTCTATCTTCACTGCGGATTGGGCGACCGTCAGACGCGTTTCATTGAGCGACTCCAAGACTTCGCACGACGCGATGGAACGGAGTCCTTGTTTCACCCGCGCCAGTCGATACACGACCCGAACACCGTGATCGACCACGAAAAGGCGATCGCAGGCGACGACTGGATCATCCACGGATCGATGAACCTGACGTATAGGGGAGTCGAGATCAATGGAGAATTGGTGACCGTGTCTACGAACCCGGCGCACGTCGCGGCCGTCACCACCGAACTGATGAGCCTGTTCGCATGAGCGGGGAGGTAGTCGCGACGACGCTATTGCAGCGCTGGGTGTCGTTTCGTGCCGCGTTCTTCGCACCGCCCAACAACCTGCGCATTGGCAGCGGCATATCCGCCCTCGACCGTCTCGTCGCGACTGCCGATGACCTCATCGCGCAGGACCCTGCAAAGCCGGTGGTACTGCCCGCACTCATCGACGGCACTACCCATTACTTCGGCTTGGCCTTCACCGCGGAAGAGTCCCGCACACTGCGCGAACTGCTGCAGTCGCACGTTGGCAAGACCTGGACGGACTTCGACGGCCAGAGCGTGCACGGCAGAACGAGCGGTGATCCGCTGGAACAGGCTGCAGTCGGGTTCGCCGGAGACAGCCGTTACGTCTACCGCTTCCGTGTCGCCGACCAGGGCCGCAACGAGGTACGAGTGTCGATCCAGGGCCTGCTGGCCTCGATCAGGTCGGCGCCACGGCGGCAGGCACGTCTCGCGCTGCCCATTGGGCGCCTGATCAATAACTTCGCCGACGCCTGCGCCGCCGGCGCGGAACAGGCGGCCGACACTGCTTACGCAATCCTCGCCGCTGATCACCGGCTTTCGCAGGCGAACCGGCTGTTTCTACAGGTCCAGTTGCTCGCCGCCTTCGAACGCTGGGGCGATCTCGACCAGCATCCGGAACTGGACACGCTGCTGAGGCTTCCCCGCCCGAGTCTGGCCTCCGACGCCCTTGCGCGTCTGGCCATGTCGAAGCTGGCGGACCCGCCCGATTTGGTGGCGTTCGCACCGGTCGCCACACGATACAACGCCCTCGTCGACTCGGTGTCGGCAGTCCGGTCGGCCGCCGGCGCCCGCTATTACACGCTGTGGGCGCTCACCACCGGTGAAGCACCCGAAATGCTTCGACAGCGCCTCATGGAAGCCGGATGGGTCACGGACCCAACCATCGTCGCTGTGCTGAGCGCTGCTTCCGCCGCTGGTCGCACTCCGGCCACGCCGGTGGCCGCCAGCTCCGTCGATCAGGTGCGCCACAGCGCTAAGGAGTCTCTCGAGGCCGGGCGCTTCGACGCCGCCGTCGACCTGCTGTCGGCGCTGCCCGCCGACCTCGTGGACCTACCAGCGGTCGTCGAGGCGGTGTCGCATACCTTTACTTTGAAGGCGATCGCCCTGCTCGAACGACACCGTGCCACGCACGGTGATGATGCCATCCGCCATGCCCTCAGCCTTTCTCAACGCCACGACAGCCAGATCGAACCGGCGGCGCTGCCACACAAGCTCATTGATTTGTTCTCCGCGTCGACGAGCTTGCAACAGGTATCCCACCTTGTCGCGTCCATCGAACGCACTGGTGTGGCCGAACTGCGGGCCCCCGGTGGCACCAATGCAGCCTGCCAGGCACTGCGGGAGGTCATGGGCGACGACGGGCCTGGACGGCTGTCTCCGGGAATCGATATGTGCATCGATCTGGTCAGGGACCTCAAGGCCAGTGATGCTCCGGTCGACGACGTCCGGTCGCTCAGCTGCCAAGTCCTGGAGCTGTGGGCTTATCACGACACGAGCGGTGACCGTCACCGCGCCACAAGGATGGCGCAGCTCGTCGCTGATCTCGTAGACCTCGGCCTCGGCCTGCGGGTCTTCGATGAGGTCGTCGAACTCATCCGTGCCGCGTGGGACCCGTTCCTCACCGATGCTGATCTACCGATCGGCCTGGACCTGCTCGAACATCTCCTCGCTCACCGCGTCGATGTCACCGACAGCCTCGACAAGTTAGCGGTACCCATGCTGTCGCGAATCGGGGCCCACAATGCCAGCCGAATCCCGCCAGCGGTGCTCGCCGTCGCCGTCGACCTCGCCCCGTCATTCGGCCTCACTGTAGCGGTCCCGGCCGCCCCGCAGACGGTAGGCGACCGGCCGGCGACCGCCCATCCAGGCACTCGCATCGGCCTGTACTCGCTGCAAGTACAGGCGCTCGACCGCGCCGCGCGAATCCTGCGCGAGCGCCATCCCGGCCTCGAGGTGGTGGCCTGCGCTGACCATGTGGCGACCGACCCGCTGCGGGCTGCGGCGCGGAACGTGGACTTGTTCGTCGTCATGGATCGCGCCGCCGCTCATGCGGCCACGAACGCCCTCAAGGCGGAACGACGGACCGCGCCAATTCGATACGCTGCCGGGAAAGGGTCGACCTCGATGATTGAGGCGGCGGAGGCTTGGCTTCGTGAGCAAGTAACTTCTGTTAGCGATGTCCGACCCCCCGCGCAGCGAATACCGACCAGGGCAGCGGTGGACCAACCGTGAGGATCCCTTTCTAAAGGTGGCTAGAGTCCTAAACGTTCGGGTCTGCTGGTCGGGCCCTTTCCTTCGGCGCGTTACGTCTTGCAACAGGTGGACCTGACCCTAGCCCTAAGGCGCAGGGGTCAGGACCATTATCGGCAATTCGAATAGCGCAAGAAGGCCTCGCCCTTAGTTGTTGGTTCTTCCGCGGCGGCACTTCGAGGGGAGGGCAATTTAAAAGAGGCGATTCGACCGATCGTGCCGCTTCCCCTGCTTCGCGTAGTATTTGGAGACGAGATAGTCAGTGATTCGTTGGATATCTCGAGGGGTGTTCTGAACATCGTTCCAGCGGCGCGGAATCCCGTCACCCAAATCCCACGTGCCCTCGGTCCAGCGACAGTAGTCCTTGACTGTCTTAAGTCCCGTAGCGAATCCCTGAGTGTCCGGCACGTCCTCGCCGCTGCCATTCGTGTCGGCGATGGCGTCCATCAGATAGCCCATGCTGATGACCCCAGCGCCATGCATCAGCCGCGATTTGCGAGGGGGTTTACCCCACGCATCCTCACCAAAGACCTCCCGTACGGCAGTCCAGAAGTCGCCCAGCACGGTCACCATCAGGCCGATGTTAGGCAATGTGTTATCGCTACCACGGAAGCGGTACAGGACGCCGTCGGAAATGCTATTTTCGAGCATGCGCAGCATGGAGTTATCTTTGATGACGCCCGTAGGATTCGTTGGCGTTTGAATCATGTGATGCAGCGGTGAACGTTCGTCGAAGTTGAGGCGCTCGAGAACCGTTGCCGGGAGTTGCCGTACGCGCAACTGGTTCGGCAATGGGCCAGACGCTGCCGGGAGCAGTTCGTGAATGAGGCCCTTTGGAAGCGGCTTGGTCGAGTTCACGAGGATGAACTGTGACCGGTGGTCAGCCTGGTCAGCGGTGATGAAGGCAGTGACGCAGATCGGGAAGGCGGCGACGTCTGCGTCACGGATCGCCGCACAACGCTGCTGGCCGTCTACGATGAAGCCTGGCTTGTCGGCGTCCTCCCAGTTCTCGTTGACGGGTAACAGGAGAGTTCCTGAGCGTACGTAGCCAGGGCCGTCAGTATGGGTGTCAGCCGGAACAAAGCGAACCCGGTCATCGAAGGCCACCACGATTGCATTAGGCAGCAGGGGACTCTCGTCAGACTCAACGTAGCGCCGGATCGCGGCCACGTGTGCGAGGACCTCGGGGCGCTGGTAGCCGTGTAGCTGCTGCTGGCTGTCACGCCGCACACGTGAAACGGCGGCAAAGGACGGGACTTGCTTCCCGTCCACGGCGAAGGTGTAAAGACGGCGATTCGGGCCCTGCCTGATCTCGAGGGCGGGGAGATGTAGCACGTTCTTCTGGTTCCCCGCCTCGACCATGCCGCTCTTTCGGCCCTGCCTAGTCACGATCGTCTTCTCCAAGCTGCCGGCGCACTCGCTGGCCGAACACGTGTAGGTTGTGGAAGCCCCGACGCTTGTTGCGCTCGGCGCCACGAAAGATAATCACTTCAATGCCTACTGATGCACAGATCGTGCAGTCGCAGGCCCGCCACGGCCGGTTTTCAAGAGTGTCGCGGTATTGGCTGGTCCTATCAGCCTTGCGATCCCACACGGCGCTGTATTCCGCCAGGGCCTCTAGGGCGGCGTCCACGTCGACTTCGTCCTTATCGAACTGGCGAAGGCGAGCCAGTGCGGCGCGTTCCAACTGCATGGCTTGCCCTTGGCTGATCTCGCCGGAGCGAATTCTTGCCTTAAGTTTGGCGTTGCCGTCAACCTGGGGGACGCGGAGTGCCACGAAGGTTCGATCGGGGGCGTAGTAATTGTCTCGGTCGTCCTTGAAAGCCTGACGAAAGGGTGAGGTGCTGTCGAAGCTTGTCACGCCATGGGCAGCGAAAGTTGGGATCTTTTCGCAACGGCTAATTCCCAGGAGATGTAACTCTGTATCGGACTCCCGTACGTCATCGATCCTCTGCAGGCAGGCGAGGATCTCATTCGTTTTGAGAGGCACCATGCCCCCGAGGGCAATGCGTCGATACCCGATCCGTTGCAGTTCCTCTACGGCGTACGCGTAGGACTCCGGGCTCCAACCCTGAGCGACCCCAAGCGGAATGAAGTGGACATCGCTTGCGCTACATCGCCTCCAGAAATCGGCGGCCAAGTCGAGGGTGATCTTTTGCCTGCGAACCCACTCGGCGGCAGCATCATCAGTACGAACGACCTTCGGCTCGTACTGAAAGATAACGTGGTCGACTGAGATGCCGTAGTCGAATCCACACCCCTCGTAGAAGCTCACCACCTCTTCGACGCTGTACGGCGGGTTCTCTTCGCCGACGTAGGAGAAGGCACCGCAATCGCCCATGATCTTCAAGGGCGCACTCCCGTTGTTGAGACGAAAGAACTCCCTTGCCCCCTGTCGGTACAGGCGGTGGCGCTGGGGCCCGGTGTACTTACCAGTGCTGGAACTGGCGGTCCCGTCCACGATGGCCTTCGACACCAAGAGGCCGTTGAACGGTGGCGGCTTCAGCACTTCGTGCGCGTACAGATCGTCGCGTTGGCGCACCCGGAACGGGTCGCGCTCCTCAGTGAGGAAGTCGAACGTCGGGTCTACCTGATCCTGGCTGTCAGGAAAGAAAAACTTCATCGAATTCCCGCCCGTTCGTTCAGGTAGACGCGGATGAGGTAGTTGGACAACTCCTGCACATGGCGGGACAGATTTTCAATCTCGTTCCACCGAAGGTTGAGCTCGTCCCACCTTCCCCCCGTCCACTGACAGTGAGGCGCAATCACCGCGAGGTGTTTGCTGACCAGTCCGGGCGCCTCGGGGAGACGGGCATCCACCGTGCCCAACACCCGATCCATCAGTCGTCCCATGGCCCGTATGCCTGCTCCGTGCATGAGCCGGCTCTTGCTCGGCGGCTTGCCCCATGCGTCTGGGAAGGTTTCACGGACCGCTGACCAATAGGTGCAGAGTGCCTGGAGAATTCCGTCGAAGTCAGTCTCGTTGCGGGTGACGTCGCGGTAGGGGAAGAGGCACCCAGCCGGCGAGGTGAGACTCTCCTGGATCATCTCGACGACGACGGTATCGGTGATCACCGCGTTCGGTGCCTGCTGCCGGTTGGTCGACGCCCGTTTGATCAGCCCGTAGAAGGGCGATGCCTTGTCGGCGTTCAGGACGTCGCACAGTGCCGAGGGTGCCTTCCGTATGGCGAGCCGGGTAGGTAACGGGCTGTCGACCTCCGGCAGGAGTTCGGTCACCAGGCCACGCGGTAGCGGGCGGGTGTTGTTGATGCGCAGGAACTGGTCGCGCTGGAAACTGACGCTGTCCGCCACGAAGGCGGTCACCGGCACCGGAAACTGCTGCCGCTGGGTCCGGGACAGCGCGAGGGCCCGCTGCTGCCCGTCGACGATCCATGCGGGCTTGGGCTTGCCGGGTTGAGGCAAGGGAATGCTCAGTAGTCCGGAGGTGGCGAGTCCGTCCGCGGCGCCTGGTCCTCTGCTCGACTGGAACCGCACGTTGGAGGACAGGGCCAGGATGATGGGATTGGGAAAGACGGCGGCTTCGCTGTCGAGGTAGTCGACGATCTCCTGTATGTGTTTCCGCACCTGCGGGCGTTGGTAGCCGATCAGCTTCCCGGCGTCGTCCCGACTGACGCGGGAGATCTCCGCGATCTGCAGGACCTCTTCCGCTTGCAGCGTGAAGAGATAGAGGGCCGGGGTGCCGGGCTGGGCGATTCGCAGGGCACGGCGTGCGATGGTCTTGGGATCGTGTGCGGGCGGCATCAGCAGCGCACATCCAATGAGATCTCGTCGAACAGTTGTTTGAAACGTGCCTGCTCGCATGACTTGCCGGAGTCCCGTAGCTGTCGAAGCAGGCGTGTTGCCGAGGTTGGCCCGGCGGCTGCGAGCGGCCGGATAAAGGCCTTGACCTGGTCGTCGGTCATGCGCTCGCGATGAGCCCGAGGCGTCGGCGGGGGCGTTGTGGCTGCCAGTTCGTGGGCCAGGGCGCGGAGGTGTGAGCGGCGGTGGGTGCCGGAGTCCGAGGTAACGAGGCCGACGAGGCGCTGCGCGACCCGGACGTTGAGGGCGAGCAGGCTACCGCCGACTGCCGGCCTCATCCGAGCGGTCACCCCGACGACCAGTTCGTTCAGGTCAGGATCCGCCTGGGCCGGTCCGACGATCGTCAGTCGTTGGGGGTCGCGTAGTTGCCCCGCCGCCCTACGGAGATCGTTACTGCACGGCCGGAGGTAGGTGTCCGACAGGACGGCGATGATCGTGTCGTCGGGATTCGCTCGGGCGAGGTCGTAGAACGACCGAGGCGCGCCAGGTTCCGGGCCCACCCACTCGCTCAGCCCGCGCCACCAGTCGCGGTTCTCGGTCGAACTCCGCCCGACCGAGTCTCCATCCCGCAATGCGAAGGTCGCGGCATAGGGACGGACGTGAGCGGTGGCTGGAATCAGTCCGTACCCGGCCGAACAGACCCAAAGTTGCGCCTCCACGTGTTCAGAGGCCGCCAATTGACGCGCCGCCGCCCAATGCTCGCCGGCATACAGTGATGTGGCGGCAGTGGAAGGTGGGCCGGGTTCGGACAGTCGCCGAATCCACTCCGCGAGCCTCTGCCTCGGCAGGTAGTCCGACAGGGCTCCAATGCGCAGGGCGGCAGGCACCAGAAGTTTCTTGCGGTTCGCGCAGGTCACGACGATGTGAACGCGCGCCGGCGCTTCCGCCGGGCTTTTATCCACGGGCGCGCCCGATCGATGCTCGTCGGTCGTCGCTTCCGTCACGGGGCATCGCCCCGGTAGACGGCACCCGAGGTGCAGGTCTCCCTGACCACGATTGCCGACAGCGGCAGCTGGTCGATAAGCCTCCCCCAGATCCACTGCGCCAGCACCTCGCTGGTCGGGTTCTCGAGCCCCGGCACCTCGTTCAGGTAGTAGTGGTCCAGTTGGTCCAGGATGGGCTTGAACGCCGCCTTGATGTCACCGAAGTCCATCACCCATCCGGACGATGCGCCGACCTCGCCACGCACGTGCAGTTCAACCCGGTAGGAGTGGCCGTGGAGGCGAGCGCACTTGTGTCCCTCGGGCACGTGCGGCAAGCGATGAGCGGCTTCGAAGGTGAACTCACGGAAGATTTCCATCAAGCAATCCCAATGTATTTATGTGTCTGCAGGCTCAACGACCATTGAGGGCGTGCGAGGCAATAGCTGATGGCGGCCTGGGTGTTCGCCGCTTGGTCCGGTCCGTCCATGGGTTGAAGGAGAAAGTGTGCGAAGTCCAGACCTTCGAATCGTTCAGGCTCCGCGCCCGGTTGGGGATACACGAGCTTGAGATCGTCACCCTCGGTGAGGACCAGTTCAGCGCCGGCCTTCGGACTGACGCAGATCCAGTCGACGCCGGCGGGCGCGGGCCGCGTCCCGTTCGTCTCAATAGCCACCTCGAAGCCTTCATTGTGAAGTGCGTCGATGGCAGCAGCATCGAGTTGCAGTAGTGGCTCTCCACCAGTGCAGACGACGTACGGCCTGCTCTTCGGGTGGGCTGCACCGGCCCACGCCTTGGCCACGGCTGCAGCCAGGTCTTGAGCGGACCGGAAGCGGGCGCCTCCCGGCCCGTCAGTACCTACGAAGTCTGTGTCGCAGAACTGACATATGGCTCGGTGGCGATCTGCCTCACGGCCAGTCCAAAGGTTGCAACTTGTGAATCGACAGAAGACCGCAGGCCGACCGGCATGGGTGCCTTCGCCCTGGAGGGTGTAGAAGATCTCTTTGATGCGGTACGCGGATCTCATGACACGCTGCCGTCGGCGGGGTCTGACATGCCGAGTTCGGCGAAGCCCCGCGTACGCAGCAGGCAGGAGTCACAGGTGCCACACGGCCGGCCATCGACGGGGTCGTAGCAGCTGTGGGTGAGCGAGTAATCGACACCGAGGCTGAGGCCCAGCCGAATGGTGTCTGCCTTCGTGAGGTCGATGAGGGGAGTATGAACCTTCAGCCGCTGACTGCCCTCGACGCCAGCCTTGGTGGCGAGGTTTGCCATCCGCTCGTATGCCTCGATGTACTCGGGCCGGCAGTCCGGGTAGCCGCTGTAGTCGAGGGCGCTCACCCCAATAAAAACATCGGAGGCCCCAAGGGTCTCCGCCCAGGCAAGCGCGAACGACAGGAAGATGGTGTTCCGAGCCGGCACGTAGGTGATGGGGATCTCGCTCCCGATCTCCTCAGCGCTCTTGTGATGAGGAACAGCAAGGTCATCGTCGGTCAGTGCGGAACCACCAAAGATCCTGAGATCGATGTCCGCGACAACGTGGCGCGTCGCCCCCAGAGCCTTCGCGACCCGTGCGGCAGCTTCGAGTTCCACGGTGTGCCGCTGCCCGTAGCGGAAGCTGAGGGCGTTGGCTTCGAACCCCTCCTTGACGGCCACAGCAAGGGCTGTGGCCGAGTCGAGACCGCCGCTTAGCAGTACTACGGCTTGGGGCTTGGATGCCGACATCTGAGGCTCCTCGCTTCGTCGATGGTCGAGAAACTGCAGTGGCGTGTTCCGCCAGTGATGCGTAGTTACTGCTCGCAAGTTGCGTCACGTTACCCGAGTACTGCGCGTTGTCGGAAGGTGGCCAGGGCGTGTCGTTCGCGCTCGGCAGGACAGGGTCCGTGGCACCGGCCGCGGACCGGCCGACTGGCTGGCTGAGTCGGTGGGGAGTCCGGTGGCAGGAGGCAGCCGAGAGTCGGAGCGGGCTACACGGGCCCCTGGAGTTTGTCTGCGACCATCCACCAGTTCACCTCGGGAGGCAGCGGAGTCACGATGACGCCCGTCTCCCGGAGGAGCCGTAGGTGCTGGTCGTAGCTCGGGTGCGCGGCAAGCTGCGCCTTAACGTTCGGGAACGCGTAGACCGGGATGTTAGCGTCGCCGAGCGCTTCATTCAGGATGCCGAGCGCGAGGGTGTCGTTGATCCCCTGAGCCCACTTGTTGATGACGTTGAACGTGGCCGGTACGACGGCAACGGCGGTCCCCGGAGGATGCGGCTCCGGGTCGCCGGGCATCCGCCACTCGACCCGGACCGGATAGCCGGTCTGCCGCCCGAGCTCATCCCGGTCGATCCAACTGGCAGCGGTCGGCGTAGCGGTGAGGCAGACGGTCCACCCGTCTTCCTGCAACAACTCGATAAGCTCCGTGATGCGCAGCACGGGAGGAGCGGCGCAGGCGACCAGATGCAGCACGCCCCTGTGAGTCACGTGAGCAGCCCGGCCCGTTCAGCCAGCGGCCGCAGCCCTGGTGTCGCCGCTCGTCGCTCCTTCGCCAGCAGGTCGAGCAGGAGCGTGCGGGCCTGAACGTTGGCGTGGACCACCTCGGCGGCTATCCGCTCGGCTTCGAGCAGGTGCAATACGGAGACGGTCATGTCGCCAGACGACATCATCGCCGCTGCCGCCAAGTCGACGTGTACTTGTGCCCTTCGGCCAACCAACACCGTCGGCAGCCGTGAGGTGTCGAGCCTCGCTGCGATCTCCAGTGCCCGATTCGCGTTGCCGGCCCGAACCGCGGCGGAGACTGCGTGGATGACGACGTTTGTCGGGCCGAAGCCAGTCCACAACCGGTTGCGGTCAGAGCCCAGCGTGGTTGCCAGCCCCTCGGCCTGCGTCAGGAACTGACCTGCTTCTTTCGGGTTGCCCTGTCCGGCCGTAATCACGGCAGCCAGAAGCAGCAATGCTCCCTGAGCGGAGAGCATGTCAGGGTCGCTCGCAGGGGCAGCGGTGGTCAAACGAGCGATGCTGGTCCGAACAATCTGCTCGGCTTCGGTTGCCCGTCCGGGCAGCCGCATGAGACCGCAGGCCACCTGGTACGCCGCAACAGTTGCCATCGCCTGGTCGTCCGCGAGCCGGGCGGCGGTGGCAGCCCGGTCGGCCGTCAGTAGGGCGGTGTCGCCGTCACCAACCTTGGCCGCAAGCTTCGACGCCGCGATGTAGGCGGCGGCGAGCAGCCGGAAGGCCGTGCCGCGATGCATCCCGGTGGACATGCGGGACACGTCCGTGGCCTGGCTGAGCACGTCCGGTAGCAAGCGGGCGACGGATGTGTAGCTCGCCCGCTGGTAGAGGATGTGCACTCGGCCTACGCTCCGTCGCACGTCGACGAACGACTGAGCTGGCACAGCGGGGGCGGTCAGGTAGCTGGTGAGGAAGGTTCGGAGGTCGTTCAGCATGTCCGGCCGGGCGCCGCCAGGATTACGAGTCTCATCTCCCATGGCCTGCCCTCGATGTGCTGCCACCGACACGTCGACGAGCATGCCGTCGAGCCGTTCGAGCGTAACTCCCAACGCGGACGCGATTCGGGTTCGATGCCAAGGCTGAGGATCCGTCTCGGCGTTCTCCCAGCGCACCACGGTCGACCGCTCCACGCCGAGAATCTCGGCCAGGCGCTCCTGGCTGTACCCGAGGGCTCTACGCCGCTGGCTGAGCCGGTGCCGCTTAAGGGCCACTGCCGATCTCCCTCCGCATGTCGCCACTGTAGTAACAGCCCGTCGATCAGGCGGGAACGGGAACGCTTCAATTTTGCGTCACTGAGGCCCCTCGGGCGCTGTAGTTCCTGGTCAGCTTCTTGCCGAAGCTGGGCGCATGGCCCGGGGCGGGTGCTGGGCTCCGGTGCCCCCGTCGTACCCCGAACGGCGAGCCGCCGTCCCCGCCCGCCCCGGCGCCGAATCCGACGAGTTAGGAAGTGCCATGGATTCCGTCGATACGATCCTCGGTGAGCTACCCCTATCGCCCTATGTGACCTCCGAAGCCGTCACCTTCGCGGTCAAGGCCGTCACCGTGCACGCCGATCGGCAGTGGCCCCCCGAAGGCCCGCAGTGGCGCAATGACCGCGCACTCCACCCCTGCCGGCTGCACCGCTGGGGTCGCCGGGTCCTCGACCAACACCGCCTCACCGAACGGCAGATCCGCACGCTGATCGCCGAGCAGAATGCGCCGCAGCCATGATCTACGTGACCGGGGAACGCCTGCACCCACACCACGCCCGCGTCGCGTCCTTCGACACCCGCTGGCGCGGCCTCGACCCCGCCCAGGTGCACGACTATCTCAACCGGACGGCCGACGAACTCGAACGACTGCACCGCGAGTTGACCACGGCGAACAGCGAGGCCGAACGCATCCGCCAGGCGCTGCGGCAGTGGCAGTCCCGGCACATCGGCTGCCGCCGCACAGACCCAGGTTCACCGAACAGCCGGTGGCAGCGATGACCTCAACCCGCTGGATCATCCACCTTCCCACCACCCTGACCAGCCTCGACGGGGCCATCACCCTGGCCGCAGCCCTGTGCGACTCGCTCGGCCACGTCACCGCCATCGACTTCGGCGAGACCACCCTGAGCGAGGAGGACCAGCAGTTCCTACGTACTCGAATTTGGTGTGACGCCCCGATCGGCGGCGCCGGTCGTTGCCGTCGAAGCGACGGTCACGACGGTGACTGTGCTAGCCGGTGAGGACCGTGGCGGTTGTTAGCCCAGCAGTGTGCGTGCACGCTGGCTCGGCCTCAGAGTCATGACCTTGAACGGGCAGTTCTTGTCGGTCAGCAAGGTGTAGGCCTGGATGGCGCGGTCGGCGGCATCTCGGGTTTGCTCTGAGGCTGTCATGCCCCTGCCGCGGTTGCGGAAGAGGGCGCCGTAGAACGCTGAGCAAAAGACACCGCTCTCGTGCCAGCCGATGATGGCAGAGGTGCCGATGTAGGTCACTTCTCCCTGGAGGCAGTCCCGCACCGCCTTCTGCCACACGCCGGTGCCGGTCTTGCAGCCGTCGGCGATGATGGCGCTCGTCGAGATGCCTTGGCCCAGTTTCGCCGCAGCTTCCCCGAGCTGCTCGAGCGAGATTTCGACTTTGCCGTCTGTGCTGCTGAACGTCGGCGTGACACTGTGATCGCCGTGGGCCATGACGTGCAGGACGTCGCACGATGCGGTGAAGGCGGAAAGCACCGTGTCGGGGTCGCGCGATCGGACGAAGTCGATGTCCACGATGGGTTCGTCGCACCCGGCGTTGATGTTCTCCAGTGTCGATTGTACGAAGGTCATCGCCGCGTCGAACGATGAGTCCAACCCGAGGTCCAGCAGACTCACTCTTCTTGGCTTCATCTGACCCTCCTCCCCGTACTCCGACCGCAGGCCGGCGTGAAGGTCGACCGTACGTGGGCATCCTCTTCGTGTCGTTCGGTCGAGCGCTTACCTGGCCTCCTTCCTTCGGTGCGAATCAATCCCCATTCGGTTCAACGGCGCGCTCCGGAAGACGACAGCTTGCCGATGTTCCCGGGGATCGGGCGAGCCGGCGGTCGGGGCAGCCTGTACCTCGCCCGCGCCGATGCGCCGCAGCCACTCACTGCAGTCGGCGTCGGGACGTGCCGAGAACGAGCGGATCAACAACGCCTTGCTTGGCAGACGGATCGAGCCGCCAGATGACATGGTCCATTACGCGACGTAGTCGGTTTGGAGATAATGCCTGGTCAGGCCACTACCTACCGTGAACCCGTCATCACGATCGGCCTCGGTGCCGGCGTCTACTCCGCGGAGTTGACCAGCCGCCGCCCTGGCCCCAGACGGGAGAAACACATATGCGTGCTCAGAAGGAGTCCCGGCGGTTCGGTGCCCGAGCATCCGTACTCGCGCTCGGTCTCATCGTGGCCGGTGCGGTGGTCGTCCCGGCGAGCCCTGCGTCCGCCGCGGTCCCCGGCCTGGTGCGGATCACCGCGACCAGCGTCAGCAACTCGGCCGACTTCCACAGCGCCACGGCCACCTGCCCGGTCGGCAAGGTCCTGACCGGCACGGGCTACGAGCTGAACGGCGTCACCGGCGAGGGCGTCGTCGACGACCTGCGCCCCAACGGCGGTCCAGCCACCGCGCCGACGGCCGTGACCGTGGGCGCCTACGAGACGGAGGCGTTCGCCGGCAACTGGTCGGTGACGGCGTACGCGATCTGCGCCAACCCGTTGCCCGGCCTGGTGCGGGTCGCCGCGACCAGCGTCAGCAACTCGGCAGACTTCCGCAGTGTCACGGCGACCTGCCCGGTCGGGAAGGTGCTGACCGGCACGGGTTACGAGTTGAACGGTGTCACCGGTGAGGGTGTCGTCGACGACTTCCGCCCCAACGGTGGGGTCGCCGCCGCGCCGACCTCGGTGAACGTCGGCGCCTACGAGTCGGATGCCACCGCCCTGAACTGGTCCGCGACCGCCTACGCCATCTGCGCCAACCCGCTGCCCGGCCTGGTGCGGGCGTCCGCGGTGGGTGCCAGCAACTCCCTCGACTTCCGCAGTGTCGTCGCGACCTGCCCCGTCGGGAAGGTGCTGACCGGTGCCGGCTACGAGCTGAACGGTGTCACCGGCGAGGGCATCGTGGACGACTTCCGCCCCAACGGTGGTCCCGCGACCGCTCCGACGTCGGCCGCCTCGGGTGCGTACGAGGAGGACGCGTTCGCCGGCAACTGGTCCGACACGGCGTACGCCATCTGCGCGACGGCGTAACAACTGCTCATTCAGGTGTGGCCGCCCCGCGAACGCGCGGCGCGGCCGCACCGTTGACTGGTCAGCTCACGAGCCGCCCTGGCGCTGGATCCGCTCGTCGCCCGAGACCTTGGCCCTGCCCAGGTCGCCCTCGGTGCCGGCCGGGCCGGTCGCGGTACGGCGGTTTCTTTGATCGGGCGAGTGCTCCATGGGCGAACCCTGGCGGCCCGGAGCGCCGCTGCCCGGATGCCGCCGGCCTCGCGCCGACTCGCCGCCGCTGTCGTGTTTGTTCTGCTTGTGGCTACCCATGACTCGCGCGTACCCGGTCACTGTGCGGCTAGTCATGAGCCCGGTGGGCTCTGTAGCGGCAGGAGCAGTGGCATTACCTGCTAGTACGGCAGCCGCCGTTTGAGATGTTGCTGGTGGGGGCCGGTTAGACGAGGTGCGGCCACCGCGTGATCGTCTGTATGTTATGGACAAACTTTCAGATCTGGCGGTGGCCGCGTGCCACAGCGTAAACCCTGCCCGGTGGGGGCAGGTCCTGGCCGGGGTGTGCGATGCGTTCGCGGGTCGGTTCGGTCGGGTCGAGCCGCGTCGGGCGGCGGTGGCGTTCGTGACCGGTCTGTTGGCCGAGATCGAGGTCAAGACGTGTTGGCAGTTGGCGGAGCAGGCCGGGCATGCCCGCCCGGATGCGATGCAGCGGTTGT
>NZ_JAGPYK010000080.1 GCF_018070045.1 Micromonospora sp. U21
ACTCGCTGCTCCGAAGACGAAGCGGACCGGGCTGCCTGGCGGCGGTGGCCGAAGTCGATGGCCGCCGAAGAGGACTACGCCGACCAGGACGCCTAGTGAAGATCGTCGTGCAGGTCCGGTTGTTCCCGGACGCCGCCCAGCATGCGGCGCTGCGGGCGACCCTGGACCTGTGCAACGAGGCCGCAAACGTCGCCTCCACCCAGGCGTATCAGCGGCGGGTGTTCGCCAAGCAGTCGTTGCAGCGGCTCACCTACGGCCAACTGAAGGGCATGGGCCTGTCGGCCCAGCCCGCGATCCACGTCGCCCGTAAGGTCGCCGGGGCGTACGCCACCCTGAAAGCCAACATCCGGGCGGGGAACCTCGGCCCGGCCGGCTCGAAACGCCGGCAGGCAGCAGAGGGCAAGCCGATCCGGTTCCGTCGCGACGCGGCGCAGCCGTTCGACGACCGTTGCCTGTCCTGGCAACTGGCCGCCCGCACGGTGTCGATCTGGACGGTCGCTGGCCGATCCGGGCCAATCCGGTTCGGCTGCTCCGACCAGCAGCACGCCCTCCTGATCGCGCACCGCCGCGGCGAGTCGGACCTGCTCTGCCGCGACGGCAAATGGTTTTTGTACGCCACCTGCGACATCCCTGACGCACCCACTAAGGAGCCGGACGGGTTCCTCGGCGTCGACCTCGGCATCGCCAACCTCGCCACCGACTCCGATGGCCGCCACTACTGCGGCAAGGCCACAAACCGGGTCCGGCACCGCAACCAGCGGCTCCGCGCGAAACTCCAGGCCATCGGCACCCAGTCCGCCAAGCGGCTGCTGAAGAAACGCCGCCGCAAGGAATCCCGGTTCGCCGCCGACACCAACCACCGCATCGCCAAGAGCATCGTGACCGAGGCCGAACGCACCGGCCGCGGAATCGCCCTGGAAGACCTGGGCGGCATCCGCGACCGGGTACGGCTCAGACGGCCCCAGCGGGTCACGCTGCACTCGTGGGCGTTCCACCAACTCGGCCAGTACATCGCCTACAAGGCGAAGCGGTCCGCAGTGGCGGTCGTGCACGTCGACCCGGCGTACACCTCGCAGGGATGCTCCACCTGCGGACACGTCGCCAAGGCCAACCGGCCCAACCAATCCACCTTCCACTGCCGGTCGTGCGGCTTCGCTGAGCACGCCGACCGGAACGCAGCCCGCAACATCGCCGCACGCGGTGTTACGGGCTGGGCAGCCGTCAGCCTGCCGAACGCGGCGTGACCTCGTGCTCATCACCACGAGCCGTCACGATCCGCAAGCTCGG
>NZ_JAGPYK010000081.1 GCF_018070045.1 Micromonospora sp. U21
CGGGTCGAGCCGCGTCGGGCGGCGGTGGCGTTCGTGACCGGTCTGTTGGCCGAGATCGAGGTCAAGACGTGTTGGCAGTTGGCGGAGCAGGCCGGGCATGCCCGCCCGGATGCGATGCAGCGGTTGTTGTCTCGGGCGGTGTGGGACGCCGACGCGGTCCGCGATGATGTGCGGGCGGTGGTCGTGGCTCGGTTCGGTGACCCGGACGCGGTCCTGGTCGTCGACGAGACCGGGGACCTGAAGAAGGGTGTGCATTCGGTCGGGGTGCAACGCCAGTACACCGGCACCGCTGGCCGGATCGAGAATGCGCAGGTCGGGGTGTTCTGCGGCTATGCCAGCCGGCACGGGCACACGTTGATCGACCGTAGGGTCTACCTGCCGGTGTCCTGGACCGATGACCGGGACCGATGCCAGGCCGCCGGGATCCCCGACACGGTCGAGTTCGCCACCAAGCCTGACCTGGCCGCCGAGATGATCACCGCGGCCCTCGACGCCGGCGTCCCGGCCGGGTGGGCGGCAGCGGACGAGGCCTACGGCAACAGCAGCGGTTTCCGCGCCCACCTGCGCCACCACCGCCTGGGCTATGTCCTGGCCGTGTCCCGCAGCCACCTGGTCCCCCTCGACGGCAGCAAAACCCGGGTACGGGCCGACCGGGTCACCGCCGACCTACCCGCCTCGGCGTGGCAGCGGCGCAGCGCTGGGACCGGATCCAAGGGCCCGCGTTTCTACGACTGGGCCTGGCTCGACGACGTCTGCACCGACGCCGACCCCGCCGACCGCGGCCACCACAGCCTCCTGATCCGCCGCAACATCACCACCGGTGAGCTGGCCTTCTACCGCTGCTGGACCCCGCAACCGGCCTCCCTGGCCCAACTCGTGCGGGTCGCGGGGATCCGCTGGACGGTCGAGGAAGGCTTCCAGGCCGCCAAAGGCCAGGTCGGCCTCGACCAGCACCAAGTCCGCCGCTGGGACTCCTGGCACCGCTTCACCACCCTCGCCCTGGCCGCCCTCGCCGTCCTGGCGATCTGCGCCGCCGACGCCGCCGCCGACAACCCCGCCGACACCGGACTGATCAAACTCACCGTCAACGAGATCCGCCGCCTGATCAACACCCTCGTCCTCAAGCCGATCCGCGACCTCACCCACCGCCTGCGCTGGTCAGACTGGCGCCGCCGCCATCAAGCCCGAGCCCGACAAGCCCACTACACCCGGCGCCTCAACCTCGAACTCCA
>NZ_JAGPYK010000082.1 GCF_018070045.1 Micromonospora sp. U21
TGGTGATCTTCTCCGGCGAGAAGATGCGCGACATGGGCTTCGACGATCCCGCGTTCCTTGGTACCTCCCAGTGACCAGCCCGACAGTTCGGCCCCAACCGTGCCCATAGGGGCGCCTGATCAAGAGGTTCGGTTGTGTCGCCGCGCCCGACCGGCGGCAGATGAACGCATGCGGGACCGCTCGCGCACGCCTTTTCGGATGGCCGAGCCGGTCGGGCCACGGCAATGCTCAGGGCCGATCACCAGAATGTTGGACGCGTGGCTCGCCACGACCACCCCGCAACCACGATTGGCGAGGATCAGACCATCGACAACTCCGACACGATCGCCCTGTGGCGGCCCACTGGGCAGGCCGAACTTGACCTCCTGGCGGCTTCGGGGTGGCGGGCTTGGCCACCACGCCTGGCGGACCAGCCGATCTTCTACCCCGTCCTCAACCGCTGGTACGCCACGAAGATCGCCCGCGAGTGGAACGTCCCCGCCGAGGGTGTCGGCTACGTAACCCGGTTTGACGTCGAGCGGTCGTACCTGGACCGTTACGAGGTTCACCAGGCCGGTGGCCGCGACGTGCTGGAGTACTGGATCCCCGCCGAGGAGCTTGCCGACCTTAACGCCCACATCGTCGGCGCCATCATCGAGGAAGCCGAGTACCGCGGCCCAGTGAACGACCACGAGTTCACCAACGCCGACAAGGCCCTGGGCCGGTCTCTGCCGGCCGCTTGGCGAACCTACCTCCAAGGTGAGTCGTGGTTCCGACGAGGTTGGATGTCCAGCGGAGCCTACGTTTGGCTCAACTCGCCACGCGAGATGCTCGAGCTGCATGACGCATGGGACCAAGCCACCGATGAGCATCCCGGCATCGCGATCATCGGCGGTGACGGCTCACGTGAACAGCTTGTGCTCGACCTGCGCAGCGACCCTGCACCGGTTCTACTGGCCGACATCACAAGCAGTGGCTGGGAAAGCGCGGTCCGGCAAGCCGACGATGTCAGCCAACTCATCGACCGCATCGAGGCGGGCACCTTCGAGTTCAACTTCGAGGATTAGCGGACATCGGCGGGCATGATCGACCGCGCACCTCGCGGCAGATCCGTGCAC
>NZ_JAGPYK010000083.1 GCF_018070045.1 Micromonospora sp. U21
AGAGGGCATTCGATTTGTTCTTGATCTACTAGTAGGTGCCTCGCCAGGTAGGTGTGGTTTCGCCCGTTATGCGGCGGCTGATGTTGTCGATCATCGCGATGTGGATCATGGCTTCGGAGCTGGCCGGGTGGGTCTCATAGTCGCGGACGAGTCGGCGGTGCAGCATCAGCCAGCCCAGGGTTCTCTCCACGACCCAGCGTCGTTTGACCACGTGGAAGCCCCTGGTCTCGGTGTTCCTTGGTACGACCTCGGCGTCGATACCGAGGGTGGCGGCGTGTTCGACGAATTGGTTCTTGAAGCCGGCGTCAACCCATGTCTTGGTGACGGTGGGATGTGTGGCTTTGACCTGGTCCAACGCGAGGATTCCGGCGGTGTTCTCGGTTGCGGAGGCGGCCAGGACGATGACGGCCAGCAGCAGTCCCATGGTGTCCGTGGCCACGCTGCGTTTACGTCCGACGATCTTCTTGGCCGCGTCGATTCCCTGTGTGGCGGTCGGCGGGTTCGTGGATGTTTTCACGCTCTGTGTATCGATGACGGCGGCGCTGGGCTGCGCGTCGCGGCCGGCCTTCACTCGGGCTAGGCCGGTGAGGTCGAGGTTGAGCTGGGCAAAGATGCCTTCGTCCCGCCAGGCGGCATAGTAGTAGTACACCGTGGTGTGTGGCGGAAAGTCATGAGGGAGGTACTTCCAGGCTATCCCGGTGCGGTTGACGTAGAAGATGGCGTTGAACACCTCCCGGACGTCGGTGCGGGCCGGCTCGCCGGTGGGTCGCCGGTCGATGCGGGCCTGCTGCCAGGCGAGCAGGGTCGGTGCGATCAGCGCCCAACGGGCGTCGGAGATGTCGCTGGGGTAGGCGCGGCGAGCGGTCACGTCACAGCTCTACTATGGACGGGCGCCTCCCGAGCCGCAACCAGGCGGAAGCGGCGATTCCAGATCGGATCTACGTCAGACGGAACCCGAGGAGCATTCCGCGATGAAACGGAACGCCGCCCGCTTCCCCTCCGATGGATGCATCGCCATGGATCAGGCAAATCGTGCGAACAGTGCAGCAGACTAAACCGAAAAGTCGGGCACGACGTCATCGAATGCCCTCT
>NZ_JAGPYK010000084.1 GCF_018070045.1 Micromonospora sp. U21
ACTGCTGGGTGGTCACGCTCCGCCGCGCGCGGATCGCGGCTGGTGAGCGTGCGTCGCAGCACCCCTCGTCAGCACATGTTGACGAATCGGTCGGCGTCAGCATATGCTGACATCATGTCCGCAATCGCCGACCTTGACCACGCCGTACACGGCAGCGACCCCGACGTCGCATTGCGGGCGGTTGCTCGTCTTCGCCGCCTGGTGGAACAGCTGGAGGCCGAACAGGTCGCGGCGGCGCGACGAGCAGGCTGGTCCTGGCAGGACATCGCCGTCCGGCTGGGCGTCACCAAACAGACCGTGCACCGGAAGTACCGCCGCGACGAGGAGGTCTGATGTTCCGAGGCGATCACCCCGATCTCCGCCGTACGGTGGGCCGCGCCCTGGCCATGGCCCGCGATCTCGGCCATCCCCGCGCCGGCAGTGAGCATCTCCTGCTTGCCCTCAGCACGATGGGTTGCACCGTCAGCGCTGCGCTCGCCCGGCACGGCGCAACCGAGGCGGCCGTCCGGGAGGCGGTGCGCCAGGTAGCGCCACTGGGCGCGGGGGCCGCCGCCGACCGTGACACCCTGGCACCGCTCGGCATCGACGTGGACCGGTTCCTGTCACGTCTGAGTCCGGCCGTTCTGGACCGGGCGACCACACGCGAGCCGCTGCTGCCGTTCCGAGCGGCCAAGGCACGACGGCGATGCGCTCAACTGAGGCCGCCCCTTGGGCTCGACGCCCAGGCAGCCTACGAAGCATCACTCCGGCTCGCACTCGCCCGCCGAGACCGCGAACACCGGCCTGAACACCTCGCACTCTCCCTCGTCGCGCTCGATCCCGGCGCAACATGGGTGCTGAGCGCTGCAGGCGTGGACAGCCCGGCCCTGCTCGCCGACCTGGCCAACACCTTCCCGCCACCGAGTCGCAACCTGCTGCTGCGCGCCGAACGCCGGATCGGCCGGCGATCGCGCCGCCACGACCTGGTCCGGCGTTACCAACGCACGACAGGACGCACGGTCACCTCGGACGGCGCGGTCGTCACACTCATCACCGGCTGACACCACGTCCTGGTACGGCGGCAACCGCGCGTCGGCACGACCGGGCGCCG
>NZ_JAGPYK010000085.1 GCF_018070045.1 Micromonospora sp. U21
TCAGGCGTGGCAGTCTTTGACGTTGACGCAGTTCTTGGGGTCGTTGTCGGTGACGGTGGACTTGTCGTCGAGTTCGACCTTGCCGTCGTTGTTGAAGATGCCGCCGGCGATCTTGCGGTGGTGGTCGTTCTCGCCGTTGGCCTTGTTGTCCTTGACCTTGGTCTTGTCCAGGGTGACCTTGCCGTTGTTGTTGAAGATGCCGCCGCCGTTCTCGCCGGCGATGTTTTCCTTGATCAGGCTGTCGCGCAGGACCAGGACCGCGTTGAAGTCGTCGTGGTTGCGGTCGTGGTGGTCGTTGCCCTTGTTGCTGTTGTCGTTCTTGTTGTCGTTCTTGGGTTCGCCGTTGAAGATGCCGCCGCCGAAGCGTCCGGCGTGGTTCGCGGCGATGAGGGTGTCGGTGATGGTGGCGCGGCCGACCTTGTCGTTGTTCTTGCGGTCGTTGTCCTTGCCGTTGTTGCTGGTGACGGCGTTGTGTTCGCGGTCTTCGCCGGTGTTGTAGATGCCGCCGCCGTCCTTGCTGGCGTCGTTCTCGGCGACGGTGACGTGGTCGAGCCTGAGGTCGGTGTTGCTGGCGTAGATGCCGCCACCGTTCTTGCAGGCGGTGTTGTCCTTGACGAAGGTCCAGCTGATCTCGACGTAGCCGCCGGAGCTGAAGAGGCCACCGCCGTTCTCGTCGGCCTTGTTGCCCTGGATGAGGCTCTTCTCGATCTCGACGTTGCCGGCCTTGTCGCGGTCGTGGCGGCCGTCGTCCTTGCCGTTGGCGATGCCGCCGCCGTTCTTCCCGGCGGTGTTGTTGGTGATCTTCGACTTCTCGATCTCGAGCTGACCGGCGTTGAAGATGCCGCCGCCGTTGTCGTTGGCCTGGTTGTGCTCGACCTTGCTGAGCTTGAGGGTGACCTTGCCGTAGTTGGCGATCGCGCCGCCGTTGCCGCTGGCGCTGTTGCGGGTCAGGGTGGTCTTCTCGAGGTAAGCGCGGCCGCCCTTCTCGACCAGCAGCGCACCGCCGTCCTCGCCCCTGTCCTCGTCCTTGTCCTTGCCCTTGTCGTTG
>NZ_JAGPYK010000086.1 GCF_018070045.1 Micromonospora sp. U21
CGACCACCACCGCAAGATCGCCGGCGGCATCTTCAACAACGACGGCAAGGTCGAACTCGACGACAAGTCCACCGTCACCGACAACGACCCCAAGAACTGCGTCAACGTCAAAGACTGCCACGCCTGAACCACCACATAACGCGGGAGTCCCTTCCGCCGCGCGACCAGCGGGCGGAAAGGGGCTCCCGCCTTCGGTCGCCCGCCTCGGTGGAGGAGGTCCGACAGGACGGCGTCGGGTGGTGGCGTGAGATCTCCTCCGACCTGACGGCCACGGCTGACCGCTGTCCGACGTCACGAGAGCCTTCGACCTCGAAGCCCGGTGTGGCGCCTTCGGCGCCCTCCTACCACGCCCGCACCCGGCGTCCGCACTCCTGCCTACCCGACCCGTCCATGTACCAATTGTGGGTTTCCTTCGGATACATCCACATGATGAAGAACATTCTCATACGGTGTTCTTCAGCAGCTACAACCGATTTGTAGCGAAGGCCGCTCGCGAGGGCGAAGCGACCTTGTCTGGGTACAAGGAGAGGGCAGAGAGCTCAGATGTCCAACTACCTTCGCAGTAACGATGACGCCGTTCGCCAGACCACGTCAGCGGCGGGCCGGCGCAAGCTGTGGCTCGCCACCGGCGTCCTGGGCCTGACGGGAGCGGTCAGTCTCACGGGAGTCGCGTACGGCGGCGGCGTCAATGGCCTGGCCGATCTGAAGTGGTCCACGGCGCAGCAGCTCAACAATGACGACAAGCGTAACGAGGAGGGTCGTGACTGGCATGAAGGTCAGGGCCCGGGCGCCGGCAACTGGAACGAGAAGGCCTGGGGAGACGAGCAGGCCTGGGATGACAAGGGCCGGGGTGAGCACGGTAAGGATGACAAGGGCAAGGGTGAGCACGGTAAGGATGACGAGGGCAAGGGTGAGCACGGTAAGGATGACAAGGGCAAGGGTGAGGACGGGGACCGGGTCAGGGAGGTGGACTGTGACGAGGAGGATCTGGTCGAGGCCATCGATCTGCTCAACCGTGGT
>NZ_JAGPYK010000087.1 GCF_018070045.1 Micromonospora sp. U21
CCTAGACGAGTAGTTCCGAAGTCAGGGGTCGATGTCTGGGCATGAAGAGAGGGCATCCAAGATCATGTTGTGACGCAAGACCTGGATACCCTCTTGACCGCACTGTACGTGAAGATCGACGACACCATCCGCACGCCCCGGTGGCGAGGTAGACCACCGCTGCTGACCGACTCCGAACTGGTGTGCCTGGCCGTAGCCCAGGTCCTGCTCGGCGCCCGCTCGGAAGCGCACTGGATCCGCTACGCCCGTATCCACCTAGCCGGCATGTTCCCGTACCTGCCGCAGCGACCCGGGTACAACAAGCGGCTCCGCGCCGCGCTGCCGTTGATCAAGAAGGTGATCCGGGACCTGGCCCGCGACAGTGACTTCTGGTTCGACAACCACTGGATCGTCGACTCCACCCCCATCCCCTGTGGCATGTCCCGCCCCACGGTCCAACGCTCGGACCTGGCCGGCTGGGCCGGATACGGCTACTGCGCCTCACACTCCCGGTTCTTCTGGGGCCTGCGGCTGTACCTGGTGTGCACCCCGACCGGGATGCCGATCCTGTGGGCACTGGCGAACCCGAAGATCGGCGAACGGGAGGTCCTCGCCTCGATGCTGCAGATCGAGGCAGACGTGGTGGCCGAACACGACGGGATCCTGCTGCTCAGCGACAAGGGCTTCGCCTCCAAACCGTTCGAGCGGCAGCTGGCCGAACAGGGCATCGAACTGCTCCGACCATCGCGCAAGAGGGAGAAGACCCGCTACGGCGAACCGATGCTCAAGAAGGTCCGACAGCTGATCGAATCCGTCAACGACACCCTCAAAGGCCAGCTCGACCTGGAACAACACGGCGGACGAACCTTCACCGGCGTCGCCGTACGCGTGGCTCAACGCCTCCTGGCCATGACCGCCGCGATCTGGCACAACAACAAGACCAGCGCACCCGTCACCCGATCACTGATCGCCTACGACCACTGACCGGAATTCGGAACAACTCGTCTAG
>NZ_JAGPYK010000088.1 GCF_018070045.1 Micromonospora sp. U21
AGAGGGCGCGCAAATAGGTCAGCGGGGATGAGCCGGGTAGGAGGCGGGCACAGGCATCAGTGATCATGAAGGTTCCTACGCCTAGTGATCACTGGAACGCCTGTGCCCGCTGTCCCATCATGGCTGAGCGACCCCTTGTGGGACCAGTTCGCCGCGCTGCTGCCACCCCGTTCCGCTACCGATCCCACCCATCCGCTGGGCTGTCACCGCCGGCGTATCGCCGACCGGATCGTGTTCGACAAGTTGCTGCAGGTGCTGCGGTTCGGCTGCTCCTACCAGGGCATCGCCGACTCCACCTGTTCGGCCACCACGATCCGCAACCGCCGCGACGAGTGGATCCAGTTGGGCGTGTTCGCCCAACTCAAGACGATCGCGCTGAACGCCTACGACCGTCTCGTCGGACTGCTACTGGACGACCTCGCCGTCGATGGATGCATCACCAAGGCGCCCGGCGGTGGCGAGGTCGCCGGCCGTTCACCGGTCGACCGCGGCAAGCAAGGCATGAAACGTTCGGTCATGGTCGAGGCCCGCGGCATCCCACTGGGCCGCGTCCTGGCCGGCGCCCACCGCCACGACTCCCCGCTGCTGGAATCCACGCTGGACCGGCTCGATGACCTCGGCCCGCTGCCCGGCACCATTACCGTGCACCTGGATGCCGGGTACGACTCCCAGAAGACCCGCGACCTGCTCACCGCACGCAGGCTGACCGGCGAGATCGCCCGCAAGGGCGTCAAAGCCCCGATCCAGGCCACCCGGCGGTGGCACGTTGAGCGCACGAACGCCTGGCACAACGCCTTCAACCGGCTGCAACGCTGCTACGAACGCAAAGAAGACGTGGTCAACGCCTACTTCGACCTCGCCGACGCCATCATCACCATCCGTAGCCTCATCCGCCAGGCGTGGATCTTGTACCGATGGGACACCCGCCCCACCCGCCGACCATGAAGCCCACCTATTTGCGCGACCACT
>NZ_JAGPYK010000089.1 GCF_018070045.1 Micromonospora sp. U21
CCCCCGCTTCTATGGAGCTTCTTGATCATGGTCTGATGGCCGTGGGGAGGAAGTCGTCCGTGGCAGCACCGAAGAAGTACCCCGACGAGCTACGTCAGCGCGCTGTGCGCTTGTATCGCGAGTCGGACCCGAAGCCGGTCATCCGGCGCCTGGCCGAGCAGCTCGGCGTGCATCACGAGGCGTTGCGGAACTGGATCCGGCAGGCCGAGGCCGACGCCGACGAGCGTCACGACCGGCCCACCAGCGACATGGCCGAGGAGAACCGCCGGCTGCGCAAGGAAGTCGCCGAGCTGCGGCGGGCGAATGAGATCCTGAAAGCGGCGAGCGCGTATTTCGCGGCGGAGCTCGACCCGACCCGGCGACGGTCATGACGTTCATTTATGAACACCGTGACCAGTTCGCGGTCGCGCTCCTGCTACGGGTCCTGAACATCGGCGCCTCGACGTACTACGCGTGGGTCAAGCAGGCTGATCAGCCCTGCGACCGGGACATGGTCGATCTGGGGCTGATCTCCAACATCCACGAGATCTGGGAGGCGTCCGGGCACACCTACGGCGCGGACCGGGTGCATCGGCAGCTACGCCGTGACGGCATTCGCGTCGGCCGCAAGCGGGTGGAGCGGCTGATGGCCGAGCAGGGCTGGCAGGGCGCGTTCCTGCGTCGCGGCTGGCGCGGCGGCTCTACGAAGCAGGACCCACGGCACACGCCAGCGCCGGATCTGGTCAACCGGCAGTTCACCGCGACGGGGCCGAACCGGCTCTGGGTCGCCGATGCAACCCGCATCCCCTGCGGCGAAGGTGTGTTCTGGCTGGCCGCCGTCCGCGACGCGTTCTCCCGCCGGATCGTCGGGTGGAAGACCTCCGACCGCTGCGACACCGACATCATCCTCGCCGCCCTCGAATACGGCATCTGGTCCCGCGACGTCCGCGACGGCCAGTTGATCCACCACAGCGACAGGGGATCGAACT
>NZ_JAGPYK010000009.1 GCF_018070045.1 Micromonospora sp. U21
CCGCTCCCGCCCCCCGCCCCGCCGCCCCGCCCCCGCCGATCTAGGGCGTATCGCCGCTTGTTGTTCTCTATCGGCCGCGATATGCCCTAGATCGGCGAGGCCGAGGGGCGAGGCCGAGGGCCGGGGGCCGGGGCCGGGGCCGGGGGCCGGGGGTTGAGCGTTACGGGCGCTGCGCGGGGGACTCGGTCTTCGCCGGGTTCCGCTCCGTCACCGGCTCGACGATCTCGTCGATCGCCTTGAGCAGCTCGGCGTCGAGCTTCACTCCGGCCGCCTTGACGTTGTCGTGCACCTGCTCCGGGCGGGACGCGCCGATGATCGCCGACGACACGTTCGGGTTCTGCAACACCCAGGCCACCGCGAGCTGGGCCATGCTCAGCCCGGCCTGCTCGGCCAGCGGCTTGAGCTGCTGAACCCGGGTCAGCACCTCGTCGGTCATGAACCGGGAGATGAAGCCCGCACCGGACTTCTCGTCGGTGGCGCGGGAACCGGCCGGCGGCGGCTGCCCCGGCAGGTACTTGCCGGAGAGCACGCCCTGCGCCATCGGCGACCAGACGATCTGGCCGATGCCCAGCTCCTCGCTGGCCGGCACGACCTCGGTCTCGATGACCCGCCAGAGCATCGAGTACTGCGGCTGGTTGGAGACCAGCGGGATGTGCAGCTCCCGGGCGAGCGGGTGGGCAGCACGCAGCTGCGCCGCCGTCCACTCGGAGACGCCGATGTAGTGCGCCTTGCCGGAGTGCACGACGTCGGCGAAGGCCTCCATCGTCTCCTCCAGCGGCGTGCTGTGGTCGTACCGGTGGGCCTGGTAGAGGTCCACGTAGTCGGTGCGCAGCCGGCGCAGCGAGCCGTTGATCGACTCCATGATGTGCTTGCGGGACAGGCCGCGGTCGTTGCGGCCGGGACCGGTCGGCCAGTAGACCTTGGTGAAGATCTCCAGGCCCTCGCGGCGCTCGTTCTGCAGCGCCCGGCCGAGCACGTCCTCGGCCCGGGTGCCGGCGTACACGTCGGCGGTGTCGAAGGTGGTGATCCCCGCGTCGAGAGCGGCCCGGACGCAGGCGAACGCGGCGTCCTCCTCGACCTGCGAACCGTGGGTGATCCAGTTGCCGTACGAGATCTCGCTGACCATCAGGCCGGAACGGCCCAGGTGTCGGAATTCCATGACCCGACCCTAGCCCTGGCGGTTCCGGGTCGCCGAACCGCCGGTCAGAGCACGGGGTTGGCGTCGATGAGCAGCCGGTCGATCTCCGCCAGCACCGCGGCGCGGTCGGGGTGCACCGGGTCGATGAGCGGCTCGCCGCGCCGGTCCAGGGCGCCCCAGCGCCCGGTGCCGCTGCCGGCCAGGAACGCCACCGGATGGATGACCAGCATCGGGTGCGCCGGCGGCACCAGCACCGTGCCGCTGCGGTCCACCACGCCACGCCGGCCACCCACGTCGACCACGGCGAGGCCCTCGTCGGTGAACCCGTCGACCTTCCGGCCGTCGGCCAGCTCGGTGGCGAAGCCGTGGTAGCGGGTGGGCACCACGATCCGGCCGGTCCGGTCGACCGCTCCCCAACCCTCGCGCCTGACCGCGGCGACCCCGCGGCGGAACGGGCGCACCTCGGCGAAGTTGGGCGGGACCTGCACCTGGCCGGTCGCGTCGATCGCCGTCCAGCCGCCGTCCGCGACCACCCAGGCCAGGCCGTCGCTGAACGGGCGCGCCGCCCGGTAGGACGGCGGGATCACCGTCGTACCGAGCAGGTTGATCAGCGACCACCGGTCGGTGTCCGGCCGGCGGACCCAGGCCAACCCGTCGTGGAACGGCTGCGCCTCGGCGTAGCGGGCGGGGATGACCTGGTCACCCTCCGGGCCGGTGTACCCCCACAGCGGTCCGTCCCGGCCCGGCACCGGGGGTCGGTCGCGGTCGAGCACCTCGTCCCGACCCCGGGGGTACGGCCCGAAGCCGTCCGCCGCGGCCCGGGTGGCGACCGCGTCGAGGGCCACCCGGATCCGGTCCAGCAGTTCGGCGTCGCCGGCCCCGCGCAGGTCGAGGGCCTGCTCGAAGTGGTGGCAGGCTTCCATCAGCCGGCCCTGGTCGTAGCAGGACCGGCCGGCGTGCTCGTGCAGGGCTGCCCGCAGCCGGTCGGGCAGCTCGACCGAGTTGGCTTTGGCGAAGAGCTGGTCGGCCTCGGCGAAGTCGCCGCGCCAGCGCAGCACGTGGGCCAGCCGGGCCTGGGCCAGCGCCGTCCGGCGCAGCTCGCCGGTGGCCTCGGCGTAGGTGAGGGCGAGCCGCCCGTCGGCCAGCGCGTCGTCCAGTTCGCCCAGGATCCGGGAGGCCACCGCCCGCAGGCTGAGCAGCCGGGCCCGGGCCCGGTTGTCGATGGCCGAGCCCAACTTCTCGGTCAGCCGGCGCCGGATCGCCCGCATGTCGTCCGGCTCGGTCAGATCCTCGCGCAGGGTGACCGGGTCCAGCCGCCACCGGTACGCCGAGAGGACCTGCTCCGGGTCGCCCTGGTCGGCCAGCGGCCGGCGGGTCGCCGGCGGCGCGGTTCCGGGTGGCGCGGACACCGGCACGCTCTCGCCGGGTGACCCGCTCCGCGGCCCGGGAACGGCTGCGGCCGGTGGCCCGGAGACGGGTGGCCCGGAGACGGGTGGCGCGGAGACGGGCGCCGTGGAGATCGGCGGCGCGGAGACGGGCGGCGCGGAGACGGGCGGCGCGGAGACGGGTGCCGTGGAGACGGGCGGCGCGGACACCGGCGCTGCGGGCGGGGCTGAGACGGGCGCAGCCGAGACCGGCCGTGCGGGCTCCGCCGAGACGCGTTCTTCCGGGTCGTGATCGGACGGCGCGGGCCGGGACGGCCGCTCACCGGCGGCGGACACGTCGTCGGTCTGCGAGCCGGACATCGGTCCGTCGGTGCTCCGACCGGTCGGGGCCTCCGGCGCCGAGTGCGCGTCGTCCACCGGGTCGCGCTCGGCCGGGTCGCTGTCCCCTCCGGGCGGTGCGGAGACCGGTCGGTCCAGCGGTGCCGCAACCGGCTGTTGGGCGTCGATCGACGCCGGTGGCGCCGATGTCGGCTGGTCCAGCGGCTTCGGCTCGGCGAGGCGGTCGGCCGCCGGGCCGTCGGATTCGTCGTAGGCCGGCGCGTCAGGGGATCCGGAGACGTCGGGGTCGGTTTCGGCGGGTGCCGAATCGGTGCGCTGGTGCGGTGTTTCGGCGGTGCTCGGCGCGCCGGTGACCGGCGGGCGGGCCTGCGCCGGTGTCGGCTCGACGGCAGGCTGTGCCTCGTCGAGCAGATCGTCCGCCCACCTGCGGGGGGCACCGGACACCGGGCGCCCCGGCGGTGCGGACACCGGGTACGCCGGCGGTGCGGACACCGGGTACGCCGGCGGTGCGGACACCGGGTACGCCGGCGGTGCGGACACCGGGTACGCCGGCGGTGCGGACACCGGTCCGAGGGCGTCGATTGGTGTCGACCCGACTGCGGGGTCGGCATCGGTGACCACGTCGTCGGCCCAGGGGGCGCGGTCGCCGTAGTCCGGTTCGCCCGGCGGTGCGGAGACCGGTTCGGCCGGCGGTGCGGAGATCGGTCGCGCGGGCGGTGCGGAGACCGGCCGGGCCTGGGGTGCGGGGGCCGGCGCCACGACAGCCGGCTCGACCGTGGAGCCCAGGTGGGGGTCGATCGTCCGGCCGTCGGCGGCGGGTGCGGCAGCGGGCGTCGACGGGTCGGACTCCGCTTCGGTCGGCGGGGAGGAGCCGGTCGGGCCATCGGTGGCCGAGGGGTCGTCGGTCGACTCGGTTGGCCGGTGGTCCGTCTCCGGTTCGTCCTGGTCGGCCTCCCCCTCCTGGACGGGGCTGAACCAGGCCGCCGGTCCCCGGGTGACCGGAGCTTCGACCGGCTCCGGAGCGGGCGCCACCGGCGGCTCCGACGGCGGCGGGGGTACGTAGCGGCGCGGCATGCCGGGTGCCAGCGGGAGCGCCGGCTCGGCGTCCGCCGTCGGTGTCGGGGCCGTGGGTGTCGGGACCGTCCGGCCGGCAGGGGGATCCGAGGGCTGCCAGGCGGGCGGCGGCGCGAGCGGCGGGCGTGCGTCCGCCGCCGCGGCGGGCTGCTCCGGGGATGTCGGCTCGGCCGGCGTCCGGTGCTCGATGGACACCGGCGGGTCCGGGTGCTCGTCGGCCAGCGGCGGGTCCACGGGCGCGGGCAGGAACTCCAGCCGGAGCCGGGCGGCCGGCGGACCCGAGACGGGTACGTCCGCCGCCGGGGAGACCGGGGCCGCCGACACCGGCCGGTTGCGATCCGGGCGGCCCGGCGGGACGTGGTCGGCCGGTCGGCGCTCGTGGTCCGTCGGCGCGGGGGAGATCGGGGCGGCCGACATCGGCCGGTCCCGGCCGGCTGCGGCGGGGGAGACCGATGCCGGTGACACCGGTCGCTCCGGGGAGACCGGCGGGACCGTGGCTGGGCGGCCGGTGCCCGGCGTGGCCGGGGAGACGGGCGGGACCGTGGCTGGGCGGCCGGTGCCCGGCGTGGCCGGGGAGACGGGCGCCGGCGGGACGGGCGTGGCCCGGCCGGAGGTGGCCGGAGCCGCCGCGGCGGGACGCGCCGGTCGTTCGTCGTACCGGGACGGCGCGGCCGGCGGCCTCTCGGGCCGGGTGGCCGGCCGCGACGCGACGCCCGGCTCGGAGGCGGTGCGGTGCGGGTCGGCGGTGCGGTGCGCATCGCCCTGGTGGCCCGGCTCCCGTGTGCGGTCCGGACGCACCGGACCCGGCGGTGGCCAGGGCAGGGTGCCGTCCGGGCGGTGGCCGGGCTGCGGCCGCGCCTCGCGGTACGCCTCCGGCCGGGGCGCCTCCCGGGGGCGCCGGTCGCGGTACGTCTCCTCGCGGTACGCCTCCGGCCGGGTCTCCTCGCGGGGGCGCCGGTCCGGGTACGCCTCGGCGCGGGCCGCCGCCTCGCGGGGCTGCTGCCGGTGCGGGTCGGCTGGCCGGCGCCGCTCGTCGTCCCGGCGCGGTTGTCCCGGCATCTCCGGTTCGGGCCGGTGCCGTCGTCCACCGTCCGGTGTCTGCGGTGCGCCGACCGCCTCGTCCGGGCGGTACCGCCGCTCCGTGGGCACACTGCCACCGGCGTCCGCACGGGCCCGCGCCGCCGGTCGCGCGTCGTCGGCGAACCGCTCAGGGTGGCGGGCGTCGTCGGCGACCCGCTCAGCGCGCCGTGCGTCGGCCGCCCGGTCGGCACGGCGGGTGTCGTCGGCGACCCGATCGGGATACCCCTCAGCGGGGTGTCGCGGGCGGCCCTCCACGGGTGCCCACTGACCGGCCCCGCCGGCAGCCCAGCCGTCGGCCGGGCGGCCGTTGTGGCCCCGGGTGGGCCGGGGAGCGTACCCGTCACCGGGGTGCCGGTCGTAACCGGCGGCCGGGCGCTCCTGCGTGCCGCGCTGGCGCGGCGCCTCGTCCGGCTCCGGCACCCAGCCGGGATCGGCCCGGGGCGCGGGGGACACCGGTGGCGCGCTCGGGTACCCCCGCTCCCGGTCGGCCGGATCGTGCCGGGGGCGGCGGCCGTCGTGCCGCTCGGCGGGCTGGTCCCGGTGCCAGGCCGCCTCGCGGGCCGGTGCCCGATCGTCGCTCGGACGCCGGTCGGACCAGGCGGTCCGCCGGTCCGATTCGGGGGAACGGCGGTCGTCGCGCCGGGGCGGCTCGGGCAGCGGCCGACGGTACGGCTCGTGGTCGTAGCGGTGGGCGTCGGCGCCGTCGGGCCGGCCGTCGGCGGACTCCTCGACCGGGCGTTCGCCGCCCCGGGACCCGCGGTGGGTCGGCGTACCGGCCGGCTCCTCGTCGGCCCAGGACCGGCCGTAGGGAGCCGTCTCGGCCGGCTCCTCGTCGGACCAGGAGCGGCCGAGGTAGGTGCCGTCCGGGCGGGTGGGCGCGAGCGGCGGCACCTCGGTGCGGCCGACCACGGCCGCCCGGCCGCGCGGTGGCGGGGGCGGCTGGTGGGACATGCCGATGTCGCCGGGATAGCGCTGGCCGGGGAACTGGGGATGCCATTCGGTGGTCGGTTCGACCACCCAGGACGGTTCGTTCGGGTCCCGCCACCGGTCGGTGTAGCGGCCGTTCATCCGCCGAGCCCGTCGCCACACCCGGCCAGGTGGCCGATCAGCGCAAGAGGGGGGCGGTCCGCGTTCGCGCCCCGGTGACCGCCGGGCGTCCGGTCGCCGCCTGCCACGCCCCGGTGGCCGGCTCGCGTCCGCTCGCTCACGGCGTTGTCACCTCGTTGCAGATTGTCGCGCTGGGCCTCGCGTGCCGGTCAGGTCGCCCGTTTCGGCAGGGCGTGGCTGCGGATGGAGGGTAACGGCGTGGGCTCGCTCACCGCCACTGTGGTACCGCCCACGGGCGCAAACGTTATCCTATGGTTTTGGACATTTGGGTCGATAACCGAAATCTGGCCGCCCAACGATACTCCACCTGCCGCCGGCTCGGCCCGGCTCGGATCCGCCCCCGGTCAGGGATGTTCCATGATGAGCACGGCGAACGTGCCGGGGACCAGTGCCTCGTAGCGGTGCGGGGCGTCACCGGGGAACGTCGCGTAGTCCCCGGGGCCCAGCTCGACCGGGCCGGACTCGGGGCCCACCCGCAGCCGACCGGCGGCGACCACCACGTGCTCGACGCTGCGGGGGGTGTGCCCGGCCGCGGCCCGGATCGCGCCCGGCTCGAGCTCGATCAGGTAGACGTCCCGACGCAGGTGCGCCGGCCCGGCGCTGAGCAGCGTCCCGGCGAAGTCGGCCTGCTCGGAGCGGACCCGGGGCCCCTCCCCGGCGCGGATCACCCGTACGCCGTCGTCGGCGGGCTCCACCAGCCGACTGAACGGCACGCCGAGTGCCACGCCGAGCGCCCACAGCGTCTCCACGCTCGGGTTGCCGGTCCCCGACTCCAGCTGGGAGAGGGTGGACTTGGCGACGCCCGCCCGCCGGGCGAGCTCGGTCAGCGAGATGCCGACCCGGTCCCGCTCGCGGCGCAGGGCGGCGGCGATGGTGGCGAGCGGGGCGGCCGGTTCGGGAGACATGCGTTCGCTCCATTGGATCAACGTTCGGTTTGACGAACACCGCTGCCGTGTTCAGCATGGTGAACCATGCGTACGGTACAACGAACAACCGACGCCCGGACGCTTCGTGACGTCCTTGCCCTCGGTGCGGCGATGATCGCGGTGGGCGCGTCGTTCGGAGCGGTGGCGATCGCCGCCGGCCTGCCGATATGGGCCACGCTGACCATGTCCGCCGTCCTCTACGCCGGCGGCGCGCAGTTCATGGCGGTCGGCCTGGTGGCCGCCGGAAGCCCGCTGGCCGCCGTGCTGGCCGGGCTGCTGCTCAACGCCCGGCACCTGCCGTTCGGCCTCGCCCTCGGCGACAGCCTCGGCCCCCGACTGCGGCACCGGCTGCTCGGCAGCCACCTGCTGACCGACGAGACGACCGCGTTCACCCTGGCCCGACCGGCCGGCGAAGCTCGGCGACGGGCGTTCTGGCTGGCCGGCACGTTGCTCTTCGTGGCCTGGAACGCGGGCACCCTGCTCGGCGTGCTCGCCGGTGGCACCGTCGGCGACCCGGCCGCGCTGGGCCTGGACGCCGCCTTCCCGGCCGGTCTGATCGCGTTGCTGCTGCCGTCCCTGCGGGACCGGGACACCCGCCACGCGGCGCTGTCCGGGGCCGCGCTGGCGGTCGCCGCCACCCCGGTGCTGCCGGCCGGGCTGCCGGTGCTGCTCGCACTCGCCGGTCCGGCCGCCATCGCCGTCCGCCGCCGATCGGCTCCGAGAGGCGGCGCACGGCCTGCCCTGCCCACACGCGTCGGCGCCGAGCACACCGGGGAGGGATCGTGCTGATCGCGGTGATCCTGGCGCTCGCCGCCGGAACCTACGGCTTCCGGGTGGCCGGTGTGCTGCTGCGGGACCGGCTGGACCTGCCCGAGTGGTCCCGGCGGCTGTTGCCGGTCGGCGCCGCCGCGCTGCTCGCCGCGCTGGCCGCCACCGCGGCCCTGACCGAGGCTGGCCGGTTCGCCGGCTGGGCCCGTCCGGCCGGGGTGCTGGTCGGCGTGCTGCTCGCCTGGCGGCGGGTGCCGTTCGTGCTGGTGGTGATCGGCGCGGCCGGCACCACCGCCGTGCTGCGACTGCTCGGCGTGCCGTGAGCCGGGATCAGACCTTGTCGCCGAGCTTGACCTGGGGAGCCGGGGCGCGCATCCGCCGGAAGGTGATCGACCGCATGACCGCGTACAGGTAGAGCGAGCCCATCCGCTGGTCGGTCTTCGGGAAGCGCTGCCGGACCAGCTTGCTGATCTTGCGGCAGATCAGCACCGAGTCGACGACCACACCCAGTGCCAGCGCGCCCCACAGCACGTTGGAGATCAGTCGGACCACCGGCGGCATCGCCGCGTTCGACCCGATCAGCACGATCAGCGCGCCGCCGAAGAACCAGGTGCCGACGGTACGCCGGGAGTCGACCACGTTACGGGCCAGCAGCCGCTCCGGGCCGCGGTCGCGGGGGCCGCCCTCGCGGCGGAACTCCGACGCGGCCTCGGCGCGCAGCTGGCGGCGGCGCTCCCGCTCCTCCTCCTTGGTGAGGGGGCGGGTGGGGCCGGCCGGGCGGCGGCCGGCGGTCGGCCGCTTGGGCGTCTCCCGGCCCTTGGCCGGGGTGTAGCCCCGGGATCGCTCGGCGGTCTCCTCGGGCGTCACCGAGGAGACGGCCTCGTCGACGAGGTCGGTGGACTTGCGGCGAAAGAGCGACGGCACGCGGCAAGGGTAGCCAACGTCCCGCGCCCGGTGCACATCGCGGTGCACCGGGCCGACGGCTCCAGGTCGCAGCGCGGCGTCAGACGCGCCGAACTGGAGTTGTCGTAGCGAACGGAAGGTGTTCGAGGTTACGGACGCTCGGCGTGCGCGCCCAGGTCGGCGAGCTTCGCCTCGAAGTCCTCGTAGCCCCGGTTGATCAGGTCGACGCCGTACACCCGCGAGGTGCCCTCGGCGGCGAGCGCCGCGATCAGGTGGCTGAAACCGGCCCGCAGGTCCGGGATGACCAGGTCGGCGGCGTGCAGCTTGCTCGGGCCGGCGATCACCGCCGAGTGCTTGAAGTTGCGCCGGCCGAAGCGGCACGGGGTGCCGCCGAGGCAGTCCCGGTAGACCTGGATGTTGGCGCCCATCGAGTTCAGCGCCTCCGTGTAGCCCAGCCGCTGCTCGTAGACCGTCTCGTGGACGATCGACAGCCCGCGGGCCTGGGTCAGCGCCACGACCAGCGGCTGCTGCCAGTCGGTCATGAAGCCCGGGTGCACGTCGGTCTCCAGCGCCACGGCGTTCAGCTCGCCGCCCGGGTGCCAGAACCGGATGCCACCCTCCTGACCCGGGTCGCCCAGCTTCGGCGGCCGGGCGTCGGTGACCTCGTACTCGCCACCGACCGAGCGGAAGATGTTCAGGAACGTCATCATGTCGGCCTGCTGCGCGCCGAGCACCTCGACGTGACCGCGGGTGGCCAGCGCGGCCGCGGCCCAGCTCGCCGCCTCGATCCGGTCCGGGACCGGCCGGTGGGTGTAGCCGTGCAGCTTCGGTACGCCCTGGATCTCGATCACCCGGTCGGTGTGCACCTTGATGATCGCGCCCATCTTCTGCAGGATGCAGATCAGGTCGATGATCTCCGGCTCCACCGCGGCGTTGCGCAGCTCGGTGACCCCCTCGGCCATCACCGCGGTCAGCAGCACCTGCTCGGTGGCGCCGACGCTCGGGTACGGCAGGGCGAACTTGGTCCCGTGCAGGCCGTTCGGCGCGGACAGGTGCAGACCCTCGGGCCGCTTGTCGACCGTGGCACCGAACTCGCGCAGCGCCTGAAGGTGGAAGTCGATCGGGCGCGGGCCGATGTGGCAGCCGCCCAGGTCCGGGATGAACGCGTGCCCGAGCCGGTGCAGCAGCGGGCCGCAGAACAGGATCGGGATCCGGCTGGAGCCGGCGTGCACGTTGATCTGGTCGGTGCTGGCGCTCTCCACGTTGGCCGGGTCGAAGACGAGCTCGCCGTCCTCGGTGCCGTCGGTGACCTTGACGCCGTGCAGACCGAGCAGACCCCGGACCACCTCGACGTCGCGGATCTTCGGCACGTCGAACAACCGGCTCGGGCTGTCGCCGAGCAGCGCGGCGACCATCGCCTTCGAAACCAGGTTCTTCGCGCCGCGCACGCGGATCCGCCCTTCAAGCGGATTGCCTCCGTGCACGACCAGGACGTCGTCGGTCAACGCAACCTCCAGCGCGTCGGTGCTGCCGTGTTGATGGTGGGGAGCGTGAACTCCTTCGCTACCCCGGATGCGGCCATATCGAAACGGCCCGCTTGCGTCGTCGCTCCGGCAGCATAGCCCTCGGTGACGGAAAAGGACTCGGTCACATCGGCGTGTGTGGCATTAATCGGTGATCCGGCACTTTTGCGTACCAAGGGCGCTACTGATCGTGATCAGACCGCCGCCGGCGGCGGGGTGTCCGCGCCGGGAAGGGCGAGCATCTGATCCAGCGCCACCCGGGCGTGGTGCGCGGTGTCGGGGTCCACCGTGATCTGGTTGACCACCCGGCCGGCGACCAGCTCCTCCAGCGCCCAGACCAGGTGCGGCAGGTCGATCCGGTTCATCGTCGAGCAGTAGCAGACCGCCTTGTCCAGGAACATGACCTGCTTGTCCGGGTGTGCCAGCGCCAGCCGGCGGACCAGGTTCAGCTCGGTGCCGAGCGCCCACGCCGAGCTGGCCGGGGCCGCCTCGATGGTCTTGATGATGTACTCGGTCGAGCCGACGTGGTCGGCGGCCGTGACCACCTCGTGCCGGCACTCCGGGTGGACCAGCACGTTGACCCCGGGCACCCGCTCGCGCACCTCGTTGACGCTGTCCAGGGTGAACCGGCCGTGCACCGAGCAGTGCCCGCGCCAGAGGATCATCTTGGCGTCCCGCAGCTGCTCGGGGGTGAGCCCGCCGCCCGGCTTGTGCGGGTCGTAGAGCACGCAGTCGTCCAGGGACAGGCCCATCTCCAGCACCGCCGTGTTGCGGCCCAGGTGCTGGTCGGGCAGGAAGAGCACCTTCGACCCCTGCTCGAACGCCCAGTCCAGGGCGCGCTTGGCGTTGGAGGAGGTGCAGACCACGCCACCGTTGCGGCCGACGAAGCCCTTGATGTCGGCCGAGGAGTTCATGTACGTCACCGGCACGGTCTCGCCGGCGATGCCCAGCTCGGTCAGCGTGTCCCAGGTCGCCTCGACCTGGCCCAGCACGGCCATGTCCGCCATCGAGCACCCGGCCGCCAGGTCGGGCAGGATCACCCGCTGGGTGTCGGTGGTGAGGATGTCGGCGCTCTCGGCCATGAAGTGCACGCCGCAGAAGAGGATGTACTCCGCGTCCGGACGGGCCGCGGCCTCCCGGGCCAGCTTGAACGAGTCGCCGGTGACGTCCGCGAACTGGATCACCTCGTCGCGCTGGTAGTGGTGCCCCAGCACGAAGACCTTGCTGCCCAGCTTCGCCTTCGCCGCGGCGGCGCGGGCCACCAGATCCGGATCGCTGGGCGCCGGAAGGTCGCCCGGACACTCGACGCCGCGCTCGGTGTCGGGGTCGCTGCCCCGGCCGAGCAGCAGCAGAGCCGTCGCCGTGTTGGAGGGTTCCACCCAGGTCGAAGTCACGTGACCCATGGTCCCACAGCGCGAGCGCGGCGCGGCTTCCGTCGGTGTGTGCTGCCACACTGCTGGGCATGCGTGTGCTGCTCTGCCCGGACAAGTTCGCCGGCACCCTGCCCGCACCGGAGGTGGCCGCCGCGGTGGCCGCCGGTTGGCGCACCGTCGCCGAGGGCGACGACCTGCTGATCCGGCCACTCGCCGACGGCGGGCCGGGCTTCGTGGAGGTGCTCGCCGAGGCCCTCGGCGGCCGGCGGGCGCCGGTGCGGACGGTCGACCCGCTGGGCCGGCCGGCGGCGGGTGAGATCCTGCTCACCGCCGACGGCGCGACCGCCTACCTGGAGAGCGCCCAGGCGTGCGGGCTGCACCTGCTCGCCGGCGCCGAACGTGACCCGAAGACCACCACCTCCTACGGGCTGGGCCTGCTGGTGGCCGCCGCGGTGGAGAGCGGGGCCCGGACGGTGGTGATCGGCCTGGGCGGCTCCGGCACCAACGACGCCGGCGCCGGAATGCTGGCCGCGCTGGGCGTGACCCCGCTCGACGCCGCCGGCGCCGCACTGCCGTACGGCGGGGCGGCGCTCACCGCGGCCGTCGCGCTGGACGGCGCGCCCCGGTTGCGCGGTGTCCGGCTGGTCGCCGCCACAGACGTGGACAACCCGCTGCTCGGCCTGCACGGCGCGAGCAACGTGTTCGGCCCGCAGAAGGGTGCCGACCGGGCCGACGTGCTGCTGCTCGACGCCGCGCTGGAGCGCTTCGCGGCGGTGCTGGAGCAGGATCTGCCCGGCTGCCCGGCGGGGCTCGGCACGCTGCCCGGTGGCGGGGCCGCCGGCGGCATCGGCGCGGCCATCCTCGCCCTGGGTGGCGGCTGCGAGTCGGGCATCGGCCTGGTCACCCGGGCCACCGGGCTGGACGCCGCGCTGGACACCGCCGACCTGGTGATCACCGGTGAGGGGTCCTTCGACCACCAGTCGCTGCGCGGCAAGGTGGTCGCGGGGGTGGCCGGCGCCGCCCGGGACCGGGGGGTCCCCTGCGTGGTGGTGGCCGGCCAGGTGAGCACGGGCCGGCGGGAGGCCGCCGCGGCCGGGGTGACCGACGCGTACAGCCTGGTCGAACACTTCGGCGGTGAGGAGGGCGGCGGGCTCAGCGCCGCCATGAGCCGACCCGCCGACGGGCTGCGCGAGCTGGGCGCCCGGCTGGCCCGGCAGTGGAGCCGCTGAGCGCTCGGCCGGCCGGCCGTCCGTGGCCACGACCGGGCCGACCTGCGGCGGGGGTCACGCCTCCCGGGTGAGCCCGGCCGCGGCGGCGTACGATCGGACTTGGACCACACCGGGAATCACTGGACGGCGCGCGGCGTTGGCCAGTGCGTCCGGACCCATACCGCGCAGGGAGACTTCCACGTGACCACGCCAGCGCAGACCGAGTCGACCGAGGCCAAGGCCCCTACTTCCGTCGTCCTCACCGACGTCGCGGCGCAGAAGGTCAAGGCTCTGATCGAGCAGGAGGGCCGCGACGACCTGCGGCTCCGTGTCGCGGTGCAGCCGGGTGGCTGCTCCGGCCTGCGGTACCAGCTCTTCTTCGACGAGCGTTCGCTCGACGGTGACGTCGTCACCGATTTCGGTGGTGTCGAGGTCGTCGTCGACCGGATGAGCGCCCCGTACCTTTCCGGTGCGACGATCGACTTCGCGGACCGGATCGACGCTCAGGGCTTCACCATCGACAACCCCAACGCGGGCAACTCCTGCGCCTGCGGCGACTCCTTCAACTGAGTCACACCACGCACCATCACGACGGGGCCGTCCTGCGGGACGGCCCCGTCGTCGTGTGGGCCGGCAGTGGTCCCGGAGGCTCCCTGACCGGCCGGGTTGCCGGCCGGTTGCCGTTGTCCGACCGACCGGACACCACCGAGTTGCCGGGCCGGTAGTCTGACCGCGCCCTGCTCCCGACCCCGAGGGTTGACATGAAGATCGCCGTGACCGGCTCGATCGCCACCGATCACCTGATGAGCTTCCCCGGTCGCTTCGCCGACCAGCTCCTCGCCGATCAGCTGCACAAGGTTTCCCTCTCCTTCCTGGTGGACGACCTGGTGCTCCGCAGGGGCGGGGTGGCGGCGAACATCGCCTTCGGCATGGGCCAGCTCGGGCTTCGCCCGGTGCTGCTCGGCGCGGTGGGCGCCGACTTCGCCGACTACCGGTCGTGGCTGGAGCGGCACGGCGTGGACTGCGACTCGGTGCACATCAGCGAGGTGGCGCACACCGCACGGTTCGTCTGCACCACCGACACCGACATGTGCCAGATCGCGTCGTTCTACGCCGGCGCGATGAGTGAGGCTCGCAACATCGAGCTCGCCCCGGTCGCCGACCGGCTCGGCGGGCTGGACCTGGTGTTGGTCAGCGCCAACGACCCGGAGGCCATGCTGCGGCACTCCGCCGAGTGCCGCACCCGCGGGTACGCGTTCGCCGCCGACCCCTCCCAGCAGCTCGCCCGCATGCCCGGCGAGGACGTGGTGGCGCTGATCGAGGGCGCCGAGTACCTGATGACCAACGACTACGAGAAGTCGCTGCTGCAGAGCAAGGCCGGGCTGAGCGACGACCAGCTGCTGGAGCTGGTCAAGGTGCGGGTCACCACGCTGGGCAAGCACGGCGTCGAGATCGCCGGGCGCGGCATGGACCCGATCCACGTGCCGATCGCGCGCGAGATCCGGGCGGTCGACCCGACCGGGGTGGGCGACGGCTTCCGGGCCGGGTTCTTCACCGCGCTCTCCTGGGGGCTCGGCCTGGAGCGGGCCGCCCAGGTCGGCTCGCTGCTGGCCACGCTGGTCCTGGAGACCGTCGGCACCCAGGAGTACGACGTCCGCCGCGACCTGTTCGTCAAGCGCCTCGCCGAGTCCTACGGCGATACGGCCGCCGACGAGATCCGCCCGCACCTCCTGCCGTAGCCCCCTCGCCTCGGCGATCCCGCCGGTCGTGGCCCCGGTTCGCGGCTTGTGCGCTGTTCCGGGCCGAAACGGCAGGATCGCCGGGGTCAGTGGGCGCGACGGATGTCGTAGGCGGGGCCGTCGGGGCCGGTGATCGCGGCGACGAACTCCTGGCCGCGCATCCGGCACCAGGCGGGGATGTCCACCGCCGCGGCCGGGTCGTCGGCGAGCACCCGCACCACCGTGCCGACCGGCACCTGGGGCATCCGTCGGGCCGCCGCGATCACCGGCAGCGGGCAGCGCTGACCCCGGCAGTCGAGCACCTCGTCCGGCATCGTCACAGCCCCACCACCCCGGCCTCGGCGCGCAGCCCGGCGACGATCCCGGGCAGCTCGGCGAGGAACCGCTCGACGTCCGCCTCGGTCGTCTCCCGGTGCAGGCTGACGCGGACGTTCCCGTGTGAGAGCACCCCCATCGCCTCCAGCACGTGGGACGGGCGCAGCGTGGACGAGGTGCAGGACGAGCCGGACGACACCGCGAAGCCACGCCGGTCCAGCGCGTGCAGCAGCGCCTCGCCGTCGACGTACAGGCAGGAGAAGGTGACCAGGTGGGGGAGCCGGAGCACCGGATCGCCGACCACCTCCACGTCGGGCACCTCCGCCGCGACCCGCGCCCGGATCCGGTCCACCAGCGGCGCCAGCCGGGTCTCCTCGGCCGAGGCGTCGACCGCCGCCGCGCGCAGGCTCGCCGCCGCCGCCACCACCGCCGGCAGGTTCACCGAGCCGGGGGTACGCCCGCCCTCCCGCTCGTCGGCCGGCCAGGGTGACTCCCAGCGGGTGCCCTTGCGGACCGCCAGCAGCCCCACCCCGGGCGGGCCACCCCACTTGTGCGCGCTGGCGGTGAGCACCGACCAGCCCGCCGGCAGGGGCACCCGGCCGACCGACTGCGCGGCGTCGACGTACAGCGGCACCCCGGCGTCGGCGCACGTGGCGGCCGCCTCGGCGACCGGTTGCACGGTGCCCACCTCGTGGCTGGCGGTGATCAACGCGGCCAGCGCGACCCCGGGAGCCCGGACCGCGTCCGACCAGGCGGTCAGATCCAGCCGGCCCAACCGGTCGACCGGCACCGGGTTGGCGACGCCGCCCGCCGCGACGTGCCGCTCCGCGGCGTGCAGCACCGCGGAGTGCTCGATCGCCGAATGCACCAGCGTCGGTCCGACCCGGCGCCGCCCGGCCAGGCCACCGAGCACGGCGCCGTGCGCGGCCGTCGTACCGCTGGAGGTGAAGGACAGCTCGTCGGCGCGGACGCCGAGCGTCTGCGCGGTGGCCTCGCGGGCGGCGTCGAGCAGTTGCCGTGCCCGGCGGGCCTGGGTGTACAGCTTGCCCGGGTCGGCCCAGCCGTCGTCGAGGGCGGCCAGCAGCGCCTGCCGGGCGACCGGATGCATCGGCGCGGCGGTCGCCGCGTCCAGGTAGACCGGGGATGCACTCACGGGGCCGCCTTCTGTTCGCGACTGCGGGGCTCGCAACCCCGGCTCGCTCCTCGCACTCACGGGGCCGCCTTCTGTTCGCGACTGCGGGGCTCGCAACCCCGGCTCACTCCTCGCACTCACGGATCCCAACGCTATCGCGGCGGTATGCCCAGGATCCCCCCGATGGGGGCGGACAGTGACCCCACCACGGCCGAGTCCGTCATGGTCGAGTAATCTGCGACCGTCGGTGACGCCTTTGCCGCCGGTGCTGAGGAAAGACGCACCGCGGCGCGCTAGGGAGGCAGGACCAGGTGGTCGCAAGGAGTTCGGAGGTACGGCCGTCGGCCGTACGGCACAGCGCTTCCCGAGGGGTCGGTGGACGCCGGCGGCGTGGTGCTGGTCGGGTGGCCGGGCTCGGTCTCGGTGGCGTGACGCTGCTGGTCCTGCTCACGGGCTGTGACGTCGGTGCGGCGTTCGACGGCTTCGGCTGGCCGCAGGGCGGCATCTCGGCCGAGTCCCGGCGGATGTACGACCTGTGGATCGCCTCCTGCATCGCCGCCCTCGCGGTCGGCATCTTCGTGTGGGGTCTGATCTTCTGGTGCGTCATTCGTTACCGCAAGCGTGGCAACGCGCTGCCGGTGCAGACCCGCTACAACCTGCCGATGGAGTTCCTCTACACCATCGCGCCGATCCTGATCGTCTCCGTGCTCTTCTACTACACGGCGATCGTGCAGACCGACGTGGACAAGTTGTCGAAGAACCCCGACGTCACGGTCGAGATCGTCGCCTTCAAGTGGAACTGGCAGTTCAACTACCGCGACGGGCAGGGCCCCGACGCCCGCACCACCGCGTCGACGCTCGGCACCAGCGAGGTCATCCCGGTGCTGGTGCTGCCGACCAACCGGTCGATCCGGTTCGAGGAGACCAGCCGCGACGTCATCCACTCCTTCTGGGTGCCGGAGCTGCTGTTCAAGCGGGACGTCATGCCCGGCAAGATCCGCAACGTGTTCGAGGTCTCCAGCCTGGAGGCCGAGGGTGCCTATGTCGGCCGCTGCGCCGAGCTGTGCGGCAGCTACCACGCGTTCATGAACTTCGAGCTGCGGGTGGTCTCGCCGGAGCAGTACGACCAGTTCCTGGCGGCCAAGCAGAGCGGCAAGTCCACCCAGGACGCGCTGACCGCCATCGGTGAGAAGCCGTACGCGGAGACCACGCAGCCGTTCGAGACCAGGCGGACGCAGAGCAACTTCAACCCGGACAGCGCTCCGGCCGGCACGGGAAGCTGAGGCGGCGGCATGAAGACCGAATGGCGTATCTTCCTGGTCATCGCCACGTTCCTGTTCGGCGCCACGGTCCTCTACGGCGCCTGGACGGCCGGTGAGGCCGGCGGCGTCGAGTGGGTGGGCACCATCGCCCTGCTGCTGTCCTTCCTGCTCTGCACGATGTGCGGCGGCTTCTTCTGGTTCGTCTCGCGCCGTATCGACCTGCGCCCAGAGGACCGGCCGGACGCCGAGATCGCCGACGGCGCCGGTGAGGTCGGCTTCTTCAGCCCCGGCAGCTACTGGCCGTTCGGGCTGGCGCTCGCCGCCGCGATCGCCGGCATGGGCCTGGCGTTCTGGCAGCTCTGGCTGGTCGGCGCCGGCCTGGTGGCGGTCGTCTTCGCCGCCTGCGGGCTGTTGTTCGAGTACTACAGCGGCACGCGGCGTACCGCCGAGCACTGACCCACCCGGTCGCTGTCGCGACCGACCCATGGCAGCACGAAGGCCCGTTCCCCGGTGGGGAGCGGGCCTTCGTCGCGCCCGGGCCCGTGCCCACGTGATCGACTCCACATCGCCGATGTGGGGGTGTCAGTGCGGCGGGATGCCGCAACATCGGCGAGACCGAGTTGATCGAGCCGCGGCGCGGCCCAGGCAGGTTGGGGTGGCCGGGTCAGGCGGCGTGGCGGGTGGGCTGGCGGCGTTGGCGGTCGGCCAGCCGGGTGACACGGAAGGTGAACGTGGCGATCACCATGGCGGAACCGCAGCCGGTGCAGATCAGCTCGGGGCAGTCGGTGCCGTGGCCGTCGACACAGGGCGGCGCCTCGAACAGTGCCACGCCCTCGCAGACGTCGCAGTAGAGCTCGCGGTCCGACACGGGCGTCTCCTCTCACTCCAGGCGACTCGTTCCGGGTGCGACAGCGGCGCACAACGGAAGCGGAGAACTACTCGGCTGTAGTTTCACACGCGGGTCCGACAATTCCCCACGCACCGTCGCTCGGAAGCCCGCCGCAGGACACGCGGCGTGATCCACTCGACGTCACCGACGTCGGGGCATACCGGCCCCCCGGATCTCTCGACTTCAAAGATCCCGAGTCGATCACGCGCCCACGTCGCCGGACGGCGGCTGGTCAGGCGGTGGTGGCGATCTCGATCCAGCGGTCGAGGGTGTCGGCCGCCGCGCCGGAGTCGATCGACTCGGCGGCGCGGTCCAGCCCGGCGCGCAGCGCCTCGGTCAGATCCCCGTCCAGCCGGCCCTGGGTGGCCAGCGCCGCCGCCGCGTTGACCAGCACCGCGTCCCGGACCGGACCGGTCTCGCCGGCCAGCAGCCGGCGGGCCACGCCGGCGTTGTACGCGGCGTCACCGCCGCGCAGGTCCGCGAGGGTGGACCGGGGTAACCCCAGGTCCGTCGCGTCCAGCACGGCCTCGCGTACGGTGCCGCCCTGGACCGCCCAGACCCGGGTCGGCGCGGCGGTGGTGAACTCGTCCAGCCCGTCCTCGCCGCGCATCACCAGTACCGAGTCGCCGCGAGCGGCGAACACGCCGGCCATCACCGGGGCCATGCGGGAGTCGAAGCAGCCGACGGCGCCGGCGCGCGGCCGGGCCGGGTTGGTCAGCGGGCCGAGGAAGTTGAAGACGGTGGGCACGCCCAGCTCCCGCCGGACCGGGCCGGTGTGCCGCATGCCCGGGTGGAACCGGGCGGCGAAGCAGAACCCGATGCCGGCCTCAGTGACACAGCGGACGATCGCGTCCGGGTCGAGGTCGAGCGGGACGCCGAGGAACTCCAGCAGGTCGGCCGTGCCACAGGAGGACGACGCGGCCCGGTTGCCGTGCTTGACCACCCGGACACCGGCGCCGGCCACCACCAGCGCGGCCATGGTGGAGATGTTGACCGTGTGCGCGAGGTCACCGCCGGTGCCCACCACGTCCAGCGCGGTGGAGCGCAGATCCTCGGGGAGGTCGACCGGGACCGCCCGGCTCAGCATCGTCTCCACCAGCCCCGCCAGCTCGGCCGACGTCTCGCCCTTGGCCCGCAGCGCCACGGCGAAGCCGGCGACCTGCGCGGCGCCCGCCGAACCGGCCATGATCTCGCCCATCGCCCAGGCGGTGTCGGCGGTGGACAGCTCGTCGCCGCGCAGCAGCGCGTTGAGCAGGTGCGGCCAGGTCCGATCGCCCATGGCGGGCCTCCCGAGCGTGCGAAGTGCGGGTGGGCTGGAACCGGCGCCGACTCATCCGGCGCCGAGGCGGTGCCGGAGCGGGGGACGTCAGGCGGGTGCGTGCGTCCGCAGCAGCTCGGCCACCGTGCTACCGGTGGTCACCGGGTCGAGCGGGTGCACCAGCGTCGCGTCGACCTCGGCGTACGCGGCGAGCCATCGGTCGGCGGCGCGAGCGATCACCAGGCAGGTCGGGGGAGCGTCGTCCCGGTCGTCCTTGATCTGCCGCGCGATGCCGATGCCGCCGCCCGGGCTGGCTTCGCCGTCGAGCAGCAGCAGGTCGATCTCGTAGTCGTCGACCAGCCGGATGGTCTCGGCGTAGGTCGACGCGTCGACGAACTCGATCTGCAGCCCGGGTGCGGGCCGGGTGCCGACGGCCAGCCGCATCCGGTCACGGACCTGCGGGTCGTCGCTGTAGAGCAGGACGGTGCACTGACGATCGCTCATGGCTGGACTGGCTCCCACCTCGTAGCTGCCCGCCGATCGTACCGGTCGACGTGACGTAGTCGACATCCCGCCCGTCGCCGGCGGTCCGGCGTACCGTCGCCGCAGCTCAGGCGGGGGTACCGGCGGCGCGTTCGCGGGCCTCCTGACGGTCCAGCTCGCGGTCGACCCGGCGGGCCTCCCGCTCGGACTGCTTGACCCACTGCACCACCAGCACCGCGAGCATGGTCACGCTGACGAACTCGCCGCCGGCCCACAGGATGCCGCCGGCGACGACCTGATCGTTCCAGGGGTCGGACCAGCTCAGGTTGAGCGACGGGTACCAGTCGCCGCCGAAGAGGGTGCTGCTCTGCATGATGGTGAGCCCGAGCACGGTGTGGAACGGCACGGAGAGCAGCATCAGCAGCGCCCGCGCCGGGTACGGCCAGCGGCCGGGCAACGGGTCGAGGCCGAGCAGCGGCCAGAAGAACACGCAGCCGGTCATGATGAAGTGCGCGTGCACCAGCTCGTGCGCCCAGGCGTGTTCGAGGGTGAAGCGGTACAGGTCACTGAAGTACAGCGCGAACGGGTTGACCACGAAGATGGCGAACGCCACCAGCGGGAAGCTGTAGACCCGGGCGACGCGGCTGTGCACGATCGCCAGCAGGCGCTTGCGCGCCCGGGCCGGCAGGGTCCGCAGGGCCAGCGTCATGGGTGCGCCGAGCGCCAGGAAGATCGGCGCCACCATCGACAGCGCCATGTGCTGGACCATGTGCACCGACAGCAGCGCGGTGTCGTACGCGTGCAGCCCGCTGACCGTGACCAGCGCGATGCCGCCCAGGCCGGGGCCGAGGAAGAACACCGTACGGGAGATGGGCCAGCGGTCGCCGCGGATGCGCAGCCGGTGCACCCCGTAGAGGTAGAGGCCCGCGGCGAGCACCAGGCCGAGGGCCAGCCAGCTGTCCAGCCGGGTCTCGGTCAGCACCGCGCCGATGGTGAACGGGGGCGGGATCGCCTCACCCCCGGCGGCCAGCGGCGGGCCCGCCGGAGTGGCCGCGAGCACTGCGGCCGGGACGGCCGAGGTGGCGGCGAAGATCGGATCGACGTGCAGCACGCTTTTTAGGCTAGGCCAGGCGAACCGGACTCTGACGCTGGGGCCACGGAAGTCGCAGGTTTGCCACCCCGCTGATCGCCGGCCCCGGTCAGGGGCAATAATGACGGCGTGACTGCGGCCCCAGCCATTGACAAGAGCCGGATCCACTCCCTGACCCGACCGAACATGGTCAGCGTCGGGACGATCGTGTGGCTCTCCAGCGAACTCATGTTCTTCGCGGCGCTGTTCGCGATGTACTTCTCGATCCGCGCGGCTGCGCCGGAGCAGTGGGAGAAGCACACCGAGCATCTGAACATCCCGTACGCGACCACCTTCACCGTGATCCTGGTGCTCTCGTCGGTGACCTGCCAGCTCGGTGTCTTCGCCGCGGAGAAGGGTGACGTGCACGCGCTTCGGCGCTGGTTCACCATCACCTTCGTGATGGGCCTGATCTTCGTGCTCGGTCAGGTGAACGAGTACCGCACGCTGGTGCACGAGGGCGTCAAGATCAACGAAGACGGCTACGGCTCGATGTTCTACCTGACCACCGGCTTCCACGGCCTGCACGTGACCGGCGGCCTGATCGCCTTCATCATCTTCATGGTCCGTACCACCATGGGCCGGTTCACCCCGGCGCAGGCGACCTCGGCGATCGTCGTGTCGTACTACTGGCACTTCGTCGACGTCGTGTGGATCGGGCTGTACGCCATGATCTACTGGCTTCAGTGATCTTGGCGCGTCACGAACCGCGCCGCTGCTCCGTCCCCTGAGACAAGGTCCAACCGGTTAAGGACACAGCTCATGACTTCTGACAACGACCGCCGACGCGGTCTGCTCGCGCGGCTGCGCGAGCGGCCCGCCGCGCGCAGCAGGGGCCGCCGCCGGCTGGGCGCCGCGGTCCGGCTGTTCGCCGCGCTGATGCTCGCCGGCGGCGCCTACACCGTCTTCGCCCCCGGTGCGCAGGCACAGGACAACCCGCCGCTGACCGGCGCCGCCGCCGAGGGCAAGGCGCTGTTCGACGTGAGCTGTATCACCTGCCATGGACGCAACGCCCAGGGCGTCGAGGGTCGCGGACCGAGCCTGATCGGCGTCGGCGCGGCCTCGGTCGAGTTCCAGGTCAGCAGCGGCCGCATGCCGCTGGCCCGCCAGGAGGCCCAGGCGCACCGCAAGCCCCCGCTCTTCACCGACGAGCAGACCCGCCAGCTGGCCCAGTACATCCAGGAGCTCGGCGGCGGCCCGATGGTGCCGGAGGGCGACAACCTCCACGAGGACGCCAACATCGCTTCCGGCGGTGAGCTGTTCCGGATCAACTGCTCGCAGTGCCACGCCTTCGGCGGCGGTGGCGGCGCACTCTCCTCGGGCAAGTTCGCGCCGAGTCTGCGCCCGGCGACCGACCGGCAGATCTACGCGGCGATGCTCAGCGGCCCGCAGAACATGCCGGTGTTCGGTGACAACCAGCTCCGGCCGGAGCAGAAGGCCGACATCATCGCGTACATCCAGGAGACGCTGAAGCACGACCAGGACCCGGGCGGGTTCAACCTCGGCCGGTACGGGCCGTCCACCGAGGGTCTGGCGATCTTCCTGGTTGGCATCGTGGCGCTCGTCTTCGCTAGCCTGTGGATTGCGGGTAAGTCGTGATCGAGCGGATCATTCGATTCAGTGCCGTGGTGCCGCTCGGCACCACCCGTAGCGAGGTGACGGCATGAGCACCCACACCGAGCACCAGGCCCAGCAGGGCCGGGAGCCGCTCGACGTGAACACCCCCGGGCTGTCCCGGTTCGACATCGTGCGCGAAGGCGCCCGCCGGGACGACATCGAGATCGTCCACTACGAGCCGCAGGTCGTCGCGGGTTCGAAGGCCGAGCGGCGGCTGGTCCGCCTGGTCGCCGGGCTCTTCCTCCTGACCGGCCTGGCGGCGACCGTCTTCCTCGTCGTCTACATCTGGTGGCCGTGGCAGTACGAGCCCGGCCGCGGCGGCGACAAGTTCTATACCCCGCTGCTCGGCGTCACCATGGGCCTGGCCCTGCTCGGTATCGGCTTCGGCATCCTGACCTGGGGCAAGAAGCTGATGCCGAAGGAGGTGTCGATCCAGGACCGGCACGAGGGCGCGGTCGACGAGGAAGGCCGCACCATCACCGGGCAGACCATGCTGTACGTGTCCGACGAGCTGGGTTTGAAGCGTCGGCCGCTGCTCGGCATCTCACTGCTGGCCGGTCTCGCGCCGGTCGCCGCGGTCGCCGCGGCCCCGCTGGTCGGCGGTCTGATCTCCCAGCCGCACAAGAACAACCAGATGTTCACCACCGGGTTCGCCCCGGCCGAGGGCGGCGAGCGGATCCGCCTGGTGCGCGAGGACGGCCGACCGGTGCGTCCGGCGGACATCAGCAGCGGTGGCCAGCTGACCGTATTCCCGGGCATCGAGCACGGCGTGAGCAACCGGCACGCCGACTCCCCGACGCTGCTGATCCACCTGCGGGACTCCGACGCGCAGGAGTCGCGGCGGGCCAACGAGAAAATTGGCCACGGCGACTACATGTGGGGCAACTACGCTGCGTTCTCCAAGATCTGCACGCACGCCGGTTGCCCGGCCAGCCTCTTCGAGCAGCAGACCAACCGGCTGCTCTGTCCGTGTCACCAGTCCCAGTTCCTGATCACCGACAACGCCAAGCCCGTCTTCGGCCCTGCCAGCCGGCGGCTGCCGCAGCTGCCGATCGAGGTGGACTCCGAGGGCTTCTTCGTGGCGAAGTCCGACTACACCGAGACCGTCGGGCCTGACTTCTGGGAGCGGCCATGAAGCGTCGAAAGTTTGACCTGGCAGCGACGCCGGGCAAGGCCGCGGTGGGAGTGGACGACCGCTTCCAGGTGGCCACTCCGCTGCGTCGGCTGCTGAACAAGGTCTTCCCGGACCACTGGTCCTTCCTGCTCGGCGAGATCGCGCTGTTCTCGTTCGTCGTGCTGTTGCTGACCGGTGTGTTCCTGACCTTCTTCTTCGAGCCGGCGATGACCGAGGTGGTCTACGACGGCAGCTACGCCCCGTTGCAGGGCACGCCGATGTCCGCCGCGTACGCCTCCAGCCTGGACATCTCGTTCGACGTCCGGGGCGGCCTGGTGATGCGGCAGATGCACCACTGGTCGGCGCTGCTGTTCATGGCCGCGATCGTCGTGCACATGCTGCGGGTCTTCTTCACCGGTGCCTTCCGCAAGCCGCGGGAGACCAACTGGATCATCGGCTCGCTGCTGTTCTGGGTCGGCTTCCTGGCCGGCTTCACCGGCTACTCGCTGCCGGACGACGGTCTGTCCGGCACCGGCCTGCGGATCGCCTCAGCGATCATGCTGTCCATCCCGGTGATCGGCTCCTGGCTCACGTCGTCGATCTTCGGCGGTGAGTTCCCCGGCACGATCATCATCAGCCGGTTCTTCATCGCCCACGTGCTGCTCATCCCGGCTCTGCTCGTCGCCCTGATCAGCGTCCACCTGGGCCTGGTCTTCAAGCAGAAGCACACCCAGTGGCCCGGCCCCGGCCGGACCAACGCGAACGTGGTCGGAGAGCGGTTCTTCCCGCGGTACGCGATCAAGCAGGGCGGCTTCTTCATGGTCGTCTTTGGCGTCATCGCGCTGATGGGCGGTCTGTTCCAGATCAACCCGATCTGGCTGTTCGGCCCGTACGAGGCGTGGGTGGTCTCGGCTGCCAGCCAGCCGGACTGGTACGTCATGTTCCTCGACGGCTCGACCCGACTCATGCCGGCCTGGGAGATCCCCATTCCGATCGGCGACGGGTACGTGATCCCGCCGCTGTTCTGGCCGACGGTCGTCCTGCCCGGCATCCTGGTGGGCTTGTCGACGATGTACCCGTTCCTGGAGGCCCGGCACCTCAAGGACCGCAAGAGCCACAACCTGCTCCAGCGGCCCCGGGACGTTCCGGCCCGGACCGCGGTCGGCGCCATGGCGGTGTCGTTCTACGTCGTGCTGACGCTTTCCGGCGCCAACGACGTGATCGCCGACAAGTTCCAGATCAGCTTGAACGCGATGACCTGGGCCGGCCGGATCGGCCTGCTGGCGGTCCCGCCGTTGGCGTACTACATCACCTACCGGCTCTGCCTCGGTCTGCAGCAGCACGACCGTGAGGTGCTCGCGCACGGCGTGGAGACCGGTATCATCCGGCGACTCCCGGACGGCCGGTTCGTCGAGGTGCACCAGCCGCTCAGTTCGGCGAACGGGCACGCGGACGGCCACGGCGAGCTGGAGTACGTCGGCTGGGTGGTGCCCAAGAAGATGAACCGGCTCGGGGCTCTTGGCCCGGCGGTCCGGGGCTTCTTCTACCCGATCGAGAAGCCGGTCGAGGCGCCGGTCTCGCCGGGTCACCCGCCGGTCGAGGCCCGGCCCGAGCGCGAGGAGATCGGCAGCGGCGAGAGCCGCCGCTGACCCCCGACCGCACCGTCACGTGGCGCCCGCCGGAATTCCGGCGGGCGCCACGTCGTATCCGCGTCCACCGCCCATCCGACCAGGAGTGGGACGCCGACGACGCGACCGGTAGACCCCGCGCGACGGGCGATCGCAGGAATAACCCCGGTGAGCCGGGTATCCGTGCGGTCCAACGTCTCAAGGGGGGGAAGCATGTTGGGTATCAAACGCCTCGGCCTGTTGGCCGCGCTGGTACTGGTCGGCGTCGCGCCGGCTGCGGCCGCGCAGGCCGCGGCACAGCCGTCGACGCAGGACACCCAGTATCTGCAGGCGGTGCACCAGGTCAACCTGTTCGAGATCACCGCCGGTGACCTGGCCCAGCAGAAGGGCCAGAACCAGAGGGTCAAGGACCTGGGCGCAATGTTGAAGACCGATCACACGCAGCTGGACCAGACGGTGCAGCAGACCGCATCCCAGCTCGGGGTTGAGCTGCCGAACGAGCCCAGCGCCGATGAGCAGGCCGTCCTCGACCAGCTGAACAACGCCAGCGGCGAGGAGTTCGACCGGCTGTGGGTGACCAGCGAACTGGCCGGCCACGTCCAGGCCATCCAGGCCACCCAGACGGAGATCTCGCAGGGCTCCGAGCAGTCGGTGGTCCAGTTGGCCCAGACCGCTCTGCCGACGCTGCAGACGCACTACGACGAACTGGTCCAGCTCGCCAACCAGCTGGGCATTCCGGTCCCGCAGACGAGCGCCAGCGGTACGCCCAGCCCGGGTGGCACTGGCACCGAGTCGCCGGCTCCGGGCGGCACTGGCACCGAGTCCCCGGCTCCGGGCGGCACCACCGAGTCGCCGGCTCCCAGCGAGAGCTGATGTAGCGGCAGCAGACGGCCGGCCCATCCGCGCGGTGGGCCGGCCGCCGTGCGTCCGGCGCCCGTCGGCGCCGCCGGTGCGTCAGTCCGCGTTGGCCAGACCGATCGCGAACGCCTCCTCCAGGTCGTGCTGGGAGTACGCCCGGAACGCGATGTGCGACTCGGTGTTCAGCACACCCGGAACCTTGGAGATGCTGCCCGCGATGACCTGGGCGATCTGGTCGAACTCGCGGACCCGGACGATGGCGATGAGGTCGACGTGCCCGGCCACCGAGTAGACCTCGCTGACGCCGGGGAGGTTGGCCAGGTTCTCCGCCACCTCGGGGATCGCGTCGGTGGCGCAGTCGATCAGCACGATCGCGGTGATCACTGGACATTTCTCCGTTCGTCGGCGTCGTCGCCCATGCTAGATGTTTCCGCCCGGGCCCGGAGGCGGGAGGCCGCCGTGGCTCAGCCGCGCGCGGTGGCCGGCACGGTGCGGCCATCCCCGGCGCGGATGGCGTCGTGCAGCCGCTCGCCGTCGCGTACCGTCGCGCCCGGCCAGACCACCGTGCGCCGCACATCGCCGTACACCTGAGCACCGGCGCCGACCACCGACTCCACGCAGCGACCGGCCACCGTGGCGGACGGGTCGATCAGGGCGCCGCCGGCGGCGGCGTGCAGGTTGGCCGCCAGGTAGTCGGCCGGGGTGCCGGTGTCGTAGAAGGTGCCCGGGTAGGCGATCACCTCCAGCGCGCCGGCCGCCTCGGCCGGCCGCCACACCGCGCGCACCAGGTCGGAGAAGACCACCGGAAGGTCACGGACCAGCCGCCAGGGCAGCAGTGAGAAGCCGGTGAAGCAGTGCCCGGCGAAGGCGCCCGGCGCCGTCGGGTCCGCGGCAGGCTGACCGAGCAGTCGTACCCGGTGCCCGTCCCAGCCGTCCAGCAGCGCGGCCACGTCGGGGCCCGGCGGAGCCGCCGCGTCGGCCAGGTACGCGTCGGCGTTGCCCACCAGCACCGGCCGCCCGTCGATCCAGTCCCGCAGGTTGGCCACCCCGCCCGCGGTGCCGAGCGGGTCGCCGGGCTCCACCGACAGGTGGGCGCGGTCACCGACGTGCGTGACCACCTGGTCGGCGAGGTAGCAGGCGTTCACCGCGACCCGTCCGGGACCGGTCAGGCCGAGCCCCGCCAGCCGGGCCAGCGCCCGGTCCAGTAGCGGTACGTTGCCCACCGGGCAGAGCGCTTTGGGCACCCGTTCGGTGAGCGGGCGCAGCCGGGTGCCCTCGCCCGCGGCGAGCACCACCGCGCAGACCTCCGCGCGTCGGTCGCCCGCCCGCCCGCCGGTCGCCGGCACACCGGCCGCTCCGGTCACGGCGTGGTGTCGGGCACCGGTGGCGGAAACTGCCCGGCCAGCGGCCCGATGTCGTAGTAGGCGAGCAGCCGGGCGGTCGGCCAGGTCAGCTTGGGCAGGTCGTCCAGCGGGTGCCAGGCGGCCTCGAAGACCTCCGCCCCGTCGACCACCAGCTCGACGTCGGTAGCCGGCACCTCCGCCTCGAAGACCATGTCCACCCAACCCTTGGCGTGCACGATCGCGTTCGGCACCGCGGGTCGCAGTCGGGATGGGGTGAGCCGGATGCCGGACTCCTCGAACAGCTCGCGAGCCGCGCCCACCACCGGGGCCTCGCCCCGATCCAGCAGGCCGGCGGGGAGCGACCAACCCTTGCCGGGCGGCTGGCGCAGCAACAGCAACCGGCCCGCACCCGTCGCCTCGGCGTCGCGGACCAGGGTGACCGCGCCGACGATGTACTTGGGCACGGCCAGCCGGACCAGGCGACGGCGCACCGGCAGCGGCAGCCGGTAGAAGGCCTGGTAGAAGATGGCCCGACCGGTGGCGCGGGAGCGGGGGATCATGACCCCAGGCTAGTGGTCACGAATGTCCTTCGGACGCGCTGGGGCCCGGCCGGTCACTGTCGATGGTCGACCAGGTCGATGAGCTGGCGTACCACCGTGTCCGGTTCGATCACGCGGTCGAAGACCGCGACCAGCAGGGTCTCCAGGTCGGGGTAGCCCAGCTCCTCCGAGAGGCGCAGCAGCGGCAGGTCACTGGCGAGGCCGCGGTTGTGCTGGCGCAGGGCGAGCCCGATGGTGGCCCGGCCGAGGCGGACCTTGTCGCTGATCGTGATGCCCGGCTCGGTGTGCTCGGCGAACCACCGGTTGATCTGCATCTGTGCGTGCGGCGACTTGACGAAGTCGAGCCACTCCCGGCGCGGGCCGCGCGGCGCCTCACCGGCCTCGAAGCCGTTGTCCCCGTCATTCTCGGTGAAGATCTCCACCACGTCGCCCTCGTCCAGCTCCGAGCTCAGCGGCGCCAGCCGGCCGTTGATCCGGGCGGCGAGGCAGTGGTCGCCCCGCTCGCTGCCCAGCTCGTACGCGAGGTCGACCGGCGTGGCGCCGGCCGGCAGCACGACCTGCCGCCCCTCGGCGAAGACCTGGATCTGCCCCTCGGCGAGGTCGCAGCGCAGCGACTCGAGGAACTGCGCCGGGTCGGCGGCGTCCGGCTCCCAGTCGAGGACCCGGCGCAGCCAGTCCAGCTGCTCGGCGCGGGCCGCCGCGCTGCTGCCTCCCGAGCGCGGGAAGCGGAAGTCGGCGGCGATGCCGTACTCGGCCGAGCGGTGCATCTCCTCGGTGCGGATCAGCACCTCGACGGTGCGGTCCTGCGGGCCGCAGACGCTGGTGTGCAGCGAACGGTAGAGGTTGTTCTTCGGCGAGGCGATGAAGTCCTTGAACCGGCCCGGGACCGGTCGCCAGGTGCCATGGATCGCACCCAGTGCGGCGTAGCAGTCGGTGGCCGGGCCGTCGACCACCACCGCGATACGCGGCAGGTCGTACGGCGCGGTGTGACCGCCGGCGATGGTGTCCTTCCAGATCGAGTAGAGGTGCCGGGGCCGCGGGCTCACCTCGGCGTCCACCCGGCTGCGGCGCAGCGCCGCCCGGGCCCGGGTGACCACCGAGTCGAGGTACGCGTCCCAGCCCGGCCGATCGTGCACGTGCCGGGCCAGCCGGGCGTGCTCGTCGGGCTCCAGGTGCAGCAGCACCACGTCGTCCAGCTCCCGCTTGAGGGTCTGGATGCCGAGCCGGTCGCAGAGCGGGACCAGCACCTCCTGGGTCTTGCGGGCGATCCTTTCCCGCGAGGCCGCGGAGCGCACACCGAGGGTGCGCATGTTGTGCAGCCGGTCGGCCAGCTTGATGATCAGCACCCGGACGTCCTTGGCGGCCGCGACGATCATCTTGCGGATCGTCTCCGCCTCGGCGGCCTTGCCGTAGAACGCCTTGTCGAACTTGGTCACCCCGTCGACCAGGTGGGCCACCTCGCCGCCGAAGTCCTCCGACAGCGCCTGGAGCGTGTAGCGGGTGTCCTCCACCGTGTCGTGCAGCAGCGCCGCCACCAGGGTGGTGGTGTCCATCCCCAGCTCGGCGCAGATCTGCGCCACCGCGAGGGGGTGGGTGATGTACGGCTCGCCGCTCTTGCGGAACTGCCCGCGGTGCATGTTCTCCGCGATGGTGTACGCCCGGCGCAGCACCGCCGGGTCGGTGCCGGCGTGGATGCCACGGTGGGTCCGGACCAGCTGGGTGACCGGGTCGGAGTCGGTGGTCGGCCAGGTGAGCAACGACCGCAGCCGGCGGGCCAATGGCAGCTCACCCGACTGGGTCGGCAGGGCGCCCCCCAGAGCGGCGCCGTGTCCGGCGTCGACGTCCACGAGGGACACCTCCTCACCCCGGCCCCGCGGTCGCCGAGACCCGGCGACCGGGAGCAGGCCCACGAATCGGGCAGGACTGCACTTCTCTAACAGCCTAAGCGAGTCGACGTAGTCCGATCGGTCAGTTGGTCATGAGCGTTCGGTCGAGAGTTGGTGGGACGCACCGCTCTCGGCCTTCGCCAGCAGGTCCCGGAATCGCCCCGCGCCACCCGCCGGGGAGGACCAACCGGAGGACATCTCCACCAGCCGGGTCTCCGGTCGCTCCAACCAGGACAGGATGCGTTCGGACTCCTCCGCCGTGGCCGCCGGCACCGGGCCGTGCCCACCCGACACCGTCTCGGCGGTGATCCGGATGGCGTTCAGCGTGGGTCGCGGGTGGACGCCGGGCGGGGACACGCCCGCGCCCGCCAACCGTCCGTGCCGGACCAGGGCCAGCTCCCAGCCGCCCCGGGCGGCCGGCCGGGCCGCGGCCAGCTCGACGATCCCGGTCAGGGCGGCCAGCCGCTGCATCCGCACGGTGGCGCGCAGCACCGCCGCCAGCCGGGACCGCACCACCGCCGCCTCCTCGTAGCGCTGGTCGCGGGAGAGCACGTCGATCCGGGCCAGCAGCGCGTCCACCACCGGCTGTGGGTCGCTGGCGGTGGCGGTGCGGAACGGCGCCGCGGCGCGGTGGTCGTACTCCTCGGGGGTGATCTTGTGCTCGCAGGGTGCCGGGCAGCGACCCAGCTCGGCCAGCGCGCAGGCCGGCGTGACGGTCCGCAGTGAGAGCCGGTGCGTGCACTGGCGCAGCGGCACCGCGTCGTGGAAGCCGGCGGCGGCCAGCTCCGCGGCCCGCCGGGAGGTGAACGGGCCGAGGTAGGCGGTGTCGGTGGGGGAGAGGTCGCGGACCACCGACAGCCGGGGGTACGGCCCGTCGGTCAGCTTGAGCCAGACCATCCGCTCCGGGTATTTCGACCGCCGGTTGTACGGCGGGGCGTGTGCGGCGATCAACCGCAGCTCGCGGACCTCCGCCTCCAGCGAGTGCGCGCACTCCACCGCCTCGACCCGTTCGGCCGCGGCCAGCATCTCGGAGATCCGGGCCCGCTTCTCCCCCGCGGTGAAGTAGCTGCGCACCCGGGTGGCGATGTCGCCCGAGGTGCCGACGTAGAGCGGCCGGTCGTCGGCGGCCCGGAAGATGTAGACCCCCGGCACCTTGGGCAGGCCCTCGGCCAGGTGTCGCTTGCGGCGCTGGGTCGGGGTGACCGCCCGCGCGAACTCGATGGCGTCGCCGACCGTGTCGACCCGGTGCCCGCCGAGTCGGGCGATCAGCCCGTGCAGCACGTCGACGGTGGCCTTCGCGTCGTCCAGCGCCCGGTGGGTGGGGTGGGTGGCGGTGCGGAAGTAGGCCGCCAGGGTGCCCAGCTTGCGGTTGGGCACCTCGTCGCGGGTCAGCACCCGGCGGGCCAGCGCCGCCGTGTCCAACACGCGGGGGTTGGGCCAGCGGTAGCCGTGCTTCGCGCAGGCGGCCTTGAGGAAGCCCACGTCGTAGGGGGCGTTGTGGGCCACCAGGACCGCGTCGGCGATGAACTCCAGGAAGCTCGGCAGCACCTGCTCGATCGGCGGCGCCGGCAGCAGCATGGCCTGGGTGATCCCGGTCAGCACGGTGATGAACGGCGGGATCGGCTGCCCCGGGTTGACCAGGGTGGCCAGCACGCCGAGCTGCGCACCACCGCGCACCTTGACCGCGCCGATCTCGGTGATGCCGCCGCCGTCCGGCGCGCCACCGGTGGTCTCCAGGTCGACCACCACGAAGGTGGTCGCGTAGAGCGGCAGCGCCGGGTCCACCCCACCCACCGCCGGGTCGAGACCGGCCAGTGACTCCTGGACGTACTCCGCCTGTGCCATCGGCGGCACGCTAGCGCGCCGGTCCGACACTCCCGTCACAGCGGCCCCACCGGTCAGCATGGGGCTAGGATGAGAGATCGGCTCACTCACCGGGCGGTGGGCCCGGTCGCGGTGGGAGACTTGCCACATGCCCCTCACCGAGCCGTACGACGACCACCTCCCGCAGGAGGATCCGGTCGCGCACGACGGTGCCGTGGGCGACCCGGACAGCGGCGACGAAGACGCCGCCGCCGCCGCCGTGTCATCCGGCCCGGTGGGCCCGGCCGGCGAGCCGACGATCGAGCCCGAGCCCACCCTGCCCGAGCCGGTCCGGCAGCGGATCGTGGCGCTGACCGCCGCGGTGCTGCCCACCCTCCCGGGCGACGAGGTGCCGGTGCCGTTGCGCCGGGTGGCCAAGTTCGCCCCGAACCGGCGGGCCCGGCTCGGCGCGCCGGCCATCGCCGCGCAGCTCACCGCCGACCCGCTGTTCCGGCAGCGGGTCACCGCCCGGGTGCTGGCCGATGCCGGTGACCTCGGCGCGGCCGTGGTCGAGGGCACCGCGCCGGCCGCCGCCGACCCGGTCGAGGTGGCCGCGCTGGCCTACCTGGCCCGGCCGCGGGGCTGGCGGGAGCTGATCGACGCCAGCGGCGCGGCGGTCCGCGCCGAGGCCGACAGCGCGGTCGTCGCCGAGCTGGTCCGCGAGGCCGAGCAGCGGGCCACCCGGGCCGAGCACGACCGGGCCGTGGCCCGGGTGGAGGCGGAGAAGCTCCGCGACGAGCTGGCCCGGGTCCGGGAGGAGCTGGGTCAGCTCCGCGAGGAGTCCCGCCAACTGGCCCGCACGCTGCGGGAGACCCAGGCCCGCGAGCGCAAGGCCACCGAACTGCTGGCCACCGAGCGCGGTCGGGCCGCGCGCGCCAGCGCCGACGTGGACGCCGAGCTGCGCCGGGCCCGCGCCCGGCTGGCCGAGGCGGAGGCGGCCGCCGGGGTGGCCCGGGCCAGCGCCAAGGAGGCCCGTTCGGTCGACGACGCCCGGCTCTGGCTGCTGCTGGAGACCATCGGCCAGGCCGCCGTCGGGCTGCGCCGGGAGTTGGCGCTGGACCCGGTGGACAAGCTCCCCGCCGACTTCGTCGCCGACGCGTTCGCCGAGCAGCCGGGCACCGCCCCGGCCGGCCCGGCCGCGCGCGCCCGGGACACCGACGACCCGGCACGGCTGGACCAACTGCTCGCGCTGCCCCGGGCGCACCTCGTGGTGGACGGCTACAACGTCACCAAGCGCGGCTTCGGCGAGATGTCGCTGGAGCAGCAGCGCAAGCGCCTGATCACCGGCCTGGGCGGGATCGCCGCGCAGACCGGCGACGAGGTCACCGTGGTCTTCGACGGCGCCGAGCGGATGCACGGGCTGCCGCCGGCGCCGCGCGGCGTACGGGTGCTCTTCTCCCGCAAGGGCGAGACCGCCGACGAGCTGATCCGGCGGCTGGTCCGCGCCGAGCCGGCCGGCCGCCCGGTGGTGGTGGTCTCCTCCGACCGCGAGGTCGCCGACGGGGTCCGCCGGCACGGGGCCTACCCGCTGGGCGCCGACTCGCTGCTGCGGCGCCTCGCCCGCTCCTGACGTCCGCGCGCGCCGGCTCCGGCAGCGGCCCGGGTCTCGCACCGCGGCTTCGATCCGCAGCAGCAGCCCGCTGGCCAGAGTGCGCCCGCCGAGGCCGGTGATCGACTCGAGGTCGGTGATGTCGGGGTGTGCGGCCGAGCGGGATGGTCCGATATCGCTGACCTGGAGTCGATCTCGCCCCCGAAACAGCCGGTCGGGGAGCTTGTCCGGTTTCTGTCGTACCCGGTGGCTAGCGTCGATGTGACCGACGGTGCTCGGCCGGCGACGACAGCGTGCCGGCCGGGCGTCGCGAGCCGATCAGGAGGCGTGATGCTCATCGACTGCGAGGGGTGCGCGAAGGAGCGGGGTGAGGGTTGTTCCGGCTGCCTGGTGGCCGCCCTGTTCGACGAGGCGTCCCCGGCGGCCGGCCTGGACGCCGCCGAGGTCCAGGCGATCGAGGTGTTCGCCCGCGCCGGTTTCGACGTGGAGGTGCTGGCCGCGCCCGCGCGTCCCGGTGCCGCCCGTCGCCGCGCCTCCCGCCGGGTCGCCTGAGCGCGACACCGCGCCCGAAGCGGGCTTTTCGCGGGCCATAGGATGGGCGGTCACGGCGGGAGGAGCGGCGGGATGAGCGGGGTACGACGCGACGACGGCGGGCCCGCCGGCGGCGGGAAAGCGCGCCGCGCGGCCAGCACGGCGGTGTCCCGGTGACCCCGCGCGGCTGGGCGCTGCTGACCCTCGCCGGGTTGACCGTCGCGCTGGTGGTGACCGCCGCGCTGCTGATCCCGTGGCACCGGCCGCCGGCGCCCCGGGCCGACCAGCTCGCCGCGCTGCGCGACCTGCCCGCCGAGCAGGTGGCCCGCGGGCGGGAGTTCCGCGCCGCGCTGCGCCCCGGCGGTTACGCCGCACTCGCCGTCGGGCTGCTGGTCGCGCTCGCGCTGGGGCTGACCCCGCTGGGCAGCCGTCTGATCGAGCTGATGGGCCGGCCGTTCGGAGGGCACTGGACCGCGCAGGCCGTGCTCGGCGGGCTGGCCGTGGTGCTCGTCGCCGACCTGCTCACCCTCCCGTTCGCCGCCTGGCGGCAGAGCGTGCTCACCCGCTACGGGCTGAGCACCAACGGTTGGAGCGGCTGGGCGGTCGACCTGCTCAAGTCGTACGCGGTCAGCGCCGTGATCGGCGCGGTGGCGCTGTTCGGGTTCTACGCGGTCATCCGGCTCGCGCCGCGCTGGTGGTGGGCGTTCGGCGCGGCCGGCGCGGCCCTGCTGGTGGTGCTGCTGTCATTCGTGCTGCCGGTGCTGGTGGAGCCGGTGTTCAACCGGTTCACCCCGATGGAGCAGGGCCCGCTGCGCACCGAGCTGATGAGCATGGCCGCCCGCGACGGGGTGCCGGTGCGCGACGTGCTGGTCGCCGACGCCTCCCGGCGCACCAGGGCGGTCAACGCGTACGTCTCCGGTCTCGGGCCGACCCGCCGGGTGGTGGTCTACGACACGCTGCTGCGCGAGGCCACCCCGGCGGAGGTGACCGCCGTGGTGGCGCACGAGCTGGGGCACGCGAAGGACCGGGACGTCGCGGCCGGCACGCTGACCGGGGCGCTCGGTGCCGCCGCCGCGGTGGTGGCGCTCTACCTGCTCGGCTCGTGGGGGCCGCTGCTGCGGATGGCCGGCGTCGAGTCGGTCGCCCACCCGCGCGCGTTTCCGTTGCTGGTCGCCCTGGTCACGGTGGCCGGGCTGGTCGCCGCGCCGGTGCAGGCGCTGATGTCCCGGCGGGTGGAGGCACGGGCCGACGCGCACGCGCTCGCGCTCACCCGCGACCCGGCCGCCTTCGAGTCGATGCAACGCCGACTCGGCTCGGTCAACCTCGGCGACCCCGACCCGCCGCGCTGGGAGTACCTCTACTCGGCCTCACATCCGTCCACCGTGGAGCGGATGGCCGCCGCCCGCGCGTACGCCCGGGAGGCCGGCCGATGAGCCGCACGCTGCTGATCACCAACGACTTCCCGCCCCGCCCGGGCGGGATCCAGTCCTTCGTGCACAACCTCGCGGTGCGTCAGCCGGCCGGCTCGGTGGTGGTGTACGCGTCGAGCTGGCGCGGGGCCGCGAAGTTCGACGCCGACCAGCCGTTCGAGGTGATCCGGGAACGCACCCGGGTGCTGCTGCCCACCCCGCTGATCGCCCGCCGGGCGGCGCGGCTGGCCCGCGCGTACGACTGCGACACCGTGTGGTTCGGCGCGGCGGCCCCGCTCGGGTTGCTCGCCGCCGGCCTGCGGCGACGGGCCGGGGTGCGCCGGGTGGTGGCGCAGACCCACGGCCACGAGGTCGGTTGGGCGGCGCTGCCCGCCGCCCGGCCGGCGCTGCGCCGGATCGGTCGGGGCGTCGACGTCACCACCTACCTCGGCGAGTACACCCGCAGCCGGCTGGCCCGTGTGCTGGACGGGCTGACCGAGCTGCGCCGGCTGGCGCCCGGGGTGGACGTGGACACCTACCACCCGACCGTGGACGGCGAGCCCGTCCGGGCCCGGCTGGGGCTGACCGACCGGCCGGTGGTGGTCTGTGTGTCCCGGCTGGTGCCGCGCAAGGGGCAGGACATGCTGATCCGGGCACTGCCGGAGATCCGCCGCCGGGTGCCCGACGCGGTGCTGCTGATCGTCGGCGGCGGGCCGTACCGGGCGACCCTGGAGAAGCTGGCCCGGCAGGCCGGGGTGGAACGGGACGTGGTCTTCACCGGTTCGGTGCCGGCGGCCGAGCTGCCGGCGCACTACGCGGCCGGCGACGTCTACGCGATGCCCTGCCGCACCCGCAACCGCGGGCTGGACGTGGAGGGGCTGGGCATCGTCTACCTGGAGGCGTCCGCGACCGGCCTGCCGGTGGTGGCCGGTGACTCCGGGGGCGCGCCGGACGCGGTGCGCGAGGGGGAGACCGGCTACGTGGTCCGCGGCCGCGACGTCGCCCAGATCGCCGACCGGGTGGCCCGGCTGCTCGCCGACCGGGACCTGGCCCGCCAACTGGGCGCGGCAGGTCGGGCGTGGGTGGAGCGAGAGTGGCGCTGGGAGGCGCAGGCGCAGCGGATGGCCGCCGTGCTCGCCGGCTGACCGCCGCCCGCGCTTCAGGTGGGAGTCGACCGGGGCGGGGCGTAGCGGGGCACGTACTCCTGGCCGGTGAGCCGCTGGATCGCCGCCATCACCTCGTCGGTGACCGTCCGGATGTCGCGTGGCCCGTTGATCCGGCCGGCGACCGGGATCGGCGGGCCGAAACGCAGGGTGACCGGGTGCCGGCGCGGCAGCCGCGCGTCGACGGGTAGCACCTCGGCGGTGCCGAGCACGCCGACCGGGATGATCGGCACCCCGGCGTCGCGGGCGAGCCGGGTCATTCCGACCCGGCCCCGGTAGAGCCGCCCGTCCGGGGAACGGGTGCCCTCCGGATAGACGGCGACCAGGCCGCCGGCGCGCAGCACCGGCACGGCGGCGTCGAGGGCGCTGAGGGCGGCCCGGCCGCCGCCGCGCTCGACCCGGATCGCGCCCATGCCGGCGACGATCCGCCGGTTGAGCCAGCCGCCCGGGCCGCGGCCACTGAAGTACTCGGACTTGGCCCAGAAGGTGACGTGTCGGGGCGTCACGCTGACGAGGAACAGCTCGTCGGCGACGGAGAGGTGGTTGCCGGCGAGGATCGCGCCGCCGCGCCGGGGCAGGTGTTCCAGCCCTTCCACGCGTGGCCGCCAGCCCAGCCGCAGCATGGTGCCGACGGTCAGCTTGGTGAGGTCGTACAGCAGGGGCACGTGTCCTCCGGGGTGCGGGTTGGATGAGTCAGTCGGGGGCCGGGCCGAGGTGGGCGTCCAGTGCGGCGTGCAGCAGGGCGTCGTCGTCGGTGGCGCCCGTGGCGAGCGGCAGGCTGCCCCAGGCCCAGAGCTGGGCTATGCCGTGCAGGTTGGCCCAGAGCGCGCCGGCCAGCACCGGGGCCGGTGCGTCGGTCGGCCGACGCACCTGAGCCACCAGGTCCGCCAGGACGGCGAACAGCGGCAGGCTCGTCTCGCGCAGCTGTAGCCGGCCGCTGTCCAGCAGGTCGTGCCGGAACATCAGCTCGAACATCCCGCGGTGCGCCGCCGCGAAGTCCAGGTACATCCGGCCGAGCGCGGTCAGCCGGGCGCGCGGGTCGGGGCCGGCGGCGCGCATCGTCTGCTCGACGCGGGCGGCGAGGTCGGCGAAGCCTTCCCGGGCGATTGCCGAGAGCAGGTCGACGTGAGTGGGGAAGTAGCGGCGCGGCGCGCCGTGCGAGACCCCGGCCCGGCGGGCGATCTCCCGCAGCGACACCGCCGACTGGCCCTCGCGCAGCACCAGGTCCACCCCGGCGGCCACCAGTCGGGCCCGGACGCTCGCCTCCGCACTCATAGACGTTGTCTACCAGCAGCGGTAGACAATGTCTACTCGCTGCTCTCACCGCCAACCCGCGGATGGCCCAGGCGCGGCAACCGATGTCCCGATGCCTCGCCCTTTCGAGCGTGATATCTCAAAGTCAATAAATATGACGGTGAGGTATCGCGGTCGACACCGACAGCGCGACCACGGGGATGCGCCGCGCCAGCACTGGCGGCGGCGGCACATCGGTGCCAGGCCGCAGCGGGACCAGCCGGACGACGTCCGCCTGGCGCCGCCCAGCGTGGCGGAGCCCGGCCCGGGACTGCGGTGCGTCAGCGGATGCGGGCCAGGATCCGATCTGCGGGAGCCGGACGGCCGAAGTGCCAGCCCTGGGCGGCGTCGCAGCCGATCGCCCGGAGCCGCTCAGCCTGCCCGGCGGTCTCCACCCCCTCGGCGGTCACCGTCAGGTCCAGCGCGTGCGCCAGCGAGACCAGCGAGGCGAGGATCCGCTCATCGGTGCGCCCGACCGACGGCGACCGCAGCCCGGCCACGAACTCCCCGGCCACCTTCAGCTCGGTCACCGGCAGGTCCCGCAGGTACGCCAGATTGCAGTAGCCGGTGCCGAAGTCGTCGATGGCGATCCGCACGCCGAGGTCGGCCAGCACCCGCAGGGCGCGCACCGGCTCCTTGGCCGTGCTCATCATCGTGCTCTCGGTGATCTCCAACTGGAGCCGCTCCGGCGGCAGCCCGGTCTGCCGCAGCAGGGCGCGTACCTCCTGCACCAGCCCGGGCCGGTGCACCTGCCGGACGGCCAGGTTGACGCTCACGAACGGTGCGGCCGTGCCGCCGGCCGACCAGGCTTCGGCTTCCCGGCACGCCTCGGCCAGCACCCACCCGCCCAGTTGCACGATCAGCCCGGTCTCCTCGGCCAGCCCGATGAAGCTGTCCGGCCGCAGCACACCCAGCTCCGGGTGGCGCCAGCGGACCAGCGCCTCCACGCCGATCAGCCGGCCGTCCCGAAGCGAGGTCAGCGGCTGGTAGTCGAGGTAGAACTCGCCTCGCTCCAACGCGGCCGGGATGGCCGCGGAGAGCGCGTACCGGGCCAGCTCGCGTCGGTTGCGCTCGGCGTCGTAGAGCGCCCAGCGCGCCCCGCCGGCCGACTTCGCCCAGTGCAGGGTGCTGTCGGCGGCCCGCATGAGGTCACCGGGGTTGGCGCCGGCCACCTGGCGCTCGACGATGCCGATGCTCGCCGAGACCTGGAGCTCGTGCCCGTCGACCAGCGCCGGTGTCCGGACGGCGGCCAGTGCGGCCTCGGCCACCGCCACCATGTCGTCGGTGCCGGCGCTGCCCTCCACCAGGATGACGAACTCGTCCCCACCGAGTCGGGCCACCAGGCGCTCGCCCACGGTCTGGCACAGCCGCTCGGCCACCGTGGTCAACAGCCGGTCGCCGACCTGGTGCCCCAGCGTGTCGTTGACGACCTTGAACCGGTCCAGGTCGATGAAGCACACGCCGACCCGCTGCGCGCCACGGCCCGGCTCGTTGAGCGCGGCGGTGAGCCGCTCGGTGAACAGCGTCCGGTTGGGCAGGCCGGTGAGCGGGTCGTGGGTGGCCTGGTGCCGGAACCGCGCCTCGCTGGCCCGCAGCGCCCGCTCGGCCTGGGTCCGGGCCATCATGGCGGCCCGGCGGATCGACTCCTGCTCGTCGAGCGTCCGGTCCCGCAGCGCGCGGGCGTATCCGGTCGCCACGGCGGCCAGCAGCCGCGCCATCCGGTCCTCGACGTCCTCGGCCACCAGCCCCAGGTCGCGGATCAGCCGGAGCTGGATGACCTCGACGGTACGGCCCAGCCCCTCCGCGGAGGCGATGTGCGCGGCGACCAGTTCGGCACCCACTCGATAGCCGGCGCGGAGGTCGAACGGTTCGGCGAGCAACGCGCCGGCCAACTGCCCGGTGAGCCGGTGCAGCAGGGTCTCGAGCTGGGCCTGGGTCATCGGCAGATAGCTGGTGCCGGAGACGGCCTTGGCCCAGGCCCTGGCGAACGTGCCCGGGCAGGAGGTCGCCTCCGGCGACTCAGCCACCGAGGCGCCCGACGCCGCCCATGAAGACCGCACGCTCGGCGTCCTCCGCGCTCTCCGGGGTGTCCGGCCGCCACTGGGGCACCCAGACCACGCCCGGGTCGAGAAGCTCGAACCCGTCGAAGAGCGCGGTCAACTCGGCCCGGCTGCGGACCGAGAGCGGGTTGTCGGTACGCCGGTAGACCCGCTCCGCCTCGGCCCGCTCGTCCTGGCTGCGCCCGTCGTCGCTGGCCTGCGACAGCACCAGGTAGCTGCCCGGGGCCAGCGCGTCGCGCAGGGTCCGCAGCAGCTCCGCCGGACGGTCCTCGTCGGAGACGAAGTGCAGCACGGCCACGATCATCACGGCCACCGGCTGGTCCAGGTCGAGTAGTTTGCGGATGTCCGGGTGGGTCAGGATCTTCTCCGGGCGCCGCAGGTCCTCCTGCACCACCACCGCGCGGTCGTTGCCGGCCAGGATCTCTCGGCTGTGCGCCACCGCCACCGGGTCGACGTCCACATAGACCACCCGTGACTCCGGGTCGAGCCGCTGGGCGATCTCGTGCACGTTGCCGACCGTGGGAATGCCCGAGCCGATGTCCAGGAACTGCCGGATCCCGGCCTCGGCGAGGTGGTGCACCGCCCGGCGCAGGAACGCGCGGTTGGCCTGGGCCATCAGCGGCGCCTCCGGCACCGCGGCCACCATCGCCTGCGCCGCGGCCCGGTCGGCCGCGAAGTTGTGTGAGCCGCCGAGGTAGTAGTCGTACATCCGCGCGACGCTCGGGCGCTCGATGTCGATGGTGTCGGGTGCCCAGTCCGGCCGCTGCATGCGCTCACCCCTCGAGTCCACGACGCGGGCGTCGTCGCCCGCGCGGGTATTGTGCCCCCGACGTTCCCGCCAGACCATAGCCTGCCGCCAGGTTCCCGCCGACGTCGGTCGATACGCGAAGGTCCGCGCCGGCCGGAGCTGGCGCGGACCTTCGGTCGCGGCGTCCCGCTCGACGAGCGGGTGCAGGTCAGAACTTCGGGGCGTCCGGCGCCTCGAGCAGGCCGAGCCGCAGCGCTGTCATCAGCGCCTGCGCCCGGTTGGCCGCACCGAGCTTCTCGTACAGCTTGGAGATGTGCGTCTTGGCCGTGGACTCGCTGACGAACAGCTGCTTGGCGATGCCGGCCACGCTCATCCCGTCGGCGAGCAGCCGCAGGACCTGCCCCTCGCGGGGGGAGAGCTGCGGACCGGACGGGGCGAGCCGGCGCTTCATCGCCTCGGCCAGGTCGGCCGCGGTGAACGCGCTCGGGGAGGAGGCGGCGTGCCGCGCGGCGGCCACCACCTCGTCGGCCGGGGCGGTCTTCGGCACGAAGGCGCTCGCGCCGGCCTCCAGGGCGCCGAAGAGCTGGTCGTCGCCGGCGTACATGGTCAGCACCACGATGCCCATCGAGGCGCTGGACTTGCGCAGCGCACGGGTGGCCTCGAGGCCGCTGCCGTCGGGCAGCCGGAGATCCATGATCACCACGTCCGGCTGGAGCGCACCGGCCTGGCGGACCCCCTCCGCCGCCGTGGCGGCCTCACCGACGACCTCAAACTGACGGTCGCGCTCAAAGGCGTGCCGCAGGCCCTTGCGAATCAGGTCGTGGTCGTCGACAAGGAGGACCTTGGTGCGGGTGGCCGGTGTCGGACTGGTGGTCATCCTCGGGTTACTCCCCTTCTGCTGCTGCGCTACCGCGCAGGTTATCGCGCCGGGGCGAGGTGCCGAGAACCACCGCCACGGTTGTGCCGCTCGGTTGCCGGGGCCTGATCTCCAACCGGCCCCGGATACGTTCCGCCCTCTCGGCCATGATCGCAAGACCGTACCGCCCGTCGGGCCGCTGGTCAGCCATCCCCTGACCGTCATCCGACACTTCAATTTGCGCGTACGGAGGGTCCACCTCGCACGTGACCCAGAGATTGGAGGCCCCGGCGTGCTTGCGCGCGTTGGTCACCGCCTCCTGCGCGATGCGCAGCAACTCGGCCTCGGTGGCCGCCGGCAGCCGCGCGGTGGACTCGTCCAGCGACAGGTGCACCCGCAGCCCACCGGAGGCGCCCACGGTGCGCGCGTACTCGGCGATCGCCGCGGCCAGCCCGCCCTGCCGGTCCACCTCGCTGCGCAGCTCGAACAGGCTCAGCCGCAGCTCGGTGATCACCCGGGTCACCTCGCCGCGCAGCGTACGCAGCGCCTCGGCGGTCTCGTCGGCGTCGTCGAAGACGGTGGCCAGGGCGTTGTCGATGCCGTAGCCGACCATCACCAGCTCCTGCGCCACCCCGTCGTGGATCTCCCGCGCCAGCCGCTGCCGCTCCTCGTTGGTGGCCAGCGAGCGGACCTCGTCGAAGAGCAGCGCCGCCTCCAGGCGCAGCGCCGCCGGCCGGGTCAGCGCGGTCACCCGGGACACCACCGGTGGCGGGTACGCGTGTGCGGCGTCCGCCTCCAGCACCACCAGCCCCACCGTGCGCACCCCCGCGACCAGCGGAACGATCAACGCGGAGACGTCGCCGCCCCGGTGCGAGCGGGACTGCGACCGCGCCGCGGTCTGGGCCTGCTGACTGGCCCACGCGTCGGCGATCGCCGAGTCCGCGTCCAGCGTCGTCTCCCAGTCCACCCGGTCCACCCCGGCCTGGGCGAGCACCACGAGCCGGCCGCCGCCGCTGGCCGACAGCACCGCGCCCCGGTCCGCCCGGGCCACCGTACGCAGCTCCTCCAGCAGGTGCTCGGAGATGCCGCCCGGGTCCAGGGTCGCCCCGGGCAGCTGCCGGGCCACCGTGCGCAGCTGGGTCAGCAGCCGGGTCGCCTCGGCGTACGGCTGGGGCTTGCCCTCACCGCGTACCGCCATCACCTGGTGCAGCGTGCCGGCGGCGTAGAGCCCCAGCACGGCCAGGATCAGCCACTGCGCGCAGACCGCGAGGTAGCCGAGCTGGCCGAGCTGGCGCTCCCCACCGACCTCGGTGAGCGCCCCGCTGACCAGCAGCGTCGCGGCGGTGACGGCGAGCAGCGCGGCGCCCTCGGAGAAACGGCGACGCAGCGCGGTGACGGTCACCGGCACCGCCAGGTAGGGCAGCACCGCGGAGGCGCCGAGCCCGTCGACCGTGCCGCCGATCGACGCGACCGCGGCCACCTGGCTCGCGGCCAGCCCCAGCACCAGCACCTCGGCCACCCGGCTCAGCGGCCCGATCAGCCGGTGCTGAGGAGCCAGCAGCGAGGGGAGCCCGGCGATCGCCAGCAGCGCGATCCACCACAGCTGGGTGACGTCGCGGGTGGCGAACAGGGTCAGGACGGCGACCAGCGCCAGCATCACCAGGCGAGCGGCCGCGGCGAGGGGATGCGGGTGTGGTGCGGCGGATGTCGATGCGGGCACGTGACGGATGGTAGTCAGCCCCGGTAGATATCGGCGATCTCCGCCGCGTACGTCTTGTGGACAACCTGGCGCTTGACCTTGAGCGACGGGGTCAGCTCGCCGGTGGTCTCGGTGAAGTCGCGGGGCAGGACCCGGAACACCTTGATCGCCTCGGCCTTGGAGACGGCCCGGTTCGCGCTGTCGACCGCGGACTGGATCTCCGCCCGCAGGCCGTCGTGCTCGCGCAGCTCTTCGACCCGGGTGCCGGCGGGCAGCCCGGCCGACTCCAGCCAGGCGGGCAGCGCCTCCTCGTCGATGGTGACGAGCGCCGCGATGAACGGTTGCCGGTCGCCGACCACGACGCACTGGCTGATCAGGGGGTGGGCCCGCACCTGGTCCTCCAGCACCGACGGGGCGACGTTCTTGCCGCCGGCGGTCACGATCAGCTCCTTCTTCCGGCCGGTGATGCTGAGGTAGCCGTCGTTGTCGAGCTGGCCCAGGTCGCCGGTGCGGAACCAGCCGTCGGCGGTGAGCGCCTCGGCGGTCGCCGCCTCGTTGTGCCAGTAACCCTGGAAGATGAGGTCGCCGGAGATCAGGATCTCGCCGTCGCCGTCGATCCGGATGGTCACGCCGGGCAGCGGACGGCCGACGGTGCCGATCCGGGTGCCGGTGGGCAGGTTCGCCGCCGCGGCGGGCGACGTCTCGGTCAGCCCGTAGCCCTCGAGGACCGTCACGCCGATGCCCCGGAAGAAGTGACCGAGCCGGGCACCGAGCGGCGCGCCGCCGGAGATGGCGTCCCGGCACCGGCCGCCGAGCGCGGCACGCAGCTTGCCGTAGACCAGCCGGTCGAAGACCGCGTGCTGGGCGCGCAGGGCCAGGCCGGGCCCGCGTGAGGTCTCCTGCGCCTCGCTGTACGCGATGGCGACCTGCTCGGCGCGGGCGAAGATGCCGCCCTTGCCGTCGGCCTCGGCCTTCTGCTTGGCCGCGTTGTAGACCTTCTCGAACACCCGGGGGACGGAGAGCACGAAGGTCGGCCGGAACTCCTGCAGCTCGGCGACCAGGTTCTTGGTGTCGGCGCAGTGCGCCATGGTGGCTCGGGCCTGCACCACGCCGATCTGGATCAGCCGGGCGAAGGCGTGCGCCAGCGGCAGGAAGAGCAGGGTGGCCGCGCCGGCGTGGAACAGGTTCGGCAGCACCGGCACCGCGTTGGCGATGTCGGCGTACATGTTGCGGTGGCTGAGCACGCAGCCCTTGGGACGGCCGGTGGTGCCGCTGGTGTAGATGATCGTGGCGAGGTCATCGGCGCGGACCGCCTTACGGCGCCGTTCCACCTCGGCCAGCTCGACCGCGGTGCCGGTCGTGACCAGCTCGTCGACCCCGCCGCGGTCGATCTGCCAGACGTGCTCCAGCTCGGGCAGCCGGTCCCGGACGTCGGCGACCAGGCTGGCGTGCGCGTCGGTCTCCACCACGACGGCGACCGCGCCGGAGTCGGCGAGGATCCAGGCGGCCTGCTCGGAACTGGAGGTCTCGTAGATCGGCACGGTGACCGCCCCGGCCGTCCAGATCGCGTAGTCCAGCAGCGTCCACTCGTAGCGGGTGCGGCTCATCAGCGCGACCCGGGCGCCCGGCTGGATGCCGGCGGCGATCAGCCCGCGGGCCACCGCCACCACCTCGTCACGGAACTGCCGACAGGTCACCTCCGCCCAGGCGGTGCCGGTGCCGTCGGCGGTCCGGCTGCCGCGGGCGAACTGCACGGCGTCCGGTGCGATCTCGGCGTTGTCCCAGACCGGATCGGTGAGGTTGGCCGCGTCGCCAACGGTGACGATCGGCGGAACGGAGAACTCGCGCACCTGCACTCCTTCGTGCTCGCACTGGCCGGGCCGGCCGCCGTGGGCGTCGGCTCTGTCGCAACCTACCCGGCGGCCGGGTCGGGTGGGACAAGCAGGATGGTCGGTCGGGCCTCGTGGTGGTTGGCCCACGGCGCGCGGTGGGTGCTGACCCCGCCGCCGGACCTGGTGGGGGCGGCGTGGCGCGTGGGCGGTGCCCGCCGGGTAGCCTCCCCCCATGGCGGACTCCTCCACCCAGTCGATCATCATCGGCGCGTCACCGGACCGGGTGACGGCGGTCATCTGCGACTTCGCGCGCTACCCGGAGTGGACCGAGGCGGTGCGCCGGGCCGAGGTCATCGAGGAGTACGAGGACGGCTACGCCAGCCAGGTGCGCTTCACCATCGACGCCGGGGTGATGGCCGACGAGTACGTGCTCGCCTACGAGTACGCCGAGGACCTGTCCCGGATCGAGTGGCACCTGGTCGCGCCCTCGAAGATGCAGAAGAGCCAGCGCGGTTCGTACGACCTGGTGGGCAACCCGGACGGCGGCACCACGGTGACCTACACCCTGGAGGTCGAGCTTTCCGTGGGGATGCTCGGCATGTTTCGGCGCAAGGCCGAGAAGATGATCATGGATACCGCGTTGAAGCAGCTCAAGCACCGGGTAGAAGCACCCGGTGCGGCGCAGTGACGCGTACGGCGGCACGGTAGAGGAGCCGACCATGGGCGGAACGGATCCGGGTTCAGCCCGGGAAGAGGCGGAGCGGCTGGTCGCCACCCTGATCGCGGGAGCGCGGTTGGCCTCCGCCGGCTCGGCGGGCGGCGCGTGGGGCCCGCTGGGCGGGATGCTGGCCGGTGTCCTCGGTCACAGTGCCGCCCCCGGCGGTCACTCCGGCACCGGTGGCGGTTTCGCCACCGGTTCCGCCGAATGCTGCGTCTGCCCGGTTTGTCGGGGCATCGCCGCGTTGCGCGACCCGAGTCCCGAATTCGCCGAGCGGCTGGCCACCGGCGCCGGTGACCTCGCGGCCGGCGTGGCCAGCCTGCTTCGAGCGTTCGCCCCGGCGGAGCCGCCCGCGGGCAGCCCGTCGGCGCCCCCCACCCCGCCCCGACCGGCGCCCGCCACGGCGGCCGGTGCCGACGTCCCGGAGGCCACGCCGACGGACCGGTCCACCGGGGCCGGCGACGACCACGTCTGGCGCGACGCCACCCGTACCGGGCATGATTCTCAGCCGGCGCCGGAGCGGGACGTCTGGTCGGTCGCCACCCGGACGGCGGACCCACCCGCGCCGGCCACCGCACCACCCGTCGACGAGGCCGGGACGGTGGCCGCACCGGCACCGACCGACCGACCCGTGGTGCCCGCGTCGCGGGTGCCCGACGACACCGGCGCGGCCGCACCGGGCGACGTCGCCTGAGCGCGGGACATCCCGACCCGGGCCGGCGTGTCGCCGGCGCGCGGGCCGGACAGCACAGCAGAGGGGAGCGGCAGCGGTGACGCTGACCATCGGAGTCGACGTCGGTGGCACGAAGGTGGCCGGCGGTGTCGTGGACGACACCGGCACGGTCCTCGTGCAGACCCGACGGGACACTCCCGCCGATGACGTCGGCAAGACCCGCGACGTCATCATCGACCTGGTCGGCGAGCTGGCCGCCGGACGGACGATCGAGGCGGTCGGCATCGGCGCGGCCGGCTGGATCGACGCCCACCGCTCGACCGTGCTCTTCGCCCCCAACCTGGCCTGGCGGGACGAGCCACTGCGCGAGTACGTCAGCATGGCGGTCGGCCTGCCGGTGATCGTGGAGAACGACGCCAACGCGGCGGCCTGGGCCGAGTTCCGCCACGGCGCGGCCCGGGCCGCCGACGACTCCATGGTCATGTTCACCATCGGCACCGGCGTCGGCGGTGGCATCGTGCTCGGCGGCGAGCTGCTGCGTGGCGCGCACGGCATCGCCGCGGAGCTGGGCCACATGCTGGCCGTGCCGGACGGGCACCAGTGCGGCTGCGGGCGGCTGGGCTGCATCGAGCAGTACGCCAGCGGCAGCGCCCTGGTCCGCTTCGCCCGGGCCGGCGCCCGACAGGAGCCGCACCGGGCCGCCGCGCTGCTGGAGCTGGCCGGCGGGGAGACCGAGGCGATCACCGGCCACATGGTGACCGCCGCCGCGCAGGGCGGCGACCCGGTCTCGACCGAGGCGTTCGCGCAGATCGGCCGGTGGCTCGGCACCAGCCTCGCCGACATGGCGCAGATCCTCGACCCGCAGACCCTGGTGGTCGGGGGCGGCGTGGTCGACGCCGGTGACCTGCTGCTGGGCCCGACGCGCCGCTCGTACCTCGGCGCGCTCTCGCAGCGGGGGCGCCTGCCGGTGGCCGAGGTGCTCCCCGCCGAGCTGGGCAACAGCGCCGGGGTGATCGGCGCCGCCGACCTGGCCCGGCGGATCTGAGGCGAGCCGGGATGGGCCAGGCTTGCGGCGTACCGCTGCGGGTGGTGTCGTACAACATCCACAGCCAACGCGACGACACAGCCGCGCTGGCGGCGGTGGTCCGGGCCGTGACGCCGGACGTGGTGATCGTGCAGGAGGGGCCGCGCCGGTTCCGGTGGCGGCAGAAGTCCGCCACGCTGGCCGAGTCGTTCGGCCTGGTGGTGGCCGCCGGCGGGCTGCCCGCCCTGGGCAACCTGCTGCTGACCAGCCTGCGGGTCCAGGTGCGAGGCACCCGCTGCCAGCGCTTCCCGCTCACCCCCGGCCGGCACCTGCGCGGCGCCGCGTACGCCGACTGCCGTGTCGGCGACGCCCGGTTCACCCTCGCCGGTTCGCACCTGTCCACCGATCCGGCCGAACGTCCGGCGCAGGCCGCCGAGTTCAAGCGCGGTCTGGGCGCGGCGAGCAGCCCGGTGGTGGCCGGGGCGGACCTCAACGAGGGCCCGGACGCGCCGGCCTGGGCCACCGTGGCGCGCGGGCTGACCGACGCCGCGGTGGCGGCCGACCGGGCGGACCGGCTCACCTACTCCTGCGCCGACCCGCGCCGGCGCATCGACGCGCTCTTCGTCGACCCGCGGATCACCGTGGTCGACTACGACGTGGTGGACACCCCGCAGACCCGGCGGGCCAGCGACCACTTCCCGGTCCTGGTCGACCTGCTGCTGCCCACCACCGGCTGACCCCCGACCGGCGCGACCGCAGATCCGTCCGCGCCGGGGCTGGACATCCGGCTCCGATGTGGAGAGGATTTCGCGGCGACCGGCACGCGTGCCGCACAAAAGGAGATGTCCCGGTGTCCACCTCCACCGACCACGGCCGGCCCGACCCGGAGGCGACCCCGTCCGCGCTGAGCCGCGACGGCCGTCCGGTTTCCGACCGGGGCGACACGATCTGCGTCATCGGGGCCGGGGCCAGCGGCCTGACGGCCATCAAGAACCTGCGCGAGCACGGGTTCGGCGTGGACTGCTACGAGCGGGAGACCGGCGTCGGCGGCGCCTGGAACTGGCGGCACGACCGCAGCCCGGTGTACGCCAGCACCCACCTGCTCTCGTCGAAGCCGTTCACCCAGTTCCCCGACTTCCCGATGCCGGACTCCTGGCCGGACTACCCGCACCACAGCCAGCTGCTCTCGTACTTCGAGCGGTACGCCGACCACTTCGACCTGCGCTCGCACATCTGGTTCGGCACCGAGGTGATCCGGGTCGAGCCGGCCGCGGGGGAGCGCTGGGACGTGACCACTCGCTCCACCGGCGGGTACGGGCCGGAGCGCACCTCCCAGTACGCCGCCGTGGTGGTCGCGAACGGCCACAACTGGTCGCCGAAGCTGCCCCGCTACGAGGGCCTCGAACAGTTCCGCGGCGAGATCATGCACGCCTCGTCCTACAAGGACCCGGCGCAGCTGCGGGGCAAGCGGGTGCTGGTGGTCGGCGCCGGCAACACCGGCTGCGACATCGCCGTCGAGGCCGCCCAGCAGGCGTCGCGGTGCTGGCACTCCACCCGGCGCGGCTACTGGTACGCGCCGAAGTACGTGCTCGGCCGCCCCGCCGATCAGGTCAACGACAGTCTGTTGGCGCTGCGTGTGCCGCTGCGGGTGCGTCAGTGGCTCTACCACTGGACGCTGCGGCTGACCGTCGGGGACCTGACCCGCTTCGGCCTGCCCAGGCCCGACCACCGGGTCTACGAGACGCACCCGATCGCGAACAGTCAGCTCGTCTACTACGTGGGCCATGGCGCGATCGGCCCGGTGCCCGACGTCGCCCGGTTCCACCCGTACGCGGTGGAGCTGACCGACGGCCGCGAGATCGATCCCGAGCTGGTCATCTTCGCGACCGGCTACCTGCCACGCTTCGAGTTCCTCGACGCGTCGGTGTTCGGAGACAGCGCCGGCGTCGGTCGGCCCACGCTGTGGCTCAACGCCTTCACCCCGGGGCATCCGACGCTGGCGGTGGCGGGTCTGGTGCAGCCGGACTCCGGCCTGTTCACGCTGTCGCACTGGCAGATGGTGCTCTTCGCCCGGCTGTTGCAGGCCCGCCGGGACCGACCGGATCGTGCCGCGGCTTTCGCGCAGCGGGTGCGGGACCGGGCCGGGGAGCGCTACTCCGCGCAGGTCAAGGAGAGCAGCCGGCACTGGTTCGAGGTCGGTCACGCCGACTACCTGCGCGCCGTCCAGCGCGCCCTGCACGACCTGGAGGGCAAGTGAGCGCGAGGAGTGAGCTGCGGATCATGCGGGGCCGGGAGTGGTCCCGCCCGGTCCGGGCGGCCCGGCGTGAGGTGCTCAGCGCCACCCCCGAGTTGGAGGAGGGGCGCCCACCGCTGCTGTTCGTTCCCGGGTTCGGGCACGGCGCGTGGGCGTTCGCCGAGCACTGGTTGGGGCACGCGGCGTCGCGGGGGTTCCCGGCGTACGCGATGAGCCTGCGCGGGCACGGCGCCAGCGAGCCGGCGCCGGAGGCGTCGCTGCGCGCGTACGCCCATGATGTGGTCCAGGTGGCCGCGGGCCTGCCGCGCCAGGCGGTGCTGGTGGGGCACGGCGCCGGGGCGCTGGTGGTGGCGCACGCGTTGGCCCGCTACCCGGCGCGCAGTGCCGTGCTGGTGGCGCCGGTCTTCGGCGGTTGGGGTGTGCTCGGCGCGGCGTTGCGCCGCAATCCGTCCGGCACGTTGCCGGCGGTGTTCGGCGGGCCGCTGCGGCTCAGCCGCGGCCAGTTGTTCAGCCGCGAACTGCCCGACGCGGAGGCCCGGCGCCACATCGCCCGGCTCGGTCGGGCCGGCCGGCGGGCGCAGTGGGCGCTGCTGGGCGAGCCGGAGGCGGAGCCGGCCGTGGGCGCGCCACCGGTGCTGGTGCTGGGCAGCCCGGACGACCGGGTGGTGCCGACGTCGACGTTGAACCGGGTGGCCCGCCGGTACGGCTCAGCCCCGCTGCTCTTCCCCGGGATGGGCCACGACCTGATGCTGGACGCGCGTTGGGCGGAGCCGATCGACGCGATCCTGGACTGGTTGGAGAAGGAGCCGGCGGCGCACTGACCGTTTCGGCGGTCCGCGTCGCCGCGCGCGCCCGGCCGGGGTGCGTTGGTCAGCCGCTGTGCCGCGTGGCCGGGCTGCCGGCCGGGGCGGCCCGGGGCGCCGGGGCCGGCGGCCGGGCGGTGCCCTCCGGGGTGCCGTCGGTGCTGGTCAGGCGGCTGACCACGGCACCCCTCTCGTCCAGCGCGCTCAGGTAGGAGCGCGCCCAGGCCCGGATGTCGTGCTGGTGCAGGTAGGCGCGCATGGCCCGCATCCGTTCCGTGACGTCGGCCGGGCTGGCACGCAACGCCGCGCGCAGCCCCTGCTTGAGCCCCTCCAGGTCGTGCGGGTTGACCAGGTACGCCTGGGACAGCTCGGCGGCGGTGCCGGCGAACTCGCTGAGCAGCAACGCCCCCGCCTCGTCCACCCGGGCGGCGACGTACTCCTTGGCGACCAGGTTCATTCCGTCCCGCAGCGGCGTCACCGCCATCACGTCGGCGACCCGGTAGAGCGCGGCCAGCTCGGCCCGGTCGAAGGGCTGGGTGAGGTAGTGGATGGCCGGCTCGCCGACCCGGCCGAACTCGCCGTTGATCCGACCGACCTCGCGTTCGATCCGCTCGCGCAGGATCTGGTACTGGCCGACGCGTTCCCGGCTCGGCATCGCGACCTGGACCAGCACCGTGTCGCGGACCTTGACGTCGCCGTTGGCGAGCAGTTCGCTGTACGCCTTGAGCCGCTGCTCGATGCCCTTGGTGTAGTCCATCCGGTCCACGCTGAGGATGACCTGCCGGGGATCGCCGAGGTCCTGGCGCAGCCGGCGGGCCCGGGCGGCCACCTCGGGGCGGGCGGCGAGCGCGGCCATCTCGGCGGTGTCGATGGAGACCGGGAACGCGCCGATGCGCACCACCCGGTCGTCGATCCCGATCCGTCGGTCGGTGGCCGGCAGCTCCAGCACCTTGGTGACCAGCTGGGCGAAGTTGTGCGCCGCCTGGGCTCGCTGGAAGCCGACCAGGTCGGCGCCGAGCATGCCGCGTAGCAGCTCGGCCCGACGGGGCAACTGCATGAACAGCTCCGGCGGCGGGAACGGCACGTGCAGGAAGAACCCGATGCGCAGGTCGGGCCGGAGCGCGCGGAGCAGGCCGGGAACCAGGTGCAGGTGGTAATCCTGCACCCAGACCACCCCGCCCGGCTCGGCCACCTCGGCGGTCGCCTCGGCGAAGCGCTGGTTGACCCGCTGGTACGCCTCCCACCACCGGCGGTGGTGCTGCGGTTGCTCGACGGCGTCGTGGTAGAGCGGCCAGAGGGTGGCGTTGGCGAACCCCTCGTAGTGGTCGCGCAGGTCCTCGTGGCTGAGCGGGACGCTGTGCATCCGGACGCCGTCCACGTCCGGCAGTGCGGGGGCGGGCCCGGTGCCGCCGGCCCAGCCGACCCACGTCGCCGGGGTGTGCCGTAGCAGGGGGTGCAGCGCGCTGACCAGCCCACCTGGGCTGCGCCGCCATTCGCAGTTGCCCCGTCGGGCGCCACACTGTCGTCGATGGGGAGGCGGTTGGCCACCACCACGAGGGAACTCTGTCGCATCTCGGGCATTCCGATCAGCAGAGGACTGACCGCCACGAGCAACGGAAAACCGGTCAGTCAGTCGGGGAAGTGACGTACGGCGGTATTCCTACTGACAGTAAGTTACACCACTGTTACGTCACAGGTGGGCCGGTGCCGTCCCGGGATGCGGTCGGCGGCGGCGTGACGGGGGTCAGACGACGGCGCCGTCGTCCGGGTCGCGATCGTCCTCGTCGCCGGGGCGCAGCCGCCAGATCAGCGTGACGAACCCGGCCAGGATGCCGGTGAACCCGAACAGGGTGACCGCCGAGCGGTCCACCGGGAGCAGCGCCGGGAAGAGGAAGAGCACGAACCCGACGATCACGGCGAGCGCGCCGACCACCGCGTACTTGGAGAGCCGGGGCAGCGGCGGCGGCGGAGGCGGGGTGTAGCCCTCCTCCTCCTCGTCGTCCGGCAGGTCGGCGCCGAAGGTGTCCAACCCGTCCAGCAGCGACGGCTCGTCCGGCCGGGTGCCGCGCCCGATCGAGATCCCGGAGATGTCGGTGGCGGACGGTAGCCGGCGGACGTCGGTGGCGGTCGGCCCGGACTCGTCCGCGCCGGAGCGGGCCAGTGGACCGGCGGCCGGCTCGTCCCGGTCCTCCCGGGCGTCCACGTCCTCCGCGGCCGGCCACGGGTGCTCGCCCGTCGCCGAGGTGGTGTGGAAGCCGGCGACGATCCGGGCCCACTCGGCGTCGATGTCCGGCTCGTCTCGGGCCGGTGGCTGCTCGGGGGCGGTCTCGTCGGCGAGCTGGGTGAGGTAGTCCCGCGCGGTGGTCAGGTGCGAGCGGTCGACGTAGAGCCGGTCGACCGGGCGGGCCGGGACGGTGGTGGTGCGGGTGATCGGGTTGAGGTCGGCGGAGGGTTGCAGGTAGGCGGCGATCCCGCCGGCGGCCAGCACGTCGAGCAGGTGCTCGCCGACGCGCGGATCGACGTCGCCGACGACGGCGTACTCGTTCGCGTCGAGCCCGTTGTCCCGCCGTCCCCGGCGGGCCCCACCCGCTGACACCCGGACATCCTCCTCAACGCGCCTTCCGGCGCGGCCGCCCAGCCCCCTCGACGCCCGTCCGCACGCCGTGCTCTGAATCGTGACACGTCAGGGCCCGGTTCCGGGAGTGCGTTGTGTCGCGTCTTCGAAAGTCAGCGTTCCCGCTGCTGGTGGCGGCCGTGCCCCTTTGTCCGTTCTTGCGCAACAAGTGCTAAAGGGGTACGTCCGGGGCGCGGTGACTGCATGATCGTTGACGGCTGTGCGACCCGACGGGCCGAGCGCTGCCCTGCTGACCTGCCAGCGATCGGGACGACGCGCGAACGTGGCGAGGTGCGGTCGCCGTCGCAGCCCGGTGGTGGGCACCCCGAGCCGGGTCGATGCGTTCGGTGCGTGCCTCGTCCGTTGTGGGGAGAGCCCGCGCTTCGTAGGCTCGTCGGCGACGGCGGCGTTGCCCGGCTTGGGCGTGCTGTCGCGGGCACACCACGCGAAGGGACGCCGGTGCTGTACTGGCTGTTGAAGTACGTCATCCTCGGTCCGCTGCTCAAGCTGATCTTCCGCCCGCAGGTGGAGGGCCTGCGCAACGTGCCGGCGTCCGGTCCGGTGATCCTGGCCAGCAACCACCTCTCCTTCTCCGACTCGATCTTCACACCGCTGATCACCTCGCGGAAGGTCACCTTCGTGGCCAAGGCGGAGTACTTCACCGGCAAGGGGATCAAGGGCTGGCTGACCAAGATGTTCTTCGTCGGCACCGGCACCATCCCGGTCGACCGCTCCGGCGGTCGGGCGGCCCGCGCCGCGCTGGACACCCAGTTGCAGGTGCTGCGCGCCGGGGGAGTGGCCGGCATCTACCCGGAGGGGACCCGCTCCCCGGACGGGCGGCTCTACCGGGGCAAGACCGGGGTGGCGCGACTGGCCCTGGAGAGCGGGGCGCCGGTGGTGCCGGTGGTGATGCTCAACGCCGACGAGATCCAACCGCCGGGCAAGCTCATCCCCAAGGTCGCCCGGGTGAAGATCCGCTTCGGTGCTCCGCTGGACTTCTCCCGCTACGCCGGGCTGGCCGGTGACCGGTTCGTGGAGCGCGCGGTCACCGACGAGATCATGTACGAGTTGATGGAGCTCTCCGGTCGGGAGTACGTCGACATCTACGCGCAGAAGCTCAAGGACCCACAACCCGTGCCCACGCCGGTCGCCGCCTGAGCCCGGCTCAGCAGGCGACCGCCGGCCCGGTCGGGGCGATCGGCCGGCCGGCCAGCGCGAGCAGGCCGGGGGCGTCGTTGCGCAACGCGAAGGTGCGCACCTCGGCGCGTGGCACCCGGGCGGCCGCCGGATCGCCGGCGCGGGTCAGCTCCGCCGCCGCGAACGCCAGCGCCAGCACCCGGTCGCTGACGTCCGGGATCCGGCCGTAGGTCTCGGCGGCCGCCAGGTGCAGCTCGGCCGAGCGCCGGTGGTCGCCGTCGGCCGCGGCCAGGGCCGCCGTCACGGTCCGCAGCGCCGCCTCCGACCAGGGCGTCCGGTGGCCGAGCCGGTCCAGCATCGCCCGGACCCGCACCGCGGCGTCCCGGCCGGCCAGCGCGCCGGCGTACGCGGCGGCGGCGATCCACTCCCCGCTGGCCAGCGCCGGCACCGCCGACCAGGAACTGGCCAGTTCGTCGATCAGCGTCGCCGCCTCGGCGTCGCGGCCCTGGAGCGCCCGGCACAGCGCGGCCATGCTCAGCATCGTCCAGTGCAGCCGGTGGAACCCGCTGCGCCGCGCGGTGTCCAACGCGTCGGCCACGTCGTCCGGATCATCGTCGTCGCGCAGCACCAGCAGGCAGCAGCGCAACCCCCGCACCTGCATGTCCCAACTGCCGGTCGGGGTGTCCACGAACGCCTCCGCCGCGGCGAGCAGCCGGCCGAAGTCGCCGTCGAACCAGGCGCGCATCGCCTCCGCCGAGTAGCTGGTGGTCAGCGTCTGGCCGCTCGCGGTGCGGGCCGGCGCGGCCGAGAGCAGGGCGTCGGAACGCAGCCAGTCACCCTCCTCCCGGATCGCCCACGCGAGGTTCTGGGTGGCCCGGGGCAGCGCGAGCAGCTGACCGGCCCGGCTGAACTCGACGATCGCGTGCAGCTCGTCCAGGCCGACCCGGTCCCCGGACTGGTAGCGGGCGGTGGCCGCCGTGATCCGGGCGTTGGTGCGGGTCTCGGTCAGGCCCAGCCGCTCGGCGATCTCCGCAGCGGTGTCCGCCGCCGCCACGGCCGGATCCCGCTCGTAGTTGAGCATGTGCAACCGGCCCAGCTCGGCGTACGCGTCCGCCTTCTGCGCGGTGTCCGGCAGCGGCTCGAACAGCTGCACCGCGCGGTCCAGGCAGGCCAGCGCGTCGCTGCGGTCGGCGCGCAGCCAGGCGGCCTGGCCGAGCAGGGTCCACGCCCGGGCCGCGCAGGCGTCGTCGCCGTGCGCCAGCAGCCGGTCGGCGAGGGTGTGCACCTGTTCCGGCCCACCGCCGGAGAGGAACCCGTTGCCGTCCCGGTAGAACGAGATCTCGGTGCTCAGCAGCTCCAGTTGGAGTCGGCCCACCGGGTCGCTGTCGTCGGCCAGGCCGAGCGCCCGGCCCGCGTGGCTGGCCGCCGCGTCCAGCCCGTGCAGGGCGTACGCCCGGCGGGCCGCGCGGTGCAGCGCCTGCCGGGCCGGCCCGGCGTACCGCCGGACCTCCATCCCCAGTGAACGGGCGATCTCGTGGGCCGCCCAGCGGTGGTGGGCGAGCACCTCGGCCAGATCCGTGTCGCGGCTGTGGGACAGCGCGTCGAGCCAGTCCGCGGCCCGCTCGTGCCGGGCCACCCGTTCGGTGCGCGGCAGCCGTTGGTAGCAGACGTCGCGCACCAGCACGTGCCGGAACCGGAACTCCGCCTGCCCGGCCATCGTCGACGCCGCCTGCTCGTGCACGAAGTCGCGCTGCTCCAGTCGGCGCAGCGAGCGCTCGACCGACTCGACCTGCTGCCCGAGCGCGGCGGCCACCGCGCCGGGCCAGAACTGCACCCCGACCACCGAGGCGGCCAGCAGCACCGCGCGGTCCTTGGCGTCCAGCAGGTCCACCCGGTTGGCGATCACCGCGTGCACGCTCTCCGGCATGGTCAGCTCGAGCTGCTTGTCCAGCGACCAGCCCCGCCCGGACTGGCGCAGCGCGCCCTGCTCGATGAGCATCCGGACGTACTCGTGGGCGTAGAGCGGGTTGCCGCCGGCCACCTCGATCAGCGGGCTCAACATGTCGGCGGAGAACGCCGCCTGGCCGAACAGGTGCGCGTACAGCGCGGCGATCCCGGTGTCGCGCAGCGGCGGCAGGGTGATCGTCACCGAGCCGGTGATGGTGCCGGACCAGCTCGGGTCCCGGTCGACCAGCTCCGGGCGGGCGGTGCAGAGCAGCAGCAGCGGCACCTCACGGGCGCCCGCGCCGAGCAGCTCCACGAAGCGCAGCATCGCGTCGTCCGCCCAGTGCAGGTCCTCGAAGACCAGCACGGTGGGGCGGCGGGCGGCCAGCGCCAGCAGGAAACGCCGCCACGCCGACTCCGCCTCCTCGGCGGGCAGCGGCGTGCCAGGCAACCCGACCAGTGGGCGCAGCGCGTCCACCACCCGGTTGCGTTCGCCCGGGCCGATCAGCTCGCCGACCGCGGCGGCCAAACGTTGCGCCGCGCTGCCGGCCGGGTCGGTGTCCAGGATGCCCGCCTCGGACTTGACGATGTCGGCGAGCGCGGCGAACGTGACGTTCTCTCCGAACGGCGGGCAGCGCCCGGTGCGCCAGGTCAGCGGCTCGTCGACGAGCCGACCGGCGTGCCGGTACAGCTCCCGCAGCAGCCGGCTCTTGCCGATGCCGGCCCGGCCGAAGATGGTCACCACCTGCGGCAGCCGGTCCCGCAGTGACCGGTGCAGCGCGTTGACCAGCATGCCCAGCTCGTGTTCCCGGTCGACCAGCGGCGTGGTGTCCGGCTCCCGGTCGGTGGGCTGGCGGCGCAGCGGCGACAGGGCGAGCCACACCTCGGTCGGCGAGGACCGGCCGCGCAGGGTGACCGGGGGCTGCTCCTCGTAGCGGATCGCGTCCTTGGTCAGGGCGTGCGTGGTGCCGCAGACCAGCACCCCGCCCGGTGGCGCGACCGACTGCATCCGGGACGCGGTGTTCACCACGTCGCCGGCCACGATCGCCTGCCCGCCGTCGCGGGCGGCGGCCACGTCGACCAGCGCCTCACCGGTGGCCACCCCGACCCGGAACCGCAGTTCGGTGCTGCCGGTCGGGGCGAACCGGGTGAGCACCCGTTGCAGCTCGAGCCCGGCCCGTACGCAGCGCAACGCGTCGGTCTCGGTGGCGACCGGTGCACCGAAGAGCGCCATCACCGCGTCACCGATGTACTTCTCCACCACGCCGCCGTACTGGCCCACCACCCGGCGGGCCGCGGAGAAGAAGCCCGTCTGCATGCCGCGGACCTGCTCCGGGTCGGCCCGCTCCACGTACGGGGTGAAGTCGATGAGGTCGACGAAGAGCACGCTCACCCGGCGGCGGTCCTCCTGCGGGCTGACCGCGGCCGGCCGGTCCGCGCCCGGCCGGGGCGACCCGCACGAGGTGCAGAACGTGACGTCCGAGGCGAGCGGACGCAGGCAGTGTGGGCAGACCGCGCCCAGCTCGGCGCCGCAGCCACCGCAGAAGCGGTCGCCCTCGGCGGCCGTGCGTCCACAGCGCCCACACTGCGCGGCGATGACACCCTCCAGTGGTGAACCGGACGCCCCCCACGGCGTCGCGTCAGAGGAAGTATCACCGCCGGCGCCGCTGTCGGGTACCGGCCTGTTGGCTTGTGGACAGTCCACAAGCGGCTCGACGGACTAGATTCAGGCGGCCACATGTCGATCAGCGACCAGAGGGGGACAGGTCAATGGTGTACGTCAAGCTGGAGAGCGAATGGACCGACGGCAACGGGGTCAGCCACTCCGCGGGTGACTCGGTGGACGTCGACGCCGCCACCCTCGCCACCCTCCAGGCCGAGGGCATCGTCATCGAGCAGTCCCACGGCCCGGACGGTGACGGCAAGGGTCCGGACAAGTGGGCCGGGCCGGGCAGCTCCGGGGTCTGACTCAGCGCCGGTGACGCGACGACGCGGCCGGGTCGCCCACGGGTGACCCGGCCGCGTCGTGTCCGCTTCGGTGCGCTGCCCGCGCCGGCGGGTCAGCGGTCGTTCATGCCGGCGCGCCGACGAAGCGCGGCGACGTCGGTCACCACGATCCGCCGCCCCTCGGTACGCAACCAGCCACGACTGGCGAACGAGCCGATCGCCTGGTTGACGCTCTGCCGGGAGCCGCCGGCCATCTCGGCCAGTTGGCTCTGGTTGAGCTCGATCGTGATCATCGGGGCCTGACTCTCGCCGGCGAGCCGGACCAGCGTCTTGGCCACCCGGCCGGGCAGGTCGAGGAAGACGTGGTCGGCGTTCTGCTCGGTGAGCCGGCGGATCAGCGCGCCCAGCGAGCGCATCACCGCGTCCAGGATGCGCGGGTTGGAGTGCACCAGCTCCATGAACGCCCCCCGGGACAGCGCGAGCGCCGCGCAGTCCTCGATGGCCTCGGCGGAGGCGGACCGGGTGGAGGCGTCGAGCAGGGAGACCTCGCCGAGCACGTCGGGCGGACGGATCACCGACAGCACGGCCCGCTCGCCGGTGGGCGCGGTGCGGAAGACGGCCACTGCGCCGCGGCGCAGCACGATCAGCGACTCGCCCGGGTCGTTCTCCACGAAGAGCAGCTGACCCTTGCGGTAGGTGCGCGGGACGGCGGCGGCGATGACACGCTGCCGCACCTCGGGCTCCAGCCCGGCGAACATCTCGACACCCGTGAGCGCATCACCCGGCTCCGGCAGGCGAACCTCCACGGCCCAACCCCTCCCCGGTCAAGGACCACAACTCGCTCACCGGGCGAACCTGATGGCCCCGACAAGGTGAACTGACACCGGTTCGGCGTCCGGTAGCGGTACACATCAGATCATGACGGTCCGGTCGCTTGCTGTACACCCCTCGAAGCACTTCCGTGACCGTCGCGAGCTGCGGCGTACCGCGTCCTGAGGTGCCGTTCCAGGCCGGTGCCGCGGCTCACCCGCCGGTCGGGGCCCCGCCGTCCGCGGGCCCCCGCCGCCCACCGTCGGCCGGCGGTGGGCGAGGATGGCCGGAATGGTCTACCGCTACTTCTACGACTGCGAGTTCATCGAGGACGGCCGGAGCGTCGACCTCGTGTCGATCGGTGTCGTCGACGAGTACGGCCGCGAGTTCTACGCGGTCTCCACCGAGTTCGACGACTCCCGTGCCGTGCCCTGGGTCCGGCGCAACGTGCTCGACAAGCTGCCCTCGCCGGCGGACCGGGCATGGCGCTCGCGGGAGCGCATCCGCGACGACCTGTACGACTTCCTGCTCGAGCCGGTCCGGGACCGGCCGGGGGAGCAGTTGGAGCTGTGGGCCTGGTACGCCGCGTACGACCACGTGGTGCTCGCGCAGCTCTGGGGTGCGATGCCGGCGCTCCCCCGGGAGATCCCCCGGTTCACCAAGGAGCTGCGGCAGCTGTGGGACGACCGGGGCCGGCCGGTCCTGCCGGACGCGGACGCGGCCCGGCACGACGCTCTGGTCGACGCCCGGCACAACCTGGCACGCTGGCGGGCGATGACGGCCCGCTGAGCGGCGGTCGCGGTGCGATCGTGGCACCGGAGGTTTGACCGGTTCTGTCCGGGGCACCGGTTCGACGAGTCGAGCCGAGGGAGAGTGCCATGAGCAACGAGCCGACCAGCGCAGCCGAGGCACGTGCCCGGGTCACCGAGCTGGTTCGGGCCGCGCGGATCTGCATGCTCACCACGATGGCCCTGGACGGGCGGCAGGTGAGCCGACCGATGGGGCTCCAGGAGGCCGAGTTCGACGGCGACCTGTGGTTCTTCGCCCACGCCGACTCGGCCAAGGTCCGCCAGATCCGGGTGAACCCGGAGGTCAACGTCGCCTTCTCTGACCAGAAGCACAACGCCTGGGTGTCGGTCTCCGGCACCGCCAACGAGGGGTTCGATCGGGCCCACGCCGAGCGGCTGTGGAACCCGCTGCTCGAGACCTGGTTCCCGGATGGGCTGGACACCCCCGGCCTGACGTCGATCAAGGTGCACGCCAGCTCCGCCGAGTACTGGGACTCGCCCGGCAGCACCATGGTCAACCTGCTCGGCTTCGCCCGGGCCGCGGTGACCGGCCGGGCACCGGAGGCCGGCGAGAACCATGCGGTGACCTACTGACCGGCGGCGGGGGGCGGGTCGCCCCGTGGGGCGCGCTGTCGGTGTTCGGGCAGGCCGACTACAGTGCGCAGTGACGGCCCGCCCCGGGCCGGCAACGGCGCCGATGGTCTGATCTGACACATATCCTGGGGCTTAATCGGGCTTTACCTGATGCTCCAGGAGGATGAGCGGATCATGCGTATCGGCGTGCTCACCGGCGGCGGCGACTGCCCGGGTCTCAACGCGGTCATCCGGGCGGTGGTCCGCAAGGGCGTCGCCACCTACGGTCACGAGTTCGTGGGCTTCCGGGACGGCTGGAAGGGCCCGCTGGAGGGCCTGTCCCGGCCCCTGGACATCGCCGACGTCCGCGGCATCCTGCCCCGCGGCGGCACCATCCTCGGCTCGTCCCGGACCAACCCGTTCAAGATCGAGAACGGCGTCGAGCGGATCAAGGACAATCTCGCCGAGCAGGGCGTGGACGCGTTGATCGCGATCGGCGGCGAGGACACCCTCGGCGTCGCCACCAAGCTCTACGAGCTGGGCGTGCACGTGGTCGGCGTGCCGAAGACCATCGACAACGATCTGGGCGCCACCGACTACACGTTCGGCTTCGACACCGCGGTCAACATCGCGATGGAGGCCATCGACCGGCTGCACACCACCGCGGAGAGCCACCACCGCACCCTGGTCGTCGAGGTGATGGGCCGGCACGCCGGCTGGATCGCCCTGCACGCCGGCCTGGCCGGTGGCGCCAACGTGATCCTGCTGCCCGAGCGGCAGTTCGACGTCGACCAGGTGGCCGGCTACGTCGAGAAGCGCTTCCAGCACCAGTACGCCCCGATCGTCGTGGTCGCCGAGGGCGCTCAGCCGCTCGACGGCCAGATGGTCCTCGCCAACCAGGAGCTCGACTCGTTCGGCCACGTCCGCCTCGGCGGCATCGGCCAGTGGCTGGCCGAGCAGCTGGAGGCCAAGACCGGCAAGGAGGCCCGCACGGTGGTGCTGGGCCACATCCAGCGCGGCGGCACCCCGACCGCGTTCGACCGGGTGCTCGCCACCCGCCTGGGCCTGCAGGCCATCGACGCGGTGCACGAGGGCGACTGGGGCAAGATGGTCGCGATGCAGAGCACCGACATCGTCCGGGTGCCGCTGGCCGAGGCCACCCGCGAGCTGAAGACCGTGCCGCTGGAGCGGTACGCCGAGGCCGAGGTCTTCTTCGGCAGCTGACGAGGGCGCGGCGGCGAGGGCGGGCCCTGAGGCCCACCCCCGCCACCCCCCCGCCGGCGGCGCTGCGCTGCCGCGCCGCGCCGCCGGCCCCGTCGATCTAGGGCATGTTGCTGTTCGAGGAGATCAACTCACCACGATCCGCCCTAGATCGGCGGGGTCAGGGAGGGTACGTCGAGATGTCAGCCGGGGTGCACACGGTCGCGGTGATCGGCGCGGGCAAGATCGGTGAGCTGATGCTCTCCGGGTTGCTGCGCTCGGGATGGCCGGTGGATCGGCTGCTGGCCACCGCCCGCCGGCCGACCCGCGCCGAGGAGCTGACCGCCCGCTACGGCGTCCGGGTGGTCGACAATCTGACGGCGGTCGGCGAGGCGGCGGTGCTCGCGGTCTCGGTCAAGCCGCAGGACGCCGCCACGTTGCTGGACGAGATCGGCCCCAAGGTGCCCGCCGACAAGCTGGTCATCTCGCTCTGCGCCGGGCTGCCCACCAGCTTCTTCAACCGCCGGCTGCCCGAGGGGACGCCGGTGGTCCGGGTGATGACCAACACCCCGGCCCTGGTCGACCAGGCGATGACGGCGATCTCGGCGGGCGCGCACGCCACCGGTGCGCACCTGGCGCTGGCCGAGGAGATGTTCAAGCCCCTCGGCCAGACGATCCGGGTGCCCGAGTCGCAGCAGGACGCGGTCACCGCGCTCTCCGGCTCCGGCCCGGCCTACTTCTATCTGCTGGTCGAGGCCATGATCGACGCCGGGATCCTGCTCGGGCTGCCCCGGCAGGTGGCGCACGAGCTGATCGTGCAGACCGCGATCGGCTCCGCGGTGATGCTGCGCGACTCCGGCGAGCACCCGGTCAAGCTGCGCGAGGCGGTCACCTCGCCGGCCGGCACCACCATCTCCGCCATCCGCGAGCTGGAGAAGCACGGCGTCCGGGCGGCGCTGCTCGCCGCGCTGGAGGCGGCCCGGGACCGCGCCCGCGAACTGGCCGCCCAGGCCGACTGAAGCCGCAGGGCCTGGCCGCCCGGCGCGTGCCGCATACTGGCCCGGTGTTCACACTCGCCCAGGCCCGGCACCTGGTGGCCACCCTGCAGCCGCGCGTCGACGAGTTGATCCGGCTCCGGGCCGACCTGGCCGAGCTACGCGTCGACCTCGCCGATCACGGCGTCAGCGCGCTCGGCGGGCTGGCCGAGGTGAAGGGGCTGGAGGCCCGGCTGCACGCCGTCGTCGACGAGCTGCACCAGCACGACATCCAGGTCAAGGGCATCGCGCCGGTGCTGCTCGACTTTCCCGGCGAACGCGCCGGCCGCGCCGTGCTCTGGTGCTGGCTGGAGGGGGACTCCGACGTGCGCTGGTACCACCGGGCCGAGTGCGGCTTCGCCGGCCGCCGTCCGGCCTGACGCTCCCGTCACCGCACGATCCACTCCACATCCCGGAAGCCGGGGCATCCCGGTGAGCCGGAAGCCCCGACATCCGGGAACCGGAGTCGATCAGGCCGCGACCGGCTCAGGCCGCGACCGGCTCAGGCCGCGACCGGCTCAGCCCGCGGCGTCGCCGGCTCAGCCTGCGGCGGACTCCGGCAGGGCAGGGTCGGCGGCGTCGGCCACCGCGAACACCACCACGTTGTCCCGGTAGTGCCCGCGCCGCCGGTCGAAGTCGCCGCCACAGGTGACCAGGCGCAGCTCCGCGCCGGGCGTGGGGCCGTAGACCACGGCGGTCGGAAACCGGTCCTTGCGGGTGCGCAGCGACCCGGTCACCCGGAACGGCAGGCGCTGCCCACCGCGCCACACCTCCACCCGGTCGCCGGGACGCAGTTCGCCGAGCCGGGCGAAGACCGCCGGGCCGCGCCGCGAGTCCAGGTGTCCGGCCAGCACGGCCGGGCCGGTGTCACCGGGGGCCGGGCCGCCGCCGTACCAGCCGGCCGTCTCGAAGTCGGTCGGCGGAATCAGCGTGCCGGCGTGGTCCAGACCCAGGACGGTGAGCGTGGAGTCGACGCCGATCCGCGGTACGCGTACCCGGGTGGGTGGACCCTGCGGCGCGGGCGCCGCGGCAGCGGACGGGCAGTCGTCGGTGCAGCCGGGCCGCCAGCTCGCCGCCGGCGGCGGCGCCGGGCCGGTGGTGGCCAGCCCGACCCCGGTGCCGGCGGCCAGGCAGACCGCCGCGCCGGCCGAGACCAGCGCGGCCAGCGGCACCCGGCGGTCGCGGTGCCGTCGGATCGCTGGGCCGGGCCCGGTGCTCACCAGGTGGTGCGCCGCCGCCGACGCCACAGCAGCAGGCTCACCGCGACGGCCGCCGCGGCCAGCCCGCCGGCCACCAGGGGGTACGCACCGCGCCCGGCTGCGGCGGTGCCGCCGGCGCCGGTGTCCACCCCACCGGCGGGGACGACGGTGCCGCCCTCGGCGTCGCGGCGCAGCTCGGCGGTGAGACCGCCCTGCTTCGCGTCGAGCACCAGCAGGGAGTAGACGGCGCCGCCGGTGAGCCGCACCTCGGTGTCGGTGCTCGGCCCGCCGGCCCCGGTCAGCCGCAGCCGCCAGCTACCCGGCTCCACCTGCTGGTAGTCCGTGGTGGTGGCGAACTGCACGCCGTTGGCGATCATCGGGCCGTCGGCGGCGGCCACATCCAGCACCGGGGTCCGCACGGACGCCTGCACGACGCGCACCTTGGCGCGACCCCGGGTGGGCGCGCTGAGGTCGTCGTTGAGCACCCGCAAGCCCAGGTCGGCGTGCCGGCCGACGCCGGCCACCGTGTACGCGTCGCCACTGGTCACCGCGACCTCGGTGGTGAGGACCGGGGGACCGCTGGCGGGGGCGCCCGCCTCGCGCATCGCCACCGCGTACCGGCCGGGCGCCAGCTCCAGGTAGTCGGAGACCACGCCATAGCCCACTCCCGGAAAGACCCGTGGCTTCGCGGCGTCGGGGGCGGCCAGGTAGACGTCCACGGCCGGGGTGTCGGGGGAGAGATGGGCGAGCCGGACGTATCCGACGGTGTCCGCGCCGGCGCTGGCCGGTGTGGAGACGCCGACGGCGGCGAGGGTGGTGCAGAGCAGGAGCGCGCCAGCGCCGGCCAGCAGCCGGCGGGGCACGGTGGTAGGGAGCATGCGCATGTCGCCTCCGAGAGCACGGTCGGTGAGCGGGCGGCAACCCACGGAACAGAGTCCCGTGTACGGGACCAGGGCGCAAGTTGTCACCGGCATGTCGGCGGATTTTTGTCAGCTATCGATGATCGTCCGGGCCGATCAGTCCTTCACGGCGAGGAAGCCGAGCAGATCCGGCACGCCGTCCGGCCCCGCCTCGGCGATCCGGACGAGCCGGAGACCGGCGGTCACGGTCGCGTTGAGCAGGTCGGCGAGCGGGACGTGCCAGGCACCGACCCGGACGCGGACGCCGCTGGTGTTCCAGCTGGCGAAGCTGCGTGACCGGTCGGCGTACCGCTCGTCGACGACGACGCTTCGCCGCTGGCTCCGGTCGGCGAACGCCCCCACGAAGCACGGATGCACGCCCAGGTGCACGAACCGCCCGCCGGGGCGCAGCACCCGGGCGACCTCGCGCAGCACGGCAGGGTAGTCGGGCACGTCGGTGCTGGAGAGCACGCACATCGCGGCGGGCAGCGACGCGCCGGCTACGGCCAGCTCCGTCGCGTCGACCCGCGCCACCGGCAGCCGCCCGGCGGCGTGCCGCAGTTGCCCGCCGGACAGGTCCATGCCCACCGGCGTCCAACCCAGACTCGACGGCACGGCCGCATGCGCGCCGGTGCCGCAGCAGACGTCCAGGCAGGTGCCCTCGCCCGGACCGAGCAGGTCCGCGAGGGTGCCGTGCACCCGCCGGAGATAGTCACCCCCGGCGGAGATGAAGTCCTCGTACCAGTCCGCGTGGGCGTCGTACGCCGGTGTGCTCGTCGCTCCCATCCGCCGATGCTAGGGACGTGCGCCCGCCACGCGGAGGCCGTTCTCCCGACGGCAGACGCGGTGTCGACGGGCCGACGCAGATCGTTGTGCTCCCTTATTCTCGGTCGATGCGGGATCGCCGAGTGGCGCTGGTGTGGACGGCCTTCGTCGTCGTCGCGCTGGTGTCCTGTGTGCTCGTGTCGCGACGCGAGGACCGCCTCTCCGACCTGCACATCTACTACGGAGCGTTGTCCGACCTGCACGCCGGGCGGCCGCTGTACGGATACGTGGCGGAGAACGGGGGGCCGTTCACCTATCCGCCGTTCGCCGCCCTCGTGCTGGGTCCGATCACCGCCGTCAGCGAGGGCGTGTTGCAGGCGGTCTGGCTGCTGGCGACGTGCGCGGCCGTCGTCGCCATCGCCGGGTCGGTCGGTGTCGCGCTGACCGCCCGACGGTCCCGTCGCCCGCTCGTCGTGGCGGTGGCGGCCACGGTGCTGATGCTCTCCGCGCCGGTGCAGAGCAACCTGCGCTTCGGGCAGGTCAGCATCTTCGTCGTGCTGATGGCGCTGCTGGACGGGATGGGCGTGGTTCCACCCCGCGTGCGTGGCGTGCTGGTCGGGGTGGCCGCGGCGATCAAGCTGACCCCACTGCTGTTCGTGGTCTACTTCCTCGTCACCGGTCGCTACCGCGACGCCGGCCGGGCGGCGGCGACGTTCGTGGCCTGCGCCGGGCTCGCCGCGATCGTGCTGCCCGGCGAGAGCTGGACCTACTGGACCCAGGCCGTGCGGCAGACCTCCCGGATCGGCAACCTGGCCTCGCTCGGCAACCAGTCCGTGCACGGGATGCTGCTGCGCGTCGGGGTCGACGAGGCGGCGCTGCCCCTCCTCTGGGCCGGTCTGGTGGCGCTCATCTGCGCGGCGGCGCTGCTGCGCGCCCGGCAGTTGACCGCGCAGGGCCGCCCCGGGCACGCCGCGGTGCTCGTCGGTTGCGCCACCGTGGCCGCGTCCCCGGTTTCCTGGACCCACCATCAGGTGTGGCCGGTGCTCGCCGCGATGCTGCTGATCGGCGCGTCCGGCGTCACCCAGCGGGCCGCCGGCGCGGCGCTGCTCGCCGCCATGGTCGTCTCGTTGGGGGCCGTCCTCAGCCCGGTGTCGATACGGCCGGGCGTGCAGTTCCTGTTGGAGAACGCGCGCGCCGTCGGGGTGTGCCTGCTGTGCCTGGCCGGCTTCGGTGGCGTCGCGGTCGCCGCCGCCCGGACGCACCGGCGACCGGCCGCCGGGCGGGCCTGGTGGCGGGTGGGCGTCACGGCCACCGTGGCGGTGGCGTTCTTCGCCGTGCAACCGCTGCCCGCCGGGGCGGACCCGACCTTCAAGGCGTACAGCCTCGACGACGTGGTCAACCCGCGATACTTCTTCGTCTGCCGTGGCCCGGCCGAGTGCGCCGCCTACGGCACCGACGCGCCGGTCACCTTCGGCACCCGGGCCGAGAAGACCAAGGTGCGGGTCAACGGTGTGGTCTCCGGACAGGTGGCCCGGTTGGAGTACTACTCCGCGCCGGGCGGGGCGCCCCGGACCATTCCCCTGCTCGCCGCCTACCCGGGGACGCGGACGTTCTCGTTCCGGTCGGCGAGCATGGCACAGGGTCGGCTCGTCGCGTACGCCTCGGACGGCCAGCGGATCGCCAGCTACGACGAGGAACTCGCCGCCGCCCTGCGGACGACCACCCGCTAGGCGACGCCGCAGAGGGCCCCGCCTGGCGGTGACGGTCAGCGGATGGCGGCGGCCAGGAGGGCGCGCAGCGTGTCGGCGTCGCCCCGCTTCGGGTGCTCCCAGTTGGTGGGGTCGGCCGAGTAGAGCGTGCCGTAGGCCGGGGTGTCCGGCTGGTAGCGCCACCCCTCGGCCAGCGGGCCGACGTCCACCGCGTCGTAGCCGATCCGGTCCAGGAATTCCGTCACCTCGGACTTCGCGGCGGCGTCGTCGCCGGCGATCGCGAGGGCGCTGCGGTCGGCTGCGCCCGACGGCCGGGCCAGCGAGGCCAGGTGCTTGAAGAAGATGTTGTTGAAGACCTTGACCACCCGGGCGTCCGGCAGGTGCCGCTGGAGCAGCTCGCTGCTGGTGACCTCGCCGGAGTCCAGCTCCGGGAAGTTCCCGTCGCGCTCCGTGTAGTAGTTGTTGGTGTCGATGACGACCTTGCCGGCCAGCGGCTCCACCGGCACCGCCCGGTAGGCCTTCAGGGGAACGCTGACCACCACGAGGTCGCCGACCTGCGCCGCGTCCTGTGCCATGCCGGCGCTGGCGTGCTGGCCCAGCTCGTCGACCAGCTCGGTGAGCGTCTCCGGCCCCCGCGAGTTGCTCAGCACCACCTCGTAGCCGGCGGCCACCGCCAGCCGGGCCAGGGTGCCGCCGATGTTGCCACTGCCGATCAGTCCCACAGTTGTCATGTTGGTTCCCAACTCCGTCCACCCGCGACACATTCCCGACCGCCGTGGTGGGTTATTCCGGTTGTCGAGGCGCCGACGGGTGCGCAGAATGCCGTCCGTGCAGTGTCTGACCGAGGATCTCGCGACCTTCGCCGCCGCAGCCGACGCCTGGTTGCGTCGCGAGCCCGTCCTGCACAACGTACTGCTCACGCTGGTCGCGGACCGGCTCTCCGGTGACGTGCCACTCTCCGGGGACGAGCGGTTCGTCCGGGTGGTCGACGGCGCGACGGTGGGTGCGGCGGTGCACACGCCGCCGCGCGGGCCGTTGCTCGGCGCGGTGTCGGCGGCGGCCACGCGGGCGCTCGCCGAGCACTTCGTCCGGGCGGTGCCGCCGCTGGTCGAGGTGCACGGCCCGGTCCCGGCCGTGGTCGGGTTCGCCGAGCGGTACGCCCAACACGCTGACAGGATCGCCGTACCCGGCACCGCGCAGCGGATCTTCCAGCTGGACGCGGTCCGGCCGCCGGTGGGTGTGCCCGGACGCGCCCGCCCGGCCACCGCCGCGGACCGGGACCTGCTGATCGCCTGGTCCGCCGCGTACGGCGCGGAGACGATGCCCGACGGTCCGCCGGTCGACGCGGCCGGGCAGATCGGCGCCCGACTGCCGTACGGCGACCTGCTCTGGCTGTGGGAGCAGGCCGGCACGCCGGTCTCGACGGCCTGGCTGAGCCGGCCGGTCGCCGGCGTGGTCCGAATCAGCGGCGTGTACACGCCGCCACAGTGGCGGGGGCACGGCTACGCCAGCGGCTGCGTCGCGCACGTCAGCCAATACGCGCTGGACGCCGGCGCCGCCGCGTGCGCGCTCTACACCGATCTCGCCAACCCGACCAGCAACCGGATCTACCAGGCCCTCGGCTACCGCCCGCTGGCGGACGCGGCGCAGTGGCGGTTCGCCGGGCCGTGATGCCAGCCGGGTCAGGCCGTGGCGGGTAGCACCTTCTCGATGGCGGCGCGCAGCTCGTCGGCGCCGGGCTCGACCGTGGGGGCGAACCGGGCGGCGACCGTGCCGTCCGGCGCCACCAGGAACTTCTCGAAGTTCCACCGGACGTCCCCGGTGTGCCCGTCGGCGTCCGGGGTGTCCACCAGCGCGGCGTAGAGCGGGTGCCGGTCGGGGCCGTTGACGTCGACCTTCTCGGTCAGCGGGAAGGTGACCCCGTAGTTGACCTCGCAGAAGTCGCTGATCTCGGCGGCGCTTCCCGGCTCCTGCCCGGCGAACTGGTTGCAGGGCACGCCGAGCACCACCAGGCCGCGGTCGGCGTAGGAGTCCGCGAGGGTCTGGAGGCCGGCGTACTGGGGGGTGAGGCCGCAGCGGGAGGCCACGTTGACGACCAGCAGCGCCCGGCCGCGGTAGCGGGCGAGGTCGGCGGGGCCGCCGGTGAGGGCGTCGATCGGGATGTCGAAGACGGTCATGGCCCGAGGCTACGCGCCGGCCGGCGGGGCTCCGATGACGGGCGGAGCAGGTGCACTCCACGCACCAGAAGAAATCGAAACATGCACATCTTGACGAAGTGATGACGCCGTGAGTACCGTCTCACCATCTCTTTTGGAAAGTTTCCTAACAGTTCGGGAGACGCCTCATGAAAAGATCGCTCCGCCGGGCCCTCTGGGCCGGTGCCGTGGTCGCCGTGACCGTCGCGGCGGTGCCGATGACCACCGCGTTCGGCGCCGGCACGGTCACCACCACGTTCACCAAGGCACAGGACTGGGGGACCGGTCACGAGACGAGGGTGACCGTCACCAACGGGTCGAGTGCCACGGTCAGCACCTGGCGTATCGAATTCGACCTGCCGTCGGGCACCACCATCAGCAGTTCCTGGGACGCCGACGTGACCAGCAGCGGCAACCACTACGTCGCAGTCAAGAAGAGCTGGGCCGGTGGGCTCGCCCCGGGCGCCTCGTTCAGCTGGGGCTACAACGGCACCGGCGCCTACAAGGCGCCACTGAACTGCACGGTCAACGGCGCGGCCTGCGGCGGCGGCACCCCTCCGCCGACCACGCCCCCGCCGACCACCACCCCGCCCACCACGGCCCCGCCCACCACCCCGCCGCCCACCACTCCGCCGCCGACCACCACCCCGCCGAACCCGGGTGGCAAGAAGGTCGTCGGCTACTTCGCCGAGTGGGGCGTCTACGGGCGCAACTACCACGTCAGGAACATCCAGACCAGCGGCTCGGCCGCCAAGCTGACCCACATCCTGTACGCCTTCGGCAACACCACCGGCGGCCGCTGCGCCATCGGGGACAGCTACGCCGACTACGAGAAGGCGTACACGGCGGCGGACAGCGTCGACGGCGTCGCCGACACCTGGGACCAGCCGCTGCGCGGCAGCTTCAACCAGCTGCGCAAGCTCAAGCAGATGAACCCGCACCTCAAGGTGATCTGGTCCTTCGGTGGCTGGACCTGGTCCGGCGGCTTCACCCAGGCTGCGCAGAACCCGGCCGCCTTCGCCGAGAGCTGCTACAACCTGGTCGAGGACCCGCGCTGGGCGGACGTCTTCGACGGCATCGACGTCGACTGGGAGTACCCCAACGCCTGCGGCCTGACCTGTGACACCAGCGGCCCGAACGCGTTCAAGAACGTGATCAGCGCGCTGCGGTCGAGGTTCGGCTCCAACGCCCTGGTCACGGCCGCGATCACCGCGGACGGCAGCAACGGCGGCAAGATCGACGCCACCGACTACGCCGGCGCCATCGGCAACCTCAACTGGCTGATGCCGATGACGTACGACTACTTCGGCGCGTTCAACGCCCAGGGCCCGACCGCCCCGCACTCCCCGCTCACGTCGTACACCGGCATCCCGCAGCAGGGCTTCAACTCCGACGCGGCGATCCAGAAGCTCAAGAGCAAGGGCGTCCCGGCCAACAAGCTGCTGCTGGGCATCGGCTTCTACGGCCGGGGCTGGACCGGCGTCACCCAGGCCGCCCCGGGCGGCAGCGCCACCGGCGCGGCGCCGGGCACGTACGAGGCGGGCATCGAGGACTACAAGGTCCTCAAGAACACCTGCCCGGCCACCGGCACGGTCGCCGGCACCGCGTACGCCAAGTGCGGCAGCAACTGGTGGAGCTACGACACCCCGTCGACCATCAACGGCAAGATGACGTACGCGAAGAACCAGGGCCTCGGTGGCGCGTTCTTCTGGGAGCTCTCCGGTGACACCGGCAACGGGGAGCTCATCGGCGCCATCAAGGGCGGTCTCGGCTGAGCCGAGGGCCGACGCACCACCCACACGGCGGGGAGGGGCACGCACCGCCCCTCCCCGCCCGTGACGTACCGGCCCGGTCGACGCCCAGCGTCGGCCGGGCCGCCGGCGTTGGGCGGGGCCGGCCCGATGTGGCAGACTCGCGGCTCGGCAGTCTCGATGTCCCCGTCGACGGAGGTGGTCATGCGCCCGACCCACCGCAGGCTGGCGGCGACCGCCGCCGGGCTGGTGCTGCTGCCGGTCGCCCTGGTTGGCTGCGGGCTCACCGGCGGCGGCGACGAGCCGGCCGCCAAGCCTGAGCGGGCCCCCGCCGAGGAGGCCGCCACCCGGTCCCGCGAGCGCGTGCAGGCGTACCTCGACGCGATGACCGCCAAGGACGTCGCCGCCGGCCGAAGCCAGCTCTGCGCGCTGCTGCACGAGGGCTTCGACCTGGGCGCGACCGGCCCCAACGGCGACTTCGCCGATCACTTCGAGGTGCCCGAGGCGGCGATCACCGACGTCCGGTCCGGCCCGCGTGGCCAGGAGGTCAGCGTCTCGGTCTCGGTCACCGCCGGCAAGCGCAAGACCACCCGGCCGCTGGTGTTCACCGTCACCCGGGACGGCGGCGACTGGTGCATCGCCGGGGAAGCGCCGGGCGCCGCCGCGACGCCGGCCGGCGTCGTCCCCTCGCCCGCTTCCTGACCTGCGCCGGCTGGGAGTGGTCTCCCATCTGCCGGAACCGTCCCCCTCGCCGCCCGGGCACCCCGGCGGTCGCCGTACGCTTTCTGTCATGCGCCATGAGTGGCATCAGCTGAGCCATCCCGCGGTGGGCAGCCCGGGCCTGCAGACCAGCCGACCGACCGTCGACTCCGCCGAGGACGCCGCCCTCGGTCTCGACCGCTGGCGGGGCCTGCCCCGCGAGCAGACCCCGCCGTGGGCCGACCCGGCCACCGTCGCCGAGGTCTGCAAGGTGCTCGACACCGTGCCGTCGGTCGTCGCGCCCTACGAGGTGGACCAGCTCCGGCAGAAGCTCGCCCTGGTCTGCGAGGGCAAGGCGTTCCTGCTCCAGGGCGGTGACTGCGCCGAGACCTTCGCCGACAACACCGAGAGCCACCTGCTGGCCAACGCCCGCACCCTGCTCCAGATGGCGATCGTGCTCACCTACGGCGCGTCGCTGCCGGTGGTCAAGGTCGCCCGGGTCGCCGGGCAGTACACCAAGCCCCGCTCGCTGCCCACCGACGCGCGTGGTCTGCCCGCCTACCGCGGCGACATGATCAACTCGCTGGAGGCCGACCCGGCCGCCCGGGTCGCCGACCCGCAGCGCATGATCCGGGCGTACGCCAACTCGGCGGCGGCGATGAACATGCTCCGGGCGTACCTCGCCGGCGGGCTCGCCGACCTGCACGCCGTGCACGACTGGAACAAGGGCTTCGTGAAGAACTCCCCGGCCGGGGAGCGCTACGAGGCGATCGCGCGGGAGATCGACCGGGCGCTGGCCTTCATCCGGGCCTGCGGGATGACCGACGACGAGGCGCTGCGCACCGTCACCCTCTACTGCTCCCACGAGGCACTCGCCCTGGAGTACGACCGGGCGCTCACCCGCGTCTCCGACCGCCGGGCGTACGGGCTCTCCGGGCACTTCCTCTGGATCGGCGAGCGCACCCGGCAGATCGACGGCGCGCACATCGACTTCATCTCCCGGATCGCCAACCCCATCGGCGTCAAGCTCGGCCCGTCCACCTCTCCGGACGAGGCGATCGAGCTGTGCGAGAAGCTCAACCCGGACAACGTCCCCGGCCGGCTCACCCTGATCAGCCGGATGGGCAACCACCGGGTGCGCGACGCCCTGCCGCCGATCGTGGCCAAGGTCACCGCGGCCGGCGCCAAGGTCGTCTGGCAGTGCGACCCGATGCACGGCAACACGCACGAGTCGTCCAACGGCTACAAGACCCGGCACTTCGACCGCATCGTCGACGAGGTGCTCGGCTACTTCGAGGTGCACCGGGGGCTGGACACCCACCCCGGTGGCCTGCACGTCGAACTGACCGGCGAGGACGTCACCGAGTGCCTCGGTGGCGCCCAGGGCATCGAGGACCTCGACCTGCCCGACCGGTACGAAACCGCCTGCGACCCGCGACTGAACACTCAGCAGTCGTTGGAGTTGGCCTTCCTGGTAGCGGAGATGCTCCGTGGCTGACGCGAGGAGTGAGCTTGCGAGCCCCGCAGTCGGCGGCCGAACAAGGATGACAGTGGCTGACGCGAGGAGTGAGCTTGCGAGCCCCGCAGTCGGCGGCCGAACAAGGATGACAGTGGCTGACGCGAGGAGTGAGCTTGCGAGCCCCGCAGTCGGCAGTCGAGAGGATGATCGTGGCTGACGTATTCGTGGACCTGCGGTCCGACACGGTGACCCGACCGACTCCCGGCATGCGGGAGGCGATGGCCACCGCCGAGGTCGGCGACGACGTCTACGGCGAGGACCCGACCGTCAACGCGCTGGAGGCCGAGGTCGCCGCGCTGTTCGGGCATGAGGCGGCGCTGTTCGCGCCGAGCGGGTCGATGGCCAACCAGATCGCCCTGCAACTGCTGGTGTCGCCCGGTAACGAGCTGCTCTGCGACGCCGACGCCCACGTGGTCACGTACGAGATCGGCGCCGCGGCCGCGTACGGCGGGATTTCCTCCCGGACCTGGCCGGCGGTCGGCGCGGACATCGACCCGGAGACGGTCGCCGGGATGATCAGGCCGGACGGCTACTTCGCGGTCCCCACCCGCGCGATCGCGGTCGAGCAGACCCACAACCGGGGTGGCGGGGGAGTGATCCCGCTGGCCACCCTCCGGGAGCTGCGCCGGGTCGCCGACGAGGCAGGGGTGGCCTTGCACTGTGACGGCGCCCGGATCTGGCACGCGCACGTCGCCGACGGTGTGCCGCTGGTCGAGTACGGCCAGCTCTTCGACACGCTGTCGGTCTGCCTCTCCAAGGGCCTCGGCGCGCCGGTCGGCTCGCTGGTGGTGGGCAGCGCGGAGAAGATCGAACGGGCCCGGTTGATCCGCAAGCGGATGGGTGGCGGCATGCGCCAGGCCGGCATCCTCGCCGCCGCCGGCCGGTACGCGCTGGCGCACCACGTCGACCGGCTCTCCGAGGACCACGCCAGGGCGGCCCGGCTCGCCGAGGCGGTCGCGCCGTTCGGCGTGCTCGCCACCGCGGTCCGCACCAACCTGGTTCCGTTGGACCTGACCAAGCACGCGCTGGACGCACGCGCCCTGGCCGCCGCCGCGCGGGCCGAGGGCGTGCTGATCTCGGTGCTCGGCCCGCGTACCGCCCGCCTGGTCACCCACCTGGACCTCGACGACGCCGGCGTCACCCGCGCCGCCACCGTCCTGGCCCGCCTCCTGGCCGCCTGACCCCCCGCACGGCGCCGCGCGCCCCGCGCCCCGCGCGCCCCCCGCCGCGATCTAGGGGAAATCGTCGCTAGTTGATCTCCAGCCATGACGATTTCCCCTAGATCCACGCGTCTGACGCCACGCGGGCCCCCACGCGTCTGACGCCACGCGGGCCTCCACGCGTCTGATGCCGCGCGGGCCTCCACGCGTCTGATGCCGCGCGGGCCCCCACGCGTCTGACGCCGCGCGGGCCCCGCGCTGGGCGCCGCAGGGGAGTGGGAGTTCAGGGGCGGAGGCGGCTGAGGGTGGCGATGTCGGCGGCGTGGCCGACCTGCTTCTCGCTGGGCGTCTCCACGACGATCGGGACGCCGGCGGTCGCCGGGTGGGCCATCAGCTCGGCGAAGGCGGGCTCACCGATGGTGCCCTTACCGATGCTCTCGTGCCGGTCCCGGGTGGAGCCGCACAGGTCCTTCGAGTCGTTGGCGTGCACCAGCCGCAGCCGGTCCGCACCAACGGTGGCCACCAGCGTGTCCAGGGTCGCCGTCATGCCACCCTCGACCGCCAGGTCGTGCCCGGCGGCCCAGGCGTGGCAGGTGTCGAAGCAGACCCCGAGCATGGGGTGCCGGTCCACCGCGTCCAGGTAGGGCCCGAGATGCTCCACCCGGGAGGCGAGCGATCGGCCGCCGCCCGCGCTCGGTTCGACCAGCAGCATCGGCCCGCCGGTCTCGGCAGTCCAGTCGAGCAGCGGCAGCAGCTCCTGGCGGACCTGTCGCATCGCCGCCTCGGCGTACCCCTCGTCCACCGAACTGCCCGCGTGGAACACCACCGCCCGGGCGCCGATCGCCACGCCCCGGCGCAGCGCGTGCGCCAGCGTCAGGGCCGAACGCTCGACCGTGGCCGGGGTGGGCGAACCCAGATTGACCAGCAGCGAGGCATGGATGAAGGCCGGGATGCCCCGCTCGGCGCAGCCGTCGCGGAACAGCACATCCTGCGCCGGGTCACCTGGGGGCAGCGCCCAGCCCCGCGAGTTGGAGACGTACACCTGCACCACTTCGGCGCCGGTCGCGTCGGCGTACGGCAGGGCGGCCCTGGCCAGCCCGCCGGAGGTGGGGGTGTGCGCGCCGACCGGTCGGGAACAGGTCACCGGCATCTCAGAAACACCCGATAGTGACCTGGGTGCCCGGCGGCACCTGCGAGTTCTCGCCCGGGTTCTGGAATCGGACCACGGCGTTCGGGTTGAGCTGGATGGCCACCGGGAAGCCCTGGCTCTCCAGCACCTGCTTGGCCTGCGGGCAGGGCAGGTCGACCACCCGGGGCACCACCACCAGCGGCGGGCCCTTGCTGACGTCCAGCTTGACCTGGGCGCCCTTCTCGACGCCGGTGCCGTCGGCCGGACTCTGGCCCAGGATCTCGTCCTTGGGCTTGTCGGAGTCCTTGTAGGTCTCGACCGGCACCAGTTTGAGCTCGGCCAGGGTGGCCCGGGCCTCGGTCAGGCTCTTGCCGACCAGGTTCGGCACCGACACCGGCGCCCGACCCCGGCTCAGGATGAGGGTGACCTTCGCGCCCGGTTTGACCTCGGTGCCCACCTTGGGGGAGCTGTCCACCACGACTCCGGCCGGCAGGTTGTCGTCGTAACGGGCGGTGCCCTTGACCACCACCAGCTTCGCGTTGACCAGGTCCGCCTCGGCCAGCTCGAAGTCCTTGCCGATCACGTCCGGCACCGGGAAGCGCTCCGGGCCCAGGGAGAGGGTCAGGGTGATGGTGCCGCCCTTGACGATCTTGGTGGCCGACGCCGGGCTCTGCCCCACCACGCTGTCTTTCGGCGCCTTCTCGTCGTAGCGTGGCTCGCCGTAGGCCAGGGTGAGCCCGGCGCGCTCGACCTGCGCCTGCGCGTCGGCCTTGCTCAGGCTGACCAGCTGCGGGGCCGCCGTGTAGCGGCCGACGCCGAACCACCAGCCGCCGAGCGCGGCCACCAGGCCCAGCACCACCACCACGGCCCCGACGGCCAGCCGGCCCCGCGGGTTGCTCAGCACCGTGCCGCGCAGCGCGGCGAGCCGGGACCACAGGCCCTCCGCCGGCTCCGGCGCGGCCCGTCGCCGGCCCGGCCCCTGCCCGCCGCCCTCGGGCAGCCGGGCCCAGGCCGGGCGCTCGGCCGGGCGGACCGTGGCGACCATCATGGTCGGCTGGGACATCGGCGGCTCGTCGGTCACCCGGCGCAGCACGGCGGTACGGCTGTTCGCGTCGCCCAGGTGGTCCCGGGCCGTCTGCACCTCGGCCAGCAGCGCCCCGGCGTCGGCGGGCCGGGCGCCGGGATCGCGCCGGGTGGCCCGCTGAACCAGGTCGTCGAGGATCGGCGGCAGGCTGGGCACCAGCGTCGACGGTGCCGGCACGTCCCGGTCGACGTGCTGCCACGCGACGTCCACCGGGCGGTCGCCGTCGTAGGGCACCCGACCGGTGAGCATCTCGAACAGCACGATGCCCGCCGAGTAGACGTCGGTGCGCGGGTCGGCCCGCCCCTCGGTGACCAGCTCCGGGGCGACGTACGCCACGGTGGCCATCAGCTGGTTGCCCTGCTCCTCGTCGGCGCTCGCCTCGACCGCCCGGGCCAACCCGAAGTCGGCCACCTTGACGACGCTGTCCACCAGGTTGGCGACACCACCGGTGGGCGCCTCGGCGACCAGCACGTTCTCCGGCTTGACGTCGCGGTGCACCAGGCCGGCGCGGTGTGCGGCGGCGATCGCGGCGAGCATCTGCTCGGCGATGGCCAGCACCTCGTCCGGGTTGAGCCGGCGCCGCTCGGCCAGCACGTCGCGCAGCGTGCGGCCGCGGACGTACTCCATCACCAGGTACGGCAGCCCGCCGTGGGCGCCCTGGTCGTAGACCGCCACCACGTTCGGGTGGGTCAGCCGGGCGATGGTCTTCGCCTCGTCGGTGAACCGGGCCACGAAGTTGGCGATCCGGGCCCGCGCCTCGGACGCCTGGGTCGGGTGAATGATCTTGACTGCGACGGTGCGCTCGAGGCGCTCGTCGGTGGCGGTGTACACGGTCGCCATGCCGCCACGGGCCACGCGACCGCGAATGCGGTAGCGCCCGTCGATCAGCGAGCCCAGCAACGTGTCGGCGACCTGTGTGTCCATCGGCAGGGAGTCTATGTGTCCAGGGGGCAAAGGATGAACAGGATGCTACAGCCGGCGGCGAACCTGGTCTGTCCCGCCGCGCTCATCACCCCTGTCCCGACCCCTCACCCGCTGGTCGCCGGCGGTCCACCGAGTGGTTGGACCGGTCGTCCCGGGGTGCCCGGTGGCTCGTTCGGGCAATGGCGTGGCAGGGTGATCGGGTGACCGAACCCGTACCCGACCAGGCCGTGCCCGGCCCCGAGCTCGCCGGACCCGCCGACCCGGCCGGCTGGCTCACCCTGCCCGACGTCGCCGAGCGCCTCGACGTGTCGATCAGCAAGGTGCACCAGATGATCCGTGACCGGGAGCTGCTGGCGGTCCGCCGCGACGGCATCCGCCGGGTGCCGGCGGACCTGGTGGCCAACCAGACCGTGCTCAAGCACCTGCCCGGCGTGCTCAACCTGCTCTCCGACAACGGCTACGACGACGAGGCCGCGCTGCGCTGGCTCTACGAGCCGGACGACAGCCTCCCCGGCGCCACCCCGGCCGCCGCCCTCTCCGGTGACCAGGCCCGCGAAGTCAAGCGCCGAGCCCAAGCCCTCGGCTTCTAACCCTCCCGCGCCCTTCCCGCGCTTTCCCGCGCGTCGATCATGAAGTTGGCGGCGTCCGCAGCGGCGTGTCGCGTCGCCAACTTCATGATCATCAGTGGGCAGGTCCGCCGGGCCCGGGGAGGGGGTCAGTCGGCGCGGCGGGTGGCGGCTATCGCCAGGTCGACCAGGGCCTGGCGGGCCTCGGTGTCGAGGTCGACGGCGGCCAGCGCCGCCAGCGCCGAGTCGGTGAGCGTGACGATGCGCTGCTCGGTGCGGGCCAGCGCCCCGCTCGCGGAGATCAGCTCGCGCAGCCGGGCCACCCCCTGCTCGTCGAGCTCAGGGTCGCCGAGCCGGCTGAGCAGCAACTCCCGGCCGGCGTCGTCGGTGGCCTCCACGGCCGCTGCCACCAGGTACGTGCGCTTGCCCTCGCGCAGGTCGTCCCCGGCGGGCTTGCCGGTCTGCGCCGGGTCGCCGAAGACCCCCAGCACGTCGTCGCGGAGCTGGAACGCCTCGCCCAGCGGCAGCCCGTACGCCGAGTAGGCCGTCCGCACGTCCGCCGTGGCGTCGGCCAGCGCGGCGCCGAGCAGCAGCGGACGCTCGACCGTGTACTTCGCCGACTTGTACCGGGCGACCTTGCTGGCCCGTTCCACCGAGGTGTCCCCGGTGACCTGGGTGAGCACGTCGAGGTACTGCCCGACGGTGACCTCGGTGCGCATCTCGTCGAAGACCGGCCGGGCCCGGGCCACCGCCCGCAGGTCCAGCCCCGCGGAGTGCAGCAACTCGTCGGACCAGACCAGGCAGAGATCGCCGAGCAGGATCGCGGCGGCGTCGCCGAACCCGTCCGGGTCACCGCCCCAACCGGCCGCCCGGTGCCGGGCGGCGAACCGCCGGTGCACCGCCGGCTCGCCGCGCCGGGTGTCGGAGCGATCCATCAGGTCGTCATGGATCAGGGCGCTGGCCTGCACGAATTCCAGCGCGGCCAGGGCGGTGAGCACCTGGTCGGCGTCCACCCCGCCGGCGCCCCGGAACCCCCAGTACGCGAAGGCCGGCCGCAGCCGCTTGCCACCGCCGAGCACGAACGCCTCGATCGCCTCCGCCACCGGGACCAGGGCATCGTCGACGCCGGTCAACCGGGCCCGCTGGCCGGCCAGGAACTCGGTGAGGGCCTTGTCGACCCGCTGCCGCAGGTCGGCGCGGTCGACGGGAGACACGGGAGCAGCGTGGGTCACGCCACGACGCTAGCCGGTCGCCGCGTACCGTGCTCCACCGCCACGCGTAGTGCCGCCGGCCCGCCCGCCGGTGCGGCCCCGGCCCGCCCGTCCGCCCGTCCGCCCGGCCGTGCGCCGGCCGTGGCCCGGCCCGGCCCGACGGCCCGCGCCGAGCCGGCTCGCCGGGTGACCGCGGCGGCCTCGGCGAGCGCCACCAACGGCACGTCCAGCACCACGGCGAGCCAACCGAGCCAGAACCCTCCCGGGACGCGTCGTTGCCGTTCCCACCGGGACACCTCGTGCCGGCTCAAGGTCGGCACCCCGGCGGCGGCACACAACTCGGCGGCGGTGCGCTGCTGGCTCCAGCTCCGGGCCAGCCGGCACCGGGCGAGCAGCGGGCCGAGTTGTGCCGGGCGCGGCGGTGGGGGCGGGGTCATCGGTCCTCCAGGCGGGCGTCGGTGCGGCGACGAGCGCCCGCCCGACCGGACGGGAGCGGCGACACCGCTCGGCTGCTGACCCCCGCGCGTGCCCCCGGGCCGCCCCCGCCGACCCTCCCGCGCCACCCATTACTACCCCGTGGGTACGACGGCTCTCCGCCCGCCGGGCCGGGCGCGCGGGGCGGCACCGGCCAACGGGCGCGCCCACGGATCCGTCGATCCGTGGGACGCGATGGAAAGCGCCTGGGTGGTGCGGACGCTGCCCGCTAGAGTCGGGTCGTGGCGCTCGGTCTTCCCTCGGTACTCCCCAATCCGCAGCCGGCGATCGGGGAGCTCATCCGTGACCGTCAGCCGACCTTCTCGTTCGAGTTCTTCCCGCCCAAGACCGAGGCGGGGGAGCGGCTGCTCTGGCAGGCGATCCGCGAGCTGGAGTCACTGCGCCCGTCGTTCGTGTCGATCACCTACGGCGCGGGTGGCTCGACCCGGGACACCACCGTGTCGGTCACCGAGCGGATCGCCACCGACACCACCCTGCTGCCGATGGCCCACCTGACGGCGGTCAACCACTCCGTCGCCGAGTTGCGGCACGTGATCGGTCGGCTCGCCGGGGTGGGGGTGCGCAACGTGCTGGCGGTGCGCGGTGACCCGCCGGGCAACCCGGGCGGCGAGTGGGTCCGCCACCCTGCGGGCGTGGACTACGCCGAGGACCTGGTACGCCTCGTGCGGGACGCCGGTGACTTCAGCGTGGGCGTGGCGGCCTTCCCGTACAAGCACCCCCGCTCACCCGACGTGGCCAGCGACACCGCGCACTTCGTGCGCAAGTGCCGGGCCGGCGCCGAGTTCGCGATCACGCAGATGTTCTTCGAGGCGGACGACTACCTGCGGCTGCGTGACCGGGTGGCGGACGCCGGCTGCGACACCCCGATCCTCGCCGGGGTGATGCCGGTGACCCAGATCGGCACCATCGAGCGGTCCGTGCAGCTGTCCGGAGCGCCCTTCCCGCCGGCGCTGGCGGCGCGCTTCGAGCGGGTCGCCGACGACCCGGAGGCGGTCCGCCGGCTCGGCATCGAGCAGGCCAGCGAGATGTCCCGCCGGCTGCTGGATGAGGGCGTGCCGGGGATCCACTTCATCACCCTCAACCGGTCCACCGCGACCCGCGAGGTCTGGCAGAACCTCAAGGCCGGCGCGCGGATGTGACCCCGGAGCCGGCGACACCTGATGCCCGGCACGACGGTTGATCCGTGGTGGGCACACAGCTGAACTGGGACCAGTACGCCACGGCGTGGGCACGGTTGCACGGCGGGTTCGACCCCCGGACGGCCGCGCCGGTGGTGCGCGCCTGGCTGCGGTTCGCGTACCACGTCGGGTACGTGCTGGGCCGGCTGCGGGTCAGTCCCACGGCGGTCACCGTGGCCGGGGTGCTGCTCTGCTTCTGCGTACCGCTGCTGGTGACCCGGCCGGCGGACGGGCCCTTTCTCGGCGCGCTGTTCGTGCTGCTCGCCTCGGTGGCGGACAGCGTGGACGGGGCCGTGGCGGTGGCCACCGGCCGCACCACCCGGCTCGGCTACGTCTACGACTCGGTCGCCGACCGGCTCGGTGAGGTGGCCTGGCTGCTGGCGTTCTGGCTGGTCGGCGCGCCGGGCGCGCTGGTGGTCGCGGGCGGCGCGCTGTCCTGGCTGCACGAGTACACCCGGGCCCGAGCGGTCTCCGCCGGCATGCGTGAGATCGGCGCGGTGACCGTGGGCGAACGCCCCACCCGGGTCTCGGTGGCGCTGGTCGGGTTGCTGGTCGCCGGGCTGGCCGGGCTGATCGAGCCGGATCTCGCCGCCGGCACCATCACCATGGCGACCGCGGTGTGGGTGCTGCTGGCCGGCTTCGGTCTGGGGCAGCTGCTCTCCACCGTCCGCCGCGCGCTGCTCGACGCCGGCTGACCTCCGTGCCGCGATGTCAGGAAGGGCCCCTTCCTATACCGCAGGCGTTAACAAGGTGCCCTTCCTTGCGGCTACCAGGCGGGGCCGATCTCGTCGGCGACGATCTGCGCGGAGAGGGTCACCATCGGCAGCCCACCGCCGGGGTGGCTGGAGCCGCCCACCAGCCACAGCCCGTGCGCCGGGCCCCGGTTGGCCGGGCGGAGCAGCCCTCCGGCGGTGCCGTAGATCGAGCCACCCGGCGCGCCGGTCGCCGCGTCCAGGTCGGCCGGGGTACGGACCTCGCGAAACAGCAGCCGGTCGCGTACGTCCACGCCACGCTCCGCCAGCACCGCCAGGATCCGGTCGGCGTACGCGTCGGCCAGCCCCGGGCGTCGCCAGTCGACCGCGCCCGCGGCGGTGCCCTGCCGTGCGGCGTTGACCAGCACGAACCACGCCTCGTGCCCGGCCGGGCGGGCCATCGGGTCGTCGGCCACGGTGACGAACACCGTCGGGTCGGCTGCCGGCCGCGCCCGTACGCCGCGCCCCGGGTCGCCGAAGACCGCGTCGAACTCCGCGTCGTAGTCGCGCGGAAAGAAGACGTTGTGGTGCGCCAGCCCGGTGCTGCCGGAGACGCCGAGCAGCAGCACGAAGCCCGCCAGGCTGCGGTCGGCCAGCCCGGCCAGCCGGCGTGCGTGCGGCAGCAGGTCGCGGTAGACGGTGAGTGCGTCCACGTTGGCCACCACCACATCGGCGGGCACCGGCGCGGTGACGCCGGCGAGGCGTACCCCGTGCACCCGGCCGCCGGCGGCGTCGATCCGGGTCACCGTGGCGCCGGTCCGCACGACCACGCCGAGGTCCAGGCAGCGCGTCAGCAGCGCGTCGGCGAGCGTGCCCAACCCGCCGCGCAGGTACCAGCCGCCGAAGGTCAGCTCGGCGTAGGGGACCGCCACCATGGCCGCCGGCGCCCGGCGGGGGTCGGCGCCGGTGTAGGTGGCGTACCGGTCCAGCAGCATCCGCAGCCGAGGGTCGGACAGGTGCCGGCGGCCCAGCCCGCGCAGGGTGCGGCCCGGGGCGATGGCGGCCAGGTCGCCGACGCGCCAGGCCAGCGACGCGAGGTCGCGGGGGGAATCGACGGTACGGCGCAGGATGTCCCGCGAGGAGGCGTGCCACACCCGCGCCGCCCGGCGCCACAGCCGTTGCCAGTCGGCCGCCGCCCGGTCACCGAAGGCGGCCCCGATCCGCGCCGCGAACTCCACCGGGTCGGCGCAGGAGGCCAGTGCCGGGCCACCGGTGGGGAAGACGTGCCGGACGATCGGGTCCAGCGGGGCCAGGTCCAGGTACTCGTCGAGCTTCGCCCCGGTCGCCTCGAACAGGTCGTGGAAGACCTCGGGCAGGGTGAGCAGGCTCGGGCCGGTGTCGAAGTGGAACGACCCGGCCGGGGTGTCGTGCACGTACCGGCCGAGCTTGCCGCCGACCGTGTCGGCCCGCTCGAAGACGGTCACCTGGTGCCCGGTGGCGGCCAGCCGGGCGGCGGTGGCCAGGCCACCCACCCCGGCGCCGACGACCACGATCCGCGCCATGCCGCGCCTCCTAGCTGACCGGGCGGCCCCGCCAGGTCAGGCGACGCTGCTTTCGCAGATGGTACGACCGCAGGGTCAGCCAACCGAGGACCACGACCGACACGGGGTGTGCGAGCGCGTCGGGCCACCACCGGCCGCCGGTCGCCCGGGCGGTGAGCACCCGCCCGGCCACCCCGAGCAGGTAGCCGGCCAGGCCCGCGGCGGCCACCCCCGGCGCGCCGGCCGCCAGGGCCGCCACCGCGACCAGCGGCGGGGCGGTGTAGAGCAGCAGCAGCAACGCCACCACGGCGGCCGCCGCGCCCGGGTGCCCGAACGACGCCCACAGCGACTTCGAGTACCCGTCACGCAGCTGCGGCCAGTCGTCGTACATCCGACACGTGGCCAGCCGGGAGCCGTCGGCGAGGACGATCCGCCCACCGGCCCGCTTGACCGCCCGGGCCAGCTCGACGTCCTCCAGGATCTTGTCGGCGACCGCGGCGTGTCCACCGGCGGCGGTGTAGCCGGCCCGGTCCAGCACCAGGAACTGCCCGCCCGCCGCGGCCAGCGACGGCCGCCGCGAGCGCTCCATCGCGCGCAGCGGCAGGAAGGTCAGCCAGAGCCACTGCAACAGCGGCTGCACCAGCCGGTCGGCCGCCGTCGCCACCACGATCCGGGGGTACGGCGACAGCAGCGTCGCGCGGGCGGCGCGCAGCTCGGTGACGGCCGCCGCCACGGCGTGCGGGGCGAGCACCACGTCGGCGTCGACGAAGACCAGCGCGGTCGCCGCCGGGTCGGCCCGGGTGGCCAGCTGCCAGCAGGCGTGCGGCTTGCCCAGCCAGCCCGGCGGCGGGGCGACCCCGGTGAGCAGGGTGACCCGGGGGTCGTCGCCGGCCACCGCGCGGACCACGTCGGCGGTGCCGTCGGTGGACCCGTCGTCGAGGACCACGACGCGTAGCCCGGGCACACCGCGCTGGGCGAGCAGAGCGCGCAGGCAGGGCGCGACCCGGGCGGCCTCGTCCCGCAGCGGCAGCAGCACGGCGACCGGCTCGCCGGCCTCGTCCGGTCGGTCGGTGGGCCGGCGCAGCCAGCGCGAGGCGTTGACCCAGGTGTGCCCGGTCAGCGCGGCGACGACGAGCAGCAGGGCGAACAGGACGGTCATCGGGTCGCGTCGACACCGGGGCGGTGCGGCTGGTGGCTCTCCCGGTGGGCGTCGGAGGCCCGGCGGGCGCGCAGCAGGATCACCGCCAGCGGCACGGCGGTCACCGACATGCCGGCCGCGCCCCAGAGCGCCGAGGCGGGCAGGTCGAGGAAGACCGCGTGGGCCAGGATGCTGGAGAAGTACGTCCACAGGTAGAGCGCGATCATCGGGTGATCCCGGTGGTCGGTGCGTTCGGCGTCCGGGCCTGCCAGCGGGCGCAGCGCGCTCATCAGCAGCACCGCGAAGAGCAGCCAGCCCAGGTAGTTGCTGACCGGGATGCCGGGCAGGCCGGGCAGCGCCGGGGTGGCGTCCCGCCAGACCCAGTACCCCTCGGCCACCATCTGCGGATCGAGGAAGAGGTCCCAGGCGGCCAGCCCCAGCGCGGCCAGCGTGATGCGGTGCACCCGCCGGATGGTCGGCGACCCGGTGCCGCCGGTCAGCCGGACCGCCGCCAGCCACGCCGGCCAGGCCATCCAGGTCCAGGCCAGGGGGATGATCAGCGGCACCCCGGCCAGCTTGGGGCCGAGCTCTCCGGAGTAGTCGTAGCTGCCGAACGGCACACCTGTGGCCACCCCGATCGCCTCGATCGCGAACCCTCCGCCAGTGGCCACGGCGACCAGCGCCACCGCGGCCCGGGGTCCCCGGCTGAGCAGCGCGTGGCCGACCGAGAGAAGCCAGCCGAGCACGACGGTGGCCACGGTGAGCCCGGCCCGGGTGGCGCCGGTGGTCAGCGGGTAGCAGATCTGGGCGAGCACCAGGACGGCGAGCAGCGTCCAGGAGATCCCCCGCCGGGTCATGACGCCGGGCGCTCGAGAGGCAGATCCCGGCCGAGCACGCCGAACGGCCGCTCGTCGCCGGGGAAGTGGAAGTCGCGCAGGACGTCGACGAAGCCGAACCTCCGGTACAGCCGCCAGGCCCGCGAGGTCTGCTCGTCGGCCTCCGGGGTGGACAGCAGCGTGGTGTCGCCCTCGGCCATGGTGAGCAGGGCACGCAGCTGGCCGGCGCCCAGGCCGTGCCCCTGCGCCGGCGGCCGTACGTGCAGCTCGACCACCTCGAAGCAGTGGGTGAGCCAGCGCTGCCGGGTCGGGGCGTCCAGGGCCCGGTGCACCTGGTCGTGCCACCACTGCCCGGGGCCGCCCAGGTAGCCGTAGCCGAAGCCGGCGAGGTGACCCTCGCTGGTCAGGCTGGCCACGGCTCGGAACCCGGGCCGGCGGACGTGGGTGGCGATGTAGCCGCGCCGGGCCTCCAGCAGATCGGTGCGGTATCCCATCGCCTCGCCGTAGACGGTCACCACGTCGTCCAGCCGCCGGACGAGATCGTCCGGCGTCCAGCGCACCAACCTCATGCCCGTCCACCCTTCGCCGTTCCCGGGTCGCCGTCGGCGACCCACCCGAGCACCGTCCGGTCGCCGACCACGTCGCGCACCTCGAACCGTGCGAACAGCTCCTCGGCGTACCAGCCCGCGGTGGGGGTTCGCATGATCGCCGCCCGGTGCTCCGGGTGACGGTACGCGAACGCCACCAGGTCCGCCGGATCACGCCACACGCTCACCGTGCCCTGCCAACCCAGCGGCGCCTCACCGACACCGAACCGGGCCAGCAGCCCCGGCGCGTCGCGCAGGGCGGCGGCGACCGGGGGGATCGCCCGCCAGAAGGTGGCCGCCCGGCGGGCCCGCAGCCGGGCCCGGGTCAGTGCCAGCACCGGGCCGGTGACCCGGCCACCCGGCGGCTCGCCGAAGGGCCGCTGACCGGACCACTCGCCCCGGCTGCTCAGTGGCCGCAGGTCGACCCGGGCGTGGGCGCGGGCGATCCGAGCCCAGGCGCGGCCGACCGGCGAGTCGTCGAAGCCGGCCGCCGCGGCGGGCGAGTCCCAGACGGTCAGCGCCGCCCACCGGGTCAGGTCGGCGTCACCCGGCCCGAAGCCGGTGCCCGTCCCGGTGCCCAGCAGCTTGCCGAACCGCACGCCCGGCAGGGCGCGCAACCGGCCCGGGTCCACCGCCATCCGGGTCAGCGCCCGGGGCAGCGCGCCACGGGAGGTCCGCCACACGTGCAGGGTGACCAGATCCGGAACGGCGCTGCTGTGCCTGCTGGTTCGCTCGCTCCGCTCGCTCACGCCACCTCGGCCGGGGTGCCGGCGGTGACCCGCAGCAGCTCGGCGTAGGTGGTCGGAAAGACGGCCTGCGGTACGCCACCCGCGGCCCAGATCTCCGGGTACGCCGCCAGCGCGGTGTCCACCAGGGTGCGCAGCGGTCGGGGGTGCCCGAGCGGGGCGACCCCACCGATCGGCTGCCCGGTGTGCGTCCGGACGAACTCCGGGGTGGCCCGGCGCAGTCGAGTGACCCCGATCGACGCGGCCAGGCCGGCGGTGTCCACCCGGTGCGCGCCGGAGGTGAGCACGAGCAGCGGCGTGTCGTCCGCGTCGAAGATGAGCGAGTTGGCGATCTGACCGACCTGGACGCCGAGCGCCTCGGCGGCCGCCGCGGCGGTGTGCACCGCGTCGGGCAGCAGGCGGACCGTGCTGGGCTGGCCGGCGCCGTCGAGCGCGCCGGAGCCGTCCAGCGCGTCCTGCACCGCCCGTACGTTCGGGTGTGGCTGCATGTCGCCATTCTTCCCGGTCCACGGTGCCGGGTTCACTCCGGTGCACCGGGCGGCGCGTCACACGTTGCATTTTCGTCGGAGGGGAGGTGTACTGTCAGCAGCAGTTAGAACGAGTGTTCGATTGCCTCGAACGCCCGTTCCAACCAGCCGGAGCGCGGCGTTTCGCGGCGCCAGCTCTGGCCGGTGCGGCTCCGCGGGCCGCACCTGGGTTTCCGGGCAGTCGCGAGCCCGGTCCCGACAGGCAGGAGCGTCGCCCGCCGCCCACGACCCCCGGGCGGCGGGCGACGAACCCGCCGGTACGCCGGCCGGGTGTGGTGTGGGGAAGCATCCACACCCGGCCGGCCACACCCGGTGCGTCTTCCTCCGCACCACCCGACCTCGGCATCCCATCGGCGGCACCGGTGCGCCGAGGCGACGCCCCGGCCAGTGGAGGAGACAGTCCATGCCGACCAACCCGGCTCAGGCACCGGCGGTGCCGGCGCACGTGCTGCCGCACCGCACCCCCGCCCAGCTCCTCATGTTGGCCCGGCGCGGGCTGGTCGAAGCCGGCCAGACCCGACCCGACGGCCTGCGCTACGCGGCTGCCCACCTGGCGGCTCTGCGCGCGGCGGCCGCACTGCTCGCCGCCCGTGCCCGACCCGCGCCGAGCCGGCGCAACCGGATCACCAGCGTCTGGGTCCTGCTCTGCGCCGTCGCCCCCGAGCTCGACGAGTGGGCCCGGTTCTTCGCCGCCGGCGCCGGCAAGCGGGCCGCCGCCGAGGCCGGCATCCCCCGGGTGGTCAGCGCCCGGGAGGCAGACGACCTGCTCCGCGCGGCCGAACAGTTCGTCACGGTGGTGGAGACCGCGCTCGGCGTGGCTCATCAACCGGCCCTGGACGGTCTCGCCGCATGATCCCGCCGTGACACCGGCCGCCCGACGGGGGGAGTCGGGCGGCCGGCGTCACGGCGTGCCGGTCCTGATCTGATCCACAGCAACGACGGGGGGTTGGTCCAATGGTGGGCCGCATGGTGGTCGGTTCCGCCGCACTGGCCGATCTGGTACGCCCGGCGAGCGCACCCGACCAGGTCGGCGGCCACCGGGTGCTGCCGGTGGCACCCGAGCTGACCGGCCTGCTGCCCAACCGGGGCCTGCGCCGGGGCAGCACCATCGCGGTCGCCGTCGGCCAACCCCGGCGCAGCGGCGGCACCTCGCTGGTGCTGGCCCTGCTCGCTGAGGCGTCCCGGGCCGGCTCGTGGTGCGCCGTGGTCGGGGTGCCGACGTTCGGCGCGGGCGCGGCCGCCGAGTTGGGCATCGCCCTGGACCGGCTGGCCCTGGTGCCGGATCCCGGCCCCGAGTGGGCCACCGTGGTCGCCGCACTGATCGACGGGGTGGACGTCGTGGTCACCGCCGTGCCGGCCGCGGTCTCCGCCTCGGTCGCCACCCGGCTGGCCGCCCGGGCCCGGCAGCGCGGCAGCGTGCTCGTCCCGTACGGCCGGTGGGACGGCGCGGACGTGACGCTGCAGGTGGTCCGTGGGGTCTGGGAAGGACTCGGGTCGGGCCGGGGCCGGCTGCGCCGCCGGGAGATCACCGTTTCGGCGCGGGGGCGTGGGGCGGCCGCCCGACCCAAGGAGATCAAGGTCTGGCTCCCCGGTGACGAGCTCACCCGGGTGATCCCTCGTACGGTGCCGTCGACCGTGGCCCGACCGGCCGTGTCGCTCACTCTGGTCAGCCCGGCGTGACCAGCGTGACCGGCTCGCCGGTACGGACCCTGCTGCTGTGGTGCCCGGACTGGCCGGTGCTCGCCGCCGAGATCGTCGACGGGGTGCCGGCCACCGGCCCGGTCGCCGTGCTGCACGCCAACCGGGTGGTCGCCTGCTCCGAGCGGGCCCGCGCCGAGGGGGTGCGTCGAGGGCTGCGCAAGCGGGAGGCGCAGGGCCGCTGCCCGCAGCTCACCGTCGTGGAGCACGACCCCGGCCGGGACGCCCGGGCGTTCGAGCCGGTGGTCGCCGCGGTGGAGGAGCTGGTCGCCGGCGTCGAGGTGGTCCGCCCGGGAGCCTGCGCGGTGGCCGCCCGGGGCCCGAGCCGTTACCTCGGCGGCGAGGAGGCGGCCGCCGAGCGGATCATCGAGCACATCGCCCAGTCGTGTCTGGTGGAGAGCCAGGTCGGCATCGCCGACGGGGTCTTCGCCGCGGGGCTGGCCGCCCGCGCCGGCCGGGTGGTGGCGCCGGGCGGGACACCGGAGTTCCTGGCCGGGCTGCCGGTCGAGGCGCTCGGCCGGTCGGCGCTGGCCGACCTGTTGCGCCGGCTGGGGGTGCGGACCCTCGGCGACTTCGCCGCGTTGCCGGCCGGCGACGTGCTGGCCCGGTTCGGGTTCGACGGCGCGCTGGCCCACCGGCTGGCCGCCGGGCGGGACCATCGCCCGCTCGCCGTCCGGCAGCCGCCGTCCGACCTGACGGTGACCGCCGAGCACGACGAGCCGATCGACCGGGTCGACGCGGCGGCGTTCGCCGCCCGCGCGCTGGCCGAGCAGCTGCACGACCGGCTGGCCGGGCACGGGCTGGCCTGCACCCGGCTCGGCATCGAGGCGGTCACCGCGCACGGGCAGGAGCTGCACCGCGTGTGGCGGCACGACGGCCTGCTCACCGCCGCGGCCATCGCCGACCGGGTGCGCTGGCAGCTCGATGGTTGGCTCTCCGGCAGCAACGGCCGGGCCGGTGCCCGACCGGCCCGGCCGACGGCCGGCATCATCCGGCTGCGGCTGGTCCCGGACGGGGTGATCGCCCAGGCCGGCCTGCAGTCCGGCCTCTGGGGGGAGGCCGGCGAGGAGCGGGAGCGGGCGCACCGGGCGTTGAGCCGGGTGCAGGGCATCCTCGGCCCGGAATCGGTGGTCACCGCGGTGCTCGGCGGCGGGCGTTCCCCGGCTGACCAGGTGCGACTGGTGCCGTGGGGCGACGAACGCCTCCCTGCCCGCGCCGGTGCCCCGCCCTGGCCCGGCCGGCTTCCCCCGCCCGCGCCGGCGATGGTGCTGGCCAGCCCGCTCGTGGCGACCGTGCAGGACGCTGCCGGCGAGCCGGTGGTGGTCAGCGCTCGGTTGGCGGTGAGCGCCCCACCCGCACGGCTGCTGGTCGGCACCGGCCGGCCGGCGGAGATTGTCGGCTGGGCCGGGCCGTGGCCGGTGGACGAGCGCTGGTGGGTGCCGGCGGAGGCCCACCGCCGGGCCCGGTTCCAGATCGGCCTCGCCGACGGCACCGCCCTGCTGCTCGCCGTCGAGGCCGGGCAGTGGCTGGTGGAGGCGATCTATGACTGAGCTGGTCCGTGTCCGCTCCCTGCCGGAGGCGGATGCCCCGGCGAGCGATATGACTGTCAGGCATATTTATGACTCTCAGGTATATCGCTCACCGACCCTCTCGCCGGCGGAGCCGGCCGTCGGGATCCGGCCACCCGTGGGGGCGGCCGGATGAGCTTCCACAACCCGAAGATGCCCTGGTCGGATCTGGAGCGGGTGCTCTCCGGGCGGGCCGACGACAAGCGGGGGAGCCGGGGTGAGCGGCACCTGCACGTGGTGGATCCGCTCGCCGTGGACGCCGACGGCGGGGACTCCCCGGCCTGGAGCCGCCGGCGCGAGCAGTACCAGCCGCCGGAGCTGGCCCGCCCCGACGGCGTGGTGCCCTACGCGGAGCTGCACGCACACACCAACTTCAGCTTCCTCGACGGCGCCAGTCATCCGGAGGAGTTGGCCGAGGAGGCGGCCCGGCTGGGGCTCACCGCACTCGCCGTCACCGACCACGACGGCTTCTACGGGGTGGTCCGCTTCGCCGAGGCGGCCCGCGCGCTGGCCCTGCCGACCATCTTCGGCGCGGAGCTCTCCCTCGGGCTGCCCGGTCCGCAGAACGGCGAGCCCGACCCGCACGGCGCGCACCTGCTGGTGCTCGCGCACGGTCACGAGGGGTACGCCCGGCTGGCCACCACCATCGCCCGCGCCCAGCTGCGCGGCGGGGAGAAAGGCCGCCCGGTCTACGGGGAGCTGGAGGAGGTCGCCGCCGAGCTGCGCGACCACGTGCTGGTGCTGACCGGCTGCCGCAAGGGGCACGTGCCGGCGGCGCTGCTCACCGAGGGGGTGGACGCGGCGGCCCGCGAGCTGGACCGGCTGACCGCGCTCTTCGGCGCGGAGACGGTGGCGGTGGAGCTGACCGACCACGGCCACCCCGTCGACGCCGACCGCAACGACGCGCTCGCCGACCTGGCCGCCGCGGCCGGGCTGCCGACGGTGGCCAGCAACAACGTGCACTACGCCAGCCCGGGCCGGCGACGGCTGGCCACCACGGTCGCCGCCGTCCGGGCCCGGCGCAGCCTGGACGAGATCGACGGCTGGCTGCCCGCGGCGGCCACCGCCCACCTGCGCAGCGGCGCGGAGATGGCGGCCCGGTTCGCCGCGTATCCGGGCGCGGTGGCCCGGGCCGCCGAGTTCGGCGCCGAGCTGGCCTTCGACCTCCAACTGGTCGCGCCGCAGCTGCCGGCGTACCCGGTGCCGCCGGGGCACACCGAGATGAGCTGGCTGCGGAAACTGACCGCCGACGGGGCACGGGAGCGTTACGGCCCCCCGCAGGCGCACCCGACGGCGTACGCGCAGCTCGACCACGAGCTGAACATGATCGAGGAGCTGGGCTTCCCCGGCTACTTCCTGGTGGTCTACGACATCGTCGCGTTCTGCCGTGAGCAGGACATCTACTGCCAGGGTCGGGGCTCGGCGGCCAACTCGGCGGTCTGCTACGCGTTGCGGATCACCAACGTGGACGCCGTCCGGCACCGCCTGCTCTTCGAGCGCTTCCTCGCCCCGGAGCGGGACGGCCCACCGGACATCGACGTGGACATCGAGTCGGACCGCCGGGAGGAGGTGATCCAGCACGTCTACACCCGCTACGGCCGGGAGCACGCCGCCCAGGTCGCCAACGTCATCTCCTACCGGCCCCGGTCGGCGGTGCGGGACGTGGCCAAGGCGTTCGGCTTCTCACCCGGCCAGCAGGACGCCTGGAGCAAGCAGATCGACCGGTGGGGCTCGGTCGCCACGGTCGACGTCGAGGACATCCCCGAGCAGGTGGTGGAGTACGCCAACGAGTTGCAGACGTTCCCCCGGCACCTGGGCATCCACTCCGGTGGCATGGTGATCTGCGACCGGCCGGTGATCGAGGTCTGTCCGGTGGAGTGGGGGCGGATGCCCGGGCGCAGCGTGCTCCAGTGGGACAAGGACGACTGCGCCGCGGTCGGTCTGGTCAAGTTCGACCTGCTCGGCCTCGGCATGCTCTCCGCGCTGCACTACGGCTACGACATGATCGGGTCCCGGCTCGACCTCGGCGACATGACGCTGGATGACCCGGAGGTCTACGACATGCTCTGCCGGGCGGACTCGGTCGGGGTGTTCCAGGTGGAGAGCCGCGCCCAGATGGCCACCCTCCCCCGGCTCAAGCCCCGCGAGTTCTACGACCTGGTGGTCGAGGTGGCGCTGATCCGGCCCGGCCCGATCCAGGGCGGCTCGGTGCACCCGTTCATCCGGCGCAAGAACGGCCTGGAGCCGGTGACCTTCGCGCACCCACTGATGCGCAACGCGCTGGAGAAGACCCTGGGCGTGCCCCTGTTCCAGGAGCAGCTGATGCAGCTCGCCATCGACCTGGCCGGCTTCGACGCGGCCGAGGCCGACCAACTGCGCCGGGCGATGGGCGCCAAACGCTCGGTCGAGCGGATGACCCGCATCGCCGACCGGCTCTACGCCGGGATGGCCGAGCGGGGCATCACCGGCGAGCTGGCCGAGGACGTCTACCGCAAGCTCACCGCGTTCGCCAGCTACGGCTTTCCGGAGAGCCACGCGATGAGCTTCGCCTACCTGGTCTACGCCAGCTCCTGGCTCAAGCGCTACCACCCGGCGCCGTTCCTGGCCGCGCTGCTGAACGCCCAGCCGATGGGCTTCTACTCCCCACAGACCCTGGTGGACGACGCCCGCCGGCACGGGGTGGAGGTACGCCGCCCGGACATCAACGCCAGCGGGGCGAAGGCGGTGCTGGAGTCCACCCCGGACACCCGGTGGGGCAGCGGTCCGGGGGAGCCGCCGCACGCCTGGGGGTTGGGCGGCCCGGCGGTCCGGCTCGGGCTGTCCGGCGTACGGACCCTCGGCGCCGAGGTGGCCGAGCGGATCGAGGCCGAACGGGCGACCGGTGGGCCGTACCGGGACATGCCGGACCTGGCCCGGCGGGTCGGTCTCACCGCCGCGCAGTTGGAGGCGCTGGCCACCGCGGACGCCTTCGCCTGTTTCGGGCTGACCCGGCGGGAGGCGCTCTGGGCCGCTGGCGCGGCGGCCCAGGACCGGCCGGGTCGGCTGCCCGGCACGGTGACCGGCGCGGCGGCACCCACGCTGCCCGGGATGGAGGCGGTGGACCGGCTGGTCGCCGACGTGTGGGCCACCGGGCTGTCGCCGGAGAGCCATCCGGCCCGGTTCATCCGGGGCCAGCTCGACGTGCTCGGCGCGGTGCCGGTCGCCCGGCTCGGCCGGGTGGAGCCCGGGCAGCGGATCCGGGTCGGCGGCATCGTCACCCACCGGCAGCGCCCGGCGACCGCGGGTGGGGTCACCTTCCTCAATCTGGAGGACGAGACCGGGATGCTCAACGTCACCTGCTCGCCGGGGCTGTGGCAGCGCTACCGGCGGGTGGCCCGGACCAGCGCCGCGCTGGTGGTCCGGGGGCGGCTGGAACGGCACGAGGGGGTGACCAACCTCGTGGCCGACCGGCTGGACGCGATCGAACCGCCGGTCAGTCCCGCGTCCCGTGACTTCCGGTGACCGGCAAGCATCGGCCTCCCATGTTTGGAAATCCGGAGAAGAGGAGAAGTGCAGGTCGCGCGGGCAGGGTGGCCCGCGCGAATCGGGAGGGTCTCATGTCACGGACAGTGCGGGTGACGGCGTTCGCCGGGGTGCTCACCCTGGCGCTCAGCGGGTGCGGGGGAGTCGGCGGCGGCAGCGACGCGGGCGGCGGCACCGCCACCAAGGGCGCGCTCAGCACCATGGGCTTCGGGTTCTCCGACGAGATCGCCAGCACCCGCGTCGACGCCTTCAAGCGGGACCACCCGGACGTCGACCTGAAGGTCACCGAGGGCAGCTTCGACGAGCAGCAGTTCCTCTCCGCGGTCGCCTCGGGCAACCCACCGGACCTGGTCTACATGGACCGCAAGCTGATCGGCACGTACGCCAAGCGCGGCTCGATCCAGCCGCTCACCGACTGTGTCAAGAAGCAGGGCATCAACCTGGAGCAGTACCGGCCGGCGGCCCGCGCCCAGGTCACCCTGGACGGCACCGTCTACGGCATCCCGGAGTTCTCCACCGTCCGGGTGGTCTACCTCAACGAGGGGCTGCTGAAGAAGGCCGGGATGACCGCCGACCAGGTCAACCTGGCCGACTGGGCGGCGCTGCCCGGGCTCAACGCCAAGCTGGCCACGGTGTCCGGCGGCCGGCTCTCCCGGATCGGCATCGACCCGAAGATTCCCGAGTTCCTGCCGATGTGGGCCAAGGCCAACGGTGTCGACATGCTCTCCGCCGACGGCCGCACCGCCAAGCTGGACGACCCCAAGGTGATCGAGGCGCTGACCACCGGGGTGAACCTGATCCAGCAGCAGGGTGGTTGGGGCAGGTTCAAGTCCTTCCGGGACACCTTCGACTTCTTCGGCGCGCAGAACCCGCTGTCCAAGAGCCAGATCGTGGCCTGGCCGATGGAGGAGTGGTTCCTCAACCAGGCCGCCAAGAACAGCCCGGACGCCGAGCTGGTGGTCAAGCCGTTCGTGGACCGGCAGGGCAAGCCGCTGACCCAGTCCGCCGGGCAGGCCTGGGTGATCACCAAGGGCGCGAGGAACCCGGACGCCGCGTGCGCGTTCGTCAAGCAGATGACCGCCACCGACACCTGGATGGCCGCCGCGAAGGCCCGGGCGGACGCCCGCAAGTCCGCCGGCCAGCCGTTCACCGGCGTCTACACCGCCAACGCCGAGGCCGACAAGAGGATCTTCGACGAGCTGTACCAGCCGACCGGTAACAAGCGCTTCGACGACGCGGTGGCCACCATCCGTTCGGTGCAGGACGCCGCTTTCGCGATGCCCGCCTCTCCGGCGGGCGCGGAGTTCGACAAGGCGTACTACGACGCGGTCAACCGGGTGCTCGCCGGCCAGGCGCAGCCCGCGCAGGCGTTGCAGCGGGCCCAGCAGGAGGCCACCGCCGCGCTGGACAAGGCCGCGAAGTAGCCCGCGCGATGGCCACCGTCACCGCTCCCGCTCCGGGCCGGCGCCGTCGTACGCCGCTGGCCCGGCGGGAGGCGCGCTGGGCGTACCTCTTCCTGGCGCCGTGGATCGTCGGGTTCCTGGTCTTCTACGCCGGCCCGATGATCGCCAGCCTCTGGTTGAGCTTCACCGAGTACGACGTGATCAACCCGCCGGAGTACACCGGGCTGGACAACTACCGGGAGCTGATGAGTGACCCGGCGGTGGCCCGCAGCCTGGGCAACACCGTCTACTACGCGGCGCTGCACGTACCGCTGGTGATGCTGATCTCGCTCGGCCTGGCGCTGCTGCTCAAGCGGGTCGGCCGGTTGCAGGGCTTCTTCCGTACCGTCTTCTACCTGCCGGTGATGACCCCGGCGGTGGCGGTCGGCATCCTGTTCCTGCTGTTGCTCAACACTCAGGACGGCCTGATCAACCGGGCGCTCGGCCTGGTCGGGATCGACGGTCCGAGCTGGACCACGGACCCGGGCTGGGTGATGCCCGGCATCATCCTGATGAGCCTGTGGAGCCTCGGCTCCACGGTGATCATCTACCTGGCCGCGTTGCAGAACGTGCCCCGTGACCTGTACGAGGCGGCCGCCATCGACGGCGCCGGCGCCTGGGCCCGGTTCCGGTCGGTCACCCTGCCGATGATCTCGGGCGCGCTGTTCTTCACGCTGATCGTCAACACGATCGCGTCGCTGCAGATGTTCACCGAGGTCTACACCATGTACTTCGGCAACCGCGAGACCCAGAACACGTTCAACAGCGACGCGGCCACCTTCTACGTCATCCACCTGTTCCAGGAGGCTTTCCAGTTCCTGCACATGGGCTTCGCCTCGGCGATGGCCTGGCTCCTCTTCGTGATCATCTTGATCATCACCCTGATACAGGTGAAACTCAGCAACCGGTTCGTGTACTACGAGGGAGAAGACAAGTGACGGGGATGAACGGTCACAACGGCGTGGCCAACGCGCGACGCACCCGGCTGACCGCTGGATGGGTGCCCGAGCAGCACCTCGAGCCGCGCGAGTACCAGCTCACCGACGGCCCGGTCGCCAACGCTCGGCGGTCCCGGGCCGAGGACGACCCGGCGGCTGGGGCCGAGTCGTGACCACCGCCGTCGAGCGGGGCACTGCTCCGCCGGTGCCCGGCATCTCGCCGGCCCGGCCGGCGGTGCCCCGGTCGGCGGCCGGTGAGGGCCGCCCGCCACTCTGGCAGCGGGTGCTCTTCGTGGCGGCGCTGGTGGGCGCCGCGGTGATCTTCATGCTGCCGTTCGTCTGGCTGATCAGCGCCTCGCTGCGCCCCCGGGAGTACGTCTTCGCCCCCGGCTTCCTGCCGGTGCCGTTCACTCCGGAGAACTACGCCGAGGCCTGGCAGGCCGTGCCGCTGCTGACCTGGTTCGGAAACAGCGTGGTGGTCGGCGTCGCCGCCGCCGCGGCGGTGACCCTCTCCAGCGCCTGGGTGGCCTTCGGCTTCGCCTACTTCCGCTTCCCCGGCCGCAACCTGCTCTTCGGGCTGGTCCTGGCGACCATGATGCTGCCGTTCGCGGTCACCATGATCCCGACGTACCTGATCTGGTCGGACCTGGGGTTGACCGACACCCAGGTGCCGCTCTGGGCGGGCAACCTGTTCGGCTCGGCGTTCTACATCTTCCTGCTGCGGCAGTTTCTGCTCTCCCTGTCCCGGGAGTACTTCGAGGCCGCCCGGGTGGACGGGGCGAGCTACCCGCAGCTGTTCTGGAAGATGGCCTTCCCGCTGATCCGACCGGCCCTGCTGGTCGCCTTCGTCTTCGAGTTCAAGGCCAGCTGGACGGACCTGCTCAAGCCGCTGATCTACCTGCGCAACGAGCAGCTCTACACGCTGCCGCGCGGGCTCAAGGTGGTGCTGGACCGGTTCGGCTACGGCGGCGAGCAGCAGTGGGAGATCGTGCTCGCCGGGAGCGTGCTGGCCACCGTACCGATGATCATCCTGTTCTTCCTGGCCCAGCGGCACTTCGTCGAGGGCATCGCCACCACCGGCCGCAAGGGTTGACTGGACCGGGTGACTAGGCTCGACCGGGTGGAGCAGACCCGAGGCCGGTTCACCGGGCCGCCGCTGACCCCCCGTACCGCCGTGATCTGGTCGGTGCTCCGCGCCGAGCTGGACCGGCGCGGCGACGCCGAGCTCACCGTGCTGGACGTGGGCGGCGGCACGGGTGGCTTCGCCGTCCCGCTGGCCCGCGCCGGGCACCGGGTCACCGTGGTCGACGCCAGCCCGGACGCGCTGGCCGCGCTGACCCGCCGGGCCGCCGAGGCCGGGGTGGCCGACCGGATCGCCGCGGTGCAGGGCGACGGGGACGCGCTGGCCGGGCTGGTCGAGCCGGCCGGTGTCGATCTGGTGCTCTGCCACGCCGTGCTGGAGGTGGTCGACGACCCGACGCCGGTGGTGGCCGCGCTGGCCACCGCGCTGCGGCCGGGCGGTGCGGCCAGTGTGCTGGTGGCCGGCCGGGCCGCCGCCGTGCTGGGCCGGGCGATGAACGGTCACCTGGACGTCGCGGCCGCGCTGGCCGCCGACCCGGCCGGCACCGCCGGGCCACGGGACACCCTGCGCCGGCGCTACGACGCCTCCGGCGCCGCCGCGCTGCTCGGCGCCGCCGGGCTGGTGGTCGAGGAGATCCACGGGGTACGCGTGCTGGCCGACCTGCTGCCGGCCGCGGTGGCCGACGGGCAGTCGGCCGCGCTGGTGGAGCTGGAACGGGCGCTGGCCGCCCAACCCCCGTACCGGGATCTGGCCGCCCAGCTGCACCTGTTCGCCCGCCGACCGGCATGACCGCCCTGCCGGGTGGCGCGCCGGCGCCGCTGGCCGTCCTCGGTCCGGCGCACGGCGGCGGTCGCCTCGCTGACGTGCTGCCCAGCGCACTGGCCGTGCTGGGCGTGCCCGGGTCGGCCGACCCGCTCGGACTGGTTCCCGCGCTGACCGGGGTACGCCGGATCGCCGTCCTGCTGGTCGACGGGCTCGGCTGGTATCAACTGCCGGCCGCCGTGCCGTACGCGCCGACCCTCGCCGGGCTCGCCGCGACGGTGGGCCGGCCGCTCATCGCCGGTTTCCCGTCCACCACCCCGACCAGCCTGGTGACCCTCGGCACCGGCGTCGCGCCGGGCGCGCACGGGGTGCTCGGCTTCACCGTGCGGGTGCCCGGAACGGACCGGGTGCTCACCCACACCGACTGGGCCGCCGACCCGCCGCCGCTGCGCTGGCAGCCGGTGCCCACCCAGCTGGAACGGGCCCGCGCCGCCGGGGTGGCGGTGAGCGTGGTGAGCCGGCCGGAGTTCGGTGGCAGCGGGTTGACCCTGGCCGCCAACCGGGGCGGCGACTTCCGGGGCGCCGCCGGCGCGGACGCCGTGGCCGCCACCATCCTGGCCGCGCTGGCCGCCGGCAGCGGACCCACCCTGGTCTCCGGCTACCACGCGGACCTGGACCGGCACGGCCACCTCACCGGCATCGACTCGGCCCCCTGGCGGATCGCCGCCAGCGAGGTGGACGCGCTGCTCGCCCGGTTGGTCGACGGGCTGCCGCCGGACGCGGCGCTGCTGGTGACCGCCGACCACGGCCAGCTCAACGTGCCCGCCACGCACCGCTTCGACCTGGACACCGATCCGCGGCTGCGTGACGGTGTGCGGCTGGTGGCCGGTGAGGCCCGGGTGCGCTACCTGCACGTCGCGCCGGGTGCGGTCGACGACGTGGTGGCCGCCTGGTCGGCGGTGCTCGGCGACGCGGCCCGGGTGCGCACCCGGGACGAGGTGGTGGCCAGCGGCTGGTTCGGGCCGGTGCCCGAGGAGCACCTGGGGCGTATCGGCGATGTGGTGGTGAGCTGCAACGACACGTACGCGGTCATGGCCACCCGCACCGAACGGCCGATGGCGTCCCGGCTGGTGGCGTACCACGGGTCGGACACCGCCGCCGAGCTGACCGTGCCGCTGCTGGTGGTCCGCGGCTGACCGACGGACGGCCCGGCCCCGGCAGCCGCTGGTGATGTCGTACCCCCGGGTTAACCTGCTGGGATGGGCCGCAGCCAGTCGTTGCCCCGGGGCGGCGATCCCCGCTTCGGGCCGGACGCCGACGACTCCGGCAGCCCGATCCTGCACGTCGACATGGACGCCTTCTTCGCCGCCGTCGAGGTGCGGCGCCGGCCCGAGCTACGGGGCCGGCCGGTGGTCGTCGGCGGCGTCGGACCGCGCGGCGTGGTCAGCTCGGCCAGCTACGAGGCCCGCCGCTACGGCGTCCGCAGCGCGATGCCGACCAGCCAGGCCCGGGCCCGCTGCCCGCACGCGGTCTACCTGCCACCGGACTTCACCGCCTACACGCCCGCCTCCCGCGCCGTCATGCAGATCTTCCGGGACGTCACCCCGCTGGTCGAGCCGCTCTCCCTCGACGAGGCGTTCCTCGACGTGACCGGAGCCCGTCGGCTGTTCGGCTCCCCGGCCGCCATCGCCCGGCTGATCCGCCGCCGGGTCGCCGACGAGCAGGGGCTGACCTGCTCGGTCGGGGTGGCGCCGAGCAAGTTCGTGGCCAAGCTGGGGTCCACCCGAGCCAAGCCGGACGGCCTGCTGGTCGTGCCCCCCGGGCAGGTGCTCGACTTCCTGCACCCCCTGCCGGTGGACGCGCTCTGGGGGGTGGGGGAGCGCGCCGCCGAGTCGCTGCGCCGGCTCGGCCTGGCCACCGTCGGCGACCTCGCCGACGCCCCGCTGGGCATGCTCCGCCGCGCGGTGGGTGCGGCGTCCGCGGCGCACCTGCACGAGCTGGCCTGGGGGCGGGACCCGCGCCGGGTCAGCCCCGAGCACGTCGACAAGTCGATCGGCGCCGAGGTGACCTTCGACGCCGACGTGGCCGACCCGGTGGAGATCCGTCGCGCCCTGCTCGCGCTCAGCGCGAAGGTCGGCGTCCGGTTACGCGGCTCCGGGCAGGTGGGGCGCACCGTGACGCTCAAGGTGCGGCTGGCCGACTTCCGCACCGTCAACCGTTCCCGCACACTCGGCGTGCCCACCGACACGGCCCGCGAGATGTTCGACACGGTCTGGGCGCTCTACACCGCGCTGGACCCGGGCGAGCGGATCCGGCTCGTCGGTGTCCGGGTGGAGGGGCTCGCCCCGGCACAGGGTGCGCCCCGACAGCTCACCCTCGGCGCGCCCGAGCGTGGCTGGCGTGAGGCGGAAGCTGCCGCGGACGCCGCCGCTGCCCGATTCGGGCGGTCCGTCATAGGTCCGGCCAGTCTCCTGGGCGACCGTGACCCCCGTCGAAACGAAAATCCACCCCACCCGTAGGTCGTCCCGCTTTCCGACGCGCGACCCCCCTCGTAGACTTGCGGGTAAGCAGCCGGTTGGCTGCCACGGTCTGTCGGCCCGAGTGGGCCCGACCAACGTGACCGGGGAGGAGTGCCGTGCCGCTCTCGGAGCACGAGCAGCGGCTGTTCGAGCAGATCGAGCGGTCGCTTGCCGAGGACCCCAAATTCGCCTCGGCCGTGCGCGCCAGCGATCCGCGCTTCCATGCGCGGCGTCGCCTGCTCGTCGCTGCCGGCGTGATCATCGCTGGCTTGGCTCTACTGGTCTATGGCGCGGTGATCAAGACTCCACCGCTGGCGGTGGCGGGCTTTGTCGTCATGCTGGCCTCGGCCGCGTTCGCGGTGCAGTCGCACCGGCGGGCGCAGTCACCCGACCTGCACGTGGTCGGTGGCACGACCAGTCGTCGCCGTCCCCGTGGCGGCCGATCCGGTCGCCGGCCGTCGATCCTGGACCGCATGGAGGACAGGTGGCGGCAGCGCCCGGAGGGGCACCGCTGAGCCTGTCCCGCCGCTGAGGCGGGCCGTACCCGCGACGAGCGGGTCGCCGGGAACATCCCCGGCGACCGCTGACGTATCCGCGCGCCCGTCGCATGGTGGACGAACGCCGTCCGCTCCGCCGCTCAACGGCCCAGGGCCGCACGCCGACTCCAGCGCTCACCCGCCTCGTCCCGCGCGTCATCTGGCGTCCATGATCACTTGATCTGGGCCGTTCCGTGCGGCCTCCGGCGACCACCCGGCATCAAGTCGATCAGAAGGCACCGTACGGCGGCGAGCACCGGTGGCCCGGGGCGACGGTCCGGTGGACCGCCGCCCCGCGAGCCGGACGGACGTCGCTCAGCGGGCCGCCCGGTCGGCCAGCAGCCGACGCGGATTCCAGCGGAGCAGCCGGTACCGGGCCCGCCCGGTCAGCGCCACCATCCGGCCGGAGGTGTCCGCCAGGGCGGTCCGCCAGCGCAGCAGCACCGACGGCGGCAGCACGGCGGCGAGCAGTCGGGTCCGCCGGCCCGCCCGGGCGGCGAGCGCACCGCGGACCGCGCGCAGTGCCGGCACCAGCGGTTCACCGGTCAGCGGATCCCGCGCGTAGCGGGCCCGCTCCTCAGCCCGGCCGAGCAGCCGCGCCGCGCCGACCGCCGCGGTGTCATCGCTGAACGTCTCCCGGACCAGCCGGTCCGCGGTCCCCCGGGGCGTCTCGGTGCGGTCGACCCGGACCTGGAAGTCCACCAGCGTGTCGAGCAGCTCCGCCCAGGCGGCGTGCGCGTCCGCGCGAGCCCGGTTGGCATCCGGCCCGACCACCACCACACGTGCCCCGTCCACCGTCGCGGCGTCGTTCGATGCGGCGGCCATCGCGGCGCCGGCCGCCCGGCCACCCCGTTGCCGGCGCAGCGCCAGCCGACGCAGGGCCGGCACCGCCAGCAGTGCCAACAGGGCCAGCAGGCCCGCCGTCCACCAGGGCCACACCGGCGGCTGCTCGGCCGGCGTCTCGCCGGCGAGGGAGAGCCCCGAGTCGGTGTCCCGGTCGGCGTTGTCCGGACCGGCCGGGCCGGCCGACGCGTCGGGGCCCGACGGGGTGCCCGGGGTGCCGGGGGCCGTGTCGGCCCGTTCCGGCGCATCGGTGTCCGGTGCCCAGGCCGACCGGGTGGAGCCCGGCACACCGTACGACGGCGTGGCGTCGAACGGCACCCAGCCGACCCCGTCGAAGTAGACCTCGGTCCAGGCGTGCAGGTTGAGGTTGGTCAACGTGTAGGTGTCGCCGTCCCGCTTGCTGCCGTTGGTGAACCCGAACGCCACCCGGGCCGGGATGCCGGCGCTGCGCACCAGCCAGGCCATCGCCGCGGCGTACTGCTGGCAGTAGCCGACCTTGTTGGTCAGGAAGTTGACGATGTCCTCGCCGCTGCTGCCGCTCTCGGTGCTGAGCCGGTAGCTGAACCCGTTGTCCGCCGAGAAGTGCTGGTAGATCGCCAGCACCCGGTCGTAGTCGGTGCGCTTGCCCTGCACCAGGCCCTGGACCAGCTCCTCCACCTCGGGCACCGGCCCGGGCGTGGCGGTCAGCTGCCGGCGTACCGGGTGGTCGGCCGGCAGCGGCTGCGCGGCCCGCAGCGCCGCAGGCGTGTACGTCGAGCGGATGTAGTCGAAGGAGTACTTCCTGCCCCGGGAGTTGTCCCGGTTGGAGAAGACGACCTGCTGGTTGGGGTCGTAGAGCCAGTTGCCGTTGAGGTCCTCGGTGCGCACCGGCTCGGCGTACACCGGCATCAGGGACATGCTCAGGCTCTTGGTGACCTCGACGGTCGCCCGGTAGGGGGTCTGCTGGACGCCCGGGCCGGCCCGCTCGGTCGGGTCCGGCAGGTCCCGGTTGACCGGCCGGCCGCTCGGGTTGCGCGCCTGGAACCCGTTCGGGCGCAGCTCGTCCGCGACCGCGTAGCGCAGGTAGAACGGACTCGGCTCGGACGTGGTCACCTTGACCAGGTCGGCCACCTCGGACTGGTTGAGCTGGCCGGCGAGCGAGGCGAACAGGTCGATCCGGCCCGATGAGCCGCCCGCACCCGCCCGGCCGCTGCCGTTGCCGTTGCCCGTGCCGCCGCCGAGCGTGTCGAGCAGCCCGCCGGTCATGCCCGGCACGGCCAGCGGCAGCGCCACGGCGATGGCCACCCCGACCACCGCGAGCCGACGGCCGGCGGCGGCCAGCGGCGAGGCCTCCCACACGTCGACGTCGCGGCCGTCGCCGGTGAACCGGCGGCCGAACCGGCGGACCCGGTCGACGTTGTCGGTGACCAGCAGCCAGAGGTATCCGGCGGCGCCCACCACGAACGGCACCGGGGGGACGCTGTCGACGTAGACGGCGACCGGCACCGAGTAGATGGCGAGCATCGGCAGCCCGGCCAGCGCGGGCCGGCGCAGACCAACCGCCAGCACATCCACCAGTACGGCCACCCCGCCGACGCCGAGCACCGTGATGAACAGCAGCGGGTCGGTGTCCGGTACCTCCACGCCGTATGAGCGCATGTCCTGCATGGAGCCGGTGAACAGGTCGGCGAAGTGCCCGATCGTGCCCGGCGTGGGCAGGAAGGTGAGCAGCTCCCCGCCGCTGGGGAACAACCAGGTCAGGGCGAGCACCAGGCCGGCCAGCATGCCGAGGACCTGACCCCACAGCGGCGCCCGGACCAGCCGGGTCAGCGCGGCGACCCCGGCCACCACCGCGACCGCGATCGCGGACTGGATGAGCCACGTCCAGGTCTCGAAGATGGCCGACAGCGGCGCGGCGGCGAGAAGGGTGGCGGCGGCCGCCACCGGGCCGATGTTCCGACTGGCGATCATGAGGGGAACCTTCCGTTCATCGCACGCCGCCGGCGACCGTCTCGGCCAGCGCGGCGCGCAGGGCGAACCCCTGGGAGCCCCGGCCGGCCTGCGGCCAGAGCGCCGGCAGTCGGCTGCCGTGGTCGACGCCGACCACCCGCCAGCCGCTGTGCAGCATGGCGAGCACGGCGGCGCCGTGCGCGTGCTCCGCCTCGGCCCGGGCCTTCTCGGGCAGGCTGAGCCAGGTGGAGCTGTTCAGCAGGAAGCCGACGCAGGTGGCGCCGTTGCCCCGCAGGCCGGCCAGCAGCTCGGCCTCGGCCACGCTCACCGCGCCGAACAACCCGATGATCAGCCCACCGTCGGCGCGCTGCCGGACCCGCTGCACCAGGCTGGTCACCTCGGCCCGCTGGTCCAACCGGACCTCGGCGAGGTGGTCGAGCAGCGCCCCGTCGCCGCCGGCCTCCGAGGCGTCCACGTCGGCCCCCGAGCCGGTGACCAGGCGCAGCTTGTAACCGGCCTGCCGCAGGTGCACCGCGATGCTCGCGGCGGCGGAGACGGCCCACTCGAAGCTCGCCGTCGGCCCGTCGCCGCGGTGACCGTACGCGCGGGTGTCCAGCACGACCGTGGCCCGGCTCTCCCAGGGCTGCTCCTCGCGGCGCACCATCAGCTCGCCGGTGCGCGCGGTGGACTTCCAGTGCACCCGGCGCAGGTCGTCGCCGCGCCGGTACTCCCGGGTCGCCGCGTCGTCCTCGCCGTGCACCGCCACCGAGCGCGCCCGGCTGTCGCCGCTGCCCGCGTACTCCCCCGGGAGCCGGACCGACGGCAGCGGAGTGACCTGCGGGATGACCGTCAGGTGGTCGGTGCTGGGAAATGCCCGGCTGAGCTCGCAGAGACCGAACGGGTCGGTCATCCGGACCACCAGCGGGCCCACGTCGTAGCGGCCCCGCACGTCGGCCCGCACGGTGTACGCCACCGAGCTGGCCTGGTGCGCGCCCAGCCGCTCCAGCACCACCCGGGGTCGACTGCCCAGGGCGTACGGCAGCCGGTCCTCCAGCAGCAGGGTGCCGGTCGGCAGCCGGGAGAGGTTCTGCAGGCGCAGCACCACCCGGGAGTTGGCCCCGACCGGGACGCGGTGCGGGTCCAGGGACCGGTTGCAGGCCAGCTTGTAGCGGCTGCGCCCCACGTAGGCCGCGGCCAGCAGTGGCAGGATGCCCAGCAGCACGGCCACCCGGAGCAGGTCCTTCTCGCCCAGGATGCCAGCCGAGATCGCCGCCGCGACCGCGGCGGCCAGGAACGAGCGCCCGCGGGTGGTCAACCCGCGCAGCCCGGCACGCACGTCACGGCCTCCGCGGCTCGTAGGGCGCGCGACCGTTGCCGGTGGCGGGCCGGGTGTCGTAGGGCGAGCGCTGCCGGTCGTGTGGCAACGGCAGTCGGTGCACCAGCTCGGAGACGATCGCGTCCGTGGTGCGTCGGGCCAGCTGCGCGTCGGCGGTCGGGATGATCCGGTGCGCGAGCACCGGCACCGCGAGGGCCTGCAGATCGTCAGGAAGGACGTAGTCGCGCCCCTCGAGGGCGGCGACCGCCCGGGCGGTACGCAGCAGCTGCAGGGTCGCCCGGGGGGACGCGCCCAGACGCAGGTCGGGGGCTTCGCGGGTGGCGGTGACCAGGTCGATGGCGTACTGCTTGACCGCGTCCGCGACGTGCACCTTGCGGACGGTGGCGATGAGCTGCCGGACGATGTCCGCGTCGGAGACCGGCCGCAGCTCGTTCAGCGGGTCCGTGGCGCCGTGCCCGTCGAGCATCGCCAGCTCGGCGCCAGCGTCCGGGTAGCCCATCGCGATCCGGGCGGTGAACCGGTCGCGCTGCGCCTCGGGAAGCGGGTAGGTGCCCTCCATCTCGATCGGGTTCTGGGTGGCGATGACCATGAACGGGGTCTGCAGCTGGTACGTCACGCCGTCGACGGTGACCTGCCGCTCCTCCATGCACTCCAGCAGCGCCGACTGGGTCTTCGGCGAGGCCCGGTTGATCTCGTCGCCGACGACCAGGTTGGCGAACACGGCGCCGGGGCGGAACTCGAAGTCGTGCGTCTCCTGGTTGTAGACGCTGACGCCGGTGACATCGCTGGGCAGCAGGTCGGGGGTGAACTGGATCCGCCGCACCGTGCAGTCGATGGACCGCGCGAGCGCCTTGGCCAGCTTGGTCTTGCCGACGCCGGGGACGTCTTCGATGAGGAGGTGGCCCTCGGCGAGCAGGACGGCCAGGGCCAGCCGCACGGTGGCGGTCTTACCCTCGATGACCTGCTCGATGTTGGCTACGATGGCCTCGCTGGCGGCGCGGAACTCGTCGTGCGGCAGCAAGCCGCCCACCTCGTCCCAGGTCTGTTGTGTCACGGGCCTCCTCCTCGTCGCCGTCACGGCAGCTCTATAGAGAGCACCTGGACCCGCCGTTGGGTTCGCGACGTCGAGCCTCGTTTGCCGCAGAATTCTCACTGGCCTCTCAGGCTAACCATGTTTGTCGTTATCGCCGACCCCCGCAGGTAGTCCGTCGGTTACGCACCGATATTCGCCAAGTCGGGGGATCGGACCTGGCTCGTCCCGGGCACCGCCGGTCCGGCGCGGCGGCGAGGTACACTGCCGACATGGCCGGAGCTTTCCTGCTTCTTACCGGGCCGTGCTGATGCGCTGAACGCGCGACAGCACGGCGGCCCCTCCTGTGCGAGGGGCTTTTTTGTGCCCGTCGCCGGCCCGGCCCGGTGGCGCCGAGACGAAGCGAAGCGAAGCGAGGAGAGACGATGAGTGAGGCAGCCGCACCGGCGGGCGACATTCCCCCGTTCCGGTACACCGCGGCCCTGGCCGACGAGATCGAAATCCGTTGGCAGGACATCTGGGCGCGCGAGGGCACCTTCCACGCCCCGAACCCGACCGGCCCGCTGGCCGACCCGGGCCACCCCCGGGCCGGCGCGGAGAAGCTGTACGTGCTGGACATGTTCCCGTACCCCTCCGGATCGGGCCTGCACGTCGGCCACCCGCTGGGCTACATCGGCACCGACTGCTACGCCCGCTACCAGCGGATGGCCGGCCGCAACGTGCTGCACGCGATGGGCTTCGACGCGTTCGGCCTGCCCGCCGAGCAGTACGCGGTGCAGACCGGCACCCATCCGCGGACCACCACGGTGGCGAACATCGAGCGGTACAAGGCGCAGCTGCGCCGGCTGGGGCTGGCGCACGACGAGCGCCGCTCGGTGGCCACCATCGACACCGACTTCTACCGCTGGACCCAGTGGATCTTCCTGCAGATCTTCAACTCCTGGTACGACCGCGACGCCGGCCGGGCCCGGCCGATCGCCGAGTTGATCGCCGAGTTCGAAGGCGGTAACCGGCCGACCCCGGACGGCCGGGCCTGGGCCGAGCTGAGCGTCGCCGAGCGCCGCCAGGTCGTCGACGACCACCGGCTGGCGTACGTCTCGCAGGCCCCGGTGAACTGGTGCCCGGGGCTGGGCACCGTGCTGGCGAACGAGGAGGTCACCGCCGACGGGCGCTCCGAGCGGGGCAACTTCCCGGTCTTCAAGCGCAACCTGAAGCAGTGGATGATGCGGATCACCGCGTACGGTGACCGGCTGCTGGACGACCTGGACGGCCTGGACTGGCCGGAGCCGATCAAGCACATGCAGCGCAACTGGATCGGTCGCTCCACCGGTGCGCACATCGACTTCCCGACCGCCGGCGCGCCCGTGCGGGTGTTCACGACCCGGCCGGACACCATCTTCGGTGCCACCTACATGGTGCTGGCGCCCGAGCATGAGCTGGTCGACGCGCTGGTGCCGGCCGCCTGGCCGGACGGGACGCGGGACGCCTGGACCGGCGGGCACGCGAGCCCGCGTGCGGCCGTGGAGGCGTACCGCAAGGCGGCGGCGGCCAAGACGGACGTCGAGCGGCAGGCCGACACCAAGGAGAAGACCGGCGTCTTCATCGGGGCGTACGCCACCAACCCGGTCACCGGCGGGCAGATCCCGATCTTCATCGCCGACTACGTGCTGGCCGGCTACGGCACCGGCGCGATCATGGCGGTGCCGGCGCAGGACGAGCGGGACTGGGCGTTCGCCGAGGTCTTCGAGCTGCCCATCGTGCGCACCGTGCAGCCGTCGGAGGGCTTCGACGGCAAGGCGTACACCGGGGACGGCCCGGCGATCAACAGCGCGGCGCCCGAGCGCGGCCTGGATCTGGACGGCCTGGGGGTCGCCGACGCCAAGTCGGCGATCATCGCCTGGCTGGAGGCGAACGGGCACGGCTCCGGCGCGGTGACCTACCGGCTGCGCGACTGGCTGTTCTCCCGGCAGCGCTACTGGGGTGAGCCCTTCCCGATCGTCTACGACGAGACCGGCGCGGCGATCGCCCTGCCGGAGGAGATGCTGCCGGTCGAGCTGCCGGAGGTGGACGACTTCTCGCCGAAGACGTTCGACCCGAACGACGCCGACTCGAACCCGGAGACCCCGCTGTCGCGTCGCCGCGACTGGGTCGAGGTGGAGCTGGACCTGGGTGACGGGCCGAAGCGCTACACCCGGGAGACCAACGTGATGCCGCAGTGGGCCGGCTCCTGCTGGTACGAGCTGCGCTACCTGGACCCGACCAACAGCGAGCGGTTCGTCGACGCCGAGAACGAGCGGTACTGGATGGGCCCGCGCGGCGAGGGCGACTGTGGCGGCACGGACCTGTACGTCGGTGGCGCCGAGCACGCTGTGCTGCACCTGCTGTACGCGCGGTTCTGGCACAAGGTGCTGTTCGACCTGGGGCACGTGTCGTCGATCGAGCCGTTCCGCAAGCTGTTCAACCAGGGCATGATCCAGGCGTACGCGTACACCGACTCGCGCGGCAGCTACGTGCAGGCCGAGGAGGTCGCCGAGCGCGACGGCGCCTACTACCTGGGCGACCTGGTGGTCAACCGCGAGTACGGCAAGATGGGCAAGTCGCTGAAGAACGTGGTGACCCCCGACGACATGTGCGCGGCGTACGGCGCGGACACCTTCCGGGTGTACGAGATGTCGATGGGCCCGCTGGAGGTGTCCCGCCCGTGGGAGACCCGGGCGGTGATCGGCTCGTACCGGTTCCTGCAGCGGGTCTGGCGGGCGGTGGTCGACGAGCAGACCGGCGCGCTGCGGGTCACCGACGAGCCGGCCGACGAGGCGACCCGCCGGCTGCTGCACAAGGTGATCGACGGCGTCCGTGGCGACATGGACGGCATCCGGTTCAACACCGCGATCGCCAAGCTGATCGAGCTGACCAACGGACTGACCCGGCTGTCGGCGACGCCGCGCGAGGTGGCCGAGCCGCTGGTACTGATGGTGGCGCCGTTCGCTCCGCACGTCGCCGAGGAGCTGTGGCGGCGGCTGGGCCACGACACGTCGCTGACGTACGCGGACTTCCCGACGGCTGACCCGGCACTGCTGGTCGTGGACACGGTCACCTATCCGGTGCAGGTCAACGGCAAGGTGCGTGGCCGCATCGAGGTGCCCGCCGACTCGTCCGAGGAGACCGTTCGCGCGGCCGCCCTGGACGCGGTGTCCACCGCCCTGGCCGGCAAGGAGCCTCGCAAGGTCATCGTCGTCCCGGGCCGAGTGGTCTCGGTCGTCGCCTGACGCCCCTGTCGATGAGGGGCGCGCTGGTGAATGACCGGCGTGCGCTACGCGGTGTGACGTCGACGGCGGCGGACGCCGGAACGAGCGTTATGACTCAGAGGCATATTCATACCTCTGAGTCATAACGCTCTCCGGCGCATCTGTCTCCGCGGGCCGCGGCAGGGCGCCCGTCTCCGCGGGCCGCGGCAGGGCGGCGTCTCGGCGGGGCGCGGCAGGCCACCGTCGCCAAGCGCCGCACGCCGCCGCGGGCGACACGCTGGCTCTGCGGCGCGACAGGCCGGCCTTCGAGGCCCGGCACCGCCTCAGGCGGTGAACGCCGCCGTCACGGCATGGCGGTGGGTGAGCAGCCAGTCCTGCCAGCGGCGTACCCCTTCGACCGCGCCCGCGTCGCGTAGCCGGCGCATACCCGGCTCGTCGCGGTCGGCGCCGGCGTCGATGCTCCGCCAGGTGCTCTCGATCTGGAGGAGCATCACGTCCACCAGTTCATCGCGTGGCAGTGCCGGACGCGCGGGTGCGGCGGACGCCGCGTCGTAGGCGTCGCAGAGCACGCGGCAGCGTCGGCCCAGCTCGGTCGGATCGGCGCCCTCGCCCAACGCCGCCCAGTGCCAGCCGGCGAACGCCACGTCCTCGACCCGTCGGCCCGGCCTGGCCAGGTCCCAGTCGAGGAAGGTCACCGGCAGGGGCCCGGCCGGGTAGTCCCGGTACACCGTGTTCTTCGGGGACAGGTCGCGGTGGCACACCGTCTCGGCGTCGCCGGCCAGCGGGGTGCCCGCACACACGTCGTGCAGTCGCCGGATCAGCTCGGCCAGCCGCACCAGCGCCCGGTCGGCGAAGAACGCCGCGTCCTCCCGGTCGCGCCACGGCACCCGACCCGCGACGTAGCTGAGTGTCTGCCGCCCGTGGGCGTCGATTCCCAGGTAACGGGGCGCGAGGTCCGCGCCCACCTCGGCCAGGTGGCGCAGCAGCGCGCCGACGAACTCCAGGTTGGCCGGCGGCGTGCGCCGTACCGTGTCGCCGGCCCGGACCACCTCGGCGACGAAGCCGCCGGCGAGCCGCTGCTCGCCAGGCCCGCCCGTCATCGGCTCAGCACCGAGCGGCGCTGCCGCTCGGCGCGCCACCACTGGGAAATCAGCACCACGCTGGCGATCAGGCCGAGGCTGGCCGGGGCGGCCGCGTACCAGTTGATGTGGCCGGGGGAGCTGACCGCCGCACCGATCGCGGCGTAGCCGAAGGCGGTCGGGGCGGAGGCGATCACGCTGCCGGCCAGGAACGGCAGGACCCGGGCCCCGGTGGTGCCGTAGCCGTAACTGACCAGCCCGAAGCCGGCGATCGGGAGCAGCCGGACGGTGACCACGCCGAGCACGCTCTGCCGGGTGAACCAACCGTCCAGGCGGGCCAGCCGGCCGCGGACCCGCTCGGCGACGAACTCCCGGCCGAGCAACCGGCCGACCGTGAACCCGACCGCCGCCGCCACCAGCGCGGCGCCCAGGGCGTACGCGGCACCCTCCAGCGGACCGAAGATCGCGCCCGCGGCGAGCGTGATGAACGTCCGGGGGACCAACGCGACCAGCAGCAGCGCGCCACCGAGGATCGCCGCCACCGGGGCGAGGTCGCCGAGCCGGTCAGCCAGTTGCGGCAGCCGCGCCGGATCCGGCCGGGGTGCCAGGAGCAACAGCAACGCGCACAGGCCGATCAGCAGCACGAGCAGGGCGAACCGGGCGGCCGACGGCTGCCGGAGCAGCCGCCGGACGGCCCGGATCATGCCCGGGCGGCGGCCACTGCGGTGCGGCGCTCGCTCCGGAGCCGGTCCGACCAGGTGTCGTCCAGCGGCGGGAGCTGGTGCGCGCCGGTGGCCCAGCGCAGCAGCAGGTCGGCCAGGGCCGGGTTGCGGGCCAGTGCGGGCCCGTGCGAATACGTGCCGAGCAGCTTGCCGCGCCAGGCACCCTCGGTGCTGCCGTCGTTGCCGACCCCGGCGGTGATCCGGGCCAGCGGAGCGACCTCCGGGCCGAGGTGGGTGCGACCGCCGTGGTTCTCGAAACCGGTCAGCGCGGGCAGGCCCAGCCGCGGATCGATCTCGCCGGCCAGCTCGCCGACGGCCCGGCTCGGGCCCCGGTCGGACTGCAGGTCGAGCAGCTCCAGGCCGCGGCACTGCACACCCTTGGCGAAGAAGGAGGTGCCGAGCAGTTGGTAGCCGGCGCAGACACCGAACACCACCGAGCCCTGGGCGACCGCCCGGTGCAGGCCGCCGTCCGCGATCAGCCGCTGCGCGCCCAGGGCCTGCGGGCCGTCCTCGCCGCCGCCCACCAGGTAGATGTCGGCGGTCGCGGGCAGCCGCTGGTCGGAGCGGACCTCCAGCACCTCGACCGGCATGCCGCGCTGGCGCGCCCGTCGGGCGAGGATCAGGGCGTTGCCCCGGTCGCCGTAGGTGGAAAGCAGGTCGGGGTAGATCCAGACGATGCGCAGGCTCTCAGTTGACACGGTCCAACTCCGCTCGGATGTCCTGGAACGCGGTGTAGTTCGCGATGACCTCCAGCCGCCCCGGCGGGACCGACCGGATCGCGTCGTCAAATGTGCGCACGTGCTGGAACGACACGTCGTTGACGTCCAGCCGGACCGCCAGGTCGTACGCCCGGTCGCCGGTGATCAGCACCTGCCGGCCGCGCAGCGGGGCGAAGTCGACGTCGAAGAGCCAGGAGGTGTCCAGCCCGTCGGGGTCGCGGGCGTTGATGGCGAGCAGGGTGGGCGCCTCGTCGGCCATGTCGAAGGCCTCCAGCCAGCTGGCCGGGTTCTTGGCCAGCAGCAGCCGGATGTTACGCCCGTCCTTGTCCACCTGCGCGTAGCGGCCGGCCACCGAGGTGACGATGCCGAGTCGGGACACCGCGTCGACCGGGCGGACGCCGAACTCGGCGGCCACGGCCAGCGCGGTCGCCGCGTTGCCGAGGTTGACCTTGCCGGGCAGTTGGAGGGAGACCTTGTGCCAGGCGCCGGTGGGGTCGAGCACGCCCTCGTCCTCGACGACCCACTGCGGCTCCGGTCGGCGCAGCGCGCAGCCGGTGCACCACCACTGGTCGCCGGAGCGCTGGATGGTGGAGCCGCACTCGGGGCAGACCCAGGAGTCGTCGTGCCAGCGCTGGCCGGCGCTGAACCAGGTCACGTGCGGCGGGTTGATGCCGTGGGCGGGGTCGGCCGGCGGAGTGGCGGCCCAGACCACCATGGGGTCGTCGGCGTTGGCCACCACGCGTACGTCGGTGTGCCGGACCAGCGCCGCGCGCCAGAGCTGCGCCATCATGGCGACCTCCTTGGCCCGGTCGAGCTGGTCGCGGGAGAGGTTCAGCAGCGCGACCACGTGCGGCTCGGTCGCCTCCAGCACCTGGGCGAGGTAGTGCTCGTCGACCTCCAGCACCGCGTACGGGGTGCTGCCGGCCTTGGCCAGCGCCGAGGTGTGCCCGCTGGGCATGTTGGCGCCGAAGGAGTTGGTGGCGACCCGGCCGAGCACGCCGACCGCGGCGGCGGCCAGCCGGGTGGTGGTGGTCTTGCCGTTGGTGCCGGAGACGAGCGCGATGGCGCGCCCGGCCGACAGGTGGGCCAGCAGGTCCGGGTCGATCTTCAGCCCGATCCACCCGCCGATCACCGAACCGTCGCCACGGCCGGCCGCCCGGGAGAGCGCCGCGGCGGTCCGGGACACGGAGCTGGCCACCTTGGCCCGTAGGGGCATTTTCGCGTCCGTCACGCGAGCGAGGTTACCGGACCGCCCACCCCACCAGATCGCCGCCGACGGTGAACCGTTCGGTTGTGGTGCGGACGCGGGTGGCCGGGTCGACGTCCACCGGACGGAGTCGATCTATGTCGGAAAGCGGACCACGCCGGGCGGCCGCTGCGGCCCTCCACTCCGCCCCACCCCTTGTGACGTGCGGTTTTGCCCACGGATCCGGCGCGCCACGCGGTCGATTCTGGTTGCAGGTGGAGGGAAGTGGAGTAGAGTGGGGCCCAATGGTGAGGCCGGGAGGGCTCACCGGCCCGGGGGGTCAGCGGCGCCGCGAACGCCGCTTAAGGGCGAGGGGGTAGGGCCGGTGTTTCTCGGCACCCACACTCCGCGCCTGGACGACAAAGGCCGGTTGATCCTTCCGGCCAAGTTCCGGGACGAGCTGGCGGGGGGTGTCGTGGTCACCAAAGGGCAGGATCGCTGTCTCTACGTCTTCCCGACGCCCGAGTTCCAGCGGATCGCGGAGCAGTTGCGCGCGCAGCCGATGACGCACAAGGCGGCCCGGGCCTACAGCCGGGTCTTCTTCGCCAGCGCGCACGACGAGGTGCCGGACAAGCAGGGCCGGGTGACGATCCCGGCCCACCTGCGGGCGTACGCCGCGCTCGACCGCGATCTGGTCGTGATCGGCGCGAGCACGCGGGTCGAGATCTGGGACCGGGTCGCCTGGGAGACCTACCTCGCCGAGAGCGAAGACGACTTCGCCGACATCGAGGAGGGGGTGCTGCCCGGCGGTCTGTAGGGCGGAACGGCGCCCGACGTACTGCGAGATCTCCAGCCGCTTTCGAGTTCCTGGCATCCCTTCCCCGGTGCCAGGCGCACGATCCGGACATCGGGCGGAAGCCCGGTGTCAGGCGGGAGCGGATGGGGATCTGGCGGTACGACGGCGGCGCCGTCCCGCGACAGGCGCACGAACGAACGGACGTTTCAACCAGTGGGGGTCATGATGGGGGAGCTGCGCGGCACGCATGTGCCGGTGCTGCTCGAGCGGTGTCTCGAGCTGCTGGCCCCCGCGCTGGGTCGGGGCGGCCGGACGGTGTACGTCGACGCGACGCTCGGCCTGGCCGGGCATGCCGAGGCGGTGCTGGAGGCGCACCCGGAGACGGTCCTGATCGGGCTCGACCGGGACACCGAGGCGCTCGCCCACGCACGGGTCCGGCTGGCCCGTTTCGCCGACCGGATGCACCTGGAGCACGCCGTCTACGACGAGCTGCCCGAGGTGCTGGACCGGCTGGGCTATCCGGGCATCGACGCGATCCTGTTCGACCTCGGTGTCTCGTCGCTGCAACTGGACGCGCCCGACCGCGGGTTCGCGTACGCCCAGGACGCGCCGCTGGACATGCGGATGGACCAGACCCGGGGGGTGACCGCCGAGGAGGTGGTCAACACCTATGCACATCCGGACCTGGCCCGGGTGCTGCGGGTCTACGGCGAGGAGAAGTTCGCCGGCCGGATCGCCTCGGCGATCATCCGGGAGCGGGAACGCGCCCGGATCACCTCGTCCGCGCGGCTGGCGGAGCTGGTCCGGGCCTCGATTCCGGCACCAGCCCGACGAACGGGTGGACACCCGGCAAAGAGAACGTTTCAGGCTTTACGGATCGAGGTAAACAAGGAGCTGGCAGCGCTGGAGTCAGCGCTGCCGTCCGCGCTCGACGCACTGACCGTGGGCGGTCGCATGGTGGTCCTGTCCTACCACTCGCTGGAGGACCGGCTCACCAAGGTGGCGCTCGCGGACCGGGTCCGCAGTAAGGGCCCGATCGACCTCCCGGTCGAACTGCCCGGGTCCGGTCCGACGTTCCGGCTGCTCAGCCGGGGCGCCGAACTGCCCGGGGAGGCGGAGGTCGCCGTGAACCCGCGAGCCGCCTCGGTGCGGTTGCGGGCCGCGGAGCGACTCGACCCGAACGCGACACAGCAGGGGCGGACCGACCGCGAACGGTCCCGCCGACGGGTGAAGGCGATGCACCAACCGGGGACGGGGTCCACGGGATCCGTGGGGGATCCAGGGACGCCGGGGGACGACAGAGGGACGGATGTAGAGGGGGAGGGACATGAACATTGACAAGCGCGACCGTCGGGACGTCACCGGCGTCGGGCAGCGCACACCGCGGTCGGGGGGCCGGACCGCGGCGGAGCGGGCTCCGCGCGTGGGCAACGGTACGCCACGCATCGATCGAGTGAACCGGCAGGGGGAGGCTCGCGCCCGGGGGGCGCGCGAGTTCCCGACCCAGGGCACCGCCGCGCTGCGGCCGGCCGAGAAGGCCGCCGTCGCCGCCAGTGCCCGCCCGCCCCGGCTGCGGGTGGCGCCGCCGCCGCCGGTGTCGGTGCCGCGCGCGCCGTTCGCGGCGCTGATCGTGGTGCTGGTCGTCGGCGGGGTGCTGGGCATCCTGGCGGTCAACACCAAGATCAATGAGAACGCGTTCCGGCTGGAGAAGCTGCAGCAGCAGCAGGCCCAACTGGACCTGGAGAAGCAGCAGCTGGACAAGCAGATCGCCGATGCCGAGGCGCCGGGCAACCTGACCGCCCAGGCGCGACGGCTGGGCCTGGTGGACGCCGGCGAACCGGGATACGTCCGGCTGCCGGACGGCAAGCTGCCTCTCGGCGTGCCGAAGCCGGCGACCGGCGAGCCGTCGGTGACCAGCCAGCAGGGCTCTGGAGGCTGACCGGTGCCACCGAGGTCTGACGAGCCGCGCCGGGATCCCAAGGGGTCCCGGCGCGGCTCTTCACCTGACGCCGGCGCCACGGACGGGGAGTCGCGCGCCGGCGAGCCGGGCATGGGAGGGATCTCCGGCGCCCGGGCGTACACCCCTCGGGGTCGGACCATCCGCGAGGAGCGCGGCACGCCGCCGCGCAGCGGGGGTGCCGAGCAGCGGCGTACCCCGCGCAGCACCCGGTCCGGCGATCCGTTCCGGCCGGCGTTGCAGGTGCTCGACGGCGGCCGGGCCGCCGCCCGATCCGGCCGGCGGGACGCCCCGGCGGCGGGACGCGGCGGGGTCGTGCGCACCGTCGCGCCCCGTACCCCGCGCGGCCCGGCCGGCGACGAGCCGCCCCCGCGCCGGCGGACCACGCCGCGCGCGCCGCGCCGTGCCGACCGCCCGGCGGCCCGCCGGCCGTCCCGCAAGCCGCCGCGACCGCCGAAGCTGGCCGACCCGCGGCTGCGGCTGCGGCTGGGCACCGCCCTGACCCTGGCGCTGTTCGCCGCCATCGGGATCCGGCTGATCTTCCTCCAGGCGGTGGACACCCCGGCGTACGCCGGTGGCGGCGTCGCCGACCGGACCCGCACGGTCGAGCTGCCCGCGCCGCGCGGCGCGATCTACGACCGCACCGGCGAGCCGCTGGCACACAGCGTCGAGGCGCGGTACGTGTTCGCCGACCCGACCGAGATCGAGGACTCGGCCGCCACCGCGAAGGCCCTCTCCCCGCTGCTCGGCATGCCGGTGTCGAAGCTGACCGAGCTGATGAAGCCCCGCAAGCTGGAGAACGGCAACCCGTCCCGGTTCGAGTACCTCGCCCGGGGGGTGGAGATCCCGACCGCCAAGCAGGTGGTGGCGCTCGAGCTGCCCGGCATCGGGGTGCACCGCGACGAGCGCCGCGAGGTGCCCGGCGACGACCTGGCGGCCAACCTGATCGGCTTCACCAGCCAGGACATGGTCGGGCTGGAGGGGCTGGAGGCCCGCTACAACGATCTGCTCGCCGGGCAGGACGGCAGGCGGGTGTACGAGGCCGGCCTCGGTGACCTCGCCGCGCCGATCCCGGGCGGCTACAGCAAGACCACCCCGGCCAAGCCGGGCAGCTCGATCGCCCTCACGACCGACCGCGACCTGCAGTTCCGCACGCAGCAGATCCTCAGCGCGGGGATGGCGCGGCAGCACGGCGGCACGGCCGCGGCGGTGATCATCGACGTGCCCACCGGCGAGGTGCTGTCCCAGGCCAGCCACCCCACCTACAACGCGGCGAAGCCGATCCCGAGCGACCCGGTCGCCCGGGAGGACGCGGCGACCAGCTTCGTGGTCGACCCCGGCTCGGTGCACAAGGCGATCACGTTCGGCGCGGCGTTGCAGGAGGGGGTGATCACCCCGGACACCACGCTGCCCATCGCGAACAGCATCAAGATGGGCGACACCTGGTTCTCCGACACCCACCATGCCAACGGCCGGCGGATGAGCATGCCCGGGATGCTCGCCTACTCGTCGAACGTCGGCACCATCACCATCGCCGACAAGCTCGGCCGGGACCGGTTGATCGACTACCAGAAGCGGTTCGGGCTCGGCCAGCCCACCGGTGAGGGAGTGCCCGGCGAGGCCAGCGGTCGGCTGCTGCCGGCCGACGAGTGGAGCGGGTCGTCGTACGGATCGGTGCCGATCGGGCACAGCGTCGACGCCACGCCGCTGCAGATGGCCGCCGCGTACGCCGCCATCGCCAACGACGGCACGTACGTGCAGCCACACCTGGTCAAGGAGACGATCGGCCCGGACGGCAAGCGCACCCCGACGCCCGCGCCGATCACCCGGTCGGTGCTCAGCCCGCAGAACGCGGCGGCGCTGCGCACCATGCTGGAGGCGGTCACCACGGTCGACGGCGCCACCGGCGTGGGCGCGGCGGTCCCCGGCTACCGGATCGCCGGCAAGACCGGCACCGGCTGGCGGCTGGTGGACGGCAAGAAGCAGCGCGGCGAGGTGTCCTCCTTCATCGGCATGGCTCCCGCCGAGAAGCCCCGGTACGTGATCGCGGTCTTCGTGTACGCGCCCGACGGCGGAGGTGCGGCGATCGCGGTGCCGGCGTTCCGCGACATGATGCAGTTCACGCTGCGTCACTACCGCGTACCGCCGTCCACCGGCGGTTCGGCGCCCAAGTTCGTGGTCTATCCGCGCTGAGCAGCGACGGCGGGACATCATCGGTGAGTGCCGAAGAACCACCGGGGCGGCTGTGCGGCCGGAACCGGACGACCGGGTAGGGTCTGACGCCGTGCCCGGCAATCCACGTCCACGTACCGTGACCGGAGTCCGGCTCGGTGACCTCGCCGTCCGGCTCGCCGTCGACCTCCCGGCGGACGACGCCGGAGTGGTCGTCACCGGGGCGACCCACGCCAGCCAGGAGGTCCGCCCCGGCGACCTGTACGCGGCGCTGCCCGGCGCCCGGCGGCACGGCGCGGAGTTCGCCGCCGGCGCCGCCGAGGCCGGTGCGGTGGCCCTGCTGACCGACCCGGCCGGCGCCGAGCTGGCGGCGGGGACCGGCCTGCCCGCCCTGGTGGTGCCCGACCCCCGCGCGGTGCTCGGCGAGCTGGCCTCGGCCGTCCACGGCGACCCGACCGCCGAGCTGACCGTGATCGGCGTGACCGGCACCGCCGGAAAGACGTCCACCGCCTACCTGATCGAGTCGGGGCTGCGCGCCGCCGGGCACACCACCGGGTTGATCGGCACCGTGGAGACCCGGCTCGGTGACCTGGTGGTCGACAGCGTTCGCACCACCCCCGAGGCGACCGACCTGCACGCCATGCTGGCCGTCGCCCGCGAGCGGGGGGTCACCGCGGTGGTCATGGAGGTCTCCAGCCACGCGCTGGCCATGGGCCGGGTGGGCGGTGTCCGGTTCGCCGTCGGCGGTTACACCAACTTCGGCTCCGACCACCTGGACTTCCACGCCGACAGCGCCGACTACTTCGCCGCCAAGGCACAGCTCTTCGACGGCCGGTGCGCGGTCGAGGTGCTCAACCACGACGACCCGGCGCTGAAGCCGCTGTACCGGCCGGCGACGGTCAGCTACTCGGCGGCCGGCGACCCGGCCGCGACCTGGTGGGCCGACGGCGTGGACGGCGAGGGGTACGCCCAGCGGTTCACCGCGCACGGCCCGGACGGCGTGGTCCTGCCCGCCGGGGTGGCGCTGCCCGGGCGGCACAACGTCGCCAACGCGCTGCTGGCCATCGCCGCGCTGGTGGGCGCCGGGGTGGACCCGGCGACCGCGGCCGCCGGGGTGGCCGCCTGCGGCGGCGTGCCCGGCCGGCTGGAGCTGGTCGACGTCGCCGCGCCGGTGCGCGGGGTGGTCGACTACGCGCACAAGTCGGACGCGATCGTGGCCGCGCTGGCCGCGCTGCGTGAGCTGAGCGCCGGCCGGTTGATCTGCGTGATCGGTGCCGGCGGGGACCGGGACCGGGGCAAGCGGCCGGTGATGGGCTCCGCCGCGGCGGAGGGGGCCGACGTGGTGCTGGTGACCGACGACAATCCGCGCACCGAGGACCCGGCGGAGATCCGCGCCGAGGTGCTCGCCGGGGCGTACCGGGCCGGCACGGCCGCCCGGATCATCGAGGTGGCCGGCCGCCGGGCCGCGATCGGCGAGGCCGTCCGGCTGGCCGCGCCGGGCGACGTGATCGCGCTGCTCGGCAAGGGTCACGAGCGGGGCCAGGAGGTGGCGGGCGAGGTGTTCCCGTTCGACGACAGCATCGAGCTGGCCGACGCGCTGCGGGCCCGCTTCGGGGATCTGGCGGGTCAGCGGTGATCGCGCTGAGCCTGGCCGAGGTGGCCGCGGCGGTCGACGGGCGGCTGGTCGCCGCCGACCCGGCCGCCACCGTCACCGGCCCCGTCGAGTTCGACTCGCGCAAGGTGGGGCCGGGGTCGCTCTTCGTGGCCTTCCCGGGGGAGAAGGTCGACGGGCACGACTACGCGTCGGCGGCGATGTCGGCCGGCGCGGTGGCCGTGCTCGGCACCCGCGAGGTGCCCGGAGTACCGATGGTGCTGGTCACCGACGCGTTGACCGCGATGGGCCGGCTGGCCCGCGCGGTGGTGGACCGGCTGCCCGGGCTGACCGTGATCGGCCTGACCGGCTCCTCCGGCAAGACCACCACCAAGGACCTGATCGGCCAGCTCACCGCCCGGCTCGGGCCCACGGTGGCGCCGCCCGGCTCGTTCAACAACGAGCTGGGGCACCCGCACACCGCGTTGCGGGCCGGGCCGGACACCCGCTACCTGGTGCTGGAGAAGGGCTCGCGCGGGGTGGGGCATGTGCGCTACCTGTGCGAGATCGTGCCGCCGCGGATCTCCGTGGTGCTCAACGTCGGGACGTCGCACATCGGTGAGTTCGGCTCGCAGGAGACCATCGCCGTGGCCAAGGGGGAGCTGGTCGAGGCGCTGCCGCCGGACGGGTTGGCGGTGCTCAACGCCGACGACCCGCGGGTGGACGCGATGGCGAGCCGCACCCGGGCCCGGGTGGTCCGCTACGGCGAGGCGCCGGACGCCGACGTGCGGGCCGAGGACGTCACGCTGGACGACCGGGGGCGTGGGTCGTACACCCTGGTCACCCCGGAGGGGAGCGCGCCGGTGCGGCTCGGGCTGACCGGCCGTCACCAGGTCTCCAACACCCTCGCCGCGGCGGCGGTCGCCCGGGAGCTGGGCATGCCGCTGGCCGAGCTGGCAACGGCGCTCGGCGAGCTGGGGTTGGTGTCCACCCGACGGATGGACGTCTTCGACCGCCCCGACGGGGTGACCGTGATCGACGACTCGTACAACGCCAACCCGGCCTCGATGTCGGCGGCGCTGAAGGCGCTCGCCAGCCTCGGTCAGGGTCGGCGTACCGTCGCGGTGCTCGGCTACATGGCCGAGCTGGGCCCGTTCGAGCGGGACGGCCACGCTGAGGTCGGCCAACTCGCGGCCGAGCTGGGTGTCGACCGGCTGCTCGTGGTGGGTGAGCCGGCTGCGTCGATCCATGAGGGCGCGACAGCGGTAGGGAACTGGGGAGGAGAGTCGGTGCTGCTCACCGATCAGGCGGCGGCCGTCGAGGTGCTGCGGGGCGAGCTACGACCGGGCGATGTCGTCCTGGTCAAGGGCTCCCGGTACCGGACGTGGGAGGTGGCCGACGCCCTGCGCGCCGACGCCACCTCCGGGAATGGAGCTACCGCGTGAGGGCGGTCATCGTCGCCGTCGGGGTGGCCTTCCTCGTCTCGCTCTTCTGCACCCCGATCGCGATCAAGGTGTTCACCCGGCTCAAGGCCGGCCAGCCGATCCGGGCCGAGGGCCCGGCCATGCACCAGACCAAGAAGGGCACGCCCACGATGGGCGGCGTGGTCTTCATCCTGGCCACGGTCATCGCGTACGTGGCCGGCCACCTGGCCCTGACCACCCTGCCGGACGCGCAGATCGCCCAGGTGGAGCCGACCATCACCGCGCTGGTGCTGCTGGGGCTGATGGTGTTCTCCGGTGCGGTGGGCTTCCTCGACGACTTCCTCAAGGTGCGCAAGCGCAACAGCGCCGGGCTCAACAAGCGCGGCAAGCTGCTCGGCCAGATCCTGGTCGGCGCGGTCTTCGGCGTGGTGGCGCTGTACTTCCCGAGCACGATGACCGACGCGACGGGCGCGGTGACCAACACCGAGACGGTGGGCAGCACCACGCTGAGCTTCATCCGGGACATCGACGCCCTGGAGGTCAGCAAGATCGGTGCGGTGATCATCTTCATCTTCGTGGTGATGGGCGCGACGAACGGGGTGAACCTCACCGACGGCCTGGACGGTCTGGCCACCGGCGCCTCGGTGATGGTGCTCGCCGCGTACGCCCTGATCGCGTTCTGGCAGTACCGACACTGGTGCGCCGACCCGAGCTACACCCAGGACTACTGCTACGCCGTCCGCGACCCGTTGGAGATCGCGCTGATAGCCGGGGCGGCGGCGGGGGCCTGTGTCGGCTTCCTGTGGTGGAACACGTCCCCGGCGCGGATCTTCATGGGTGACACCGGGGCGCTGGGGCTGGGCGGCCTCATCGCCGGTATGGCGATGTCCACCCGGACCATCCTGCTGCTCCCGATCATCGGCGGGCTCTTCGTGATCATCACGATGTCCGTGGTGATCCAGATCATCTCCTTCCGAACCACCGGCAAACGTGTGTTCCGGATGTCGCCGTTGCAGCACCACTTCGAGTTGGCCGGCTGGAGTGAGGTCAACATCGTGGTCCGGTTCTGGATCATCGCCGGTATCGGGGTGGCCATCGCGCTGGGCCTGTTCTACAGCGAGTTCCTCGCCAACATGACCTGATCCCCGATCCCCCCGATCGCGCCGATCGCGCCGATCCCCCCGATCGCGCCGATCTAGGGCGGATTGCAGTGGCTGAAGATCAGCTAGCAGCGATTCTCCCTAGATCGGCGCGGCTCAGGACGGGCGCGCGTGCGGCGACACGCCGAGAACGGTGTTGCGGCGGGCGCATCCGGGCAGAGCGGTGATGATGAGCGGATGGGGGAGGAACACACCAACGCGGCCGGCGGGACACGATCGGTGCGTCATCCGGAGGCGGGAGCCAAGGCCACACCACGGCCCAGCGGATCGGCCCAGCTCGGATCCGAAGCACCACCGCCGCAGGAGCCCACGGCCGGCGGCTTGATCGCCGTACGTGGGCTGGACGCGGCCGGCGGGCTGGCGGCGCTGCGCGGCCTGCTGGACCGGCCGCTGGCCTCCTACTACCTGCTGCTGTCCAGCGCCGGCCTGCTGCTGCTGATCGGGCTGACCATGGTCTTCTCGGCGACCAGCGTGCGCGACTACGCCGAGGACGGCAACGCTTCGGCCTCGGTGACCAAGCAGGCCATCTTCGCGGTGATCGGGATCGGGGTGTTCTGGGCCTGCCAGCGGCTGCCCGCCAGCACCTACCGGTCGTTGGGCCGGCCGCTGCTGTTCACCGCCGTGGCGCTGTTGCTGGTGCTCAACCTGCTGCTCGCCTACGCCCGGCTGACCGACCAGGACTCGGCCCGGATCGGCCCGATCGAGGCGCGGCTGCTCTGGCTGTTCATCGGCGGGATCCAGCTGCAGCCCTCCGAGCTGGCCAAGTTCGCGCTGGTGCTGTGGGGCGCGCACCTGATCGCCCGCAAGGGCGCCGCGCTGGGCTGGTGGCGGGAGCTGGCCACACCGCTCTTCCCGGTGATGGGTCTGCTCTTCGTGCTGGTCGGCTACAACGACGTGGGCACCATGCTGTGCCTGCTGGCCCTGGTGGTCGGCCTGCTCTGGGCCGCCGGGGTGCGGATGCGGGTCTTCGGCGCGCTGACGGTGGTCGGACTGCTCGGCGTCGGCCTGCTCATCGCGGTGGCGTCGCTGGGCGCCGGCTCTGGCGAGCAGGGCGCGGACAACTACCGGTTCGCCCGGCTAACCATGTTCTTCAACCCGCCGGACCCGGAGACGTGCAAGCTCGGCGACTGCCTCCAGTTCTATCAGGGCCGACTGGCCATCGAGCACGGCGGCTGGTTCGGTGTCGGGCTGGGCAAGAGCAGCCTCAAGTGGGACTGGCTGCCCGAGGCGCACAACGACTTCATCTTCGCGATCATCGCCGAGGAGCTGGGCGTGATCGGCTGCGTGGTGGTGCTCGCGCTCTTCGCGGTGCTCGCGTACACCGGGCTGCGGGTCGCCCGGCGGGTCGACGACCCGTTCCGGCGGCTCGCCGCCGCGGCGGTGACCACCTGGCTGGTCAGCCAGGCCGTGATCAATATCGGTGGGGTGGTCGGGCTGCTGCCGATCACCGGCCTGCCGCTGCCGTTCATCTCCGACGGCGGAAGTGCCCTGGTCGTGACATTGGCCGCGATCGGCATGCTGGCGTCCTTCGCGCGCGCCGAACCCGATGCGGCCAGAGCACTGCATGCCCGTCCGCCGGCCCGGTGGGTCCGACTACTCTGGGCCCCGTTGCCGCCGCTTCCCGGCCGGCGTCGCCGATCGGCGACGCCGCCGGCTGGCCGAGGGTCCGTGCCCCGGTCCCGCAAGCGGCGCCAGGACGACCAGGCCGCACCGCGCGGGGTCCGGCAGGACCGGACTCGCAGCGGTACGGCGAGCGAGAGGAGACGCTGATGGGTCCGCTGCGTTCGGTGGTGCTCGCGGGAGGTGGCACCGGGGGGCACGTCTACCCGCTGCTCGCCTTCGCCGACTGCCTGCGCCGACACGACCCGGGCGTCCGGATCACCTGCCTCGGCACACCACGCGGTATGGAGAACGAGCTGATCCCGCCGCACGGCTACGACCTGCGGCAGATCCCGGCGTACCAGCTGCCCCGGTCGGTCAACATGAACCTGGTCCGCACCCCGGGCCGGATGTGGACCGCGGCCCGCGCGGCGGGCAAGGTGATCGACGAGGTGCGCGCCGACGTGGTGGTCGGCTTCGGCGGGTACGTCTCGGTGCCGGCCTACCTCGCAGCCTGGCGCCGGGAGCTGCCGATGGTGATCCACGAGGTGAACGTGCCGCCGGGGGTGGCCAACCGGCTGGGCATGAAGTTCACCAAGAACGTCGCCGTCGGGTTCCCGCACCAGCCGAGCCAGGCCGAGTCGCTGCGCGACGCCACCGTGGTCGGAGTGCCCCTGCGCCGCAGCATCGCCGGGCTGGACCGGTACGCGCTGCGCAACGCTGCCCGCGCGCACTTCGGGCTCCGCCCGGACCTGCCGGTGCTCTTCGTCGCGGGCGGCTCGTCGGGCGCCCGCTCGATCAACCTGGCGGTCTCCGGGGCGGCCAAGGAACTCGCCCGCAACGGTGTGCAGGTGCTGCACGTGATGGGCGCCCGCAACGAGCCGGTGCCGATCCCCAGCGACCTGCCGGTGCCGTACGTGACGCTGCCGTACCTGTCGGAGATGGAGCTGGGCTACGCAGCCGCCGACCTGATGCTGGGCCGGGGCGGGGCGATGACCTGCGCCGAGGTGGCCGCCATCGGGTTGCCCACGATCTACGTGCCGTACCCGCACAGCAACCAGGAGCAGAGGCGCAACGCGCTGCCCGTGGTGGAGGCCGGCGGCGGGCTGCTGGTCGACGACGCGGAGCTGACCCCCGACTGGCTGGAGCGCACCGTGATCCCGCTCATCCGTGACCCGCAGCGGCTGTACGCGATGGGCGCTGCGGCGTCCGCGTACGGGCGGCGCGACGGGGACGAGGCGCTGCGCTCGTTCGTCATCGAGGCGGTGGCCCGATGACCGCGCAGTTCACCCCGGCCGGCACGCTCACCGCCGAGGACCTGGGCACCATCCACCTGATCGGGGTGGGCGGGGTCGGCATGAGCGGGCTGGCCCGGCTCTTCCTCACCCGGGGCATCCCGGTCTCCGGCAGCGAGCTGCGCGAGTGGCCGTCGCTGGCCGGCCTGCGGGCGCTGGGCGGGACGATCCACATGAGCCACGAGGCGACCAACCTCGACGGCGTTGACACGGTCGTCTACTCCTCGGCCATTCCGCAGGACCATCTGGAGATGGTCGAGGCGCGCCAGCGCGGCCTGCGGGTGCTGCACCGCTCGGAGGCGCTCGCCGCGGCGATGACCGGCCGCCGGGCGGTGGCCGTCGCGGGCACCCACGGCAAGACCACCACCACGTCGATGGCGACCATGGTGCTCCAGCAGGCCGGGGTGGACCCGTCCTTCGTGATCGGCGGGGAGATCTCCGAGGTCGGCTCGGGCGCCCACCACGGCACCGGTGAGTACTTCGTGGTCGAGGCGGACGAGAGCGACCGCTCGTTTCTCATCTACCGCCCGTACGTCTCGATCATCACCAACGTCGAGGCGGACCACCTGAACACGTACGGCGACTACGCGACGCTGGAGGCCGCGTTCGTCGAGTTCGCCCGGCTCACCGATCCGGACGGTTTCATCATCACCTGCGCGGACGACCCGGGCGGTCGGCGGCTGGCGGAGACCCTGCGCGCCGAGGGGCGGCGGGTGCACACGTACGGCGAGGCGGCCGACGCCGACCTGCGGCTGACCGAGATCGTCTCGTCCGCGCGCGGGGTGCGCTACCTGGCCGCGATCGACGGCCGGTCGCTGGGCGAGTTCCGGTTGCCGGTGCCGGGGCGGCACATGGGGCTGAACAGCGCCTCCGCGGTGCTGGCCGCGTACCTGCTGGATCTGCCGCTGCCGGCGGCGGAGGCCGCGCTGGCGGTCTTCCCCGGCGTGCGGCGGCGCTTCGAGCGCAAGGGTGTCGCGGACGGCGTGCTGGTCTACGACGAGTACGCCTACCACCCGACCTCGATGACGCTGGCGTTGCAGACGCTGCGCGAGGTGGCGGGGGAGGGGCGGCTGATCGTGGTCTTCCAGCCGTACCGGCTGTACCGCACCCGCGACTCCCAGGCGGAGATCGCCGAGGCGCTGGCCATCGCCGACGAACTGGTGCTGCTGGAGGTCTTCGGGCCGGGTGAGCTGCGCCAGCCCGGTGAGGGCTCGGCGGCGCTGATCGAGGCGGTGGCGCTGCCCGCCGACCGCAAGGTCTTCGTCGACTCCTGGGAGGAGGCGCCGGTCGAGGTGGTCCGGCGGGCCCGCCCGGGGGACGTGGTGGTGACCATGGGCGCCCCGCCGATCTCGCTGATGGGTGACGAGCTGCTGGCCGGCCTGCTCGCGCGCGCCGGCTCCGCGCCGACCGCGACCGTCGAGCCGGTGGCCACCACCCCGGCGATCGGCGGCCCGGTGCCCGGCGGGGCCACCGCCGGTGGCGACGGAGCGGCCCTCGGTGGCACCGCCGCACCGGACGGCGCGGCGCCCACGGCCGGATGAGCCCCGGCCCGGCCCGAGGGCGGACCAGCGCCGCCGACGGTGGCGCCCCGCGGCGCGGTCCGGTCCGGCGTTGGCAGCTGGTCCGGGCCGGCCGCGACGCGGTGCCGCCGTCGACCCGCCGGTTCATGGCCCGGGCACGCCAGCGCCGGATGCGCGCGGCGCTGCCGTGGGCGGTGGCCGCCGGGGTGCTCGCGCTGGTCGGGCTGGTCGCCTGGACGGTGCTCGGCACCGGGCTGTTCGGGGTCCGCGAGGTGAAGGTGGACGGTGCTGACCTGGTCACCCCCGTGCAGGTGCGTGATGCGGTCGGGGTGCCGGACGGGGTGCCGCTGGCCCGGGTGGACCTGGCCGCCGCCGCCCGGCGGGTCGGTGCGTTGGCGCCGGTGGAGCGGGCCACGGTGTCCCGGGACTGGCCGGGCGCGCTGGTGGTCCGGGTGACCGAGCGGACTCCGGTGGCGGCGGTGCCGCAGGGGGAGGCGTTCGCCCTGATCGACCGGACCGGCGTGGCGTTCCGGACGGTCGCCCGACGCCCCGCCGAGCTGCCGTCGGTGAAGGTGGCTCGGCCGGCCGTCGACGATCCGGGCACCCGGGCCGCGCTCGAGGTGCTCGTCGCGCTGACCCCGCAACTGCGTGCCGAGCTGGTGGACGTGAGCGTGGAGGGGTTGGCCCGGATCAGCCTGCGGTTGCGCGGTGACCGGACGGTGGTCTGGGGCGACGCGACCCGGAGCACGGACAAGGCCCGGGTGGCCACCGCGCTGCTCGGCGAGGACACCGACCGGATCGACGTGAGCGCCCCGGATGTGGTGACCTTCCGCTGACCGATGGGCGCGCCGCGAGGTGCGGAAAGGTGACTCGTTGCGCTCCGGGCGGCGACACGCCGGTCGGGTCCTTGGCTCATCGCGCGGCGGCGCTTACGTTGCCCCGAAGAGGATCAGTGGTTGACATAACTGTAAGCCTCTAGTAGAGGGTGAGGGTTCAGCTCTGATCCTCGCTGGTGACAGCTGTCGTCGGCCGCTGGTCTGGCCACGCCGTACCCGGTCGGCCGAAGCCAATCTCGAAGGGAAGGACCGGAGATGACACCTCCGCACAACTACCTGGCGGTCATCAAGGTCGTCGGCATCGGGGGCGGCGGCGTCAACGCCGTCAACCGGATGATCGAGGTTGGGCTCAAGGGCGTCGAGTTCATCGCGATCAACACGGATGCCCAGGCGCTGCTGATGAGTGACGCCGACGTCAAGCTCGACGTCGGCCGGGAGCTGACCCGTGGGCTGGGCGCCGGCGCCAACCCGGACGTCGGTAAGAACGCCGCCGAGGACCACCGGGACGAGATCGAGGAGGTGCTCAAGGGCGCCGACATGGTCTTCGTGACCTGCGGTGAGGGCGGCGGCACCGGCACCGGTGGCGCGCCCGTGGTGGCGAACATCGCCCGCAAGCTCGGCGCGCTGACCATCGGCGTGGTGACCCGGCCGTTCTCCTTCGAGGGCAAGCGCCGCCAGGTGCAGGCCGAGTCCGGAATAGACGAACTGCGCAACCAGTGCGACACCCTGATCGTCATCCCGAACGACCGGCTGCTGGCGCTGGGCGACCGCGGCATCAGCATGATGGACGCGTTCCGCACCGCCGACCAGGTGCTGCTCTCCGGTGTGCAGGGCATCACCGACCTGATCACCACCCCGGGTCTGATCAACCTGGACTTCGCCGACGTCAAGAGCGTGATGAGCGGTGCCGGCAGCGCGCTGATGGGCATCGGCAGCGCCCGGGGCGAGAACCGCGCGGTCGAGGCGGCCGAGGCGGCCATCTCCAGCCCGCTGCTCGAGCAGAGCATGGACGGCGCACGCGGCGTGCTGCTCTCCATCGCCGGCGGCTCCGACCTGGGCCTGTTCGAGATCAACGACGCGGCCCAGCTGGTCACCGACGCGGCCCACCCGGACGCCAACATCATCTTCGGCGCCGTGATCGACGACGCGCTCGGCGACGAGGTGCGGGTGACGGTCATCGCGGCGGGCTTCGACGGGGGCGCGCCGGCGTACAAGGCCGCCGAGCCGACCCGTAAGACCAACACCAACCAGCCGGCGGCGCAGAGCGCCCCGGTCCAGGCGCCGGCCACCATGCCGGCGCCGACCCAGTCGCCGCGTCGGGTGCTCTTCGACGACGTGGACGTGCCCGACTTCCTCAAGAACGGGTCCTGAACACCGCCGATGACCGACAGCTCAGCCACGGTACGACCGGACCGGCGCGCCGAACTCGCGGCCGGCCTGGCCCAGGTTCGGGCCCGGATCGCCGACGCCTGCGCCGCCGCCGCCCGGGATCGTGCCGAGGTCACGATGATCGCGGTGACCAAGACCTACCCGGCCAGCGACGTGCTGGCACTGGCCGGGCTCGGGGTGACCGACGTGGGGGAGAACCGCGACCAGGAGGCGGCCGGCAAGGCCGCCGAGGTCACCGGGGCCGGGGTGAGCCCGCGCTGGCACTTCATCGGCCAGTTGCAGCGCAACAAGGCCCGCTCGGTGGTCCGGTACGCCGACGTTGTGCACTCCGTCGACAGTGTCCGGCTGGCCCGGGCGCTGGCCACCGCGGCGGCCGACCGGGAGCGACCGCTCGCCGCCCTGGTCCAGGTGAGCATCGACGGCGATCCGGCCCGGGGTGGCGCGTTGCCGGGTTCGGCCGACCCGGGTGTCGGGTTGGAGCCGGTGGCCGAGGCGGTGGCCGGCTCGCCGACGCTGCGGCTGGCCGGTCTGATGGCGGTGGCGCCACTGGGTTGGGCGCCGGAGCGGGCCTTCGCCCGGCTGGCCGAGGTGGCCGAGGCGTTTCGCTTGGTCCATCCGGGAGCGGTCGCGTTGTCCGCCGGAATGAGCGGCGACCTGGAAATCGCGATCCAATACGGCGCGACACATGTCCGCGTCGGTAGCGCGTTGCTCGGAATGCGCTCCACGCTGCGGTAGCCTGACTGCGATAGAAGCAAATTACATCAGTGTTGTTTCAGGAACGGCGTCTCCTAGTCGGGGGTCGTGACGCGCGGCGCGAATCGCGTGCCAGGGGGATTGCCGTTCCGGTCCGATGGGCATGGTTGTCCACTCGCGACGGGCGACATGGCACGGGGGCGCGTGCCGCACGGCGGACGGAAGGGCGCGGGATGGGTGCACTGCGCAAGGCGGGGGTCTGGCTCGGTCTGGTCGAAGAGGACGATGAGCGGGCCTACGACGACGGTGGCTACGACAAGGGTGGCTACCGCGACTCGCGTTACCGGCAGAGCCGGTACGCCGAGGAGTTCGCCGACGAGGACGACGAGGACACCGAGGAGCCGCCGGCTCCCCGGCCGCGGGCCAGCGAGCGGGGTCGGCTCTCCGAGCGCTCGAACGGGCGGGCCGGTGAGTCCGACCGGGGCGACGGCGAGCGTCCGGAGCGGGTCGAGCGGTCCAGCGTCCGGTCGATCACCCGGTCGTCGGCCGGCGAGACCTCCGGCGCGCTGACCTACCACACCAGGGACAACCTGGCCCTCGCGCCGCAGGTCACGGCACGGGAACGGGCGGTGCCCGAGGAGGAGCAGCGTTACCAGATCACTACGCTGCACCCGACCACGTACCGGGAGGCGCGCACCATCGGTGAGCACTTCCGCGACGGTGTTCCGGTGATCATCAATCTCACCGAGATGGATGAGGCCGATGCCCGCCGTCTGGTTGACTTCGCCGCCGGTCTGGCGTTCGGGCTGCGCGGTACGATCGAGCGCGTGACCAATCGGGTGTTCCTGCTCTCACCGGCCAATGTCCAGGTCACCGCGGAGGACAAGGCCAAGATCGCTGAGGGCGGCTTTTTCAGTCTGAGTTGATCGCCCGACCCGAGGGACGTCGCTGACCGTGTTGTCGATCTTGCTGCAAGTGTTGTACCTGATCCTTTATGTCTTCCTGCTCCTTCTTCTGTCCCGGTTTGTGCTGAGCGCCGTCCTGCAGTACGGCCGCCGGTGGCAGCCGGGGCGTGGAGCATCGGCGGGACTGGAATCCGTGTGGAGCGTCACTGATCCCCCTCTCAACGCGTTGAGGCGTGTGATCCCTCCGCTGCGAATTGGTACCGTGAGCATCGACCTGGCCTCCCTTGTGCTCCTGGTTATCCTGTTCGTGCTGATGGAGTTCGTGTTAGGGCCGTCGATCAGGGCATCTGCCTGATGACCGACGCGCTTTCGCGGCCGCAACTGACCCGAGGAGTTTCGATGCCGCTGACCCCGGCCGACGTACACAACGTCGCCTTCAAAAAGCCGCCGATCGGCAAGCGGGGGTATGACGAGGAGGAGGTCGACGCCTTCCTGGACGAGGTTGAGCGCGAGCTCGCCCGTCTCATCGAGGAGAACAACGAGCTGCGCGCCCAGGTGGAGCGCGGCGGCCGTGGCGGTGCCCCCGCCGGCCCCGGCGGCGACGCCCGACTCGCGGCGGAGCTCAACGACGTCAAGGCACAACTGGACCGGGTGCAGCGCGACAAGGCGGCGGCCGAGCAGGCCGCCCGCGCCATGCAGTCCGAGCTGGAGCAGGTCCGCGCGACCGGGGGCCCGGGAGCGGTCACCGGTGACGGTGAGCAGCAGGCCCTGCGGGTGCTGATGATGGCCCAGCGCACCGCCGACGACCACGTGTCCGACGCGCGCCGCGAGGCCGACCAGCTCCTGTCCGAGGCCCGCGGCAAGGCCGAGGAGGTGACCCGCGAGGCTCGCGCGAAGGCCGACGCCCTGGAGCGGGACGCCCGCCAGCGGCACCAGGAGGCCATGGGCGGCCTGGACGCCAAGCGCACGGCCCTGCAGAAGCACATCGAGGAGCTCAAGCAGTTCGAGCGCGAGTACCGCACCCGGCTCAAGGCGTACCTGGAGAGCCAGCTGCGTGACCTCGACGGGCGCGGCCAGGGCCTCGAAGCCGAGATGACCCGCTCCGAGGCAGGCCGGGTCGCCGGTGGCAACGGGCTGGCCGCCGCGGGTCTCGCCGGTTCGTACGGCGGCGGGCGCTCCGGCGCCCTCGAAGCCGGACGCTGAGCACACCGGCCGGCGATCGCTGTCCGCAGATGGTGACGGTCGCCGGCCCAGTCTGGACGGTACGACGCGGCGGGGGTGAGCCGTGATAGTCGCGAGTCTCCTGCTCATCCTCGTCGCAGTGGTGCTACTGGTGCTCGGCCTGGCCGGTGGCTCCAGCATCATGTTGACCATCTCCATCGCGGCCAGTCTGCTGGCCGCCGTGGCGTTGGTGGTGGGCGCCCGCCAGGCAGCCGCCAACCGCGCCGCGGCGGAGCCCGGCCGGACCGGCCGGCGGAGCTTCGGAGCGCCCCGCACGGCCAACCAGGCCGGACCGGGTGTCGCGTACGGGCCGCCGCTGGTCGAGCCGGAAGTGCCGGTCCAGCACGTGCCCACGACGGTCGGTACCGGCAGCACCGGGTGGCGGCAACCACCCGACCCGCCGGCCGACCAGGGGTCGCCGTTCGACGTGCCGGTTGACCAGGAGTCGCCGTTCGCGACCCCGGCCGATCACGCTTCCACCCGCGCCTCGTCCGCCGGTCAGGCGTCGCCCTTCGCGACGCCGGCGGACGAGGCGTCGGGCGTTGGCGCGCCAGCGGCCGATGTCGCGGCGGACGAGGAGCCGGCCCCGCAGCCGGTCACCCCCGCCGAGGCGGCCCGGGTGGCCCGGCTGCCCGATCCCGTCCAGGTGGTGGACGGTCGACCCCGCTACCACCTCGCCAGTTGCCCGCACCTCGTCGGCCGGGCGTCAGAGACGCTGCCGGTCGCCGAGGCCGTCGAGCTCGGCTTCACCCCGTGCGCGCACTGTGCGCCGGCCACCGCCCTGCTCGCCGACGCCCGGCCGATCTGAAGCGGCGCCGGTGCCCGCGCAGGACACGCTCACCGTGGCGGTACGGGTGAAACCCGGCGCCTCCCGGGACCGGGTCGGTGGCCGGTTCGACGGCCCGCACGGCCCGGCCCTGGTGATCGCGGTGCACGCCCCGGCCGTGGACGGTCGGGCCACCGAGGCCGCCCGCCGGGCGTTGGCCGGCGCGTTGGGCGTCCGGCCGGCCGCGGTGTCGCTTCGTACCGGCGCGGCCAGCCGCGACAAGCTCTTCCTCGTCGACCGTCCCGGCCCGGAGCTGTCCGAGGTGCTGTGCCGGCTGCGCGACGGATCCGCCGGGTGAGGAACGCCCGGGTCAGGGCCTGTGTCGAAATCCCCGGCCGGCCTGCGGCGGGCCCCGGCGACTTCGACGCGGGCCCTCGGCAACCGTGACCCCCGGGCTGGACATCGCGCTGCTGCTCGGCGCGGGGGTGCTGCTGGTGGCGGTCGGCGCGGTCCGCCTCTCCACCCGACTCGGGGTGCCCAGCCTCCTGGTCTACCTGGCGCTCGGCGTTGCGATCGGCGAGTCCGGGCTGGGCATCCGCTTCGACGACGTCGAGCTGACGCGGACCCTCGGTTTCTGCGCGCTGATCGTGATCATCGCGGAGGGTGGTCTGACCGCCCGGTGGAGCACGTTGCGGCCGGTGCTCGGTCTGGCCGTCGCGCTGTCCACAGTGGGCGTGGTGGTCAGCATCGTGCTGGTCGGCGTCGCCCTGCACCTGCTGCTGGGACTGGACTGGCGGCTGGCGCTGCTCTACGGCGCGGTGCTCTCCTCCACCGACGCGGCCGCCGTCTTCGCGACCCTGCGCCGGCTGCGCCTGCCACCCCGGCTGGTGGCCGCGCTGGAGGCCGAGTCGGGCATGAACGACGCCCCGGTGGTGCTGCTGGTGGTGCTCCTGTCCCACCACGGCTGGTCGCACCCGTGGTGGTACGAGACCGGCCTGGTCATCTACGAGCTGGGTGTCGGGGCCGCGGTGGGCGTGGGCGCCGGCGTCGCCGGCACCTGGGCGCTGCGTCGGGCGGCGCTGCCCTCGGCGGGGCTGTACCCGATCGCCGCGGTGGGGATCACCGTGCTGGCGTACGCCGCGGGGGCGGTGCTGCACGCCTCGGGGTTCCTCGCCGTCTACGTCGCCGGGGTGCTGCTGGGCAACGCCCGGCTGCCACACCGGCAGGCGATCCTCGGCTTCGCCGACGGGCTGGCCTGGCTCGCCCAGATCGGTCTGTTCGTGCTGCTCGGGCTGCTGGCCTCGCCGGGCCGGCTGGACGCGGCGGTGCTGCCGGCGGTGGTCGCCGGGCTGGCGCTGGTGCTCCTGGCCCGGCCGCTGTCGGTGGTCGTGTCGGCGCTGCCGTTCCGGGTCGGCCTGCGCGAGCAGGCGTTCCTGTCCTGGGCGGGGCTGCGCGGGGCGGTGCCGATCGTGCTGGCCACCATTCCGCTCTCCGAGCGGGTGCCCGGCGCGGAGCGCCTCTTCGACGCGGTCTTCGTGCTGGTCGTGATCTTCACGCTGGTGCAGACCGGGACGCTCGGGCCGCTCTCCCGCCGGCTACGGATCGCCGCGCCGGCCGAGGCCACCGAGATTCACGTGGAGACCGCGCCGCTGGAGCGGATGCGGGCCGACCTGCTCCAGCTGGAGGTGCCACCGGGCTCGCGGTTGGCCGGCGTGCACGTCGACGAGCTGCGGCTGCCGCCGGGCGCCTCGGTCACCCTGGTGCTGCGGGACGGGGTGGGCTTCGTACCCGGTCCGGACACCCGGCTGAAGACCGGCGACAGCCTGTTGATCGTGGCCACCGGCGGGGTGCGCGACGCCACCGAGCGCCGGCTGCGGGCGGTCAGCCGGCGGGGTCGCCTGGCCCGGTGGTTTGGTGAGTACGGGGATGAGCCCGACCTTTGATCTGCTAGCGTTCCTTTTGCCCCAGTTAGGCAAGGCTTGGGGCTGTTAAGCGGTGCGGCGGTGCGGCACGTTGTCGGACGCCTGTACGTTCCGTATTCTTGCCAACCTCCGGAGTGCGCGGCCATCGTCGCCGTGCGCCCCTTTTCGTACATAGGGGACGCCCTGGTTGGCGCCCCCTGACCAGGCGCCGCGGACCACGCGGTTCCGCGGCCGAGGGAGCGACCCATGGCGAAGCCAGCCGACACCAGGACCGCCGGCCGCAAGCCGGTGGCCAAGGCCACCCGCAGCGCGGCGGAGACCGAGAAGATCCGGGCGGCGTTGGCGGCGCGGCGGGACGAGCTTCGCGCCGAGTACGATCAGACGCTGAGTGAGATCACCGAGCTGCAGCGCGATCGGCTGACCGACTCGGCCGGGGACGACCAGGCCGACACCGGCACCAAGACGCTCGAGCGGGAGCAGGAGATCTCTCTCGCCAACAGCATCCTGGAACGGATCACGCAGGTCGAGCGCGCCCTGGAGCGCCTCGACGAGGGTGGTTACGGCTGGTGCGAGCGGTGCGGCAACCCGATTCCGGTCGAGCGCCTCGCCGCTTTCCCGTCGGCCACCCTGTGCGTGACGTGCAAGCAGCTGGAGGAGCGGCGCTGAGGTCCGCTCCCCGGCGGCGATGAGACGGTGAGCGATCACCGCCGAGACTGTCGATGGGGAGCGCATGACCGCAGCACCGTCCGCCGAACCCGGCCGCACCGACCCGGGCGGCGACAAACCCCGGCCGAGGGCCGTCGCGATCCTCGCCGGGGTCGCCCTGGTGGCCCTGCTGGCCGACCTGGTCACCAAGCACCTCGCGCTGGCCACGCTGACCGACCGGGAGCCGGTTCGGCTGCTCGGCGGGCTGGTCTACCTGAGTCTCACCCGCAACAGCGGTGCGGCGTGGAGCATCGGCGCGGACCACACCTGGATCTTCCCGCTGATCACCATCGGGGTGGTCGGTTGGATCGTCTGGATGGCGCTGCGGCTGCGTTCGCTGCCCTGGGCGATCTCGCTCGGCCTGGTGCTCGGCGGCGCGCTGGGCAACCTCGTCGACCGGATCTTCCGGGCGCCCTCCCCGTTCCACGGGCACGTGGTCGACATGATCAGCCTCTTCGACCCGTACGGCCAGGTCTGGCCGGTGTTCAACCTGGCCGACAGCTCGCTGGTCTGCGGCGTGCTGCTGGCCGTGCTGCTGGAGCTGACCGGCCGCCAGCGTGACGGCCGGCGGGTCGGCCGCGACGGCGACCCGGCCGACGCGAGCGCCACCCAGGGCGCCGACCAGCGGGAGCGGGCGTGACCTCCGCGTTCGCCGCTGGCGGCGACCACCGCTCACTGCCCGTGCCGGACGGGCTCGACGGGATGCGTCTGGACCAGGCGGTGTCCCGGCTGTTCGGTCTCTCCCGCACCGCCGCCGCGGCCCTGGTCGATGCCGGTGACGCGCTGGTCGACGGCGCCGCTCGGCCCAACTCGCACAAGGTCAAGGCCGGCTCCTGGCTGGACGTCACGCTCCCCGCGCCGGTCGCCCCGCCGACCGTGGTGCCGCAGGCGGTGCCGGGTCTGCGAGTCGTGTACGCCGACGACGACATCGTGGTGGTGGACAAGCCGGTCGGCGTGGCCGCGCACCCGAGCCCGGGCTGGACCGGCCCGACGGTGATCGGCGCCCTCGCCGCGATCGGGCACCGCATCTCCACCAGCGGCGCCGCCGAGCGGCAGGGCGTGGTGCACCGGCTCGACGTGGGCACCACCGGGATCATGGCGGTGGCCAAGAGCGAGCAGGCGTACACCGCGCTGAAGCGGGCCTTCAAGTACCGCGAGGTGGACAAGGGCTACCACGCGGTGGTGCAGGGGCACCTGGACCCGCTGCGGGGCACCGTCGACGCGCCGATCGACCGGCACCCCACCCACGACTACCGCTGGGCGGTGGTCTCGGGCGGCAAACCGAGCATCACCCACTACGACACGCTGGAGGCGTTCCCGGCGGCCAGCCTGGTCGACGTCCGCCTGGAGACCGGCCGGACCCACCAGATCCGGGTGCACTTCTCGACCCTGCGGCACCCCTGTGTGGGCGACCTCACCTACGGCGCCGACCCCACCCTGTCGGCCCGGCTCGGGCTGGCCCGACAGTGGCTGCACGCCCGCGAGTTGAGCTTCCTGCACCCCCGAACGGGGGACGAGGTCCGGTTCGTCAGCGACTACCCTGACGACCTGGAACGCGCGCTCCAGATCCTGCGTGACTGAGCGGCGACCGCCCGACACCCACCCGACGAGGGGATCCCGCCCGTGCGCGCCGGCGACCTGCTGCGGCAGCTGGACCAACGGCTGCTGCCGCCGCTGACCCGGGCCGTGGCCCGGCTGGGCGACCGGTCGGCGCGGTCGGGGGTGCTCACCTGGGCCGCGTTGCTCTCCTCGGCGGCGGTGCTGGGCACCGCGGTCTGGGCCGCCGACGACGCACCGGTCGGCGACCGGACGGTGGGCGAGGTGACCCGGGTCGGGGTGGTCGACGGCGACTCCGTCCCCGGCTACCTGCGGTCCGCCGCGGCCGACCTGGCCGCGCTGCCCACGGCGGCTCCGGTGACCGGGGAGGAGACCTACGCCCTGGTCACGCTGGATGCGTACCTGCCGCCACAGCGACTGGCGGCGGTGCTCGGCGACGTGTCGGTCTCGACGGTTTTCGGACGGGTGCCGCTGCCCGGCCGACAGACCGAGATCGTCAAGTTTCCCGCGCTGCGGGTGCCGGACGACGTGGTCGCCGGAATGGCGCAGGTGGCCGTCCGCAAGGACACCGAAGCCGCGGACTACCGGGCGAGGGCCGCCGCCGTGAGCGGCGACGGTGCGGACGAGCGGGAGCTGCGCGAGCGGTACGCCAGCGGTGCGGACGTGGCGGCGGCCGAGGCGGCCGCGTACCGCACCGGCTGCGCCTGCGTGTATGCGGCGGTGGTGCGGGCGGCGCCGGTGGCGCTGCGCGGCGTGGCGACCCGGCCGGACGTGCGGGCGGTCGACCCCGCCCCCGAGGTGTACCGGCTGGACCGCACGGTCTTCACGCCGCCACTGCCCGAGCAGCACGACGTGGTCCGCCCACCGGCCGACACCGGCCCGAGCGCGGAGCCGACCCCGGAGGTGCCGGTCGAGTCGACGCCGGTCGCGCCGGCGCCCACGGCATCGGTGGGCGAATCGTCGGAACCCGCACCGGTCGTGACGATCCCACTACCCGAGCCGTCGGCGGCCGAGCCCACCGAGCTGGCCACGCCGAGCGTCACGACCTCGCCGGACGCCACCGACACCGGGCCGCCGGCGCCCTCCCCGTCGTGATCTGCGCCGGGTGGTGTGCGTGCCGTGGTGTGGTCCGAATAGGGTTTCCTTCGTAGCCTGTCAGACGGAGATCGATGGGGCTGGGAGGGCGGGCCGTGGAGGGCAGTGAGACCGGCTGGGGCCGGCCGGCCGAACCAGCGCCGAGGTGGCGGGCGCTGCTGGACCGCGCCCGGCACGGCGCCCGCGCCCCCGAGCAGGCCGAACCCGACCGGCGAGCCGAGGAACCGCCGCCGGATCCGCTGCCACGGCGCGCGGCACCCAACGGCAACGCCGGGCGGGCGTCGGCCATCGGGCACCCGGCCGAGCTGTCGTACGGCGCGGAGCCGGGTTACCGGGCCGAGGCGACCTACCGGGTCGACCCCGCCTACCGGGCCGAGCCGGCGTACCGGCCGGAGCCGGACTACCGGGGCGAGCCGGGTTACCGGGCGGAGCCCGCGTACCGCGCCGAGCCGGATTACCGGGCCGAGCCGGCGTACCGCGCCGAGCCGGACTACCGCGCCGAGCCGGCGTACCGCGCCGAGCCCGAGCCGGAGCCGCCGTCCCGCCGGGCCGAGCCGGTCGAGTCGCGCTACGCGCTGCTGGACAACGGCTACCGGCACGGCAGCCCGCCGGTGGAGTCCCGGTACGCGCTGCTGGAGACGGGTTACCAGCCGGAGACCGGCTACCCGCCGCCCCCTGCCCCGCGGGTCGCGCCGCCGCCTGCCCCGCGGGTCGCGCCGCCCCCTGCCCCGCGGGTCGCGCCGCCGCCCGCCCCGCGGGTGACGCCGCCGCCCGCCCCGCCGGTCGCGCCGCCACCCGTTCCACCGGTCAGCTCCGCCATCGCCGAGCGCGGCTACCCGCCGCGCATCGAGTGGCGTCCGCAGGGCGTCGACCAGGAGTTGGAGCGGGCCACCGGGGTGCTCCGCCGCGACCTCGGCACTCCGCGGGTGTTCGCGTTCGCCAACCCCAAGGGTGGGGTGCACAAGACCACCGCCACCGTGCTCGCCGCGGCCACGGTCGGCAGCGTGCGCGGGCGGGGCGTGCTGGCCTGGGACGACAACGAGCTGCGCGGCACCCTCGGGCTGCGCGCCGGCAGCGCCCGGCACGCCCGGACCATCCGCCACCTGATCGGCGAGCTGGCCCAGATCGAGATCCTGGAGGGCTCCACCCTGCTGGAGCGGCTGGACGACTTCCTGCGGCACGCCTCCGACGGCTCGTACGACGTGCTCGCCGGCGAGGAGAGCCCCCGCTTCGCCCAACGGCTGGACCAGTTCACCGTCCGGCGGGTGCTGGAGCTGCTGCGGCGTACCCACGACGTGGTCTGCGTGGACACGGGCAACAACGTGGAGAGCGCCAACTGGCGCACGGTGATGCAGGCCGCCGACCAGCTGGTGGTGACCACCGTGCCGCGCGAGGACGCGGCGTTCAGCGCCGACTGGATGCTCGACCTGCTGCACGAGGAGGGCATGGGGGAGCTGGCCGACAACGCGATCACCCTCATCTCCTGCCCCACGCCGGGCCGCTCGGTGCTGCAGGACGACCTGGAGCGGCACTTCGCCACCCGTACCCGCGCGGTGGCCGTGGTGCCCTACGACCCGGCGCTCGAGACCGGGTCGTCGATCGAGTATCACCAGCTCCAGCCGGAGACCCGGCAGGCGTGGCTACGCGCCGCCTCGGCCATGGTGGAGCCGTTCGCCCGGTGACCGGAGGCGGTGCGGTCACGTCATCGGGCGGGAGCGCGGATGACCGTGCACGGCCCGGCCGGCGAGCTGAGAGGATCATCGGGTGAACCCCGACAGCCCCGAATCCGACCGGCCCACGCCGCCCGGCGACGAGCCGTCCGCACCGGCATCGGCCGACCCGGTCACGGACCAGAGTCCGGGCGGGGGGCCGCCGGATGTGGTCGCTGACTCCGGCCCGGCCGATCCGCCGCGCAGGCCGGCGCGGACCGGGGCGACGGTGGCCGGCGTCGTTCTCGCGCTGGCCGTGCTGGGTGCGCCGCTCGGGCTGCTCTGGGCCGCGCTCGCGCCCGACACCCCGGTGCTCAAGACCGCCGAGGGCGCGATCTACGCCGAGCCGCAGCCGGAGCAGCCGATCGCCGCGGACGGCTGGTTCAGCCTGCTCGGGCTCGCCTTCGGGGTGCTCGCGGCGCTCGCCCTGTGGTTCGTGCTGCGCCGGCGGCGCGGCCCCGTCGGGCTGCTCGCCGCAGTGCTGGGCGCGCTCGCCGCCGCGCCGGTGGCCTGGCAGGTGGGGCGGCGGGTCGGCCTGGCCACCTTCGACCGGCTGCTGGACGGCGCCCCGCCCGGCCAGACCTTCACCAAACCGGCCGACCTGCGGGCCGGCGGCGTCGACTGGCTGCTCGGCGTGCTGCCGGTGCCGCACGGCAACCTGCTGCTGCCGGCGTTCGGCGCCGCGGTCACGTACACCCTGCTGGCCGGCTGGTCGCGCTGGCCGTCGCTGCGCCCGGAGCCGGAGCCCGACCCGACCGCGTTCAGTTGGGTGTCGGCGGGGACGCCAGCTCCGCCAGCGGCACCGGAACCGCCCGCACCTGACGCAGCAGAGCCGCCTCGCGGTTGAGCAGCCGCAGCTCGGCGCGGAGCCGGGCGGCGGTGTCGTCGATCGCCAGCAGCCGCTGCCGGTCGTCGACGGTCAGCGCCGCGGTCGCCGCCACCAGGTGGGAGAGCACCGTCGGGTCCTCCGGGAGCTGCTCGGAGATCTCCTCCGGGTCGGACCGGACCAGGCCGAGGTACTGCCGGAAAACCGCGATCACCCGGGCGGCCAGCAGGTCGGCCACCTCGTCCGGCCCGGCCGGCTCGGGCAGCCACTCGACCTCCGCGGTCAGGTACGGCGCGGAACTCTCGTCGACCTCGGCGATCCGGAACCGGCGTCGGCCGACCGTGACGATGTCGAAGCCCCCGTCGGCCAGCTCGGTCACCTGGCGCAGCTCGGCGGTGCAGCCCACCTCGTGCAGGGTGACCTCGCCGCTGCCGCCGGCGGGCGTGGGCCGGGCGCCGGGACCGGCCGGCGCGACCTCCCAGCCGGCCTGGATGGCGACCACCCCGAACTCGCGCGAGGCGCCCTCGGGCAGGTCGACCAGGTGCCGGACCAGCGCCCGGTAGCGCTCCTCGAAGATGTGCAGCGGCAGCACCAACCCGGGAAAGAGCACCGTTGCGAGCGGGAACACCGGCAGCCGTGCGGTCACAGGTGGAGCCTAGCCAATCTCGCCCACGTCGGCGTGGCCCGGCTCACCGTCCCGGCGGACGGGCGGCCCGGGTGCGCTCCGGCTCGGCCGCCTAGACTCGCAAGGGTGCTGAATCGGATCGACCTGCGCAATGGTCTCGGTGACCCGCGCCGCCTGCTGCCCCGTGCCCAGCTCGACGTGTCGGTCGCCGTCGAGCGGATCCGGCCGCTCGTTGAGGCGGTCCGGGAGCATGGGTACCCGGCGATCCGGGAGGCCAGTGAGCGGTTCGACGGCGTCTCCCCGGAGGTGTTGCGGGTGCCGGTCGAGGCGATCGCCGAGGCCGAGGGGGTGCTCGACCCGGACGTGCGCGCGGCGCTGCTGGAGTCGATCACCCGCGCCCGCCGGGTGCACGCCGACCAGCGGCGTGCCGAGCACACCACCCAGGTGGTGCCTGGCGGCACGGTCACCGAGCGGTGGCTGCCGGTCGACCGGGTCGGTCTCTACGTTCCCGGTGGCCTGGCCATGTACCCGTCGACGGTGGTGATGAACGTGGTGCCGGCCCAGGCGGCCGGGGTGCGCTCGCTGGTGGTGGTCAGCCCGCCACAGAAGGACAACGGCGGCCTGCCCGACCCCCGGGTGCTCGCCGCGTGCGCGCTGCTCGGCGTCGACGAGGTCTACGCCGTGGGCGGCGCTCAGGCGGTGGCGATGCTGGCGTACGGCGCGGCGGTGGATCCGGCGGGTGAGGCGCGCTGCGAGCCGGTCGACCTGGTCACCGGCCCGGGCAACATCTGGGTGACCGCCGCCAAGCGGCTGCTGCGGGGTGTCGTCGGCATCGACGCCGAGGCCGGGCCCACCGAGATCGCCATCCTGGCCGACGACACCGCCGACCCGGCGCACGTCGCCGCCGACCTGATCAGCCAGGCCGAGCACGATCCGCTCGCCGCGAGCGTGCTGGTCACCCCGTCGTTGGCGCTGGTCGAGGCGGTCGAGCGGGAGCTGGCCCGGCAGGTGCCGGCGACCAAGCACACCGAGCGGGTGACCACCGCGCTGACCGGCGAGCAGAGCGGCGTGGTGCTGGTCGACGACCTCGAGGCCGGGCTGCGGGTGGTCGACGCGTACGCGGCCGAGCACCTGGAGATCCAGACCGTCGACGCCCGTGAGTGGGCGCTGCGGGTGCGCAACGCCGGGGCGATCTTCGTGGGCGCCTGGTCGCCGGTGTCGCTCGGCGACTACTGCGCCGGCTCCAACCACGTGCTGCCCACCGGCGGCTGCGCCCGGCACTCCTCCGGGCTGTCCGTGCAGTCCTTCCTGCGCGGCGTCCACCTGATCGAGTACTCCCGGGCCGCGCTGCGCGAGGTGGCCCCGCACGTGGTCACCCTGGCCACCGTGGAGGACCTGCCCGCGCACGGCCAGGCCGTCCGGGCCCGCTTCCCGGGGGGATCGGCGTGACCTCGCTCGACGACCTGCCGATCCGCGACGACCTGCGCGGGCTGTCGCCGTACGGCGCGCCGCAGCTGGACGTGCCGGTGCGGTTGAACACGAACGAGAACTCCTACCCGGTGCCGGAGCCGGTGGCCGACGCGATCGGCAAGGCGCTCGCAGCCGAGCTGCGCGAGCTGAACCGCTACCCGGACCGGGACGCGGTGGCGCTCCGCGCCGACCTGGCCGGGTACCTCGGGCACGGGCTCACCGTCGAGCAGGTGTGGGCGGCCAACGGCTCCAACGAGATCCAGCAGCAGCTGCTCCAGGCGTTCGGTGGTCCAGGCCGCAGTGCGCTCGGCTTCGTGCCGGCGTACTCGATGCACCCACTGCTGGCGCTCGGCACCGGCACCCGGTGGGTGCCGGCCCGGCGCGGCGTCGACTTCGGGCTGACCGCCGACGAGGCGGTGGCCCAGGTCCGCGAGCACCGGCCCGACGTGGTCTTCCTCTGCTCGCCGAACAACCCCACCGGCACCGTGCTGGCCCCGGCGGTGGTCGCCGCGGTCCTCGACGCCGCGCCCGGCATGGTGGTGGTCGACGAGGCGTACGCCGAGTTCGCCCGGCCCGGCACGGTCAGCGCCCTCGCCGTGCTGCCCGGGCACCCGCGGCTGGTGGTGACCCGGACGATGAGCAAGGCGTTCGGCTTCGCCGGCGGGCGACTGGGCTACCTGGCTGCCGACGCGGCGGTGGTGCAGGCGGTGCAACTGGTCCGGCTGCCGTACCACCTCTCCGCGTTGACCCAGGCGGCCGCCCGCGCGGCACTGGCCCACCGCGACGCCCTGCTCGGTACGGTGAGCGCGATCATGGCGCAGCGGGACCGGATCGTGGCGACGTTGCGTGGTCGCGGGCTGCGGGTGGCCGACAGCGACGCCAACTTCGTGCTCTTCGAGGTGGGCGGCGACCAGGCCACCGCCTGGCGCGCACTGCTCGCGCACGGTGTGCTCGTCCGCGACGTCGGCCTGCCCGGCTGGCTGCGGGTCACCGCCGGCACCCCCGCCGAGACCGACGCGTTCCTTTCTGCGATGGAGACATTCTGATGAGTCGGACCGCCCGGGTGGAGCGGATCACCAAGGAGACCAAGGTCCTCGTCGAGATCGACCTCGACGGCACCGGCACGGCCGAGATCAGCACCGGTGTCGGTTTCTACGACCACATGCTGCACCAGATCGCCCGGCACGGCGGCTACGACCTGACCGTGCGCACCGTCGGCGACCTGGAGATCGACGCCCACCACACCATGGAGGACACCGCGCTCGCTCTGGGCGCCGCGTTCGACCAGGCGCTCGGCGACAAGGCCGGCATCCGGCGGTACGGCTCGGCGACCGTCCCGATGGACGAGGTGTTGGTCCGGGCCGCCGTGGACCTGTCCGGCCGACCGTACGTGGTGCACGACGAGCCGGCGCTGGCGCCGTACATCGGCCCGGTGTACCCGACCAGCATGACCCGCCACATCTGGGAGTCCTTCGGCCAGGCGGCCCGGATCACCCTGCACGTCGACGTGCTGCGGGCGGCCCGGCCGGGCGGTAACCCGGACGCGCACCACGTGGCGGAGGCGCAGTTCAAGGCGGTCTCCCGGGCGCTGCGCGAGGCCACCGCGATCGACCCGCGGGCGGCGGGCGCGATCCCGAGCACGAAGGGAGCCCTCTGATGAGCGCGAGGAGTGCAGCGCAGCGGAGCCCCGCAGTCGCGAATGGAAGGTGGCACTGATGGGTGCGGCGTTGCCGACGCTGTTGCTGATCCTGGCCGGGGTGCTGGTGGGCGGCGTCTGGTCGCTGTACCGGCAGGGCGCGCCGAAGAGCGCGGTGGTGGTCACCGCGCTCCTGGCCGTGTTGGCCACCGTCGGCGGGGTGCTCTGGCTGCTGCCGGAGTCGGGCTCATGACCGGCGTCGTGGTGCTCGACTACGGCTCGGGCAACCTGCGTTCCGCGGAGCGGGCGCTGGCCGCCGCCGGCGCGGACGTACGGGTGACCGACGACCTCGCCGCCGCGGCCGCCGCCGACGGTCTGGTGGTGCCGGGGGTGGGTGCCTTCGCGGCGTGCATGGCCGGGATCGAGGCGCTCGGCGCCGGCCCGGTGATCGCCGAACGGGTGGCCGCAGGCCGACCGGTGCTCGGCATCTGCGTGGGCATGCAGGTGCTCTTCGAGCACGGGGACGAGCACGGTGTGGTGACCAAGGGGCTCGGGCTGCTGCCCGGCGGGGTGACCCGACTGGCCGCCACCCGGCTGCCGCACATGGGCTGGAACACGGTCCGGTCGCCCCGGGATTCGGTGCTCTTCGCCGGCATGCCGGCGCAGAGCAGGTTCTACTTCGTGCACTCGTATGCGATGGGTGACCCGGCGGCGCTGGCCGCCGCCGGCGCCACGGTGACCACGGCCCACCATGACACCGACTTCGTCGCCGCGGTGGAGCGCGGTCCGCTCTCGGCGGCCCAGTTCCATCCGGAGAAGTCCGCCGACACCGGTGCCGCGCTGCTGCGCAACTGGCTCGCCACACTGCCCAGCGGTGGCTGAGCGTCGTCGCCGCCCGGCGCCCGCCCGGCGGGGGTCGCGGTGAGCCGGGAGCGGGCGCGTCGCCGGGCCGAACGCGAGGCCGAGCAGGCCCGGGAGCGGGCGGTCCGGCAGCGCCGGGTGGCCCGCCGGCAGCGCCGCCGGGCGGTGGTCCGCCGGTTGACGCCGCAGTTGCGGCGGGGCCGGTCCGGTCGGCTGGCCCGGCACACCCGGCGCGAGCGTGCCGCGATCGTGCTGCTCACCGGGGCGGCGCTGATCCTGATCTGGACGTTCGTCGACGATCTGGCGTTGCGTATCGCGCTGATCGTGCTGTTGCTGCTCGTACTGCCGGCGATCGTGGTGATCGCCCTGGACCGTCGTACCTGATCGAGGAGAAGACGTGAGCCTCACCCTGTTACCCGCCGTGGATGTCGCCGACGGCCGGGCCGTCCGGCTCGTGCAGGGCGCCGTCGGTAGCGAGAGCATCTACGGCGACCCGCTGGACGCCGCACTGGCCTGGCAGCGCGACGGCGCCGAGTGGATCCACCTGGTCGACCTGGACGCGGCGTTCGGGCGGGGCACCAACGCGCACCTGCTCGCCGAGGTGGTGCGCCAGCTCGATGTGAAGGTGGAGCTCTCCGGCGGCATCCGGGACGACGAGTCGCTGCGCGCGGCGCTGGGCACCGGGGCGGCCCGGGTGAACATCGGCACCGCGGCTCTGGAGGACCCGGTCTGGTGCGACCGGGTGGTCGGGGAGTACGGCGACCGGGTCGCCATCGGGCTGGACGTGCGTGGCCGTACCCTCTCCGCGCGTGGCTGGACCCGTGACGGCGGTGACCTGTACGAGGTGCTGGAGCGGCTGGACAAGGCGGGTGCCAGCCGGTACGTGGTCACCGACATCACCAAGGACGGCACCATGCGCGGGCCGAACCTGGACCTGCTGCGCGAGGTGTGCGGCCACACGGACGCCCCGGTGATCGCCTCCGGCGGCGTGTCCACGCTGGACGACCTGCGGGCGCTGTCCACCCTGGAGCCGCTCGGGGTGGAGGGTGTGATCGCCGGCAAGGCGCTCTACGCGGGCGCCTTCACGGTGACCGAGGCGCTGCGGACGCTGGCCGAGGCGTGACTCTCACGCGGCTCGGCTCGGGCGGTCCGTGGGAGCAGCGGTACGGCTACTCCCGGGTGGTCCGGGCCGGCGACCTGGCGTGGACGGCCGGCTGCACGGCCACCGTGGACGGCCGGGTGGTGCACGTGGGGGACCCGGCCGCGCAGACCGCGCAGGCGCTGCGGATCGGGCTGGCCGCGCTCGCCGAGGTCGGTGCGGAGCCGGGTGACGTGATCCGGACCCGGATGTACGTGACCGATCGGCTGCACGCCGACGAGGTGGGCCGGGCGCACAACGCGGTCTTCGGCGCGGTCCGGCCGGCGGCGACGCTGGTGGTGGTGGCCGGCCTGCTGGATCCGGAGCACCTGGTCGAGGTGGAGCTGGAGGCGTACCTCGCCGACCGCTGAGGCGTGCTCGGCCTTCCTCGCGGTGCACGCGGACCGGCGGTGACCGTCGTCATGGCCGCTTTCCGGCCAGATCTGTTGTGCACAATTTAATTGTGGGCTACGGTCCAACGGTGACCGATGACCTGGTGCTGCGCCGGCAGGTGTGCTTCGCGCTCTACGCCGCGTCGCGCGCCCTGACCGACGTCTACCGGCCGATCCTCGACCGGTTCGGGCTGACCTACCCGCAGTACCTGGTGCTGCTGGTGCTCTGGGAGCGTCCCGACGACGCCCCCACGGTCTCCGAGCTGGGCGCCGAGCTGCGGCTGGACTCCGGCACGCTCTCGCCGCTGCTCAAGCGGCTGGAGGGAGCGGGCCTGGTGGTGCGGCGGCGGTCGGCGCGCGACGAGCGGCGGGTCGAGGTGGGCCTCACCGAGCAGGGCCGGGCACTGCGGCAGCAGGTGGACGAGGTCCCGCTGCAGATCGCCCGGGCCACCGGGCTCGACATCGCCGAGCTGGTCGCGCTGCGCGACACCCTCACCCAGGTCACCGGCACCATCCATCGACAGAAGGAGCAGTGACCATCATGCAGGTGCTCTACACCGCATCCGCCACGGCCAGCGGCGACGGCCGGGACGGCCACGTCGAGACCTCCGACGGCACGTTCACGCTCGACCTGGCCGTGCCGAAGGAGATGGGTGGCGCCGGTGGCGCCGCGAACCCCGAGCAGCTCTTCGCCGCCGGCTACGCGGCCTGCTTCCACGGCGCGCTGCGGCTGGTCGCCCGCCGGGCCAAGGCCGACGTGACCGGCTCGGTCGTCGCCGCAGAGGTGGGCATCGGCCCGAACGGCAGCGGCGGGTTCGGGCTCACCGTGCAGCTCGTCGTCGACCTGCCCGCCGTTCCCCGGGACGCCGCCGAGCAGCTGGTCGAGCAGGCCCACCAGGTCTGCCCGTACTCCAACGCCACCCGCGGCAACATCGAGGTCGCGCTGGCCGTCCGCGAGTCCCTGGCCGCGTGACGCCGCGGACCCAGGCCCCGACCGCGGACGAGAGGACGACCACCCCGTGACCAGCAACCGTGAGATCCACCTGGCCAGCCGCCCCCAGGGCTGGCCCACCGAGGAGAACTTCCGGCTCGTCGAGACCGGCGTCCCGACGCCCGGCCCGGGCCAGATCGTGGTCCGCAACCAGTACCTGTCGGTCGACCCGTACATGCGCGGCCGGATGAACGACGTGAAGTCGTACGTGCCGCCGTTCGCGCTCGACGCGCCGCTCGACGGCGGCGCGATCGGCGAGGTGGTGGCCAGCGAGGCAACGGACGTCGCCGTCGGCGACACCGTGCTGCACGGGCTGGGCTGGCGTGAGTACGCGCTGCTCGACGCCAACGCCGCCCGCAAGGTCGACCCGGGCCTTGCCCCGGTCAGCGCGTACCTCAGCGTGCTGGGCATGACGGGTCTGACCGCGTACGCCGGGCTGCTGGAGGTGGCCGCGATGAAGCCCGGCGAGACGGCCTTCGTCTCCGCCGCGGCCGGCGCGGTCGGCAGCCTGGTCGGCCAGATCGCCAAGCTCAGGGGCGCCGGCCGGGTGGTCGGCAGCGCCGGCTCGCCGGCCAAGGTCGAGCGGCTGCGGGCGCTGGGATTCGATGCCGCCTTCGACTACCACGACGGGTCGGTCCGCGACTCGCTGAAGGCGGCCGCCCCGGACGGCGTCGACGTCTACTTCGACAACGTCGGCGGCGATCACCTGGAGGCGGCGATCTCGGTGATGAACCTGCACGGCCGGGCCGCGATCTGCGGCATGATCGCGCAGTACAACGACACCGAGCCACCGGCCGCGCCCCGCAACCTGGCGCTGGTCATCGGCAAGCGGCTCACCCTGCGCGGCTTCCTGGTCGGCGACCACGGCAACGTGCGCGAGGCGTTCGTCCGCGACGTCGCCGGCTGGCTGCGCGAGGGCCGGCTCTCCTACGACGAGACGGTCGTGGACGGCATCGAGAACGCCCCGGCGGCGTTCCTCGGTCTGCTACGCGGCGACAACCTGGGCAAGATGCTCGTCCGCGTGTAAGGAAGGGCCCCCTGTTAACGCCTGCGGTATAGGAAGGGCCCCTTCCTAACACGCATGGTGTGCGAGGGCGCACGGCACCCACGGTGGCCGGCCACACAGGCCGGCCACCGTCGTGTCACGGAGGGATAGGCTGGCGGCATGACGGTGGCGGTGCGGGTGATCCCCTGTCTGGACGTGGACGCCGGGCGGGTGGTCAAGGGGGTCAACTTCCTCGACCTGCGGGACGCCGGTGATCCGGTGGAGCTGGCCGCCGCCTACGACCGGGCCGGCGCGGACGAGTTGACCTTCCTCGACGTCACCGCGTCCTCCAGCGACCGGGGCACCATGCTCGACGTGGTGCGCCGCACCGCCGAGTCCGTGTTCATTCCGCTGACCGTCGGCGGCGGCGTCCGCCAGGTCGCCGACGTGGACACCCTGCTCCGCGCCGGCGCGGACAAGGTGGGCGTGAACACCGCCGCCATCGCCCGGCCGGAGCTGATCGCCGAGATCGCCGACCGGTTCGGCCGGCAGGTGCTGGTGCTCTCCCTCGACGTGCGACGGGCGCCGGCCGGCAGCACGCCCAGCGGCTTCGAGGTCACCACGCACGGCGGTCGGCGCGGCACCGGGATCGACGCGGTGCACTGGGCGCAGCGGGGGGCCGAGCTGGGCGCGGGGGAGATCCTGCTCAACTCGATGGACGCCGACGGCACCAAGGCGGGCTTCGACCTGGAGCTGATCGGCGCGGTGCGGGCGGTGGTGGACGTGCCGGTCGTGGCCAGCGGCGGCGCCGGCGAGGTGGCCCACTTCGCGCCCGCGATCGGGGCCGGTGCGGACGCGGTGCTCGCCGCCAGCGTGTTCCACTTCGGCGAGCTGACCGTGGCCGAGGTCAAGGACGCGCTGCGCCGCAGCGGCCATCCGGTGCGCTGAGCCTCACCTGGCCGACCAGACGAGCGCGGCCGATCAGTGGCCGCCGGAGTGACCCTCCGGTGAACGCCGGGGTGTGGGAATCGAGCGGACCGCGTACTCCTGGACGGCCGCCGCGTGGTCGGCCTCGTCCAGGCTCCACTCGGCGCTGCCCGGCGCGTGCCGGCGGCTCAGCACGCCCTGCACGGTGTCCACCATGGTCGCCACGCCGGCGCGCGGCCGGGAGCGCCAGAGCTGCTCGCCCTCGGCGGTGATCCGGAACCAGCCGTCGGCGACGCTGACCAGCCCGGCGCCGACCAGCCGGCGGACCGCCGCCTCCACCTCGTGGCGCTGCGGGATCGCGTGGTTGAGGTGGTCGGCGGTGGAGAGCACGTCGGTCAGGCGGACGCCCTCCGGCCGGCGACTGGTCGCGGACCGGCGGTGCCGCCCGGCCCCGCTCGCGATCACCAGCGACACGAAGATCCAGGCGTCGGTCCAGCGCCAACCGTTCTCCCCCATGCAGAGATGATGACGGCGAGCGTCGCGGAAGGGAACACCCACCCGCCATCCGGCCCGCCTCCACCACCGCCGCGTGCCGGTCCGTGACCGTCGGTGAACGCTCAGCCGGCCGGGATCACCGGCGCGACCGTCCCCGGCGCGGGCGGGGCGGCCGGCGGGTTCGGCGCGGCGGCCGGCGCATCGGGTACGGCGGTGTGCGGTCCGGGTGTGGCGGTGGGCGCTTCGGGCACCGCGAACAGCGGGATGAAGAGCTGCGCCAGCGGACCGATGGCCAGCGCGTACGCGACGGTGCCCAGGCCGACCGTGCCGCCGAGCAGCCAGCCCAGCGCCAGCACGGCGACCTCGATGATCGTGCGTACCAGCCGGATCGACCAGCCGGGTCGGCGGGCCACGAAACCGGTCATCAGCCCGTCGCGGGGGCCGGGGCCAAGCCGGGCGCCGAGGTAGAGGCCGGTCGCGGCGCCGTTGGCGACGATCCCGGTGGTCAGGAGCGCGATCCGGACGCCCAGCGGGCCGCCGGTCGGCAGCAGGGCCAGTGTGGCGTCCACCACCAGGCCGATCACCACCACGTTGCTGACCGTGCCGAGCCCGGGGCGTTGCCGCAGGGGGATCCAGAGCAGCAGCACCAGCGCGCCGACCCCGATGGTGACCGTGCCGATGGAGAGTTCGGTCAGCTCGGACAACCCCTGGTGGAACACGTCCCACGGGTCGAGGCCCAGGTCGGAGCGGACCATCAGAGCCATGCTCATCCCGTACAGGGTCAGCCCGGCGTAGAGCTGGGTCAGCCGTCGCACCGGCCGGTGCCGCAGATTGCCAATCAGTGCCATGCATGCCACCCTAGGTGCCAATCCTCCCGGAGGAAGAAGCCAATATCCGAGGAGTGGCCATGACAGGTCAGGTACGCGGCGTCCAATTGGCCCGTCTGCTCGGGCAGTGGCACGCCCTGCCGGGTCGTCGCCGCAGCCCCGACTACGCCGCCCTGGCCGGCGCGGTACGCGGGCTGCTCGCCGACGGCCGGCTGCCGCTGGGCGTCCGACTGCCGGCGGAACGGGAGCTGGCCGAGGCGCTGCGGATCAGCCGGACCACGGTCACCGCCGCGTACCGGCAGCTGCGCGAGACCGGGCACCTGGCCAGCCGCCGGGGCGCCGGCAGCTGGACCATGCTGCCCGGCAACCACCGGGTGGCCAGCACCGGGCTGTGGACCCCCCTGGACGACCGGGAGATGATCGACCTCGGCGTGGCCGCGCTGGCCGCCCCGCAGCAACTGCTGACCGCCGCCCGCGCGGCCGCCGAGGATCTACCCCGCTACCTGGGCGGGGCCGGCTACCACCCGACCGGAATCATCGAGCTGCGCGAGGCGGTGGCCGACGGGTACACCGCCCGGGGCCTGCCCACCTCGGCCGACCAGATCATGGTCACCAGCGGCACCCAGCACGCGCTGGACCTGGTGCTGCGACTCGCCCTGGCCCCGGGCGGCAGCGTGCTGGTCGAGTCCCCGACCTATCCCAACGCGCTGGCCGCGCTGGCCGGTCGGCGCGCTCGCATCACCACTCACGGCCTGGCCGCCGATGGCGGCGGCTGGGAGTCCGACCTGCTACTGGGCAGCCTCCGGCAGACCCGCCCCAAGCTGGCCTACCTGATCCCGGAGTTCCAGAATCCGACCGGGCACCTGATGCCGGCGTCGCTGCGCGAGCGGGTGGTGGCCGCCGCCCACGCCGTCGGCACCGATCTGATCATCGACGAGTCCTTCGTGGACCTGCCGCTGGACGGCACCGAGCTGCCCCCGCCGACGGCCACCTTCGACCGACACAGCCGGGTGGTCAGCATCGGCGGTATGAGCAAGCCGTACTGGGGTGGCCTGCGGATCGGTTGGGTACGCGCCTCCGCGCCGCAGGTGCAGCGGCTGGCCGCCGTCCGGGTCGGTGTGGACATGGCGAGCCCGGTGCTGGACCAACTGGTCGCCGTGCACCTGCTCGCCGACGCGAAGGCCATCGTCGCGGACCGCCGCACCCAGCTCGCCGCCCAACGGGACGCGCTGCTCGGCGCGCTGGCGCACCGGCTGCCGGACTGGCGGGTCACCGTGCCGCGCGGCGGCGTGACGCTCTGGGCCGAACTGGACGGCCCGGTCTCCAGCGCGCTGGCCCGGGCGGCCGAGGAGGTCGGTGTCCGGCTGGCACCCGGGCCCCGGTTCGGCCTGGACGGCACCCTGGAGCGCTTCCTGCGGCTGCCGTTCACCCTGCCCGCCGCGGATCTGGTCGAGGCCGTCGGGCGGATCGCCGCGGTCCGCTACGACCTGGACCGGACCGGCCGGCAGCGGTGGCGGGAGCCCGCCGTCATCGCCTGAGCCCGGCCGGGCCGCCGGGTGAAACGCCGGTGGCCCCACACCGAACGGGTGCGGGACCACCGGCGGTGCGGTCAGAGCTCTGCGAGGGTGCCGGCGTACATCTTGTCGATCTCGGCGGCGAAGTTGCTCTCCACACCGCGCCGCTTGATCTTCAACGACGGCGTGATCTCGCCGTCCTCGATGGTCAGGTCGCGCGGCAGGATCGCCACCTTCTTGATCGTCTCCCAGCGGTTGAGCTTGGCGTTGAGCTGGGCGACGTACTCCTCGACCATCGCCTTGGCCTCCGGCGAGGCGACGATGGCCGAGTAGTCACGGCCCTCCAGCGGGCCGCCGGCCACCCACCCCCGAATCGCGTCCGGGTCCAGCGTGACCAGCATCGTGCAGAAGTTGCGGGCCTGCCCGACGACGACCGCCTGCGAGGTGTACGGGCAGATCGCCTTGAACATCCCCTCGATGTGCGAGGGCGCGATGTACTTGCCGCCCGAGGTCTTGACCAGGTCCTTCTTCCGGTCGGTGATCCGCAGGTAGCCCTGCTCGTCCAGGCTGCCGATGTCGCCGGTACGGAAGAAGCCGTCCTCGGTGAACGCGGCGGCGGTCTCCTCCGGCAGGTTGTGGTAGCCACGCATCACCGGCCGACCGCGGACCAGGATCTCCCCGTCGGTGTCGATCCGGCACTCCAGGTCGCCCATCGCCTTGCCCACCGTGCCGATCCGCAGCCCGGAGGGCGGGTTGACGAAGTTGCCGGCGCTCGTCTCGGTCAGGCCGTAGCCCTCGGAGATCGGCAGGTTCGCGGCGGCGAAGAAGGTGGCGATCTCCGGGCTGAGCGGGGCGGCGCCGGACACCAGCACCCGCATCCGGCCGCCCAGGCGGGCCTGGAGCTTGCTGAACACGAGCTTCTCCGCCAGTCCGTAGCGCAGCTTCAGCCCTGCCGGCACCGGCTTGCCGGCCTGCTCCAGGGCCACCTTCTCCTTGCCGACCCGGACGCCCCAGGCGAAGATCTTCGCCTTCGCGCCGCCGGCGCCCTGCGCGGTGGTCACCGCCTTGTTGTAGACCTTCTCGAACACCCGGGGGGCGCCGCACATCAGCGTCGGCCGGATCACCGAGAGCAGGTCGACCAGCTTGTCCACCCGCCCGTCGACGTAGGTGGGGAGGCCGACGTGGATGGCGCCGCAGAGCAGGGTCTTGCCGAACGAGTGGGCCAGCGGCAGCCACAGGTACTGCAGGTCGTCGTCGCGGAGCAGCCCGACCTCGGCCTGCGCCACGGCCTCCCAGCACCAGCCGCCGTGCAGCAGCTCGACGCCCTTGGGCCGGCCGGTGGTGCCGGAGGTGTAGATCAGGGTGGCCAGGTGGTCCGGACCGATGCCGGCCACGAGCATGTCGATCAGGTCCGGCTCGGCGGCCAGCGCGCGGGTGCCCCGCTCCTCCAGGTCGGCGAGCGTGAGCTGGGGGACCGCGGCGGTCTCGTCGGCGGCGCCGTCGAGGAGCACCACGTGGGTCAGCGCGGGGAGGTCGGCACCGGCGATCTTGGCGGCCTGGCCCGGGTTCTCCGCGAACAGCACCTTCGAACCGGAGTCGGCGATGATGTAGGTCGCGTCCGCCGGCTCGGTGGTGGGATAGACGGTGGTGGTCGCCCCGCCGGCGCACATGATGCCGAGGTCGGCGATCACCCAGTCCAGGCGGGTGTTGGCGAGGATCGCGACCGGATCCTCCTGGCCGACGCCCAGGCCGTGCAGGCCGGCTGCGACCGCCTTGGCGCGCTGACCGACCTGATGCCAGGTCAGCCAGACGGGGCCCGAGTCGTCCGGGGCCGGGGAAGCGAACGCGTGCCGGTCGGGGGTGGCCGCCACACGCTTGAGGAACATGTCCGGGATGGAGCGGTACGGGACATCGAGAGCCATCGCTGTAGCCGCCTTCGGGGGTGGTGGCGTGACGGTCGTCACGTCATAGTGGTTACCGAAGGGTATTGCCTGTCACCGGGCATCGGCTAGCCCTGGTGATCGTCCGGAGTCCCGTCCCGCCAACCGGTACGGCCGGATCAGGCGTAACGGGCGGCCACCAGTGACCAGTCGTAGGTTGCCCGGATCCAGTTGCGCCGGGCGGCGAGCGCCGAGCGCAACCCCTCGTCCCCACTGGTCAGCAGTGCGTCCTCCGCGGTCAGGTACGCCGCCAGCCCCTGGTTGAACCGGGCCGCCGCCGCCCGCAGCGCACCCGGCTCGTCCGTGTCGGTCTCCTGGGCGATCACCGTCACCAGGTTGTGCGCGTCCGGGTCGGCCCGGCTCTCCTTGCCGTAGGAGAAGAGGTCGTTGCACCAGCAGACCAGGTCCACCGCCAGCAGGTCCAGGGCGGCCAGCGCCGGGTCGGCGTGCCGTCCCGGCTCGGGTGGCTCACCGGACGCCAGTTCGGTCAGGGTGAGGCAGGGGCGCGCGCCGCCGATGTGTCGGCGCAGTTGGACGTACTCCGCCACCTCGGGCACCCGCCGGCGCTCCCGGTTGGCCGCCTCCCAGAGCAGCGCCAGCAGGTACTCCCGTACCTGGCTGACGAACCGCAGCAGCAGCGCCGGGCGGTCGTGCAGCCGGGTCCGGCGGCACAGGTCGTGCAGCGCGTCACCCAGCGGCCCCGCGGCGGGCGGTACGACGTCCGGGTCGCCGCAGCGGTCCAGCACGTCGAGGAGGGTGCCGATCGCCGGGGCGAGCCGGCCCGGGTCGGCGCCGAGGCCGTCCTCGTCGCAGGCGTCGTCCATCACGAAGAGCCAGGAGATCAGGTCGGTGAGCAGCCGCAGCCCGTCCGCCGACCCGTCGGGGCAGGCCCGCCCGGCGAGGCCGGCGGCGTCGGCACGCTGCAGTCGATGGACCCGATGGCTGGAATCGATCAGCCCGAACGCGCGCGCCCACTCGACGCTCTCGCCCGCCACCCGATCCGTGGCTTCATGGCGCCCCGCGGGAAACGGGGGCTCCCGCAGCGCCGAGATCGCGAAAGTCCGCATAGTACGCCCCCACTCGTGCCGCACCGGCGCGGAACGGCGCGGTGAAGCGTACGGGAGAAGGGATCGTTCCGCGTCGCTGGGCGCGACGCTTTCCCATGGAGAGAGCGTGACCGTTTAAGTACAGACAGTCACATGCCCAGGCTGGCGTTGCGGAGCAGTCGCGCGGACGCCGCCGGGCCGTCCAGCTGGACGCGGGCCACCCGTTGCCGGCCGGAGAGGAACAGGGCCAACTCGGCCGGGGCGCCAACCACCCGCAGCCGCTCGCCGCCGCGGCCGGTGGAGATCTCGCCGTACCCCGGCGCCTGCACGTACAGGTCCGCCGGAAAGCGGCGCAGGACCAGTCGGGCCAGCGGGGCGGCCCGCTTCCAGAGCGCGGCCTGCAGGCCGGGTGACAGATCGCGCGGCAACCACCCGGACCCGGCGCGCCGCACGTCCTCGTGGTGGATGAAGAACTCCAGCGTGTTGACCAGTTCGTCGGTCACCGGGTTGCTGACCGGGCTCCACACCGGCGGCCGGCGCACCTGCGCCACCAGGTCGGCGTAGGGCCGGGCGGCAAGACGGCGACGGACCCGTTCGGCGTACCCGCGCAGCGGGGCCAGCATGATTCCGCTGGCCGCGTCCGGGCGGCGCTCCCGCAGCACCAGATGCGCGGCGAGGTCACGGGTCGCCCAGCCCTCGTTGATCGTCGGCGCGTTCGGCCCGAGGGCCAGCAGGAGATCGGCCAGCGCCTCGCGCTCGGCTCGGGCGTACCGCGGCATGGCCCGATCGTAGGCCCGCGGGCCTGCCCGCGCCCGCCGGCGGACACGCGCTCGGCATGGCACGTCTCGTCGCCCTCCGGTACGTGATGGTCGACATATGCGGTCCGGGTCGGCGGGGGTGGTCCGGACCGGTAAGGATGAGGGAGATACTTGTGGCTTACGGCGGGGGAGAGCGTGGCGAGCAAGACAAGTCGGGATGTGCTCGGCCGGGGGCTGGGGGTCCTCCGGCAGGCGATCCGGGAGCAGCCACGGATCTTCGCGGTGGCGGTGGTCGGCAGCGTGCTGTTCGGCTCGATGGTCATCGTCAGCGCGTACGTGGTCGGCGGGGTCGTCGGCGACGTGGTGGTGCCGGCCATCGCGCGGGGCGAGGTGGCCACCGGCAGCCTGGCGCTGGCCGCGATCGCCCTGTTCGGCATCAGCGTGCTGCGGGTGGTGGGCATCTTCGGCCGCCGGCTCGGTGCCGGCTACATGCAGTACCGCCTCCAGGCCGCCTACCGCCGCCGGGTCACCCGCCGCTACCTGGACCTGCCGCTGTCCTGGCACCACCGCAACGCCACCGGCACCCTGCTCTCCAACGCCAACTCGGACGTCGAGGCGGCGTGGTACCCGATCGCGCCGCTGCCCTTCGCGGTCGGCACCCTGGTGATGCTGGTCGGCGCGATCGTCTCGCTGTTCGCCACCGACTGGGCGCTGGCCCTGGTCGGCCTCGCGGTCTTTCCCGCGCTGTTCGCGCTCAACGTGGTCTACTCCCGCCGCATGGCGCCCCGGCAGGCCCGGGCGCAGCGGCTGCGCGCCGAGGTCAGCGGGATCGCCCACGAGAGCTTCGACGGCGCCATGGTGGTCAAGACGATGGGCCGTGAGGCGCAGGAGACCGCCCGGTTCGCCGGCCGGGCCGGCGAGCTGCGCGACGCGCTGATCGCGGTCGGTCGGCTGCGCGGCGTCTTCGATCCGCTGCTGGAGACGCTGCCCAGCCTCGGCACCCTGGCGGTGCTGGTCGTCGGGGCGTTCCGGCTGCGCCAGGGCGCGATCAGCGTCACCGAACTGGTCAGCGTGGCGTTCCTCTTCACCGTGCTGGCCTTTCCGGTGCGGGCCATCGGCTGGGTGCTGGCCGAACTGCCGCGCAGCGTCGCCGGCTGGGACCGGGTCCGCCGGGTGCTCGACGCCACCGGCGAGATGCCGTACGGGCGGCGGGTGCTCGACCCGGCCACCGCGGGCCCGGCCACCCTCACCTTCACCGACGTGCACTTCTCCTACCCGCCGGCCGAGGCGCACGAGCCCGGCGCGCAGGTGCTCGGTGAGGTCGGCTTCACGGTGCCCGCCGGGCGGACGGTGGCCCTGGTGGGGCCGACCGGCGCCGGGAAGTCCACCATCGCCTCGCTGGCGGTGCGCCTGGTCGACCCGGACACCGGCATCGTCCGGCTGGACGGGCTGGACACGCGCGAGCTGACTGCCGCGTCGCTGGCCGGCACGGTCGCCCTAGTCGCCCAGGTGCCGTTCGTCTTCGACGACACGGTTCGCGCCAACATCGCCCTCGACCGGCCGGGCATCGACGACGAGGACGTCTGGGCGGCGCTGCGGCTGGCCGAGGCGGACGGGTTCGTCGCGGCGCTGCCCGACGGTCTGGACACGATGGTCGGCGAGCGGGGCACCTCGCTCTCCGGCGGGCAGCGGCAGCGGCTCACCCTGGCCCGCGCGCTGGCCGGCCGGCCGCGCCTGCTGGTGCTCGACGACGCGACGAGCGCGGTGGACCCCCGGGTGGAGGCGGCCATCCTGGCCGGTCTGCGCTCGTCGGCGGGTGAGCCGGGGGTGCCGGCCGCGTCGATCCTGGTCGTGGCGTACCGCCGGGCCACCATCGCGCTGGCCGACGAGGTCATCTACGTGGAGCAGGGGCGGGTGATCGCCCGGGGCACGCACACCGAGCTGTTGGCCACCGTGCCCGGCTACGTCGACCTGGTCACCGCCTACGAGCAGGCGGAGGTCGAGCGCGCGCAGGAGCGTCCGTACGAGGACGAGGTCGCGCCGCTGCCCTCGGGCCTGGAAATCGAGGTGGACCGGTGAGCGCGAAGACGGATGAGCGGGACGAGCGGGCCGAGACGACCTGGCAGACCCTGCGGCGGGGGTTGTCGCTCTCGCCGGAGCTGCGGACCGGGCTGGCGGGCACCCTGGCCCTGGCGCTGGTCTACATGGTCGGCCGGGTCGCCGTGCCGGTCGCCGTGCAGCAGGGCATCGACCGCGGCATCGTCGGTGGTCTGAACCTGAACGTGGTCTGGTCGGTGGTGGTGATCACCGCCGCGATCCTCATGGTCACCACGCTCTGCGGCTACCTGATGATGCGCCGGTTGTTCACCGTCAGCGAGACGGCGCTGGCCAACGTGCGGACGAGGGCGTTCCGGCACGTGCACGACCTGTCGATGCTGCACCAGCAGTCGGAGCGGCGCGGGTCGCTGGTCTCCCGGGTGACCAGCGACGTCGACCAGATCACCCAGTTCCTCCAGTGGGGTGGGGTGATCCTGCTGGTCAACCTCGGCCAGCTGGTGGTCACCACGATCGTCATGCTCGCGTACTCCTGGCAGTTGACCCTGGTGGTGCTGGTGGCGTTCCTGCCGGCGGTGTTCATCATCCGGCAGCTGCAACGTCGCCTCGGCGCGGCGTACGCGACGGTGCGTCAGCGCACCGGCACGCTGCTCGGCGCGATCGGTGAGAGCGTGGTGGGCGCGCCGGTGATCCGGGCGTACGGGATCGCGGGGCGCACCGCGCGGCGGCTGGACGAGGCCATCGACAGCCAGCGCCTGGCGCAGCAGCGGGCGATCCGGATCAGCATCGTGGGCAGCTCGGTCGGCGAGCTGGCCGCCGGGGTGGCGCTGGCCGGCGTGGTGGTGCTCGGGGTGACGCTGGGGGTGGACGGCACGCTGTCGATCGGCCAGCTGACCGCGTTCCTCTTCCTGGTGACGCTCTTCATCCAGCCGGTGCAGATCGCCACCGAGGTGCTCAACGAGGCGCAGAACGCGATCGCGGGCTGGCGCCGGGTGCTCGACGTGCTGGACGTCGCCCCCGACGTGGCCGACCCGGGGGAGCAGGGGCGGGAGCTGCCGGGCGGGCCACTGGACATCCGGTTCGCCGGGGTGCGGTTCGCCTATCCGGCCGGCCCTCCGGTGCTGCACGACATCGACCTGGAGATCCCGGCGAAGAGCCGGGTGGCGGTGGTCGGCGAGACCGGCAGCGGCAAGACCACCTTCGCGAAGCTGCTCACCCGGTTGATGGATCCGTCGGAGGGTGCCGTGCTGCTGTCCGGGGTGCCGCTGGCGGAGGTCCGGTTCGACTCGCTGCGCTCCCGTGTGGTGATGGTCCCGCAGGACGGGTTCCTCTTCGACGCGACGGTGGGGGACAACGTCCGGTTCGCCCGGCCGGAGCTGACCGACGAGCAGCTCAGCGCCGCCTTCACCGAGCTGGGCCTGGCGGACTGGCTGGACGGCCTGCCGGCCGGCCTGGACACTCCGGTCGGCGAGCGCGGTGAGGCGCTCAGCGTCGGGGAGCGGCAGCTGGTCGCGCTGGCGCGGGCGTACGTGGCCGACCCGGACCTGCTGGTGCTGGACGAGGCGACCAGCGCGGTGGACCCGGCGACCGAGGTGCGCCTGCAACGCACCCTGGACGCGGTCACCCGAGGTCGCACCACCCTGGCCATCGCGCACCGGCTCTCCACGGCGCAGGCCGCCGACGAGGTGATCGTGGTCGATCGGGGGCGGATCGTGCAGCGTGGCCCGCACGACGAGCTGGTCCGCGACGCCGACTCGACCTACGGTCTGCTCTACGCCTCCTGGCTGGAGCAGACCCGGTAACGGACCGGCGTCCACCTGCACCGGGATGGCTGGACGCCGCCGGCCGAGTGCTCTACGCTCCGAGTTAGGTAAGCCTAACCTCTGAAGGAGGTCGCGCCATGCGGCCCAGCCCCGCCGAGATCGTTCGTACCCTCGTCGCCGGCCGGCTGCCCGGTCTCGTCCACCTGGCCCACCGGCCGGGCCCGCACCACGCCCGGCACGTGACCGACCCGGACGGTCGGGTGCTGCTGCTGGTCCCGGTGGCCAGCCACCTGGCCGCCGCACTGCGGCCGGCCGCCGGGGGCGCCGACGTCGCGGTGGTGCTCGACGTGCTCGACCTGCCACCCGCGGCCGGCGCCCCGGGGCTCGGGCGGGCCTGGGTCTCCGGATGGGCCGCCGAGCTGCACGGCGCCGAGGCCCGCCGCGCGGCGGTCGACTTCGCCGTGGTGGAGCCGACCGGCGATCTGCTCGACCTGGGCGTCCGGTTCCGGCTGTTCCGCTTCGAGGTGGTCGAGGTCCGCTGGGAGCGGGCCGGCGCCGTGCAGCGGATCGACCCGGGGGAGTACGCCGAGGCAGAGCCGGACCCGGTGCATCCGGTCGAGGCGCGGCTGCTGGCCGACCTCACGGAGCGCGACGCCGGCCAGGTGACCGAGTACCTGCGTCGGCAGCTCGGGTTGACCGAGCAGACCCCGGACGGGCCGCCGCGGGTGGTGCGCATCGACCGCTACGGGCTGGTGGTCGCCCTCGGCCGTCCCGGCGCCCGGCGGCGGGTCCGGCTCGCCTTCCCGTGCCCGGTGGCCGACCCGGACGACCTGGTCCGGCTGCTTCCGCCGCTGCGCCGCCGTGCCGAGGCCCGTCCGCCGGGCTGACCGCTCGCCGGCCCCCGGCGGGTGCGGGCGCTACGCCGGCAGCGACCCGGTCAGGTACCGCTGCACGGTCGGGCCGATGGCCGCGACCAGCGTCTCCGGGTCGGCGGACGCCACCGGCTCCAGTCGGATCACGTGCCGCATCATGCCCAACCCGATCAGCTGGGTGGCGACCAGCGAGCCGCGCAGCGGCAGCTCGGCAGGGTCGACATCGAGCTGGTCGAGCACCCGGCGCAGCACCTGCGTGGTGATGAACTCGCGCAGCAACCGCGCCGTCCACTCGTTGCTCACCGCAGAGCGCAGCAGGGCCACCCCGGCGCTGCCGACCGGCGAGTCCCAGACGCCGAGGAAGGTGCGGACCAGCCGCTCGCCGATCCCGTCCTGACCGCCCGCGAGCACCCTCGGCACCACCTCCCCCGGGTCGACGGGAAAGTTCATCGCGGCCAGGAAGAGCTGGTCCTTGCTGCCGAAGTAGTGGTGCACCAGCGCCGGGTCCACCCCGGCGGTGCCGGCGATGGCGCGGATCGAGGCCGCGTCGAAGCCACGCTCGGCGAACGCCGCCCGTGCCGCGTCGAGGATCGCCTCCCGGGTGCCCTGGTTGCCGGGTCGCCGGCCGGTCCGCCGCGCCATCGCCGCCCTTCGTTCGCCCGCCGGTCAGCCGCTCCGCCGGCGCAGGGTGGCCGCCGCGAGCACCAGAGCCAGCACCACCGCACCGAGCACCACCACCACGTCCCGCCACATCGTGCCGGTCGGCTCGGCGTTGGCGCCGACCTCCTGCAACGCCTCGATGGCGTACGACAGCGGGAAGGCGTCGCTCAGCGCCTGGAGCCAGCCGGCCATCTGGTCGCGGGCCACGAACAGCCCGCAGAGCAGCAGCTGGGGGACCACCACGACCGGCAGGAACTGTACTGCCTGGAACTCGGTGCGGGCGAAGGCGCTGCAGAACAGCCCGAGGGCGACGCCGAGCACCGCGTCGATCACGGCGATCCCGATCACCAGCCCGCTGCTGCCGGCGGTGTCCAGGTCGAAGATCCAGTACGCCACACCGGCGGCGACCGCGGCCTGCACGGCGGCGGCCAGCCCGAAGGCGATGCCGTAGCCGAAGAGCAGGTCGAGCTTGCCCAGCGGAGTGGTGAGCAGCCGCTCCAGGGTGCCGGACGTGCGCTCGCGGAGCATGGCGATGCTGGTCACCAGGAACATGATCACGAACGGGAAGATGCCGAGCATCACCAGCGCGATCCGGTCGAACGCCGACGGCTGGCCGGGCGGGGTCGGCTGGTCGGCGTACATGAAGTAGACCAGGGTGAGCAGGGCGGACGGCACCACCACGAGCAGCGCGATGGTGCGCCGGTCGTGCCGGAGCTGGCGCAGGATGCGGCCCGTGGTGGCCGCCAGGATCCGCGGGTTCATGACATGTCTCCAGTTCGTGAACGCGGGGCTCGCAGGCCCGGCTCACTCCTCGCGCTCACGATGCCTCCCGTCCGGCCGTCGCAGCGGTGGGGCCCGACTCGCCGGCCCGGATCAGCCGCAGGAACGCCTCGTCGAGGTCGTCCACGCCAGCGGCGGCGCGGATCGCGGCCGGGCTGTCATCCGCGATCAGCCGTCCCTCCCGGATCAGCAGCAGGCGGTCGCAGCGGGCCGCCTCGTCCATCACGTGGCTGGACACCAGCAGGGTGGTGCCGGCGGCGGCCATCGCGTGGAACCGGGCCCACAGGTCGGCCCGCAGCACCGGGTCCTGACCGACGGTCGGCTCGTCGAGGATGACCAGCTCCGGCTCACCGACGAGGGCGCAGGCCAGCGATGCCCGGCTGCGCTGGCCGCCGGACAGGGTGCCGACCAGCTGACCGGCCGCCCGGGCCAGCCCGACGTCGCTGATCGCCTGGTCGGCCTCGGCGCGACCCCGCCCGTGCAGGGCCGCGAAGTACCGGGCGTTCTCCCGCACGGTCAGGTCGGCGTAGACGCTCGGCGCCTGGGTCAGATAGCCCACCTGGTGCCGCAGCGCGGGGGAGCCGGCCGGCAGGCCCAGCACGGTGACCGTCCCGCCGGTGACCACCTGCACCCCGACGACCGCGCGCATGAACGTCGTCTTGCCGCTGCCGCTGGGGCCGAGCAGCCCGGTCACGGCACCGCGCGGGACGGTGCAGCTGATGCCGTCCAGCACCCGCCGCCCGCCCCGGTCCACGAGCAGGTCGTGGACCGCTATCGCGTCGTCCATCACGCACCTCCGGGGAAACTCATCATGTGTTGAACTTAACGCTAGATGAGATACCGACCCCTGCGCAACGCTCGATCTCCGCCCGTCGCTACGCCGATCATGAGAACGGGCAGTACCCTCCGGACCGGACACCAGGTCCGCCAACGGGCATTGCGCACCGATGGGGCGTACGGCACGATGGCGCCGTGGGTCACGCTCCGTTACCGGACAGCGGGTTTCTCGAAGACTGGGCCGCGCGGTTGCGGCAGGCGGCCGAGCGACCCGTCGTCGGCATCCTGCTGCGCGGCAGTCACGCCCGGCAGGCCGCCACCACCCACAGCGACGTCGACCTCGACGTGCTGGTCGGTGGCGCCCCGTACCAGGCACGCCGGGCGTACCTGGCCGAGTCCGCCGGCCGCCTCACCCACGTCTCGGTGGCCGCCCGGGACGTCCGCTCCTGGGTGCACCGGCTCGGCGAGCCGGCCGACTGGGCCTTCGGGCTGCCGGTCACCGCACCGGCGCGGCTGCTCTGGGCCGACCCGCACTGGCGGCCCCGCATCGACCTGCCGGTGCTCTGCCAGCCCGCCGAACCGCCCCGGCTGGAGGAGCTGATCGCCACGCTGGGTAAGGCCGCCGCCGCCCGGGCCGCCGACGACCGCCTCGGCGTACGGCTGGCGGTGGCCGACCTGGCGCGGCTCTGCCCGTCGGTGCTGCGCCCGGCCAACCCGTCGGTGCGGGTGTTCTCCCGCCGGGCGGCCTTCGCGGCGGCCCTGGAGCTGCCGGTCGCCCCGCCCCGCTACCGGGAGGACATGCTGCTCTGCCTCGGGCTGCGCCCGGGCTCCACCGGGCAGCTCTGGGCGGGCGCCGTGCGGCTGGTCGCCGGAACGCTGCCGCTGATCCGCCCGTACGCCGAGGAGATCGCCGAAGCGGCCGGCGGCGACCTGGCGGACGCCCTGGTAGACGGCCGGCTCGACCGCTACGTCGCTCAGCTGGCCCGGCCCGCCGACCACCCGCCGCGGCCCCGGCGGGAGCCGTCGCCGGTACCCGCGCCGCGTGCGGGACAATGGGTCACTGTGCCCGTACCTGACGCGCCGGTGACCGGCGTCCCCAGCGATCCGACCGGCCCGACGGCGCCCGCGCCGGCCCGCCCGTCCCAGCTCGACCCGGCCATCGCGGCCCGCCTACGCCGCACCGCCGACGGCCTGGTCGCCGTCGTGGTCCGCGCGCACGACAGCGGCGAGGTGCTGATGGTCGCCTGGATGGACGACGAGGCGCTGCACCGCACCCTCACCACCGGCCGGGCCACCTACTGGTCGCGCAGCCGGCGCGAATACTGGGTCAAGGGCGCCACCTCCGGGCACCACCAGTACGTCCGCTCGGTCGCACTGGACTGCGACGGGGACGCGCTGCTGGTCAGCGTCGACCAGGTCGGTGCCGCCTGCCACACCGGTCACCGGACGTGCTTCTTCACCGAGCTGCCCGTCACCGGCCCGGAGGCCCGCCCATGACCGACGGCGCGGTGAGCCCCGACCTGGCCACCTTCACCGAGCTGGCCGCCCACTGGCGGGTCGTACCGGTCACCCGGCGGCTGCTGGCCGACGCGGAGACCCCGGTCGGGGTCTACCGCAAGCTGGCCGGGGGGCCCGGCACGTTCCTGCTCGAGTCAGCCGAGCAGGGCGTCGGCTCGGCCGGCATGGCCTGGTCGCGGTACTCGTTCATCGGGGTACGCAGCAGCGCCACGCTGGTCGAGCGGGACGGCGTGGCGACCTGGCTCGGCCAACCGCCGGCCGGGCTGCCCACCGACGGCGACCCGGTGCGGGTGCTGCGGGAGACCGTCGCGGCGCTGGCCGGCCCGACCGGGGACCCGTCCAGCGGGCTGCCGCCGCTGACAGGGGGCATGGTCGGCTACCTCGGCTACGACCTCGTCCGTCGCTTCGAGCGGCTGCCCCAGCTGACCGAGGACGACCTGGGCGTGCCGGAGCTGGGCATGATGCTCGCCACCGACCTGGTGGTGCTCGACCACTACGACGGTTCGGCCCTCCTGGTCGCCAACGCGGTGCTGCCGCCGCTGGACGCCCCGGACCGCGCCGCGCAGGTCGCCGCCGCGTACCACCACGCGGTGGGCCGGCTGGACGCGATGACGACCGCGCTGTCCCGGCCCATCCCGCCGATGATCTCCACCGTCGAGCGTCCGCCGGCCGGTGAGGTGCTCTGCCGTACGCCCGACGGGGGTTACCCGAAGGCGGTGGAGGCGGCCAAGGAGGCGATCCGGGCCGGCGAGTGCTTCCAGATCGTCCTCTCCCAGCGCTTCGAGCGGTCGACGCACGCCGACCCGCTGGACGTGTACCGGGTGCTGCGCACCAGCAACCCCAGCCCGTACATGTACCTGCTGCGCTTCGACGGGTTCGACATCGTCGGCTCGTCCCCGGAGGCGCACCTGAAGGTCTCCGGCGGTGCGGACGGGCGTCGCCGGGCCCTGCTGCACCCGATCGCCGGCACCCGGCCGCGCGGGGGCACACCGGCCGCCGACGCCGGGCTCGCCGCCGAGCTGCTCGCCGACCCGAAGGAACGGGCCGAGCACGTGATGCTGGTCGACCTGGGCCGCAACGACCTGGGCCGGGTCTGCCAGCCGGGCAGCGTGGAGGTGCCCGAGTTCGCCACCATCGAGCGGTACAGCCACGTGATGCACATCGTCTCCACCGTGACCGGCACGCTGCGTGACGATCGCACCGCGTTCGACGCGCTCGCCGCGACGTTCCCGGCCGGCACACTCTCCGGTGCGCCGAAGGTGCGGGCCATGGAGATCATCGAGGAACTGGAGCCGGTCCGCCGCGGCCTCTACGGCGGCACGGTCGGCTACTTCGGCTTCGGCGGCGACCTGGACATGGCGATCGCCATCCGGACCGCGCTGATCCGTGACGGCCGCGCCTACGTGCAGGCCGGCGCGGGGGTGGTCGCCGACTCGGACCCGGCCGCCGAGGATCAGGAGACCCGCAACAAGGCCGCCGCCGTGCTGGCCGCGATCGCGGCCGCCGAGACGTTGCGGCCGGCCCGGTGACCGGCCCGACGCAACCACCCGACCGGCCCGCGGCGGGCCGGCGTCGGCTGACGTACGCCGTGCTGCTCTGTCTCGCCGGCGCGGGCCTGGCGCTGTGGGCGTCGACCCGGAGCTGGTCGGTCGAGCTGACCGTGCGCCCGGCGCCGCTGCCGCCGGTGCGCGACGCGCGCAGCGGTGCCGCCCTGCTGCCGTGGCTGCCGGCGCTGGCCCTGGTCACGCTGGCTGGCGGCGGCGCGGTGCTGGCCACCCGCGGCCGGCTGCGGCGGCTGCTGGGCGTTCTGCTCGGCCTGCTCGGTCTGGCCGTGGCGGCCGGCGGCGGGTACGGGCTGGTCACCGATATCGACGGGGTGGTGAGCCGGCAGTGGCCGGCGCTCTGCCTGCTCGGCGGCCTGCTGGCCGCGGCGGGCGGCGGGTGGACCGCGCTGCGTGGCGGCGGCTGGCCGGCGATGGGCGCCCGGTACGAGCGGCCGGCGCTGACCAGCCCGCCGAGCGCACCGCCGGAGGCCGGACCGGCCGGACCGATGGCCGGGCGGCGGACCACCGAGGCGTGGGACGCGCTGGACCGGGGCGAGGACCCGACGACCGGCTGACCCGACCACCGGCCGACCCGCCGGCCGCTGCGGCCGGCGGGTGGTCAGCCGACCGGTTGACGCTCCCGCTGCTGGCGGCGGGCGGCGGCGCGGGCGGCCGTCAACTCGGCCACCAGGCGGTCCAGTTCGGCGCGCTGGTCGGCGCGGGCCCGGTCGGCGCAGACCGCCTCCCAGGCGTTGCCGCGCGCGGTCCGCATCCGCCCCTCGCCGACCACGGCCCGCTCGAGTGTGTGCACCACCCCCACGGCGAGAGACGCCACCGTCCGCGAGAGGGTGGTCAGCCCGATGCTGGGGGTCGGCTCGGAAATGCTCATGGTCACCTCGCACGAGGAGTTGGCGACGGTCGGGCAGGCGCGCCATCGAGTCTGCCCGAGGACGATGCTGGCCGGCTGACGTTTCGCCGGGGTGACCGCCCGGTCAACTGTCCCGCCCCGGCCGCGACCAGGCACCGGCCGTTCGGCCTTGAGCTTGCTCACAGCATCGACAAGTTTCACTGCCATCGTGCGCCGGGTGGCATGATCGGTGGATCGGCCCGGCGCGATCGGGCCGCCAGGCTCTCGTCGTACGACGCTGGCGATGCCGGAGGTGGCACTGAGTGACATCCCGTTCACGGCAAGTCGGCCATTATGCCGCAGCCCTTTTCGTGAGCAGCGCCATACCCCCGGCTCCCGGCTCCGGTCGGCTGCCCCTAGCATCGGCCCATGACACCCGGAGAGGGGAGTCCGACGGTGACTGATGAGCATGCGCACGCGGAGGGGGCCGAAGCCGTTCAGGCGGCGTCCGTAAGCGTGCTCGACGAGATCCTGGCTGGCGTACGCGAGGACGTCGCCCGGCGCCAGGAACAGGTTCCGCTGGAGCGGATCCGTGAACTGGCAGTGGCGGCGCCGCCGCCGCTGGACGCGTACGCGGCGCTGCGCAAGCCCGGCGTCGCGGTGATCGCCGAGGTCAAGCGCTCCTCGCCGTCCAAGGGCCGCCTGGCCGAGATCGCCGATCCGGCCGACCTCGCCGTCGACTACGCCTCCGGCGGGGCGCGGGCGATCAGCGTGCTCACCGAGGGGCGCTGGTTCGGCGGTTCGCTGGACGACCTGGCGGCCGTCCGGGCCGCGGTCACCGTTCCGGTGCTGCGCAAGGACTTCGTGGTTTCCAGCTACCAGGTGCACGAGGCGCGTGCGCACGGCGCCGACCTGGTCCTGCTGATCGTCGCCGCGCTCGAGCAGAACGTGCTGATGGGCCTGCTGGAGCGGATCGAGTCGCTGGGCATGACGGCGCTGGTCGAGGTGCACGACGAGGAGGAGGCCGACCGGGCCATGGAGGCCGGCGCGCAGGTGATCGGGGTCAACGCCCGTGACCTGCGTACCCTGGAGGTTGACCGGTCGGTGTTCGAGCGGATCGCGCCCGGTCTGCCCAGCAGCGTCGTCAAGATCGCCGAATCTGGCGTCCGCGGCCCGCACGACCTGATCCGGTACGCCTCCGCGGGGGCCGACGCGGTCCTCGTCGGCGAGGGCCTGGTCACGCAGAAGAGCCCCCGGGAGGCGGTGGCCGAGCTGGTCAACGCCGGTAACCACCCGGCGACGCCCCGGCCGGTGCGCTGACCTCGCGCCGGTCCGACGCCCCACCGAGAGGATTTCCGATGAGCGCCGACGCGCTGGCCCCGGTGGCCGGTACGCAGCCCGACTCCGCCGGCCACTTCGGCCGCTTCGGCGGTCGATTCGTGCCCGAGGCCCTGGTGGCCGCGCTGGACGAGCTCGACGGGGCGTGGCGCACGGCAATGGCGGACGAGTCCTTCCGGGCCGAGTTCGGCGCGCTGCTGCGCGACTACGCCGGTACCCCGTCGCTGCTCTACGAGGCCCGGCGATTCTCCGCGAAGGTCGGCGCGCGGGTGCTGCTCAAGCGCGAGGACCTCAACCACACCGGGGCGCACAAGGTGCGCAACGTGCTCGGCCAGGCGCTGCTCACCAAGCGGATGGGCAAGACCCGGGTGATCGCGGAGACCGGCGCGGGCCAGCACGGCGTGGCCACCGCGACCGCCGCCGCCCTCTTCGACCTGGAGTGCGTGGTCTACATGGGCCAGGTCGACACCGAGCGGCAGGCGCTCAACGTGGCCCGGATGCGGATGCTCGGCGCCACCGTCGTCCCGGTCACCACCGGCTCGCGCACCCTCAAGGACGCGATGAACGAGGCGATGCGCGACTGGGTGGCCAACGTCGACGAGACGCACTACCTGATCGGCACCGCCGCCGGGCCGCACCCGTTCCCGGCGATGGTCCGTGACTTCGTCCGCGGCATCGGCGACGAGGCCCGCCAGCAGTGCCTGGACCTCACCGGTGCGCTGCCGGACGCGGTCACCGCCTGCGTCGGCGGCGGCTCCAACGCCCTGGGCATCTTCCACGCCTTCGTGGGCGACCCGGACGTGCGGCTGTACGGCTTCGAGGCCGGTGGCGACGGCGTGGCCACCGGTCGCCACGCGGCCAGCATCACCGGCGGCTCGGCCGGCGTGCTGCACGGCACCCGCACGTACGTGTTGCAGGACGCCGACGGGCAGACGCTGGAGTCGCACTCGATCTCCGCCGGGCTGGACTACCCGGGCGTCGGGCCCGAGCACGCCTGGTTGCACGACACCGGCCGGGCCAGCTACCAGCCGGTCACGGACGACGAGGCGATGGCCGCGTTCGAGCTGCTCTGCCGCACCGAGGGGATCATCCCGGCGATCGAGAGCGCACACGCCCTCGCCGGCACCGTCGCGCTGGCCCCGAAGCTCGCCGCCGAGCTGGGCCGGGAGCCCACCATCGTGGTCAACCTCTCCGGGCGGGGCGACAAGGACGTGCACACCGCCGGCGACTACTTCGGCATCCTCGACAAGGAGCGGTGAGATGAGCCGGATCGGTGTGGCCTTCGACAAGGCGCGAGCCGATGGGCGGGCGCTGCTGGTCGGCTGCATGCCGGCCGGGTTTCCGTCCGTCGAGGGCAGCATCGCGGCGATGACCGCGATGGTCGAGGCCGGCGTCGACGTCATCGAGGTGGAGATCCCGTACTCCGACCCGGTGATGGACGGGCCGGTCATCCAGAAGGCCAGTGACATCGCGCTGGCCGGCGGGGTACGCACCGCGGACACGCTGCGCATCGTCGAGGCGGTCGCGGCAACCGGCGCTCCGGTGGTCACGATGACCTACTGGAACCCGATCGAGCGCTACGGCGTGGACGCGTTCGCCCGCGATCTCGCCGCTGCCGGCGGGACCGGCCTGATCACCCCGGACCTCATCCCCGACGAGGCGGGAGAGTGGCTGGCCGCCTCGGACGCACACGGGTTGGACCGCACCTTCCTGGTCTCGCCGTCGTCCACCGACGCTCGGCTGGCGATGACCGTGGGGCACTGCCGGGGCTTTGTCTACGCCACCGCTGTGATGGGCGTGACCGGGGCCCGGGCGCGTACCTCCGACGCCGCCCCGACGCTCGTCTCCCGGGTTCGCCCGGTCACCGACCTGCCGGTCGGTGTCGGTCTGGGCGTGGGCACCGGCGCGCAGGCCGGCACCGTCGCCGGGTACGCCGACGGGGTCATCGTCGGCAGCGCGCTGGTCCGCTGCCTGCTCGACGCGCCCTCCGAGGCCGACGGGTTGACCGCCCTTCGCACCCTGAGCGCCGAACTCGCCGAGGGCGTCCGCACGCCCACCCGCTGACTGCTGGCACGATCGGCTGCTGATCTCTGGCCGGGTCGCACACCCCCTGGCCGGGCAGCCGCCACGGCCACTGCGCCCCCGTGGCTGCCCGGGTCTGGCCGGATCGCCTGGTCCGACGGTCCGGCGGTCGCCCGGTCCGGCGGTCCGGCGGTCGCCCGGTCCACCTGTCCACCGCTCCACCGGCGGGCGGCCGGTTATCGCGCTGCGCGTGTGGTTCGGCGATTCGGCGTGGAGCTGCGCCGGGCGTCCTTCTACTTTGAGCGTTATACCTGTGAGTCATATTTATGACTCACAGGTATAACGCTCAATCGAGTGATGCCTGCCCGGCGGCCGATGCCCGCCGGCGGACCTGCCGGACCGGTGATGCCCGCCGGCCGATCCGCCCCGCCGATGATGCTCGCCGGGCCGGTAATGCTCGCCGGGCGGTTTACTCCCGCGAGGCTGCGTCATTTGGCCCCCGGCCCACCCGGCCGGCCTGCTGGTCCCGGATCCGCCGCCCGCCGGTTGCGAAGCCCGCCGGTTCCAGGGGGTCGCCTGCCAGACGGCTGCCCACCGGTTCCGGGGGCCGCCACCCGCCGTTGCAGGGCGTGCCGGTTCCAATGCCCGCCGGTTCCAGGGGCTGCCGCCCGCCGGTTGCGAGGCCCGCCGGTTCCAGAGGGCGCCCCCCAGGCGGTTCCGGCGCGGTCAGGGCCGGAGTGACGGGTCCGTCGTCGCTTCGCCACGTTGCTCCGGTGGCTGCCCCACACCCGGCCGCCCGTCGTGGCCGGGCTCTGACTGGCCACCGCGGCCGGGCGCCGGCTGCCCGTCGTGGCCAGTTTCCCGCTGGCCGTCCCCGTCGGCGTGACCAGCTACCGGCCATGCTGGGAGGTCGACGGTGCCCGGCGCCCACCGGGCGTCGCGCAGCACGCCGGAGCGGCCGGCGGCCGCGTCGGTGACGGCGGCCCGGGTGAGTGGGGTGACCGCCTCAGGCAGCGCGGCAGGGGCGTGCCAGGACAGTCGGCAACCCGGCGGCGGGTCGGCGACCGGTCGGACCTCGGCCGCGCGGGCCCGGAACACGTGCACCAGGACGTCCGGCAGCGGCCCGGCGCGACCGGCCGGCGTGCTCGCCGAGGGGCTGGTCAGGTGGTAGACGCCCACCAGGTCGACCAGCTCGATCTCCCAGCCGGTCTCCGCGCGAATGTCCCGCAGGGCCGCCCGAACCGGGCTCTCCGCCGGGCGCAGCCGCCCACCGGGCAGCGCGTACCGGCGTTCGCCCCGGCCCTGCCGGCAGAGCAGCACCCGGCCCGCGTCGTCAGTGACGACCGCGGCGACCGCCCAGGTGAGCGCGCTCATGGACAAAGAGCGTACGGCGGTGCAAACCAGAAGTCACCGGGAAGCGCGCGCAGCGGCCCGGGGTGCCGCTTCGGGGGTGCACAGCGGTAGCGTGTGCACCCGTGACCCTCGCCTCGCTGTCCCCCCAGGCGGCCCTGCCCAGTCCCAGCACCGCGGTCTGGCAGCTCGGGCCGGTGCCGATCCGGGCGTACGCACTGTGCATCATCCTCGGCATCGTGCTGGCCTGCTGGGTGACCGAGCGTCGCCTGCGCCAGGGCGGCGTTGCGCCCGGCGCGGTGCTCGACATCGCCGTCTGGGCGGTGCCCACCGGCATCATCGGCGCCCGGATCTACCACGTGATCACCTCCCCCGAGAAGTACTTCGGCGCCGGCGGTGACCCGATGAAGGCGTTCGCCATCTGGGAGGGCGGTCTCGGCATCTGGGGGGCGGTCGCCGGTGGCGCCATCGGTGCCTGGATCGCGGCCCGGCAACTCGGCATCCCATTCAGCGTGGTGGCCGACGCGCTGGCCCCCGGGCTGCCACTCGCCCAGGCGGTCGGCCGTGTGGGCAACTGGTTCAACAACGAGCTGTTCGGCGCGCAGACCACCCTGCCGTGGGGCCTGGAGATCCACCGGATGGACCCGGACAACCCGGGGCACGCGCTGCGCGACGACGCCGGCCAACCGATCCTCGAACCGGGCCTGTACCAGCCGACCTTCCTCTACGAGGCGCTGTGGAACCTCGGCGTGGTCGCTCTGGTGCTCGTCCTCGACCGGCGGCTGAAGCTGGGCCGGGGCCGGGCGTTCGCGCTGTACGTGATGGGTTACACCGCGGGCCGGTTCTGGATCGAGCTGATGCGCACCGACGAGGCGAACCAGATCCTCGGTGTCCGGCTCAACGTGTGGACCGCCGCCCTGGTCTTCCTCGGCGCGTTGATCTACTTCGTGCGGGTCCGCGGTCCCCGGGAGTACCTGATCCCGCTCGGCGCGGCGGCGACGCCGACCCCGCCCACCACGTCCGACCTGTCCCAGGTCGACCTCTCCGAGCGGGAGACCCCTGCGCGCGCCTCGGCGCCGGAGGGTTACCGGGTGGTCAGCGAGGAGCAGTACCAGGCCTGGCAGGACAGCGGTGTGGTGCCGCCCGAGCCAGCCACCGAGGACGACGATCGGCCCGTCGGCGCTGAACCCCTCGACGGGGCGGTGCCCGGTGATGAGTCGTCGGCCGACGACCAGGCGGGGGACGGTACGCCGGAACCCCGCGACGACCGGGCCGACGCCGCAGGCGCGCGCCCCGCCGACCGGGACAGCTGAGCGGGGGCGGCACCGATGCGAAGCGCGGTGGTGGTCGGCGCCGGGGTCGGTGGCCTCGCGGTCTCCGGCGCGCTGGCCCGCTCCGGCTGGCAGGTCACCCTGCTGGAACGCGCCGAGCGGGTCCGCCCCGAGCCGACCGCCGTGGTGCTCTGGCCCAACGGTGTCCGCGCGTTGCAGGCCCTCGGCCTCGGCGCCGGCCTGGCCGCGATCGCCACGCCGTTGCCCGACGGCGGGGTCCGCCGCCCGGACGGGCACTGGCTCGTGCAGCCCCGGCCCATCCCGGCTGACCGGATGCCGGTGGTGGTGCACCGCGAAGACCTGCACGACGCCTTGATCGCCGGGCTCGGCGACCGGGTCGAGCTCCGCACCGGGGTGACCGTGCGCCACGTCCGGGTCGAGGCGGGCGCGCGCCCGGCGGTCGGCGACGGACGGACCATCATCGAGGCCGACCTGGTGATCGCCGCCGACGGCACGGACAGCGGCATCCGCCGCCAACTCGCCCCCGAATCCGGGGTGGTCAGCTCCGGCTGCGCCGCCTGGCGGGCGGTCATTCCCTGGTACCGGGCGCCCCGGCTGCCCACCGGCCAGCCGCTCGCCGGTGAGGTTCTCGGCGCGGGCTACCGGTTCGTGGCCGCCTCGCTGGGCGAGCGCGGCTCCTCGGGCGGCTCCACCCGGGGCGGCATCTACTGGGTGGCGACCGCCGCCGGCGCGCCCCGCCCGGAGCCGCCGGAGACCCAGCTCGCCCTGCTGCGCCGCTGGTACGCCGGCTGGCCTGAGCCGATCGGCGCGCTGCTCGACGCCACCGACCCGACGGACCTGGTCCAGCAGGAGGTCCGCGAGCTGCGCCCGCTGCCCCGTGCGTACGGATTCCCGGTCGGGCCGGGCGGGGTGGTGCTGCTCGGCGACGCGGCGCACGCCATGCCGCCGCATCTCGGCCAGGGCGCCTGCCTCGCCTTCGAGGACGCCGCCACGCTCGCCTCCCTGCTGCGCGAGGCACGACTGCCCGACGCCGTGCAGGCGTACGACCGGGTGCGCCGTCCCCGGGCGGCGACCGTGGTGCGGCAGACCCGGCGGATGTCGGCGGTGCTCCAGACCCGGGGCCGGCTGGCGCTGCGCGCCCGGGACGCCGCACTCGGCACGATCAACTCGCGGCTGCTCTCCAGCGCCGCCGCCTCCGCCGCCCAGTGGCGTCCACCCGCCTGATCCGCAGGGGCGGGTCGACCTCGGGCGGTGGCCGGGGGAGCCGTCAGGGGATGAGCGCGGCGGGCTCGGCGATGCAGGCGGTGCCGATGCGACGGAAGCCGACCCGCAGGTAGACCCGGGCGATCTCGTCGCTGCCCGCGGAGAGGAAGACCAGGTCGGTGCCCGCGGCGAGCAGCTCCTTGGCGATGGTGGCGGTCAGCGCGGCGCCCAGCCCGCGCCGCCGGGCGGCCGGCAGCGTGGCCACCCCGGCGATCTCGGCGACGTCGTCCACCCGCATCGCCATGCCGCTGGCCAGCGCGCCCTCGGCCGGCGTACCGGCCAGCGCGGAGATCCGCCGGCCGTCGGCGACCCTGGTCCGTTCCTCGTCCAGCGCGGCCAACTCCAGCTCGGTGACCACGGCGTCCCGCTCGGCCGGGCCAGCGTCGCCGCGCGCGGTGCCGGCGGCGGCGAACGACACCGCCGCCACCGCCCGCCGGGCGGCCACGTCGGCGGCGAAGCCCGGCGAGTCCGCCGCCAGCACCCGCACCGGTACGTCGGACAGCGTCGCCGGGTCGGGCAGGGCGGCCGGGTCGAGCACCATCAGCGGCGCCTCCAGCACGTTCAGCCCCGCCGAGCGGGCCACCGCCAGCAGCTCCGGGGTCGTCTCGTGCACCCACTCGAAGGCCTCCGGCAGGCCCAGCGCCCGCTGCCGTTCGCGGGCCGAGGTGATGTCGGCCAGCGACGGCGGCTCGGTCGCGTCGAGCCGGGGCCGGGCGTAGAACGGCCAGCCGGCACCATCGCGGACGAACAACACCAGCCCGCCATGCTCCTCCGCACCGGCAACGTCGCGGGGCACCGCGTCGTAGAAGCGTTCCAACCGGTCGAAGATGTCCTTGTGCAGCGGATCCACCGCGCGAGACTACACGTCCCAGAGTCTGGACGGTGTGATCAATCTTGAGTGGCCTTGCGCGCCCCGCCCTAACGTAGACTCAATAGACCCACGGGCCGACGTCGTCCCCACCATGCTCCAACCTGAGTGACGACAGGAGGCCCGGTGGCCTTTCCGTACCCGCACAGCCCGCAGGCGTCCCCGACGCCTGGCCCCCGCCCGTCCGCCCAGGGCCTGTACGACCCGGCGCTGGAGCACGACGCCTGCGGAGTGGCCTTCGTGGCGGACCTGCACGGCCGGCGTTCGCACGCGGTGGTCGCCAACGGGCTCGGCGCGCTCTGTCGGCTGGACCATCGGGGTGCCCGGGGCGCGGAGCCGAACACCGGCGACGGCGCGGGCATCATGATCCAGGTCCCGGACGCGTTCCTGCGCGCGGTGGCCGACGTCGCGCTGCCACCGTCCGGCGAGTACGCCACCGGCCTGGTCTTCCTCCCCGACAACGACGCCGCAGAGGCTCGCGCCCGCCGGGTGGTCGAGAAGTACGCGCTCGTCGAGGGGGCCGACCTGCTCGGCTGGCGGGACGTGCCGATCGACCCGACCGGGCTGGGCGAGACCGCGCTGGCGGCGATGCCCCGGGTCCGGCAGCTCTTCCTGGCCGCGCGCCGGCTCACCGACTCGCCCGCCGGGCCGGCCGGTTCCGCGCTGCGCGGCATCGAACTGGACCGGGTGGCGTTCTGCCTGCGCAAGCAGGCCGAGCGGGAGACCGCCGAGCGGGGCGTGCCGGCGTATTTCCCGTCGCTGTCCAGCCGGACCATGGTCTACAAGGGGATGTTCACCCCCGACCAGTTGCCGGCGTTCTACCCGGACCTGCGCGACGAGCGGGTGGACAGCGCGATCGCGCTGGTGCACTCCCGGTTCTCCACCAACACGTTCCCGTCCTGGCCGCTGGCGCACCCGTACCGGTTCATCGCGCACAACGGCGAGATCAACACGATCCGTGGCAACCGCAACTGGATGCAGGCCCGTGAGGCGCTGCTGCGTTCGCCGAACCTGCCGGGCAACATCCGGCGGGTCTTCCCGGTCTGCACCCCCGGCGCCTCCGACTCGGCGAACTTCGACGAGGTCCTGGAGCTGCTGCACCTGGCCGGGCGGAGCCTGCCGCACGCGGTGCTCATGATGATCCCCGAGGCGTGGGAGAACGACCCCGGCATGCAGCCGGACAAGCGCGCCTTCTACCGCTTCCACGCCAGCCTCATGGAGCCGTGGGACGGGCCGGCGTCGGTGGCCTTCACCGACGGCGAGATCGTCGGCGCGGTGCTGGACCGCAACGGGCTGCGCCCGGGGCGCTGGTGGCGTACGGACGACGGGCTGGTGGTGCTCGGCTCCGAGGCGGGCGTGCTCGACCTCGACCCGGCCCGGGTGGTCGCCAAGGGGCGGCTCCAGCCCGGGAAGATGTTCCTGGTCGACACCGTCGCCGGCCGGATCGTGCACGACGAGGAGATCAAGTCTGAGCTGGCCGCCGCGCAGCCGTACGGCGAGTGGCTGCACGCCGGGCTGATCGAGCTGGACGACCTGCCCGCGCGCGAGCACACGGTGTACACGCACGACTCGGTCCGCCGCCGCCAGCAGACCTTCGGGTACACGCAGGAGGAGCTGAAGATCCTGCTCGCGCCGATGGCCCGCACCGGCGCCGAGCCGCTCGGCTCGATGGGCACGGACACCCCGATCTCACCGCTGTCCACCCGGCCGCGGCTGCTCTACGACTACTTCCACCAGCTCTTCGCCCAGGTCACCAACCCTCCGCTGGACGCCATCCGGGAGGAGTTGGTGACCAGCCTGGCGTCGACGATCGGGCCGGAGGGCAACCTGCTCGACCCGGGCGCGGCGAGCTGCCGGCAGATCGTGCTGCCGCACCCGGTGATCGACAACGACGAGCTGGCGAAGATCCTCTCCATTGACGAGGACGGCGACCTGCCCGGCTTCAAGGCGGTCCGGGTCTCCGGGCTGTACCGCGTCCGGGAGGGCGCCGCCGGGATCAAGGCGCGGCTGACCGAGATCTGCCGGCACGTCTCCGAGGCGATCGAGGACGGCGTGCGCATCCTGGTGCTCTCCGACCGGGACTCCAACGCCGACCTGGCGCCGATCCCGTCGCTGCTGCTCACCGCCGCCGTGCACCAGCATCTGGTGCGCGAGCAGACCCGCACCCAGGCGGCGCTGATCGTGGAGTCCGGCGACTGCCGGGAGGTGCACCACGCGGCGGTGCTGATCGGGTACGGCGCTGCGGCGGTCAACCCGTACCTGGCCTTCGAGTCGGTGGAGGACCTGATCTCCACCGGCGCGCTGGCCGGCGTGGAACCGGCCGCCGCGGTGCGCAACTACGCCAAGGCGCTCGGCAAGGGCGTTCTGAAGATCATGTCGAAGATGGGCATCTCGACGGTCTCCTCGTACTGCGGTGCGCAGGTCTTCGAGGCGGTCGGCCTGGACACCCGGCTGGTCCAGCGCTACTTCCGGGGCACCCCCAGCCGGATCGGCGGGGTGGGGCTGGCCGGCGTCCACGCCGAGGTGGCCGCCCGGCACGCGCTGGCCTGGCCGCCGGCGGGTACCCCGGCCTCGGACCGGCTGGAGGTCGGCGGCGAGTACCAGTGGCGGCGCGAGGGTGAGCTGCACCTGTTCAACCCGGAGACGGTCTTCCTGCTCCAGCACGCCACCCGCAGCCGGCAGTACGACATCTTCCGGCAGTACACCGCCAAGGTCGACGAACTCGCCGCGCGGGCCGGTTCGCTGCGCGGGCTGTTCACCCTGCGCACCGGCGTCCGTCCGGCGGTGCCGATCGAGGAGGTCGAGCCGGCCACCGAGATCGTCAAGCGGTTCGCCACGGGCGCCATGTCGTACGGGTCGATCTCCGCCGAGGCGCACGAGACGCTCGCCATCGCGATGAACCGGCTGGGCGGCAAGTCCAACACCGGCGAGGGCGGCGAGGACGTCGAGCGGCTGCACGACCCGGCCCGCCGCTCCGCGGTGAAGCAGATCGCGAGCGGCCGGTTCGGCGTCACGAGTGAATACCTGGTCAACGCCGACGACCTCCAGATCAAGATGGCCCAGGGCGCCAAGCCCGGCGAGGGCGGGCAGTTGCCCGGCAACAAGGTCTGGCCGTGGATCGCCCGGACGCGGCACGCCACCCCGGGTGTCGGTCTGATCTCCCCACCGCCGCATCACGACATCTACTCCATCGAGGACCTCGCCCAGCTGGTGCACGACCTGAAGTGCGTCAACCCGGCCGCCCGGGTGCACGTCAAGCTGGTCAGCGAGGTCGGCGTCGGCACCGTCGCCGCGGGGGTGGCCAAGCTCAAGGCGGACGTCATCCTGATCTCCGGCCACGACGGAGGCACCGGGGCATCCCCGATGAACTCGCTCAAGCACGCCGGCACCCCCTGGGAGCTGGGTTTGGCCGAGGCGCAGCAGACGCTGCTGCTCAACAAGCTGCGCGACCGGGTCACCGTGCAGGTCGACGGCCAGCTCAAGACCGGCCGGGACGTGCTGGTCGCGGCGCTGCTCGGCGCGGAGGAGTTCGGCTTCGCCACCGCGCCGCTGATCGTCGCCGGCTGCGTGATGATGCGGGTCTGCCACCTGGACACCTGCCCGGTCGGCATCGCCACCCAGAACCCGGTGCTGCGGGAACGGTTCACCGGCACCCCGGAGTTCGTGGAGAACTTCTTCCTGTTCCTCGCCGAGGAGGTCCGCGGCTACCTGGCCGAGCTGGGCTTCCGCTCGATCGAAGAGGCGATCGGCCAGTCCGAGCTGCTCGACGTGGCCCCGGCGGTGACGCACTGGAAGGCGCACGGGCTCGACCTGGCTCCCGTCCTGCACCTGCCGGAACTGCCGGCTGGCGCTGCCCGACGTGGGGTACGCGCCCAGGACCACGGCCTGGAGCACGCGCTGGACAACGAGCTGATCGCGCTCGCGCGCCCGGCGCTGACCGACGGCGCGCCGGTGCGGGTCGAGGTGGCGGTGCGCAACGAGCACCGCAGTATCGGCGCCATGCTCGGCGGCGAGGTGACCCGCCGCTTCGGCGGCGCCGGCCTGCCCGACGACACCGTCGAGTTCGTGCTGCACGGCACCGCCGGGCAGTCGTTCGGCGCGTTCCTGCCGCGCGGGGTGACCCTGCGGCTGCACGGCGACGCCAACGACTACGTGGGCAAGGGTCTCTCCGGCGGGCGGATCATCGTCCGTCCGGACGCCGCCGCGCCGTTCCTCGACGCCGACGCCGAACCGGGCGCGCGCGCCGAGGACCAGATCATCGCGGGCAACACCATCCTGTACGGGGCGACCGCGGGTGAGGTGTTCCTGCGCGGCCGGGTGGGGGAGCGCTTCGCGGTGCGCAACTCCGGCGCGGTCGCCGTGGTCGAGGGCGTCGGCGACCACGGCTGCGAGTACATGACCGGTGGGACGGTGGTGGTGCTCGGCGTGACCGGCCGCAACTTCGCCGCCGGGATGTCCGGCGGCACGGCGTTCGTGCACCACCTGGACCGGGCCCGGGTCAACGCGGAGCTGGTCGACCTGGCGCCGCTGGGCGAGCAGGAGCAGGCGCTGTTGCACGAGCTGGTCCAGCGGCACGTGGCCGAGACCGGGTCGGCGGTCGCCGAGGAGCTGCTCAAGCGCTGGCCGGAGGCGGTGGCGGAGTTCACCGCGGTGGTGCCCCGCGACTACCGACGGGTGCTGGAGATCATGAGGGCCGCCGAAGCCGCCGGCCGCGACGTCGACGACGCGGTGATGAGCGCGCTCAGCGCGCCGGCCGCGCCGGTGCCGCCCGCCCCGCGGGTGGCAGCCCAGGAGGTGGCTCGTGCCTGACCCGAACGGTTTCCTGCGTTACGACCGGCGACTGCCGGCCCGCCGCCCGGTGCCGGTGCGGATCAGCGACTGGCGTGAGGTGTACCCGCCGGCCGGCGAGGCGCTGGTCCGCGAGCAGGCCACCCGCTGCATGGACTGCGGCATCCCGTTCTGTCACGACGGCTGCCCGCTGGGCAACCGGATCCCGGACTGGAACGACCTGGTCCGCACGGGCAGCTGGGACGCGGCCGTGGAGTCGCTGCACGCCACCAACAACTTCCCGGAGTTCACCGGCCGGCTCTGCCCGGCGCCCTGTGAGGCGGCCTGCGTACTGAGCATCGCCGGCGGTCAGCCGGTGACCATCAAGCAGGTCGAGGTGGAGATCGCCGACGCCGCGGCGGCGCGCGGGTTCGCGCCTCGCCCGGTGCCGGCGCCGTCCGGCCGGTCGGTCGCCGTGGTCGGTTCCGGACCGGCCGGCCTGGCCGCCGCCCAGCAGTTGGTCCGCGCCGGTCACGCGGTGACGGTGTACGAGCGCGACGACGCGATCGGCGGCCTGCTCCGGTACGGCATCCCCGACTTCAAGCTGGAGAAGCGGCACATCGACGCCCGGCTGGCCCAGCTCGCCGCCGAGGGGGTGCGCTTCCGCACCGGGGTGAACGTCGGGGCCGACGTCACCGCCGAGCAGTTGCGCGCCGAGCACGATGCGGTGTTGCTGGCCTGCGGCGCGTTGCAGGGCCGGGACACCCCGGAGACCCCGGGCCGGGCGTTGCGTGGCGTACACCAGGCGATGGCACATCTGGTGGCCGCGAACCGCGTGGTCGCCGCCGGCGAGGCCCGGCCGTCCGTCGCGGTGCTTCCGGACGGCACCCCGATCGACGCGGCCGGCAGGCACGTCGTGATCATCGGCGGTGGTGACACCGCGGCCGACTGTCTCGGCGTCGCGCACCGGCAGGGCGCGGCCGGCGTGCACCAGCTCGACCTGTACCCGCAGCCGCCGCAGGAGCGCGACGAGGCGCGGGACCCGTGGCCGACCTGGCCGTGGGTCCTGCGCAGCTACCCGGCGCACGAGGAGGGCGGCGAGCGGGTCTTCGCGGTGGCGGTGCAGGAGTTCGTGGACGACGGCACCGGTCAGGTGCGGGCGGTGCGGATCGCCGAGGTGACCGTGGAGAAGCGCGACGGCCGACGAGTGGTCACCGCGGTGCCCGGCTCGGAGCGGGAGCTGCCGGCGGACCTGGTGCTGCTGGCGATCGGCTTCGAGGGCACCGAGCAGCAGCCGCTGCTGGCCCAGTTCGGGGTCACCCGTAACCCCCGGGGCGCCGTCGACGCGCGGGACGACTGGCAGACCGGCGCCGACGGGGTGTTCGTCGCCGGCGACATGCACCGGGGCGCCTCGCTGATCGTCTGGGCCATCGCCGAGGGGCGTGCGGCCGCCGCCGCCATCCACGGCTACCTCGGCGGTCCCGGCGCGCTGCCGGCCCCGGTCGCCCCGGCCGCACAGCCGCTCGCCGCGCGCTGACCAGGGCGTAACCGACGGACCGGAATATCTGGCCGGCGCGGGGGTTTACCGCGTCGGCCGGTCGGGCTGGGCCGGTGAGGCCGGTCACGAGTATGGGCAGATCGGTTTAATTGCCGCAAGACTTGTCCGCTGCCGGGCCGCGCCGCGATCGGGCGTGATCTTCATGCTCGATTGCACGGGAGGGTTCGTCGTGGCCAAAGGTGCCACCTTCGCTGCGCTGCGCCATCGGAACTACCGGATCTGGGCGCTCGCCGGGTTCGTCTCCGTCATCGGGACCTGGATGCAGGTTCTCGGAGTCAACTGGTACGTGCTGAAGGAGACCGGCTCGGCGACATCCATGGGTTTCGCCGTGCTGCTCCAGGCCGCGCCCACGCTGCTGCTCAGCCTCTGGGGCGGTGTGCTGGCCGACCGGCTCCCCGCCCGCCCTCTGCTGATCGCCGCACAGGTGGCCCACGCGGCACTCGCCGCGGGGCTTGCGGCGGTCGCCCTGACCGGTGTCGGCGGCCTGCCGCTGATCTTCACGATCTCCCTGCTCACCGGCGCCGTCTCGGCGATCGAGGGCCCGGTGATGGGTCGTTGGTCCTCCACCCTGGTGGACCGGGAGACGCTCGGCAACGCGCTGGCGCTCGGCTCGCTCACCAACTCCGCCGGTCGCATCCTCGGAATGAGCCTCGGTGCCGTCGTGGTGGCCGCCGTCGGCCCCGCGCTGCTCTTCGGCATCAACGCGGCGAGCTTCCTCGCCGTGGTGGTGGCGCTCTTCGGCGTACGCCAGGGGGCCCTGCACGGCCACCAGGCGGCGCCGCCGGACGGCGGCCGGAGCCGCGGCGGTGTTCGCGCCGGGTTCGCCTACCTGCGCGGGCAGCCGGTGCTGTTGCTCGCCCTCGCCCTGGCGTTCGTGCTGGGCAGCCTGGGACGCAACTACCAGGTGACGATGGCGGCGATGAGCGAGGGGCCCCTCAACGCCGGGGCGTCCGGCTACGGCCTGCTGTCGACCGTGTTCGCGGTCGGGACGGTGCTGGGTGCGCTCGTCGCCGCCCGCCGGCGTGACCTGGGCTACCGGACCCTGGTCACCGCGGGCCTGCTGGCCAGCATGCTGCAGATCGTCGCCGGTCTCGCGCCGGGCACCTGGAGTTTCGCGGCGGTGATCCTGCCGATCGCCGCCGCCGCGGTGGTCATCGACACCACCGTCGGTACCCGCGCCCAACTCGACACCGACGGCGCGATGCGGGGTCGGGTACTCGCCGCGCTGGCGGTCACCGGCTCGGTCTCCGCGATGGTCGGCGCGCCGCTGCTCGGCTGGCTCTCCGAGCACGCCGGGCCCCGGCAGACGCTCGTCCTGGCCGGATCCGTCGCGGCGATCGCCACCGTCGCGGCGGCCGTCGCCCTGGACCAGCAGCGCGGTCGCGGGCTGCGCCGAGGGCTCATCCCAACGCTGGTCGGCCCGCCGCTGAGGTGGCCGGTACGGCGGGTGCCACGGACGGCGGCCGCCATCGCCCCGCCCGCAGGGGCGCTCGACGGCGGCCAGTTGACGCTGCGGCCGGTGCTGATGCCGGCGCGCGACAGCCCACAGGCCACCGGGCTGGCCCCGGCCGATCTGACCGGTCCGGCCCTCGCGCCCACCTGCCGCTGAGACAGCCGTCACCCCGGGGAACCAGCCTGCGGGGCCGGACCGTTTGAAGATCATCGCTACGCTCCGAGGATGGACATCGAGGAGCGGCTACGGCGGACCCGCCGGTGGCTGTGGGTCGTACTGATCGGGCTCTTCCTGAGCGGGGTGACCGCGTTCCCGCTGGAGATCGAGGTGCGCTGGCTGCTGCGTGCACTGGACCCGCTCGCCGGCCAACTGCCGGCGCTGGTCGAGTGGATCGAGCGGGTCCACACCGGGCTCGTGACGGCCGGTGAGGACTACCCGTTCCTGCTCTACGGCACCGACTGGCTGGCCTTCGCCCACCTGGTGCTGGCGGTGGCGTTCTGGGGCCCGCTGCGTGACCCGGTGCGCAACGTCTGGGTGGTGCAGGTCGGCATGATCGCCTGCGCGGGGATCGTCCCGCTGGCGCTGATCTGCGGTCCGATCCGGGACATCCCCTGGTTCTGGACGCTGGTCGACCTCTCCTTCGCGGTCGGCGCGTTCCCGCCGCTCTGGTTCGCCTACCGGCACATCCGCGCCGTCGAGGTGAGCACCGCCGAAACGGTGGGCGTGCGGCCGGTGCCGGTGGACGGGTCGTCGGCCCAGGCGTCCTGAGCCGCTGCGGAGCCGCTGCCCCGTTTCTCAGGCAGCTCGACAGGCGCCGTGCGGGCTGGTCGAGGCTGTTGCGCCAGGGTGCCCGGCCGGCCGGGAGGCTCGCCGCCCGGGCGGCGGGCCGCCCGGCCGACGCCGGGCTCAGTGCGCCAGCAGCCGGTGGGCCTCCTGGATCTTGGCCCAGGACTTCGGCTCGACCGGCGGGGCGGCGGCCTTGCGCGCGGCGGTGGCCACGTCGGGCCGGCCGGCGGTGAACAGCCAGGTGGTGAAGAGCTCGTCCAGGTCGAGCCCGGAGATCCGTTCGGCCAGGGCCTGGAACTGCGCGACGGTGCCGTTGCCGTACCGGTGTTCGGCCGTCCAGGCCGGCAGGATCTCGAAGAACGCGTCGTCGCCGACGGCCAGCCGCAGCTGGTGCAGCGTCATCGCGCCCCGGTCGTAGACGGCGCCGTCGAAGACCCGGTCGGCGCCCGGGTCACCGGGCAGCACCTGCCAGAACTCGGAGTCGGCCGGGTAGCTGGCGTAGGTGAAGTCGAAGACCTCCTGCGCGGTGCCCTCACGCTGCTCCTCCGACCAGAGCCACTCGGCGTACGAGGCGAAGCCCTCGTTGAGCCAGATGTGGCGCCAGTCGGCCACCGACACCGAGTCGCCGAACCACTGGTGGGCGTTCTCGTGTGTCACCACGTACGTGTTGGCGCCGCGCCGCCAGAAGCCCGGGCCGTACACCGGTCGGGTCTGCGTCTCCAGCGCGAAGCCGATGCCGTCCACCGGCCCGGCCACGCCGCCCTGCGCCTCGAACGGGTACGGGCCGAAGATCCCGCTCGCCCAGTCGACGATCTCGGCGGTCCGCTCGATGCTGGCGCGCGCGGCCGGCCCGAGCGCGCCCAGCGAGGTGCTGTACGCGTTCACCACCGGCTGGCCGCCCGGCGTGGTGTCGGTGACGATGTCGTACTGGCCGATGGCCATGAAGGCCAGGTAGGTGGCGGTGGGGGAGGTGGTCCGCCAGGCCCACCGGGTGCGGTCGCCGGGCTCGGCCAGCGGCGGCCGTGGCTGAACGCCGTTGCTGATCACCTCGACGCCGGTGGGCACCGACACGGAGACGTCGAAGGTCGCCTTGTCCAGCGGGTGGTCGTTGCTCGGGAACCACCACCACGCGGACTCCGGCTCGTTGACGGCGAGGGCCCCGTCGTCGGTGCGCGTCCAGCCGGTGTAGCCGCCGACCAGCGTCTCCGACGGGATGCCGGCGTAGCGCACCACGATGGTGAGCTGCTGGCCCCGGGTCACCGTGCGGGCCGGGGTGACCACCAGCTCGTGCGCGCCCGCGGTGCTGCTGCTCGCCGCCCAGCCGTTGACCCGCACCGACTCGACGTCGAGCAGGAAGTCCAGGTTGAACCGGGAGAGATCCTCGGTCGCGGTGGCGAGGATCGTGGTGGTACCGGTGAGCCGGTCGGTGGCCGGGTCGTAGCGCAGCCGGACGTCGTAGTGCGAGACGTCGTAGCCGCCGTTGCCGTAGTCGGGGAAGTAGCTGTCGCCCAGCCCGGGCGCGCCGGGTTGCGGCGCGAGCGTGACGGTTGGCCGGCCCCAGCCCGTCGGGGCGGCCTGGCCGGGGCCGCCGGTGAGCATGGTGCCGGCGGTGGTGAGGGTCAGGGCGGCGGTGGCCGCCGTGAGGACTCGTCGCACGAGGTGGACTCCCTCCATCGGGGTGTTCGCCCCGCCAACCTAATCGACAAGTGTGAACGCCGCCGGCCCGGCGCGCGGGTCGGCTGCCTATTCCATCGATCTAAGTATTTCGATATCATTACCGCCGGGTAACAACCGTTCCATCCCTGGCCACGCGCGCGGTCGCAGGATCCCACCACCCCTGTCCTGTGGAGGTCCGTCATGCCCCACCGCCCGCTGGCCCGCGCCCTGGCCGCGCTGGTCGCCGCGTTCACCGCCGCCCTCGGCGCCGTGCTCGTCCCCGGCACCGCGCATGCCACCGCCGTCAACTACGTCGCGCTCGGCGACTCGTACTCCTCCGGCGTCGGCGCCGGCCCGTACGACTGGTCCACCTGCCTGCGCAGCCAGAAGTCGTACGCACCGCTCTGGGCCGCCGCCCACGGAGTCACCAGCTTCAGCTTCCCGGCCTGTGGTGGCGCGGTCACCGCCGACGTGCTCAACGACCAGGTCAACGCCCTCAGCGGCGCCACCACTCTGGTCACCATCACCATCGGCGGCAACGACGCCGGGTTCGCCGACGTGATCACCAGTTGCCGGTTCGGCAGCACGTCGTCCTGCACCAACGCGGTCAACAGCGCCAAGGCCTTCGCCACCTCGACGCTGCCCGGCCGGCTCGACGCCACCTACTCCGCCATCCGCGACCGGGCGCCGAACGCGCGGCTGATCGTGCTGGGCTACCCGAGGCTGTTCGAGACCACCCCCTGCGGGTGGCTGGCGATGAGCACCTACAAGCGCACCATCCTCAACGAGGCCGCCGACGTGCTCGCCTCGGTCATCTCCGCCCGGGCCAACGCCGCCGGCGCCACCTTCGCCGACACCCGGCCCTACTTCGCCGGGCACGGCGTCTGCGCGGGCGACCCGTGGATCCACGACGTCAGCGGCGTCATCGAGGCGTACCACCCGGATTCCGACGGCTACCGCTACGGCTACCTGCCGGCGCTGAACGCGGTCACCGGCTGACAGCTGAAACCCGTACCGCCCGGCCGGCGGTCGAGCGTCCCCTGTGGGCGACGGCCGCCGGTCGGTACGGTGCTCTTGCGCCCGATGGCCACACTGGGTGGAATCGAAGCTGACGCGGTGCGACGGTCGGGGGTGTCCATGCGGGAGTTGGCCGGCCAGAAGCAGTCGACCGTACATCGGGACCGACTGCCGGCCGGCGGGCTGGAGTTCTTCGCGCTGCTCGCACGGCTGCTGCGGCGACCCCGCCGCGGTGATCGCAGGCTGCCGCTGCTCTGGCTGGTCCGCTCCGACACTCCGGACCTGATGGTGCCGCTGCGCCGTTTCCTCGGCCAGGGCCCCCGGCGGCGGGTGCCGCATGCCGTGCTGGACGCCGACGCTCCGCCGGGCGCGGGGGACGTGCCGGCGCTGCTGCGCGAACTGCACCGGCAGCTCTCCCTGGAGGCCTTCGGCGCCGCCCGGCTGCGCTTCCGGCACTACCCGCTCGCCGACTGGCTGATGCACCAGAGCCTCACCTTCGGCATCGACGCCGAGGACAGCCGGGCAGCCCTGGTCCGCCGACTGCGAGACCGCCGGGGCCCGCGTACGCCCGAGGGGCTGCCCTCTGGCGGTGACGCGGTCAGCATCGTCTCGCAGGTGCTGCTCTGGCTGGTCCGCCGCGCCGTGCCCGGGGCGGTGTTCCGGGCCGCCGTCTCCGGCCGGGTGCCGATGCTCGGGCGGCACTACAACTGGTTCATGCGCCAGCAGTACCTCGCGCCCCGGCAGTCGGTCACCTTCCTCGGTTTCGCCGAGCGCCTCACCGCCGGGTGGCGCGACGGCGAGCAACCCGACCAGGTCAACAAGCTGCTGCTGCACGCGTTCCTGGAGGACCTGCGGCAGGCGTACCGACGTCGGCCGTGGCGCCTCTCGGACTGGCGGCGCACCGCGTACCCGGCGCTGCTGCTCGATCACGTCGCCCCCGGCAACGTCGGCGGGGAACTGGTCCGCCTGATCGGCGACGTCCGCACCGAGACCGGCCGCAACGACCCGCTGCTCATCGTCGCGTCGGGCGGGCAACCCCCGCCCGATTTGCCCGAACCGCACCCGTTGACCGAGGCCGACGAGGCGTACGACGAGTGGGCCGAGGCGCTGCCGGAGATGCGGCGGTTGCGCCGCTCGGCCGCCTGGCTCGTGGCGCTGCGTCCCGACGACACCGACACCGGCCCGCCATCACGCGGAGGCATGCGGCCGTTCTCCGCGCCCGACCCGCCCTGGTGGTCGCGGCGCTTCCTGCCGACGGCGCTCTGCCTGGTGCTGCTGGCCGCAGGTGGCGCGTGGGTGGGCAGCCGCTGGGGACCGGGCTGCCATCCCTCGCTCACGGGCGGCCGGGTGTCGGTCGAGGTGGTCGCCAGTGGCGAGTGCGTCGGCTACAGCGACAGCGCGGCGCAGGTGTTCAACAACGACGCCGGTCAGGACGGGCTGCGGACCATCCAGCAGCGCATCTTCGCGCAGAACCGTGCCGCCGAGGAGGTCTGGCAGCGCAGCGACCGGCGTCGACCCTTCCTCACCCTGGTCTACCTGGGCACCCTGACCGGCAACCGGACCCGCGCCGACGAGGAGTCGTACGTCTCCGAGCGGGAGGAGCTGGAGGGGATGGCCACCGCCCAGTACGCGTTGTTGAAGGAGTCGGCTGGCGCCGACGGCGCCGCGCTGCTGCGGATCGTGGTGGCCAACGGCGGCCGGCAGATGCTCTACGCCGACCGGGCCGTGGCGATGCTGGCCGAGCTGGCCCGGGACGACCCAACGGTGCTCGGGGTGGTCGGCCTGGTGGAGAGCCGGACCAGCACCGCCCGAGCGTTGCGCGAGCTGAACCAGGTCGGGCTGCCGGTGCTGGCGCCCACGCTCTCCGCCGACCGAATGGACGTCAACTCCCGGCTGTACCTGCAGATCTCCGCGCCGAACGCCGATCAGGTGGAGATGCTCGACGCGTACGCCCAGCAGGTGCTGAAGGTCGACGAGGCGCACGTCTACTACACGACGTTGGAGGGCAGCTCGCTGACCGAGGACCTCTACGTGGGCACCCTCGTCGACGGGCTGCGGCGGCGGTTCGGTGCCCGGATCACCCGCCTCGACGAGTGGCGTACCGGGCAGCGGCTGATCGACGAGTGCGGCTACCCCGGTCTGCTCTTCTACGCGGGTCGGTGGACGGAGTTCGACGGCTTCCTGCGGGCGCTGCGCGAGTGCGGCGGCGATCCGCCCCGGCACCTCGTCGCCGACGACTCGGTCAACCGCTACATGGCCAACCCCGGCTTGCGCGCCGCCGCGCCTGGCAACCTGCCGGTCACGTACGTCTCCAAGGCCGCCCTGGCCACCTGCGAAGCGCTGCGGGCCGCCCAGGACCGGCGCGACGACGCCCGGGCCAGCTTCCTGTCCTGGATCCAGGCCGACGACCTGCTCGACCCGCCGCGCTGCCGGCCGGACACCGGGCATCAGGTCGGCGAGCGGGTCAGCCTCGCCTACGACGCGGCGATGATGATGGTCCGGGCGGTGGAGAGTCTCGCCGCCCGACTGCACCACGCCGATCCGCGCCAACGCTGGGAGCCGACCTCGGTCAACCCGGTCGGCGTGCACGTGGAGGTGCTCCGGCAGAACGCCGGCCAGGGCTACCCGGGGGTGGCCGGGCTGATCCGGTTCACCCCCGACTCGGGTGAGCCGGTCGACAAGCGGTTGGCCCTGATGCGGGTGGAGCAGGTGCCCGACGTGGCGACGGCGCCGGCGGAGGTGTTCCGCTGCGGGGTGGCCGACGCGCCCGGCCCGGTGGCCTGCGGCCCGGCGTGACACGTCCTCGCAGGACTGTCCGGGTGCCACCGGTGTCCGTTAGGGTTCCTGGGACCAGGCGGCCGTTGGCGTTGGGGGCAGAGGTTGGGCAGGCTCGCGTCGGCGTACGGGCAGGCGGTCAGCTCCCACCGGGCGGCCCGGGCGCACCTGGACGCCGCCCGGGGCGCGCTGGGCACGGCACCGGTCCCCACCGCATTGGTCGGTGCGGCTGAGCTGGTGGCCCGACTGGCCCGCGTCGGCGGCGCGCTGGCCACGCCCACGCCCGGCGCCACCCCGCTCACCGACGCGCCGGCCGCGGTCCGGATCGGCGAGGCGTCCACTCCCGACGGCGGTTTCCCGGTGCTGCTGCCGCTCGGCGGCGGTCACCACCTGGCGCTGGACACCGACGCCCGGGACCCTCGGGTCGCCGGGTTGCTGCGGGCTCTGGTGCTGCGGCTGGTCGCCACCTCCCCGGCCGGTCAGGTCCGGGTCGCCGGCATCGACACCGCCGCGCTGGGCGCCACCTTCGGCCCGCTGCGCCCGCTGCTCGACGCCGGGGTGCTCGACCCGCCGGCCACCGGGGAGGCCGAGGCGGCGGCGCTGCTGGACGCCGCCGAACAGCACGCCCGCGCCGCGCAGCACGCCGACCCCGACGCCCGGCACCTGCTGGTGGTGGTCGCCACCGCCGCCCCGCCGCCGCGCGAGCTGGCCCGGCTCGCCGCGCTCACCCACGCCGGCCCGGCCGCCGCCGTCTGCGTGCTGCTCGCCGGCCACCCGTCCCGGCTGCCGGGCGAGACCTCGCCGCCGCTGGGGGGCACCACCGCGGTCCGGCTCAGCGAGCGGCACGCGCAGGTCGGCGACCCGCCCAGCGCCCCGTTCAGCGCCGACGGCGGCGGTCTCGCCGCGCCGGTGCTGCTCGACGGCGACCCCCCGCCGGCCTCGGTTCGGGCGCTCGCCGAGCATCTGGGCGCCGCCGCCCGCCGCACCGACGCGCTGCACTTCGCCGAGCTGCTGCCCGAAAGGCGCTGGTCCGAGTCCGCCGGCAACGGACTGCGGACGGTGATCGGTCGGGCCGGCCGCGCCCCGCTGACCGTCGCCTTCGATGACGCCACCCCCCACTGGCTGGTCGGCGGGCGCACCGGCGCCGGCAAGACCGTCTTCCTGCTCGACGTCCTCTACGGGCTGGCCGCCCGCTACTCCCCGGCCGAGCTTCAGCTCTACCTGCTCGACTTCAAGGAGGGCGTGAGCTTCACCGAGTTCGTGCCCACCGGGCGTGACCCGTCCTGGCTGCCGCACGCCCGCGCCGTCGGCATCGAATCCGACCGGGAGTACGGGCTCGCCGTGCTGCGCGAGCTGCGCCGCGAGGCACAGCGCCGGGCCACCGCGCTCAAGCGGCACGGCGTCACCAAGCTCGCCGACCTGCCCCGGGACAATCCACTGCCGCGCATCGTTGCGGTCGTCGACGAGTTCCACGTGCTGCTGGCCGGCAACGACGCGCTGGCCCGGGAGTCCGTCGACCTGCTGGAGGAGTTGGCGCGCAAGGGGCGCTCCTACGGCGTACACCTGGTGCTGGCCAGCCAGAGCATGACCGGCATCGAGGCGCTCTACGGGCGGGCCGAGGCGATCTTCGGGCAGTTCGCGCTGCGGGTGGCGCTGCCCGGTGGTGGCGGGGTGCTCGACCCGCTCAACGATTCCGCCGCGGCCCTGCCGATCGGCTCCGCCGTGGTCAACACCGCCGCCGGCGCGGTCGGCGCCGACACGGTGCTGCGTTTCCCCGACGCGCACGCCGCCGCCGCCGACCTCGCCGCGCTGCGCCACGAGCTGTGGCAGGCCCGCCCGCCGGGCGCACGGGCGCCGGCGGTCTTCAAGGGGTACGAGTCGGCGCGGATCGAGGACGACCCCACCTTCGTCGGGTTACACCCCGGTGGCCGGCGCCCGATGGCCCTGGTCGGCCGGACGGTCGACGTGCACGGCACCACCGCGCTGTTCCTGATGGACGCCACTCCCGGCCGGCACCTCGCCGTGGTGGGCACCGCGCCGGCCGGCGCGGACGTGCTGCGCGCCGCGACACTGAGCCTGGCTCGCCAGCACGCCGCCGGCGATGCCCGGTTCCTGCTGGCCTCGCTGATCACCGCCGCCGATCCGGTCGCTGACGAGACCGAAACGGCGCTGCGAGCCGCCGGCCACCCGGTGCACCGCGTCGACGCGGCCGGGCTGCGCGACCGGGTCGCCGCCCTGGCGGCCGAGCCCACCGGGCGCGAATACCTGGTGGTGTTCGGGATGGACGCCGCCGCACCGGTGCTCGGTGCGGCCGACCCGGCCACCTTCCGCTCCGGCCTGGACGACCTGCGCACCCTGCTGCGGCAGGGCCCCGCTCAGGGGGTGCACCTGCTCGGCTGGTGGCGCGGCCTGCGCCGGCTCGCCGACGACCTCGGCGGCACGCAGAACCGCGACGACGTCGCCTGCCTGGTCTCGCTCAATGTGCCCGGGGCCGAGCTGGCCCTGCACCTCGGGGTGCACGACCTCGCCTACACGCCCCGCGCCGACCGGGCGCTGCTGGTCGACCGGCACGACCACCGCACGAGGCTGATCGTGCCGTTCGCCCGCGACGGGCACGAGCCGGACGGGGAGCAGTGACGGTGTCCTTCGAGGAGTACGCCACGCTCGCCCGCCAGCTGGCCGAGCAGCGCCGCGCCGGCGAGCGGGACGCCGCGGTCGAGTCCGAGCGCCGCCGCGACCTGCACGCCGCCGTCGACTACCTGCACCAGCGGCTGACCGCGCAGGGGCACCGCCTCGACCAGCTCGGCCGCGCCATCGGCGTCGACCAGCCGACGGCTGTCCCGGCACCCGCGCCGGGGCACCCGGACCCCACACCCGGACCGAGGGACGGGAGGCCCGCCGGCGCAGCCGGCGCGCCGGGGCGGGCGGATGTCGGGGCGTACCCCGAGCTGCCAGCGGGGGAGGCGCGGCTGGCGCTGCCGACGGCGGTGAGCCCGGCGGGCGCCGGGGTGCCGGCGCAGCGCGCGGCGGCGGTCGACCCGGCGGTGGAGTTGGAGCTGGCCCGGCGGATGGCCGACGAGGCCGACCGGCACGGGCAGCAGGCGGAGCTGCTGGCCCAGCGACCGGTGCTGCTGCCCACCTGGTCACCGCTGGCCCGCGCGGTCGCCGTTTACGCCGGGTGCGGGGCCGCCGCCGGGGTGCTCATGCTGGCCCTGGTGCTCGCCTCCGGGATCGGTCTGGTCGACGGGTTCACCCTCGGCGCGTGGATCTGCGCCGGGCTGCCGGCGCTGGCGTTCTTCGGCGGGTACCTGGTGCTGGGCAGGTGGGGGCGGCCCGCGATGGTCGCCGGCACCCCGCCGCGCTACCTGCCGCTCGGGTTCCTGATCTGCTTCCTGCTGGTGCCGATGGCCTACTGCGGCTACCTGCTGCTGGTCCGCGGCCTGCGCTGAGTCCGGCCCGGCCGGCGGCGCGTCTCGGGCATGATCCACTCGATATCGCTGACATCGGGGTGTCCGGGCCGGCGGGATGCCCCGACATCGGCGATGTCGTGTCGATCGTGACCGGCGCCCGACCCTGTCCGGCGGCGGGCCGCCGTCGTGCCAGATCGTCCACGGCGTCGACGCTCATTCGCCCGCCTCCGCCGTGGACTCGACCAGGAGGGCGAAACGGACGTCGGTGCAGGGGTAGTCCACGCCGCACTCGCAAAGCCAGCGGCGCACCACGCGGGGCGGGTGAGCGAAGAGGATGTCGTCGGCGTCCTCGACGTCCTGGTTGGACTGAGGCGGTGGCTTGACCCGTCGGAGGCGGGTGGATTGTTCGGGTGTTCGTCGGGGCGATCGGCCATCGGAGGGCTCCCGTCGGGTCGGTCTCCTTGCTGCTCATGGCGTTGTGCACGGTTTGCGTCGAGGCGGCGCGCGGGCTCGCCCCGGCACGCCCGGCCGGACGGAGGGACCGACCGACCGGGCGCTTTCTGCGCGGTGGGAAGAACCTGCTCCGGTTTGCAGACCAGGGAGCCGGCTGATTCGAACTTTGCCACACTAGTCTGTACTAGTCAACGACAGAGTAGTCCGTTCTTGTACTGACTAGTGGGGTGTGATCAAATGGCGGTGCAGACCAGGGAGACAAGATGCCCGCCAAGCCCAAGTGGGCGCAGCTCGCGGACCATATCCGAGAGCAGATTGCGTCCGGCGAACTCGCCCCAGGGGACAAGCTTCCGTCCACCTCCCAGCTTCGCGCTGAGCATGGTGTTTCGGCCGGTGTGGTGCGGCAGGCGATTCTCGTCCTGCAAACCCAGGGCCTCGTCGAAGGCGTTCACGGGCTGGGCGTGTTCGTCACCGAGCGCTGAGGCTCGCACCGCTCGATCCCCGTGCCGCCCTAAATCTTGGAAGGTCATGGCCCCCTGAGGGGCTGAAGTCTTCCAAGATTCACTGCGCGCGCCCTCACGAGTGAGCGAGCGGACGGTCGCGCTGGGTGCGGGGATCTCGTACGCTCCCATGTGGTCTCCGCAGGTGTCGTGGTGGAGGCGATGGTCGACCACGGGGAGGATGCGCGTGAGCGCAGCACAGATCATCGCGAGGTTGGCGGCGGCGTCGCAGAAGCTGGACGAGGCGAAGGCCAAGACGGCAGCGGCAGCACAGGACGCAGCCGAGGCGCGGGCGCTCGTCGCCGGGGCGCTGGAGGGCGTGGCAGCCGGCCCTCTGGTCGGCATGATCGACGCGTACCGTCAGGCCCTCGCTCAGGCGTCGCAGGGTGGCGAGCCAGCGAAGCAGCACGTCCAGGAGACGATCGCCAAGGTTCGAGCGCTGGGAAACTGACCACGGGTGGCGGTAGCACAAATCGGAACCAAGGCGCGCCGCCGGCCTCGCCCCGTCAGGATCGCCCGCGACAAGGTGAACCTCGACATCACCTGGCTCAAGGACGCCTCCCTGGAGGACGCGGACGCACTGCTGCCGCCGGAAGAGATCGTCGAGGACCTGGAAGCGGCGCTGCGCGAGTTCGCCGCTATCGCGGATGCCCTTTCTACGCGTGCCAGCCAACCCACGGATAGCTGACGAGGCGGATGTGCACGCCGGGGACGTCCCGCGAGCACGCTCTGAGCGCTCTTTCAAGGTGAAAGGACGCTCAGCCGGTGACGCAGACGGTGCCGACCATCCCGCTCGGAGCGTTATACCTGTGGGTCATAGATATGACTCACAGGTATAACGCTCACAAGGGACAGCGGTCCTCGGGGTCGTCGCGGAGAGGTGGCGACCGAGGGGCGGAGCGTCAGTCACGCGAGCGCGGCAGGCAGCACTTTTTGTACTTGGCACCCGACCCGCACCAGCAGGTGTCGTTGCGGCCGGGCGGCCAGGCCACCGGACCCACCTCGTCGAGGCTGTCCGCGTACTCGTCGAGGGTTTCCTCGTCGGTGGGGTCGCTGCCCGCCTGCTCGGCGAAGGAGGCCAGCCCCGCGACCGAGCCGGCGACCACGCCCAGGTCGGTGACGCCCAGCTCGGCCGCGTTGGCCAGCGCGCGTTCGATCTGGGCGCGGTGCTCGTCCCAGGTGGCGGGGTAGCTGTCGATCAGCGCGGGCCAGCGCACCAGCAGGGCGTCGAACTCCGCCCGCGGCCAGAACAGCAGCGTCGCCGGGCCGTCGTTCAGCGCGTCGAGCGCGTGGTTGCTCGCGGCGCGCAGCCGGTCGGCGAGGTTGTCGTAGTCGTCGTGTGGCAGGCCCATCTCCTCGCGGAGGTCGTGCCGCCGCTGGGTCAGCCCGTAGATCATGGCGGCGGCCTCGTCCTGCGCGTCCTCGGACTCGTGCTGCTGGGTCCGGGTCCGTTCCAGGATCGTGTCCAGCGCGCCGGTGAGCCACTCCAGCGCCGTCTCGGCGTGGCCGGCCTCCGCCAGGTCGTCGATCAGGTACGTGGCGTCGGGGTCGGTCTCCAGCAGCGGGCGCAGGGCGGTCAGCTCGGCCAGGCCCTCGTCCTCACGGCCGAGGCGCAGCAGCAGGCCGCCGCGCATCGATCGGGCGTACGCGTCGTCCTCCGGCTGTTCGGCGATGGCGCGGGTGGTCAGCGCGAGCGCGTCGGCCAGGTCGCCCGCCTGCACCAGGATGTCGGCGGCGACCAGCAGCGCGTACCCGGTGTCGTCGGGGTCGGCGACCCGGCCCGCGTCGACGGCGCCGACCAGCTCGGCGACGAGCGCGGCCGGGTCGGGGCTCGTGGGTCCCAGGGCACCGATCTCGTCGATGCGGTCGGCGGTCAGCAACTCGGACGTGGGCATGGGCGCATCCTGAAGACGACGGACGGTGGACGGGAAAGCGGCCAGCGTACTCCCGAACATGCCGCGGCCCGGGCGGCGAACCGCCCGGGCTGCGACACGGACCCTCAGCGGGTCGCCGGCATGGTGGCGAACTCGCCGGCTAGCTCCGACTCGACGATCGTCGCGGTGGACGGCCGGCGACCGGACGACGCCCGCCGGGCGGACGGGACGGCCAGGGCCGCGAGCGCGGCCGCCAGGGCGATCGCGGTGAGGACGAGAAATCCGGTCGTGAAGCCGGCCTCCCGGGGCAGTCCGTTGGCCTGCGGGTGGGCGGTGATCACGCCGCTGACCACGGCGGCGCCGATCGCGCCGCCGATGGTGCGGATGTTGGCGTTCATGCCGGTGGCCACGCCGGTCTGGCTGGCGGGCACGCTGCCCACGATCAGGTTGGCCATCGAGGCGAAGGCCAGGCCGATGCCGAGGCCGACCAGGCCGCCGGCGAGCGCGACCTCCCAGCGGGTGTCGTGCGCGGCGGCCAGCATCGCGGAGGCGGCCACGTTGAACGTGGCGCCGGTGGCGAGCTGCGCCTTGGCGCTGAAGACCGACTGGAGCCGGCCGGCGACCAGGCCCGCGACGAACATCGCAACCAGCATCGGGAGCATGAGCAGGCCCGCCTGGCTGATGCTGGCGCCGAAGCCGTAACCGGCGGCGGTCGGCGTCTGCACGAACTGCGGGAGGAACGCGTACACGGAGAACATCGACGCGCCGTAGAGCAGGGCGACCAGGTTGGTGGTCCAGACGCCGGGCAGGCGCATCATCCGCATGTCGATTAGTGGGTTGCTGGAGCGCACCTCGGCGACCAGCCAGCCGACCAGCAGCACCACGGCGAGCGCCAGCAGGCCGAGCACCCGGGGAGAGGTCCAGCCCCAGGCCGCGCCCTGACTGATCGGCAGCAGCAGCGCGACCAGCCAGCCGGAGAGCAGCAGGGTGGCCCGCCAGTCGATGCGTCCGGGGGTACGTACCGGCGACTCGGGCACGAAGAGGTACGCGGCGAGGGCGGTCAGCCCGACCACGACCATCGGGATCCAGAACAGCCACCGGTAGTCGAGCGTGCTGACGATCGGGCCGGCCAGCACGACGCCGAGGCCACCGCCGGCGGCGACGATCGCCGAGATGGCGGCGACGGCGCCGCCGACCCGCGCGGCGGGGAACTCGTCGCGGATGATGCCGAACGACAGCGGGAAGACCGCGCCGCCGATGCCCTGCACGACCCGGGCGATGATGAGGACGCCGATGTTCGGCGCGATGGCGGCCAGCAGGCAGCCGAGGGCGAGTGCGGCTAGCGAGACGACCAGCATCCGCTCCTTGCCGACCATGTCGCCGACCCGGCCGAGGATCGGCGTGAAGATCGACGCGGAGAGCAGGTAGGCGGTCAGTACCCAGGTCACGGTGTTCTGCGAGGTGTGCAAGTCCTGCTGGATGGTCGGCAGCACCGGGGTGATCAGCGACTGGAGCATCGCGAAGAACCCGGCGCCGGCCGCGAGCACGGTGAAGGTGAGCCGACGCGAGCTGCGTCGGGATGTTACTGCCACGAGAGAAAACTCCCTGATTGTGGTACGGAAGGAGGTTTGTCACCCGCCGTGCGGAGGCGGGCGGGCTGTCGGGCCCGGGCGATCGGGTGGCCAGGCGGATCGGGCGGTCCCGAGGTAAGCTAACCGGAGGCAGGCCTCCGGGATTCCGGAGGGGTGCCTCCACTAAGCTAGTGGAGGGTTTCCTCCGGATGCAACCAGGACGAGGTGACGCACGTCATGACCAGCGCGGGGCAGGCGCCCGAGGCCTTCGCCCGGCGGCCGAAGCGGGCCGACGCACGGCGCAACTACGACGCCCTCATCGCCGCCGCCCGCGACGCGTTCGCCGAGCACGGCGCCGCCGCCTCCCTGGAGGACGTGGCCCGGCGGGCCGGGGTGGGCATCGGCACGCTCTACCGCAACTTCCCGAGCCGGCGGCACCTCTTCGAGGCCGTCTACGTCGAGGAGGTCCGCGCGCTGAGCCGGACCGCCGAGGACCTGGCCGAGCTGCCCCCGTGGGACGCCCTCGTCGCCTGGCTGCACCGTTTCGTCGGGTACGTCGCCACGAAGCGGGCGCTCGCCGAGGAGTTGCTGCACGACTCCGAGATCTTCCGGACCTGCCGGACGGAGATCTACGCCGCCGGCGAGCCGCTGGTGAGCCGCGCCCAGGCGGCCGGCGTGGTCCGCGACGACGTCGGCTTCGACGACGTGGTGCGGCTGATCAGCGGGCTGACGATGGCCCAGTTTCCGTCACCCGAGCAGCGCGACCGGGTGCTCGGCGTCGCCCTGGACGGGCTGCGCCCGGCGGCCGCCGCCCGCTGACCGCTGACCGCCGCCCGCTGACCGCCGCCCGCTGACCGCTGACCGCTGAATCGTCGACGAGCAGCAGTCACTCGTCGTCGAGCCGCTTGACGACCGTGCCCGCCGGCCAGCGGTGACCAAGGTCGATCACCGCCCGCGCCTGCTCGACCTGCGGACCGCCGGCAGGACAGGCTGTCGAACGCGGCACCCTCGAAGCTGGCCGACGCGCCGAACCGGGCGCCGTCCAGCACGACCTCCCCGTCGGCGCTGAGGTCGTCGAGGACCACGTCACCGAAGACCGCCGCCCCGAACAGCAGCGGCCCCCGCGCGATCGCGCCCGCGAAGCTGGTCGTGCCGGTGAGGACCGCACGCGTGAAGTCCGCGTCGACCAGCGTGCAGCCGGTGGCGTCGAAGTCGACGAGCGCGGCGCCGGTCAGGTCCAGCACGACGTCCGCCGTCCCGCGCCGGGGTACGCGCGGCGAGCCTGGCGTCCGATGTGGAGGGAGGCCGATATGCCGGTTTGCGCCTCCATCGGAACAACGGGTTACCGGCGCGTAACAAGTCATTGACGTTTCCAAATTGTTGCGCGCATCATCGTCGCACGGTCGACCGGACACCCCCACCCACCTGCCCGGTTCGCCGGGTGCCTCCCCCCGGAGGTGCAGCCATGCTGCTCCGAAAGACCGTCCTCGTCCTGTCCCTCGCCACCGCCGCCCTGCTCGCGTCCACCGCCACGGCGACCGCCGCCCCCGCCGCCCCCGCCGCACCCGTGGCCGCCCCGGTGACCGTCGCCGCGGCGGCCAGCCCGGTCATCGTGGTCGGCGGGCTCAGTGGCGTCGCCGTCGCGTACGAGCCGATCGCCGCCCGGCTCCGTGGCGACGGCTACCGGACCTTCATCTACCAACTGCCCGGGCTGGGCCTCGGGGACATCCCCGCCTCCGCCCGCGCGTTCGCCGGCTACGTCAACCAGGTGCGCGCCAGCACCGGCGCGGCGACGGTGGACGTGGTCGCCCACTCCGAGGGAGGCCTCGTCGCCCGCTACTACCTCAAGCGGCTCGGCGGCACCGCCACCGTCGGCCGGTACGTCAGCCTGGGCTCGCCGCAGTACGGCACCTACGTGGCGAACATCCTGGCGTTCCTCGGCCTCGGCAGCTGCGCCGGCATCGTGGCCTGCCAGCAGATGACCATCGGCTCCGCGTTCCTCGCCGACCTCAACGCCGGCGACGACACCCCGGGCGCGGTGCGCTACACCACCATCCGCACCCTGCAGGACGAGCTGGTCCGGCCGACCGGAAACGCCGCCGTCAACGACGGCGCGACGAACGTGCTGATCCAGGCGTACTGCCCCCTGCGGGTGGTCGGGCACCTCGGACTGGTGCTCGACGGCACCGCGTACACCATCGTGCGCGGCGCCCTCGCCGACGGCCCGGTGCGACCCAACTGCATCGCCCTCTGACCGGCCGCGCGGGTGGTCCGGGCCCGGACCACCCGCGCTCCGCGCGATCGACGGAGGTCAGGTCGCCTTGGCCAGGGCCTCGAACTCGTCGTCGGTGAGCTGCACCTCCGCGGCGGCCACGTTCTCCTCCAGGTGCGCTACCGAGGACGTGCCGGGGATCGGCAGCATCACCGGCGACCGGCGCAGCAGCCAGGCCAGCGCGAGCTGCGCGGGCGACGCGCTGTGCGCGGCGGCGATCGTGTCCAGCGGCCCGCCCGGGCGCGCCAGCTCACCGGTGGCGATCGGGAACCACGGGATGAACGCGAGGTCGTTGCGCTCGCAGTACTCCAGCACGTCCTCGGCGCTGCGGTTGGCGAGGTTGTACAGGTTCTGCACCGAGACGATCGAGGTGATCGCGCGGGACTCCTCGATCTGCGGGACGGTCACCTCGGACAGCCCGATGTGCCGGATCTTGCCCTCCTGCTGCAGCAGCGCCAGCTCGCCGAGCTGGTCGGCGAGCGGCACCTGCGGGTCGATCCGGTGCAGCTGGTAGAGCGGAATCGTGTCCAGGCCGAGGTGACGCAGGCTCAGCTCACACTGCTGGCGCAGGTACTCCGGGCGGCCCACCACGCGCCAGTCGCCCGGCCCGGCCCGGGTGAACCCACCCTTCGTCGCGACGACCAGGTCGTCGGCGTACGGGTGCAGGGCGTCACGGATCAGCAGCTCGGAGACGAACGGGCCGTACGAGTCGGCGGTGTCGATGAACGTCACGCCCAGCTCGACCGCCCGGCGCAGCACCCGGACCGCCTCGGCGGGGTCCTTCGGGTCACCCCAGACGCCCGGCCCGGTGAGCTGCATCGCCCCGTAGCCGAGACGGTCGACGGTGAGGTCGCCGCCGATCCGGTAGCTGCCGGAAGCCTTCGCGGGTTGCTTGCTGACGTCGGTCGCCATACGCGGTTCCCCAATCGTTTCGTCGTGGCGGGGATGAGAGCGGCCCGCCACCCGACTGATGATCCCCCGAATCGCGACGCCCTATCCCCGGCGCGCCGGCACGCCGACTGTGGGCGCGGACACGGTGGCTGCCGGCAGATCCGGTTTACGGCCCTCCTGGCGCTGGCGCGCGCCGTGTCCGGTCTGCTACGCCTGATCCCAACCGGTGCGGCGGTCGGGAGGCACGATGTGGCGACGGTTCAGGTCTGACCCGGTGGGTCGGCTGCGGGAGCGGCTGGACCGCTTCGGCGCCACGACGGACCATCGCGCGGTGCTCGACTCCGGCGCGATCCGGGACGCCGAGGCGGTCATCGAGTTCGTGACCGCCACGCCCACGGACGGGCCGCTGCCGGAGCCGGTCGCGGAGGGCTTCTTCCTCCTCGCCTGCCTGCACTGGTACCGCTACCAGCTGCTGCCGCCCGGCGAGGACGCCGACGACCTCGGTCAGGCGGTCAGGCTCACCGAGTTCCTGGTGCGCTTCGCCCCGGAACGGGTGCCGCCGTCGCTGCTGGCCATGCTGCACGCGCACCGACCGCCGCCGGAGTCCGGACGAGTCCCCGGTCCACGGGGTCCCGGTGGCCCGGTGTCCGCGCCCGCCGGTTCCGACCGGGGCCCCGGTGTCGCTCGTAGGGGTACGGCGGGTCTGGCCGACGGCGAGGCCGACGCGTTGTTCCTCGAGGCCGTGATGCTGATGGCTGCCGCGGAGAACAACCGTGACTACCGGGGCGTCGACCGGGCGGCGGCGCTGCTGCGACGGGCGGTGGACGGCACGCCCGTTGGCGAGCCGGAGCGGTTGCACTACCTGTCCGCCCTCGGCAGGGTGCACCGCGAGCAGTTCCAGCACCTCGGCAGGCGGAGTGCCCTGACCTGCGCGATCGAGGCGCACCAGGAGAGCCTGGAGTCCACCTCGGCCGGCGATCCGGAACGTGCGGTCCGGCTGTTCAACCTCGGCAACGTGCTCGGCGACCGGTACGAGGTCGACGGCGCCCCGGCGGACCTGGACGAAGCGATCATGCTGCTGCGTGACGCGGCCCGAGCCACCGGCGGCAGCGCCTCGGTGCGCGCAATGGCGCTGGCCAACATCGGTCAGCGGCTACGCGACCGGTGGCACCTGCGGGGTCGGCCGGCCGACCTCGACGACGCGGTCGACTCGTTCGCCGCCGCCCGAGCCGGCGGCGACCCGCGCGTCGCCGCGCTGCACGGCACGGCGCTCGCCGAACGGTTCCTGCGCGACCGGGCGATGGCCGACCGGGATGCCGCGATCGAGGCGTACCGGTCGGCGTTGACCGGGTTCGGCGGTCTCGAACCGGAACTGACCGGCGTGGCACGGACCAGCCTGGCGACCCTGCTCGCCGAGCGGCACGAGAGCGACGGCGTCCCGGCCGACCTCGACGCGGCGATCGAGGCGTACCGGGCGGCGTCCGGATCCCGGTCGGCGCACGGTGGGCTGGACCCGGACGAGATTCGGCACGCGGTCGGCCGCCTGCTGGTGACCCGGTACGAGCGGCGGCGGCGGATCGACGACATCACCGAGGCGGTGCGGCTGCTGCGCGAGGGCGCCGACGCTGCCGGGGAACCGGTCCACCGGGCCCGCTGGCTCGCGGAACTCGGGTACGCGCTGGGCCGGGGGCACGCCGACCTGGGCGGGGTGAGCGCACTGCGGGCCGCCCGGGACGCGCTGACCGAGGCGGAGTCGCTGCTTCCCCGCGCCGACCCCCTGCGCCATCAGGTGTTCAACAATCTGGGCAACACCCTGCGCGAACTGTCCGACCAGGCGGGGGAGCCGGCGCTGCTGGAGCCGGCCGCCGTGGCACTGCGGGCCGCGGTTGCCGCCGCCCCACCGGATACCGCCGCACTGCCCGCGTACCGCTCGAACCTGGGCCTGGTGTTGCAGGCACTGTTCACCTCGACGCAGGACCTGGCCACCCTGACCGAGGCGATTCAGGTGCTGGGGCGGGTGACCGAGACCGCGCCGCCCGGGCACCCGGACCGGCTGCTGGCGCTCATCAACTACGGCTCCGCGTTGAACCGTCGGGTGGAGCTCGCTCTGGACGGCGCGCTGCCCGCCGGCGGCCAGCCCGCCGACCACATCAGGGCCGGGGCCGCCCGGGACGCCGACGCCGCGGTGACCGCGCTGCGCGAGGCGGCCGAACTGGCCGAACGGGAAGCCGAGCCGACCGAGTACGTGCAGACGTACGCCACCCTCGCCCTGGCCCACCTGCTGCGGCACCGTCTGCACGACGACGCGGCGGGGCTGAACGAGGCGGTCCGGCTCCTCCAGCGGCTGAGCGAGCGGCACCCGTTGGTCGGCGCGGAGCGGCACCGGATCCACACCAACCTCGGTAACGCACTGCTGCTGCGCTACCGGGCCTTCCGCGACGAAGCGGACGCCACCGCCATGCTGGCGGCCAACCGGGCGGCGGTCGACGCGCTGCCCGCCGAGCATCCCGCGCGCACCATGTGCCTGAGCAACCTGGCCACCGCCCTGGAGGCGGTCGCCACCCCTGCGGCGCTGGCCGAGGCGACCGCCGCGCTGCGCGCCGCCGCCGCGGTGGAGTCCGCGCCGTCGCTGCTTCGGGCGGGAGCGGCGAGCCGGTACGCGGACCACGCCGCCACGGCCCGCGACCTGCCGGCCGCGCTCGACGGGTACGCCACCGCGATCGAGCTGATCGACCTGGTGGCCTGGCACGGTATGGACCCCGACGACCAGGCCCGTCTGCTCGGGCTGTTCCCCGGGTTGGCCAGCGACGCGGCGGCGGTCGCCATCGCCGTCGACCGCCCGGAACGCGCCGTCGAGCTGCTCGAGTACGGCCGTGGGGTCCTGCTGGCCCGGGCCCACGACGCGGGCGCCGACCTGGCCGCGCTGCGCGCGCAGTCGCCCCGGCTGGCGGACCGGCTCGCCGACCTCCAGGCCGCCCTCGACGGATTCACCGCGCTCCCGCCCACCGGCTCGGACGGTCCGAGCGGCCGTGCCGAGCAGCGGTACGACCTCGCGGTGCGCCGCCGCGAGCTGCTCGCGGAGATCCGCGCCCGGCCCGGGTTCGCCGACTTCCTCCGCCCGCCACCGTTCGCCGCCCTGGCCGGGGCCGCGGTCGGTGGCCCGGTGGTGCTGGTCAACGTGGCCGTGCGACGCTGCGACGCGCTGGTGGTCGCCGACGGCCAGGTCACCGTGGTTCCGCTGCCCGGGCTGACCATGGCCGAGCTGGTCACCCGGACGGCGGGCTTCCTGACCGCGATCGCGGTGCTCACCGGGGCGGCGGCCCCGGACGGCCCGGAGCCGGCAGCGCAGCGCCGCCGGCTGGCGGCCCGGACCGAGGTCGGCCAGACGCTGGACTGGCTGTGGCGGGTCGTCGCCGCACCCGTGCTCGACGCCGCCGCGCCCGCCCCGGCGCCGACCGCCCCGTCCGGCGCCGAACCCGCCGGGGCCGACTGGCCACGGCTGTGGTGGTGCCCGACCGGGCTGCTCACCCTGCTGCCGGTGCACGCGGCCGGCCCGCTCGACGGCGGCGACGGGGTGCTGGACCGGGTGGTGCCGTCGTACACCGCGTCGCTGCGGGCGCTGGCGCACGCCCGGCGCGGCGTGCCGGCCCGGTCCGAGCCGGTCGACTCGGCGCTGGTCGTCGGCATGTCGCAGACCCCCGGCCTGGCCGACCTGCCCGGTGTCGCACAGGAGGAGGAGATCGTCCGCCGCCACCTGCCACGGGTCCGCGCGCTCCTCGGCCCGGCGGCCACCCCGGCGGCCGTGCTCGCCGCGCTGCCCGACCAGCCGGTCGTCCACCTGTCCTGCCACGGCACGCAGGACCTGCGCGCCCCGGCCTGGGGGCGCCTCACGCTGGCCGGTGGCCCGCTGCACGTCCGGGACCTGTGGCGCCCCGCCGGCCGGCCGGGCGCGCTGGCCGTCCTGTCCGCCTGCGAGACGGTGCGCGGCGGGGCGGCCCTGCCCGACGAGGCGCTCACCCTCGGCACCGCGTTCCAGCTCGCCGGGTTCCGGCACGTCATCGGCGCGCTCTGGTCCATCTCGGACGCGCTGACCGTACGGCTCTGCGCCGACCTGTACGCCGGCCTCGCGGTGCCCGGAGGGATCGCACCGGAGCGGGCGGCGGTCGCCCTGCACCGGTCGGTCCGCCGGCTCCGCGCCGCCCTGCCCGGCCGCCCCGACACCTGGGCCGGCTACGCCCACCTCGGCCCCTGAAGCTCACTGTTAGGAAGGGCCCCTTGTACAACACCAGGCGTTAAGAAGGTGCCCTTCCTTACATCTGGGCCGGCGCGTACCAGATCACCCCGACCGCGGCGACCAGCAGCGCGGTGCAGAGCAGCACCAGCTGCACCCCGGTCCGCAGCGACCGGACCGCCGCCATGGCCTCCAGGTGGTCGCCGAGCGGGGCCGGTGGGAGCGCCGCCACCGGGGTCACCGCCAACCTGCCGTGCGCCGCGCGTAGCAGCGCCAGCGCCCCACCCACCCCCGCGAGCAGCGCGGCGAGCAGCAGGACGCCGACCAGCGCGCCCCAGTGCGGGGCCAGCGTGCTGACGTCGGTGCGGCCCCGGATCAGGCTGAACCCGACCAGTGCCACCAGCAGACCGCCGAGGCCGTTGCGCCACGCCACCGCCGCCGCGCGGACCCGCTCCAGCTCACCGCGCAGCAGCCCGGCCAACTGCTGCGCGCGGTGCAGGTCGGCGACGGTCGCGGGCGGCCCGGGGCGCAGCCGGATCACGCCTCGACCTCCAGCCGCAGCGTCCAGTACGCGCCGCAGCCGCGCAGCCCGGCGGGGCGCGAAGGATGGTCGGCCTCGCACTCGCAGAGCACCGTCCGATAGCCCGGGTCCGGGGCGGCTGCCGAGGCTTCCCGCCGGTACAGCTCGTCGACCACGGTGCTGGTGGTCGGGTGGTCGCACCGCGGGCATCGCCCGCTGAGCAGCACCGCGAACTCGAACTCCCGCACCGCGAAGCCCGCCGCGGCCCGCGCCGCGTACGCCTCGTCGGTCACCTCGACGTACGGCAGCGGGCCCGTCGCCGGTTCGTCGTCGCGCATCCCGACCTCCCGCCGCCCGCCCGGACCGTCCACCGTAGCCGGTCACGCCGCCCGGGTCAGCCGGCGTGTCGGATGACCACCAGCACCCGGGCGGCCCGCACGCCGACCGTGGCGCGCGGGTGCCGCCGCGGGCCCGACCGGGGCCAGTTGGGCGGAGCGAGCGGTGCGACCCCCGTCGGCGTGCGACGCTGGGCGCGTGCCGACGACGCCGGCTCGGGCAGCCGGGCTGGTGCGTACCCGGCGCGACGGCGGAGGGAGCACCCATGGCGGGAGTGCCGCAGGTCGACTTCGCGCTCGACACGTACGAGTGCATCGTGATCTATCCCGGCGCGGCCGGACGGGCCCTGTCCAACGAGACCGTGCAGCGGTTGCAGGCCGAGCACACCGAGCACATGCAGGCGTTGCAGCAGCGCGGCATCATCCTGGTCGCCGGCTCGGTGGACGGGCCGGCCCGCAACCCGGAGCCGCCGATCGGCTTCGGGCTGGCCCGCACCGGCAGCGTCGACGACGTGCGCAGCGTCCTGGAGGCCGACCCGGCGGTGCAGGCCGGGCTCTACCGGGTGGACGTGCTGACCTTCCTCTGCCCGGCCGGGTCGTTGGAGTTTCCGCTGGCCAAGACCGAGAGCTGACCGGTCGGGCCATCGGCGGCTGTCGTGATGGTGACGGCGGTCGGCCGCCCGCCGGTGCTACGGTCGCGCCCAGCGAGGACCGCCGTCGGGGCGCATCCGGCGCCAGCGGCCGGCCCCGGTCGAGGAGTCGCCGTGAGCTCCGTCGCCACCCCCGATGTCGCGTCGGCCACCGCCCGGCTGCGCGCCCTGCTCGGTGACCGGCTCCACGAGCCGGGCGATCCCGCCTTCGTCGCCGCCACCCGCCTGTGGAACGCCGCCGTGGACCGCGCGCCCGCGCTGGTCGCCCGGTGCCTGGACGCCGATGAGGTGGCCGGCGCGGTCCGCATCGCCGCCCGGTGTCACCTGCCGTTGTCGGTCCGTTCCGGCGGGCACGACTGGGCCGGCCGGGCGCTGCGCGACGGCGGCCTGGTGCTCGACCTGACCGGCCTGCGCGAGGTCCACGTCGATCCGGACACGGCCACGGTGACCGTGGCCGGCGGCGCCACCGCCGCTGACGTGCTCACCGCCGCCCGCCCGTACGACCTGGTGGTGCCCACCGGCGTGGTGCGGGACGTGGGCATGGCCGGGCTCACCCTCGCCGGCGGGTACGGCCCGCTCTGCGGCCGGTTCGGCCTGGCCCTGGACAACCTGCTCGGCGCCGAGGTGGTCCTCGCCGACGGCCGCCGGGTCACCGCCGACCCCCGGCACGACGCCGAGCTGTACTGGGCGTTGCGCGGCGGCGGCGGCAACTTCGGCGTGGTCACCGAGCTGCGCTACCGCGCGCACCGGCTGCCCGCCGTGCTCGCCGGCATGATCATGTTCGCGTTGGCGGAGGCGCCGGCCGTGCTGCGTGGCTACTCCGCGCTGATCGCGCAGGCCCCGGACGAGCTGACCGTGATGGCCGGTTTCCTGCCCGGCCCCGCCGGCGAGCCGGTGATCTTCGTCTGCCCGTTCTACAGCGGCCCGGACCTGGACGCCGGGCGGCCGTGGGTGGACCGGCTGCGAGCGCTGGGCGTCCCGCTGGTCGACCAGGTGGGCCCGCTGGCGTACGCGGACGCGCTGCGGATGTTCGACGGCGGGATGGTCGACGGCAACCACTACCTGCTCCGGACCCGCTGGCTGCCCGCGCTCACCGGCGACGCGGTGGACGCGCTGGTCGACGCCGCCCGGCAGGTCAACTCGCCGTTCTCCGCGCTGGCCCTGCACCACTTCCACGGCGCGGCCAGCCAGGTGCGGCTCGCCGACACGGCGTTCGGCCTGCGCACCGATCACCTGTTGACCGAGGTGATCGCCGTGTGGGCGCCGGGCGGGGTGGCCGGGCCGCACCGGGACTGGGCCGAGCGGACCTCGGCGGCGCTCGCGCCGCACGCCCTGCCCGGTGGCTACCCGAACCTGCTCGCCCCGCAGGAGACCGACCGTGTCCGGCTGGCCTACGGCGCGAACTGGGCGCGGCTGCGCCGGGCGAAGCGGCGCTACGACCCCCGTGACCTGCTCACCGCCGTGCCCACCCTGCCGCCGTCGGAGCACTCCGGGTGAGCCGCCGCCGGGAGCACCCGGACGGTGCGTGCCAGCGGAGGCGTACGATTCCCGGCGCGCGGTCGCCGTTGCCCGTCGCCACAACGTTCCCGGTGCGGTTCCGCCCGCCGGCCCGACGCGCACCGCGCGTCGTTGGACAATTGTTCCGCTGCCTGCAAGGGGTCGGCCCCGAGTCCGACCTGAAGGAGAGACTAGCCTGATGGGCGTGACACGCCGCGCGAAGATCGTCTGCACTCTTGGTCCCGCCACCTCGTCCCCGGAGCGCATCCGAGGTCTCGTCGAGGCCGGCATGAACGTGGCGAGGCTCAACTTCAGCCACGGCAGCCACGCCGACCACGAGGCGGTCTACCGACTGGTCCGGGAGGCGTCCGAGGCGGCCGGTAAGCCGGTGGCCGTCCTCGCCGACCTCCAGGGTCCCAAGATCCGGCTCGGCAAGTTCGCCGACGGCCCGCACGAGTGGCGCACCGGCGACTCGGTCGTGATCACCGGCGACGACATCATCGGCAGCAAGGACCGGGTCTCCTGCACCTACCGCAAGCTGCCGCAGGAGGTGAAGCCCGGTGACCGGCTGCTGATCGACGACGGCCGCGTCGCCGTCGAGGTCACCGACGTCACCGGCAACGACATCCGCTGCCTGGTCACCGAGGGCGGGCCGGTCTCCAACAACAAGGGTGTCTCGCTGCCCAACGTGGCGGTCAGCGTGCCCGCCATGTCGGAGAAGGACGCCGAGGACCTGCGCTTCTCCCTGGGGCTCGGGGTCGACCTGGTCGCCCTCTCCTTCGTCCGCTCGGCCGAGGACATCAAGCTCGTCCACGGCATCATGGCCGAGGAGGGCGTGTTCCGCCCGGTGCTGGCCAAGGTGGAGAAGCCGGAGGCGGTGGACCACCTGGAGGCCATCGTGCTGGCCTTCGACGGTGTCATGGTGGCCCGCGGCGACCTCGGCGTCGAGATGCCGCTGGATGAGGTCCCGCTGGTGCAGAAGCGGGCAGTGCAGCTGTGCCGGGAGAACGCCAAGCCGGTCATCGTGGCCACCCAGATGCTAGACTCCATGATCGAAAATTCCCGCCCCACCCGGGCGGAGGCCTCCGACGTGGCCAACGCGGTGCTCGACGGCGCGGACGCCGTGATGCTCTCCGGGGAGACCAGCGTCGGCAAGTACCCGGTGCTGACCGTCAGCACCATGGCCAAGATCGTGACGACCACCGAGGCCGGCTCGATCGGCGTGCCCCGGTTGCAGCACGATCCCCGTACGCACGGCGGCGCGCTCACCGTGGCCGCCTCGTCGATCGCCCGGGCCATCAACGCCAAGGCGCTCGTCGCGTTCTCGCAGACCGGTGACACCGTCCGGCGGCTCTCCCGGCTGCACTGCGACCTTCCGCTGCTGGCCTTCACCCCGGTCCCCGAGGTGCGCAGCCAGCTCGCCCTGACCTGGGGCGTGGAGACCTTCCTGATGCCGTTCGTGCAGCACACCGACGACATGTTCCGCCAGGTCGACCAGGCGCTGCTCGGCCTCAACCGGGCCAACCCGGGCGACTACGTGGTGATCGTGGCGGGCAGCCCGCCCGGCACCCCCGGCTCGACCAACACGCTGCGCGTCCACCAGCTCGGGTCGCTCGTCGACGCGGCGTCGGCGCGGGCGCTGCAGTGAGCGACGGCCACGTCGCGGTCGGCCAGGCCGCGGTGGACCAGCTGTTGGAGGTCCTGGACCTCGACCCGACCGGCGAGATGACCTTCCGGGGGATGAGCCCCCCGGTCGGCCCGCAGCGGGTGTACGGCGGCCAGGTCGCCGGCCAGGCGCTGGTCGCCGCCGGCCGCACGGTCGACCCGGAGCGGTTCGTGCACTCCCTGCACGGCTACTTCGTCCGCCCCGGCGATCCGGTCGAGCCGATCGAGTACCAGGTGGAGAACATCCGCGACGGCCGGTCCTTCTCGGTCCGCCGCGCGGTCGCGCTCCAGCACGACAAGCCGATCTTCTTCATGTCGGCGTCGTTCCAGCGGGCCGAGGAGGGGCTGGACCACCAGGCGCCGGCCCCGCCGGACGTGCCCGCCCCGCAGGACGTGCCGACGATGACCGACCGGCTGTCCCGCTACCCGGAGCGGCTGGGCATCTGGGGTCAGATCCCGCGCCCCATCGACGTGCGCTACGTCGGCGAGCCCGGCTGGGTCCGTCCCGGCGACCGGCCCGCCGACCCGCACCAGCGGGTCTGGATGCGCATCGACGGCAAGCTGCCGGACGATCCGCTGCTGCACGCCTGCGCGCTCACCTACGCCTCGGACCTCACCCTGCTGGATTCGGTGCTCTCCGTGCACGGCGAGGTGTGGGGGCCGGGCGGGGTGGTCGGCGCGAGCCTCGATCACGCGCTCTGGTTCCACCGGCCGTTCCGGGCCGACGAGTGGTTCCTCTACGACTGCTGGAGCCCGTCGGCGTCCGGCGCTCGGGGGCTGGCCACCGGCCGGATGTTCACCACCGACGGCCGGCAGATCGCCAGCGCCGTGCAGGAGGGCCTGCTGCGCCGCGTCGGCACCTGAGGCTGCCGTCATCCCCGCCAGGCTCGCAGCACCTGAGCCACAGGTTGCGTCCGGGCGGGGACGGCTGTCTGGCCGGGCGCAGTCAGCCCCGATGAGCGTTGGACGGGTCAGGGCTGGTGGATGCCCTCGCCGGCGATCTCGATCTGTACGGTCCTGCCGACCAGAACTCCGCCACTTTCCAGCGCGACATTCCAGAGCAGACCGTAGTCCTCGCGGTTGATTTCCGCCGTGGCGCTGAATCCGAAGATGTTCTGTCCGTAGGGATCGCGGCGAGCACCGCCGAAATTCACCTGAAGGTCCACCGCACGGGTGATCCCCTTCACCGTCAACTCACCGGTGAGCACGAATCGTCCGGGCGCCGGGCCCGACTGCGGTGGGAGATTGTGACTTCTGCCTCGTCCACCGAATCGATGGTTCCGCAAACGGGCCCAGTGGAAAATCGGATCCTCGTTGCCCTGCCACCTGATACCCGTGCTTCGATATTCAAGGGTGGGAAAGCGCTCCACGTCGAGGAAGTCGGCACTCTTCAGGTGCGTGTCCCGGTCGACGCTGCCGGTGGTGATGCTCGCGGTCTCGATGGTGGCGGTCACCGAGGAGAGCAGCGGGTCCTCCGCCACGAAGATCTGCGCGGTCGCCTCGGCGAATTCACCCCGCACCGGGCTCACCATCATGTGCCGGGACAGGAAACCGATCCGCTTGTGCGCCTGATCGAGACGATAGGTGCCGGCGACCGGGATGGTCATACCATCCCAGGTGCGTGTCGCGATATCGGTCATCGTGTTGCCTTCCCCCCGAGTGGACCCCGGGTGTTTATCAATGTGCTGATGGAGCCCGCGCAAAGGTCCGACAGTCGCACTCCCCGCTCAGCATAAGGACGCTTCGGAACAGCTTTTCGGGGCCCACCGAAAGGTGGATCATGACGCACTTCACGCGTCGCGGAAGACCTCGGCGACGGAGCCGCTCTCCGTCGATGCGTGACCGATCGGCCGAGGGTCGCCCGTCCGGCCGGCTGACCAGCGGGCTAACCTTGCCGACATGCGTCTCTCCGCCCGGGTCGACTACGCCCTCCGCGCGGCTGCCGAGCTCGCCGCGACGGCCAGCGGCCCCGGGCGGGGCCGGCCGGTCACGGCCGACCAGATCGCCCGGGCCCAGGAGATTCCGCCGAAGTTTCTGGAGAGCATCCTGCTCCAGCTGCGCCGGGGCGGCATCGTGCACGCCCAGCGGGGCCCGGAGGGCGGCTACTGGCTGGCCCGTCCGGCCGGGGAGATCTCCCTCGCGGAGGTGATCCGGGTGATCGACGGGCCGCTCGCGCACGTACGCGGGCAGCGCCCGGAAACGCTCGGCTATCACGGCCCGGCCCGCGCGCTCCAGGAGGTCTGGATCGCGCTGCGGGCCAGCGAGCGGGAGATCCTGGAGCTGGTCACCGTCGGCGACGTCGCCGCGAACGCGTTGCCCGCCCGGATCACCGAGCTGGCCGCCGACCCGCGCGCCTGGATCTGACCGCCGGCGTCCCATCCACCGATCGGGCACTTGACCCGGGCTGCCCCGTGCCGCATTGTCGACCAAGTCGATAGGAGATGCCGAGAAGTCAGGGGGCGCTCGTGCGCAAGCTGCTGGTCCTCGCTCTGGTCGGGCTCGCCGCGCAGCTGATCGACGGCTCACTCGGCATGGCGTACGGGCTGACGTCGTCCACCCTGCTGTTGGTCGCCGGGGTCGCCCCGGCCGCCGCGTCCGCCTCGGTGCACCTGGCCGAGATCGGCACCACGCTCGCCGCCGGGGTGGCGCACTGGCGGTTCGGCAACGTCGACTGGCGCGTGGTGACCCGCATCGCGCTGCCCGGCGCGATCGGCGCGTTCGCCGGCGCCACCCTGCTCAGCTCGATCTCCACCGAGTCGGCCGCGCCGTGGATGGCCGGCATCCTCTTCACGCTCGGCGCGTACCTACTGGTCCGCTTCGCCCGGCCGCTGCGTACCGACCGGGTCGGCGGGCGGCTGCGCGGGCGCTTCCTCAGCCCGCTCGGCCTGGTCGCCGGCTTCGTCGACGCCACCGGCGGCGGTGGCTGGGGCCCGGTGGCCACCCCGGCGCTGCTGGTCTCCGGCCGCCTGGAGCCGCGCAAGGTGATCGGCTCGGTGGACACCGCCGAGTTCGTCGTGGCCGGCGCGGCCAGCGTCGGCTTCCTGATCGGGCTGGGCAGCGAGGGGTTCCTGCTGCCCACCGTCGCCGCGCTGCTCATCGGTGGGCTCATCGCCGCTCCGCTGGCCGCCTGGCTGGTGCGCATCGTGCCGGCCCAACTGCTCGGCGCGGCGGTCGGTGGCGTGATCGTGCTGACCAACGCCCGCACCCTGATCCGGTCCGCCGAGCTGGGCGGCCCGGTCCGCCCCGCGATCTACGCCCTGCTGGCCGCCGGCTGGCTGGCCGCGCTGGTGCTGGCCGTGCGCGCCCTGCGCCGGGCCCCCGCCCGCGCCACCGCCGTGCCTGCCTCAGCCGCGAGCGACGCCCCCACCGCCGACGTTCCTGCCGCCCCGTCGGTCGCCGACACCGTCCCGGCCGAGCTTGCCGGTACGGGTACGCCAGCCGCCCGCTGACCGCAGCCCGCTGTTAGGAAGGGCCCCTTCCGCTACACGAGGCGTTAATAAGGGGCCCTTCCTTTCACGGGCGGAGCAGGTTGTCGGCGGTGGCGGTCAGCAGTTCCCACGCCTCGTCGACGTGCCGTTCGACCGTCTGCGGTGAGCCGACCGCCAGTCGCAGCGTGTACCGGCCGGCCACCCGGGTGTGCGTCAGGTGCACCCGCCCGGTGCCGTTCACCCGGGCCAGCAACTCGGCGTTGGTGTCGTCGTCGGCGTGCAGCCGGAAGCAGACCAGCGAGAACGGGTGCGCCGCCGCCAGCTCGAACCGGTCGTCGGCGCGGACCCGGTCGGCGAACCGCGCGGCCAGCGCCACCCCGGAGCGGATGTGCGCGCGCAGCCCCTCGGCGCCGTACCAGCGCAGCACGAACCACAGCTTCAGGGCCCGGAACCGGCGGCCCAGCGGCACCTGCCAGTCCCGGTAGTCGATCACCGCGCCGGACTCGCTGGCCGCGTTGCGCAGGAACTCCGGCAGCACGGTCAGCGCCTCGACCAGCTCACCGCGGTCGGCCACCCAGAACGCGTCGCAGTCGAAGCCGGTGAGCAGCCACTTGTGCGGGTCGAAGCAGTACGAATCGGCGTACTCCAGGCCGGCGTGCGACCAGCGCAACTCTGGGCAGACGGCGGCCGCGCCCGCGTACGCGGCGTCCACGTGCAGCCAGATCCCGTGCTCGGCGCAGATCGCCCCGATCTCCGGCAGCGGGTCGATGGCGGTGGTGGAGGTGGTGCCGATGGTGGCGACCACGATGGCGGGGATCTCCCCGGCGGCCAGGTCGGCCTCGATCGCGGCGCGCAGCGCGGCCGGCCGTAGCGCCAGGGTCTCCGGATCCGCCTCGATCGGGCGGACCCCGTCGCTGCCCAGCCCGGCGATCCGCACGGCCTTCTCGATGGACGAGTGCCCGTGCACGGAGGTGTACGCACGGTAGCGCCGGTCGATGCCGGCGTCGCGCCAGCGGCCCCCACTGGCCCGGTGCAGCGCTGCCAGGGTGGCCACCAGGGTCGCCGAGGAGGCCGAGTCCTGGATCACCCCGCCGCCGCTGCCGGTCGAGCGGAACCGCTGCGGCAGGTCCAGCAACTGGGCCAGCCAGTCCATCATCACGGTCTCCAGCTCGGTGCAGGCCGGGCTGCTGGCCCAGAGCATGCCCTGCACACCGAGCCCGGAGCTGACCAGGTCGCCGAGCAGGCTTGGACCGGACGTGTTGGCCGGGAAGTAGCCGAAGAAGCCCGGGTGCTGCCAGTGGGTCAGCCCCGGTACGACGATCGCGTCCAGGTCGGCGAGGACCGCCTCGACCGGCTCGCTGCCGCTGGGCGGGGAGGCCGGCAGGGCGGCCGCCACCGTGCCCGGCGGGTCGGCCGGAGCCACCGGACGCTGCTCGAGCGTGGCCCAGTAGTCCGCGATCCAGTCGATGACGGCGTGGCCGGCGCGGCGGAACTCGTCGGGGTCCATGTGTGGGGCGCTCACCCGGACGAGTTGATCAGGCATCGTCCGGCGGGGCAAGAGTCGAGTGTGGTCGACGGACCATCGGCTCAGCGACAAGCTTCGATATTGCGGTCTGGAAAGCGCTTGCCCTACGATGCGCCTGGAGCCGGATCCGTGAGTTCCCGGGCGTTCACCCCCGATCAGACCGTCGTCCGCCGCCGTCGCGGCGAGCGTCCACAGTGCCCCCCGGGCCGGGGCGATGGACCGTCGGCGGTCACCACCGGATCCCCGGAGGCACTTCATGCACCCGTCCAGACATCGGCTGATCCTGCTCGCCGGTACGACCGCCGCCGCCGTCGCGGCCGGCACCCTCGGCACGGTCGTCGCCTCGGCCGCCGCCGTCGGCTGTCGGGTCGACTACCAGGTCACCAACCAGTGGCAGGGTGGCTTCGGCGTCAACGTCACCGTCACCAACCTCGGCGATCCCGTCACGGGGTGGACCCTCACCTGGTCGTACACCGCCGGCCAGCAGGTCACCCAGGCGTGGAACGCCGCCGTCACCCAGGCCGGCGTCCAGGTCACCGCGCGCAACGTCGACCACAACGCCGCCATCGCCACCAACGGCACCGCCGCCTTCGGCTTCAACGCCTCGTGGACCAGCGGCAACCCGGCGCCCGCCAGCTTCGCGCTCAACGGCGCCACCTGCACCGGCGCGCCGCCCTCCGGTGGCCCGACCACCCCACCGCCCACCACGCCGCCCCCGACCACTCCACCGCCCACGGGCAGTGGAACGCAGATGGAGGACCTGGACCGGGGGCTGATCAGCGTCCGCTCCGGTGGTGGCAACCTCGTCTCCTGGCGGTTGCTCGGCACCGAGACCTCCGGCGTGGCGTTCAACCTCTACCGGGGCCCTACCAGGGTCAACACCAGCCCGATCACCAGCGCCACCACCTACCTCGACAGCGGTGCGGCGGCCGGCTCGGCGTACACCGTTCGCGCGGTGGTGGCCGGCGCCGAGCAGGCCGCCTCGGCGCCGGCGCTGCAGTTCGGCGACGGTTACCTGGACGTGCCGCTGCAGGTTCCGGACGGCGGCAGCACCCCCACCGGGGAGAGCTACACCTACAGCGCCAGCGACGCCTCCGTCGGCGACCTCAACGGTGACGGCAGCTACGAGATCGTGCTCAAGTGGGAGCCGTCGAACGCCAAGGACAACTCCCAGTCCGGCTACACCGGCACCGTGTACGTCGACGCGTACACCCTGGCCGGCGTGCGGTTGTGGCGCGTCGACCTGGGCCGCAACATCCGCGCCGGGGCCCACTACACGCAGTTCCAGGTGTACGACTACGACGGCGACGGGCGCGCCGAGGTGGCCATGAAGACCGCCGACGGCACCCGCTCCGGCACCGGCCAGGTGATCGGCTCCGCGTCGGCGGACCACCGCAACTCCGGCGGCTACGTGCTGGCCGGCCCGGAGTACCTGACCATGTTCGACGGGCGCACCGGCGCGGTCCTCTCCACCGTCACCTACGACCCGCCGCGCGGCACCGTCTCGTCCTGGGGCGACTCGTACGGCAACCGGGTGGACCGTTTCCTCGCCGGCACCGCGTACCTGGACGGGCAGCGCCCTTCGTTGATCATGGCCCGGGGCTACTACACCCGCGCGGTGATCGCGGCCTGGGACTTCCGCGACGGCACGCTGCGCAGGCGCTGGACGTTCGACTCCAACGCCTCCGGCAACGGCGCCGCCGCCGGTCAGGGCAACCACCAGCTCTCCGTCGCCGACGTCGACGGCGACGGCCGCCAGGAGATCGTCTACGGCGCCGCCACCATCGACGACAACGGCCGCCTGCTCTACTCGACGGGCAACGGGCACGGCGACGCCCTGCACGTCGGCGACCTCGACCCGAGCCGCTCGGGGCTGGAGGTGTTCAAGGTCGACGAGGACGCCAGCAAGCCCAGCTCCTGGTTCGCCGACGCCCGTACCGGCCAGATCCTCTGGTCCACGCCGGCCTCCGGCGACAACGGCCGGGGTGTCTCCGCGGACATCTGGGCGGGCAGCCCCGGCGCGGAGTCGTGGTCGTCGGCGGTCGCCGGGCTGGCCGACACCCGGGGGCGCAACATCGGCCGCAAGCCGTCGTCGGCGAACTTCCTCGCCTGGTGGGACGGTGACCCGGTGCGGGAGCTGCTCGACGGCACGAAGATCGACAAGTACGGCACCGGCGGTGACACCCGGCTGCTCACCGGCAGCGGAGTGGCGGCCAACAACGGCACCAAGTCCACACCGGCGCTCTGCGGCGACATCCTCGGCGACTGGCGCGAGGAGGTGATCTGGCGGACCACCGACAGCCGGGCGCTGCGCGTCTACAGCACGCCCACCCCGACCAGCACCCGGATGCACACCCTGATGCACGACCCGCATTACCGGGTGGCGATCGCCTGGCAGAACACCGCCTACAACCAACCGCCGCACCCGGGATTCTTTCTCGGCGACGGCATGGCCGGTCCGCCCACCCCGAACATCTACCTACGCTGATCCGATCCCTGGCGGGCCCGAACGGGGTCGCCAGGGTGGCAGGCACCGGGCCGCAGCCGCGGAATCCGCTCAGCTCCGGCCCGGTGCTCCACACCGCGGCATTCCCGACCCGTCCCGACCGGGGATGCCGTACCACCACCGGCACCTACGTTAGGCACCGTCCGGGTCGCCAGGGTGACGCCGACATGAAGATCGTGTTTCACGCCGTCCGGCGCAGGCCGCCCACCACCTGCTCGGCGATCAGCTCGTACGAGCGCACCCGGTCCCGCACGTCGTAGACCAGCGTGGTCAGCATCAGCTCGTCCGCGCCGGTCCGCTCCACCAGATCGGTCAACTGCCGGCGCACCGTCTCCGGCGAACCCATCGCCTGACCGTCGCGGCGCTGCTGCACGAACTCGCGCTCGATCTCGGTGTACGGGTACGCCGCCGCCTCCTCGGGCGTGGAGAGAGGCTCCGGCCGCCCGGAGCGCAGCTTCAGGAACGACAGCGCGCTCGGTCCGGCCAGCCACTCGGCCCGCTCGTCGGTCTCCGCGCAGACCGCGTTGACCGCCACCATCGCGTACGGCTTGTCCAGCCACTGCGACGGCCGGAAGTTCTGCCGGTACAGCGCCAGCGCCGGCAGGGTGTTCGCCGAGCTGAAGTGGTGCGCGAAGGAGAACGGCAGGCCGAGCAGGCCGGCCAGTTGCGCGCTGAAGCCGCTGGAGCCGAGCAGCCACACGGCCGGCTGCTCACCCCGCCCCGGGGTGGCGATGATCTGCCCGGGCCGCTCGCCGCTGAAGTAGTTCATCAGGTCGGCCAGCTCACGGGGGAAGCCCTCGGCCGACAGCCCCTCCATGGTGCGGCGCAGCGCCAGCGCGGTCACCTGGTCGGTGCCCGGCGCGCGGCCGATGCCCAGGTCGATCCGGCCGGGGTGCAACGCCTCCAGGGTGCCGAACTGCTCGGCCACCACCAGCGGCGCGTGGTTGGGCAGCATCACTCCGCCCGACCCGAGCCGGATCGTCGAGGTGTTCGCGGCCAGGTGGGCGAGCAGCACCGCCGGAGCGGAGCTGGCGATCGCCGGCATGTTGTGGTGCTCGGCCACCCAGAAACGGTGATAGCCCAGCTCCTCGGTGCGCCGGGCCAGCTCGGTGGTGGCCTGCAGCGCCGCGCCGGCGGTGGTGCCCTTGGCGACCGGAGCAAGATCAAGAACAGACAACGGTACGGTGATCACACGCAGTGGCAACTCCGCGGCCTGCCCGTTCATTCCGACCCGAAGGAAGGGCACCTTCTTGACGCCTCCGGTTGTACAAGGGCCCCTTCCTAACAGGGGTTGGCGCGTCGAAGGTTCCACGGGTGGGTTGCGTCAGCCCACTCCGCGGGCCTGTTCGAAGATCAGGCTGGTCTGCGTGTGCTGCACCACCGGATCGACCGCGAGGTGGTCCAGCACGAAGTCGCGCAGCGCGTCCCCGGACGCGGCCCGCACGTGCAGCACGTAGTCCTCCGCACCGGCGACGTGGAACACCGACACCACCCCGGGCAGCCGCACCGACCGGGCCCGGAACGCGTCCACCGCCGCCCGCTCGTGCGCCGTCAGCCGCACCGACACCAGCGCCTGCAACGGCAGGCCGAGCGCGGCCGGGTCAACCTCGGCGTGGAACCCGCGGATCGCGCCGCGTTCGCGCAGCGCCCGGGTGCGGGTCAGGCAGGTCGAGGGCGCCACCCCCACCCGCTCGGCGAGGGCGTTGTTCGGCAACCGGCCGTCCGCGGCCAACTCGGCCAGGATCGCGCGGTCCACCTCGTCCAGGGCCGGGTACGGCCGCACATCGTTCGGCTCAGGGGGCATCCCGTCATCCTCGCCCGAATCCACCAGCGAAGCCAGGGTCAGAGACAGAATTATCTTCCACACCATTGCCCTACGCGGAGCAGATGTTCGAGGCTACCGGCATGACGATGGTGGACACGAAAGCCGTACACGCCGGCCGCGACGACCTGCGGGCGCTCGGCGTCCACGTACCACCGATCGACCTGTCCACCACCAACCCACTGCCCTCGGTGGACGCCGGCGGGGAAGCCTACGAGCAGCTCGCCACCGGCGGCCTCCTGCCCGCCGAGGGCAGCGCCGTCTACCAACGGCTGTGGAACCCGACGGTGGCCCGCTTCGAGACCGCCCTCGCCGAGCTGGAAGGCACCGCCCAGGCCGTCGCCTTCGCCAGCGGCATGGCCGCGCTCACCGCCACCCTGCTCGCCGCCGCCCGGGACGGCCACAGCCACATCGTCGCCGTCCGCCCGCTGTACGGCGGCACCGACCACGTGCTCGCCACCGGCCTGCTCGGCACCACGGTCAGCTGGGCCCGCCCCGACGAGGTCGCCGCCCACATCCGCCCGGACACCGCGCTGGTCATCGTCGAGACGCCCGCCAACCCCACCCTCGACCTGGTCGACATCGCCGCCCTCGCCACCGCCGCCGGCGACGTCCCGCTGCTGGTCGACAACACCGTCGCCACCCCCGTGCTGCAACAGCCGGCCCGGCACGGCGCCGCACTCGTGCTGCACAGCGCCACCAAGAGCATCGGCGGGCACGGCGACGTCCTCGCCGGCGTCGTCGCCTGCGACGCCGACTGGGCCGTCCGGCTGCGCCAGGTCCGCGCGGTCACCGGCGCGATCCTGCACCCGCTCGGCGGTTACCTGCTGCACCGCGGCCTGCAGACCCTGCCGCTGCGCGTCCGCGCCCAACAGGCCAGCGCCGAGAAGCTCGCCGGCTGGCTCGCCGACCACCCGGCCGTCCACCGCGTGCACCACCCGTCGGTGCACGACCCGGCGGCGCTGGTCGGCCGGCAGATGGCCGGGCCCGGCAGCCTGCTGGCCTTCGAGGTACGCGGCGGCGCGCCCGCCGCGGCCGCCGTCGCCGGCGCCTGCCGGCTGATCACCCACGCGGTGTCCCTCGGTGGCGTGGACACCCTGATCCAGCACCCCGCCTCGCTCACCCACCGGCCGGTCGAGGGCGACGCGAAGCCCGTCGCCGCGTTGCTGCGCCTCTCGGTCGGGCTGGAGGACCCCGAGGACCTGCGCGCCGACCTCGCCCAGGCGCTCGCCGTCCTCGGCTGACGCCCGGCCGGCTCAGCTCAGATCGCGGTTCTCCAGCACCCGGCGGGGGGAGCCCTGCCGGGCCACCCGCAGCATCGCCCGGCCCAGCCCGTCGGTGGTGGTGACCTGGTTGGGCAGCAGCCGGCGCAACACCGGAAAGAGCGGGCGGGTGACGGCGTACCCGATCCGGTAGGCACGGGTCCTCGACACCGCCCCGTGGGTCGGCTGGATGAAACCGGGCCGCGCCGCGTAGCCGTTGGGCAGCAGGTCGAGGACCGCGTTCTCGGTGCGGCCCTTGACCCGGGCCCACATCACCCGGCCCCGCCCGGTGGGGTCGGTGCCGACGCCGGAGACGTAGATGAACGTGACGCTCGGGCTCACCTCGGCCAGCAGCCGTGCGGCGGCCAGCGGGTAGTCGTAGCTGATCCGGGTGTACGCGGCCTCGTCGACGCCCAGCGAGGAGACGCCCAGGCAGTAGAAGCAGGCGTCGACGCCGGTCAGCTCGGCGCGCACCGCCTCCAGCTCGCCGACGTCGGCCACGGCGAGCTCGCGCAGCTTCGGATGCCGCTGCCCGGTCGGCCGCCGGCCGACGGTCAACACCTCCTGGACATCCTCGGCGAGCAGGCACTCGCGCAGCACGCCCTGGCCCACCATGCCGGTCGCGCCGAAGATGACCACCCGCATCAGTTCCCACTCCTGTCGTCGGTCTCGTCATCCAGCCGGTCCGGGGCGGGTCAGCCGCGCCGCCGCGTCGGTCACCGTACGCCGGCGGCTGGTCAGCGTCGCCGCGTGCGGCAGCCGGTGTCAGCTGGGCCGAATCGACCACCAGCAACAGCAGTTGGTCGGCAGGGCACCGGTCGCTGCCCCGGCCGGCGCGCTGAGCGGCGGCGGCGATGGTGGCCGTCTTTTACGCGGCATCGAGGCGTCGGAGGAGGCCCATGATGTCGGTCGACTCGTTGGTGAACATGTAGCGCGGGTAGATGTACTTCTTGCCACGAACGGTCACCCGATTGGCGAACCGGCAGCCGTCCGAGTGGAACAGGCCACGGAGGAAGTGTGCGGGATGGCTCTCGATGATTGGCCGCGGCCAATCGGCGAGGACGATCGGCCGCTCGTGTTTCTTGCCGGGACCGTGCTGGGGGAGCAGGCACGGCCAGTGCATGCCGGTGCTCTGCACCGCGACGCAGCCCCGCTTCTGGATGTGCTGGACCTTGTTGGCGAGGACTGCCTTCATCGCCGCGGCACAGGCGTCGATGAGGTTGGGCCACGCGTCGGAACAGTAGATGCGCAGTACCGGCACCCGATCGGTCGTCACCAGGTGTCAATCGCCGAGATAGAGGCCGAGGAGGTAGGCGTAGGCGGCGGAGTCGGTCGGATTGTCGACATCTGGCGAGCAACGGAAGCACCGTAGGGCTGTGCCGAACCTCGCTGGCTCGGGCCGATCGACGCACCAGTGCCAGACGGTGGTGTATGGCAACGAAAGCGTGCTGGCTACCGAGCGGATGTTGTGTCCGCGAGCGCGGAGGGCGCGGGCTCGTGCCCGCATCTGCGGTGGATGCACGCCCACATGGTCGAACAGGTGTATGACAAAGTGCCGGGAGCGGGATTCGAACCCGCAAGCCCTTTCGGGCAGAAGTGTTTGAGACTTCCGTGTATGCCGTTCCACCATCCCGGCGAGTGCCGCTTACTGTACCCGACTACGCTTCTGCGGGAGCATGGGTGTAGCCGTGCAGGAACGATGGTGGGGGTAGGGCTGGTGGCCGAGACGCCGACGGATGCCGAGCGCAGGCGGGTGCTGATCGCCGAGGACGAGGCGCTGATCCGGCTGGACCTGGCCGAGATGCTGGTCGAAGAGGGCTACGAGGTGGTCGGTGAGGCCGGCGACGGTGAGACCGCCGTCCGCCTCGCCGAGGAGTTGAAGCCCGACCTGGTCATCCTCGACATCAAGATGCCGATCATGGATGGGCTGGCCGCCGCCGAGCGCATCGCCGGCGCCCGGATCGCTCCGGTGATCATCTTGACCGCGTTCAGCCAGCGTGACCTGGTGGAACGGGCCCGGGCGGCCGGCGCGATGGCGTACCTGGTGAAGCCCTTCCAGAAGAGCGACCTGGTCCCGGCGGTGGAGATCGCGCTGTCGCGCTACTCGGAGGTCGCCGCGCTGGAGGCGGAGGTCGCCGGCCTGACCGACCGCCTGGAAATCCGTAAGACGGTGGAGCGCGCCAAGGGCGCGCTGATGACCACGTACGGGATGACCGAGCCCCAGGCGTTCAAGTGGATCCAGCGCACGGCGATGGATCACCGGATGACCATGAAGGAGGTCGCCGAGCGGATCCTCGCCGAGACCGCCGGCGGCGAAGTGACGCAGCCGAGCGTCTGATCTGCTCCGCTTCTCGGCGGCGGTGGACGCCTCGGTTCCGGGCACGCCCGGGATCGGGGGCCGCCGCGCGGCGCCTCCGGGGAATAGCATCGAGCCGTGACCGTCCGACGGGTGATCGCGGTGTTCGGCCTCTTCGCGCTGCTGGTCTCCGGCTGCGATGGTCCCGCCGGGCCGACCGGCGGCACCTCGACCGGCGCCGGGTCGACGTCCGCGGCCGCGCCGGCGCTCCGGCCGGGGTGGCAGCCGCTGACGCTGCCGGCGCCGCCGGGTGACGCGGGCCGCCTGCTGCTCCGCGACGCGGCGGCCTGCGCGGGCCGCTGGTTCCTGGTCGGTGGTGTCGCCGACGCCAGTGGCGGCACCCGTCCGGCGGCCTGGACCAGCGTGGACGGTACGACCTGGACGATCGTGCCGGTGCGCGCGGATTCCTTCTACGGCCGGCAGAACGTGCTCTCGTCGGTGGCCTGCCGCGACGGCAAGGCCGCGGTGATCGGCGCCAAGACCGGGGGGGCGCACGGCTATCCACGGATCAGCACGTGGCGGCAGTTGCCGGACGGCGCGGTGGTCGAGGTGCAGGCGTCGTTCGAGACGTACGGCGGCCCGACGGCGGTGAACGTGTCCCGGTTGGCGGCCGGCACGCCGGGCTGGCTGATCGTCGGCAACCGCTCGGCGGGCGCGGCCTCCTGGGTGTCGTCGCCGGCGGCGGCGGAGTTCGCGCTGGTGGAGGGCGCACCGGAGCTGGCCAGCGACGCGGTCGGGGTGACCTGGGCGTTCGACGCGGTGGCGGCGCCGCCGGGCTGGCTGGCGGTGGGTGGCCTGCTGCCGGCCGGCCGGATCGACCGGGATCCGGCGGTGTGGTCGTCGCCGGACGGGCGGTCATGGCGGCGCACCGTGCTGCCGGGCGGTCCGGAGTACGAGGAGCTGCAGCGCGTCGCGCTGGTCGGCGGGGTGCCGGTGGCGGTCGGGCTGCGCGGGTCGACGTTCGGCGCGTGGCGGCAGGAGGCGACGGGCTGGGCGGCCGGCGGGGCGTTCGGTCGACGGGCCGGGTCCGGCGTGCCGGCGGTGACGTCGCTGGTCGTCGCCGGGGACCGGCTGGTCGCCGCCGTCGCCGACGGCGTGCGGCACTCGGTGTGGGTCTCGGCGGATCGGGGTGGGTCGTGGCGGGAGGCCGCCATGCCGCTCGATGTGCCGGCGGGGGCCGATCGGGACGTGGCGTTGGTGGCAGTGGGTGACCGGTGGTGGTTGGCGGCGGACGACGGCGCGCGGGCCGGTCTCTGGTGGTCGGACGCCCCCGCCTCCTGACTGCCGGTGGTTGCCCCCCCGCTCCGGCCCCTGGTGGGGTGTGTCGAGTCGTTTCCGCAGGTCAGGTGGTCTTTCATCCGGGGCGTGCTCGTCCGGACCGGCACGGGCGGGCTCCGACCGGGCGCGCGATTAAGGACCGACCGACGGATTCACCTGTTACGGACATCGACAGGATTGCCCACGTCTTCGTAACGGTTTCGCAGACCCCCCCTTCAGGCCTTCCGGGAGAGTGTGCGGTGTCGGTACGCTCCGCCATCACGAGCCGTAACGCAGGGGGAGTCCCTGCGGGGTGGGTGGAATTGCGGGTTTGCTGCTGTCGCCGTCGCTTCGGGTCAGTCGCGTCCGCATCTGGAGGAGGTCAGGAAGCCGTGAGGCGAAGCTATGTACGGGCGCTGGGTACCGTTGCGCTCGCCGCGACCCTGGTGGTCGCGGCTGGTTGCCAGGATTCCGGTGGCGGCGATGATGGGACCGCGTCCGGTGACTGCGGTGGCAAGATCGCGATCTTCGGCGCGTTCACGGGTGACAACGCGGGTCTGGTGATCCCGTCGCTGAACGGCGCGAAGCTCGCCGTGAAGCAGTTCAACGAGGCGAACCCGAACTGCAAGGTCACCATGCAGGAGTTCGACACCCAGGGTGACCCTGCGGTGGCGACCCCGTTCGCGAACCAGATCGCGGGTGACAACTCGTTCCTCGGTGTCATCGGTGGTCACTTCTCCGGTGAGTCGGACGCCACGATGCCGATCTACCAGGCCGCCGGCCTGGCGATGGTCAGCCCGTCGGCGACCCGCACCGACCTGACCCAGAAGGGCAACACGTCCTTCTACCGGGTGGTCGGCAACGACGGCACGCAGGCCGGCGCGGTGGCGAGCTACCTGAAGACCCAGAACGCCAAGAAGGTCTTCATGGTCGATGACGCCAGCGCGTACGGCGCGGGTATCACCGAGGAGCTGGGCAAGCAGCTCGGCCCGCTGGTGGTCAACAAGGACAAGATCCAGGAGCGGCAGGCGCAGTTCGACGCCACCATCTCCAAGATCAAGTCTGCGCAGGCGGACTTCGTCTTCTACGGCGGTTACACTCGTGAGGCCGCTCCGCTGGTGAAGCAGATGCGTGCCGCCGGTGTCCAGGCCAAGTTCGTCGGTCCGGACGGTCTCTACGACACGGCCTTCCCGTCGGGTGCCTCCGGCGGTGCCGAGGGCGCGATCATCACCTGCCCCTGCCTCCCGGCTGACAAGGCGGGCGGCACCTTCTCCGCCGACTACCAGAAGGAGTACGGCATCCCGCCGGGCTCCTACGGCGCCGAGGGCTTCGACGGCGCGAAGATCTACCTGGACGCCTTCAAGGACGGCAAGAAGAGCCGGGCCGACATCCTGGCGTACGTGAAGGCGTACGACAAGCAGGGTGTGTCGAAGTACATCAAGTTCGATGCCAAGGGTGACGTCGACCCGACGAAGGTCGTCATCTGGGCCTACCAGATCAAGGGCACGGCTATCGAAGCGCTGCAGGAGCTCAAGCTCAGCTGACGCCCCACGCAATGGAGTGCGGCCGGGGTGTTTCACCCCGGCCGTACTCGATTCAAGGAGACCCCCGGTGCATTTCGATGAACTGATCGGCCATCTCGGCCAGCACACGGTCGACGGCCTGTCCAAGGGCGCCATCTACGCCCTGATCGCCCTTGGCTACACCCTCGTCTACGGCGTCCTTCGCCTTATCAACTTTGCGCACTCCGAGGTTTTCATGGTCGGTACCTTCGCGGTGCTGATCCTCTGGAACCAGCTCGGGGTGGAAAATAACCCGCCTGTCGGCCAGGCGATCCTGTTCCTGGTGCTCGGTCTGCTCGTCGCGGCGGCCGCCTCGGGCGGTACGGCTCTGGCTCTCGAGCGAATCGCGTACCGGCCGTTGCGGCGTAAGAACGCGCCGCCGCTGATCTTCCTGATCACCGCGATCGGTCTGTCGCTGGTCTTCGTCGAGCTCTTCGGTCAGGTGCTGCCCAAGCTGCTCGGTGGCGTGTTGCCGGAGGCGTTCGGCCGGCCCCGGCAGATCGTCGGTATGCCGACGATCATCCAGCAGGAGACCCTGTTCACCATCGGCAACACGGCGATCACGAACATCCAGCTGATCGTCTTCGTCGCGGCTGTGGCGATGATGGCGTTGCTGGACTGGTTCATCAACCGCACCCGGTATGGCCGGGGTGTGCGGGCGGTGGCCCAGAACCCGGAGACCGCCGCGCTGATGGGCGTCAACCAGGAGCGCGTGATCATGCTGATCTTCGTGCTCGGTGGCATCATGGCCGGCGCCGCCGCGCTGTTGTGGAGCATGCGGTTCGGCTTCACCCAGAACAGCATCGGCTTCGTGCTCGGCCTCAAGGCGTTCACCGCCGCGGTCCTGGGCGGCATCGGTAACCTGCGCGGCGCGCTGCTGGGTGGCCTCTTCCTCGGCATCGTCGAGGTGTACGGCGCCACGCTCTTCGCATCCAACTGGGAGGACGTCATCGCCTTCGTGGTGCTGATCGTGGTGCTGATGTTCCGGCCGACCGGTCTGTTGGGCGAGTCGCTCGGGAGGGCCCGCGCATGATCGACAAGATTCGCTCCGCTGATCGCCGCCGGGTGAGCATGCTGACCACGGTCGGCGACCGCTGGCGGGCGCTGACGAAGTGGCAGCAGGCCCTCGGGCTGGCCGCCTTCGTGGCGATCCTCTACTACCTTCCGCTGCTCGGCATTCCGGGCCTGACCTGGTTGCGTACCGACTCGATCGAGGGCGGTAACAACTGGGCGGGTGTGCTCTTCGTCTGCGCTATCTACGTGCTGGTCGCGATCGGCCTGAACGTGGTGGTCGGCCTCGCCGGCCTGCTCGACCTGGGCTACATCGGCTTCTTCGCCATCGGGGCGTACAGCGTGGCGCTGTTCGGTTCGGTGAATTCGCCGGTGGTGAAGTGGATCCAGCAGGAGTTCAACCTGCCGCCGACGTGGGCGGTGACGTGGGCGATCTGCCTGTTCATCGCGATCGTGCTGACGATGATCTCCGGGGTGCTGCTGGGCTGGCCGACGCTGCGGCTGCGCGGTGACTACCTGGCCATCGTGACGCTGGGCTTCGGCGAGATCATCCGGATCGTGGCCCGCAACGCCACCGGGCTGACCAACGGCCCGGTGGGCATCTCGGCCATTCCCGGTCCGGAGGGTGCGCCGGCAGCGGACAACAAGTACTTCGGCCTGATCGACGCGAAGCCCTGGTACTGGTTGGCGATCACCTTCGTGCTGATCATGGTGTTCCTGGTCCGCAGGCTGGAGCGCAGCCGGGTCGGCCGGGCGTGGCTGGCGGTCCGCGAGGACGAGGACGCCGCCGCGGTGATGGGTGTGTACCCGTTCAAGTTCAAGCTCTGGGCGTTCGCCATCGGTGCGGCGCTCGGCGGCCTGTCGGGCTTCCTGTTCGGCAGCCGGAACGCGTTCATCGACCCGACCCAGTTCAACGCGAACCTCTCCATCCTCTTCGTGGCGATGGTCGTGGTCGGCGGCTCCGGCAACATGATCGGCGTCTCGCTCGGCGCGGTGCTGCTCGCGTACCTGCCGGAGCGGTTCCGCGATTTCGCCGACTACCGGTGGCTGGTGTTCGGTCTGGCCATGGTGCTGGTGATGATCCTGCGTCCGCAGGGCCTGATCCCCAGCCGGCGGCGTGCCCGCGAGTTGAAGGACCGCGCGGCTGAGGCAGAGGAGGCGCCCGCTCATGTCTGACCAGACCACCAGCACGGCGACGCCGAAGATCCCGACCCAGCCGGGCCCGCGCTCGGTGCTGCTCGAGGTCGACGACGTCACGCTCCGCTTCGGCGGTGTGGTCGCCCTCGACAAGATCAATTTCCAGATCTACGAGGGCGAGATCCTCGGTCTGATCGGCCCGAACGGCGCCGGTAAGACCACCAGCTTCAACGTGATGACCGGGGTGTACAAGCCGACCTCCGGGGCGGTCCGGTTCCGCGGGCAGAAGGTGACCGGTCGCAAGCCGCACCAGATCAGCCAGCTCGGCATCTCCCGGACGTTCCAGAACATCCGTCTCTTCCCGGAGATGACGGCGATGGAGAACGTCATGGTCGGCACGGACTCCCGGCACAAGACGAGCGTGCCGGGTGCGCTGTTCCGGATTCCCCGGTTGAAGGCCAAGCCGCACGAGTTGCCGCAGGTCACGGCACCGGCCGGGCTCGCCCGCACGTGGCAGGAGATCCGACGGTCCTGCGCCAAGGCGTTCGGGCTGTCCCGGTACGTCCTGGAGGAGCGGGCCGCCGAGGCCAAGGCGCTCGAGTTGCTGCGCTTCGTCGGGATCGCCGACCGGGCCAACGACGAGGCGCGCAACCTGCCGTACGGCTACCAGCGCCGCTTGGAGATCGCCCGGGCGCTGGCCACCGAGCCGAAGCTGATCTGCCTGGACGAGCCGGCCGCCGGCTTCAACCCGGCGGAGAAGGAGGAGCTCCTCACCCTGATTCGCAAGATCCGTGACATGGGCCTGACCGTCCTGCTCATCGAGCACGACATGCGGCTGGTCATGGGGGTCACCGACCGGATCGTGGTGCTGGAGTTCGGCCGCAAGATCGCCGAGGGTGCGCCCGCGGAGGTCAGCCGCGATCCGAAGGTGATCGCCGCGTACCTGGGGGAGCCCGCCGATGACGCTGCTTGAGCTCGAGAATGTCGCCGTCGCGTACGGCCGGATCGAGGCGCTGCACGGCATCAGCCTCACCGTGAACGAGGGTGAGGTGGTGGCCCTGATCGGCGCGAACGGCGCCGGTAAGACCACCACCATGCGGGCCATCTCCGGGACCCGGTCGCTCGCCAGCGGAAAGATCACGTTCAACGGTGAGGACATCAGCAAGCTCCGGGCCGACCTGAGGGTGGTCCGGGGGCTGTGTCAGTCGCCGGAGGGGCGGCAGATCTTCCCGGGTATGACGGTGATGGAGAACCTGGACATGGGGGCGTACACCCGGCGGGACTCCGCCGGCATCGCCGCCGACCTGGACCGGGTGCTGACCCTCTTCCCGCGGCTGGCCGAGCGGCGCAAGCAGGCCGGCGGCACGCTCTCCGGTGGCGAGCAGCAGATGCTCGCGGTCGGCCGGGCGCTGATGAGCCGGCCGAAGCTGCTGTTGCTCGACGAGCCGTCGATGGGTCTGGCGCCGTTGGTGATCCGGCAGATCTTCGACATCATCACGGAGATCAACCAGCAGGGCACCACGATCCTGCTGGTGGAGCAGAACGCCCAGCAGGCGCTCTCGCGGGCGCACCGCGGGTACGTGCTGGAGACCGGTCAGATCGTGAAGGAGGGGTCCGGTCAGGACCTGCTGCACGATCCGTCGGTCAAGGAGGCGTACCTCGGCGTGGCCTGAGCCATCCGAGCGGCGGCCCGGCATCCCCACGCGGGGGTGCCCGGCCGCCGGCTTTCGGGCGCGATGCCCGTTCCGCCGTCGGACGCGCGGTGCCGCCACCCGGGGATGTCGGTGCGACGGACTAGAGTCGCTGCCGTGACAGCTACGACGCCGCGCCTGCTCCTCGTCGACGGACACTCCCTGGCATACCGGGCGTTCTTCGCCCTGCCGGTGGAAAACTTCTCCACCACGACGGGCCAGCCCACCAACGCGGTCTACGGCTTCACCTCGATGCTGATCAACGTGCTGCGTGACGAGCAGCCCACCCACATCGTCGTCGCCTTCGACGTCTCCCGCCGCTCCTTCCGCACCGACAAGTACGCGGAGTACAAGGCCGGCCGCAGCGAGACCCCGACCGACTTCAAGGGCCAGGTCAGCCTGGTCAAGGAGGTCCTGGCCGCGCTCCAGGTCCCGGTGGTGGAGATGGAGGGCTACGAGGCCGACGACGTCATCGCCACGCTCGCCTGCCAGGCCCGCGACCAGGGCATGACGGTGCTGATCAGCACCGGCGACCGGGACGCCTTCCAGCTGGTCGGCGACCAGGTCACGGTGCTCTACCCGCGCAAGGGCGTCTCCGACCTGGCCCGGATGGACCCGGCGGCGATCGAGGCGAAGTACGGCGTCGGTCCGGAGCGCTACCGCGACCTGGCCGCGCTGGTCGGCGAGACCAGCGACAACCTGCCCGGCGTTCCGGGCGTCGGCCCGAAGACCGCCGCCAAGTGGATCACCACGTACGGCGGGGTGGAGGGCGTGATCGCCCGCGCGGACGAGATCAAGGGCAAGGCCGGCGACAGCCTGCGCGAGCGGCTCGCCGACGTGATCCGCAACTACGAGATCAACTGCCTGGTCTCCGACCTGGAGCTGCCGCTGCGCCCGGAGGACACCCGGTGGGCCGGCTGGGACCGGGAGGCGGTGCACCAGGTCTTCGACACCCTGGAGTTCCGCATCCTGCGCGATCGGCTCTACCAGTACCTGGAGGCGGTCGAGCCGGAGGCCGAGTCCGGCTTCGACCTCACCGGCGAGGTGCTCACCGCGCCCGGCGCGCTGGCCGGCTGGCTGGCCGCGCACGCCCCGGCCGGCACCCCGGTCGGGATGGCGGTCAAGCTCGACACCGGCCCCAACCGCCGGCACACCGCCTCCACCGCCGGCCTGGCGCTGGCCACCGCCGGTGGCGCCGCGGCCTGGGTCGACCCGGCGGGGCTCGACCCGGCCGACGAGGGTGCACTGGCGGCCTGGCTGGCCGACGCGCAGCGGCCCAAGGTGCTGCACGACAGCAAGCCGGCCGTGCTGGCCTGTGGCGCACACGGCTGGGAGCTGGCCGGCATCGTCCGGGACACCCAGATCGCCGCGTACCTGGCCCGCCCCGACCAGCGGTCCTACGACCTCAGCGACCTGGCGCTGCGCTACCTGCACCGCGAGCTGCGGGTGGACGTGCCGGAGACCGGCCAGCTCACCCTCGACGGGCTGGGCGACGAGGGCGCGGCCGAGCAGAACCTCATGCTCCAGGCCCGGGCCACCCTCGACCTGGCCGACGCGATCGACGCCGAGCTGTCCCGCGACGGTGAGCAGTCCGCCCGGCTGATGGCCGGGGTGGAGCTGCCGCTGATGCGTGTGCTGGCCGCCATGGAGAGCACCGGCATCGCCGCCGACACGCACTACCTGTCCGAGCTGGAGGCGCACTTCGCCGCCGAGGTGAAGGCCGCCGCGCAGGGCGCGTACGAGGCGGTGGGCCGGGAGTTCAACCTCGGCTCGCCCAAACAGTTGCAGGAGATCCTCTTCACCGAGCTGGGCCTGCCCAAGACCAAGAAGATCAAGACCGGTTACACCACCGACGCGGACGCTCTGCAGTGGCTCTACGCGCAGAATCCGCACCCGGTGCTGGCCCACCTGCTGCGCCACCGGGACGTGGCCAAGCTCAAGTCGACCGTCGACGGTCTGCTCAAGTCGGTCTCCGACGACGGCCGGATCCACACCACCTTCAACCAGACGGTGGCGGCCACCGGCCGGCTCTCCTCCACCGAGCCCAACCTGCAGAACATCCCGATCCGCACCGAGGAGGGCCGGCGGATCCGCCGGGCGTTCGTGGTGGGCGAGGGCTACGAGTGCCTGCTGACCGCCGACTACAGCCAGATCGAGATGCGCATCATGGCGCACCTGTCCTCGGACGACGCGCTGATCGAGGCGTTCAACTCCGGCGCCGACTTCCACGCGGTCACCGCGTCGTCGGTCTTCGGAGTGCCGGTCGACGAGGTCACCCCGGACCAGCGCCGCAAGATCAAGGCGATGAACTACGGCCTGGCGTACGGGCTGAGCGCGTTCGGGCTGTCCCAGCAGCTCAGCATCGGCACCGAAGAGGCACGCGGGCTGATGGAAAACTACTTCGCCGGTTTCGGCGGGGTGCGTGACTACCTGCACCAGGTGGTCGCCCGGGCCCGTCAGGACGGCTACACCTCGACCATCCTGGGCCGCCGTCGTTACCTGCCGGATCTGGGCAGTGACAACCGGCAGCGCCGCGACATCGCCGAGCGGATGGCGCTCAACGCCCCGATCCAGGGCTCGGCGGCCGACATCATCAAGCTGGCGATGCTGCACGTCGACACCGCGCTGGGCGAGGCCGGGCTGCGTTCCCGGATGCTGTTGCAGGTGCACGACGAGTTGGTCTTCGAGGTCGCGCCGGGTGAGCGCGAGGCGTTGGAGGCGCTGGTCCGGCGGGAGATGGGTGGGGCGTACCCGCTGTCGGTGCCGCTGGAGGTGTCGGTCGGCGAGGGCCGGGACTGGAACAGCGCCGACCACTGACGCTTCTGTGGTCGGCGCTGGTCGGCGCTGTGATCGGAGTGGCGGGGTCAGCGTCCGGGTCCCCGGCGGTCCTTCGGCGGTGCGCCGTGCCGCTCGAGGGCCCGCCGGGACGGGCCGCCCGGGGGCGGAAGTGGACCCTTGAGGGGGTCGTGGCCCCAGTTCATGAGGGACCAGCGCCATTTCGTGTCGCGGACGTTGCCGGAGGGGCGTTGCGCCATGTGCCGGCGGACGTAGCCGACCACCTTGCGCATGTGCTTGTAGTCGCCCTCCGACAGGTCGCCGCGCTTGCGGCGCAACAGGTCGATGATCTTCCGACCGGACTCGTGCCCGACCGACTCGCCGCCGCCGGAGCTACCGCCCTTGTGCCAGCCGACCTGCTTCGACTCGTCGCTCTCCAGCCAGGACGACAGCTCGCCGGGCTTCATGTTCACCGCCTCGGTGAACTCCCGGTAGGTGTCCCGGCCGTCCTCACCTCCGCTCATGACGCAGCACCTCCGGGCGGTGGGCCACGTCCCGGCCCGAGTCGTCGTTGCGGATGCGGTACTGCGGCTCGTCCTCGGTCGCGTTCACGGCGTGCCCGCGTACGTGCGTCCGATCAACCAGCTTCTCCTTGATCACGCCGTACGCCCGGCCGCTGTGACTGGCCCAGGAGACGTGGTCGCCTTCACGGAAATCGCTCTGCTCGGCCATACGTTCCGGCTACCCGGCACCGCCGGGGCGAAACGACCGGCCGGCCCGGCGGACTACGGCGTGATCTCGGCGATCGGCAGTTTGATCTCGAACGGCTCGGTCAACTCGATCACGTTTGCGCTGTCGGTGACGAGTTCGTACTGCCGCTCCCCGCCGGGCCCCACCCGGTCGCCGATCCGGTACGGCCAGGTGCGCTCATGGGGCGAGCCTGCCGGCGATCGATGTGGCGCGGGCCGCACCGCGGTTGCGACGCGCTCAGTCGGCGGGCTTCTCGGTGACGAAGATGGCGGTGCCGGGGAAGAGCCGTCCGCGCAACGGGCTCCACTGCCCCCAGATGCCCTCGTGCCCCGCCGGCCACTCGGGCTCCACCAGGTCCAGCAGCCGGAACCCGGCCCCCACCAGCTCGCGGATCCGGTCGCCAAGGGTCCGGTGCTGCTCGACGTAGGTGGCCACGCCGGATTCGTCCTGCTCCACGTAGGGGGAGCGGTCGAAGTACGAGTGCACGGCGGTCAGCCCGCCCTCGCCCGGGTCGTCGAGGAAGATCCAACGCATCGGGTGGGTCACCGAGAAGACCCACCGGCCGCCGGGGCGCAGCACCCGGTGCACCTCGGCGAGCAGGGCCGCCGAGTCGTCCACGAACGGGATCGCGCCGAACGCGGTGCAGGCGAGGTCGAACGACCGGTCGGCGAACGGCAGGGCGAGCGCGTCGGCCTGTACCAGCGGTACGCGTACCCCGGTGCGGTCGGCGGCTTGCGCGGCGTGCCGCAGCATGCCGGCGGACAGGTCGAAGGCGACCGGCCGGGCGCCCTGGGTGGCCAGCCAGCGGGCGGCGGCCGCGGCGCCGCAGCCCACCTCCAGCACCCGCCGCCCGGGCAGGTCACCGAGCAGTCGGGCGTCGGCCTCGCGGAGCCCCTCCGGGCACCAGACGAAGTCCACGTCGCCGAGGAACGCGCCGTGCTCGGCCTGGTAGTCGTCGGCGTCGGTGTCCCACCAGCCGCGGTTGGCCCGCCGGGCCTCGGCGTCACCCACCCGGCGCCGGGTCACCCGGCTGTCGTCATCCACCCGCTCACGCTAGGCCCCGGCGCGGCTGTCGAGGGCTTTGGGCCGGCCGACCCGCCGGCACGGTCGCGTCGCCGGCCGGACACCCGTCGGGTGGTGCCTTCGGGGCTGGTGTGACCCACGAGACAGCAGGGGCGGTTTCCGGGCGATTGTTCGGCTTTCGCAGGTCATCGCACGGCGAGAAGCCGGGAGGGCTTGCACGCTGTGGTAATGCGCACGGTAGGCTAGACGATGCGCTCGCGGATCGCGTTGCCTCGGCAGGGAGCAGGTGCGCGGTCGACGGAGCCACATCATGATCTCACTAGGCGATCGTTCGGTGTGCCCGGCGACGGATCCGCTGGCGCGAACAGGTCACCGCGACACCAGCCTGCTGTGACAACCCACCGACCGGAGCAACCGCCCACATGACGAGCAGCATCGAGGCCCCCTCGAGCGCCACCCGGGTCACCCACGACGATCTCGGTTCCGAGGAGGCTTTCCTCGCCGCGATCGACGAGACCATCAAGTACTTCAACGACGGCGACATTGTCGAAGGCACCGTCGTCAAGGTCGATCGGGACGAGGTCCTGCTCGACATCGGCTACAAGACCGAGGGTGTCATCCCCTCTCGGGAGTTGTCGATCAAGCACGACGTGGACCCCGCCGAGGTTGTGACGGTTGGTGACCACATCGAGGCCCTGGTCCTCCAGAAGGAGGACAAGGAGGGTCGTCTGATCCTCTCCAAGAAGCGGGCGCAGTACGAGCGGGCCTGGGGCACGATCGAGAAGATCAAGGACGAGGACGGTGTCGTCCGCGGCTCGGTCATCGAGGTGGTCAAGGGTGGCCTCATCCTCGACATCGGGCTGCGCGGCTTCCTGCCCGCGTCCCTGGTCGAGATGCGGCGCGTGCGCGACCTGCAGCCGTACGTCGGGCGGGAGCTCGAGGCCAAGATCATCGAGCTGGACAAGAACCGCAACAACGTGGTTCTGTCCCGTCGGGCCTGGCTGGAGCAGACGCAGTCCGAGGTGCGCACCGAGTTCCTCAACAAGCTGCAGAAGGGCCAGGTCCGCAAGGGCGTCGTGTCCTCGATCGTCAACTTCGGCGCGTTCGTGGACCTCGGCGGCGTCGACGGTCTGGTGCACGTCTCCGAGCTGTCCTGGAAGCACATCGACCACCCGTCCGAGGTCGTCGAGGTGGGCCAGGAGGTCGAGGTCGAGGTCCTGGACGTCGACCTGGACCGCGAGCGGGTCTCGCTGTCGCTGAAGGCGACGCAGGAGGACCCGTGGCGGCAGTTCGCCCGCACCCACGCGATCCAGCAGATCGTGCCGGGTAAGGTCACCAAGCTGGTGCCGTTCGGTGCGTTCGTCCGGGTTGACGACGGCATCGAGGGCCTGGTCCACATCTCCGAGCTGGCCGAGCGCCACGTGGAGATCCCGGAGCAGGTCGTGCAGGTCGGCTCCGAGGTCATGGTCAAGGTCATCGACATCGACCTGGAGCGCCGCCGGATCTCGCTGTCGCTCAAGCAGGCCAACGAGGGCTTCGTCGAGGGCGAGGAGCACTTCGACCCGACCCTCTACGGCATGGCCGCGACGTACGACGCCGAGGGCAACTACATCTACCCGGAGGGCTTCGACCCGGAGACGGGCGAGTGGCTCGAGGGGTACGACAAGCAGCGCGAGACCTGGGAGAACCAGTACGCCGAGGCCCGTCTGCGCTGGGAGGCCCACACCAAGCAGGTGCAGACCTCCCGGGCCGCCGACGCCGAGGCCGCTGCCAACCCGACTCCGGCCGTCCCGGCCGCGGGCGGCGGCACCACCTCCTCGACCAGCCCGGCCCCGAGCCGGCAGGCCGAGGAGCCGGCCGGCACCCTGGCCACCGACGAGGCGCTCGCCGCTCTGCGGGAGAAGCTCGCCGGCGGTAAGTGACCCGCTGAACGACGAAGGGCCCCGTCCCCGCGATCTTCGGATCGTCGGGGGCGGGGCCCTCGCCGTACCCCCGGCAGGCCGCCGGGCCGCCGAGGCCCCGCGCCGGCCCGCGTCGGCACGCCGCCGCCGGCGCCCCTGACCCGCGAGATCCTGCTCGAACCTGGAATGAGGGGCCTCCGGGGGCCGGGTGACCACTACATCCAGGATCGAGCCCGATCTCGCCGCCACCACCAGCGCCGCGGCGCAGTTTGGCGCGCGGCTCGCGATCCGGTTGACTGTTCCGGTGCTGAGGGTGGGATTGACCGGCGGGATCGGGTCAGGCAAGAGCGCGGTGGCCGCGCGGCTGGTCGAGCGGGGCGCGGTGCTCATCGACGCCGACCGGGTGGCCCGGGAGGTCGTCGCGCCGGGCACCGAGGGGTTGGCCGAGATCATCGCCGCCTTCTCCGGGCGGGTGCTGGACGCCGACGGGGCACTGGACCGCGCCGCACTGGGCGCGGTGGTGTTCGCCGACGAGACCGCCCGCCGCCGACTGGAGGCGATCACCCATCCCCGGGTCCGAGCCCGCACCGCCGAGCTGGTCGCCGCGGCGGCACCGGACGCGATCGTCGTCAACGACGTACCGCTGCTGGTCGAGGTGGGTCTCGCGCCCACGTACCACCTGGTGGCCGTGGTGCAGACGGCCGTGCCGACCCGACTGGAACGGCTGGCGCGCGACCGGGGAATGGACCGTGCGGAGGCCGAGCGGCGGATCGCCGCGCAGGCTGACGACGTCCGTCGCCGCGCGGTGGCGGACGTGGTGCTGACCAACGACGGAAGCCTCGCGGAGCTGCATGCCGAGGTCGACACGCTCTGGCAACAGCGGCTGCTGCCGTACGAGCACAACCTGCGTGAGCGGCGGGTGGTCGCGCCGGGCCGGGGCGGCCTGGCCGAGGCCGACCCGACGTGGCCCGAGCAGTACGCGCGGCTGGCGGCCCGGATCCGGCACGCGCTCGCCCCGGCCGACCTGCGGATCGACCACGTCGGCGCGACCGCGGTGCCCGGCGTCGCCGCCGAGGACGTCATGGACGTGCAGGTGGCCGTGCCCAGCCTCGCCGACGCCGACGGGACGCTGGCCGACCGGTTGGCGAACGCCGGGTTCCCACGGGTGCCGGGGCAGTGGTGGGACGATCCGCGTCCGGCCGGCAACGGCCGGTGGGAGAAGCGGCTGCACGGCAGCGCCGACCCGGCCCGCCCGGTGCGCCTGCACGTGCGGGAGGCCGGATCGCCGGGCTGGCGGTACGCGTTGCTGATGCGCGACCACCTGCGCGCCGACCCGGGCGAGCGGGCCGCGTACCTGCTGCTCAAGCGGGATTTGGTCGATGCGGCGCCGGTCGTCAGCGGCTCCGGTACGGCCCGCGACCCGTGGTTCGACGAGGAGCACCTGCGGGCCGAGCAGTGGGCCGCGCAGACCGGCTGGCGGCCCTGAGGGTCACGGTGGGTCAGGTGGTGGCCGCCGAGCGGGGCACCGGAGCCAGCCGGGGCACCGAGGCGGGGTTGAGGTCGAGCTGTGCCCACGCGCCGGGGGCGGTGCGCAGCTCCAGCCGGCGCAGCGACCCGTTCCGGTCGATCCAGTAGCGCAGCAGCGCGCCCGCCGTGCGCAGCTCGACGACGTCCACGGTCCGCCCGGCGGCGACGTCCTCGCGTACCCGCACGGCCGCGCCGCGCTGCCCGGCCGACCCGGAGGCGGCCATCGCCGCGCCGACCAGCAGGCTGAGGTCGTCCGTACCGGACCGGGTGAACCGCCACGCCGCGGTGGGGGGCGGCAGCGGCGGCCGACCCGGCGTCTCCGCGGTGCCACCGCCGCCGGCCGCGGCCGGCACCTCCGCCCGGGCCAGGCCGGCGGTGTCCCGCCGCAGCAGCGTCCGGCGGTCCGGTACGCCCAGATCGGCCACCGCCAGGTACGCGGTGCGCGCGGTCCAGCTCAACCAGCCGGCGCCCCGCAGGTTGGTGTCCGTGCCCACCGGCGCGGTCAGTGTCAGCGCGGCGCCGCCCTGCGCGCGCAGCCGGGCCGGCAGGCGGCTGAGCCGGTCCCGCTCGGCGTCGGTCAGCGCGCGGGGCAGCCCTGGCCGGCCACCGAGCGCGTCCACCGGCCGCAGTGTCGGCCGGTCCGCCCGGTTGAGGATCACCGTGACCGGGCCGACGCCGGGCAGCCGGGCGACCAGCTTGTGCAACCGACCGTCCTGGTCGAGCCAGTAGCGGGGCTGCCCGTCCGCGTCGCTCCCGCTCGGCGTGCCGGCCGTCGCGCTGCCCGGCGCCGGGTCGCCGCTGGCGCGTGCGCGGCCCGGCAACGGCGCCCGGAGGATGTCCACCGGGCCGCCGGCGACGGTTTCCCGGGCCAACCACCGGGCACCGCCGTCCCGCAGTGCCTGAGCCGGGTCCGGGCGGTCGGCGGCGAGGCCGAGGAGCAGGTCGAGCACCGGTGCCAGGCCCTCGCCGGGTGTCAGGTGGTGCAGCCGCCACCGGTCCGCCGGCGGCACCAGTGGCGGCGCGGCGGGAGTGGGCACCGCCGACGGGTCCGGCCGGATCACCAGCAACGGGCCGGCGCTCTGCAACAGGCCCCGCTCGGCGCCCGCGCCCGGCCCACCCACGTCGAGGTAGAGCAACGGCCGCGACCAGTCCACCCAGCCCACGAGTTCGGTGCGGGCGGCGCCGGTGCCGACCGTGACGCGGACCCCGGCGCGCACGTCCCGCAGGTTGGTGACCCGCATCGCGGCCAGCCGCTCGCCCTCCGCGACGGTCAGCGGCCGGGCCGGCTCGGGCGGGTCGGGCGCCCAGCTCAGCAGCCCGATCACCAGCGCGGTCGCGGACGTGACCGCGGTCAGGCCGAGCAGCAGGAGCACCGTCCGGCGACGGCGGCCGGCTCGGGCCGGGCCGGTGGTGTCGGCAGCTGGGTCGGCCGCGCCGGCAGGCCGGTTGCCGCCGGTGTCGCGCGTCGGGTTCGGAGAGGTGTCCACGGATGTGAAACGGGCCGGACGGCGCCGGGGTGACGAGCGGGGTGGGTGGCATCACCGGAACGAGCAGGGGCGCTCGCGGCGGCCGGTCTGCGCCTCGAGCGCGACCACACGGGTGCGCACGCCGGACACGCCGGGTGCTGCGACCGCTGTGCCGGGGGTGGCCGGCCGTGATGAACGGCCTGGGCCACCGGCCCGGTCGGCCGCCGCGAGCGGCCTACAGCGAGAGCCTAGCGCCGGTGACATGTGCCACACAATGGGAATATTGAAGCTGATCACATGCCCGCCGTGACGGCCGTTCCTGTCGGACCTCCGGCGTACCGTTGAGGTCATGGCGCTCGACATTCCCCGGCTCGACAGCCGCTTCCAGGTGGTCAGTGATTTCCAGCCGGCCGGCGACCAGCCCGCCGCCATCGACGACCTTGAGCGTCGCGTTCGGCGTGGCGACCGCAACACGGTGCTGCTCGGCGCGACCGGCACCGGCAAGAGCGCCACCACCGCGTGGCTGATCGAGCGGCTGCAGCGCCCGACCCTGGTGCTCGCCCCGAACAAGACGCTCTGCGCGCAGCTGGCCAAGGAGTTCAGCGAGCTGCTGCCGCACAACGCGGTCGAATACTTCGTCTCGTACTACGACTACTACCAGCCCGAGGCGTACATCCCCCAGACCGACACCTACATCGAAAAGGACTCCTCGATCAACGAGGAGGTCGAGCGGCTGCGGCACTCGGCGACGATGTCGCTGCTCACCCGCCGCGACGTGATCGTGGTGGCGACCGTGTCGGCGATCTACGGCCTCGGCACCCCGGAGGAGTACCTCGACCGGGCGGTCCGGGTCGAGGTGGGCCAGGAGCTCGACCGCGACAAGCTGCTGCGCCGGCTGGTCGACATCCAGTACACCCGCAACGACATGGCCTTCAACCGTGGCACCTTCCGGGTCCGCGGGGACACGCTGGAGATCATTCCGGCGTACGAGGAACTGGCCGTCCGCGTCGAGATGTTCGGCGACGAGGTGGAGAAGCTCTACTACCTCAACCCGTTGACCGGTGACGTGGTCCGCGAGGTCGACCAGCTGGTGATCTTCCCGGCCACCCACTACGCCGCCGGCCCGGAGCGGATGGAGCGGGCCATCCGCGACATCGAGGTGGAGCTGGCCGAGCGGCTGGCCGAGCTGGAGCGGCAGGGCAAGCTGCTGGAGGCGCAGCGGCTGCGGATGCGCACCACCTACGACATCGAGATGATGCGGCAGGTGGGCTTCTGCTCCGGCATCGAGAACTACTCGATGCACATGGACGGGCGGCTGCCCGGCAGCCCGCCGCACTGCCTGCTCGACTACTTCCCGGACGACTTCCTCACCGTCGTCGACGAGTCGCACGTGACGATCCCGCAGATCGGCAGCATGTACGAGGGCGACGCCTCGCGTAAGCGGATGCTCATCGACCACGGTTTCCGGCTGCCCAGCGCGGCCGACAACCGGCCGCTGCGCTTCGACGAGTTCCTGGAGCGGGTCGGCCAGACGGTCTACCTCTCGGCGACCCCGGGCCCGTGGGAGCTGGAGCAGGCCCAGGGCGAGTTCGTCGAGCAGGTCATCCGCCCCACCGGGCTGATCGACCCGGAGGTCGTGATCAAGCCGACCAAGGGCCAGATCGACGACCTGATGCACGAGATCAAGCTGCGCACCGAGCGGGACGAGCGGGTGCTGGTCACCACGCTGACCAAGAAGATGGCCGAGGACCTGTCGGACTACCTGCTGGAGAACGGCATCCGGGTGCGCTACCTGCACTCGGAGGTCGACACGCTGCGCCGGGTGGAGCTGCTGCGTGAGCTGCGCAAGGGCGAGTACGACGTGCTGGTCGGCATCAACCTGCTCCGCGAGGGTCTGGACCTGCCCGAGGTGTCGCTGGTGGCGATCCTCGACGCCGACAAGGAGGGCTTCCTGCGCAGCGGTCGGTCACTGATCCAGACCATCGGCCGGGCGGCCCGTAACGTCTCCGGCCAGGTGCACATGTACGCCGACAAGATCACTCCGTCGATGGCGGCCGCGATCGACGAGACTGATCGGCGCCGGGCCAAGCAGATCGCACACAACGAGGCGCACGGGATCAGCCCGGAGCCACTGCGCAAGAAGATCCACGACATCCTGGACGACATCTACCGCGAGGCGGAGGACACCGAAAACTCCCGGGTCGGGGGCGCGGTGCGCCAGCTCTCCCGGGGCAAGGCGCCGGTCAAGGAGACCCGCAGCCGGAGTCGGACCACCGCCACCACCCCCTCTCGGGAGGGGATGGCCCGCGCCGACCTCGCCCAGCTCATCCAGGAGCTCAACGACCAGATGCTGGCCGCCGCACGCGAGCTGCAGTTCGAGCTGGCGGCCCGGATCCGCGACGAGGTGTCCGACCTGAAGAAGGAGCTGCGCGGCATGGACGCCGCCGGCGTGAAGTGACGACCGCCCCGGCGATCACGACCCGCGCGGCCGCTCGGGCGTGAGCGGCCGGGGCGCGGGGGAGGGTGGTCGGGGTTGACGGCGTTGGCACCGCTCGACGAGGTGGTCCTCGGGTTGCCCGAGGTCCGGCTGCGCCCGTTCGTCGACCGGTACGTCGGCTACCGGGAGCGCGCGGACCTGCCGCTGGTCCGCCGGGAGGCGGCCGGCGTCTTCGTGGTGCTGATCCTGGGCTGGGGTGCCCCACTGGACGTGACCGACCCGCGCAGCGCCGAGCGCGGCGTCCAACAGGTCGACTCGTTCGTGGCCGGCACCTTCGACGGCTGGTGCATGACCCGCACGGTGGGTGTGGGGGAGGGCGTCGAGCTGCTGCTCGCGCCGTTGGCCGCCCGCCGCATCCTCGGTCTGCCGTTGAGTGAGCTGACCAACCGGGCGGTGGGCGTCGGGCAGCTCCCGGGCGGCTGGCTGGGCCGGCTGCGGTGCCGGCTGGCCGACGCCGGCGGCTGGCCGGAGCGGTTCGCGCTGCTCGACGTGGCGCTCGCCGCCCGGCTGGCAGCCGGTCCGCCGGTGGATACCCGGCTCGACTGGGCGTGGCGGTCGCTGGTCGCCAGCGGCGGGCGGGGTGGGATCGGGACGCTCGCCGACGAACTGGGGTGGAGCCGCCGGCACCTGGCGTCCCGGTTCCGGCAGGAGGTCGGCCTGCCGCCGAAGACAGCGGCCCGACTGCTGCGCTTCCAGCAGGCGTACGCCGCGCTGACCGATGTCGGCGCCACGCTCGGGCCGCCGGCCGGCGCTGCGCAGTCCGTGGCCGGTGCGCGCCCGGGCGTCGGCTGGGCCGAGGTGGCGGCGCGCTGTGGCTACTACGACCAGTCCCACCTGATCCGGGACTTCCACCAGTTCACCGGGGCCACCCCGACCGCGTTGCTCGCCGCCCGGTCGCCGGTGGCCGGCTGACACCACGCAGCCCGGCCGGGCGAGGTCACATTCGTCCAATCCCGGCCCGGGTCGCCGGCCCAGACTCAGGGGTATGCGAACCGTCTACCCGATCCTCCGGTACCCCGACCCCCGCTCCGCCATCGACTGGCTCTGCTCGGCCTTCGGCTTCCACGTGCACGCGTCGCACGAGGCGCCGGACGGCACGATCGCGCACGCCGAACTCGTCCTGGACACCGGCATGATCATGCTGGGTGGCCGGTCCGGTTCGGTGCCCCGCCCGGCCGACGACGACTGGTCGGTCTACGTGGCCGTGCCGGACGTCGACGCCCACTGCGCCCGGGCCCGCGCGGCCGGCGCGGAGATCATCCGCGAGCCGTTCGACACCGACTACGGCTCCCGCGACTACGCCGCCCGGGACCTGGCCGGCCATGTCTGGAGCTTCGGCACCTACCGGCCCTGACCATGTGGCGGCACGAGCCGGGCCGACACGGAACGCGGCTGGGCGACGGCCACCGCCAGCAGGCGGAAACGGCAGGTGGAAGCCGCTGCGCCCGGTAGACCGGGACGATCGGACGGTTGCGGTGCGCGAGCGTGGTATTGCACTGGGTGATCGTCCTGCGTACTCTCCCTCGATGGGGAGGCGGGGATGCCGTTGCCAACAAGTCCTGTCATTCGACGCGTGCGGCTCGGCGCCGAGCTGCGCCAGTTACGCCGGCGCGAGGCGCTGACCCTGGAACAGGTCTGCGACCGGCTGGGCTGGGCCTCGACGTCGAAGCTGTCCCGCATCGAGCTGGGCCAGAGTCGCCCGGACCTCGCCGACGTCCTCGACCTGCTGGACGTCTACCAGGTGCCGGCGCCGGCCCGGGACGCGCTGATCGTGATCGCCCGGGACGCGGCCACCAGCCGCGGCTGGTGGAAGACGCTCGGCGAGATGAGCGAGCGGCAGCGCACCTACGCCGAGCTGGAGGCGGGTGCCGCCCACATCGTCGAGTACCAGCCGGCGGTCGTGCCAGGGCTGCTCCAGACGCCGGCGTACGCCCGGCTGCGGGTCGCCGCCGGTGCTCTGCTCACGCCGGACGTCGACGTGGAGGCCGAGGTGCGTGCCCGGGCGCTGCGGCAGGAGGTGCTGCGCCGGGCGGACCCGCCGCGCTACACGGCGGTGCTGGCCGAGGCGGCCTGCGACCCGGGTGACCTGCCGGTCCCGGTCTGGCGGGAGCAGCTGCGGCACCTGGTCGCCGTGAGCGGGCTGGCCCACGTGACGGTGCGGCTGCTGCAGCGCGGGGTGGCCGGCGACGGGCTGCACCCGCTCACCCCGTACTCCTGCTATGCCTTTCCCGATCCGGCGGATCCGCGCACGGTGATGCTGGAGGCGTTGACCACCGACGTCCGGTTGGCCACGGCGCTGGACGTCGACCGGTACGAGCGGATGACCGAGGCGTTGCTGGCCGCCGCGCTGTCACCGGAGGAGACGGTCACCGCGCTGGCCCGCCGCGTCGGCGAATGAGGGCACGGCGCGACCACCGGGCCCGGCGCCCCCGAGCCCGTCGGGACCGGCGGCCGGCGCGTGCGGTGGGCACGGTAACCGCGGGGTACGACAGCTCCGCTCAGGCCGGTACGTCGATGAAGTGCTCGACCAGGGGCGGCCCGGCGAAATGCGGCCCGAGCAGCTCGCGCCACTGCGTGAACCGGTCGGTGGCCCGGAAGTTCTCCTCGTGCGCCTCGACCGAGTCCCACTCGACCAGCAGCACGAACCGGGTCGGGGACTCGATCCCCCGGGTCATCCGCACCGACCGGCAGCCGGGTGCCCCGGCGAGCACCGGGTGGCCCTGGGCGTACGCGGCGGCGAACGCGTCCTCGTGTCCGGGCAGTACGTCGATCAGCGCGACCTCAAGCACCATGTCGGAGAGCCTCCCACGACGGGTCGCCCGGGCGGCGTCGTGGGGTCTGTTCCGGTGCCGGTGGTGGCCCCAGGGTGACGCTGTGCTGATCGACTGGCTCACCGGCACCCGCGTTCCAGCTGGCCGGCACCGGCACCACCTGGGCGGAGCCGCGCTAGCCTCCTAGGACGCACTAGGGGATGGGTCGGACGATATTCCCGGCTGACGGGTGGGCGGCGACACCGGTTGCCCGGGGTGCGATCACACCGCGTGGTGGGGAAGAATGGTCATCGAGGAGGGGAGTATTCCCTCGCGACGGAGTCGTCAGCACGGTCGATCGCCAGAACGTCGGCGGCCCCGACCCGGCCCGTCGGTCGCCGTCCCGCTCGCGGGAGGTGGCGGAAGAGACCTCCGACAGTCACCAGAGTGAGCGTCAGCGGCACACCGGCCCCTCCGAGGGCGTACGGTGTGCCCGACGCCGCGTGTCTGCCGGAGGAATGAACGTTGGACGTGTCCGGATTGGTGTGGGCGGTAACGCTCGTCGCACTGACTGCGGTTCTGCTCGTCGACCTGTTGATCATCGGTCGGCGCCCGCACGAGCCGAGTGTGCGCGAGTCGAGCCTCTGGGTCGCCTTCTACGTCGGCCTGGCCCTGCTCTTCGGCGCCGGTCTCTGGCTGACCTCCGGGGCGAGCGCGGCCGGGCAGTTTTACACCGGCTGGCTCACCGAGTACAGCCTCTCGGTGGACAATCTCTTCGTCTTCGTGATCATCATGGCCCGCTTCGGGGTGCCCCGGCAGTACCAGCAGAAGGTGCTGCTGGTCGGCATCGTGCTGGCACTGGTGATGCGTGGTGGATTCATCGCCGCCGGTGCCGCGCTGATCTCGCAGTTCTCCTGGGTCTTCTACATCTTCGGCGCCTTTTTGATCTACACGGCGGTCAACCTGGCCCGGCAGGGTGAGCCGAACGAGGACGAGTTCTCGGAGAACCTGCTGATCCGGTGGAGCCGCAAGGCGCTGCCGATCTCCAAGGACTACGACGGCGCGAAGCTCACCACCCACTCGGCCGGCCGACGGCTCTTCACCCCGATGCTGATCGTCATGATCGCGATCGGCACCACCGACCTGATCTTCGCTCTGGACTCGATCCCGGCGATCTTCGGTATCACCCAGGAGCCGTACCTGGTCTTCACCGCGAACGTCTTCGCGCTGATGGGCCTGCGGCAGCTCTACTTCCTGCTCGGTGGCCTGCTGGACCGGCTGATCTACCTGAGCTACGGGCTGGCCGTGGTGCTCGGCTTCATCGGGGTCAAGCTGGTGCTGGAGGCTCTGGCCGACAACAACCTGCCGTTCATCAACGGCGGGGAGCACGTGGGGTGGGCACCGCACATCCCGATCTGGCTCTCCCTGCTGGTCATCCTCGGCACCCTGCTGATCGCCACGGTCGCCAGCCTGATGAAGTCCGCCCGCGACCGACACCGCGAACTGGCCGAGGCTCGGCGCTGACCCGCCGCCGGCCGGGCGCGGGGACGCGCCCGGCCGGTCAGACCCGGTGCGCGCCGACCAGGGTGGCGGTCCGCTCGGCCGGCAGCGGCTCCTCCACCACCCGCCGCCGCCGGTAGCAGGCGTGCAGCATCCGCCGGTTCTCGTGGTCGCCGGGGACGGCGGTGACGATGCCGATGTGGTGGATCTTCCGGCCGGGGCGGGCGAAGAAGTAGAGGTCGCCGGGGCGCTCCTGGCCCAGTGGCAGCGGGGTGGTCGCCTGAGCCTGGTCGTCGGCGTCGCGGGGCAGCAGCACCCCGAAGCGGCGCCAGGCCAGGTGCACCAGGCCCGAGCAGTCGATGCCGTACGCGGAGAGCCCACCCCAGACGTAGACCACGTGCAGCAGCCGCTGCGCCACCGCGAGCGCGTCGGCGGCGCTGGGCGACCCGGCCGGCGCGGAGGTGAGCTGACCGTCGGGCAGCCACAGCGGCGCGGCTTGACCGGGGACGTGCACCGGCTGCCAGCCGTCGTGCACCGGGCCGGCCGGGACGAGTCGGGTGCCGACGACCACGCCGGGCAGCACGACCGGCCCGTTCGGCGCGGAACGCAGCCCGGTGACCGTGGCGTCGACCACCAGGGGGTGGCCGGTGACAGCCGGGTCGACGGGGGCCAGCTGGTCGACGGGCAACCAGCCCGGGTAGCCGCGCGGGTCCAGCTTGGCGGCCGGTTGCTCGACGGCGACCACCCGCGCCCAGCCGTCCGGGCGCAGCTCGCTGATGAGCACCCGCTCACCCAGCAGCAGCTGGCTCAGCACGCAGTCGCCGACCTGTTGGTCGGTGTCCAGGCCCGAGACCCAGGTCGGGATGTCGGCGCGCGCGGTCAGCGCCGGCTGATCCACCGGGCGGACCGCCTCGGGGGAGGTCCACAGCGTCGCCACCGCGACCCGGACGACGGCCTCGCGGCCCGGCTGCAGCTCCACGTCAACCCCCAGCTCGTGCCCGCTGTCCCTGGAACCCTATGAAAGAAACCAACGATCATCAACCGCGGGGCTGCATCTTTGCTTCAGCCAGGCCCGAGATGCCCAGGCCGGGAGCGTCCGGCAGCACCACGGTGGCGCCCTCGTAGCGGAGCCCTCCGTGCACCGGTGACCAGGCCAGCCACCAGGCGGCGTCCAGGTCGGCGACGGCGGTGGTGCCGTACGCGCCGACCAGGCTCGCCGCCGCGCCGATGCCGACCTGCGTCTCCATCATCGACCCGACCACCGTGCCCAGCCCGTGCGCGGCGGCCAGCTCCAGCAGGGTGCGCGCCGGTTGCAACCCGCCGCACTTGGCCAGCTTGACGTTGACCAGGTCGGCGGCCCGACGACGGATCACCTCCACCAGGTCACGGACCCCGAAGACCGCCTCGTCGGCCAGGATCGGCACGGACACCCGGTCGCTGACCCACGCCAGCCCGTCCAGGTCCCAGCGGGGCACCGGCTGCTCCACCAGCTCCACGTCGAGCCCGGCGTCCTCGATGCCGCGGATGACCCGCACCGCCTCCCGGGGCGTCCAGCCCTGGTTGGCGTCGAGCCGGATCCGAACCCCGGCACCGACGGCCGAGCGGACCGCCCGGACCCGGTCCAGGTCGCCGGCCGCGTCGGTGCCGACCTTGAGCTTGAGCACGCCGAAACCGTCAGCCTGTCGCTGCCGCGCGGCCGCCGCCAGGTCCGCCGCGTCGCCAGCGGCCAGCGTGACGTCCGTGGGCACCCGCAGCGTGGTGCCGCCGAGCAACCGCACCAGGGGTACGCCCAACCGCCGGGCGGCCAGGTCGTGCAGGGCGACGTCCACCGCGGCCTTCGCCGCCTCGTTGTCGACCACCGCGCGCTGGACCTCGGCGCAGCGGGCCACCAGGTCGTCCGGGTCGCGCCCGGTGAGCAGCGGCCCGAGCAGCTCCCGCACGCACGCCTGAGCGCCACCGACCGACGCGCCGGTGACCTGCCAGACCTGCGGCGCCTCGCCGAAGCCGGACCTGCCGTCGGCGTCGACCAGCTCGACGACCAGAGTGTCCACCGTGGTGGTCCGGCGCAACGCGGTGACGAACGGGGTGTGTAAGGGGGCGGAAACCCGGTGGGTGCGTACCGCCGAGATCGTCATGTGCGGCACCCTATACGTAGGCACGCGGCGGGAGGGGACACCGGATGACCGGGCGGGACTGGGAGATGGTGGGCGCGCCGAACGCGCGTGACCTGGGCGGCCTCGTCGGCGCCGATGGCCGGAGGGTGCGCGCCGGGCGGCTGATCCGGACCCCGGCGCTGGGCCGGCTCACCGACGAGGACCTGCCGGTGCTCGCGAAGCTGGGCCCGGCCTGTGTGGTCGACCTGCGTGACGGCTCGGAGATCGCGGTGGCCCCGACGGACCGGCTGGCCGGCGAGCCCCGGGTGGTGCACCTGCCGGTGCACGACCCGGAGCACCCGGTCTTCACGTACGTCTCGGCGGTGCTGCTCGGCCACGACCTGGACGCGTACGCCGAGCTGGCCCGGCAGGGCACGGCGGGGGCGATGGCGGAGATCTACCGGTGGTTCGTGACGGGCGAGTCGGCGCGGGTCGGCTTCGCCGAGGCCGTGCGGTTGGCCGCCGCGCCGGAAAACCTGCCGCTGGTCTACCACTGCTCCGCCGGCAAGGACCGGACCGGCTGGCTCACCGTCATCCTGCTGACCGCGCTCGGGGTGGACGAGGCCGCGATCCGCGCCGAGTACCTGCGCAACAACGCGCTCACCGACAGCCTGCGTGCGGTGATCGTGGAGGCGATGCGGCGCCGCCAGCCCGAGCTGGACGTCGACGCGGTGCTGCCGGTGCTGGAGGTCCGCCCGGAGTACCTCGACGCCGGCTACCAGGAGGTGCGCCGGGTGCACGGCCCGTTCGACGGCTACCTGCGCGACGGGCTCGGGCTGACCGACGAGACCCTCATGGCGCTGCGGGCACAGCTGCTGGAGTGAGCGTCGATCTAGGGCATATCGTCGTGCTCATAGATCGATACACGGTGATAAGCCCTAGATCGACGCGTCGGCGCGTCGGCGGGTGCTGCGTCAGAGTTGGTGGCGGGTGGCCCAGACCTGTGCCGAGACGTGGGCGATCAGCCGGCAGGCGTCGTCCTCGCCGCTGGCGCCGCCGTCGGCCAGGTCGGTGGTGGTGCAGACGGCGATCACGTACGGCGGGGCGTCGTCGGGCAGGACCACCCCGGCGCCGTGCCGGACGCCGCGTACCCAACCGTTCTTGTGCGCGATCCGGGTGCCCTCGGGCAGGCCGGCGGCCAGGTCCTCGCGGTGCTCCTGGGCGAGCAGCACGTCCAGCATGGCCGCGCAGCCGGCCGGCGAGGCGAGCCTGCCGGGGCTGGCGGACCCGGTGGCCAGCGCGCCGAGCAGGGCGGCCAGGTCGTGGGCGGTGACCAGGTTCGTGATGCCGGCCTCGCGGGCGGCGAAGTCCTCGATGCCGCGGCCCGTGATGCTGTGCCGGGCTCCGGCCAGCGCCCACACCTCGGCCACCGACGGCAGCCCGACGTGGCCGATGACCAGGTTGGTGGCCAGGTTGCTGGACCGCACGATCATCCGGTCGGCGAGCCAGCGCAGCGGCGCGGTGCCGCCCACCCGCTCCCAGACCGCGTCGTCGTTGTCGTAGTGCTGCGCGCAGGAGAACCGGGGTGCGCCCGGCTGGGCCGAGTCGAACTCGTTGATCACCGGGATAGGGGCGTCCAGCTCCAGCGTGCCGGCCTCGGCGGCGCGGTGCAGCGCGGCGAGCACCGCCGCCTTCATGGTGCTGGCGGCGTAGTGGGCGGCGTCGGCATGGCGGGTCCAGGTCGGCGGCGCGTCGAGACGGCCCACGTACGCCGAGACGGTGCCGGGCACCCGGTCCAGGTGGGCGTCGAGATCATCCCAGGTCATGCCGGTGACCGTAGCGGATCACCGGCGGGCCGACCGGGCAGGCCCGCGTACCCCGCCGGAAAGCGGACGGGCGCGCCGACCGCAAGCGGTCGACGCGCCCGGTGCCGGGTGCTGTAGGTCAGCCGGCGTGCTTGCGGCGGGCGGCGGCCCGACCACGCAGCTGCTGGTCGAGCACGACCTTGCGGATGCGCACCGCGGTCGGGGTGACCTCGACGCACTCGTCCTCACGGCAGAACTCGAGCGCCTGCTCCAGCGACAGCTTGCGCGGCGGGATCAGCTTCTCGGTCTCGTCGGAGGTCGACGCCCGCATGTTGGTGAGCTTCTTCTCCTTGGTGATGTTGACGTCCATGTCGTCGGAGCGGGAGTTCTCGCCGACGATCATGCCCTCGTACACCTCGGTGGTCGGCTCGACGAAGAGCTGGCCACGCTCCTGCAGGTTGATCATCGCGAAGGCGGTGACCGCGCCGGACCGGTCGGCGACCAGGGAGCCGTTGTTACGGGTACGCAGCTCGCCGAACCACGGCTCGTAGGACTCGAAGACGTGGTGCAGGATGCCGGTGCCCCGGGTGTCGGTCAGGAACTCGGTGCGGAAGCCGATCAGGCCGCGCGCCGGGACCAGCCACTCCATCCGGATCCAGCCGGTGCCGTGGTTGACCAGCTGCTCCATCCGGCCCTTGCGGGTGGCCAGCAGCTGGGTGATCGCGCCGAGGTACTCCTCGGGCGCGTCGATGGTCAGCCGCTCGACCGGCTCGCAGGTCTTGCCGTCGATCTCGCGGGTGACGACCTGCGGCTTGCCGACGGTCAGCTCGTAGCTCTCCCGGCGCATCTGCTCGACCAGGATGGCCAGCGCCAGCTCACCGCGGCCCTGCACCTCCCAGGCGTCCGGCCGTTCGGTGGGGAGCACCCGCAGGGACACGTTGCCGATCAGCTCCTTGTCGAGCCGGTCCTTGACCATCCGCGCGGTGACCTTGGAGCCCTTGACCCGGCCTACCAGCGGCGAGGTGTTGGTGCCGATGGTCATCGAGATGGCCGGCTCGTCGACGGTGATCAGCGGCAGCGGCACCGGGTTCTCCGCGTCGGCCAGCGTCTCACCGATCATGATCTCGGAGATGCCGGCGACCGCGATGATGTCGCCCGGACCGGCCGACTCGGCCGGCTTGCGCTCCAGGCCCTCGGTCATCAGCATCTCGGAGATGCGGACCCGCTGGGTGCTGCCGTCGGTGCGGCACCAGGCCACCGTCTGACCCTTGCTGATCGTGCCCTGGCGGACCCGGCACAGCGCCAGCCGGCCGAGGAACGGCGAGGCGTCGAGGTTGGTGACGTGCGCCTGCAGCGGCGCGCCGTCCTCGTACGCGGGCGGCGGGATGGTGTCCAGCAGGGTGCGGAACAGCGGCTCCAGCGAGGTGCTGTCGTCCGGCACGGAACCGTCCGCGGGCTGGGTCAGCGAGGCGATGCCGTCGCGGGCGCAGGCGTAGATGATCGGGAAGTCGATCTGCTCCTCGTCGGCGTCCAGGTCGAGGAAGAGCTCGTAGGTGTCGTCCACGACCTCCTTGATCCGGGCGTCGGGGCGGTCCACCTTGTTGATCACCAGGATGATCGGCAGCCGTGCGCGGAGCGCCTTGCGCAGCACGAAGCGGGTCTGCGGCAGCGGGCCCTCGCTCGCGTCGACCAGCAGCACCACCCCGTCGACCATGGTCAGGCCGCGCTCGACCTCGCCACCGAAGTCGGCGTGGCCGGGGGTGTCGATGATGTTGATGGTGACCGGGTCGGAGCCATCCGCCGGCAGGTAGCGCACGCCGGTGTTCTTGGCCAGGATGGTGATGCCCTTCTCCCGTTCCAAGTCCCCCGAGTCCATCACCCGCTCGGTCGTCTCACCGCGGGCGCCGTACGCGCCGGCCTGCCGCAACATGGCGTCGACCAGGGTGGTCTTGCCGTGGTCGACGTGAGCGATGATGGCGACGTTGCGGAGGTCGGTGCGAAGCTGCATACCCTCTATCCTTCCGCCTGCGCTCGCGCAGGCTGCGTCGGGGTCACCCCCAGGTGCCCCTGATCTCTGGTGAAACTGCTGTCCGGGTCGTTCCCCCGGCTGGCATGCTGGCTCCCGTGTCCCGGGGGCCTGAGTGCACGATCTGCTGACCACGGTGCAGGGTCTGCCCACCCTGTGGATCTACCTGGTCGCCGCGCTGATCGTGGCGGGCGAGACCGCGGTGATCTTCGGCCTGCTCGTGCCGGGTGAGGCTACCCTGCTGCTCGTCGGCTTCCTCACCTACAACGGTACCTTGCGGCTGGGCCCGGCGTTGCTCGCGATGATCGTCGCCGCGGTCCTCGGTGACGCGCTGGCGTTCCGCGCCGGCCGGCGGTACGGCTCGCGGCTGCGTGCCGGGCTGGGCCACCGGGTCGGGCCCGAGCGGTGGGGCCGGGCCGACGCCATGCTCGCCCGGCTCGGCGGGCGGGGCGTGTTCGCCGCCCGCTGGGTGGCCTTCGCCCGCACCCTGGTGCCCCGACTGGCCGGCGCGGCCGGCATGCCGTACCGGCGGTTCGCGCCGTGGAACCTGGCCGGCGTGGTCACCTGGGTGGGCGGTTCGGTGCTGCTCGGTCACGTCGCCGGTGAGTCGTACGACACGGTCTCCCGGTTGCTCGGCCGGGCCACCGGCGCGGTGCTGGTGCTGCTGGCCGGCCTGTTGGGGGTGGTGCTCGCCAGCCGGTGGCTGGGCCGTAATCCCGATCCGGTCCGGGCGCTGCTCTCCCGGGCCGGCGCACTGCCGCCGGTGCGCTGGCTCGGCGCCCGCTACGGGGTGCTGTTCTTCCTGGTGGCCATGCGGATCGGGCCGGCCTGGACGCTGCTGCTCAACCTCGCCGCCGGGCTGCTGCTGCTCTTCGCCGCCGGGCTCGCCATCGCCGGCCTGCTCGCCGTGGTGGTGCGCAACAGCGGGCTGGCCGCGCTGGACGGGGCGATCGGGGGCTGGTTCGCCGCCCGGCGGACCCCGGACGCCGCCGACGCCACCCTGGCCCTGGTGTCCGTGGCGCGGGGGTGGGTGCTGATCGTTCTGGTGGCGGTGGTGGCGGCGGTGCTGGCGTGGCGGAACCGGCCCTGGCGGGCCGACCTGCTCAGCGTGGTCGGCACGGTGGGCGCGTTCGTGCCGCTGCTCGTGCTGGCCGTGGTGGCCGAGCTGACCGGGTCACCGGGAGCCGGCCCGGGCGGCGGCGAGGCGGTCCCGTTCCCGACCCAGAACGCGGTGGTCGCGGCGAGCTTCTGCACCCTCGCCTGGCTGGTGTCCCGCAGCGCCCGCTGGCCGGTGGCGGTGGCCGCCTGGACGGCCGCCGCCGCAGGGGTGCTCGGGGTCGGCGGCGCGCGGCTCTACCTCGGGTTGGACACGGCGAGCGGGACCGCGGCGGCGGTGCTGCTCGGGGTGCTCTGGACGGTGGTGTTCATGGTCGCCTGGGCCACCCGGGACCGGGCGGTGGGGGAGCGGGAGCAGCCGGAGGACCCGGTCCGGCCGCCGTCGCAGGGGCCTCGCCGCCCGGTCGAACCTTGCTAGGGTGCGACGACGGTCACACGGGGGAGTAACGGCATGCGTGGACGGATCGGTCGGGTGGGCGCTGTGGTGCTCGCCGGGCTCCTGTTGGCGGGCACGGTGGTCGGCTGCGCCGACCGGGGGGAGCGCCCGCGGGGCGAGGCCGCGCCGGTCGCGGTCACCGAGGCGCCGACGGACGCCCCGGTCGACGAGGCCGCCGTGGAGCCGGGCCCGTCGGTGAGCGGGGTGGAGTCGATGGGTGCCGCGCCGAGCCGCAGCGCGTCCCCCACCCCGAAGCCGACGAAGAAGCCGACCCGCGCGTCCGGGCCGGCGACGAAGCCGCGCCCGGTGGCGAAGCCGCCCACCGAGACCAAGGTCCCGCCGGCGCCGCCGAAGCCGGCACCGACCTCCTGTAAGCCCAGCTACAAGGGCGCCCAGGCGACCCGGGCCGAGGCGAAGGCGGCGCTGGCCGACGCGGCCGCCCGCATCTACTGGCCGACCTCCGCGCCGAGCATCAAGATCCCGCTCGACCTCGTCAAGGCCACCGCCTGGCAGGAGAGCGGCTGGCAGTCCAACATCTACGCCTGCGACGGCGGCGTCGGGCTGATGCAGGTGATGCCGGGCACCGCGACCTGGATGAACCAGCGGTTCGAGCAGAGCTACGAGCTCGACGACTACCGGGACAACGCGTACCTGGGGGCCAACTACCTGGCCTGGCTGACCAAGTACATCGGCGACATGTACTTCGAGTCCGACTTCCGGCTCGACGCCGGCCTGTGCACCTCCGAGCTGAACTCCTGCCTGCTCAACGCGGTGATCGCCGCGTACAACTTCGGGCACGGGGCGGTGGCGCAGGAGGGGAGGTCGCTCACGATCCCCAACCCGTCCTACGTGCGCAACGTGCGCGCGCTGATGACCGAATGCGTCTGTCTGGGGTACTGAGCGAGCCGATCGGTCAGTCGCGGGCGGTGACCGGCTCGGGCGGCACCGGGGTGTCCGCCGGGCGCTCGCGCACTATCCGGCTGGGCCACCAGAAACGGTCGCCGAGCATGAACGCCAGCGCCGGCACCAGGACCGTGCGGACCAGCAGGGTGTCCAGCAGGACGCCCATGCAGACGATGATGCCGATCTGGGTCAGCGTGATCAGCGGCAGCACGCCGAGGACGGCGAAGACCGCGGCGAGCAGCACGCCGGCGCTCGTGATCACCCCGCCGGTGACCCGCAGCGCGGAGAGCATCCCGTCCCGCGTGCCCGCGCTGCCGGCGTCCTCCCGGGCTCGGGTGACCAGGAAGATGTTGTAGTCCACGCCGAGCGCCACCAGAAACACGAAGGCGAGCAGCAGCACACCGCTGTCCAGTGCCGGGAAGCCGAGCACGTGGTCGAAGAGCAGCCATGCCGCGCCCAGGCTGGCGAAGAACGACGCGATCACGGTGAGCACGAGCAGCACCGGTGCGAGCAGGCCGCGCAGCAGGAGCACGAGCACCGCGCCGACCAGCAACAGGATGATCGGCAGGATCAACCGCAGATCCTGGTCGTTGGCCTCCTCGGAGTCGTAGCTGGCGGCCACGGTGCCGCCGACGATCGCCCCGGACGGCGCCTCGGCGCCGTCGACCGCGGGCGGGGCGGAGTCGGGGACCGCGGCGACCGCGTCGCGCAGCGCCTCGATCGTGCGGTCGGAGGCGGTGGTGCCGGGTTCGGCGTCCAGCACCACGTCGACCTGGGCGACGGCCTGGCCGGAGTCGCCGGGGCGAGCCGAGGCGACCCCGGGAACGGTGGAGGCGACCTCGGTGACCGCCCGCACCGCCGCCGGGGTGGTGAGCACGGCCACCGGCTGGGTGGCGCCCGCGGGGAACGCCCGGGCCAGGGTCTGCGCGCCGGTCACCGCCTCCGGCTCGACCCGGAACTGTTCGGTCTCAGACAGGCCGGTGCGGATCCCGAGCCCGCCCAGCGCGAGGCCGGCGAGGAGCAGCGTGGCCAGCACCGCGACCGGTGCCGGGCGGCGTTCCACGGCGCTGCCGAGCCGGCCCCAGAGCCGGCCCTCGCGGACCGGGCCGCCGACCCGGGGTACGAACGGCCAGAACAGGCCGCGTCCGAGGAGCACCAGCACGGCGGGAAGCACGAACAGCGCCGAGAGCATCGCGAAGACCACCCCGGTGGCGCAGGCCACGGCCAGTGCCCGGTTGGTTTCCTGCTCACTGAGCAGCAGGGTGAGGACGCCGAGCACTACGGTGCCGCCGCTGGCCAGCACGGGCTCGGCGGTCCGGCGCAGCGCGGCGCGCATCGCCGCGTACCGGTCCTCGTCGCGGCGCAGCTCCTCGCGGTAGCGGGCGATGAGCAGTAGCGCGTAGTCGGTCGCGGCGCCGAAGACCAGCACGCTGGCGATGCCGGTGACCTGGCCCTGCTGGAGGTTGATGCCGACGGCCGGCACGATCGTGTCCACCGCGCGCAGGGTGAGCTGCTCGGTCGCCGCGACCACGACCAGCGGCACGATCCACAGGAATGGGCTGCGGTAGGTGATCAGCAGCAGCAGCGCGACCACGGCGGCGGTCACCGCGAGCAGGGTGACGTCGGCGCCCTCGAAGACCGAGGAGAGGTCGGCGGTGAAGGCGGGCGCCCCGGTCACCTCGACGGTGAGCCCCTCGGGCAGGTCGGCCAGCGCGGCGCGCAGCCGCGCGACCGTCTCGGTGACCTCGTCCTGTCCGCCGCCGGTGCTGAGCGGCACGGCGACCAGTGCCACCGTGCCGTCCGGGGAGACCTGCGTCGGGCTGACCTGCCCGCCGACCGCGAAGCGGCTCAGGTCGCCGGAGCGGGCGGCGACGGCGGCCCGGTCGGCCTCGCTCAGCGCGCCGCCGTCGCCGCGGCTGATCACCACGATGGCCGGCTGGACCTCGCTGGACGGAAGCTGGTCCTGCAACCGCTGCACCTGAGTCGACTGCCACTGCACGGACAGGCCGGTGGCGGAGACGGGCGCCGGGTTGTCCGGCCGGGGCAGCCCGAAGACGGTCGCGCCGACGACGATCGCGGCGGCCACGGTGAGCCATGCGGCCAACCGGCCGCGGGCGACTCTGGTGAAGGCGGACATCAGGGTGACCTCGGAGCCTCTCGATTGGAGAGTATCTTGATAGCCGAGATTATCGACGGCTGTTCTATGCTGCAACCCGAGGGACCGACGACGGGAAAGAAGTGGCGCGCGGTGGTGACTCACGGCATGTACCGGCGGCGCGACACGCGCCGGGAGCAGCTGGTCGCGGAGATCACCAACAACCTTCGGCGGTACGCGGTGGACGCCCAGCACGTCGGCCACGCCTTCGCCAACCTGCACGGGCTCAACCCGACCGACCTGAACGCGCTGCTCGCGGTGATGGACGCCGAGATCCTCGGTGACCCGATCACCCCCGGCCGCCTCGGTGAACAGCTCAACCTCTCCTCCGGCTCGGTCACCGCCCTGATCGACCGGCTGGAACGAGCCGGCCACATCCGCCGGGACCGGGACACCGCCGACCGGCGCAAGGTGCTGCTGCACTACGCCGACCAGGGGGCTGCCCTGGCCATGGAGTTCTTCCAGCCGCTGGGCGTCCGCACCGACTCGGTGATGGCCGAGTTCGACGAGGACGAGCTGGAGACTGTGCACCGGTTCATGGCGCGGATGAGCGACTCGCTGCGCGCGCACCGCGACGCCGTGCGCGCCGCCCGGCCCGACTCGCCCCGCCGCCCGACGGGCTGACCGGTGCCGGACCGGCTCGTCGCCCGCCTCGCCGGCGCCGCGCTACGGCTTCCCGCGACCCGCCCCGGCCCGGTGCGGGTCACCCACGACATCCCGCTCCGGGCCCGCGACGGCGTGGTGCTGCGCACCGACCACTACGCCCCGGGCGTCCCGGACGCGCCCACCGTCCTGATCCGCACCCCGTACGGGCGGGGCGGGCCGCTGCGCCTGCTCGGCCGGCTGCTCGCCGCCCGCGGGCGGCACGCCGTGATCCAGTCCTGCCGGGGCACCGGCGGCTCCGGTGGGACGTTCGCTCCGCTGGTGCACGAGCGCGACGACGGGGTGGACACCCTGGACTGGCTGCGCCGCCAGCCGTGGTGGTCCGGCGCGCTCGGCATGTTCGGTGTCAGCTACCAGGGCTTCGCGCAGTGGGCGCTGGCCGCCGACGCCGGCGACGACCTGCGCGCGATGGTCGCGGTGGTGACCGCCTCGGCCACCCGGGATTCGACGTACGCGGGGGAGTCGTTCGCCCTGGACACCGTGCTGACCTGGGCGGAGCTGCTGCACGCGCAGACCGTGCCGTGGCTGGCCCGGCAGCGGGAGCTCAAGCGCGGGCAGCCCCGGCTGGCCGCCGCGCTGGAGCACCTGCCGCTGGCGGGATCGGACCGGGTGGCCACCGGGGTGACGATCCCGTTCTTCCAGGAGTGGCTGCACCACCACATCCCGGACGCCGCGTACTGGCGGACCCGGGTCTTCGCCGACCGGGTGGCCCGGGTGCGGGCGCCGGTGATCATGGTCACCGGCTGGCACGACATCTTTCTGCCCGCCCAGCTCGACGACCACGCCACCCTGCGCGCCGCCGGTGCCCGTCCACGCCTGGTCATCGGCCCCTGGACGCACGGCAGCCCGGGCCTGTTCGTGGCCGCCCTGCGGGAGGGGTTGGCCTGGCTCGACGAGCACCTGACCGGGCAGGCCCAGGCGGGCGAGCGACCCCGCCACGGCGGGCGGTCCGGGTCGGCGCCGGTGCGGCTGTACGTGGGCGGCTCCGGGAGTGGTTGGCGGGACCTGGCGGACTGGCCGCCGCCGGCGGTCGACACCGCGTGGCACCTGCATCCGGGTGGCGAGCTGGCGGTGCGCCCGCCGGTCCCCTCGCCGGCGGACGAGTTCCGGTACGACCCGGCCGACCCCACCCCGTCGCTCGGCGGGCCACTGCTGGTGGCGCAGCGGGCCGGCCCGGTGGACAACCGGAGCGTCGAGGCCCGCCCCGACGTGCTGACGTACACCAGCGCCCCGCTGGCCCGGCCGATCGAGGTGATCGGCCCGGTGCACGCCGAGATCCACGTCCGCAGTGAACTCGCGCACCTGGACGTGTTCGTCCGACTGTGTGATGTGGACCGTCGTGGTCGTTCGTGGAACGTGTGCGACGGGCTGGTCCGGGTCGCGCCCGGGCGGTTCCCGGCTGATCCGTCCGGGGTGCACCGGGTCCCGGTGCCGCTCTGGCCGACGGCGTACCGGTTCGCCGCCGGGCACCGTCTGCGGGTGCAGGTCGCCGGTGGCGCCCATCCCCGCTGGGCGCGCAACCCGGGTACCGGCGAACCCCTCGGTACGGCTGTGACTCTGCGTGCCGGGTGGCGGCAGGTTCTGCACGACCCCACGTACCCCTCGGCGCTGCGGTTACCGACCGTCCACTCTGGCTCCTAACGATCTCCACGGTGAACAGATCCCCTCTGAGCTGGGCATTAGCGGTTGATGCGGGCTATCGTTGGGTCAACGCCCGGCGCTGTGCACCAGTAGGCCGGGCTCGTCCGTAGCCCCGCACCGCGTACGCGGTGTGACGTCGTGCCCGGCCCCCGCCCATCGGAAAGGGGGACCCCATGACCCGGGCCCCGGCGAACTTGTTGGCCGTGCGCACCCTGCTGCTGACCCACCTCGACAACGCACCCGGACCGGACGATCTGGAGCCGGCGGAGGTCGGCATCGTCGGCGATCCGGCGCACCGGGGCGGCTACCACTGCGGATCGGACCGGGTGGTCACCAACGACTACTCGGTGGTGGAGTCACCCCGGGACCGGGCCGGTCTGACCCTGGACGCGGCCGCGTTGGACGTCGGCGGCTTCGAGGTCCGCGCCGGTGGCCGGACGCACACCCTGTCCAGCTTCTCGCTCTGGTGCGTGGGGCAGTGCGTCGCGAACGCGGCCGACACGCGGGACATCCGCGAGATCATCTACAGCCCCGACGGAAGCGCCGTACGGCGGTGGGACCGGCTCGGCAAGCGCACCAGCGGCGACAGCTCGCACCGCTGGCACACCCACTTCAGCTTCTTTCGTGACGCCATCAAGGCCGGCCGCGACCAGACGCCCCTGTTCCGCCGTTACCTGACCACCACTGGACTCCTGGAGGACGACATGCCACTGACCGACGACGACGTGCGCAAGATCTGGACGTGGGACCTGCAGAACGGCCCCGGCACCGACGAGGCGTACCGGGTGCTGAACCGCACCGCCGCCATGGTGGCGCAACTCGCCGGCAAAGACGTCACCGACGAGCAGGCGATCATCGCGGGCGTGCTGGCCGGCCTGACCCCGGAGAAGATCGCCGCCGCCATCCCGCCCACCATGGCCAAGCAGGTCGCCGACGAGTTGGCCCGCCGGCTGGCCGCCTGAGCCACCGGGCCGGCCGCGCCTGATCCGCAACGGTAGTTACGCAATAGATGTTGCGTAACTGCTGTTGTGGATGGCAGGCTGGGTGGCATGGAGAGCCCCGACGTACGCCAGGTCACCGACTCGCGGGTGCTGGCCGCCATGGCCCACCCGCTGCGCCGCCGGCTGATGGACGTGCTCAAGGTGTACGGCCCCTCGACCGTCGGCGCGCTCGCCGAGCGCACCGACCAGGCGCCCGCGAACGTCAGCCACCACCTCAAGGTGCTCGGCGCCGCCGAGCTGGTCACCGAGGCCCCCGAGCTGGCCCGGGACCGGCGCGAGCGGTGGTGGCGGCTGGTGTCCCGGGGGATCAGCTGGTCCACCACCGACTTCGACGCCGACCCGGGCGCCCGGGCGGTCTTCGACGCCGCCACGTCGCTCAACCTGGACCGGCACGTCACCCTGGCCCGGGCCTGGCACGCCGCCGACGAGCCAGCGCAGGCCGCCTGGGACGACGCGCCGTTCTCCACCGACCGCTGGCTGCACCTCACGCCCGACGAGTTGGCCGAGCTGAGCCGCGAAATGATCGACCTGCTGGCCCGCTGGGCGGACCGGGAGGCGCCCGACGACGGCCGCGAACGCCAGCCGGTCTTCGTGTTCGTCCACGGCATTCCGGCCCGGCCGTGACCGCGGCCACCCGCGTCGACCCGAGCCTGGCTCGGCCCGCCGGCGGGCTGCTGCGGCACCGGGACTTCCGGCTGCTCTGGGCCGGCCAGGCGGTCAGCAGCGTCGGCAGCAACGTCACCACGGTCGCGCTGCCGCTGGTCGCGGTGGCGGTGCTCGACGCCGGCACCTTCCAGGTGGCGGTGCTCACCGCCGCCGCCTGGCTGCCGTGGCTGCTGATCGGCCTGCCGGCCGGCGCGTGGGTCGACCGGCTGCCGCGCCGGCCGGTGATGGTCGCCTGCGACCTGCTCTGCGCGGTGGCCTTCCTCAGCGTGCCGCTGGCCGCGGCTCTGGACCGGCTCACCGTCTGGCACCTGCTGCTGGTCGCGCTCGGCGCCGGCACCGCGCGGGTCTTCTTCGAGACCGCCAACCAGGTGTACCTGCCGGTGCTGCTCCGAGCCGATCAGCTGCCGGAGGGCAACGCCAAGCTGCACGCCACCCAGACCGTGAGCTACGTCGTCGGGCCCGGGCTCGCGGGCCTGATCGCCCAGCTCACCGGAGCGGTCGCCGCGCTGCTGCTGGACGCGCTGACCTTCCTGCTCTCCGCGGTCTTCCTGCTGCGGATCCGCACCGTCGAGCCGCACGCCCGCCGGATTGAGGAGTCCCGGTCGCTGCGCCGGGACATCGCCGAGGGGCTGCGCTTCGTCGTCCGCGACCCGTACCTGCGGGTGCTGACGGTCTTCGGCGCGGCCAGCAACATCGGGCTGACCGGCTACCAGGCCGTCCTCGTGGTCTTCCTGGTCCGCGAACTGCGGCTCGCGCCGGGCCTGGTGGGCGTCCTGATCGCGGTGATGAGCGCCGGGGGGATCGTGGGCGCGCTGCTGGCCACCGCGCTGGCCCGGCGCTGCGGCACCGCGCGGGCCCTGCTGCTCGGGGCGGCCCTCACCGGGCCGCCCGCGCTGCTCATCCCGCTGGCCGCGCCCGGTGTCGGGCTGGTCTGGCCGGCCCTTGGCGGGGTGCTGATCGGCCTCGGTGTGGCCATCGGCAACGTGGTCAAGGGCAGCTTCCGACAGACGTACACCCCGCACCACCTGCTTGGCCGGGTGACCGTGAGCATGCAGCTGCTCAACTTCGGCATCATTCCGCTGGCGGCTGTGCTGGCCGGTGCCATCGGCGTGCGCTACGGCGTCGGGACCGCGATCATGGTGATGACCGCCTGGTTGGCGCTCACCCCGTTGATTCTGTTGATCGGGCCGCTCCGGCGGCGGCGGGACCTGCCCGCCGCCCCGGCGGCGTCTTGAGTGCGCTGCAGCGGCGGCCGGAGACCGGCCGCCGCTACCGGCACGGAGCTACATCGGGCGGACGTTGTCCGCCTGCGGACCCTTCTGCCCCTGGGTCACCTCGAACTCGACCTTCTGGCCCTCGTTGAGCTCCCGGTAGCCGCTCGAGGCGATGGCGGAGTAGTGGACGAACACGTCCGGCCCTCCACCGTCCTGCTCGATGAAACCGAAGCCCTTTTCCGAGTTGAACCACTTAACCGTGCCGGTTGCCATGCATCTCTCCCTGTTCAAAGCGGCTGACCCTCGGCCTGTGGCCGATGATCGCCCGTACCTGTCCGACAGTAACGGGCGAAACGCGGATCCGCCGGCCGAAGTGCCGTAGGTCTTCGAGTGAAGTCGGGTGAACTCTGCGCGCCGGCACGTGAAACCCGCCCCGCCAGCCCTCCGCTGCGGCATGCTTGCGCCGATGAGGGGTGCCGCAGCCGCCGCGCTGTCCGAGCTGGAGCGCGAGATCGACGCGCCCGGCGGCGGCCTGGACCGGCTCCGGCTGGTGCCTACCCCGTTCGTGCCGGAGGTGCGGCTGCACCTGGCCGAGGACGCGATCGTCTGGTGGGCCCGGATGGAGGCGGCCGTCGGGCACGCCCTGCCGCCACCGTACTGGGCCTCCGCCTGGGCCGGGGGTCAGGCCCTGGCCCGCCACCTGCTGGACAATCCGGAGCTGGTGGCCGGCCAGCGGGTGCTCGACCTCGCCGCCGGTTCGGGGCTGGTGGCCATCGCCGCCGCGCTGGCCGGCGCGGCGAAGGTGGTCGCCAACGACATCGACCCGTACGCCGTCGCCGCCGTCACCGTCAACGCGCGGGCCAACCGGGTCGCCATCGCCGCCACGGGGGATGACCTGCTCGACAGCGCCGACACCGAGGCGGACCTGGTCGTCGCCGGGGACGTCTTCTACAGCCGCGCCATGGCCGACCGGATGCTGCCGTTCCTCCAGCGGGCCGCCGCCCGCGGGGCCGAGGTGCTGGTCGGCGATCCCGGCCGGGGGCACCTGCCGGCGGACCGCTTGACGGTGCTGGCCGACTATCCGGTGCCCACCACCGAACCCTCGGTCGACTCGTCGTTGCGCCGGGTGCAGGTGCTGCGACCCGCCTGAGGCCGGGGGCCGTCTCAGGGGCGACCCCGAGGCGGATACCAGGGGTCGGTGGGGGATGCGACCGGATGTCCACGGTGGTGCGGTGGTCATAGCGTACGGGGCATGACGCAATGGCTGGCTCAGGTCGGGGAACTGCCCATCCTTCTGCTGATGGGCACGCTCGGGCTGGTCATGCTCTTCGACGCCGTACCGCTGCTGGGTGTCCTGGTCCCCGGTGACGTGGCGATCCTGGCCGCGGTCGGGGTGGGCCGCCCGGCCACCGGGCTCGCCACCTTCACCGCGGTGCTGGTCGGCTGCCTGGCCGGTTGGTCGTTGAGCTTCCTGGTCGGTCGCCGGTACGGGGAGCGGCTGCGGCGCAGTCGGGTCGGCGACTGGATCGGCGAGGCGCGCTGGACGGCGGCGGAGGGGCTGCTGCGTCGTGGTGGGGGCCGGATGGTGGTGGTCGCGCCGTTCCTGCCGGTGTTCAACGCGCTGCTACCGCTGGCCGCCGGCGGGCTGCGGATGTCGTACCGGCGGTTCCTCGGCTGCGCGGCGCTCGGCGCGGCGGCCTGGGCCGGTCTCTACCTGGTGCTGGGCACCGCGTCCCGCTCACTGGCCGGGCTGCTGCCGGGAGAGTCCAGCCCGTTGCTGGTCACCATGGGGGTCGGGCTGGTGCTGGCCGCCGTGGTGCTGCTGGGCACCCGGCGCCGGCTGCGCGCGGTCACCGGGGCGCCGACGCCCTGACCGGTTCGGCCCGACGGCGGGTGCGGGGGTGCGCCCGAGCGGTCGGGTGGGTGGTGCGGGGCCGGCCGGGGGGCCGGCCCCGCCCGGGTCACCAGCCGCGGGCGCGCCACTGGGGCAGGGCCGGCCGTTCCGCGCCGAGCGTGCTGTCCTTGCCGTGACCGGGATAGAACCAGGTCTCGTCCGGCAGCCGGTCGAACAGCTTGTGCTCGACGTCGTCGATCAGCGCGGCGAAGCGCTCCGGGTCCTGGTCCGTGTTGCCCACGCCGCCTGGAAAGAGGCTGTCACCGGTGAAGAGGTGCGGGGTGCCGGCCGGGTCGCGGTAGAGCAGCGCGATCGAGCCCGGGGTGTGCCCCTTGATGTGGATGACCTCCAGCGCGCAGTCGCCGACCGGCACGGTGTCGCCGTCGGCGAGCCGCTCCGCCTCGACCGGCAGCCCGGCCGCGTCGTCGGCGTGCACCAGCGGCCGGGCGCCGGTCTTGGCGACGACCTCCTCCAGCGCCACCCAGTGGTCCATGTGCTGGTGGGTGGTCACCACGGCGGTCAGCCCGCCGTCGCCGATCAGGTCCAGCAGGCGGGGCGCCTCGTTGGCGGCGTCGATCAGCACCTGCTCGCCGGTGGCCGTGCAGCGCAGCAGGTAGGCGTTGTTGTCCATCGGGCCCACCGACAGCTTGCTGATGGTGAGCCCGCTCAGCTCCCGCACCGCCGGCGCGTCGCCGGGGGTGACGTCTCCGCTGTAAGTCATGAGGTGTCTATATCCATTCCGGTGGAGTAGGCAGGGGGCCGTCGGGAGTGACGGCGAGCGAGCCACCGCCGTCCCGGCCGATCAGCCAGGCGGCGAGTTCGGGGGCCGGACCGGCGATGACCGGTGCGTCCGCGGGCTCCCCGATCACCAGCTCGTGTCGGCTGCCGTCGAAGCGCAGCACCATCGACGGCGATTCCGGCCGGTCGCCGTGGTGCGCGGCCACCTCGTGCAGCAGCCGGTGGGCGAACGCCTCCGACCAGTCGCCGGGCCGGTAGTCGGCGGCCAGGTCGAGGTGGTGCACCTCGATCTCACGCAACCGGCCCCAGACGAGCAGCGCCGCGGGCCACGGGCCCCGGCGGGTCTGCACCGTCGCCGCCCACGCCTCGACCGGCATGGCCGCGACCGCCTCGGTGAACCGGTCCGCGCTACGCCGCAGGTCGTCCAGATGCTCGGCCGCTGGCCGGCCCGCGCCGGCCTCGATGTCCGACGCGCGGGCCTCCGGCGAGGCGTACATCGGCAGCGGCTCGCCGGTGCGGGCCGCGGTGAGCAGGTTGACGAAGCCGTCGGCGTTGCGCGCCAAATGCGCCAGCACGTGGCCGCGCGTCCAGCCCGGCAGCAGCGACGCGGCAGCCAGGCCCGCGCCGTCGAAGGAGGCCGCGGTACGCAGGAGTCGACTGGTGGCGTCGTCCACCTCGCCCATCAGCAGCAGCGGATCGGTCGTCACGCGTCGACCCTAGACGAGTAGTTCCGAAGTCAGGGGTCGATGTCTGGGCATGAAGAGAGGGCATCCAAGATCATGTTGTGACGCAAGACCTGGATACCCTCTTGACCGCACTGTACGTGAAGATCGACGACACCA
>NZ_JAGPYK010000090.1 GCF_018070045.1 Micromonospora sp. U21
GGCGGTTGTGGTACGGGCGTGGCGGCGGGTCATCTGGAGGATCGCTGCCCAGTAGGTGATGGTTTCGTGGTGTTCGGGTAGGCGTTCGTAGTCGCGGGCGCAGCGGCGTCGGCGGGTGAGCCAGGCGAAGGTGCGTTCAACGACCCAGCGGCGGGGCAGGACGTGGAAGCCTTTGCGGGTCGGTCGGGGCACGATTTCGATGGTGACGTTGATGTTGGTGGCCCATCTGAGCAGGTCTGCGTGGTAGCCGTTGTCGGCCCAGATGTGCTGGACGCCGTGCAGGGCGGCTTGGTGGACGACGGGGCGGGCGCCGTCGCGGTCCTGGACGTTGGCGGGGGTGACGTGGACGGCGATGAGCAGCCCGAGAGTGTCGACGGCGATGTGGCGCTTGCGGCCGTTGACTCGCTTGTGTGGGTCGTAGCCGCTGGTGTCGCGGCTGACGGTGGCCTCGGCGGACTCATGGACGGACTGCGAGTCGATGCAGCCGGCGGTCGGGGTCGAGGTGCGGCCGGTTGCGTGGCGGATCTGTTCGCGTAGTCGGTCGGTGAGGGTGAGCGCGGTCAGGTCGTCGTGCCAGCGGGCGAGGAAGCCGTAGATGGTTCGCCAGGGCGGGAAGTCGGCCGGCATGGCGCGCCATTTGATGCCGTTATCGACCAGATAGAAGATTGCGTCGATGATCGCCCGGCGGTGGTGTTTTTCCGGGCGTCCGCCGCCGGGGCGACGGCAGGCCGGAGTGCTGAGCAGGGGTTCGAGGATCTCCCATTCGGCGTCGGTGGTGTCGGAAGGGTAGCGGCGCCGGCGGGTTGCGCAGCCACATGCACAGACGGCATGGGGCCGCTGGCTGGCGGCAGGCCGGGCAGGGTTCAATGTCAAGGCGGGCTCTTGGGGCAGCAGGGTGTAGGAACCGTCTGCTTACCAAGAGCCCGTCTT
>NZ_JAGPYK010000091.1 GCF_018070045.1 Micromonospora sp. U21
CGACCACCACCGCAAGATCGCCGGCGGCATCTTCAACAACGACGGCAAGGTCGAACTCGACGACAAGTCCACCGTCACCGACAACGACCCCAAGAACTGCGTCAACGTCAAAGACTGCCACGCCTGACCGACAGCGCAGTGAACAGCCGAACCGTTGACGGCATCGGCTGAGGCAACCCCCTCCGGCCCGCCCGAGAACGGTCCAACCGGATCGGACCCGGCGGGCCGGAGGACCGCCGCCAGGAGAGACGAGCCGGCCTCCTTCCGCGTCACCGCGTGAGGGGGCCGGCCACTGCCGTACTACTGCAGTACGAGACCGCGACGCTCCGCGCCGGCACGGTGAACGTGCCGGTGGCCGCGTCGATCGTGGCCGTCCGCAGCACCTCGTCGGCGGAGGTCCACAGCACCGGGTGCCGCGCCACGTCCGCCCCGCGCAGCCCGGTCAGCTGCTGCGTGGCCACGCCTGGGATGGCGTTGAAGACCGTCACGGACTTTCGGTGCCCGGCGAGGCCACGACCGTCCAGCGTCCTGTGAGCGCGCCGGGGGTCTACGCCTCGCCGCAGAGCGGGAAGGCGCCCGCTGCTGCACCTGCTCCGCGGTGGTCAGCCCACCAGCGAGGAGGCGCGGATCCCTAGACGGTATGAGCAGCCCGGTTGACCGGGCCGGGGCCTCATTCGCAGCCTGACGTGGATTGCCGACGAGGAGTGGGCCCTGTCGGTGGCGCCGACATTTGCGGGAGGCCCCGGTGCGTACGAGTGTTGGTCTGGACGTGCACGCGCGGTCGATCGTGGCCTGCGCTCTGGACACGGTGACCGGGCAGGTGATGCGGCGGCGGCTTGTCCCGTCGGCGGAGGCGGTCCTGGTCTGGCTGCGG
>NZ_JAGPYK010000092.1 GCF_018070045.1 Micromonospora sp. U21
GACAGCATTCGTCAATGCTCACCCGGACTACGCCGACGTTCTAGACCCCGCATTCCCCCGGTCGCCCACAACCGGACACGGGCATTGAACACACGTCGTCGCGCCTGAACGCCGACCGCTGAGAAGGTTCAGGCGTCCCCAACGGCCAGGTACATCGCATGAAGGCTAGGTGGGCGCGGGCGACGAGTACCGCGATGCGCTGTGGACTTGATCGATGGATCGGGCCGTCGAGGCGCGTGCTCCTCGAGGTGGCCGACCTGCGGGTGCTGCCCGAGTACGTGTCCGCCGGGCTCGGTGTTCCCCGAGTTCGTTCCCCGAGTTCCGCAAACAGGGCATCGCCACCGAGTTGATCCGACGTGTCCTGGACGACGGTGTAACCCCGGGTAATCCCCGTTTGTCCTGAACCCACCTGTTAGCTCCTTCGACGGAATGTGTGAAATGACGATCGATCTCGAGGCCGAGGCGGCCACCCGGGAAGAGAACAACGCGGCGGTCATCGCTGCTCTGAACGAGACAAGTCTCAGCGAAGTGGAATCCAGCTGGGAGCTCGATGTCATCAACGACGTGGAGCGCGGTCGCTGGATCGCCGCCCTCGGCGCCGAAGCGATCGCCGAGCTCCAGTACCGGTTCGTGGGTGGCCGTGTCGTGCTGCTAACGACCTGGGTCGACCCGGCCTACCGACACAATCGGGTGGCCACGGAGCTCGTCGCTCGCGTGTTGGACGAGATCCGCGAGAGCGGGAAGAAGATCACCGTCATCTGCCCGGTCGTGGGTAGGTT
>NZ_JAGPYK010000093.1 GCF_018070045.1 Micromonospora sp. U21
CGTTCAGGCGCGACGACGTGTGTTCAATGCCCGTGTCCGGTTGTGGGCGACCGGGGGAATGCGGGGTCTAGAACGTCGGCGTAGTCCGGGTGAGCATTGACGAATGCTGTCGCGAACGGGCATGTGACGGTGGCGGTCTTTCCTTGCGTGCGCAGTTCGTCGAGGACGCCGCCGATGAGTTTGGCGGCTATCCCCTGTCCTCGGAACTCGGGGAGCACGGATGTCGCCAGCAGTACGACGCGGTTCCCGACCTTGCTGTAGACGAGCCCAGCGGCTGTCCGGCCCCCTATCGTGGCCTCGTAGATGCCCAGCGCGCTGTTGTTGGTGATGACGAGGTCTTGTGCGTCGGGGGTGGTGGCTCCGGGCAGGTTCGAGTTACCCACATCATGCTCGGCGATGGTCAACGTGATCATATTTTCGGCGTTGGCCGCCATGTTGTCTCCTGAGTCTCGCGTCTGGTCAGCGACCTGGTAGTGCCCAGTCAGGTCGGGTGAAGTGGCAGGACTATCGCGCCTCGGACTTTGCGTAACCGGCGTCGGAGACGTTGGCGTCATGCGGGTTCGCCGCGGCTGACCGGATTCTTGGCGTTCAGGCAGTCGGTACCGGGAGGCTGACGACGAGCGATCCGCGCAGGTCGACCAGGACCCGGCCGGTTGTGCGTACCACGCGCATGACGA
>NZ_JAGPYK010000094.1 GCF_018070045.1 Micromonospora sp. U21
ATGACCACCGATGATCGGTAGGTGGAAGAGGTACGCGAGGCCGACGATCTGCGTGGCCGTTTCGAGGGTAAGTTGCGCGACCTGCTCGGACGGCGCCTGACGTCGGTCGACTACTGGGATGTCTACAACTTCGGCCCGGAAACCGCGTCATGGGACCACGGCGACTGGCATCACGCCGTCATGGGCGTCCAGCTCGGCACCGACCTCGGTCCCGTAACCGTGACCTGGACCAACACGTTCTATCCCTATGGCATCGAGGTCTTCCACGAGCCGATCGGACATCACCTCATCCTCGGCGAATCCGGCCCGGAGCGGGTCGGCCCGGACGTCAACGGCCAGAGCCCCTGGGCTCCACTTCTCGGGTCGAGGGTTCGCGGCACGGCCTTCCGCTGGGAGCAGTTCCAGATCGGGCCGAGCCGGCGGACGGACGGCAGCATCGCCGCGCCAGCGCATTCGGTCGACGTGCCCGTCGCGTTGCGCCTGGACTTCGCCGCAGGTCCGATCTGGTTCGTCGCTGCCATCCCGCAGCTGCCCGACCCGCGGCGCGTCTTCATCCTCGGCGACGAAATC
>NZ_JAGPYK010000095.1 GCF_018070045.1 Micromonospora sp. U21
CGGTTGTGCGTACCACGCGCATGACGACGTCCTCGCAGTCGGGGCATCGGGCGACGAGGCCGGGTGCTCGGTCGAACACGCGCATCGCGGCCAGCGGGCGGGTCGTGCGGCAGCCGGCGCAGGTGAGTTCGGCAACGGTGGGGTCGGTTCCGATGATCTCGCCGAGTGGTCCGGCGAGGGCGTTACCGTCCACCCAGGGTGCGTCGTCTGCTGTGACGTTGGTGCTCGACATGGTCATCCTCCGGTGGGTGGGTCCGAAGCGTTCGGTGCGGATGTTCGCGGGGTCGTGGCCGATGTCGACGAGGAGGTCGGCCACGGTCTCGACGAACCCGGTCGGCCCGCAGTCACCTCGAGGCGGTCGGGCCCTGGGGCGGATGAGATCGAGTAGCTGCGGTATGCCGTGTAGCCGTCGGGAGCCGTCAGCCGGAGGTCGATGTGCTGGCCCGGCAGGTGACCTGTCCAGCCGTCGACGTTCAGGACCAGGGTCCG
>NZ_JAGPYK010000096.1 GCF_018070045.1 Micromonospora sp. U21
AGTGCAGACGGAAGGCAGACGTCTCGACGAACCAGCAGGGATGGCTCGGCCCAACTGCAACGTCCACGACGTCTCCACCGTCGGTGAGTTGATGGGGATTGATTACCACCTGTACGGGACCGGAGGGAGTCCAGCGAGTGACCCGAACGGCGTCCGAGCCGGCCTGGTGTCGCTCGAACATGTACGGCCAGTGCGGTGTCAGCGCTAATTCGTAGCCGGCCAGCCGGGCGAGGACATGTCCCATGCTGTCGCAGCGTAGCTGATCATCGTACGAGCCTTGCCCGCCGAGATCAGGTGCACGCTCATGCCGCCGACCGCGCGCTACGCAGTGTCACCACTACGGATCAAGTCGGCGCCCGGTCGTGCCGACGCGCGGTTGCCGCCGTACCAGGACGTGGTGTCAGCCGGTGATGAGTGTGACGACCGCGCCGTCCGAGGTGACCGTGCGTCCTGTCGTGCGTTGGTAACGCCGGACCA